>FOXT01000013.1 GCA_900115795.1 Lachnospiraceae bacterium XBB1006 | reverse complement strand
ACGACTTGCAGATATGCTCTGTTGAGATTATCGCTAGATAATATCTGCTCCATTAGACTACTTGTGTCCATGCGTTCTTTCCTTTCCGCCTCGCTTGATTTGACCACCCTTCACCCGATTGGTTACGGCAGATGTTGTCATTTCTGCAACACGAGACATACTCAAACTTATTGATTGTTCACCCCTTCGCTCCATTTCCATTACAGAAACTTCTTCACTACTATGGGTTCGGCTGACTTCTCACAGTTCGTTGTTACTAGGCTAATGAAACCTCTGTGAGACCTCCACGCTTAAGGTGCACGCTCTTTCTCTCCATATATCCGCCACATTTACTCTGCTACTACAAAAGTGATAGTTATTAGACTTCGTTGCTTTTAGCCAACTTATCTCTCGTAGCCTAGCCTTATATGTGATTTCTGTCCGTCGGACCAGAGATTTGCTTACAGCTTCCTTCAGATTCCACCTCACGATGAACACCCTACTACAATGTAATTGTTGGATATATAAAAATATTATCATTCAGTTTTCCAACCTCATTATTAAGCTAAAATGAGAGGGTAAATGGTTTATCGGGGACACCCTTGGGCTATAACGCCCGTTACGCAAGACTGATATCCATCCTCTCGTTGCAGCGTTCGTTTTTAGCAGGTTGGGCTTCACGCTCGTGTCACTAAGTAGATTGAATCGTAATGAGTTCTGAATGGTTACCATTTACAATTAAAACACATAAAGGAGAATGTATTATGAATTCAGTAGGAATTGATGTTTCTAAAGGAAAAAGTACTGTTGCCATCATGCGTCCTTTCGGCGAAATCATTGCTTCACCTTTTGAAATCAATCACACAGAAGAAGATTTTGAAAAGCTTGTTTTGCAAATCAAATCTCTTAAAGGCGAGTCTAGAATTGTTATGGAATATACAGGTCGTTACTATGAACCACTTGCTAACTATCTGTATAACTCTGGCCTTTACATTTCAGTTGTTAACGCCATACTTATCCATGATTACGACAACTCCAGTATTCGTAGAGTTAAGACTGACAAAAAGGATGCTATAAAAATCGCAAACTACGGATTGAATCGGTGGCTTGATTTACCTGAATATATACCAGAAGAAGAATTACGTCAGGCTCTTAAAATCTACAACCGTCAGTTCACGCAGTACACCAAACTTAAAGTAGCTATGATAAATAATCTCATAGCTTTATCAGATCAAACATTTCCTGGTATTGATGGATTGTTTGGCAAAACACCTCGCAAAGATGGTCACCATAAATGGATTGACTTTATCAAAGATTATTGGCACAAAGACTGTATAACCACAAAAACAATTAAGTCACTTGAACGTTCGTACCAGAAGTGGTGCTCTAAAAATGGTTATCACTATCAGTCAAACAAAGTTAATGATATTTATCAATTAGCCAATCAAACAGTTGCAAGCATGCCGGCAAACGCTAATACAAAACTCATAATTACAGAAACTGCCAAAGAACTTATTTCTTTGATTGATGCTTTAGAAAAAATCCGTCAAGAGATGAACCGTATTGCGTCTCAATTACCTGAATATCCTGCAGTCATGTCTCTTCCTGGAGTAGGAATAACATTAGGACCACAACTTATTGCTGAGATTGGTGATATCAGAAGATTTCATAGCCGTAAGGCATTAATAGCATATGCCGGTATCGATTCTTCTCCATATCAATCAGGAACCATTGATATAAAGAGTCGTGGTATATCAAAGCGAGGCTCTTCGGCTTTACGTAAGACACTTTTTACAGTTATGGATTGTATCCTTCGACATCAACAAATCGATGATCCAGTCTATCAGTTTTTGGATAAAAAACGAGCTGAAGGAAAGCATTACTATGTCTATATGATTGCAGGCTGTAATAAATTTTTAAGAATCTATTATGCAAGAATAAATGCTTACTTAAACTCTATTTAAAAACAAATACAAAAAAAATAGATTCTCTTTGACTGGCTATTTTCAGGCAGTCTATTTCTTATGCTCTAAAATCAAATATACTAAATTTCATATTTATCACTTGACAACTCTTAGCAGGTCTTGCTGTTCGGCTATACACTTCCCACTATCTGGGCGTGTTCGGGACTTTCACCCGTTAGAGCGCGCCCATGGCGCGCAAACTAAAAACAGCGTAGCAGCCAAAAACTGCTACGCTTAAAAAGTCTAACTTTTTGGGGTCACCTCAGTATGCCTTAATACCAAGATGCCTTTATCCCAACGCTTCCCATATGTTTAACGAAATTCTTCATTGGTTCTTGCAAGAACCATTTTTGTTGCCACATATCCATAATAAGCGCCACTTTTCTTCTTCAAATACAGCTTTCCGAACATTTTCTTGGAATAATAACTCATATCATGATGTGTTCCATCATATACGGCATATGTAGCAATGGCCCTACGTGTCGCTTTAGAAGAAAAGACGTACTTTTTCTCCTTTCCCAACCACTTGTCATTCGAACACTCTAAACCTGCGAAATTAACAAATTCTTTTGTCAGCTTACACATCTTGCTGCGTGTAGATGCCGCTATTTATCGGATTATCCCTGTCGATTGTATTCTTCTTCTTAATATTACGATACGATGGTCTCAACAGTGGATTTTCTAAGATTATCTCTATTTTAAAACCCTTTGTATACGGTGGCGTGATTGCCTACCTGCTAAAAACGCCCTGCAATTGGATAGAAGGAAAATTAGAAAAACTTCTTCCCACCAAAAGACAAGGGCTGGCAAAAGGGCTTTCTGTAATCAGTGTACTGCTGATTAGTTTCTTGGTTATATACTTGTTAATGGTAATGATCATCCCGGCCCTTGTGGAAAGCCTCGTTGCCATTGCCCAGGGAATTCCCGGCGTATTAACACAAGCCGAGAAAACCGTTTCCAAATATGCACAAGATAATCCAGCAGTTATTGTAGGTGTTACCAACATCATCCCATGCTTCTTTCAGAAAGTGTAGGGTTATCCGGCTTTTGGATTCTGTTTTCCATCTATTCATTCTCAGCTACATCAATACCAAATTCACTAGGCAAAAATCTAGGGCAAACATTATCTGAGGTAACAATAACCGATGCTGCTAATTTTGAACCAATTTCACAGGACTCCTCAAGTGACTTTCCATAGGTAAGACCAATTGTAACTCCTGCAAAAAATGAATCTCCTGCACCGGTAGTATCCTTTACATCTACCTTTCTGGCCGGAACAAAACCTGTATTGCCATCGATATCCGCATACACAGCTCCTACACCGCCCATAGTAACAATCATCTTTTTAATCTGTGCGCCCTTAAGCTTCTTAGATAAAATTTCCTGCATGTTTTCAGGTGTTTTCTCAGAATAATCGTCCATGAAAAGAATGCCTGCTTCCTGCTGATTACATACAAAACATTCAACATTCTTAAGAAAATCTCTACGTTCAACGGCAATACTCATATTAGAAACTGCAGCGTAAACCTTAAGGTTATACTTTTCCGCATATTTAAATACACGTTTGATAGTCTCTTTTTCCATATCCATCTCAAGGGCAATACTGTCTGCATCGTGAAAAATCTCATCGCCCTCTTCATCAAGAATATCATTGATAGCAGAAAGATCAGGTCTCTTAGAAATAGATGCCACAACATCTCCATGATTATCAAAAACAGCAAGCCACTTTCCCATGCCATCAGCCGTTTTTCTTACAAATCTTGTATCCACTTTATGTTTGGTAAGCTTGTCTAATACGCCTGCGCCGATAGCACTCTCATCTACAAGACTGACGAATTTGGGTCTAAGTTCAACATTTGCGATGTCCTCAACAACATTTCTGCTGACGCCACCATGAACCTCTTCAACCGTACCTACATTTCTACCTGCCGGAATATAGCTGGAAATGGAATGCCCTTTAATATCAATAAATACTGCACCTAATACAACAATACTCATATGCTATAAATACTCCTTATATATAATTAACATCTTTCATATTCTATCATAGCATGATTATTTTATTATGAACAGTAGAATGAGCCACCGATTTTAAAAGAATTGGAAAAAAGTGGCAAGCGCTACTCTCCCTATCTGTTTATACTCTGTTAATCCGATGCAACGCATCCTTATCTGAAACAATCAGTAATTCATCCTCTTCTTTCATAACACGATTCGGATCGATAATTTCCCAGTGTTCCCCCTCTTTTACCGCAACAACATAAACCTTATAGTGTTTTCGGATATTCAATTCACACAGGTTTTTTCCCACCCATTTAGACAACGGTTTCATTTCTACCATGCATAACGTGTTATCTACCTGAAAGTAATCCAGAAAAACATTGGATGCCAGAATTCTGGCGGATTGTTGTCCACTATACTCTTCCGGAATGATTACCTTGTCTGCACCGATTTTTTTTAAAATGGAAGACATGCGGTTGGAGGCACTTTTTGCAACAATCTTGGGAACCCCCTGCTCTTTGGCAACTGCCACGCATAAAATACTGGCCGCCAGATTTCCTCCCATAGCAACCACAACAATGTCCATATTTTTAAGTCCCAATGCAGCTACTTCATCTTCATTTTCCAAATCCGCACAAACTGCCGCAGTTGAAAAATCTGCGCAATCTTCTAGCAAATCCTCATTCCGGTCCACAATTAGCACATCTGCTCCCATATCATACATATTCTGAGCCAGACTCATTCCATATTTTCCTAATCCAAGTACAGCAATTGATTTTGTCATTTCTATCTCCTATCCTACGTAAAACTTTCCTTCCAGATAACGGCACCCGTCATCCGGTTTCTTTCTTCCTGCAAAAAAGATTGCCAGAGAAATCGGGGCTATCCTTCCCAAATACATAGCCACAATAATAATAATTTTTCCTAAGGTATGAAGCTCCGGAGTAAGGCCTCTGGTCAAGCCGACCGTTGCGGAAGCACTGATTACTTCAAACAACGCATCCTGTAATCCTACATGCTCTGTAGTCATCAGCATCAATGTTAATATAATAATGGTGAACCCTGCCAGATATACCACCGCTGTTGCTTTTCGCATGGCTTCATCCGGAACCTTCCGGTTAAAAATCACCGGCTTTTCCGACCGAATATAAGACACAATTCCAATATACGCCAGGAAAAAAGTGACTGTTTTAACACCACCGGCCGTTCCAATGGGGGATCCACCAATAAACATAAGAATATAGGCAATCACGCAGGATACATCCGTCATAGCTTTTTGCGACACCGTTGCAAATCCTGCCGTTCTTAGGGTCACCGACTCAAATAAGCTATTTAATAATTTATCTCCCAAACTCATGCCTTTCAGAGTTCCGGGATTTTTGTATTCCGCTAAAAAAAAGATAATCCACCCAAATACTATCAATAACGCCGTAAACGTCAAAACCAGCTTCGTATGCTCCGTAAAGCGCTTCATAATCTGGGCAGGTCTCCACTTTCTTCTGATTCCCTTCCAAATATTTTCCGCTACATCAAACCATACAACATAACCAAGTCCACCTAAAATAATCAACACCATGGTTGTCAACAATACCAGCCCGTTCGAAGCATATCCTTCCAGACTGCCATTTCCAATGATGTCAATTCCTGCATTACAAAAGGCCGACACCGCATGAAATGCAGCAAACCAGATTCCCTTTCCAATTCCATAATCCGGTATAAAAGCAAATGCATAAAAACAGGCTCCGGTAAGCTCAATAATCAGTGTGCCTCTCACAATTCTAATCAACATTTTGATTACGCCCACATCGGTACTCAGGTTTAAAGAGTCCTGCAGCATTTTCCGCTCTCCAAGTGAAAATCTCTTTTGCGTCAAAAGCATAACCATGGTGATTACGGTAATAATACCAAGACCGCCTATCTGTATCAATCCCATAATAATCACATGTCCGAAAGTGCTCCAATAACTATAGGTATCCACTACCGTAAGACCGGTCACACAAACCGACGTTGTCGATGTAAACAATGCTGTTATAAAATCCGTTCCTTTTCCGCTCGCTGTTGAAACCGGCAACATCAACAAAGCCGCCCCCACAAATATGGCAGCTAAAAAGCTTAACGGAATTAACCGGATGGATGGTATTCTCTTCAGGCTCATTTCTATCCTCTCTCATATTCTGTATTCCGCCAAAAGGCAATCCGCACTAACTATAGCACCACAAATACAAGAGGACAATACCCATTTTTACCAAATTTTCACCTCGAATATTCCCGTTTATACGTCATTTTATTTCTTTGTAATCACTGCAATTGCGCAGGGCATCCGTCCGTCCACCACGTAGTAATCTGCCTCTTCATATCCAAGGCCCTTGAAGAGCCGTACATACTCGTAAAAGGTAAATTGACGGTTGAAATTTGCACCCAACAGTTCCAAAAACTTCCGGCTTTGGTAAAAGGTGAATCACATTTCCGGTTACTGCAGAAAAAGGGTCTCGCACTAATTATTTAGTGCGAGGCCCCGTTATAGAAATTTTATTTTGTTTTCATTTTTACGACTTTGGATGTCTTACTTACTGCTTTTCCCAGAGAATCTTTTGCGATGGCTTTTACTTTTACGTAATAAGTCTTTCCTGCCTTCAAATTCTTTAAGGTTGCATTTGCAGTCTTAACGGTTACCTTCTTAACGCCTTTCTTGAAGTTCTTATCCAAGGAATAAGAAACTACAAATTTCTCTGCGCTCTTTGCATTTGAGATTTTTACGGAAAGGGATTTCTTTGTTGCTTTCACTAAAGAAACCTTCACATTTTTTACGTTAACTTTGGTCCAATGTGCATATACGGTCTGACTGTCTGTGAGTGCTTCCAGTTCTTCATCGGATAAAAGTTTTCCGCCTTTTGCCTCTGTATACCAACCATTGAATTTATATCCTGCACGGAAGGTAGTCGCTTTTTCGCCAAACTTCTTACCATCTACATAGCAAATACTCTGTCCGTTTGTCATGCCACCATTGCCGTTAAATTTAATACGGCTTGTTTTAACATTTGCAAATGCCGCAAGATCTTCCTTGGTGACGGATTTTACATTTGGTGTTCTTCCATCCTGAGATGTAGGCACTTTAATAAGTCCTGCTGCCGCAAGTGCGACTACTTTATCATGCTCTGCTTCATCCCAATTGATTCCGGTAATCTTCCAGTTATTATTATATTCCGGATACACCTTGCCATGTAATTCGTCGTTGATGTATTTTACAATCAAATCACGAACAGCAGTTGTAGATCCGTCCGGAGTTACATCTAACTCAAGAAGTTTCGGTAAGGTATCGCCATTTTCTTTCTTATATACATCACCATAGGAAAGAAGCTGCGAATTTGCGCGGTAGTTATTTACCGCCAAAATATAAGATGCATTATCTTTTACCGGCTTACCGTTCGCTAATGTAAGATTCTCAATTCTGTTTCCTACTTCTTTGGAAAGGTTGATTTCATAATTTACACCGCTAAACATATCATACAAATATGCTCTGATATTTTCATCATAAGATACCGTAAGATCATTCTCTTTTACTGTGTTGTAATAGGATGCAGACCATTCCATGTACTGCTTCAACTGTTTTCCTGTAATCTTAAGTTTGTACAGGGTATTGTCATATTTGTAAATCAAAGAAGCATCTTTCTTTAAAATCTTTCCTTCTTTGATATTGGAGTTTACATCAAATAACGCAGCTGCGCCGATTTCTGCACCGGTATAATGCATCTGAACCTTATTAATCAGGTTAATCATTGCTGTTTCCTGAAGCTGTGCCTGGGTAATTCCCGGAATTTCGTTTACCGGAGCTAAATCGCCACCACATAACTGACCAATTTCAGAAAGTGCATCTTCTTTTGCTCTCTTGTCATAAGACGCCAATGCATCGCACATTTCTTTATCAGCTTCCACGCCTTTCGCAGACACGGTTTCCGCTTCTTTGCTGACTACTTCGTATTTTCCTTCCGCATTTTTCTTAAGTGTGATATCAATATCGGTTAAGGTCTGTCCCATATTCTGGTTCTCTGTTACAAGGGTATTACCAATTGTCTTATTAAGAACCTGATGTCCGTGCGCGGCAAGACAAACATCGATTTCCGGACAAGCCTTAACTAAATCTTCCACACCGGAGCCTGCTACTTCATATTCGTTTTTCTCATCCATATGGGCAGATACAACAATTAAATCTACTTTACCTTTTACTTCAGCAATCGCTGCTTTTACTTCGTCAATCGGGCTTGTCACCTTATATCCTTTCAGATTAGTAGCATCCCAACGGGTGATATTCGGTGTAACCACACCGATGATTGCAATTTTTACACCATCTTTTTCAACGATATCATATAATTTACCAAATCTTGTTTTACCGTCCTTGTCGTATACGTTTCCACCTAAAACCGTACCCTTGAACTGCTTCTTAATCTTCGCCAGGGTAGACATCCCAAAATTAAACTCATGATTACCAAAGGTCCAGTAATCATAGTTCAAAAGGTTTAATCCTTTTAAAATCGGATGTGTTTTGTCCTCTAAAAACAACTGTGCTGAGTTATCCTGCACAGAATCCCCACCATCCACAAGTACCGTGTTATCATTTCTTCTTTCCTTGATAATAGTTGCAAGCTGCGCCAAACTTCCAGAATTATCCTCTGTATAGGTTGCATACTTGAATGGTACAAATTTTCCATGCAAATCGCTTGTCTGCAGAATCTGGATAGTCTTGGTTTCTCCTTCTGCAGCCTTTACTGTCATCGCAGTACCAAATGATGGAATCACCATGGCTGCAACCATCGTAAAGGCTAAAAATTTTCTTCCGAACTTATTCATTACTCATAAGCCTCCTTATTTTAATATACTTCTCCCAAAAGGGTTATCTTACTTATAACATTCACACAGTTTTCAAAACAGCCCACATGTCCTTTTTTATGTATTTTCTACCTACTAACCAAATGCTATAATACTTTTTTGGCAAAATTCTCCAAATTCTAATGTGTAGGTTTGCTCCCTTACTTATGCAATTCCAATAAATGACTATCTTAATATCCCAATTTCTCGTGGATTAATACCACTTCAAATTCCTGACTATTCGGTTTACCCCAGAAAATGCTGGCTGCTTTGCAAATTCGCTCCGGACTCTTGCAATCGTAACAATGGTCAGCTTTGACAGCACATGGCGTTTTCCTGTTCAAACGTCTTGCGTTGAGGGGTGCCGCAATATTTCTGGCGCGCTCCATGGCGCCCTCTAACGTATTTGCAATTTTATTTTCTCCGACCACAAAATATACTTTCTCGTGTCCATAAATGGTACTTGCTACACGGTTTCCGGTTCCATCAATATTGACAATTTCTCCGGTTTTGGCAATACCATTTACAGAAGAGAGGTAAATCTGTGCCACTGCCGCCTCCTTATGAATTTCCGGTACTGTCAGCCCATCAGCTCCCTTCCAGTGCCACCAAACCTTATTATGCGTTCCCAGACTTTCATACAATCCCATCTCATCCAAAGTAACAGAGCCCCCAAAACCTACGCTTTTTCCATCAATCTGCTCATTCAGATAACGTGCCGCTTCCTCCTTATTCTCAAATTCACTTACCTGATATCCTTTTTGTTCCAAGCTTACTTGCAGTTCCTTAAACTCCATACCTTCCTTCTCCTTTCCTTCGTACAATCCCGATTTGCTTCAATTTCCCACAACACATCATTTCCGGAAAAATCAAATTGCAAATCTGCCTCATTTCGCTCTATAACTCCTCCGGAAATTACCACTATTAACATTAAAAAGGAAAGCCAACCGTTTCACACGGATTCCGGTCGGTTTTACACTTAATTTTCTATTAAAATCTATAATCCATATATTTATCTGCCACTTCCGCATAGCGGCTTTTTGACACTGGGATTACCTCGCCACCACGCAATGTAATCTCCTGTCGGCTCAATTTATCAACTGCTCCAATGTTTACTGCAATGGACTCATGGCAACGGGCAAACGCTCCCTCGCTGTGGCATTTCTCCAAATATTCTGAAAATCCGATTCGCAGCGTCGGCGTCGAAACCACTTCTCCGGTAATCAGATGATAGAAAACCACATGATTTCGATAATCAATGTACAAAATATCATCGTATCGAAGGGTTCGTAAGCCACCTTTTACCTTTATTGTTACATAACGGTCTTTCTCATATTCTACCCTGCTTATGGCCAAATCCAGGGTCGAAAATAATTTTTCTCTCTCAATCGGTTTCATTATATAATTAATTGGATTCACATCAAAGGATTCCAATGCAAAAGAACTTTCTGACGTAGCAAAAATAATTTGTGCATCCGGCTGATTCCACCGAAGTTCCCGTGCTGCCTGAATTCCTGTCAGCATTGGCATTACAATATCCAGAATATAAATATGTGGACGAAACTGCTCACAGGTGGTAATCATCGTATCCGGATGTTCAAATACCTTTACCTGTGCCACCAATTTATTCTGTTCCAAATAGGTTTCCACCAAGTCTCGAACCTTGTCCCGGTCTTTGCGCTCATCATCACAGATGGCTATTCTAAGACAATTCTTCTCCATAAATTATACCCCCATTTTATCATCGCTCCTTCCAATTACGATAACACAATTCACGATACTCTACAATCCCTATTTCCTACAGCATAAAACCGGCATGCCCAGGCACGCCGGTTTTTTCTTCATTATTTACTTGTAACATATATCCCCACAGCAGATAAAAGTATCAAAAACAGATATCCCGCCACAAATTCAGGTTCATCCCCTGTCAATGGAATTGCATGGTTCTGCTTCTGTTCCGGTTCCCTTTTTTTCTCATGTTTCTTCGTACGTTCTTTTTTCTCACTTGGCGGAACGTTTGCCTTAGGTATCTGCTCTTCGGTAAGCACCGCTTCCTCCGCTACCTCCGAAGTTTGTGAACTACTCGGTACCGTAGTATCTGTCTGTTCCACGGTATCCGTCGGTGTCACGACATTTTTTGGTTCTTCTGGCATTTCTTCTTTCGGTGGTTCCTCCGAAGAATCCGTAGGTTGCGGTTCCGATGGATTCTCCGAAGTATGAAGTCTACCGGTAATACCACCCTTATACCAGAGCCCCACAAAGGAAGCCGACTTCTTTATTTCTCCATAACCGCCTTTTTCATCCAACCAGGAAAACTCCGCCACATTGTTATAGCTAATCAGGGAAGTGTCCTTCATCACGCATTGATATCGAAAATACCATGCTGTTTCGCTTGATGCAGATGCATCCAAGTGCCATGTCAACGTTCCTTGCCCATCCAATGCAATGGATGATTGCGGGTAATCCCGCATAAAAGAGGTCGACACATGCTCCCATGTGCCAGCGTAATTGACATGTGCGTTTCCGTTGCTATAAATTTGGCAGTACACAGCATCGAATGCTTGCCCTTCGCCGATGGTATCCCTTATGGTTACATCGCCTAAAGGCATTTTGTTCTCGTTTGAGGAGAGGACCCACTTGGTATGATCCACATCTTCAGGATCCAACAATGCGAAGTACTCCTGCGCGTCTTCCATGTATACCCATCCGGCGCCATCGGCCTGTTTCCGAAAGTCCGGCAATGCGGATGCCGGTGTACCTTCCTCCGCCGGCTTTGCCGGATTCACAATGGTAAGCTCGCTACTATATGTTCCAGCAGTAACAGCGATTGTTTTCTTATCCCAGCTTGCCGTATCCGTGGCAACATAAGCAAGTGCTTCAAATTCCACGTATCCATTGACATCATTTCGCTCATTTACTGCATCCAAAAAGGTAATTACGGTCCTATTCATAAAGACATCCGCCCGCGCATATTCCATATGCTCTTCGTTATACAACGGTATCGATGCCTTGTAGCCCTTTAAAAACGCTTCCCCCGAATCCGGCCAGGTAATCTCAATCGTATCCCCTCCATGAAAAATCGGTGTTTCCGAATGGTTATCGCCAAAAGAAACCGATACACTCACGGTCTCCCGATTCGTCACCTCCGTCTTCGAAAAATGAATGTCCGTAACATAGTTATTTGTTTCCGTGTGTGCAGATGCTTTTGCAGGCTTCACCACAGAAAAGATACATACCAGTACATTCATTATCACCAATAGCATAATCTCGCAAAAAGAAGCAAATTCTTGCAATTTTTTCATTAAAATCCGTTCCTTTCTTTCAAGATTTGGAAACTAAAAAAAGCCTCCGATTTCTCATTGCTATTCAAGCGCTTGCAACTACAAGCTTCATTTTAAACAATGTGGAAAACGAAGGCAATTTACATTTTATCGTTTTTGTCAATTCTTCTGACAATTAAAACTCACCACTATATAATTTCTTAATATTATCCAGAGAATTCTTCATATGATCGCGCATCATCACATCTAGTCGGCTGGTCAAATACGACGGATCCTCTGCCATATTACTTTGAAAATACAATTCAATAATTCCCAGAAAAACATGCAAATAGTAATTCATCATAAATGTTTCATCTTTTTTATCAAGTACCAGATTCCGTTCCTTGCTCAGTGCATCCAATCCATCCTGTATCAAAACAACCCCATGTTTACGAATCATATTCAGAAACTCCCTGCGATAGGAGGAATCATAAATATGCAAAAATGCCTTTTTGCGGCTCTGAAAATAAAGCAACATCTTTTCAAATCCTTCTACCCATTCCCGATAACTATAGCGTTCAATTACTGCCCCGAAAATCTCATTCTTATAAATATCTTCCAAAATATCCACCAATCCACCATAGTGATTATACAAGGTCTGCTTACTGACACCAGACTCTATTACCACCATTTTCACCGTAATGTCATCCATGTTATACGCTTCCAGCACATCCAAAAATGCCTTTCTTAAAACCTCTTTTGCATTATAAACCCGCAAAATCCTTAACTCCTTTCGTATCCCGCAACCTTGTTACATTCTAACATTCTCTCCCTTCTTTTTCAACTTTCTATTTTCCTATGGCATCGATTATGGTACTATATATAGTAATGAATTTTACACTTGGGGAGGCCTATTGAATGAAAAAGAGGATTATTCTATCGACACTTGTTCTTTTACTTGTGCTTACACAAACCAGAGTTTTTGCGAAGAAAAATGCCGTAGCACAACCAACCATCACACATGTTTTTGCTTATTCCAATGGCACAAACGTAATCCGTTGGAAAGGCGTTTCACATGCCACCAGCTACGAGATTTTCCGTTCCACCAAGAAAAGCAACGGCTATCACAAGCTGGCTACTGTCCGCACAACCCACGCAAAAGATACGTCTGCAAAGGCATGCAAAGGATATTACTACAAAGTTCGCGCCATCGGTGAATCCAAAGGTGCATTTTCCAAAGCTGTCTACAAGAAAACACGTAAGAAAGCGAAACGAATCGCCATTCTCGGAGACTCCGTAGCCAGTGGATTTGACGTATATCATTGCCTGCAACACGGCGAAAAATCCTATGCGGCCGTAAGCCGTCGGGTTTCTACAATCCTAAGCAAGGATTTGGGAAATTGTATCTCCTATCGTCCGGACCGGGTTTACATTATGGTTGGAACCAATGACTGCGTTGGCAATGGATCCACGCGTGTACTTTCCAGAAGTATCCGCTCCTATAAACGGATTATTTCCCGCCTTGTATCTGCCAATCCAAACATTGAGATTGTGCTTATGGGCATCGGACCAACCCGTAATTGCTCAACCGTCACAAACCGTACCGTGAACCGCTTTAATCGACTGGTTAAGCGCTTAACCAAAGAAAAGGGGACAATTCATTACTTCAACACCCCCTCCTACTTAAGAGATTCCTCCGGTTCACTTGCTGCAAACTATACCGGCGGAGATGGCATTCACTGGACACGCTCTGCTTATAAAAAAGTCTACAAAAAGCTTTTAAAATTTGTAAAAAAATGGTAAGCCCATCACTTTACGCAAAAACAGGTCGACAATCTCAGAATGTCGACCTGTTTTTTATCATTTACGGTTGCAAGGCTGCAAACGCATCCTTTGCCTGTTCTACTGTGTACTTGTAGTATTTTTCCTGCAGCACATCATTTTTATTGCGCAAATCGTATACCAAAATCAATGCGTTCTCATCTTCAATGTACATGTAATATTGCATTCTTGGCTTACCTACGTCAAAAATCTCTTTGGCATAACTTCCGCCACTTGAACCGTAAGAATTCTCTGTCTTGATTTGGTAGTTTCCGTCTTTATCCGGTTTCACCTTATACGAATCCATTGGTGTACCACATTTCGCAATTTTTTCAACCTGTTCCGACGTCAACTCTGTTTTCCCATAGAGCGTGTTCACAAGTGCCTGCAAATCCTTGTCACCAACCTGAAACACTTCTTCTGTTTCCACTTCTTCCTTCTGTTTTGCAAATTTCTGTAAAAAAGCATCCTGCGCAGCTTTGTCCGCTTTGGATTCATCAAGCCTCATCGTAAACAGCACGTTGATTCCATCAAACGACTCATTTTCCGAAATTTCACCGGTCTCCTCTTTGTACTGATATCCATCTGCATAGTCCACGCCTTTGGTAATGGCAAGATAAACATCTCGATCCGCAAACATCTCAATATTATTAACACTCATAATCATATAAAGCACTCCATCCTTAATTTTACAGACCGCACCTCCTCCCATGGTATACACATTATAATCAATCGGATTCAGTCCCTGAATCAGCGGGGAAGCCACAAACGTCTCTTCCTGTGTCATCGGCTTTCCATCCAACCGGTCGATTGCCATTGCCACGTACGTTGTCTTTTTATCCTTCTCTTCTAAAAAAGATTCCTTCAACTTTGCGCTGGCATTTCCCAAATAACGAAACCGGTAGTTTCCATCCTTTTTTGATGCAACCACGTCGCTCTCTTTGAAATATGTGGATAGCTCCTTACTTCCTAAATACTCTGCCGTCTGTCCCGCTGTCATATAGCGGTAGGCCGCGTAACCGGTTCCTCCGGTAATTATAATTCCTGCCATCACTGCCGCTGCTGCCACCATTTTTTTCTTTCTTAATGCCATATTTCTTTCCTCCATTCGTGCTTTTTCCAAAACACGACGATTCAGTTCGGCTGATGGTGTATCTTTTTCCTTTAAGGTCTCTTGTAATAACTCATCTATCTTACTCATCTATGTAGCCCTCCAGTTCATTCGACAATTTGTTTCTCGCCACCCACAATCTCCGCTTAACCGTTCCGTAAGGAAGATGGAGTGCATGGGCGATTTCTTTTACGGATTGCTCTTCCATATAAAAGAGAAGAACAGGTATCCGGTAGGTATCCTCAAGACCATTCACAGCCTCAAGAACTGCCTGTTTCCTTTCTTTCAAAAGAATCTCCTCCACCGTAGCATCTCGATTGTCAGAAAGCACTTCCGTCATTTCCTCCGTTATTGCTACCGCCGGTGCAATCCGCTGCCGGACAGCATATTTCTTTTTTCTATTTTTCCATATTCCAACAGCAATACTTAACAGATAGCTTTTTACGTTATCCTCTGCACGAATTCGCGGCATATCCGTCAACGCTTTTACCCAAACATCCTGATATAACTCTTCTGCCTGCTCTTGATCCATGCAAAGCTTTCTGCAAAATGAATAAAGACTGTCTCCAAACTGTTCCATACAATTTTCTAATTCCTGAATCGTCATGTATCTTTCCCTCTTAGTCGCGATTAAGATTGGGGCCTTTTGCCCTTACACCTCTATATTGTCCTAACCTTCCGAATGGTTCGCTAAATTAAAAAAATTTTTGGTCCATTACTATCGACAGAGTCATTCTAACAAACAATCAACATTTCCGCAATCATTGCACCAACTTGCAGATTATTCTTTCTACTTATTTTTCTTGTGTTTCTTTTGTGAATTGTGATACAATAGTATGGAAATGTTTTACAAATAAACAAAGAGAGGAGTATCTTATGAAACAATTCAAAAAATTCAGCGCCCTGCTACTGGCATTGACGCTGGTAATGGGGTTGGTTTCAGGACCGGCGCTATCTACCAATGCAGCTACGAAGGTAAAAAAGCCAACCGTCACTGTAACCAAACAAATCACACTGGGTGAAACCGGCAAGGTTTCTCTCAAAAACCTGCAAAAAGGACAGAAGGTTAACATTGCTATTAAGAACAAAAAAATTCTTAAAGCAGCCAAATCCTCTTTCCTTACCACCAAAGCAGGAAACAAAACTGTAACCTTAAAGGCACAGAATGTAGGAAAAACAACCGTAACCATCAAGGTTAGCACCAAAGCAAAGGGTAGTTGGAGCCGTATATTCAAAAAATCCTTTAACGTAAGCATTCAAAAACGCCCAAGTGCAGACGATGACATTGCCGACCGGTTAAAAACCGAAAAGCCTTGGCTGAATCCAAGCGTTGGAAATGCTGTTCAAAAGGGATATAAACCGGAATTAAAAGATGACTTTTATACCGCAGCCAATTACGACAAGTTAAATTCCTTAAAACTAGATCCAACCCATACCTCCGAAGGTACCTTAGCACAGGTTTCTTATGATGTGGAAAAATCCAGACGTACCTTAATAACGGACACCTCCATAAAAGGACACGATGCGGATCTTGTTCGTAATTTCTATAATCTTTACATGGATTGGGAAACCCGAAACAAAACCGGTCTTACAGAAATTCAGCCGGTAGTGGATAAACTCGAAGCAGTAAAGACCATTGATGACTTGACAGCTTTCTTCCTTTCCGACGAAGGCCAGAATTTAGGGGTTGGTTTATCTGCCGAAGGCGTTGGCATTGATCCAAGTGATTCTTCCAAATACACGGTACAGATTTACAGCACCAACCTTACCTTAGGAGATTCCGATGAGTATAGCAAACGTACTGCATACGGCGATATGCTCGCCTCCTACTATGGTGCCCAGGCTTCTTATATGCTTGGAAGATTCGGATACACCGATAAACAGGTAAAGGAAATTCTTGCACAGCGTGAAGCATTTGAGAAAAAGCTTGCACCTTCTATCATTTCCAATACCGCCTACAACGAGATTGATAAGAAAGATTTAATAAACACCTACACCTTAGAGGAAATCAGAACGGCATCGCCAAACTACCCACTGGCAAAACTTTTGGAAGTGGAAGGCATGTCTGCTTCCAAAACCTTTAATATCCAGGAGCCAACGTGGTTGAAAAAATTAAATACCCTATATACCGAGAAAAACCTGGCCGAGATGAAATCCTATATTCTTGCAACCATGGTTACCAGCTATATCACACGTGTTGATGAGCAGGCATTCCGTAAATATCAGGACATCTACAATCAGGTTGTCGGTGCTACCGAAAGCGACCCGGATGACTTATATGCTATTTCCGCATGCCGTTCCATGTTAGGCACCTGTGTTGCAAAAATGTACATCCAGAAGTATTCTTCTGCAGAAGTAAAAAAAGATATTACCGCACTTTGCGAACACATCCGTGAGTCTTATCGTACCATCATCAAAAACGAGGACTGGATGTCCGATGCAACCAAAGAAAAGGCGTTGGAAAAACTCAATGCCATTCGTGTCAATGCCGTATATCCGGACCGCTGGACTGACTATAGTAAATTAACCTTTAAGTCCAAAGAACAAGGCGGAACCTATTTGCAGGCTCGTCTTGCCATTAATGATTTTGCACTGAAACAGATGAAGCAATGCATTAACAAATCGGTTGACAAGAGTACCTGGAGTATTGAGCAGGTAGATGAAGTCAATGCATACTACAACCCAACGGATAACTCCGTAAATATCATCGCCGGCATTTTGAACGGTGACATTTACAACATTAACATGTCTGAGGAAGAGAAGCTTGGAAAAATCGGCTATGTAATCGGACACGAAATGTCCCACGCATTTGACATCAACGGTTCTCAGTATGACAAAGACGGAAACGTTGCAGATTGGTGGACTGCAAAAGATAAAACTGCCTTTAAAAACAAATCCAAGAAATTAGTTTCTTATTTCAACAACATGACCATGTTCGATGGTTCGAAGTGTAACGGAACCTTAAAACAAGGTGAGATTGTAGCGGACATGGGTGGAATTAAAGCAGCATTAACCTATGCTTCCACCAAACCGGATTTTGACTATGACAAATTCTTCCGCGCAGCAGCCGATATGTGGTGCTCCATTACAACACCGGCTTCTGCACAAATGTTATTCCAGGATGAACATCCTTCGGATTATTTGAGAGTCAATGCCGTGTTACAGCAATTTGAAGAATTCCATAAACAATATGACATCAAAAAAGGTGACGGAATGTATCTGGCACCGGAAGATCGTGTATTAGTTTGGTAAAATCAGAGGGGCCATCGCACCAGATGATTCATTCATCCGGGCAAGGCCCCTTTTTCAATACAGGTTTCAATTTCCAACCGGTCCGGTTCCACATGACAAGGTAAAAACAAAATCTCAACGCCTGCCTTCCCGGCCTCCTCCCAAACGTCTCCAAATTCCGGATGGGTATCCATATTGGGGCGCACCTGCAAAACCCCATCCATCTGAATGACAAAGGCAAGCATGGCATGAAATCCTGCCTCTTTTGCCTTGATAAGCTCCCGAAGATGCTTCACGCCACGCTCGGTTGGCGCATCCGGAAAATAGCCCATGCCCTCTATTTCCAGGGTACACCCCTTTACCTCCATAAGGTAACGCGCGTCGCCTTTTTCCATGTAAAAATCAATGCGAGAGGCACCATAGGTATACTCCGGAATCACCACATCATAGTCTTTTGTCACCAGCCATTCCTTTACCACCTTATTGGGCGCCTGGCTGTCAATGTTAAAAAGCACCCCTGTACTTTTGCGAACTGCAACCAAGTCATATCTTGTTTTTCGCCCCGGTGTTCCCGGCTCTGTCAACCACACCTCACACCCCGGAATCAGCAGCTCCTTACAGCGTCCCGTATTTTTCACATGAACGGTTTCCTGCTTTCCATCTATCATGACTTCTGCAATAAACCGATTGGGGCGACGCAGAAACGTCGCCCTCGTAATATTTTCATATTTCATAAGCTATTTCCTTCCAATCGCAATCCGATACGCAAACCACTCCCCGGGATAAGGCAACAAGTCCAGCACATTTTCCTCAGGTTCCCGCACATCTTCCACGATGGTTTCCATTTCCACCTGGTCAAAAAACTTTTCGTGGATCCGTTTTGCCCCCTCTTCCAGAAAGATATCCCCGGCTTTTGGCATCTTTTGTTCTACCATAAATTCCTTCAGCTTCCGGTAGCCTTCCGAATCCTCTTTGATATTCATAATCCCATTAAACAACGCTCCGCCCTTTGTCGTTACTCTGGCAGCCTCTCTCACGCCTTTTTCTTCTAAACCAAACATATTGGCAATGCCAAAAAAGGAAGTGGTTACCGCCACGCTTCCTTCCCGGACCGGCATATTGGTTGCATCACACGCCATATAAAAAACGAATTTGCCCGGATACTTCTTCTTAAATTTCATCCGGTCTCTGGCCAAAATCTCAAAGCTTAAATCCGTGGCAATAGGAAGCTGCTCATCCGCAAGCTCGGGAATCAGGTGATCCAAAAACATTCCCCTTCCGCTGGCAATATCCACGATGGTCTCCGGATTCTCCTTGCAAACCAGCTCTGTCAGCGCTTCTAAAAGCATGGTCTGTTGCTCTTTTTCCTTCTCAGGCTTTGCTTGCTCAATCTGCTGCTCCATGGTCTCATAATCCATGTCCTTTAAATATTCGCTCCAGGCATTTCCGCTTTCCTGCTCCTGGGAACCAAAATCCGCTACACCACCATGAATACCAAAGCGGTGCCCATTGGCACATAAAAGCACGCCCTCTACCACTTCGCCGCATTCTTCTTTTTCGCTGATCAGCCGGAATACTTCATGACACTCCGAGCACCACAGCTTTTCCAATATTTTTTCATATTTTCTGTCCATTTTCCTTTTCCTCCATGTTTTCTGCATACGCTGCGTCTAAAACTCCAATTCCGGGTGATTCCGGAAATACTCAATCATGGTCCAGGTCAGGCTTAGAGTACTGTGGGTTTCCGGCAGGTGCTCCCGGTCAAACCATACCGCCTCACTAAGCTCTGTTTCATCCAGTGTTATCTTTTCCCCTCCATCTAACTCCACAAAATAGCCCATCAAAAGGCTACTGGTAAAAGGCCAGGGCTGACTGCCAAAATATCCAAAATTCTTAACCTTTAAGCCGGTTTCTTCCATTACCTCGCGATGCACCGTCTGTTCCACAGACTCCCCGATTTCGCAAAAACCGGCAATTAAAGAATAGCGGTTGGTATGTCCATGGGCGTAACGACTTAACAAAATTTTGTCCTCGTGAACAACCGCTACAATCACTGCCGGATTCAGCCGTGGATACACCACATTTCCGCATTTGGGACACACTAAAGACCGCTCTGTAGTTCCGACTTCTAACGCCGAACCACAACATCCGCAGAAACGATTCTGCTCATACCATAATCCCAAATGGTAACCAACCACACCTGCAAAACAAACATCCGCCGGTTTCCTATCCCGAAGGGCAAACCGGTCTTCATAGCTAAATCCTTCCGGAATCTCCGGAATCGTCGTTGTCCGGAAAACATAGGTCTCATCATCTACCGAAAACAAATACCGGTACTGGGAAACCGGATCCGCAAAATCTTTCACCCGGGGCAGGATTACCTCATCCCCCACAACCTTCATCAACACTTTTCCGCCTTTCATAGCGATTACACGATCGTTTTGCGATGCCTCCTGCTGCCGAAATTCATTTATAAATATCTTTGGTTCTATATCCTGTAACATACTATCTCCTTTTGCTATCGTACAATTTCCTCTGAAACTTTCTGAATCTGCTTTGCCGCTTCTTTAGGCGTAATTTTCCCGCACGCCAATTCTTTTAATGCGTCACACACTGCTATATTTAAATCTTCATATGGAATTCCTCTGGCTCCTGCAACATTTGTTTTCCCGTTTTCTATGATATACGCAAGATTCTTTTTCCCATCCGCGCTTAATCCCTGCACGTTCAAATCCATATCCGCTCGGGATGGCATATATTCAAGATATCTATTCACCAAAAGCTCCTGTCCCTCATTCACCAGATATGCCATAAACCGAAACGCAGCCTCTTTATGTTCAGACTCCGGATTCAAACAAAGAATCACATCTGCACTTCCCGTCACCGGCGCCACGGTTCCATCTCCATTCCAGTCAATTAAAAATACCTCGTGATTGGCTCCTTTTTTATCAAAATTTTTCCGCGTTTTCTTATCGCTTACCGTATACATATTCATTGCCCAGGAACCGTTTGCAAACATAGGAATACGCCCCTCCCGCTGAAACATATCATTCACGGTATCATAAATGGGCATATCAATAGCTTTATCCTGAAACACTCCATTTTGAAAGCAATCCTGCCATATTTGAAAAGATTCTATCATCCCTTTCGATTCAAAGCTGCCTTTTCCTTCAATGGCATCATATAATGCAACTTTATCCACATCCGCTGCAATGGACATCCACATATCCAGATTCACCCATGCATCCTTTGCACCAATGGCCAAAGGTACTTGTCCGTTTTTTCGAAGAATCCGACAGGTATTTTGCATTTCTTCGTAGTTTCTCGGCACCTTGCAACCATATTTTTTTAACATATTCACATCCGCCCACAGGTACCCTGCATAGGTTTGTCCCAGAGGAAGCCCGTAGGTTTTTCCATCCGCATCCTGTACTCTGTCCATACAGGAATCCAGAAACTTATGAGACCAGTCCTCTCCCCATAATTTTTTGCAAAACGGCGTGACATCTTCCTCAAACATCCGGAATGCATCAAAGGATGCGCCCGAACTGATACCATATAAATCAGGGCCATGCTCTCCTATCAGTTCCACCCGCATATGCTCCTGATATGCATTCGAACCCACAAATTTATATTCCACGTGAATATCCGGATTTTCCCGTTCAAAAGAATCAATAATCTTATAGATTGGGCTATCCGGTCCGGAATCCGCCGGATTCCAGGTTTGAAATGAAATGGTAGTTTTCCCATCTTCTGAGTCCTTTCCGCACCCGGAACAGATGCCGAAGCAGACTACTACCATAGCCAAAAACAATGTACTTTTTTTCATAAACTGCTCCTTACCCTACAATCATACGCACTCTAAACTTGTCTTCTGTAACGTGATATCGTATTTCACTGTTTGTCTTTGTTACAAAATCAAGCACGCTTTTTGTCCCAATGCCGTGACCTTCTTCTGTCGCAATTGGATACCCGTTTTCATCCAACTGCTGTTTCCCATCGCAGGAATTCACGATTTCTAAGAGAAGCTGTTCCTTGAATCGCGCCCTAATCTCTATAAAACGTTGTGTTTCCGGAACCCTTAAACAACCGTGAATGGCATTTTCCAAAAGATTGCTGATGGCAATAGCAAGCTGCATCTCATCCACTCCCGGATGATACGGGATATTAGCAGCTACCGTCACCTTGATATGATTCCGCTCAGCCATGGTGACATAATGCATAAAGGCCGCATTGATGGTTGCATTCTCACAAAAACGCCTACTTGCGTGCGGTTCCTGCGCCAAGCGTTCCTCTAAATATTTTTTCGCTTCTTCAATCTTATCATCCTGAATCAACGTCAACAAAAGCGCCTCAAAATGTCTCCTGTCATGGCGCAGCGTCCTATCCTGACGAATCAGCTCTTCCGAAGTAATCAATCGCTCCCGCATACTATTTGCAGCCATTTCCATGATTGCAGCGTCTGACTTCAATTTTTGTTCCCGCTGCTTAAGTACCGTTGCATCCACCAATGCATACAGTTTTCCAATTACCTCACCATCTGCCCAAAGTTCTTTTTCCTCCGGGGTATAGTATCGCTCCCCTACCGTCACCGTCACATCGCACTGAATTGCCTCCTGCAATCGACTTACAACCGCCATTGGACTTTCCGCAATTTCCGGATAAAGTTCTTTTGCACGCTCATTGTAATACTGCACGCTTCCATTCTCATCTACTGCAATCACACCCTCCGAAAGTCTGTCAACAATGTATTCTCTTGCCATATCAATTACTCCAAGCAAGTTATACCGGAATATTGCGATAAACATGGACAGCGTGATAGCCACATTTCCCAAAACAGAAATATCAAAATAGTAGGTAATAAAGAAAGCGTGGGCTATCTGCAACATGTAAAGTACAGCGGCAATAAGAAAGCCTCCAATAATAATCGCTACACGTTTTCTTGCAATTTTTCCTTTTCGTCTCTTTACAGATCGAAACAACCACCAAAAAATTACAAGGATAATCACCATCTGATACTGCATAAATGCCTTATGTACAATTCCGTTTCTATGCAACAGAACCGGAAACATTCCGTTTTTATCAAACCAGATTTTTGAATAGTAAAGAGTATGTTTCTCCAATGTAAAAATAAAACCATACACCACCACATTAATAAGCGCAAATATTCTCGGAACAATTCCCGGCATCTTAATATGGCAAAACTCTACGGTAAACATAACCAGTGAAAAAAGAATCCACACTCTTCCCATATAAGAAAATTTAAGTGCAGCAATATAAGCATCTTCTGTTTTAGATAATAATTGCAAAAGATACCCTGTATTATTGATCAACATGGCCGTGCAGTTAAGGAACAAATATGCATGAAGCTTGTTTTTAAGTTTTTTAAAGACGATAATCCCCTCAAAAAATATAGCAAATAAGCTTGCTATATTTGCTATAAGAAGCACTTCCGACGTAGCCATAGCTTTCCCCTTCTAACCTGTTAAGTAATCACATATGAACATTATAATGTCATTATTTACAGAAATACACGTAATTCTCTTTTCTTGGCGCAGGTTCGTTAACCGGACCGTCCGCATAGCCTAATGCACAATGACCGATTCCTTCGTATTCTTCTTCGATGCCAAGCTTTTTCAAAAGCGCCTTACCAAACTCAGACTCAAACTCCTCTTTTGCTCTATGAATCCAAATACTTGCAACCCCCAGGCTCTCCGCCGCATTCATTAAATTTCCCATAACAAGGGAACCGTCATAAACATGGGTAACCACATCCTTCTTCGCAAGCACAATGAGAATTACCGGCGCACCGTAAAACGGATCAAATCCCTCATTCCAACCGCCAATCTTCCGGTTCTCTTCCATGATTTCATCACGAAGCTTCTTATCTGTCACTGCAATGATGATAGGGCTCTGCTTGCCCATGCCGGTTGCTGCATAGGTTCCTGCTCTGAGAATTTCCTGTAACTCCTCTTCTTTTACCATATCCGGTTTGAAATTTCTGCAGCTGCGTCTGTTTTCCAACACATTCAACGTTTCGTTCATTTTTACCTTCCTTTCTCTCCCCGCTTAAAAGCATTATATCATAAGATTCCACTTTTTACTGCAAAAAATCTTCTACGGAACTAGACCACGTTCCGCAACAATTCCACCACCGAAAGATTCCGCATTCTGTCAAATATGCTGCGGACGGCAACAACGCATACCACTATAATTGCCCCAAACAAAATGGTATCTGATAATATCGGAATCTGAAAAGCTATATCATATTGTTTAAAGCTTTCAAATGCCAGATAGCTGATTGGAAATCCCACAAGTGCGGCAACTCCAATAGCAAATACCCCATAATAAATCGCCTCCTTCGTAATCATTTCCCGTAACTGTTTACGGGTCATTCCGATGCTCTCCAGCACGGCGAACTCTGCCTTGCGGCTTTCCAGTCCGGCGGACATCATATTCACAAAATTGGAAAGCGCCAACAGCATGATTAATATGGCAATACTGTTTCCAAGAAGTTTGATTTTTTTCTCCCCACTCTTCATTTCATCCAATCGACCAATCTTTGATTCCACTGACACCAGCTTATTTCCTTTTAAAAGCGACCGAATCTGCTTCTCTGCCTGTCTGTCATAGGCTTTCTCATAGTCAATCTTTACCATTTCCGTCAATGCCTTTTCCCCCAGTAACTTCTTCACATACTGCATACTCACAATCAAATCCGGATTATACCCTGCGGCGTAATATGCGGGATTGCTTACAAGCATGGCGCCAAGCTTAATTTTTTGAGAAACGGCTCTTTTACCGGAAGATAGGCAAAATTTCACGGTTTTCCCCGGAATTTGATGATCTCCTTGTGTAAAATACTTGTTGAAAAACGCCACTTTTCCCTCCGTAAACGCCTGTTTATTCAAGGGCTTTGCCACGCTCTTATTCAGCTGCTCAAATTCTGCATCGTCCACTCCAATCAACCGACAGGTAAACATTCCGCTATCCGGATGTTTCTTGTAATCCGCCATGTCCTTCTCATAATCTCCAGGTGAATACCGTCCGGCATACAACGCCTTATAATAGCCCTCATACACCTTCTGATAAGGCACGTAAACGGTGGTTCCCGTCAACTGTCGAACCTGTTTTACCCCCTTCACTTCGCGAAGAGCCTTTATCAGGTTTCCCGAAAGCACCTGTTTTTCCTCATCTTCCAGTAAGGTGAGGTTTAGAATTTCCATATCATAATCGTACACCTGATCAAGAATATACCGGGCATTTCCCGCCAAAAGCACACTATTCACAATAATAAACAGTGCCACTGCCACACTTAGGGAAAGCAAAATAACGGTAAACTGCTTTTTATCCCGTGTCATATTGCGAAGAGCCATAGACCGGATACTGCCGCCCTTGGTCTTTTTCTCACGCCTACCACTCTGCACGGTTTCTCCAAGAAATCCCATAGCCTCCATCGGCGAATAATTTTCCACCATTTTACAAGGCTTTCGTCCTCCCATAAAAGTGACTTCCAAAGCAAACAACGCTGCTACGAAAAATACTCCACACATTTCCCATCCATAGCCGGTAACATGCAGGTCTGCTTCGATACTCTCCATACATGCCCCGAGAATCCTTTTTCCCAAAAGTGCCGACACCAGGATGCCACTCGCGATTCCCGCTACCGCATTCCACCATAACTGCTTATTAACTATTTTCCGCAGTTGCGCCGTTGTAGTTCCCAGAGTCTTTAATTGTCCGTAATACCGAATATCCTTATTGACGGAAATGTACTGCACATTGTAAATGAACAAATACCCGCTGGCAAACACAAACAGTAAAAAGCACGCCATCCCCGCCATAATACGCAAAAATTCTAAGATGGCATACTCATCTGCCTCCAAAACCTGTCGATGTTGTAGTTTTAGTTTTTTCTGCATGCGCACCAGGTCCCCTTTGGTATACAAAGGATTTTTCAAAGAAATCTTTGCCTCTCCCTGGGTAAAATCGGTTTGCTTTACTCCGGTTTTTTCTAAAAATGCTTTGGAGACGTAGCCGGTTTTTCGTCCGGTATAATCTCTGTAGATACCGCTTAAAACAAACTGCCCGAAATAGTTCGTTGCATCCCCTTCCTTTAGGGTATTATAAGAAAGTGGGAGTTTCATTCCCAGCTTCGGATTTTTAACTCCCATTGCTTTTAAGGTCATTTTGGAAAGCATAATTTCATTTTCCTTTACCGGATAATGTCCCTTTTGCTCTGTCACTGCTGGAATCACCTGTTTCTTATAGCAGGTCTCATCCACCCAAAAAAGCCGCACTTTATCCAATTCCACGTCCTTTAAGGCAGACACAATTGCACACTTCACACTTAATCCCGCATATTTTACCTGTTCCATATCCTGCAAAATCTTCATTTGTTTGTTGCTTGGTTCCGTCAAAATAAGGTCGCAGTCCACCCCATTTATCCGTCGTTGACATAGTGTTACCGCCCGGTAATATCCCACTGCCAGAGACAGCACGCTGGCGATTAGAAAGGTGGTAAGAAAAATTGCCACCACCGTCAGTAGATTCTTTTTCCCGTTTGCCCGGTATGTGCCCTTTGCTAAATCTCGGATAACTCCGCCATTCTCTACCTTAAGCATGCTCCTCACCGCCTCTCACAATGTGGCCATCCTCCAGGCGGATAATCCGATCTGCCAACTGCGCAATTTCCTCATTGTGGGTAATCATCACAATGGTCTGTCCCAGCTTCTCTGCCGATACCTTCATCAGTCCCAACACATCCTGACTGGTACGGCTGTCCAGATTTCCCGTAGGTTCATCCGCCAGCACAATGGTAGGCTTTCCGAACAATGCCCTTGCCAGCGCCACACGTTGCTGCTGCCCGCCGGATAACTGGGTTGGCATAGCATACTTTTTCTCTTCCAGATGCAGAAGTGCAAGAATCTCATCTACAGCCTTTTCATTAGGCATTCTCCCATCCAACTTCATGGGAAGCACGATATTCTCATACACATTGAGTAGTGGCAAGAGATTGTAATTCTGAAAAACAAATCCAATTTTTCGCCTTCTTAAAATCGTCAACTCATCTCTCGTAAGCCTGGAAATATCCTGACCGTCAATCACCACTTCTCCTTCTGTCGGATTATCCAGTCCCCCCAGCATATTTAAAAGAGTAGACTTTCCACTTCCGGAAGTACCGACAATGGCCAAGAACTCTCCCTTTTCAATGGACAAATTGATTCCGTCCAGTGCCTTTACCCTGTTCTCCCCGGTTTCATAGTATTTCTTTAAATTCTTAACTGTTAAAATCTTCATTTTGAACCACCTTTCTCTTTGTGGTTATAGCATAACAAAAGCTTCTTACGCAAATCTTTCTGAAAAGTGACAGTTTCGACACTTTTCCAAGTACGTAAGAAGCTATTCTTCCCTTAAAAGATACAGCGCCACCGTTGTACCCTTTCCAATTTTTGACGTTATCTTCAAATATCCTTGCTGTCGTCTTAGGACTTCTCGGGTTAAATACAACCCGATTCCAAGTCCTTTTTCTTTTGTCACATTGCTGCCCCGGTAAAACCGCCCGCACACAGCCCCCGTCTCCTCCTCCGGAATGCCGATGCCCTCATCTTTTACCCGAATACAAACAAAGCTTTCATACCCTTCGGTCTCCACCACAATCTCGCTTCCAACCTCCGAATACTTCACCGCGTTGTGTAATACGTTAAAAAGCGCCTCTTCTGTCCACTTCTTATCCGCCAAAGCCATTTCTTTTCCACAATCTATCCTCATGGAAATCCCTTTATCCATGGCCAGCCCTTCCACGCGCTGCCCGGCTCCCTGAACAATATCTGCAACTGCCGCTTTCTCTGGTCTTACACAGATAAGCTCCTGCTCCGCGTAGGATGCCTTTAATAGTTCCTGCACATGAAAGGATAAGGTCTGTGCATTGTTTGCAATTTTTTCCGCCAGCTTTGCATCCTCCGATTTTTCCAGCCTTTCCTGCAAAAGTCCGGTATAAAGAGTAATATTGGCAAGGGGTGTCCGAATCTGATGTCCTATATCCGATATCAGACGTTTTACCTTATCCCTCTCCGATTCTGCCTGCTCCTGCCGTACCAAAACCATTCCCATAATTCGTTTTACCCGGTCTGCAATAGCTGCATCCATGGTTTCGTCGAAGTGTTCCTCTACCGGCTCTCCCGCCAGAATCCTATCCAGGGTCTGCAATAGTTGCTGATATTCCTGTTTCATTTTTCTTCTGAAAAACATTCCCACCTATATCCTTTTCCATAAACTGTTTTGATGTATTTGGGTTCTCTTCCGTCATCTAACTTCTCCCGAAGCCGCTTTATGCTTACAGACAACGCATTGTCTTCCACGTATTCACTTCCATCCCCCCAGACCCAATCAAGGATTCGCTCTCTCGTCACAATCCGTCCCGGGTTCGATACCAGCAGATACAATATTTTCTGCTCCGTCTTACTAAGTTCCACCATCTGATTATCCTTGTAAAACTCCATGGCATCAAACCGGAAACAAAAGGGGCCTTCCTCGTACACCTGTCCTGCCTCTGTCACATTCCGTCGTAAAAGCGCCCGGATCCTTGCCCTCAGTACCATCAAACTAAAGGGCTTGGTAATATAATCATCTGCTCCGCTCTCCAGCCCCTTCACAATGTCCATTTCCATATCTTTTGCCGTCAAAAGCGCAATCGGCACTTTTACCATGGGCTTGACTTCCTTGCAAAAGGCAAGTCCACTTCCGTCCGGCAAATTGATATCCAAAATCAGCAAATCGAATCTGCCACTTTTTACCTCTTCTCTCGCCTTTGCAATACAATCGCATAGCACAAATTCCATATCCTCGCCCCGTAACGAAAGGGCAATGCCCTCCGCAAGGTCTGCGTCATCCTCCAGAATGAGGATTCGTTTTTTCATTGTTTGCATGTTGTCACCTTTTTCTATTCCAGTTCCTATTTACCCTCCCATTTCGAAAAATACCAGGATTTTTGCAAGGTTTTGCCTATTCTCTTACGCAAAAAAATTCAATTTCTTCACCCAACGGACCATAACAAAATGCCATTCTAATTGGCAATTCCGGAATAGATGGAATGACTCTATCGTTTGGTTCTATAAACACTTCGTAACCTGCATCTTTTACTCTTTTAACCATTCCATCCACATCATCCGTGGCAAGGGCAAAATGTCGCAAAGTTCCTCTCTGCATTACATTTGCCTCGTTATTAAACACCTCGATATAGCCATTTCCGGTATCAATCATAATTCCAGCCTCCCATTCCCGATAGATGGGCAGCCCCAGAACCTCACAATAAAATACCATTACCTGGAAAAATTCTTCCTGCGTGTTACATTTCATAGAAATGTGATGAATTCCTTTAATCATGTTTAATCCTCTTCGAAATATCAATCACAGAGTACTTACTAACCTCGTTACGATATTTCTCTAATGTTGCTTTTTTAATCGTTTTTCCGTCTTTTGAATATTTCTTCGTTAAATAGTTATACTTATATTTGGTAACCGTCTGTAACTTTCCACTTTCATTAATGCGATATGCCGCAATCTCACCATCATAGGCAGAATTTGACGCTTCTACAACGATTTCACCGTTGTGTGCAAAAATGCTGCTCACACCATCCAGTGTTTTCTTTCCATTTGTCTTTTTCACAAGCATCACTTTAGACTGCTTGTCGTCGTAGCGATACACCTCAATCTGCATGCGATTATATCCCCGCACATAGAATAATTCTACAAATCCGTCTTTGTCCACATCACGCAAACCATACAGAATCGGTAATCCTTTTTCTTCCTTCTTTGCCAAACTCTTGGCCTTGCTCACCAACGCTTTCTTCGCCAGCTTCTCTGTAGAATCTTCTCCCGGCATATCATAACCGGTTTCCTGCTGCAGCTCCCACGCCTTCTCAAGCGAAATCTCTTTTGCCACTACAAATTTACCATCTTCTGTAACAACCAGATTCTTGGAAAAATCTGCACTCACATAATATCCAACCGTATAGGCCGGTCGATCCTCGCCCTGCTCCGGAACCTTAATCTCCACGTAACCCTCTTCACTATTTGGCAACGTCTTAATCTCTGTCTCAAACATTCCATAGGAATCAATCTTTCCATTCTTGTAGACGATATACGCAATCTCGCCGGTCTGTATCATGCCATTTGAAAAAACTGCAATCGTAAGGTCACAATCCGGATTCGTCGGATCTTCCGCTTTCAGTCCATACTGATAGGTAATTCCTCCCTTAATATAGCCATTCTCCATACCTCTGGCTTTTTCAAACATCTTATCCAACGCGGTCTCTTTTATTCTTTTCGATGTCCACACGCTATAATGTTTCACGCCATTGACGGTTTTATACGCACGCACCTGAAACGTAACATCACTGTAAGTGCCAAGATCAACCGCAGCCTTTGCCTTGGTGGTTTCTTCAATTTTACCGTAAAAAGAGGAATCAGCCAGCTTATAGCGATATTGATATTTTGCACCTTTTACCGCCTTCCACGAATAATCCACCTCATAATAACCGTTATCCACGTTAGCCTTTGCAGTGATCCCTGCAATTTTCTGACTCAATCCACGCCGCGTGGCCATCACCACATGTGTTGGACAAGCTGTAATCATCATTGTTGCAGCCAACATAGCCGCCAAAAATTTTTTCATCTGTAAGCCTCCTTGTACATTAATTATTTTATCTGAATTATACGTTTTCAAATTATTCATGTCAATGGATAATATTTGAATTATTTTTCCACACTAGTATTTTACCTTTAGAAATGTTACAATCTTTCTAGCATTATTGAAAGGATTTTACACTTTATGAAAAAAGGATTGGTTATGGAGGGCGGTGCCATGCGTGGATTGTTCACTTGTGGCGTGCTGGATGTACTTATGGAACATGCAATCGATTTTGACAGTGCCGTTGGCGTTTCTGCTGGCGCGACCTTCGGTATCAACATCAAATCAAAACAAATTGGTCGTGCCCTTCGTTACAACAAACGTTATTGTGGCGATAAACGTTATGCCAGTATACATTCACTTCTAACAACAGGCGATATTTACAACGTCGCATTTTGTTATCGCACCCTGCCTTACGACTTGGATGTTTGGGATACTCACACTTTTTACAATAATCCCATGGATTTTTTCTGCGTGGCAACGGATTTAGATACCGGCAAACCCGTTTATCATCTCTGCAATCACCCGGATGATACCCCTAACGGCATCGACATTCAATGGATTCGCGCTTCGGCTTCTATGCCAGTCGTTTCCCGCCCTGTAAAAATTGACGGGCGCCTTTATTTAGACGGGGGAATGTCCGATTCCATCCCCTTACAATTTATGGAGCAGCAAAACTGTGACAAGATTCTGGTTATCGAAACCCAACCTGCCGATTATCGCAAACAACCGCAGAAGCACATGGGCCTTATTCGCATGAAGCTGCGTCACTATCCACATATGGTCGAAACCATGGCGAACCGCCACCTTATGTACAATGCGGAAAAAGAATACATTGCGGCAAAAGAAGATTCCGGCGCCGTGTTTGTAATTCGTCCTGCCGCACCACTCCAAATCGGCGCTACTGAAAAAAATCCCCAAGAACTTCAGCGGGTTTACGATTTGGGCCGTAGGGAAGCCTTAAAAAATATTGACTCACTCAAACACTATTTTTGTATATAACAATAGGGCTGCCTTTGACAGCCCTATTGTCATTTATTCTTCCCAAAACAATTCATCCAACGTCTTACCGAGCGCCTTGCAAATCGCTATGCACAATTTAATGGTTGGATTATAATCTCCTTTTTCTATCGCATTGATAGTCTGCCGCGAGACACCTACCTTATCCGCCAATTCCTGCTGTGACATATCACATAGTGCTCTGGCTGCTTTCATCTTCAGATTCTTCATCGCGTGCTTCCTTTCGCTCTTTTATAACCTTCGCCAATAACAACAACATTGCATACGCAAACAAAACACTTGCCATTATATGATGACTTCCCTGCAAGGTTACAATTCCCTTCGTTGCTATGGTTCCGTCCATTACTTTGGAAACTCCCGTTGCTGCATTCATACTTAACAGCAAGCCCATGGAAATGAAATACGTATTTCTATTCTCTTTCATTCGAAAATACGCATCTTTCCAAATAAGAATACTTATGGTCACTGCAATACCAATTAAAATGTCCGCCCAAATTAGTGCGGTTATCTCAATATGTTCTGACCACGTCTTATAAAATACGATAGAAATAATACCTAACAATGTCACCGTAATATAACCATATTTATAGGCTGTTCCCTGGGCTGCAATTTGCCGTTCATCATATTTTCCAACTATCAGCTTTTCTGCCTCCGACAACGACGCCGAACTGCGCCACCACATAACCAACATTGCCCCCAAACATACTGCCAAAACAATTCCCCTGAACCAATAATCCTCTTCCAAACGAATGGTAAGGTGCATCGCCCAAGTTCCATCGCGATAGCAATCTTCCTCCTTGTTGATGGCAAACCCGATATTCTTTTCCGATGCATATGCCACATACTGCTCTCTACTACAAAGGTAGTCCACTCGGCACAGGTACTTTCCCTTTTTTAATTCTATTTCTTCTGATTCTTCGAAATCGTTCCCCCCAGCGCTTGCATACACCTGCTTCCCATTCGCATCCACAATGCTGACGCCTGCTAAGAATCCGGGCATGCTATCGTTTAGCCCATCAAAAACAACCTTATACGTTCCGTCCCGCTCTACATTCAAAATGTTTTCCGAATATCCCGGCACTGCTTTCGCGTCTTTCACAGTTACGTCTTCACCCATTTTCACCTGATACTCCTTATCCGGCACGAGAGATAACCAGAATATAACCACACATGAGAATGCGGTAGCCACGCCCAACAAAACTTTTCTTTTCTTTGACATTATAACCCCTCCATTTTCTCTTTCGTTAGTTTTAAAGTAACATAATTTTTTCATAATGTCAAATATATTTTACATTCTGTCATTAAAAACAGGGAAGTCACTCGGACTTCCCATACGCTTCTATACACACTGTGCATATTCTTCTTTTGTTAAAAACTGTGTAGACTTCAAATACTTCGGAATGCACTTGCTTTCTCCATTGATTCTGATATCTGCATAGTTCTTCGCAATCTCAAGCACATACTCGTTCTGGTCCGTAGGCAACTTACCTACCACCGTTACACGAATCTTTAAGTACTCATCGAGGTTCGAAATATCAAAAAGTGATAAAAATCGCTTACATCTTCCTTTAAAAGAAATTTCCGGATCCAAATTATCCAAATTCGTATTATTGAATTCAAAGACGGTATTTAACCAGCCATCCTTCATACTTAATGCCGTATCGCAGAACTCCTCCACATACTCTCTGTTCTGACTTGCTCTGGAGATTCTGGAAAACTCCTCTAGCTCATCCACAAATGTCAAAAACGAATTCTCGTCAATTTGTTCAATCTGATAACTGTCACACGTGTGATTGGAAATGGATGACAAAATAGTGTGCATAGACAACGTTCTGGCTTCTGGCATCGGGGTTCTCCAATCCGGTCTGCAATAATCAATATCCTGAAAAGCCTGCAAGTTCTTCATCAAAAGAAATGCACTCATAATACCATGTTGGTAAGCCTCGAAATCATTGTAATACGAAACCTTCTGACTAAAGGATGCATGGAAAAGCGTTCCAACCGTAAAGCTTCCCATCAACAGTTCTTTTTCATCCTTTGACAATGCCTGAATAGTATCCAGGAAAATCGCAATCTCATTTCCATGGTAGGCGCCGTCTTCCACTAATTTTTCCAGTAATTGCAAAGTTTCTTCCGACAAATCATCCTTCGGTTTAATATTCACTATGGTTTGTCTCGAAATGAAATCAATAAACTGATTCACAAATTCCTGCTGAATATTCTCATACTCAAAACTGAAATTCTCAAAATTATTAATTGCAAAATAAGGAAGTACCTTATTCATTGCCTTATTGATTTTCCCGATTTTCTTAAGCGGGTATCCCAAATCATGGGTAAGGGCCGCAATGCATCTTACAGAATCCTGTAAGCGCTCCATATCATCAACAAGTTTTAATACCTGTTTTAACACTTTTGCATCATTTCCTTCAATGACCTGGAGATTATCTGTAAGCACCTCCATCAGCCGATATGATTGCTTTGTTTCCTGCTCTAATCTATATAACTCGGAGAATTCCGGATTTCTGTATAGATACTCTCCCAGGAAATATACCCATAGGCAATGCAACGTATGATCTCTGTAAAATGAGTCCGATGCAAAAATCAACTCCTCAAACTCTACATAAGAATCAAAATAACTAAAAATTTTATCATAGCCTTTTTTATTCGGTGATAATTAACTCATAGCAGATTCAAAAAGCTTCTTCCAAAGCCCTATTGCAATCTGGATTTTATTATTCATCTTAGATTCTTCAATCAGCTTTTCCAACGCCTGTCGGATGTCCTCTTTGAACTCATCCCCACCTTCATTTTCACCAATAAACCGTTCTCCCATAACAGTTTTATACACGGTATAAGAATCATCTTCAAGATTAACCGTATAGATGGCAAAAAAATCTTCGGAAAGAGCTGCTATTCTGGAAAAAATAGTTCTTTCTTCCTTCAAAAACTTGAATGCCTGTTGCAGCTTAACTTGTTTATCAACACTATTAACTCCAATAATTATCTGCCTATTATTACTTTCCGCCTTAAAGTTTACATAGCGTATTCCCATTTCATCATCCGCTCTATACGTTATGGAAAAAAATCCCTCCTCAGCTATTTGCTTTATTATATTATCTTTCGTGCAGAGCTCACGGAACATCTTTCTGTCTTCATGATATGTTTTTCCTTCTACATCATGTTGTGCATCGTAAATTTCTTAAGTTTTAACAGCTGAGTAGCCGTCTCATGATTATCGATAAGTGCCGTGCTTTCAGACAATTCAAAGGCTATCTTGCTTTTGGGAATATTTGAAGCACAGACTCTGCTTTCTATTTCTTTTACAAAATTCTGATTCTGAAAATCTAATAGCGAAATGTTGATCGACGTCGTTGCAATATTCACCCCAACATCGGCTTGTTTCTTAATATTCTCAAGAGCCTTCTCAACAATGTATAAATCAAGACGCTCTACGAGCCCATTTCTTTCCAAAACCGGTACAAAATCATTTGGATTAAGCACACCAAGAACCGGATCTTCCCATCTTACCAACAGTTCTTCCTCGCACACCTTACCATTAGATGCACGAACCACAGCCTGCGAATAAATCGCGATTCTTCCCCCTGTTAGTGCGCGTTCAAAGTTACTAAGCAAATATTCATCTCTACTCTCTAATAATCCATTGTTCATTTAGCTTCTCCCCTACTTAAATATCTCTGTATTTCTGTTGCTTCCATTGTTGTGTCCTTTTCTTTTTGCATCTAAAAAGACAAATGTCCTATAAACTATAGTATAACACGAAAGCAAGGGCAAAGTAAATGCCTGCCCAGACGTCCTTTCCGTATCCAGCTTCCGCTTCGCTCTCCGATAGACCCTGCGGTTATGTTTTCGATTTGGTAAATGAACACTTATGGTTTCTTTCCTGAACATATGTTCATTGTAGCATTTAGAATGCATTTTTGCAATACTATCACCATCTACCACAAAGGCTCCGAAGGATTTCTCCCTCAGAGCCTTTGACATTTTTTCGCTATTTCTTTTTCCTAATTACAAATTTTACTGTCCAAGCAAAAGCCCAATTCCGGTGCATATTTGCCGTTACCAGGTCATCCTCGGTCGCCACCGTAATAATCGGATTTTTTCCTTTGCCTTTTGGTTGCAAGAGCCCCCAGGTCGTCCTTCCCAAATGCATAACACTTACATTGCCTTTCGCCAGGTCCACTCTCCGTAACTTATTTTTATAGGCGCGCAAAACACGAAGTTTACTATTCCATCTCAAATCCAGCTTCGTCAACTTATTTTTTTGACAGAACAGAGTATATAACTTCTCATTCCTACTTACATCCAGCTTCCTTATTTTATTTTTTTGGCAACATAATCTATACAAATCCGTATTCTTACGCACATTTAGTTTCGTTAACTTATTTTCTTTGCACCGCAGGGAAGTTAACCATATATTCTTGCTCACATCTAGTTTCGTTAACTTATTATTGTTGCAGTTTAAGGACTTCAACCACCTAAAGTGTTCAATTCCAACCAAACTGGAAATGCCCTTATTGGAGCAATCAACCGCTGTTATGTCATCTATTTCAATCTCAGATAACATGCCATCTTTGTCTGTATCAAATTTCTTACTTACATATTCTCGAAAAATCTTATCCGGGAAATGTGATGTATCAAGGGCAATGCCACCTTCTGCTCTTACACTCTGTATTGGGGTAAAGGCAAGAAGTACTGCCAGTATACCGGCAACTAATTGTTTTCGTTTCATAAATTTTCTCCTTACTTCTTTCTTACTATAACTTTTGCTAGCGTAGGAAAACAAGCATACTCATTACCACGAAATCCACGCAATCTTTTTATCAACCTCTGTTGCTCCTTCTTTGTTGCTACTGTAAAAGTCATCTTTTTCCCTCTATAACCGCCAATAGACGCAAACGTGCGACGATATATTTCTTTAGTACTGCCTTTAGGTAAGTCGATTCTTCTCAGCGGATTATATTCGAAATCCGAACGCCCAAGCATAAAAACTATTTCCTTATTATCTCTCAAATCAAGTTTCGTTAAATTGTTACATCGGCAATCCAACACTCCCAATTTCGTACATTTTCGTACTTTTAGCTTCGTTAACTCATTTTCACAGCAAATTAGACTTTCCAGCCTCTTACAACCACTCACGTCTAGCTTTCTTAACTTATTATAACCGCAATCTAGCCACTCCAACTTCGTTTTCTTACCCACATTCAACTTTGTCAGCTTATTGTCGTTGCACTCTAGCTGTTTCAGCTGCATATTCTTACTCACATTCAACTTCGTCAACTTATTTTCGCCGCAGAATAGATACTTCAACTTCGTACATCTGCTCACATCCAGTTTCGTTAAATGATTTTTTCCACAATCCAACACCCTCAAATTCGTATTCTTGCTTAAGTCCAGTTTCGTTAAATGATTTTCTCCACAATCTAGTCCCCGCAACGCCTTAAAGTATTCTATTCCAGCGAGATTACTAACCCGTCCACTAAACTCCCGATCAATACTAAATTCTTCAAAAATTCCGTTGAATCCAACACATACCGATGTTATTTTTCCAATTTCACGCTCAGATAACCAGCCATCACCGTTTGTATCACAATACTTATGTACATATTTTCTAAAATATCTGTCCGGAAAATGAGCTTTATCAACTTTTACAACCTTTGCTGATGTATCAACCGACTCTGTTGACTCGTGGTCCTCGTAGTCCTCATAGCCATGGCCCTCGTTGTCCACATAGTCCACTCTGTCCGCCCCAATCAGCGTCGTTAATTTATTTCCAAAGCAATATAGCGACTTCAGTTGTGTACATCCACTCACATCCAGTTTCGTTAACTTATTATTACTGCAATCTAGCCACGTCAGCTTTGTACATCCGCTCACATCCAGCCTCGGCAACTGATTATCATTGCAGCTCAGCCAATGCAACTCCCTATTCTTGCTCACATCAAGCTCCGTTAACTGATTCCAATCGCAGGCCAGATCCCTCGCCTCAGTAAAATACTCAATTCCAGCAAGGCTACGAATGCCCATGTTACTACATGAAAAATCCGTTGCTTCCTTAATTTCATCCTCGGATAACACGCCATCATTGTTTGTATCAAATGTTGAGCTTACATATTCTCTAAAACGGTCGTCCGGAAAATGTGCTTCGTCAACAGCAACGCCTCCTTCTGCGCGTACACTCTGTATTGGTGTCAAAGCAAACAACAATGCCATTGCACCGGCAATGAATTGTTTTCGTTTCATAAAACTTCTCCTCCTTATAAATACTAAATTCACCTACGGTATTGTAGCATTTGTAAAAAAAAAAACAATCTGCATCCTGAACAATTTTCGCAGGCCTTCATTGTATCTTTTTTCATAAGTTTACCTTGGCATGATACGCAAAACAAAAAAGGAGCACACATGAGAAGTGCTTACTTTATGGTAAGACAATGAATCCTTCAACTGCTTGTCTACTTTTCCTGCGCATTTGCGCTATGTTGTGATTTTTATAGTTGCCCCAGTACCTGAATCGGCGACATTGCTGTCCAAACTGTGTCCTACGCCTATTTTCTTTTGGCGACTCGTCGGAAAGTGTGTCCTACGCTCACACCGCGCCGTGGATTTCTTTCATACTCGTCGGCATTTGTGTCAATCCTGTTTCACATGGCGTGTGTTCAAAGGTGGCGTCGGTGGTTTTCATTTTTCCATCACATGTCTCGGCGATTTTTCAGAAAAAATCGCCGGCAAAGGCAGTCTTTTCACAGTACCGCCGACTCGCCCCAGTCAGCACCCTGCTTTCCAAAGCTGTATCGCCACAACTACTACGCTTTTCACACTTTCCGCCGACCTGACCTAGTCCACACCATTTGCAATGCCTTAACGCCCTGCGCCCCACCAAAAGTATCCCTGCATTCCCCCAATTTTATGAATAGGCACTGTGCTTTTTTATAAACCACTACTTCTTATTTTACCCATTGGACAAATAAAACACAAGGGCGCTATTCCGCAAAATTTGTTATCCTAACGGAAAAAGTGCTCTTTTGTCTTCAGATTTATTCTTAAAATCCAAGGAATTTTCTCCATCCTTCAGCAAAGAACTTAACAAAAAGTATATTTCTACACAATCAAAAAGATCGCCAGCAGGTGCTTTGGGGCGTGCTCGGTACATAGATTTCTCAAATCCTATGTACCTACGTTTTCACGCCACTTAGGGAAATTCCTCGCTATATACGCCTAGGAAATCCCATGTACCGAAAATGTTTCATTTTTCCTACAAATCAACGGTACATGGAACTCCCAAATCCTGTATACCGAGCCGAACCACGGAAGTGTCTCTAACCAGAATCGTCTACCAAATGTTTCATTAATATTTCCGGTTACTGCAGAAAAAGGGGCCTCGTAGACAACAGAGCTTTCTTTTTCACTGTTAAAACCCTGTATTTTACGCCTCAGTTGGAAATGAGACACTACCGCTATAAGCAATCACAGATAATCTTTGATCTTGGAAAGCCCTTCGATATCCTTATTATGAAGCAGATAATCTGCTATCTTGCGAATACTCTCATCCGTCAAGTAAGGAGCTATCTCTATCAGCCCAGACGCTTTTCCCGCTTCCACCAATCGATTCGTGATATCATCGAGCGCCTCGTCTGTAAGATATGGTGCCAATTCGATCAGATCATCTATGCGTGCAGTTCCGATTTTACCGGCAAGTTCAGTTAATGCCTCATCCGGCAAATACGGTGCAATCGCTATAAGGGTTTTCATATCTGTAATATCAGTTCTGTTAGCTATATCAATAAGTGCATCATCAGAAAGATAAGGAGCTAATTCAACCAAACCGGTCATATCGGATACATCCGTTCCCCTAATCAGTTCATCCAAATATTCGTCATCAAGAAATGGTGCCAATGGAATCAGTGCGGAAAGCGCAATCTTTTCCTTCCTAATATTTCAAGCCCTAAATCATTGATTTTTCTTTCCATGCCTTATAGATGCGGTCGGAATTCCAATCGCCATCCATCACCTTATGCACCGCCCGGAAATCTTGGCTACTTCCTCATATACTAGTCCTCCAGAATATAGGCGGTTCCAAATTCTTCATAACCGATTGATTTTGCCAAACAAAAGGATGGTGTGTTACTCTCATCACACTCCCACTGCGGGCAGATATCTTTTTCTAAAAGAATGTGGGTTGCCAGAGCTGCTGTTCTTTTTCCATAGCCCCTGCCCCGCTCTTCTGGCAGTGTTGTGATTCCGGTATGCTGAATTTGCCCTTCCATAAACGGCATATCCGGTGCATCGCACACACTAACTAACCGATTATCTTTATAGTAGCCGGTAAAAAATCCCTTTTCCACTTTTTCACAAAAATACTCAAAGAGCCATCCCTCCGGATTTGATTTGGGATTAGCCTCTCGAAAAAAATTCTCGTAATCAGAATAATCCGCTTGTCTTAAGGTTCTTGCATCTTTAAACTCCTGCACCTGTTCCCTATCAAATATCATGAGGTGCATCCTTTTTAAAGGGTATTCTCTGCATAGGGTTTCAACAATCTCAGTCGCTGAAAATCCTTTTAATTTCTCCATAGCATCTGCAAATTTCGGTGCATATGCCACTACAAGCTGCTTATCTCGCTCCACAATATACATGGTGTATCTACATCCAAAGCCCCTTAGCTTTTCCTGTCTTTTTACTGATTCCACAAACCGGATTCCCTCTCGTACTAACAAGCAATATAGCCATCGGAACAGTGACCTTGTACAATTGTATGTTTTATGGTATATTTTTCATATAATATATTCTATTTCGAAAGGAGATCCTATGAGAAGGGAAAAACAAATCGCACTTGCTTTGGTTTGTTGCTTGCTTCTTTGCAACTTTTTACCCCACACGGGGCAGGCTGCAGCGAGCATAAGATTAAGCCAAACCTCAGCAACGATAAAAACCGGTAAAACAATAAAATTGAGTGTAAAAGGTACAAACAAGAAGGTTACCTGGTCCTCCAAAAACAAAACGGTTGCAACGGTTAGCACCAAGGGAGTAGTCAAGGGAATTGTCCCAGGAAAAGCAAAAATCGTTGCCAAGGTTGCCGGAAAAAGCTACACCTGCAACGTAAAAGTAGATGTGGATGAGAAAGCTGCACTGAAGCACCTTAAAGTAACCTACAAAGAATCAAAGGATTACACCTACGCTTTTATCACAAATGAAAATCCATATCCTTTAGACATCAGCGGAAAAATGAAATTTTACAATGAGCAGAAGCAGTATCTTAACAAAGCTTCTGATTACAACAATTTTGTTTCTGCCAAATCAACGGTTGTTTTACGTTTTTTACATCCAATGAAGGACGGCTCTTTCTATGCACCTGCCAGCCACACGGATGTAGAACTCAGCGTAAAAAAGACTGTAAACCACGATGGTCGTAAATTCTTAAAAGCTACTACCGAGCTTTCTGCAGATGGCAAAGTGCTTGTAACCGTAACCAACACCGGCAAGAAAAAGCTGAACTTTGTTCGTTATACTCTGCTCATGTGCGACAAGGACGGAAATGTTCTTGGGGACGAGCAGCATCATTTTACCAAAATGACCGGCATGGAGGTTTGCTTACTGCCCGGTCAGAGTCTTGATTACGAATTTGTTTTACGCGTTGACGGTAAAAAAGTTTCCATTGAAAAATACGAATTGTATTTGGATTATGCTATTTACGACTAAACCACATTATTTTAAGGGGTTGCCAAAACGGCAACCCCTTGTTTCTGTAATATTCTTTTTCCATTTTAGAATGTCCTGTTCTCCCTCAGCCAAAAAGCCCTGCGCCTCGAATTCAGTAAAAGGAAAACCACAAAAAACAGCCCCGATGCATCCTTGGTAACAATATAAATAGACAACAGCAAATTTAAGATGCAATCATCTTATATCCATAAAACAATCCTTTTGCATCAAGGAGGGTTTCAAAGTTTCCCTTCTCATGAACCGTTCCATTCTTCATAACGAGTATTTCGTCAGCACTTCGAAGTGTTACCTCGTTCATCCGGTGCGTAATCATAATGACCGTCACACCTTCCAGTTTCATAATCAGTTCTTCGATAAAACGCTCCGTCGCCACATCCAGATTCGAGGTAATCTCATCCAGGATGAATACCTTCGCACCAGCCAAAAGTGCCCGGGCAATACCGATTCTCTGCTTTTCTCCACCAGAGAGATTATATCCATTGCCATTAATCTTCGTTTCCAGACCATTCTCAAGACCTCCGATATAATTCTTAAGTCCTGCGCACTCTATGGCATGTTGAATTGCTTCCGGCGAATACTCTTTGTATAACGTGATGTTGTTCTTAATCGTATCATCGAACAGAAACACCTCCTGCTGCATGTAGTTAACCACACTGTACAGCTCGTTGTCAGAGATATCTGCAATATTGCGCTTTCCAAGCATGACGTTGCCGCCATCACAGGCAGACATTTTTACAAAAAGCTTTACCAATGTGGATTTTCCACATCCACTTTCGCCCATAATCACATACTTCTTCCCTTGCTCAAAGAAAACGTTCACGCCATGCACAACCTTTTTGTCATCAAAAGCAACGGCTACATTCTCTGCACGTAACGAAAAGTCTGTTATATTCTGCACCCACTCATTCGTTTCCTGAACCGTTCCATTGGTATATTTCTGCACTTTATCAATAACCACCTTCACAGCCTTCAGGTTGGTAATGAAAATCGGCAATTCCTCAAATGGAACCAGAATGCATCCAATGAGCTGGGAAATAGCCATCACCGCTCCAACCGTGATTTTTCCCAAAAAGGCAAAATAAGCGCTAATTATCATAGTCAGCATAAACCCTATCATGGTACATACCTCAGAAATATAAGAAACGCTATAGTTTGTCTTAATCAGGCTGCACTCTGCCTCTTCGCATCTTGCATTCCTGTCTTCTATCTGTTTTCTGATTTTTGAAAAAACAGAATACAGCTTAATGGTATGAAAACCAATAAATGCATCCGATATGACATTCTGAAACTCTGCTGCGGACTTTGATGCATCCTCGGAATTATCTGCAAGCTTCCTCTCAAAAATCTTAGGAATCAATACCGAGCCAAGTGCAATCGCCACATTGAGTAAGCATATAATCGGATTCATTCTTAACATCGCTGCAACGGTTACCATAAAACTTACAGAAACTCTGTATATGCCGCAAACACTGTCAAAATAGTCCGTGCTGACTTTTTTCACATCTCTCTGCATTATGGATATATAATAAGACGGTGGTTCTTTTCGGTATTCTTGAAAACTTTTGCTCATAATCCCTGCAAAAAGATCGTTTTTCAGACCAATAAGAAACTCTTTTCTAAGATTTTCGCGGGATATTTTGTGACAATAGGAAACAAGCGTGTCTGCCATAACTGCAAGCACAAAAATAGTTACATATTTCAGGAACATTGTGAGATTTCCCTTCGTAGACGCTGTCACAAGAGGTTCTAATGAACTTGCGAACAGCACTGAAGTGACGGCCATTGCCGGGGCTAATATTAGATACAGAATGAGTGTTTTCTTGTTCTTTAAAAAATATTGAAACATAAGGTTTTCTCCAATCTTTAATTAGTAAAAAAGCGTAACAAAAACAGACCTGCATTGCAGGTAACTACCTTCTCGTTATGCTACTAATTAAAAAACCTTATAATACATCATTCTTAAATTACCTCAATAGTTATATTTCAATGTGGATTGTAACATAGTTAATTGCTAATGTCAAGCCGCTGTTGTTATATGGGATTTGCACATACATAAAATTCCCGCTAAAGCCTACGCTCTAGCGGGGATTATCCTTACTATTTCTTAATATCCAGTCGTACCAATGCTTTCTTTTTCACGTTAAAGCCCTGTATTTTACGCCTCAGTTGGAAATGAGACACTACCGCTATAAGCAATCACAGATAATCTTTGATCTTGGAAAGCCCTTCGATATCCTTATTATGAAGCAGATAATCTGCTATCTTGCGAATACTCTCATCCGTCAAGTAAGGAGCTATCTCTATCAGCTCAGACGCTTTTCCCGCTTCCACCAATCGATTCGTGATATCATCGAGCGCCTCGTCTGTAAGATATGGTGCCAATTCGATCAGATCATCCATGCGTGCAGTTCCGATCTTACCGGCAAATTCGGTTAATGCCTCATCCGGCAAATACGGTGCAATCGCAATAAGGGTTTTCATATCTGTAATATCAGTTCTGTTAGCTATATCAATAAATGCATCATCAGAAAGATAAGGAGCTAATTCAACCAAACCGGTCATATCGGATACATCCGTTCCCCTAATCAGTTCATCCAAATATTCGTCATCAAGAAATGGTGCCAATGGAATCAGTGCGGAAAGAGCAATCTTTTCCTTTCCGACAGTTTTTTCTGTTTTTTCCTTTAGTTCTTTGGGCGGAAGAATAGGTGCCACTTCTGCAAGTTCCTTAGGAGAAAGGACCGCATCAGGCTCAGATATCGTCTTGTTTACTGTCTCTGCAGCAAATTGTCCGTTTTTATCATCAAGAAGTTCCGATAATTCCAGTCCGAGTTCTTTTGCCAGATCCGGGATTTTAGCGATATCCGGCATCGAGTTGCCTCGTTCCCAATTTGAAACCGCCTGGTAGCTTACGCCCATCTTGTCTGCAAGCTCCAACTGTGTCATATTCTTCTTTGTTCTTGCATCCTTAATTATCTTTCCGATCTTATTCATGTTAAACATTATATTGCCTCCGTGATATTCATATTTAATCATTGTTTCGCCTCTTAGTCTCAAAATTGATGTGGCCAACATCTGAGATGGAGTATAGTTCATCAGAGGCAAATTGTATATCAATTCGTGCTTGAGTGCCCAAACCACGCAATAAAACGAGCACTCAATCACCACTTGAGTTGTCCATTTGTTGATGTTTCCGAGGTATGCCAATATGCTGTCAGCAAATTCACGTTTTCTTTTTTCACGAACCCCATAGATTCATATAAGTTGATAGCCGGTCCAATACACATCTTTACTGTGCATTTCCAAATACTGATCGATATTGATTTTAAGCCATTCTAATACATTTTGTCCGTTACATGTTCGTTACTGGAAATATCTCTCAAGTTACCCAAACTGCTTTATAAAAAAATCGGGAACGAGTAAAGACCCATTCCCTACAAAAATTAAATTTTTTAATCGTGTACTTATCTTAACATGCTTCATTTATATAGTCAACAACTTTTTTTACAAAGAGATATGCTGTTTTTATACATTCATTTTTATCAAAATACTCTTTATTTTTTACTGCACGACCATCTATAAATTCTTGTATCTGCTTAAATCTTTTCTCTTTCACAACATCTACATTGATAAATTCATTGTAGACATAAAGCAATGAAACAAAATCATACAAAAACTTATTGCTCAATTTGCTCTTTCTCATAGATGCACCTATTCCATCTATATTTGAAACAAATTTTATTATTTTTACAGACGGTTTGTTTGTTCCTTTTTGTAGTTTGTTTATCAGACAATTACTATGCGCAGTTGCGTTTCTTAGATCCCTAATTGAATACAACAACTCGCTATCCTTTAAACGCCCTCGATACCTCTCCATATAATATTCATACAACTTAACCATATCTCCAAAAGATATTAATTCCACAAATACCCATGCAGGAAAATATGGATAGTACTTCTCTATCAATTCTCTGCAATATTCACTAGATTTGTGCTTCTGTATGTTTTGACAACTTCTCTCATACTTTGTAACAAATCTTCTAATAATATCATATCCATCTTCTTCTGGATTATCCTCTATATCCTTTAGCAATCTAGTTTTTAAAGCATGCTCAACGTCCAGACACATCTGTAAAATTAAATACCGCAAATGCATATCAATTGTTGACAATTCCTGCAAATAGGCAAAATCAAGATTTATGTACTCATCATTACTTTTTCGCTTGTCATAATTAGCTCTGTAAGATGCCAGTTTCATGTAGTAATTATTATTTTGAAGAAATACCTTTGCCTCTTCTTCCTTTGCTATATCGAATCTGATTCCCTTTATTTTCATATGAGATATCAATTCATCACTTGTTTTAAGTAATTTCATAAAAAATCCCCTTTGTACTTTTTATCATTATACCTCACTACAATTGACAATAAAAGACATTTTTAATATCATATCTTCTTAAATACATATTACGGAGAGAGAATTGTTTTAATTATGGCAATCGTTTGTCAGTTACCTGTGTGTTACCTGTTAGTTACCAGTTTGTTACATGTATTTTCTCTCTTGATTTCACAATGATTTTATAATTTATTTTTTACGTATTATACGTATTTACCATTGACAATACGTATAATACGTAATATTATATACTTGTAAGGAGGAAACAATACAAATGAGATTTCGAGAAATTGAAAAGCTAGTCCTTGATGATGGATGGTATCTCGTAGATGTGAAAGGTTCGCATCATCAATACAAGCATCCAACCAAATCGGGAAAGGTAACTATCCCAAATCATCGGGGCGACATTCCTCAAAGGGTTGTCAACTCCATACTCAAACAGGCAGGTCTCAAATGAGACCTGTCATCTAAAAAAAAGAAAGGAGATTCAAGATGAACTATATTTATCCTGCTATATTCTATCCGGAGGATGACGGACAATATTCCGTTATATTCCCCGACCTTAACGACCTAGCCACATACGGAGATAGCCTTGCCGATGCCTTTGCTATGGCACAAGAGGCTTGCGGTCAATATCTCTTTACCTCCTTGCGTGATGGTGATGCACTTCCTGCTCCGTCTGCTTTGGAGGCAGTTGAAAAAGATGACGAACATGCTCTTGTCAATATGGTATGCGTAAACCTTGATGAATACGCTCGTGCATACGATGACAAGGCTGTTAAAAAAACTTTGAGCATTCCTGCATGGCTTAATACTGCATGCGAGAATCTCGGTATCAATTACTCGAAAGTCCTCAAGGACGCTCTCATTGCCAAACTGCAAACACGTTCATAATCTCATTTGTATATAATATATTTAAAGGACGGTATTCTGTCAAACGCAGATACCGTCCTTTTCTTTTGCCTTTTCTTATTTATTTTTATAACCTTTTAGGCATAAATAAAACCCCGAAAACACTGAGTTTCTGAGGTAAATAATCTTCTATTCGCGATGCCATTCATAGCCCTTCGGGCTATTTCATGTCGCGCTGTCGCGCTATATATACGCCATGCCGACAGACTCGGAATGCTTCGCATCCATCTCAGTCGCGACAGTCGTCGTATTACGCGATGCCATTCGCAGACACTTCGTGTCTTGCTCATGTCGCGCTGTCGCGCTATATATACGCCATGCCGACAGACTCGGAATGCTTCGCATCCCTCGTTGTCGCGGCATTCGCCGTATGCTTGCAAAAAAAGACATCCCAGCCTGAATGCAAGCATTCATCTGGGATGTCTTTTTTACAAGCGCATGGCTCATTGCTACGCGCATTATCTCTTTGAGAACTGTGGAGCGCGACGTGCTGCTTTGAGTCCGTATTTCTTACGCTCTTTCATACGTGGGTCACGTGTTAAGTATCCAGCTTTCTTCAAGATTGGTCTGAACTCATCAGAATCAACTTTAAGAAGTGCTCTTGCGATACCATGACGGATAGCACCAGCCTGTCCAGTGTATCCACCACCCTTAACGTTTACTAAAACGTCATATTTATCTGCGTTGTCAGTTGCTACTAATGGCTGACGAACGATAACTTTCAATGTCTCTAATCCTAAGTACTCATCAATATCTCTCTTATTGATTGTGATTTTACCGGTTCCCGGTACTAAATATACTCTTGCTACAGAGCTCTTTCTTCTACCTGTTCCATAAAACTTTGTAGTTGCCACTGTTCTTACCTCCTAATTAAAATGTTAAACTCTCTGGTTTCTGAGCTGCATGTTTATGTTCTGGTCCAGCATATACGAATAATTTCTTGTACATCTGTCTTCCAAGAGGTCCCTTTGGAAGCATTCCCTTAACAGCAAACTCAAGTACTCTTTCAGGATGTTTTGCTAACATTTCTTTCAATGTAGTCTCTTTCATACCACCTACATAGTCGGAGTGATGATAGTAAATCTTCTGATCTAATTTCTTACCTGTTACTTTAATCTTATCAGCGTTTACGATAATTACATAATCACCTGTGTCAACGTGAGGAGTGAATACCGGTTTATTCTTTCCTCTTAAAATCTTCGCTACTTCAGATGCTAAGCGTCCTAATGTATATCCTGTAGCGTCTACTACATACCATTTTCTTTCAATCTTTGCCGGATTGGCCATAAATGTCTTCATTGGTTATCCTCCTTAATAATCTAAAGCAAGGAAAACTTCGCGATCTAAATGGAAATGTCCGAAACCATTTATCTACTCTCACAAATTCTTCCTAAAATCTATGTTGAAGTGTTCCCGGGGCTAATGGGCGCACCTCATCTACACTCAGACTGATATATTATATCCCACTTTTATCTTTATGTCAACTGTTTTTTTCTTCCGTACGAATCTCCCAGTCATCATAGTATTCAATACCCAACATGGTTAACCCGCATGCCGGCGCAGTCGGTCCTGCAGCCTCTCTGTTTTTTGCATACAAAATATCGGTAATCTGCTCCGGCTTAATCTCACCGCTCCCTACCTTAATCAGCGTTCCGGCAATAATCCGTACCATGTTATAGAGAAATCCACTTCCGGTAATGGTTATTGTAATAATATCCCCAACTTTCTCCACATAACAAGCATAGACCGTTCGTACCGTCGACTTTACCTGGGCATTCACAGCACAGAACGATTTGAAATCATGTTCTCCTACAAAGTAACCGGACGCCTTTTGCATTTTCTCTACATCAAGATTTTGATAATAAAAAAATGTATCCTTTCTCCGCAATGGCTGTGGAAATTTTGTATTCAAAATCTTATATTGATAGGTCTTTTCGCTATCGCTGTAGCGCGGATGAAATTCCGGATCCACTTCACACGAATCCTGCACCCGGATATCCTCGGGAAGTCTTTGATTCAATGCATAAGAAAACTTCTCAGCCGGCATTCTTGCATCTGTGTCAAAAATTGCCACATTTCCAAGCGAGTGTACCCCTGCATCCGTACGGCTTGCACCAATGACTTCTACCGGCGTTTTTAGCAAATCTGTCAATGCCTTATTCAATTCTTCTTCTACCGTAACTCCATTTGGCTGCTTTTGCCAGCCGCAATAATTGGTACCATCATAGGCCACCACTAACTTTACTCGTTTCATACTATTATCCTAATTACAATCAATACCACTAAATAAATTACCAAAAGCCCCAATGCGCACACATCTGTCCGATTATAGATCAATGGTTTCATCTTGGTTCTACCGTTTCCGCCGCGATAGCATCGCGCCTCCATCGCCATCGCTAAATCGGAAGCTCGCCGCCATGCCGATACAAACAATGGCACTAACAAAGGTACCATATTTTTCGCCTTTTTAAAAAAATTTCCTGTTTCAAAATCTGCACCTCGCGCCATCTGTGCTTTCATAATCTTATCCGTTTCTTCCAGCAAAATCGGTACAAAACGAAGTGCAATGGACATCATCATCGCAATTTCATGCACCGGCACCTTAAAGAAATTCAGCCAACGCAAGTTTTTTTCCATACCATCCGTTAACCGCGTAGGTGTGGTCGTCAATGTCATAATGGAGGTACCCACAACCAAATATACCAGGCGTACCACCATATAGCCGCTGTTTAGCAGACCCTGTCTGGTAATCTTCAAAATCTTATATTGCCAGATTGGTTCCCCCGGAGTCCAAAACAGATTCAGCACTGCTGTAAAAATCAAAATGATGAGAATCGGTCTGATTCCTTTTAGCATGTAGCGAACCGGTACCCGTGACATAAGAATGCACGCCACCAGGAATGCTGTCACTACTGCAAATCCGATAAAACTATGAAACAGAAAAACGGATACGATAAAAGCCAGTGCTCCATGCAATTTCACGCGTGGATCTAAGCTGTGAAGTATGGATTTTCCCGGATAATATTGTCCTAGTGTCATATCTCTTAACATGGTCTCATCCTGTTCTGCCATGAAATGGCGCGTAAAATTGATTTCTTTGCCTCATCAACAGTCGTCACATTTCCCTCTACCGGAAATCCTTTCGCCTGCAACTCCCGCATCAAATAAGTAACCTGTGGAGCCATCAGTCCAAGTTCCTCTAACTCATCGCAATGTGCAAACACATCCTTTGGGGTTCCATCAAAGCGAATCCCTCCATCCTCCATCACTATCAGACGTTGGACGTAATTCGCCACATCCTCCATGCTATGGGAAACCAGAATAATGGTCATTCCCTTACCTTCGTTCAGTCGTCGTAATTCCCCCAGCAGCTCCTCTCTTCCCTGGGGATCCAGTCCTGCTGTTGGCTCATCTAAAATAAGGACCTCCGGTCGCATCGCCAACACACCGGCAATGGCTACACGTCGTTTCTGTCCACCGGATAATTCAAATGGGGATTGATAAAACAGTTCCTTTGGAATCTTAACATATTCCAACGCCTCAAAAGCCCGAAGCCCTGCTTCTTTTTCTGAAAGCCCCAGGTTCTTCGGTCCAAAACACACATCCTCAAAAACAGTTGTTTCAAATAACTGGTACTCCGGATATTGAAAAACCAGTCCAACTTTACTTCGCAACTCCTTTAAAGAAAAATCGCCATCATAAATATCCCGTCCGTGAAAATACACTTCTCCGTACGTAGGCTTCATAAGCCCGTTTAATTGCTGGATCAAAGTGGACTTACCTGACCCCGTATGCCCAATAATGCCAACAAACTCTCCCGCTTCTATGGTTAGATTGATATCCCGTAGCGCCATCCGTTCCATTGGTGTATTCGGTTCATAAACATAATTCACATGGTTTAAGATAAGTGACATAACGCCTCCACTAGCTCTTCTCGCGTAAGAATTCCATCCGGAATATCTATTCCAGACTGCTTCAACTCATGTGCCAACAAGGTAATCTGCGGCACATCCAACTGGTAGCTCTTCAATGTTTCCACCTGGGAAAAAATTTCGCGCGGAGTCCCTTTCATCACCACACGTCCTTTATCCATAACAAAAACGCGATCCGCCTTTGTAACTTCTTCCATATAGTGGGTAATCAAAATAACCGTTACCCCTTTCGTACGATTCAATTCATAAATCGTATCAATGACATCCCGTCGTCCCATGGGATCCAGCATCGCTGTCGGTTCATCTAAAACGATGCATTCCGGTTGCATAGCCAACACACCGGCAATGGCTACTCGCTGCTTCTGTCCACCGGACAGCTTATTCGGCGAGTGTTTCCGAAATTTCTCCATATGAACTGCCGAAAGACTCGTCTTAACACGTTCCCATATCTCATCTGTGGGAATGCCTAGATTCTCCGGACCAAATCCCACATCCTCTTCCACCATTCCGGCAATAATCTGATTATCCGGGTTCTGAAATACCATTCCTGCACTCTTACGCACTTCCCACGTATTACGTGCATCCGAAGTATCCATGCCGTTTACATACAAGGTTCCTCCGGTCGGATTCAAAATCGCATTCAAATGTTTGGCCAAGGTAGATTTTCCTGATCCGTTATGACCTAATATTGCAACAAACTCCCCGGGTTCCATTTCCAAATCCACCCCATCTAAGGCTTTCTCGATATGGTCCACATTACCATCGTCATCCCGATGGATATATTCATGAATCAGCTTCACCGCTTTAATGAAACTCATGCCTCTCTCCTACTCTATGTAATCGTCGTACTTCGTAAGTTGCCCTTCCAATTTCATATGGTCAAAATGATTCTGCCGTAGCGCCTCATAAAGCACAATCGCCACCGAATTGGATAAGTTTAATGACCTTGTCTCTCCAATCATCGGAATACGAATACAATCATCTTTATGATGTGCCAGGATTCGCTCCGGAATTCCAGCACTCTCTTTTCCAAACATAATATAGCAATCCGGTTCAAACTGTGCATCACTATACACATTTTTTCCCTTGGTCGTTGCCATATATATTTTAGCATTCGGATTTTTCTCCAAAAAATCCTCATAGCTAATATACGTTGAAACATCAAGCTGCGGCCAATAGTCCAATCCCGCGCGCTTAACACTTTTTTCGTCAATCTTAAAACCCAATGGTTCAATCAAATGCAGCTTCGTCCCTGTTGCCACACACGTTCTACCGATAGCTCCCGTATTAAACGGAATCTCCGGCTCATATAATACAATGTTTAAATTTGCCATATTCACCCTACAACGCCTTATACAGTTCGTCTGTTTTCGGCGGTTCTAAAAATCTTCGTTCGTCATTATTTATCAATACACGATCATTACCAGCTGTTGCTTTTCCAATAATCGTTGCCACAATCCCATGTTTTGCCAATTCCAAAACCAATCCGTTCCCATCCTTTGCTGCCATCAACATACTTCCAGATGACATCAATCCATAGGGATTAATTCCGAAATACTCAGAAATCTCTATCGTTTCCTGCTTTAGGGGGATTTTTAAAAGTTCAATTTCCAGTCCCACACCGGAGGCCTCTGCAATCTCCCATAAAGCACCAAAGATTCCGCCCTCTGTCACATCATGCATCGCACCAACTCCGAACTTACCGGCAATCATCCCCTCCGGTACTACCGAAAGATACTGATCAAATGCCTTTGCACCATCGAGAAAAGCCGGTGAAAATCGTTTTAAAAGCTCCGCTTCTTTTTCTTTTGCCAAAATGCTGGTTCCCTCTAATCCAATCCACTTGGTTACAAGGATATCCATTCCGGGCTCCACCCCTGCTGTAGAAACCAGCTCTCCTTCCTTTACCTTTCCAACACCGGTAACACTTACTACCGGTTGATTTACCACCTTTGTCACCTCCGTGTGGCCTCCTAGAATCTGCATCTTTAGCGCTTCACAATGCGTCTGCATTTGACGCATCATGTCCTTTAGCACAGCCTCCTCACATCCATCCGGCAAAAGCACCGTAAGCATCACCCCGAGAGGTTCTGCCCCGCTGCTTGCTAAATCATTTGCCGTTATTTGAATGGCAAGGCTTCCGATGTCCTTCGCTGTCCCGGTAATGGGATCCGTCGACATCACAAGTACTTCTCCTGCCGGAATTCTAAGCGCCGTGCAGTCCTCTCCAACCGCAGCGCCCAAAAGTACCTCTTGCCGGTTCTTCTTTATTGATTTTAGAACAGAGCGTTTTAACACACTCTCCGGTACCTTGCCCACCTGCATGTTTCTAGTCCTCTTCTTTCTTATCGTCCTTTTTGTCGTCCTTCTTATCGTCTTTCTTATCGTCTTTCTTGTTGTCTTTCTTGTCGTCCTTCTTGCCGTCCTTTTTGTCGTCCTTTTTGTCGTCCTTCTCTTTCTTGGCCAACGCCGCATCACTCCACTGACTTGCTGCAGCACGAATCGTAGCATAGTCGCCGCTACTGATAGCCTGTCGAATCGCTTGTACAGCATCCTTTGATTCCGACTTTGTTCCAACAGCAATAATCGGCGCCGACGCCGAATACGTACTTCGATTAAAGATTTCTTTGCTCTCTACCTTTCCATTCACCTTCACAATTTTATATAACACTGCCTTGTATCCGGTGTGGGCTTCCTGAATCTGATGAATGGAACCAATTGGCTCGTCACTGGCAGTAAACTTCATCTTTGGTTCATCGGTAGAAACAATCTCACTTTCAAAGCTTACTTCCCGATTCGCATCCCTTGTCTCGCATCCATACACCGTAAAGTAAATTGTACGGTTCACCGTATATCCATCAATATAAATCGGTGTATCCATGGTGTTCTTAAACTGAAAATCCTTATAATCTCCTGCGATGGCTGCATCCTGGGATGGCTGAACATAATGAACAACCATGGAATGCGGAAAACGCTTCACAACCTCTAATTCTGCCCGGATAACTGCGTTATATAAGGTGCTGGACACCTGGCAAACACCGCCACCAACGCTCTCAACAACCGTACCGTTCTCATATGCACCGGCTAACGCATATCCGTTCTCAAGTGAAATCGGTGAAATGGTATCGTGCACCGAAAACGTCTCTCCCGGATACAAAATGGTTCCGTTAATCAAAGATGTCGCGTTCTCAACATTCTGACAGCGTCCTGCTGCCGATGTTCCATAATTCGTAGAATAAGTTCCTAAAACATCTTTAACCTTGGCAAGTTCCTCTTTATTTCCCTTTGGTAAATCTTCCTTACTTGGCAATTCTACACTACCGAACTCCTGCTCTACTCCCTCTGCAAAATAACTCTTTAATGTCTCAATTGCTTTCTTCATCCGGAGTTTCTGTCCTGCAGTACCTTTCACAAAAACAAACTGGCCATTCTCTCTTTTCAAGCCGTTGTTAATAGTCTTCTGTTCCAATGCCTCCCGGTTCGTTTTCAAATACTCACCGGCAGCCATTTCATCCATCGAAAAACTCACTTTTACAACAACATGCTCATGTTTTAGATCCTGCTGTTCTTTGTATCGACGAATCAAGTTTCCAAGATGGCCTACACTATATGCTTGTTGCGCCAATTCCTCGCTGGAATAAGACAATCCCAATTCATCTGCCATAACGTTCACCGTTTTCTCCCCCACCATAAGGGTAACCGGTTTCGCAATCATCGCTTCTGCATACTGTGAAATCGCCTCTGCCGCCTGCTCTCTATTCATACCACCTACCGACAAGGTTCCAACATACACACCATCCAAAATGGTGTCTCCGGATGCATGGGCAAAATGCTCACTCAGCCCTACAACTCCGGCTGCCATCACAATGCAGCTAATTCCCAATATAGCTGCCATTTTCTTCCAATTCTTCTTCATTCTCTTCTTCCCTGCTTCCATTTGATTATTCCGTTATCTTTATTACAATCAGTTGACTCTCTTGCTCAAACACGCTATAGTAAAACTAGTTATACAACAGCGGCTAAAACAAGCGGCAAAATCATTGCCAGAATCAGAATGATTGCAACTGCACCTGCGAGTCTCTGACGTGTCTTCTGTTTCATTGTTTTACCTCCTATCAACATTAAAAAGAAAGGACTTACTTATCATGCCATTACTATGCTTGTCATTTTTCATCCTTATTGTTAGTACTATTAACTTCTTTGGCGGAAACGTTCGCAATCGGGATCGCGCCAAGCGCGACGCCTTCTGGGCAAGGGAAACCGAAGCAAATGCTACCGCTTGCAAGGATTTGTCCACCCTTGACTACATCGCCATCGACGATGCCTTATGTGAGATTACGGTATCAGAACCGGAACTTGTTTCCCTTAAGGAATCGCTTCTATCACTAAAAGACCAGCCCATCGTCAACTTGAACGGTTACACCAATACCGAATTAAAACTAGCTTATGGAGCTGCCAACATCGGCACCCTTTCTCAATACGATCAGAACTTCACTGATTTGTGTATTCGAGTACGCGATTTTGGAAAAAAACTCTTAGATGCCGGTTATACCGATGATGCTCAAATGGTACTGGAATACGGCATTCGCATTGGCTCAGACATTACAGAAAACTATGTGATGCTGGCCTACCTCTATCTTGAAAAGCATCAGGCATACCGTATCGACCACCTGATTGAATCAGCCGGTCGATTAAATTCTCTCTCCAAGGATACTATTATACTAAAACTAACGAAAATAGTCCACCCTTAAGCTTGTTTTGCATAAAAAATACATATATCCCGTAAGAAGCAATGCTCACAATCCGGCTTTCTTGCCGTACAATAACTTCTGCCAAGGGAAATTACGTGAATGTTATATAATATCCAATGATCCTTTGGCAAAAGTTTCATCAGATCCTGCTCTATCTTCTCAGGTTCCTGGTTTTTGGTGAACTCCCACCGATTAGAAATTCGCTTTACATGCGTATCCACCACAATGCTTGGATCGTGATAAATGTTTCCACGAATTACATTCGCGGTTTTTCTCCCTACACCGGCCAGACTCAGCAAATCCGGAAGTTCACGCGGCACCTGTCCGCCATAAACCTCCACAAGCCGTTTTGCACAGGCAATGATATTAACTGCCTTGTTATGATAAAACCCGGTAGAATGAATATCGTTCTCTAATTCTTTCAAATCCGCATTTGCAAATTTCTCTAGCGAATCATATTTTTCAAACAGCTCCCTGGTCACAATGTTTACGCGCGCATCTGTGCACTGTGCACTTAAAATCACCGCAATCAGCAACTGCCATGGTGTTTCATGATTCAAATAGCAAATCAATTCCGTTCCGTATTCTTCATCCATGCGATGAAGGATTTCCATCATTCGTTCCTGCTTCGTCATCATCTATCCTCTTTGTTCTAACATTTCCGGTAACCGGGTTCCGCTCGTTGTAAAAAAATTCAATGCGCACCGGTTCCTGCTTCGGCATATCCGCGTATTCATAGAATTCTCCCTCGGAAAAATCATAGGAAAAACGCTCAAGGTGACGTGTCTTTCCATACTTCTTTTTCCACTCACGCAGGAGTACATCTGTCTCTTTTGCAAAGGAAGGTCGGCTTTTTAAGTTCTCACGCAAATACAAGTCATACATCGCCGCTTCTTCATACAATTCTCTCTCTTCTCCAATGCTCTCAAGAAAATCCAACAACAATTCATATCGTTTCAATCGGGATTGCGATACAGACATTTGTCCTTTTTCAAGATAATAATCCGCTAACCTCCGAAAGAATTGAAACGGTCGTTCCACTCCTTCCCTACGCTTTTCCCTGCAAAAGTACACACCCAACATAGTAGAAAACTGTCCGCTATTGTAATAGCACTCCACCATTTGCTCCACCTGCTTTAACAAAATTATTTCATCATATGTAATCCATTTCGTTTGCATCACTTCATACGGCGGGCGTTCATGGTATAAAATTCCATATTCCAAAGCGTGCTCATACATATACGATCCCTTCAGCACTTTCAAAAATCCAAGCTGCAACTGATGAGGACGCATCTTATACAAATCATCAAAAGACTGTTGAAAACGCCGGTAGGTTTCAAAAGGCAATCCGGCAATCAAATCCAAATGCAGGTTTATATTTCCTGCCGCCTTTAATGTTTTGGTAATCTGTCGGACTTTTTCTAAATCCATCACGCGGTGAATTTCGCGAATAGTCTGTTCGTTGGTGGACTGCACACCAATTTCTAACTGTACAAGTCCCGGACGCAATCCTTGCAAACATTGAATTTCCTCAGGTCGTAAAATATCTGCTGCCACTTCAAAATGAAAATTGGTAATTCCATTATCGTGTTCCTTAATGAATTCCCAAATGGCCAGCGCATGCTCTACTTTTGCATTATACGTTCGATCCACAAATTTTACCTGCGGCACGTTGGCATCGATAAACTGCTGTAACTCCCCGTATACCTTCGGTAGCGATTTAAATCGCAAATGCCGGTCTACGGAAGATAAGCAGTAACTACAGGAAAACGGACACCCACGGGATGATTCATAGTAAAGAATCTTGTGTTCCATCGCCTCTAAGTTCTCGTATGGAAACGGTAACGTATCCAAATCAAGGCATGGTCGTGTCGGCGTTTCCAAAATTGCGTCTTCTTCCCGATAAATCATCCCTGCAATATCTGCCAGTTTTCCCTTTCCATGATAAAACTGACATAATTGAAGGAAGGTTTCTTCCCCTTCCCCCAACAAAATTCCGCGTATTTCCGGATGCTGCATCAAGTGATTCCTTGCCTCGTAACTAACTTCCGGACCACCAAGCCAAATATCCAACGTCGGCAACAGCCGTTTCAATTCTCTTGTAAGCTCATTGATATATACATAATTCCATAAATAGCAGGAAAACGCCACTACATCCGGGCGTTTCTGATACAAATCCTGCAATATATCATCCGCGTCATGATTTATGGTGTATTCACACACCGTCGCGGTTTCCCCCTTCGCTCTTACATACGACGAGAGGGCGTAGACTGCTAAATTAGAATGAATATATTTCGTATTAATTGCAACTAATACTATCTTCATAATTCTTCTGCTTTCCTATTTCAAAATCGTGTTTCGTAAGAATCCGGCCAACCGCTTGTATACTAAAAATGTGGTCACAGAAATCACCGTATATTTCAAAAGATTAAACGGCAACACAGCCCATACCATCATCGTAAACAAGCTATCAATCTTCGGATTCACCTGCGTTCCCTGGCTCACCAATGCCTCCATTGGCATGTGAAATGCCCATGCATATACCGGGAACATAATAAAATAATTAATCAGCACTGCCATAATGCTCACATTCACCGTTCCGACTGCCATAGAAATCACGGCTCCCTTCTTCGAACGGATGCGACGGTAAATCAGAACAGATGGCAGCATATACAAGGCCGATACGCAAAAATTCATAAGTTCTCCTACGCCTGCCGTCTGTGTTCCCTTCAGCACCAGCTTCAATAACAGCTTAATAACAATTGTCAGAATGCCATCCACCGGTCCTAATACAAATCCGGCAATAATAATGGGCAATTCCGAAAAATCAAATTTGATAAATGGCGGCACAAATGGAATAACAATCTCAAAAAACATCAAAATTGCACTGATTGCTCCCAACATAGCAACCAACACCATTCGTTTCACCTTACTGCTCCCCTGTTCCTTATTCTGCATGATTTCCTTCTCCTTTACACAAAACAGCCTCGAAATGATATGCATTTCAAGGCCGTTCTTTTAAGAATTATTGATAAACGAGGAATGATAACTTCCTATGATTTCGGCATCATTCTTACACTACTATTAGTATAATACACGTATTATTCATTTGCAAGAAGAAGTTTTTGCCATTTTATAAAGTTTTAACCAGCTCGATAAACTCGGCTTCTGCCAGCGGTTTTGCATAGTAAAATCCTTGATGCAGTGTACATCCCAGTTTTTGCAGCATTGCCGACATCTCTGCATTCTCCACACCTTCCACAATAATCTCAAATCCCATATCCTGCAACATGTAGATCGTATGTTTTAACGCCTGCATCGCCAATGTGTTTCCCATCGCTGACCACAGCATACTTTTATCAATCTTGATATCCGAGAACGGATTATCGATAATTGTCATAGTGTTCGAATACCCGTTTCCATAATCGTCCATGGCGAAATTAACTCCCTTTTGCAAGAGTACTTCCATATTTCGCTTCAATGTGGTCTTCGAAAGAATCGCAGCCGTTTCCGTAATTTCAAAATTCACTGCTTTATACGGAACCTGGTACGCATCCATAATATCAATCATACGTTCCGCCAAATTCTCCTGCATGCACTGGATACCGGAAAGGTTCACGTCTACACGTTCAATTCCTTTTTCCCAAATGCGTTCCCTCTTCAGCATTGCGCATACATCACTAAACACGTAGGCGCCAATCTCCGTAATCAGCCCCTTCTGCTCTGCCAGCGGAATAAACTCATCCGGCGGAATCATTCCAAGTTCCTCATCAAACAGGCGAACCAATGCCTCTGCTCGTACGTAGCGCCCTTCTTTTGCACTGAAAATCGGTTGATAATATACACAAAAACCATGGTTTTCAAGCGCCCGCTTCATCGCCTGTACCACATACGCCTCGCGCCGTCCTTCGCTTAATTCAACCGTGTCTGCCTCGCCTATACTTTCTCCATAATCCCGCATCACTTTCTGCAGCGCAAACCGCATCATATCAATTGCATCCTCTGCCTTCGGTATTTCCTCCGGTTTTTCTAGCATACACATATGCGCCCGCAAATTAATCTGCATATCCCGGTACCAAAACGGTTTCCGGAAGCGTTCTCCAATCTGGCTTCGCACAAGCTCCCATTCTTCCGGTGTTTTTTTTGCAATAATGCAAAACATTTCTTCTGACATTCTGCAGCAGCGCTTCGAGCCGCTAATCCGCTCCAATTCCTCCACCGCGTCCTTCATCAGTTCGTTTTGCACATCCAGACCAATTACAGAACTAATACCGTCAATTCCCTCAATCTGAACCGCCAGAATCTGAAATCGCCGCCCTGCATATACGTTGTATCGGTAGATTTCACAAAATCCCTTCACATTGTATAAATCCAGTTCCTGATCTTTATAGCCGGATGGATTCTCCAGTGAAAAATAAATCACCAGGCAGGAAATGGCCGCTCCATATTGCACTACCATCATCGTAGGATTAAGTCCCTGGTAAATCACAACTGCCAGCATAATAACTGTGTAACCCACAATAAACATAACACGTCCGCGCACCAATAGTTTTCGGAAAAGCAACGTCCGAAACAGCGCCAGAAGAATATATCCAAAGGAAATCAGATACAGGACAATGGCATATTCCCCATGGCAATACTGCCCTTTATCATAAAAGAATATTGCATGGTTAAAGGGTGACGTAAGTACCAACAGCACAACGCATAAATACGGAACGCCAATTCCCAAAAACTGCCAGGCAGAAATACTACTTTCCTTTTTGGTTGTAATAATATAAATATAAATGAAATAAGCGAACGTAATGCCATTTGCAGATAGCAGATACACTTCATCGCAAAAATAATTTACAACCGCAGGGATCTGTCCATATTGCGCACCTAAGTAAGCCGACAATATATCAAATATCGCAGCCAAAAGCGTCGCCGTAAGCAAATGTGCAAACATGACGGTTTCTTTATTTTTAATATTCTGTGTGATGAAAAAATAGGTCGCCAAAACAAGAATCAAAATGACGGCACTCACATCAAAATAAATCGTATATACCATCGGTTACACTCCTCCTATTTTCTTTCATTCTACTAGCTAAATATGTAATCGGAGTGATAGATTTTCAATGCTTTTGTTATCTCTGTGAGCGCCCCAAAAAAACAAAAGGCAGGGCCAAAGCCCTGCCGAAACGAAGGGGGTGAGAATCGAACTCACCCGGGAAGCTTCAAACTCCCCACAACGGTTTTGAAGACCGCGAGGCACACCAGCACCTATCCGCCTCCGTACTATATCAACTTTTTAATGCTACCATCATCCGTTCAAAAAGTCAATCCCTCTTTCGCGTACATATGCTCTGCGCAATTGCAAAATACAACATCACATAGGCATCCGCCAAAATGACTCCGGCCACAATATCCGTAAACCAGTGGACACCGCTAAGCATTCGTCCTATCACCATTACCACCAAAAGCAGCACGCACAATGCCTCCAAAAGCAGCCGCACCGTCTGTTGTTTCACCCTACGGCTCACTTGATACGCCGCCGTTCCCATGACCGCGATCACCAACATGGTATGGGAGGACGGAAAAGATGCCTCTAAGCCCTCATCCATAATCACCGGGCGGTAATTTACAATCATTTTTTCAAACAATGCATAGGTTCCCAATACCAATACATAAAAAGCAGCCAACAAATACAAATCCCCATCGACTTTCGCAAAACTGCGTCGGCTAATTAATTGCTTACACCCCAGCCCTGCAAACACCAATGGAATACACAGTGTCAGATACCCCAAATACTTTGTTATCTGATACCACATATCGTTTGTTCCCACCAAATCTCTTACCAACTCATTCACCGATGCCAACCCGACTTTACTACCCTCCGGTCCAATCGGTCTTACATCAAATGAAATCACCGCAAGTAGCAATGCAGCAAATGCAATTAGCAGAAAAAATGCCGCCATATAATTTCTTGTCTGTTTCATACTCCTTTTCTTCCTCCTTAACGCTGATGTTCTCTACCCATTATCTTTAAATATTCTAGTGCTTTCTCATTTATCTTGTCAATATCTTCCGGCAAAATTGTGCACAACGCATCCATATCAAACAACTGCGCCTCATACGTTCCCCGCATCATTTCCCGGTTTTGAAAGCTCTTAGAGGCCGCTGTTAATTTCGAGGGACGTGTAAACACGGTTCCATCTTTTTTCTGTGTGGCCGGATGCCGAAATGGTACCGGTTCCTCAAACAGTTCTTTAAATCCCCGGTCATCCAAGCGCGCCACACCGTTCAATCTGTGTAAATGCGTTGTGTGCAGATACGTTGTAATGGCGTCGAGTAAATCTTCCTCATAATAAGGATGTTCTACCTGTTCCTTAATGCTTGCAAGTACCCCACTATCCTCTTTATCAAGACCAAATAGCTGAAAATAAGGAAGAAGCGTACCTATTATATTTTGCTTATATTGCGTCGCATATGCATAGGCACCTCCACCCCACTTATCCGGTTTGGTGTATTTTGCACTTTCCATATCAAAAATCATTTCCATAAAATCATACTTGCAACGCTGGTCCATGTCTAACAGGCCCTCTTCATGGTGCGTGGCAAACAGACGATGCAAGTAGTCCGCTGTCAATTGCGGATAGCACAGTCCGCACAATATTTTGTCCATATCATGGCACTTTCCTCGAAAAAGCATTCGTTGGTAATCCTGCTCTGTAAAACGTTCCCCATTGCCATCTTTCTTTCCAATTGCCTGTTTGCAATAATGCGAAATCAGCGCCTCCACCGCATAGCGATGCTTTAAAGTATACCCCACCCCCGGCACATCAACCGGCAATGGTTTTCTCGGCTCTTCCATCTTTTTTCCTCCAAAAAAAGTGCCTGACTTATAAAAATCAGGCACTCTTACTCTCAATCCATATCTCGCCTGCTAGGACTGGTGTAAAACAGAAAGCTGTTTATTAATCTGCTCCATTACTTCTGCAAAATGACGTACCATTTCCACATTATCTTCACTGCTATCCGACACTTCCTGCGTACTTGCAGAAATCTGTTGACTGCTGGCTGACAATGTGCTAACAGAATCCACAATCAGGCGATTTGCGTCTACCAACTGTCCCATCAATCCTGACATCTCGGTTGTTCCATCCAATAGCATCGTAACGTTCTGTTTTATATCCGCAAACCGTTCTGCTGCGTTATCTGCCAATTCTCTCTGTGAATTGGAGATACCCACGCTTTCATCTACCTTACTAACCACATCCGATGCATCCACAGCCAATTGATCCAAAATAGCCGTAATCTGCTCCGTTGCCGATTTTGTCTGCTCCGCAAGCTCACGAATTTCATCTGCTACAACGGCAAATCCACGCCCTGCCTCTCCTGCACGGGCAGCTTCTATGGATGCATTTAACGCAAGCAAATTCGTTTGCGAAGAAATATTCAAAATCATGTCTGTAATCTCACGCACAGACTCCGAACGTTTTCTCAAATTCTCTGCTGATACCTTCATCTGCTCACCGGACTCAATGGCACGCACCACATGCTGTGACAAATCCTCCATTGCATGTGTACCGGAATCCACGCTGCTTTGCGCGCTCTGGGTTGTTTCCATAATGGATTTTGTCTTGTCATTGGTATCTTCAATAATTCGGGCAATGGAATTTGTCTGATCCGTCTGCTCCATAATTGCGTTGGCATTATCCGAAATGCCATCCGAAATACCCTTAAGCGATGCATTCATCTGCGCCGTTGCTTCCTCAATTTTGCGAATCGAAGTAGTAACGTCCTCCATCTTACCCTCTACATCTCCGGCCACTTCACGAATCTTATCTGATACCTCTGCATTTCGTCTTGCTCCTTCTGAAGCCGCCCTGATAGACTCCTGAAAGAAATCATTCAGCATTAAAATACCACGAATCACGCAAATGCTAACCAAAACCGTAATAATGATTTCCAGCATTACATACTCAATAACTTTCGGTGTCTCTGCCACCTTGGTCATCAGCAACACTGCTTTCAAAATATTAACAATCAAATACCATCCGGTTATCATTTTTGTCCCACGGATGTCCAATGTAATCATGACTCCAAATAAAATGGGAATCATATACGGATACGTATTATTGTTTCCCGACATCAGTAGTGCCGCAGCATAAACAACTAAGTATCCATAGCCCACGTACTTAGAATATATAATATTCCCATGGAATTTCAAGTACATCAGGATACCACCCAAAAATACAACAATGTCCAAAATCATTGGAACAATGCTTACATATGCCGGCCAATCGGACTGACTTAGCTGGGTCATACACCCCATCGCCATAAAAAACGAGGTAGCCAAATGTCCCCAAAATAATAGCTTATGCGCCCGCAACAACAACAACTGCTCTAAATTTCTTTCTTCCACGTCTTATTCCTCCTGTATACATTTTATCACTTTATTTTATAAAACATTTGTATCTATAATATGAACAAGATTTTGTATTTTTACCTCAAAATCTCTTTCACATCCAATTTGAACGTAATTTTCATGCTGCCTTGCAATTCCCAGTTCTTCTTCCACGATTTTCTGTTCTTCCAAATTCAGATAAATAAAATGATCCAGTATTCCCCTGTCATATATAATAAGTACTTCCCGTTCCGGTTATAACGACCCTTTTCATATTGCACATAGCCATATGTCACTCCTCCATGCTTGTCATTAGGTTTCTGCATTCTTTGATTGCTTTCATCACCGTTCCAAACTCGCCCCCTGTCAACTGCTGTGCACCATCAGAAAGCGCTTTTTCCGGCTCCGGATGCACCTCAATCATCAGACCATCACAGCCGGCACACACCGCCGCAAGACTCATTGGCTTTATCAGTTCCTTTCTTCCCAGAGCATGGGAAGGATCCACAAACACCGGGAGATGCGTCAGTTCTTTCGCAACCGGTACCGCACTTAAATCCAGTGTATTTCTCGTATAGGTTTCAAAGGTACGAATTCCTCTTTCACACAATATAACCTTATGATTTCCTTCTTTTACAATATACTCCGCACAATGCAGCCATTCCTCAATGGTTGCGCCCATTCCTCTTTTTAAAAGAACCGGCTTACCGCTTTTTCCCACCTCCGTTAAGAGGGTAAAATTTTGCATATTTCTCGCACCGATCTGTAATATATCTGCATGCTCAGCCACAAACGCGACATCCCTTGTATCTACTACCTCGGTGATAATCGGCATTCCCACAGCCATTCCTGCCTGTTTTAAATAGGAGAGGCCAACTTCCCCCAACCCTTGAAAATCATATGGCGAGGTCCTTGGTTTAAACGCGCCTCCTCGAAGTATATTGGCTCCCGCAGCCTTAACCTGCTTTGCTGCTGTCATAATTTGTTCCTCACTCTCGACGCTACATGGGCCCGCAATCACAACAATATCGTTACCGATTGTCACTGTTCCCACGTCAAACCTCGTAAATGGTTTTCTTTTTCCATCGTTATCATACGCCGACACCAATGGCAGCCTCTTTGCATCTATTTCCAGCATAAGTCCTCTCCCGTAGTTCTAAACATTTCATTTTTTAGGCAAACGCCTACTTTATACTTCTATTTGAAGCTTTTTCCAGGATGCTTCACAAAAACCGCATTCCTCACAACGATAATCACACTGTTTATGACTAAGCAGATTATCAAAACTTGATGGCACTTGGCCTGTTAATTCCCTGTATCGTAGATATTTTGATTTTTAAATTGGTATATTCCTCGACCATTTCTACAAGCAAAGGGTTTGCGACAATAATGCTATCTACCCCTACACTTTCCAGGTATTTAAGTATATCACAAATTTCATTTTTCTTACATACATACTCATCTATAGAACGGTTAAATGACGCATTTGCTGTATAGCTCACGCTAATTCCATTCTCCTTAGCAATCTTAATGTACTCCTCAAAATTTGCCTTATCGGAATCCGACAACCTGAAATCCGGTCTCGCCGATGGCATATCTATGTACTTTGAGCGAAGGCTTCCATATACCTCCGTCACCTTTTCACGTCTGAATTGTAAAAAAGAATGCTGATCACATTGTTCATTTTTTGGAAACAGCAGGTGAGATTCTCACCTGCTGTAGCTGTAAAAATTCCCCCTTTAATTGCTCATACGCGTAAGGAGCACACAACTTTCCACATGTACGGTATGGGGAAATTGATCATAGCATTGCCACTTCCTAACCCTATAATCCGTTTCACAGAGTATCTTCAAATCCCTTGCCAATGTTGCGCTATCACAGCTTACATACACCACACGCGTCGGCTTCATTGCCAAAATTGTCTGCAGCAGCTTCTCATCGCACCCCTTTCTTGGCGGGTCTACAACCACTACATCAATCGGTTCCAGCTTTTCTTTACTAAGCACCTGTTCTGCAAAAACATCCTCTGCTTTCCCGACAAAAAACTCGGTATTGGTAATTCCATTTTCTTTCGCATTTTCTCTCGCATCCAAAATCGCGGGCTCAATTATCTCTACACCATGCACATGGGCTGCTTTTTTTGCCAAAAACAACGAAATACTTCCTGTTCCGCAATATAAATCCCACACGTTCTCTCGCCCGGTCAACTGTGCATATTCAATTACCTTTTCATACAACTTTTTTGTCTGAATTGGGTTCACCTGAAAAAACGAAAGCGGGCTAATACGATACATCACATCCCCGAGTTGTTCCTTCATGTAAGGTTCTCCCCACAGTACTCGATAGCTTTCTCCCATAATGGTGTTATTCCGTGATGTATTCACGCTAACAGAAATTGACACGATTCCCGGCACTGCATGTAACAACGCTTCACAAAGCACCTCCGGTTTCGGCACGGATTTTCCGTTGATAACCAGACACACCAACCATTGTCCTGTGGAAAACCCTTTTCGAATCAATATATGACGCACCAGGCCTTTCCCCGTCTTCTCATCATAGGCATGTACGTGATTTGCATACATATACTCCTTAATCACCGCTAAAATCTGCTGATTCTCTTCTGCACCTAGTAGGCAGTCCTCACACTCCATAATATCGTGTGTTCGCCCGGCATAAAAACCCATTTTAATCACGCCCTCTTTTTCCCCTACCGGAAACTGCGCCTTGTTACGATAACGATACGGCTCCTCCATTCCAACAATTGGTTCCATACTAGACACAATCTCCTCTGAAAAACCGCCAATGCGTATCAAATTATTCGTGACCAGTCGCTCTTTAAAAGACAGCTGCGCTGCATACGCCATTGCCTGAATCTGGCATCCTCCACACGCCTTGTGCAACGGACAGGGTGCCTCCACCCGTTCAGAAGAAGCGCTCAATACTTTCATAAGCCGTCCATAACCATAGGTATGCTTAAGCTTAATCACCTTCACCTCTACCACATCACCAATCAACGCGTCTTTCACAAAAAGCGGGAAGCCATCTACCTTGCCGATGCCCTCCCCCTTGTGACTCATATCTTCAATTGTTACTGTAACCACATCATTTTTATTCATATTGTTTTCCTTTAACTCTCTGTCGTTCGACGAATATTCGATTCAAATAATCGATTGTATCCCAACCACTGACTCGCTTCATCTTTTGGAGACAATAACAATTCCTTAAACGTTTCCATCTTCGCATCCACATTGTCTGCAAAACTAAGGGCCACCGCCTCCATTAGCGCCGGTTTCTTTGGCGAACCAAATTCCAGTTCTCCATGATGCGCCAAAATGCAATGCTTTAACTCATTCGCCAAAACCGGTGGAAATCCTTCAATATTGCGTGCTGCATCGGAAATCATCTCCGTTCCGATAATGATATGCCCCAACAGATTTCCTTCATCCGTGTAGTCATTTAACGGAAAGGCTGACAACTCCTTCACCTTTCCAATATCGTGCAAAAGCGCCGCACTAATTAACAAATCCCGATTTAACAACGGGTAGTTCTTCGAGAAAAAGTCGCACACCTTCGTTACACTCAATGAATGCTCCATCAAACCACCAATGAAACCATGATGCACACTTTTTGCAGCAGAATGTTCCTGATATATCTTTGCAAGCGCCTCATTTTCAATCAGCAACCGGCTGGTAAGCTTCTGTAAAAATGGATTCCGAATAGACGCAATATAAGCCTTCACCTGCTCATACATCTCTCCTAAATCCTGATCACTCACCGGAAGATAATCCTTCGGATCGTACTCTCCTTCATGAACGCGGCGCACACGTTTCACATTCACTTGCAAGGTTCCCGCAAAACTGGTTACCTCGCCACCGATTTCTACATAATCAAGAGCTTCGCAATCTTCAATTCCCATGGAATTTGGATCCCATATCTTTGCATCTAACGTTCCTGTCTTATCCTGGATAATCAAAGAATCGTACGGTTTTCCATTCTTCGTCACTGCAGACGTTCTCTGCTTACACAAATAAATATCATTTACACGATCTCCCTCGCGCAATGTTTCAATAAATTTCATAGTCTTCCTCATCTTTCTTCTATCGTTTCGCGATCACAACATCCGCGGACATACGCTTGTATTTTCCTTTGGTATAGCGCATAAATTGCACCTTCACCGTTGTCCCCGGCTTCAACTGATCCAACGTCTCGGCAAAATATTTGGCGGATCGTATTTCTCTTTTTCCAATCGATACCAAAATATCCCCTTTTTGTATTCCTGCTTCCACAGCAGGCGAACGCAGATATACGTACTCTACGTATACCCCCTTTGGAATTTCATAAGCCCTTGCCGTTTCCGTCGAGATTGTACTAATTTGTAATCCAATAAACGGACGCTCCTTCCCATTGCACAAGGCATCCGTCAGAACCGACAAATCACTGATTCCGAGCGCTTTAATTGTGTAATTCTCACCGTCTTCATCTTCCCGATGCGTAATCACTCCAATAACGGTAGACGATTTATCTACCAAAAATCCTGCCGTATGTCGCTTCCCCAATATATTCGTTTCGAGCAAGGAATATTCCCGATCTGTCAAACGGGTTTTTCCACCTACCGATGTAAATTGTCCTACAACAATGCTTCGTACGTCTCCTAAAGGATTGCCGATGGCCGCAGCATAATTGCCACGCTTTAGTGCATAGGATTTGCCTAGCTTAGCAACCTCCAAGCCCCGTAGCGTATCTTTATCTAATCGCTTCAGCTCAACTCGTATAATGGATATTCCTGTTTCCGTATCCGTTGCTGACACATTTCCCCTTACCGTCTGTCCATTAAAAAATGTCACCTGCGTTGCATTCATCCCCCGCACCGCATTCGGTGTAGACAACACCACGACTGTTTTTTTCGTCTTGCCAATAATGATTCCATATCCATAATCACTATACGAACGTTTGCCTCCATATCCTTCTGTGGAAACTTCATTCACACCAACCAAAAAACGATTTGCTTTTACACCGGCTTCATAGTAATCACTACTTGCCTCCGCATTCTCTACGGTAGATGCCTCCCTAACGGTTGCCGTCTCTCCACTCTCCTCACCGGCTTCGGTTCCTGCTACCTGAAAAACTATACGATTATCATCGTCAATCCCCATTGCCTTTCGCAACGGTCTTCTCAGCATATAAAACACCGCAACCACCGTAAAAGCGAACACCGCACCGCATACCAGCATTACCATCGCTTTATACAGCAACTTCTTAAAGTTCCAGGGTCTGCTCTTATAATGTATTTCCATATCTCTTCTCCTTATCCTAACTATTATAAGCCGAAACCCTAGGAAACTTCAAGCAAAAGGAAAAAGAAAGTCTTTTCTAATGCCTTTTTTTGCGGTACAATAGAAATATGAATAAAAAAGTATTAAAAACATTAGAATTTGATAAGATTATTAACCAACTTGTAGAGTTCGCCGCAACAGAATCCGGCAAGGATCATTGTCGTCGTCTCACACCAAGTTATGATCTTCCCCATATTCGGGAAATGCAACAGGAAACCTCTGCCGCACTCTCCCGTATTTTACGTCATGGAGCGCTTTCTTTTTCCGGCGTTCATGACCTACGCTCCGCCATGAAACGTTTAGAAATCGGAGGGGTACTTAACATCATTGAGCTTTTGCATATTTGCTCACTGTTAGACACAACCAAACGTGCCGTCAATTATCAGCGGAACGAAAAGGCAGAAGAGGAAGGAGATTGCCTTACCGCACTGTTTGATGCACTTATGCCCCTGACCGATTTAAATACAGAAATACGCCGTTGCATTTTGTCTGAAGACGAAATTGCGGACGATGCTTCCACTCGTTTGTTTTCCATTCGAAAAAGCATCCGTCGTACCAATGAGAAAGTTCGTCAGCAGTTGAACTCCCTGATGACGCAATCTTCTACCCAGACCATTTTGCAAGATAACGTAATTACAATGAGAAATGGGCGCTACTGTCTTCCGGTGCGTGCCGACGCCAAAGGGCAAATGCCCGGCATGGTGCATGACCAGTCCAGCAGCGGCTCCACGTATTTCATTGAGCCCATGGCAGTTGTGAAACTTAATAACGAACTTACGGAACTTGAGTTAAAAGAACAAGAGGAAATCGAAGTCATTCTCTCCACTTTAAGCAATGCCGTTGCAGAGCATGTTGAGGTGCTTCGCGAGAATATCCGTATATTGATTCGATTGGATTTCATTTTTGCCCGCGGCATGCTTGCACGACAGCAGAATGCCATGATGCCGGAATTTACCCTTGATGGCACCATTCGTATCCGCAAGGGACGTCACCCCCTTTTGCCACAAGACAAAGTTGTTCCTTTGGACATACACCTGGGGGATGATTTTGATTTGTTGGTTGTTACCGGTCCGAATACCGGCGGAAAGACGGTTGCGCTTAAGACTGTTGGTCTTCTTACGCTTATGGGACAATCCGGTTTACACATTCCCGCCGGCGATCGCAGTACACTCTCTCTTTTTCAGGAGGTGTATGCAGATATAGGCGATGAACAGAGTATAGAGCAGAATTTAAGTACCTTTAGCTCCCATATGACCAACATCGTTTCCATTGGAGAAAAAGCAAACGATCATTCCCTTGTTCTGTTTGATGAACTTTGTGCCGGAACCGACCCTACCGAGGGAGCTGCCCTGGCAATTTCCATCTTGTGGGATTTAATGAACCGCGGCGCTAAGATTATGGCCACTACACACTATGCGGAACTTAAGATTTTTGCGCTTTCCACACCACGTGTAGAAAATGCCTGTTGCGAGTTTGACGTGGCGACGCTAAGTCCAACCTATCGGTTGTTAATTGGCGTTCCCGGAAAAAGCAATGCATTTGCCATATCCGGCAAACTAGGGTTGCCAACCTATATTATTGATGATGCAAAGAAACGCTTAGATAAAGATACTGAAACCTTTGAAGATGTTTTGACCGATCTCGAGCAGAAACGAGTTGCCCTAGAAGAATCACGTAATGCTGCACTGAAACATGAGAAAGAAGTAGCAGACTTGAAGAAGCAATTAGAAGCGAAGCAGGAAGATATTCAGGAAAAGAGACGCCGTCTACTTGAAGACGCCAGCCAGGAAGCCAACCAGATTCTTGCACAGGCAAAAGAAATTGCGGATAGTACCATTATGGCCTTTAACCGCTATCAGGAGGCATCTCCCAACTTGCAGGACATGGAAGCAAAACGTTCCCGTGTCCGTGAACAAATCAAGAAAAATGCTGAGAACCTCAAGGTTTCTTCCCCGGAAAAACCTGTATCCGCCAAACCACTTACCCTTCACATTGGCGACATGGTAAAAGTTCACAGTCTGAATTTAACCGGAACTGTGCATACCTTACCGGATGCCAAGGGAAATCTCTTTGTGCAGATGGGTATTTTGCGTTCCCAGGTAAATGTTTCCGATTTAAGCCTTGTAGACGAAACTCCTTCCCAAGCCAAAAAAAAGGGAAAATCCGGAGGTGTACGCACCAGTGGGCTTCAAAAATCGAGTTCGATTCGCTCGGAAATTAATTTGATTGGTATGACGGTAGACGAAGCGCTCTACTCGCTTGATAAGTATTTAGACGATGCCTACCTTGCACATCTAGAATCGGTTCGTATTGTCCATGGCAAAGGTACCGGTGCGTTACGGAATGCAGTATGCAATCACTTAAAAAAATCAAAAATTATTAAATCCTATAGAGCCGGTGTGTTTGGCGAAGGTGATGCCGGTGTTACTATAGCTGAGTTTAAATAACAAATAGGAGGATACCATGTCATTGAAACAAAAGATACTCATTGTAGATGACGACGAGAATATTTCCGAGCTCATTTCATTGTATTTAAACAAAGAATGCTTTGATACCCTAAGCGTATACGATGGATTAGAGGCTATTACCGCCTTTGATAACTATCAACCGGATCTTATCCTGCTGGATTTAATGCTTCCGGGCATGGACGGATATCAAGTTTGCCGAGAAATACGAACAAAATCAAACGTTCCCATCATCATGCTTTCCGCTAAATGCGAGATTTTCGACAAAGTTCTTGGTTTAGAGCTTGGGGCAGATGATTATATAGAAAAACCATTTGACAACAAAGAATTAGTAGCCCGTGTGAAAGCTGTTTTGCGCCGTTTTAACACTACAGAAGAACCGTCCTATGATCATAGCAGCGTTAAAGTTGTAGAATTTCCGGGTCTTTCTGTAAACTTAAGCAACTATAGCGTTACTTACCAGGGTAGCAAGATTGATATGCCGCCAAAGGAGCTGGAACTACTTTACTTTCTTTGTTCCTCTGCCAATCAGGTATTTACGCGCGAACAGCTGCTTGAAAATATCTGGGGATATGATTACCTTGGCGATACCAGAACCGTCGATGTCCATGTAAAGCGTCTTCGCGAGAAAATCAAAGACACTTCTGACTGGAAGTTAGCTACCGTATGGGGCATTGGCTACAAATTTGAAACAAGATAACCCGACAAAGAGGTTCACAATGAAAAAGACACTTCTGACGAAGATTTTCTTTGGCTATGTGATTTTCTTGTTCCTCGCATTTTTCGCATTGAAAATCTATACATTTTCACATATGCGACAGGTAATACAATCCGACGAGGCCGAGAATCTTTATTCCAATGCGGTGTCCATTGCCGGAAGCTATGGATACCGTTTTTTTAACGAGCAAATCACAAAAGAAAACCTTCACGAATATTTATTAAACGCCTCAACGTTCCTAAATAGCGATATCTGGGTTGTTTCCACGTCCGGCAAGGTAACCGGCGTAAGCCTGGACGAACGTACCCCGGCGCCGAATTTCATCCGTAATTTTGATGTAACGGAAATGTTTAACAATTCCTTTTATAATTTAGGAACCTTTCATTCCTACTTTCAAGATGAGCATTTAAGCGTTTATGCGCCCATTACGATTAAGTATAATGTATGTGGCTATGTTATTTTACACAAGCCTTGTTCTTCCAGCGCCAAGTTGATTTCACATGCCACCAGACTGACATTTCAGACAGCGCTCATCATTATGGCCTCCTCCACGGTGGTCTTTTGGGTTTTGATTACAAGAATCATTAAACCCATGAAGCAGCTATGCAAAGTAGCGGATGAATTTGAACGCGAAAACTTTAAGGCAAAAGCCATTATAAACGGCAACGATGAAATTTCGTACATTAGTACCGTTATGAATGATATGGCCTACAAATTGGATACGCATGAGGAAGCGCAACGTAAATTTATATCCAACGTTTCCCATGACTTCAAATCACCTTTAACATCCATTCGTGGCTATATTCAGGCCATGTTAGATGGAACCATCCCGCTCGAACGCCACAACAAGTATTTAGGCATTATTTCCAATGAGGCTGACCGTCTAACCAACCTAACAAATAATTTGCTGGATTTGAACCGTATAGGTTCACAGAGCAGTGTATTAGAAAAAGAAGATTTCAATATTAACCAGGTAATTATCGATTGCGCACGCACCTGCGAAGTACAATGCGAAAAAAAAGGCATCGCTCTTTCACTTTTGCTTTACGAGGACACAACCATAGTTCATGCGAACAAATCCAAAATCCAACAGGTTATATATAACCTGCTTGACAATGCCATTAAGTTCTCTTATCGCGATTCAACCATCACAATCGAAACCGTTGAGCGCGATGAAAAGCTATACGTTGCCATTCGCGATGAAGGAATTGGCATTCCGCAAGAAGCCATTCATAGTATTTGGCACCGCTTTTACAAAACAGACCTTTCCCGTGGTAAAGATCGAAACGGCACAGGACTTGGCCTATCCATCGTAAAAGAAATCATACAAGCACATAACGAGACTATTTCCGTGGAATCCTTAATCGGTGTAGGATCCCAATTTGAATTCTCTTTAACTTTAGTAAAGCAAGACGAAGACTCTGCCTTATGATTCTTAAGTAACCATCGCCGTGCCGATGGTTACTTTTTTACGAAAAAAGGACGTTTGCATCGCAAACGTCCTTACATATATATCATTCAGTTAATTAAACCAACTCAAGCAATACTTCTAAAGCGCCATCACCCTTACGCTGACCGATCTTGATAATTCTTGTGTATCCACCGTTACGGTTAGCATACTTCGGAGCGATTTCAGAGAACATCTTCTCACACATATCAACTTCAACTGTATTCTTCTTTCTACCAGCAGCCTGTGTTGGAACATTCTTTACCGGATAGAAAACCTTCAACATTTCTCTTCTTGCATGAAGACGAGAAGGCATATCTTTTTTAATCTTCTTTTCTACTTCATCATAAACAGTAACTTTCTTACCATCTACAACTTCTTTCACTCTCTTACCATTTGCATCTTTACGAGCAACCTTAGCCATAACAGTAACTTCTTCAAAGTTATCTCTTTCCTTTACAGCCATAGCAATAAGTCCTTCTGCTACTTTACGAATTTCTTTTGCTTTTGCTTCTGTGGTAACAATCTTACCATTGTTAAGAAGTGCTGTTACCTGATTTCTAATTAATGCTTTTCTCTGGTCAGATGTTCTGCCAAGCTTACGATATTTTGCCATTTTAAATTTCCTCCATTTTTCTTTCGATCTGGCATCGCCTATGGACTTACATACCAAACATGGTTATTAATCGACCTATGTTCTAACCCATCCGCGCCATTCGGACTTACCGGATGAGCCACCATAGATACACTTGATTACTCATCACCGTGAGATAACTGTAATCCTAATTCTTTTAATTTTGCAAGAACTTCCTCTAACGACTTACGACCAAGGTTACGAACCTTCATCATATCGTCTGGTGTCTTCTGCGTAAGTTCTTGAACTGTATTAATTCCTGCTCTCTTTAAGCAGTTATAGGAACGAACTGATAATTCCAATTCGTCGATGTTCATCTCGAGTACTTTCTCCTTGCCATCTTCCTTCGGCTCTATCATGACCTCAGCGGCCTTTGCATTCTCAGAAAGATCTACAAAAAGGTTTAAGTGCTCACATAATACTTTAGCTGCAAGACTAACTGCTTCATCCGGTGCAAGTGTTCCGTTTGTGAACACATCCAGAATCAACTTATCATAATCTGTCATCTGTCCCACACGCGTATTCTGAACCTGTAAGTTTACACGATCTACCGGTGTATAGATAGAATCCACTGCAATCACACCAATCGGTGTTTCGTCAGTCTTGTTCTTGTCAGCGCTAATGTAGCCACGTCCCTTGTTGATAATCAATTCCATATACAATCTGGAATCAGCGCCACCATTCAAAGTAGCAATTACAAGGTCCGGATTCATAATCTCAACTTCAGAATCAACCTGAATATCTCCTGCACGTACTACGCCTTCGCCTTCGAACTCAATGTAAGCAACCTTCGGCTCATTGGATGAACTGGTGTTTTTAATTGCCAAATTCTTGATGTTCATAATGATTTCAGTAACATCTTCTTTAACACCTGGGATGGAACTAAATTCGTGTAATACTCCTTCAATCTTTACCTGCGTAACTGCGGCACCCGGCAAAGAAGAAAGCATAATTCTTCTAAGGGAATTTCCCAAAGTAGTACCGTATCCTCTTTCAAGCGGTTCCACTACAAATCTGCCATACCGTTTATCTTCTGAAATCTCACTGATTTCAATATTTGGTTTTTCAAAATCGAACACTACAAAGTCCCTCCTTCTAAGTTCTATTGCTTACCAATTATTATTTAGAATATAACTCGACAATAAGCATTTCGTCAACAGGAACATCAATTGCATCTCTGCTTGGTAACTCTTTTACAGTTGCCTTGAAGTTTTCCTGGTCAACATCTAACCATTCCGGAACTAATCTTCCACCTGTTACTTCGATGATGTCTTTATATTTAACGGAAGATTTAGCCTTCTCTGTAAGTTCGATCACATCTCCGGCTTTGATTAAGTAAGATGGAATATTAACCTTCTTACCATTTACAAGAACATGCTTGTGGTCTACAATCTGTCTTGCTTCTCTTCTTGTTCTTGCGAAACCAAGACGGAAGATTACGTTATCTAATCTTCTCTCTAACAGGATCATAAGGTTAGGACCTGTCATTCCTGGCTGTCTATCAGCTTTCTCATAGTAGTTGTGGAAAGGTTTTTCCAAAACACCATAAATGAATTTCGCTTTCTGTTTTTCTCTCAACTGAAGACCATACTCAGAGATTTTTCTATTTCCTCTGTTAGACTGTCTTCTAGATTTCTTATTATATCCTAAAACGATTGGATCCAAATCAAGGGATCTACATCTTTTTAAAACTGGAGTTCTATTTACTGCCATTTGTCAATCTCCTCCTTATTAGACTCTTCTACGTTTTGGTGGACGACATCCGTTATGTGGTACCGGAGTAACATCCTTAATACTTACTACATCTAATCCACTAGCGGAAAGTGCGCGGATTGCTGCTTCTCTTCCAGATCCAGGACCTTTAACCATTACATCTACAGTCTTTAATCCATGAATGAGTGCAGCCTTTGTAGCTGTCTCAGCTGCTACCTGTGCAGCATATGGAGTAGATTTTCTTGAACCTCTAAATCCAAGACCACCAGCACTTGCCCATGAAAGAGCGTTACCCTGAGCATCTGTAATTGTTACAATTGTATTGTTGAAAGATGCCTGAATATGTGCCTGTCCGTGTTCAACGTTTTTCTTTACACGACGTTTTGCATTTTTCTTTGCAACCTGTTTTGCCATATCTAAACTAACCTACTTTCTTAATATTTAATCAATGTTTCAAATCTTATTTCTTCTTGTTAGCTACTGTTCTTCTAGGACCTTTTCTGGTTCTAGCATTGTTCTTGGTATGCTGTCCACGTACCGGAAGTCCTTTTCTATGACGGATTCCACGATAGCAACCAATTTCCTGTAATCTCTTAATGTTAAGAGCGATTTCACGTCTTAAATCACCTTCAACGGTGTATGTTTCATCAATAACAGCACTGATCTTCTTAACGTCATCGTCTGTTAAATCCTTGCAACGTACGTCTGCATCAACGCCTGCTGCTTCAAGAATCTTAGTGGCACTTACTCTACCAATTCCGTAAATATAAGTTAAGCCGATTTCTACGCGTTTTTCTCTTGGTAAATCTACACCTGCAATACGAGCCATGTGTGTTTACACCTCCATAATTTTTTCCTTAATTAACTGTTGCAAAACCGTCTCCCACTACTGACAGCTCCGGTCCCCCGGCCTGAAATGTGTGTCAGGCAGAACACGATTCTCTGATATCATTTGCTGTCGCTTTCACTCTCGGTATAAAGTGTCCACAACCAGTGTTTTGTCACTGTTTTATTATGAACCAATGGCTAGATACACTCCATTGGCAGCCGCACATAATGAATTAATTGTTACACCACAAAAACAAGCCTAATATAATATTAGCCCTGTCTCTGTTTGTGCTTAGGATTTTCACAGATAATTCTGATGCTTCCTTTTCTCTTGATTACTTTGCATTTCTCGCAAATTGGTTTAACTGATGATCTTACCTTCACAGCAAATCCTCCTTTCCACAAACTATCCCACCCGTACATACGGGCAGTCTTGTTTCCAAAAGCGTCCACATAGCATTGTAACATAACACTTCTTAGAAATCAAGTGTTTTTTTATTTATCTCTCCAAATGATTCTTCCTTTTGTCAAATCATATGGGGACATTTCAATTGTAACTTTATCACCTGGTAAAATACGAATAAAATTCATTCTTAACTTACCACTGATTGTTGCCAGAATCTGATGTTTGTTTTCCAGCTCAACTTTGAAGAATGCATTTGGGAGTTTTTCAACTACCACACCTTCTACTTCAATCACATCTGCTTTTGACATCTGTTATCCTCCTGCCATTCTAACTTAAAATTTATAAATTCCTTCAGCGATTTCTTCCTCTGTAAGAGTAAAAATCTCCGGCATACCATTCTCTGTAATAAGAATGGTATTCTCATAGTGTGCGGACAAACTTCCATCCGCTGTCACTACTGTCCAATCATCATCCAACCATTCCACTTCCCATGTTCCGATATCAATCATCGGCTCAATCGCAAGCGTCATTCCTGCTTTCAGCAATGGTCCTCTTCGCAGAGGTTTATAATTTGGAATCTGTGGATCCTCATGCATGTTGGTTCCGATTCCATGTCCGCACAAATCCCGAACAACGCCATATCCAAAGCTTTCTGCATAGGTTCCAATGGCGGCTGATACTTCTCCAAGATGTCTACCGGCCTGCGCACATTTCATTCCTTCGAAGAAGCTTTGACGCGTTCTTTCTATCAAAAGTTTAGCCTCTTCAGAAATCTCTCCGATACCGTGGGTTCTTGCTGCATCGGACTGGTATCCCTTATGAATAACTCCGATATCCAGACTCACGATATCTCCCTCTTTAATAATACGGCTTTTCTTTGGAATCCCATGTACGACTTCATCATTAATCGACACACAAACGCTTCCAGGATATCCGTTATATCCCTTAAAAGAAGGAATGCATCCATAAGAACGAATCATTTCCTCTCCCAGGCGATCCACCTGTAACGTTGACATTCCTGCCTTTAGCTCATGGCCAAGCTCCTGGTGAACTTTGGCGAGAATGACACCCGCTTCTCTCATTAATTCAATTTCTCTTTCTGATTTAATCGTAATTGCCATATCTACTCTCCAAGCATTCTGATAATATCGTTTGTTACCTCTTGTGGTAACTTGGTACCATCAAATTCTTTTAAAATACCTTTTTTTCTGTAATACTCTATGAGCGGTTTTGTCTGGTCATGATATACCGTCAAACGTTTCTTGACCGTCTCTGGTTTATCATCATCACGCAAAACAAGCGCTTCACCACATCGATCGCATATCCCATCTTTTTGTGGTTTCATGTTTATCAAATGATAGGTTGCACCACATTTCAGACAGGCTCTACGACCGCCCATGCGGTCAACTATGACTTCATCTGCGACCTCAAGGTCAATAGCGAAGTCCATAGCCTCGTCTATCTGATCAAGCGCTGCATCCAGGCTTTCCGCCTGTGGAATTGTTCTTGGAAAACCATCCAAAATAAATCCATTTGCGCAGTCACTTTGTTTTATTCTATCTACTACTAAATCGCAAACTAATTCGTCCGGAACCAAAAGTCCCTGATCCATATATTTTTTTGCTTTTTTGCCTAACTCAGTTCCCTCTTTGATGTTCGCACGGAAAATATCTCCAGTTGAAATATGTGGAATTCCATACTTATCAGATAACACCTTTGCCTGTGAGCCTTTTCCTGCCCCAGGAGCACCTAACATAATAAGCTTCATGTTGCCTCCATAAAAAATACCGCTATAACACAAATCGAGTAGGCGACCTACTCGTGCAACTTTATAGACCGGACGGGCGAAAGCCCGCCCAATCTAAACATCATTAATCTTTTAAGAAACCTTTGTAATTCCGTACACGCATCTGAGATTCAATCTGGTTTAACGTTTCAACCACAACACCTACGATGATGATTAGGGATGTTCCTCCAAAGGAAACATCTGCCTTAAATACACCATTGAAAATGATTGGAATAACCGAAACAATAACCAAACCTACCGCACCAATAAATACGATATATTTCAGCATGTTTGTAAGGTAATCGCTAGTTGGTTTACCAGGTCTAATACCCGGAATAAATCCACCTTGCTTCTTCATGTTATTAGCAACCTCTAATGGGTTAAAGCTAATTTCTGTATAGAAGTAAGCAAATGCGATGATAAGCAAAATGTATACTACCAAGCCAATTGAGTAAATCGGCTGGTTTGGATTACACCAGTTAGACTGGCTTAAACCTCTTAAAATCTTATGTCCAATTCCAGTACCTTCGGACTTACCGATTAAAGAAGCGATAATAACCGGTGTAGTTAATAAAGACTGAGCAAAGATTACCGGAATAACACCCGCGGTATTAACCTTTAACGGAATCTGGGAGCTCTGTCCACCAACCTGCTTATTACCAACTACCTTTTTTGAATACTGTACAGGAATTGTACGTTTTGCTTCCTGCAGAATTACTACCAACACAATTGTAGCAAGAATAACTGCAAGAATAATTACTGCAGCAACAACTGCATTACCAATATTCTTTCCATTTACGAATTTATCCCAAAGGGAAATCATATCGGATGGAATTCTGGAAATGATATTGATAATCAATACGATAGAAATACCATTACCAACACCTTTTTCCGTAATACGTTCTCCAATCCACATCAAGACTGCAGAGCCAGCGGTCAAACCAACAACCATGCTTACGTAGGTAAGCGGAGACTCATCCGTAACATATCCCATTCTGGAGAATCCAATGCTCATAGCAATGGATTCTATCAGGGATAACCCTACAGTCACATAACGTGTAATAGAAACAATTTTCTTTCTACCTTCTTCTCCATCCATCTGCATTTCGCTCAATGCAGGAATTGCAATTGTTAACAACTGCATAATAATGGATGAAGTAATGTATGGCGTGATACTCAATGCAAATACAGACATCTTTTCAAAAGATCCACCGGTAATTGCATTCATAAATCCAAAAGAATCACCTGTATTGTTTGCAAACCACTGCTGGAACAACTCAGCGTCAACTCCAGGTAGTGGAATCTGGGATCCTACACGGATTACCACTAACATACAAAATGTAAAAAATAATTTTACTCTTAACTCTTTTACTTTAAACGCGCCCCGAAGTGTCTCTAACATTAGATCACCTCGACATTTCCACCAGCAGCCTCAATCTTTGCTTTTGCACCTTCACTGAATGCATTTGCCTTTACTGTAAGCTTTTTGGTAAGTTCTCCATTTCCAAGAATTTTAACACCATCTCTTGGATTTTTAACGATTCCGCTCTCAAGTAACGCTTCGATTGTAACCTCAGAACCATTTTCAAATCTTTCTAATGCAGAAACATTGATTCCAACGATGTTTAAGCTATTTCTATTCTTAAATCCTCTCTTCGGAATACGTCTGAATAATGGCATCTGGCCACCTTCAAAACCTGGTCTAGGAGCTCCGGAACGAGCTTTCTGTCCCTTGTGTCCTTTACCAGCGGTCTTTCCGTTTCCTGAACCGTGTCCACGTCCTCTTCTGAAGTTATCACTATGTTTAGAACCTGCTGCAGGTCTTAAATTTGATAATTCCATTCTGACACCTCCTATCTAAATTGATTAGTTCTCTTCTACTTTGATTAAATGTTTAACCTGGTGAATCATACCACGAACAGCATCATTGTCAGGTTTTTCAACCGTCTGATGAAGTTTGTGAAGTCCTAAAGCTTCAACAGTTTTTCTATTCTTTGGTACAGCTCCAATTGGAGATTTCACAAGTGTAATTTTTAATGTCTTAGCCATGTTTTTTCCCTCCTTAACCAAGTATCTCTTCTACAGATTTACCGCGGAGTTTTGCAACTTCTTCAGGAGATTTCAACTGGCGAAGCGCATCCATAGTAGCCAGTACTACGTTACGCTTGTTGTTAGATCCCAAAGATTTGGTACGAATGTTCTTAATGCCGGCCAACTCACATACGGCACGAGCTGGACCACCAGCGATAACTCCAGTACCTTGAGGTGCTCTCTTTAATAACACACTAGCTCCGGTATGTTTTCCGGTAATGTCATGTGTAATACTATTATTCTCATCAAGCTTAACGAAGATTAGATTCTTCATAGCGTCTTCTTTACCCTTACGGATTGCTTCAGGAATTTCTTTTGCTTTTCCTAAGCCTACGCCCACGTGACCATTGTTGTCACCAACAACGACCAAAGCTGTAAATCTCATGTTATTTCCGCCTTTTACAACTTTCGTAACACGTTTGATAGATACAACTTTATCTTCGAGTTCAAGCTGTTTTGTATCAATGATTGTACGTTTCATGTACTCGTTTCCTCCTTGTTAGAATGTTAAACCAGCTTCTCTTGCTGCTTCAGCAAGTGCTTTAATTTTTCCATCATATTTAAAGCCGCCTCTATCAAAAACTACCGTTGTAATCCCTTTTTCTAAAGCTTTCTTTGCAACAGCTGTTCCAACCGCAGCAGCCGCTTCAACGTTATTAGTTTTCTCAAGCTTCAAATCTTTCTCTAATGTAGAAGCTGAGCAAAGGGTATTTCCAACTGTGTCATCAATAATCTGAGCATACATATGATTATTACTTCTAAACACAGCCAAACGTGGTCTCTCAGTTGTACCTGCGAAACGATTACGTACTCTTCTATGTTTATCTAAACGAACTAAAGTTCTAGATTTCTTTTTAACCATTTCTTGTCCACTCCTTTAATTATTTCTTACCAGTCTTACCAACTTTACGTCTAATAACTTCATCAGCGTAACGAATACCTTTACCTTTATACGGTTCAGGTCTTCTCTTATCTCTGATTTCAGCTGCGTATTGGCCAACCTTTTCTTTATCGATACCTTTTACAGTAATCTTATTTGCATCTACAGTACATTCTACGCCTTCTGGATCTTCCATTTCAACCGGATGAGAAAATCCAAGGTTTAATGTTAGTGTTTTTCCGGATTTCGCTGCTCTGTATCCAACACCGTCTACGATAAGCTCTTTTGTGTATCCTTCTGTTACACCAACTACCATGTTGTTGATCAGAGTTCTTGTCAATCCGTGCAAAGATTTCATTCTCTTCAAATCATTTGGTCTTGTAACAGTTACTTCTGTTCCATCCAATTTGATTTCCATTTCAGATGGAAGGGTTCTCTCAAGAGTTCCCTTAGGACCTTTTACAGTCACATGATTATTTTCTGCAATTTCAACGGTTACTCCGCTTGGAACTGCGATTGGCATTCTTCCTATACGTGACATGCCCGTACCTCCTAATTCTTGTATTGGCTTTCGCCTATTTCTATGCTACTCTATAAGGTAATTTGTAACCTAAGTTACAAATTACCAAACAAATGCTAATACTTCTCCACCAACCTGAAGCTTGCGAGCTTCTTTGTCAGTGATAACACCATGATTTGTAGAAAGGATAGCGATTCCCAAACCACCAAGAACACGAGGTAACTCATCTTTACCAGCGTATACACGTAAACCTGGTTTAGAAATTCTCTTGATTCCTGTAATGATCTTCTCATTCTTATCGCTACCGTATTTCAAGGTGATGCGAATTGTTTTGAACGTACCATCTTCAATTAAGTCATATTTCACGATATATCCTTCTTTTACAAGGATGTCAGCAATTGCGACTTTCATTTTAGAAGCAGGTACATCAACTGTATCATGTTTTGCAGTGTTGGCATTACGGATTCTTGTAAGCATATCTGCAATTGGATCACTTGTTGTATGCATTAATTTTTCCTCCTAAATTTTCGTTACTGGCCAACTCTTACCAGCTTGCCTTTTTAACTCCTGGGATCTGACCCTTGTATGCTAATTCACGGAAGCAAACTCTACAGATTCCGTATTTTCTCAAATAAGCATGTGGACGTCCACAAATTCTGCAACGACTATATTCTCTGGTAGAGAATTTCTGTTTGCGCTGCTGCTTTACTTTCATAGATGTTTTTGCCATGATAAAATTCCCTCCTGATTATTTCGCAAAAGGCATATGGAACTGTGTTAAAAGTTCACGAGCCTCTTCGTCTGTGTTAGCAGTTGTAACGAAAATTACGTCCATACCTCTAACTTTGTCAACCTTATCATACTCAATTTCAGGGAAGATTAACTGCTCTTTGATTCCAAGTGCATAGTTTCCTCTTCCATCAAATGCGTTTGGATTTACTCCACGGAAGTCACGTACACGAGGAAGTGCAAGATTGATCAAACGATCGGCAAATTCATACATCTTCTCGCCTCTTAATGTAACTTTACATCCAATTGCCATTCCCTCTCTTAACTTAAAGTTAGCGATGGAATTCTTTGCTCTGGTAACAACTGGTTTCTGACCAGCGATGATCTCCAAGTCGCCCATAGCTGCTTCTAATAATTTTGCATTTTCTTTTGCTTCACCTACACCCATATTAATAACAATTTTATCGAGTTTCGGTACCTGCATAATGTTTTTATATCCGAATTTTTTGACCATTGCTGGTACAATTTCGTTCTGATAGTTTTCTTTCAGTCTACTCAACTTATGTTTCCTCCTCTCAAAAATTAGTCAATAATATCGCCTGTAGATTTAGCGTAACGTACTTTTTTATCTCCGTCCATTTTGAAACCTACTCTGGTAGCTTTTCCATCATGTACTAACATTACATTAGAAATATCAAGAGCAGCTTCCTGGGAGATGATTCCACCTTCCTGGTTTGCCATGCTTGGCTTGGTGTGTTTCTTAACCATGTTAACACCCTCTACCAGGACTGTGTGATTCTTCTGATTAACAGCGATTACTTTTCCCTGTTTATCTCTATCTTTTCCTGCGATAACTTTAACTGTATCGCCCTTCTTAATCTTTAACATTCCCTTTATTCCTCCTATAATACTTCCGGTGCCAGGGAAACAATCTTCATAAACTGTTTGTCACGAAGCTCTCTAGCTACTGGTCCAAAAATACGAGTTCCTTTTGGGGTCTTGTCATCTTTAATAATGACAGCTGCATTTTCATCAAATTTGATATATGAACCGTCTTTACGACGTGCACCTTTTACAGTACGAACTACTACTGCTTTTACTACGTCACCTTTCTTTACAACTCCGCCTGGTGTTGCATCTTTGACCGTAGCAGTAATGATATCACCGATATTCGCATATCTTCTAGTTGAACCACCCATAACACGGATACAAAGAATTTCTTTTGCTCCTGTATTATCGGCTACTTTCAATCTACTTTCCTGTTGAATCATGCGGGTAGCCTCCTTTAATTATTTTACTCTTTCCATGACTTCCACAAGTCTCCATCTCTTATCCTTTGATAATGGTCTTGTTTCCATAACCTTTACGGTGTCACCGATGTTACAGGTGTTCTCTTCGTCATGCGCTTTCAGTTTATAAGTTTTCTTCACGATTTTGCCGTATAAAGCATGTTTTACATTGTCTTCAACAGCTACAACGATGGTCTTATCCATCTTGTTGCTAACAACTTTACCAACACGTGTTTTTCTTAAATTTCTTTCTTCCACGATTTAATTGCTCCTTTCTCTAGGATCGGCTTATTAAGCGTTTGCCTTTGCAGAAATCACAGTCTGAATTCTAGCAATGTTTCTTCTAACTTCTTTGATTCTGCCAGTGTTATCAAGCTGGTTAGTAGCGTTCTGGAATCTCAAATTGAAAAGTTCCTTCTTTGCTGCAACTAATGCTTCTTCTAACTCAGCTACATTCTTTGTATTTAAATCTTCAATATATCTACTACTCTTCATTTGATTCACCGCCTTCTAAGTCTGCACGTGAAACTACTTTACATTTACATGGTAACTTGTGTGTAGCAAGACGAAGTGCTTCACGAGCAACTTCCTCTGGAACGCCAGCAAGCTCAAATAATACACGTCCTGGCTTAACTACAGCTACCCAGTATTCCAAAGTTCCCTTTCCGGAACCCATACGAGTTTCAGCTGGTTTTGCAGTTACTGGTTTGTCTGGGAAAATTTTAATCCAAACTTTACCACCACGTTTTACGTGACGAGTCATAGCGATACGGGCTGCCTCAATCTGGTTACTACGAATCCAGCATGGCTCAAGTGCCACGATACCGTACTCACCATAAGTGATTTTATTTCCTCTTAACGCCTTACCTGTCATGCTTCCGCGGAACTGTTTACGGCGTTTTACTCTCTTTGGCATTAACATTATTTATCGCTCCCTTCCTTTGCGCCTTTTGTTGGAAGGATTTCACCCTTGTAGATCCAAACCTTAACGCCAACTTTGCCGTAGGTTGTATCTGCTTCAGCGAATCCATAGTCGATGTCTGCTCTTAATGTCTGAAGTGGAATAGTACCATCGGTATAGAACTCTGTACGAGCCATATCTGCTCCACCAAGACGTCCGGAACATGCAGCTTTAATACCAAGCGCTCCGGCCTTTCTACTTCTACCCATACAAGATTTCATTGCTCTACGGAAGGAGATACGATCCTCTAACTGATGAGCGATGTTCTCAGCTACTAACTGAGCATCCTTGTCTGGTCTCTTAACTTCTTTTACATCAACAAGAATCTTCTTGCTTGTAAATTTCTGTACTTCTGCTCTTACCTTTTCAATTTCAGCGCCACCTTTTCCGATTACTACACCAGGTTTTGCTGTGTAAAGGATAACTTTTACTCTATCGGTTGTACGCTCGATTTCAATCTTAGAAACACCAGCGTTGTATAACTTCTTCTTGAGATAGGTTCTGATGTTATAGTCTTCAACTAAATAATCAGCAAACTCAGCATCAGCATACCATTTTGAGTCCCAGTCCTTAATTACTCCGACTCTTAAGCCATGAGGATTAACTTTCTGTCCCATGTTTGCCCTCCTTATCGTTCATTGAGCACTACAGTGATGTGGCTCATTCTCTTCTCGATTCTATAAGCTCTACCCTGTGCTCTTGGTTTTACTCTCTTCATAGTAGGTCCTTTATTTGCGTAGCACTCTTCTACGTAAAGGTTCTCAGCTTTCATACCATTGTTGTTTTCTGCATTTGCGATAGCTGATTTTAATAATTTCTCTATAACACTGGAAGCATATCTTGGGTTATAAGCCAAAATACCAAGTGCTGTTTCAACGTCTTTACCACGGATAGCATCTAATACGAAGCATGCTTTCTGAGTAGGAATTCTTGCGTAGGATAACTTAGCGCTAGGTCTTGTATCCTTATTCGCATTTCTTTCTCTCTTAATTTGGGCTCTATGTCCTTTTGCCATGGCTAAAAACCTCCTTTCAAAATCTATTAACGACGAACGCCGGATTTCTTTTCGTCTTTTCCGTGTCCTCTGTATGTTCTTGTTGCCACAAACTCACCAAGTTTATGTCCAACCATATCTTCTGTTACATATACAGGTACATGTTTTCTTCCATCATGCACTGCAATTGTGTGTCCAACCATCTGAGGAAAAATAGTAGAACGGCGAGACCATGTCTTGATAACGGACTTGTCGCCTGAAGCGTTCATCGCGTCTACTTTTTTCAGTAAGCTTGCGTCTGCAAATGGTCCTTTTTTTAATGAACGTGCCATAATCTTCCTCCTTATTTAGCGCCTTTACCGTTTCTACGACGAACGATAAGTTTATTAGACTGCTTGTTTTTCTTTCTTGTCTTGAGTCCAAGTGCCGGTTTACCCCATGGAGTACATGGGCCAGAACGTCCGATTGGTGCACGTCCTTCACCACCACCGTGTGGATGGTCATTCGGGTTCATTACAGAACCACGTACAGTTGGGCGGATGCCCATGTGGCGTTTACGTCCTGCTTTACCAATCTTAACAAGGTTATGGTCACCATTTCCAATAACACCGACTGTTGCACGGCAGTTAAGCGGAACCATTCTCATTTCTCCTGAAGGAAGTCTTAAGGTTGCATATTTACCTTCTTTAGCCATCAACTGAGCTGCAAGACCAGCGGAACGTACCATCTGTCCACCTTTTCCTGCATACAACTCAATGTTGTGTACCTGAGTACCTACCGGAATATTCTCAAGTGGTAAGCAATTACCAACTTTGATTTCAGCTTCCGGACCATTCATAAGCTTATCGCCAACACTAAGTCCAGCTGGTGCAAGGATATATGCCTTCTCACCATCTGCATAGCTGATTAAAGCGATATTTGCTGTTCTGTTTGGATCATATTCAATTCCGAGCACGGTTGCCGGAATGGAATCTTTTCTTCTCTTGAAGTCAATGATTCTATATTTTCTTCTGTTTCCACCACCCTGATGTCTTACAGTGATTTTACCCTGATTGTTACGACCAGCATTCTTTTTTAAAGAAGTAGTAAGGGATTTCTCAGGAGCTACTTTCGTTACTTCAGCGAAATCAGAACCGGTCATATTTCTTCTGGAAGGTGTATATGGGTTATATGTCTTAATTCCCATTGTGGTTCTCCTTTCAATCTAATGTTTTCGTTATCGCGTGTTGTCCTCACGCTTAATACCCTGCTTCTCCTTATAGTCCGGAGAAGATCTCGATTTCTTTGCTATCCTGTGTCAACTGAACGATAGCTTTCTTTGTCTTAGCAGTCTTACCAACTACCATACCACGTCTCTTTTTCTTTCCATCAAGATTCATGGTGTTTACAGAAGCAACCTTTGTTCCATCGAACATTTTCTCAACTGCTTCCTTAATCATTGTCTTATTTGCTTCCGGATGAACAAGGAAAGTGTATTTCTTCTCGCTCATAGCATTCATACTCTTTTCAGTTACAACTGGTTTGAGGATGACATCATAATATTTAATTGCTGCCATTATGCATACACCTCCTCGATCTTAGCTACAGCGTCTTTTGCAAGAACAACTGTCTTATATTTCATAACGTCATATACGTTCAACTCGTTAATCTGAGCTGTCTTAACTGCCGGAATATTTCTAGCAGACAATACAAGGTTCTGGTCGTTGTCGCTCAAAACAACCAACGCGCCTTCCACCTTTAAGTTGTTTAACATTTCTTTGAAGTTCTTTGTCTTAACTTCGCCCATCTTCAACTCATCAAGTACGATGAACTTGTTATTGTTAACCTTGTCGGTTAATGCTGACTTCAAAGCAGCTCTCTTTTCTTTCTTGTTTAATTTGAAAGAATAATCTCTTGGTACTGGAGCGAATACAACTCCACCACCTGTCCACTGCGGAGCTCTGATAGAACCCTGTCTTGCGTGTCCGGTTCCTTTCTGCTTCCATGGCTTTCTTCCGCCACCGCTTACTTCGGAACGTGTTTTTGCTTTCTGTGTTCCCTGACGGTTGTTTGCAAGCTGCTGCACAACTGCCATATGAACAAGATGCTCATTTACTTCAACGCCAAATACGGCATCGTTAAGTTCAAGGCTACCAACTTCGGCACCTTTCATATTATAAACAGATACGTTTGCCATCTGTGTGTTCCTCCTTTCCTATCAGTGCTACCTAAGCCTTTACAGACTCACGAATTGTTACTAAAGATTTCTTCGGTCCCGGAACAGATCCTTTGATTAAAAGAAGATTCTTCTCAGCATCTACTCTAACCACTTCAAGATTCTGAACAGTTACCTTTACGGAACCCATATGTCCAGGCATTCCTTTACCCTTGAATACCTTAGATGGGCTACTACATGCACCATTAGAACCCTGATGACGATGGAATTTAGAACCATGTGCCATAGGTCCTCTGTGCTGTCCGTATCTCTTGATAGCACCCTGGAATCCTTTACCTTTAGAAATTGCAGTTGCGTCAATCTTATCGCCTTCAGCGAACACATCAACCTTAATTTCATCAGCAAGTTTGTACTCACTAGCATTCTCAAGTCTGAATTCGCGAACAAATCTCTTGTTGCCAACACCAGCTTTTGCAAAGTGTCCAGCCTCAGCCTTGTTAACACCATGTCTGTTTCTGATTTCTTTCTTTCCGGAAGCATCCTTGTTGACAACTTTTGCTTTCTTGTCAGCGAATGCAACCTGAACCGCGCTGTATCCATCATTTTCTTCAGTCTTAACCTGAGTTACAACGCATGGACCTGCTTCTAATACAGTAACCGGCACTAAAACGCCTTCTGCATTGAAGATCTGAGTCATTCCGACTTTGGTTCCTAAAATTGCTTTCTTCATTTCTTTTCCTCCTGTTAATCTACAGCGGAACGCCAATTGGCGTTCATCCTAGAACAGTCGTATAAGTGGAACGTAAGTGTTACTTCTATACTAAACCAATTCAGGACTTTACCTATTTGTTTTTCATTTTGATATCAATGTGAACACCTGCAGGCATTTCCAATCTGGATAATGCATCAACCGTCTTCTGGGTTGGTGTATTGATATCGATAAGTCTCTTATGAGTTCTCTGTTCAAACTGTTCTCTGGAATCTTTATACTTGTGAACAGCACGAAGAATGGTAACTACTTCCTTCTTAGTTGGAAGTGGCACCGGTCCGCTCACCTGTGCTCCAGTTTTCTTTACAGTTTCGATAATTTTCTTAGCGCTTGCATCTACTAATTGATGTTCATACGCCTTGAGAGTAATTCTCATTACTTGACTTGCCATAAAAAAAGTCGCCTCCTTTTCGCACTTTAATACTAAGCACAACAAGTGGTGACTGTACACTCTCCCGTGTGTATCGTGAAATCTACACACTTCGTTTCCGTTACTACATCTGTAGCTGTTTCTTATGAAGTACAGTGACTTGTCGCCATTTTTAGAAAATTGACATTTGCTCCACGGAAAACCTATTCTTTCGAATAGCAACCTCACGCTTCATCGCTCTTATGTCACAGCAAGATTGAGTATACACGATAAACACTGGGGTTGCAAGGGTTTTTTTAAAATAATTGTACTTTTATAGATACAATCTTTTTCACCTTGCATTTCCCTTGTTTTCGCGTCTATTTTTCGCCTATGGTTCCCATCTTCCGCTGGCGCCGCATGGCAAAACCAACCCGTTTGAAGAAACAGGAAGTCCTATCTCTTCACTATGCACATGCCCGCCAAATGGTTTCAAGGCCGTTGACAACATGTATGTCAATACCGCCGGCTGCAATCCGGTTGTATAGGAATTTACCAGAAAGAAAATTGCGTCCTCACTAAGAATCTGCGTACATAGCTGAATAAACGGAAAAATGGACTCTTCAATCTTCCAAGTCTCCCCTTTTGGTCCTCTTCCATAAGAAGGCGGATCCATAATAATGCCATCGTACTTATTTCCACGCCGGATTTCCCGCTCTACAAATTTCACGCAATCATCCACCAGCCAGCGAATCGGTGCCTCTGCCAATCCGGAGCTTACCGCATTCTCTTTTGCCCATGTAACCATACCTTTCGACGCATCCACGTGGGTTACGCTCGCTCCCGCTGCTGCTGCCGACAAGGTAGCTCCACCTGTATACGCGAATAAATTCAACACTTTCACCGGACGACCGGCGCTTCTTATCTTTTCTGCACACCAATCCCAATTGACCGCCTGCTCCGGAAAAAGGCCGGTATGTTTAAAGCTAAAGGGTTTTAGTTGAAAGGTCAGCTCCCGATATTGAATGGACCATTGCTCCGGCAAGTCAAAAAACTCCCAGCTTCCGCCACCCTGCTTGCTTCTATGATAGTGTCCGTTCGGTTTTTTCCATCCCTTATGTTGCCGTTGCGTCTTCCACAAGACCTGTGGGTCCGGTCTAACCAAAAGGTAATCGCCCCAACGCTCAAGTTTCTCTCCGTTATCCGTATCAATTACTTCGTAATCTTTCCAATTGTTCGCAATCCACATATTTTCTTCCTTCTATTATAAAACTTGTTTTGTTATCGCGGATATTATAACACGATGACTAGCCCCGCGCAACCTCAGGCCGGTGTTTTATCTCTGCCCCAGATTTGTTCGGTCTTTTTCTATTTCGCTCCCCGGATGCGGTGCGATGCCCTCACTTTTTCCCGACAAAGTAAGAACCTCTGCCTGAAAAAGTCCCGGCTCGTCCCCATCATGGGTAGCCATAATCACGGTTTTTCCTTTGGTGTATTCCTTTATCAGGGATACGACATCACTTTTGGTTTCCTCATCCAACCCCTTTAAGGGTTCATCCATAATTAAGACGTCAAACTCTGCCATCAGCGCACGCACAATGGCCACCCTTCGTTTCATACCACCGCTATATTCTTTTACAATTTTTTTATCGTTAACGTCGATTCCGATTCTTTGAAAGCACGCAATAATCTCATCCTTCTCATGACGTTCTCCGGCAATCATCTGTACATTTAATACCGCTGTCAAATTTTCGCACAACCGGTTTTCCTGAAATACCGCGCTTACTTTTGCTTCCGATAATCCCGTCACCTTCCCGGAGTCCGGCTGACTTAATCCCATCAGAATGGAAAGCAGTGTAGTCTTTCCCGAACCGGATTTCCCCATGATGCAAGTAGTACTTCCCTCTTTAAAAACATGACTAAATCCGTCTAGTACCTTCTGTCTTTGAAAACTTTTGGAAAGATTGTCTATTACAATGTCCACTATCGTCCCTCCAATCTGCTCATCACCTCATTGACAAGAATCATAATTACTTTTTCAAAAGCAGTGCTTATTACGATAATCGTAATGGTCCAAGCAAACATTTCCGGTGTACTCAAGTAAATCTTTGCCTGATACAGCCGCTCTCCCATTGAGCCCACAGGAAGTCCGATTATCTCTGCGGCAATCCCTGATTTCCAGCAAAGCCCCAACGCCAGCGAACAGGCATTTTTAAAATAAGGAATCATCTGCGGCACATAAACGTATCGGATTCTTTTCCCAAAAGGAACATGAAATACCTTCATCATTTCCAACATTTTTTCATCCATTTCCGTCAGCCCCATCAGAGTGTTGGTAAATACCACTGGAAAGGCAATTAGAAAGGAAATAACCACGGAAAGATTCTTCGACGGCACCCAAATTAATATAAGGATGATAAAAGAAGCCACCGGAATCGCTTTCATGACAGATACAAATGGGGCAAGCATTACCCTTAGCCATAAAAAAATATACGAAAGGGCTCCCAATATCACCCCCAACGTCAGCGCCAAAAGAAAACCGGAGCCTATTCTCGCAAAGGAAAATCCAATACTTTGCCAATAATCCGGCAAAAAAATAAGCTCCTTTAAACACTGCGCCGTTTTTATGGGCGATGCCAGCAATATATCAGAATGAAGATACATTGCCAGCAACTGCCAAAGGACTATCCAAAAAAGGATTGCCCCTACTTTTATTATTTTACTCTTGTACGTAATAGAATTCATCTCCAGGAACCTCTCCACCTACGGCTGCAGGATTCTGGTTAAACAGGTTCTCAAGATAGCCACCCAGCTTTGCCTTCATGTCTGCACCGTCAATATAAGTAATATTGCAATACGGAATTGCTTTCTTTGCAATCGGTGCCTTTACTATATCATATTTTTCAATGAGTGTGGCAGCTTCTTCCACATTTTTATTTGTGAACTCGACAGATGCCTGATACTGTTTTAAGAAAAGAGCTACCGCTTGCGGATTGCTTTTTGCAAATTCACTTCTTACAACCACTACTCCGGTACATAAGCTTGCAAAAGATCCTTCCTTTTTTGCTGCCTCTTCCCATTCCTTTGTCATATCAACGGCAACCCGAATGTTTTCATTGGCTGCCTGCGCAACGGTAACAAAAGGCTGTGGCAGCATTGCAACTGCATTTTTATCCTTTGCCAGTGCCGCTACACACTCCGCATGTTCCGACTTGTATTCAATAGTCACGTCTTTTACAGGGTCGATGCCATTTGCTGTCAACATGTAGTTAAGGGCATATTCCGGCGTTGCGCCTTTTCCGCTGGCATAGATGGTTTTTCCCTTTAAATCACCGACTCCCTTTACCGTATCACCATTTTCCACAATATATAACACGCCCAGAGTGTTAATTGCCATTACCTGCACCTTACCCTCTGTCTTTTTCGCCAAAACTGCTGCCAGGTTTGCCGGAACCGCTGCGATATCCACATTGCCCTGTACAATAGACGGCGTTATCTCATCCGGTGCAGCCGAAATCGTAAAGGAATACTTGTTGGTTTCTGTTTTCCCATCTTCTGCGTCATCCATTAATTTTACCATTCCCATGGCGGTAGGTCCCTTTAATGCAGCAATTCTTACTTCTGTTTCCTGCGCCGGTTCCTCCTTCACCACGTTTTCCTTTGTTTCCTTGGCATCTATGCTTTTCTCTTTACCACAGCCAACAAACACTGCAGTGGTCATAACTGCCATAATGCATAACAAAGCCACCATTCTCTTTTTCATATTAAAAATCCTCTCTTTCTACTGATAATTCTTCGTTCTCGTACAAAAGTTGTTTAAAGTCCTCTTTTACAATGAAGAGAATTTCACAATCCTTTTTGCACAATAGGATGGTCTCTCTCATAATTATAAAACAAATCGCAAATCAAGTACAGCCTCCTTGCTATCCGTTTTTTCTAAATTACAAGGGCCGCTTTCACTATCTCTTAATACAAGAGGTAGAGAAAACGGCCCTACATTTTGCTATCCGTGTCAAGTGTTTTTATAGAAAAATCTCTCTACACGTTCATTTTCACCTGCTTTAAGATGTGATGCATGATATCCTTTCGTGTTACAATTCCTATAAACACGCCATCATCATCGGTTACCGGAACAAAATTCTGGTTATATACTTTTTCAAACAGGCTGTCCATATCCTCGTTAACAGATACAGCCTGATTATCCTTGCGGCGCGGCACTTCATTTAGCAAAATATCCTCCGCGTCAAGCAAATTCAGATCCGCATGATGCTTAACAAACCACAATAAATCCCCTTCCGAGATTGTGCCAATATACCGCCCCTGCCTGTTAATAATCGGCAAGGCAGCAAAGCCACTATTTTCAAGCTTCTCAAGAGTCTGTCGAAGCGTCGAATCCGCATCCACACACGCAACTTCCGCCTTTGGTGTTAGAAAAAATAAAATGTTCATAGTTGCTCCTTATTACTTCTGCATGGTGCCTGTCTCCAAAAATCTCCGATGCATATCAAAGCAGTGCGCCAAATCATGCGGTGTATGCTGACTCTGTGACACTTCCTGTGCGTGTCTAAAATATTCTCGAAGTTCTTCTTTATAGGACGGATGCGCACATTTTTCAATAATAAGTTCTGCACGCTCTTTTGGAGAAAGTCCACGTAAGTCTGCTAATCCCTGCTCCGTCACCAGCACGCATACGTCATGCTCACAACTGTCCACATGCGTAACCATCGGCACAATACTGGAAATTTTGCCGTCTTTCGCAAGGGATGGTGTCATAAAAATGGAAATCGCTGCGTTTCTCGCAAAATCACCGGATCCTCCCACACCATTCATCATCTTCGTTCCAATGATATGTGTAGAGTTTACATTTCCATAAATATCCGCCTCAATTGCCGTGTTCATTGCAATGATGTTCATGCGGCGTACCATTTCCGGATGATTGCTTACATCCTGTGGACGCAACACAATCTTATCTTTTACATTATCAAAGTTATCATAAAATTTCTGTAATCCCTCTTTTGACAAAGATACCGCTGTAGCGGATAAGCTGTCCATGATTCCGGCATGAATCAAGTCCACAGCCGAATCCTGTCCCACCTCAGTATACATGGATAAGTGTTTAAATCCAGCTCCGGATAGTCCTGCCAGCACTGCATTTGCCACAGCCCCCACACCGGACTGCAATGGATATAAGTTTTCCGGCAAACGTCCTTTCTTCACTTCTTCTTTTAAAAAGGATACGATATGCTCTGCAATTTTAGCAGACACCTCGTCCGGTTCCTTAAACACCGGTGTTGCTCCCACTTCATCATTGATAACAACCGCCGCAATTTTTTCAGCCGGACATGGAATATAGGTAAGTCCCACACGATCCAACGGTTTACAGATATCAATCGGTTTCCCTTCCTCCGGCGAAATAATATCATGCATGCCATATACTTCCTTTGGCACCGCCGTATTCAGTTCTACGATAACCTTCTTAGAGTGCTCCACAAGCGCGTTGGTTGCACCAACAGTTAATGTTGGCACAATACCTTCTTCTGTTATCATACAACACTCCACGATGGTGTAATCCATTTCACCAAAAATCCCCTGGCGAACCATTCTCGGTAGCACGCTTAGATGAATGTCTGCATATTTTGTATCACCTGCATTGATACTATTTCTACTATCTTTATCTGACTGAAACGGATAACGACGTCCCATCAATCCGGCCTTTGCCAATTCTCCATCCAATTCTTTTCCGGTAGAGGCACCTGTAATTACTGTCAAATTTTTTGCTGTCCCCTGCTTCGCAATGGCTGTTGGTACTTTCTTAGCATATCCAGCTGACGTAAATCCGGAAAATCCTAATTTCATATTTTCTTTAATCAGGCTGGCCGCTTCCTCTGCACTCATTACTTTGTCAAGAACCGCAGCATTCAAAATTCTGTCTTCGTACATACTTTTCCTTTCCGCACGCAAAGGGCAACATATTTGTTGCCCTTCACACTTCTTTATGTTCTATTTGATATTTTTGATGATTTCTGCGCCTAATTTCAATGCTTTTTCATTGATTTCCTCTGTTCCCTTCGGAACATGAGAAAGAACTGCCGTACGCAAATCTTTATACTCAACAAGTCCCAGTAAAGCGTTAATTGCAGCAACTGCCACAATATTTGCGGTAAATGCTTTTCCAACGCCCTTAACCGCCGTCTCTAAAATCGGTGCTTTTGTCACTTGTTTCGGATCCAAATAATCCGGAACGCTCAATGAAGAATCCACCAGAATCACACAATCTTTGTCGACTGTTTTCGCATATTTTTCCAAAGACTGCTGGGTCAACGCCATCAGGAATGTCGGATTCTCAACTTTTGTATAACCAATCGGTTCTTCGTCAATCAAAACCTCAGCCTTACACATACCTCCACGAGCCTCCGGTCCATATGACTGAGACTGTGCAGTATATTTTCCGGCCTCCAACGCGGCTTCTGCCAAAATAATGGTTGCAAGGATTATTCCCTGTCCGCCGCTGCCTGCCAGACGAATTTCCATTTTTTTGCTCTGTTTACTTGCCTTCGCGCTCACGCTCTTCAGCCTCCCTTCCTAAACGGTCAATCAATTTCTGATATTCTGCCGTAAATTCCGGATAATTGGTATGCGCCAATACACCGATAACTAGTTTTCCCTTCAATTCTTCTGCAGACATCTGCACTGCCTTCTCTTGCATAACCGCATTGTCACGCTGATACTTCATCATATCAACCGCGCTACCCTTCTTATTCTTACGTCCATAGTAAGTCGGGCAAACACTTGCACAATCAATGATAGAAAATCCTTTATGTAAAATTCCCTGCTGGATATAAGCAGTGGTCTGCTGTACATGATAAGAACTTCCTCTTGCCGCGAAAGAAGCACCTGCGCCATATGCAAGCCCTGCAATGTCAAAAGAACGATCAATGTTTCCATATGGTGCCGTAGTACCCTTTTCTCCACGCGGAGTTGTTGGAGAATACTGTCCACCGGTCATACCGTAAATATTGTTATTAAACACAACAACTGTAATTCCAATATTTCTTCTTGCCGCATGAATCAGGTGGTTACCACCGATTGCAGAGATATCACCGTCACCAGCGATTACGATTACTTCCAACTCCGGATTTGCCAATTTAATTCCGGTTGCAAAAGCAATTGCACGTCCATGCGTCGTGTGGATTGTGTTAAAATCCATATAACCAGCTGCACGGGAAGAACATCCGATACCGGATACAATAACAACTTTATCGTGGTCAAGTCCCAGGTTATCGATTGCCTGTGCAACATTTCGCATCAAAATTCCATTTCCACATCCAGGGCACCAAATGTGTGGTAAGTGCTCCGGACGCATATATTTATTAATTAATTCGCTTGCCATTATTTTGCCCCCTCAATCTTAGAAAGAATCTCACGTGGTGTCATAACCGAACCATCGATTCTTCCGATGAAATCTACCTCACAGTTATCCTTGACAATACGCTGTACTTCCAAAAGAATCTGTCCATCGTTGTGCTCAGCAACAACAATACGTTTTACCTTCTTGGAAAGTGCCTCTAACTCCTTGTCAGGGAATGGCCAAATGGTAATCGGGCGGAACATACCTGCCTTGATGCCTCTATTTCTGGCCTGTTTCACAGCAGTCACCGCAGCTCTTGCAGTACCACCAAAGCAAACAACAACAGCATCTGCATCCTCGCACATAACTTCTTCCACTTGCACGATATCATCACGGTTGTTCTTAACTTTATCAAGTAAACGGCGGAACAATTTTCCAGCCTCTTTGTTGTCATTCGTCGGGAAACCACTTTCGTTATGAGCAAGACCTGTAATATGATAACGCTGGCCCTGTCCAAATGGAAGCATCTCCGGAACATATTTTCCTTCCTCTACATGATATGGAAGTCCATTCTGCTTCGCATAACGGCGAACCGGACGGTTGATAATCTCCAGACTCTTCGGATCCGGGATTTCGATACCTTCACGAAGATGTCCTACAATTTCATCCATCAGGAAAATAACCGGTGTACGATATTTCTCAGCCAAGTTGAAACAACGAATCGCCAAATCATAGGTCTCGCGTACACTAGACGGAGAAATAACAATCATAGGATGATCGCCATGTGTTCCCCATCTGGACTGCATTACATCGGCCTGAGACGGACTGGTTGGAAGACCGGTTGACGGACCGGAACGCTGTACATCAACAATTACACATGGAATCTCCGCAATACACGCATAACCCAAGTTTTCCTGTTTTAACGAAAAACCAGGACCACTACTTGCAGTCATTGCCTTTACACCTGCAGCAGACGCACCGATTACAGCGGCCATACTGGAGATTTCATCTTCCATTTGAATAAATTTTCCGCCTACTTGCGGAAGACGAACTGCAGAATTCTCTGCTATTTCAGTAGAAGGAGTAATTGGGTAACCTGCATAGAATCTCATTCCAGCAGCGATTGCACCTTCTACGCAAGCCTCATTTCCTTGCATTAATACGGTTTTACCCATTGGTTTACCTCCTCAATCTCTTCTTCAATGTAAATTGCATAGTCTGGGCAACGCTGTTCGCACTGACCACAGAAAATACAATCTTCCGGTTTTGCAATGGTGATTTTCTCACCCTGTAAGGCCAATACCTGCTTCGGACAAAAAGCCTCACAGATACCACAGCCCTTGCACCAAGCGGCATTAAGTATTAATTTCTTCTGTGCCATAGTTTCTAACCTTCCTTATTTTTGAATACTTCCCTTTTGTGCACTTCTAACGTGCAAACTGAATCCTGTTTAATAATATCACTAGAGAATACACAAATAAAACACTTTTTTTGTACAGTTTGTCACAACAAAAAAGTTGTGGCTCCTTGACTCGCACCACAACCAGTTGTAGAATATCAATAAGAGAAACACAAGACAAATAGGAGAAGTACGTTGTTATGAATTTTTCGAATCTAAAATACTTTTTAACTGCTGCTGAAGAAATGAATTTTACCCGCGCTTCCCACCGGTTACATATCTCACAGCAGGCACTTTCAAACCACATAACTAAACTTGAGCATGAACTTGGTTGCGAATTATTTGAGCGTGGAAAATCCCTAACCCTCACCTATGCCGGCAAGCGCCTGGTCGAAACAAGCAACCAGATTCTGGATTTACACAGCCAGTTCCTTGCCGAAGTAAACGACATCTCCGGCAACATCCGCGGCGAACTCACTCTGGGTATTACCCACACACGCGGACAGGCACTTTTGCCTCTACTACTACCGGAATTCCATCGAACACATCCCTATATTGATGTAAAAATCGAAGAGGCCAATGCCCGGGACCTGGAGGATAGCCTTCAGCATGGCTTTGTAGATCTAGTACTTGGCTTCACACCCTTCTACACCGTCAATGCGCAGATTACGGAAATATCTCCGGATCGACTATTTTTAGTTGTGCCGGTACCCATTATGGAAGACCTTTTTGGTGAAGACTGTGCCAAAATGCGCGCAAAATTTCACGAAACCGTGGATATTTCCGCTTTCAAAGAACAACCCTTCATTCTATTAAAAAAAGGAGACCGTATCCGTACGATACTGGACTCCTACTTTAAAAAACAACATATTAATCCACATATTTTAATTGAAACCACCAACATTCAAACCGCTTTTGCATTGGCGCAGCGTGGCATGGGCATTGCCGTCTATCCGGAAATGTTCCTCCGCGGCGCCACCACGCTCTCAGCCAACACAATGGATACCCAGCGGGTTGATTTTTACCCCTTGCAAAGCTCCACCACAACCGAACAGTTGGCCATCGCTTATAATCCAGACCGTTACCTTTCGGAAGCTGCCAAGGATTTTATTGATTTAACAAAACGTATCCTAGGATAGCCGCAGAGTACGAAAAATTGCCGCGCCAATAATAATTATGTACCCTGTCAAACTATATACATCCGGTACCTGGTCAAAAAATACCAACCCCAACATCGCCGCAAACAGCACCTGCGTATAGTCGTACACAGAAATCTCCTTGGCAGGAGCCTTGGTATATGCCTTTGTGATGGAAAACTGACCACCCATCCCCGCAAAACCTGCAAAAACTAAGCAAAGTAACTGATTCATTGTCATCGGATGGTAGTCAAACAATAGACTTGGCAAGGTAACGAGGGTGGAAAAGACGGAGAAAAAGGCCACTATCACCGCCCCACGCTCTCCTTGCATTCCCATCTTACGCACAAAGGTGTACGCAACTCCGGCACCAAAGCCACCGAAAATGCCAAGCGCCGCCGGTAAAATCCCCATATTCCCAGTTGGTTTTGCCACCAAAACCGCGCCAGCAAAGGCAATAAACACAGTTATCAAATCCTGTTTTGATGGTTTTTCCTTCAAAATCACACGTGACATCAAAATAGCAAAAAACGGTGAAAGCTTATTTAAAATATTCGCATCCGCCAAATTCATATGATCAACTGCGTAAAAATTGGCAATCAATGCCGCGGTTCCAAATCCCGCTCGTAGGAAGAGTGATATCCAACTTGTTGAAAGCACTTTAAATTTTTCTTCACTCCGTGCCAGTATCGAAACCGCAAACACTGCTGCCACAATGTTTCGAAAGAAACTCTTTTGAAATGTAGGTACGTCCCCCGCTAAGCGAACAAAAAATGTCATCAGGGAAAAGAAAAACGCCGCACATATTATAAAGAAGATTCCCTGATACTTCTTCTTAATCTTCATGACTTCATCGCTCCTTTTAAACATGCTCTTTCCTTTCCCATTCTATCACAAAGCGGTGTACGTATTCAATCATTCCTCAAAATTCATTCCTGGTTTTTTTAACGGTTTTCCATTATAAGCCTCTCCTGTCATTTCCAAATGAAATATAACACGCACCAGTTTTTTCGCCGCATGGGAAATCGCAACATTATAATGCTTTCCTAATTCCATTTTTCGTGCCAGGTAGTTTGCAAAAACCGGATCCCATATGCAAACATATTTCGTTGCATTAAACAACGCATAACGCAAATACTTGGAGCCACGCTTCTCCATGTGCGAAAATGGCGAATCAATTTTTCCGGATTGATATGTCGAAGGCGATAAGCCCGCATAGGCCAAAATCTTATCCGGAGATTCAAAGCGATGAAAATCGCCAATTTCTGCAATAATCATTGCACCCATTGCATAGTGGATGCCCGGAATGGTCACAATTGGAGAATCAATCTCATCCATAATTCTCTGAATCTCCTTCTCGATTTCTTCAATTCCCCTATTCATCTCAGCAATTAGACTCAATGTATGTCGTAGCTCCATAGATTTTGCAGGCATATTGGTTCCAATAGAATGACGAGCTGCATCACGAATCTCTATGGCCTTTTCCCTACCATAATGACCATGGGATGCCTCCGATAGCAAATTCGTCAATTTCGTCAAGTGCACCCTGGCAATATCCTCAGCACTCGGATATTGACGCAAAAGCTCATACACGGATGCACAATGAATTGTTGACACATGCCCTTCCAGCTCAGGAAATAAAATCGTAATTAAACGAGATACCGAGGTCTTTAATTTTGCGCGTTCCCTCACCAAGTCAAAACGATATCTTGTCAATGACTTTAATTCGTCCGTTCGTATTAGTGTATCCGAATACGATTCCAGATCAACATCCGACATTAACATGCTGGCAATGGTATGCGCGTCGATGCTATCGGTCTTGGTCCTCCGCAAGCTCATACTTTTTCTGTAAAAGCTTGTGTGAAGTGGATTGATAACATACGGCTTTAATCCTTTTGTTACAAGGAAACTTAATAAATTGTAGCTATAATGTCCTGTGGCCTCTAGACCAATCCGAACATCATCCGGTCCATCAGCGGCCGCCATAATATTCTCATATAGTTCATTAAAACCATATCGATTATTTTGAATTGTAAATGTGCTGTAAAGAGCCTCCCCAGCTTCATTGGTAATAAAGCAATCATGTTTATCTTTAGCTACGTCAATTCCCACATAAATCATTCTTAACTCCTCCTTGTAATTAATTTTTGCACAAAAAAAAGACGAAAGCGTTTAGAACCTTCATTCAACCATCACGTGGTAGGAGGAATACACTAATTCGCTTACATCTTTCTTGTAACGCTAATTATACCGTCCGATTGCGTTTTTTATTTGTCCAATTCGTTATAAGTCAGTTAATCTTCTGCCATGAAATCATGAAATTTTCTGTTTCCTCTTTTAACAATTCCACCAATTTCTAAGAAAAAAAGAATATCCTGACGAAATAATTATAAAATGCCTTATTCATAACGTCGTTTTGGAGCATAACAAGACAATCACTTACATCACGAACCTCCCCCATTTACAATTGCTTATAGTTACACCCTGACTTTGAATCGTTAACATTTTATAGAAAGACCAATCACGCAAAAAGATATAAGCCCCAAACTTCCGCATTTCGCGAGCTTTCCTGCACTTTTTCAGCTAACAGTCTATTTGTTTATAATAATAAGTAATAATATCCGCATATTTTTCCTTTATCTTTTAATGAAGGAGGAATGCTTACATGCATAACAGCATAAGCAAGAAGTTGTTGGCAGGCGCTCTGTCAGCAATGATGGTTTTAAGCCTTGTAGCTCCAACAGGCGCACAGGCAGCTGCTAAGTACTCTCTTACACAGAAGAG
>FOXT01000029.1 GCA_900115795.1 Lachnospiraceae bacterium XBB1006 | reverse complement strand
CAGCACCACAGTAAAGAAAGCAACCAAGATCAAAGGAACAGGCAAAACAATCGCATTGAAAGTTACCTGCCCAGATAAAGTTGCTAACTACAAGAACACATTAAAAGTTAAAGTATATAACAAGAAGAACAACAAACTTGTTAAGACTTTAAGCAAGAAAGCAACTGTTAAAGTTACAGTATTGAAAGTAAACAGTGTTGAAACTGCTTCTACAACTGGTAAATACTTAGTGGCATACTTCAACAAATCTTTAAAGACTCTTAAAGTTGCTGATGTTACTGTTCGTGAAAAAGACACAGACATCATGAAGGGTGTTGAAAAAGTTACTCTTGCTTCTGATGGAAAGAGCGCAACCATCGCTTTAGTCGGAGACGAGACAATGGGTACAAACGAGTTTGTTGAGAAGAACAAAGATTACACTTTCTCTGTAACTCAGAACGGTGTTACAGCTTCTACAACATTCCACGTTGATGCAGTACTTGATAACGTAACTGTTACCAGAACCAATGCAGCTAAGAAAACCATCACTGTTGGTGATTGGACATTAAATGTACCAGATTCTATCACAGTAGATTATGAAGAAATTCTTGGTTCTACCGTTACTGTATGGTACAACGAATCTGCTCAGATTACTAAGCTGAACAATGTTGACAAGAAAGTTGTTTACGGTGCTTTCAGAGTGAACAAAGATACCGCAACACAGTCTGCATACTTTACAGATCTTGCAACTGGAGAGAAATATTTCACTCAGGATACCGAAAATGGAAAGATTTTTGTTACACGCTTAATCAACAGAGGATCTGCAGCTGGAACAAATGCTGGCCAAGTAGTATACAACTATGCGAAAGTAACTGACGGCGCTGAATATGACTATGCTAAGCTTGTTCTCAACGCTAATGGAACAGTTCGTGAAGCTGTAGTAGTTGATGATATGACAAACTTCCTTGTCGATGAAGTAAAAGACCAGACTATCGTTAACGGCGCTGAAAAACAGTCCTTAAAGGATTACAGCATTGTAAAGGACGGGAAGACCGTTGCAATCACTGCAATTCAGAAGGGTGACGTTGTAAGCTTCAATAGTGTAGCTAAATTTGCTGAAGTTTACACTAACAAACAGACTGGCAAACTTGAAAATGTGTACGCTGGAAAGTTCGGATTCGGTGGAAAGACATATGAAACAAAATATGCAGCTTATCCAAATGGATACTTCTATGGTGCAAGTGATGATTATATGAATGCTCTTTTAAAGGGTGGAAAAGATATCACTGTTTACTTCGGACGTACAGGCGTTGTAATTTATATCCTTGGTGAGCAAGGAGAAAAAGAAACATCTACAAAAACGTTATACCTTATCAAAGGCTATGCAGGTAACGGAAACGGTGCTTACAAAGACAAAGGTGTCGAAGTATTGGAAGTAAAAGGTTATAATGTTAAGAGCCAGAAGATTGAAACATATTTGGTTCCTGTAGCATCTCTTGAAACCATTACTTTGAACGCTAGAGGTGAAGCTAAAGCTGCAAAATATGTAATCGGAAAGTGCATTTATGATTACAATGCTACAAAAGAAACATTTGTGGAAAATACCGATAAAGCAAAGGTGACATCCTTCGGTGAGGGTGCAGCAACAAATGACGGAAAAGTAAAACTGAATAGTGATGGAGCTGATATCAACTTAAAAGATGGAATTAAAGCTGGAGCAAAAGTTACCTTAACATTTGATAAGAACAATAAAATTATTGGTCTTACTGAAGATTATTGTAAAGATAATACATTAACAGCGCCTGCAGATATTACAAAACTCGCAGAACAGGTTACCCTTTCTGCTAAGAGCGAGATAAATGCTACAACTGAGATTTCTGGTCAGATTACAGCAGATACAAAAGTATACGTAATTAGAACTGACAAAGGAACCGTAAATGAGCAGACATTTGCGACTCTTACCGAAAAGGTTGATGCCAGCAAGACACCAAATTCTTATGCATGGATTTCAAATAAGGTTGTTACCGCAATTGTACTCGTTGGTGTTAATAGTGATTTCGTTGAAAATGCAGAAAATGGAACTCCTTTCCATGGTGTAGTTGCTTCTTTCACAAAGAACACAGATGGAACAGCGAAAGAATTGCAGGCATACGTTCAGGGAGAATTAAAAACATACACAGTATTTGCGGAATCAACAAAAAATACATCTCTTGCAGTTGGAAGCGTCGTTAGAATTACTCCAAGCAAGAAGGGTGATAAGATTAATGGTCTTTCTTCAGTTGGATTCACAGCGGAAAATAAGGCTGTAAAAGGATTTGATGCAACAGAAGGAACTGTAAAAATCGATGATACGAAATATCAGATGGTTGAAGCTGTAAATCCTACCATTGTTAAACTTGTAAAAGGAACCGGAGCAACTATTGAAGTTACGCCATATACTTTTGCAGAGCTTGAGAACTGCAAGTACAACGTAAATGTTCTTCAGTACGCAACTTTAGCAGGTGTTGCTGAAATCATCGTGGTAACAGATGAACTTGTTCAGGGAGCTGCATCCACCACAGTAAGCGGAAACAGAGCAGGTGCAATTACTGTTGTAACAGATGATGCAATTTCAAGAAAAGACGATATTATTGCAAATAATGCAGACGCATTGAAGTTTGTTCCAAAGGAAGGCAAACTGGTAAGAACAATCACTGTTTATGTAAACGGTTTCACAAAAGGAACATTCACTGGCGATAAATATACTCTTCCAACAGGCGCAGAAGAACTCAAAGATGGCGACAAGATTCTTATCCACGTTCTCTATGCTGACGAAGATAAAGAGGAATTGCAGTATACAGTACAGAAAAGAAAGGCTACCACAGTTGACGCAAAAAATGAAGCTCCATTTACATCTGCATCTAGCTCTGTTACCTTTAAGGATCAGTTCGGAGCAACGATTTCAGGACCTGAACAAGCGATGACAAATATAACATGCGCGACAAGCGGCGTAAAATTAACTGTTGCGACGGATGGCAAGCTTACATTGACAGGTGCTGACAATCCTCAAGCAAATGATTCTTATGAATTTAAGGTTTTAGACAAAACAGTAACTATAAAATGTACAGCTGCAGCTGATGCTAATACAAGCGCTCCTGCTACATTTAGCTACGAAGTAAAATAATTTATACTATTGGACATAGTATTATAGAAGGTCAGCCACTCTGGATGGTAAAACATCTGGGGCGGCGCCTTCTTTTTATACCATTTATTTTTGTTAGATGATGAAATTATTGAAAGGTTAAGAAACTGAACGCTTCACTAAAGATACCTTAACCGGCAAAAAATAGGTATATTTCAAAGCATAAGTTTTGAAGACTTTTCTCCCGGGGAAGTTATCTTCCCCGGGAGTATATTATATCCAGGAAACGGGAGGAATTATGGCAAGAACAAATCAAGGAGTGTTTACAAAACTAAAAGAAGACTACGAAAAAGTAAAAAAAGATTATTTGGCAGAAAAAGAGAGGTACGAAAAGCCTGCAGAAAGTGTAGATTTTTTTTCTGAACTTGCGCTTACAAGCAATGACCTGTTTAAAGAATTAAAATCGCTGGAATACCAGTTAGCAGGCATGTTAGCATCGACTAAGTTTGAGAACGATGACACGCGTCATGAATACGAAGTTATGAAAGAAGCCATCCATAATATGGCAGATGACCTCCAAACAGTATTCAAGGAGCGCATTAGGCTACTTTCCGAGAGTAATGGCGGTTTGTGGGGCATTGAATGCAGAACAATTGAGACAATGGCCATAAATCTATGATTAGAATAATGATAGTGAGCCATTTGTTTACACAGGGTTATAATATACCAACAAATTATAGTATATAGCCAGCTAGGAGATATCCATATGAAGATAAAAATCATCGCACTACTTCTGAGTGCAACAATAATAGCCTCAGCTTTTACCGGCTGAGGTTCAACCAAACAAGAATCAAAGAAAACAGAAACAAAAGTAGACATCACCAAAGAAACCGGAACCCACGACGCTTCCGAGAAAGAGAACACCTACGCAAGCGATTTTGACAAGGCAAGCGCGGCGGATAAAGGTAGTACCGACACACTTTCCGGTTCCTATACCGTTGATAAACTTGAAAATACCCAGTACGTTTTTGGCGACGGTACAATGACGATTATCGAAACCGGCACCTACAAACTGAACAAAGGGACAATCACCTTATCCTACGGCACCAATGAGGATGTCGAATATTCCATCAATGAAACAGATGCCGGCTTTAATTTAATACATGACACCACGCTCATTCCACTCGTTTACATGGAGGGTACAGACGGCCTTACCGAAACGGAAGCTTTTGACGGAGTATACGGTATCGACAATGGTCCGGGATTCCTTTTCAAAAAGAACGGAACCCTTAACGTCATCACTACACATGAGTGTGAAATCAAGAAAGATACCGTATCCTTCGGCGGCGCGACCTACAACTGGGAAGCAAAGGATGGCAAAATCGAATTAAGCAGCAACGGCACAAAAGTTATGACCCTTGTGCCATAGGAGCGGGAGGCAATCATGAAGAAGGTATTAACATTACTGCTGACGGTAGCACTTTTGTTGCCTGCATTTGTGGTACATGCAGATGTACGAAAAGTATCTTTGGACAAGTGCATCGTCACCTTTAGCAAAAAATCTTACACATACACCGGCGTTGGCATTACTCCAACGCCTAACGTGCATTATAAAAACAAAAAGTTGAAAAAGGATCGAGATTACACCATCTACTACCGCGACAACGTTAACGTGGGTGTTGCGACGGTTACGCTGGTAGGGGTTGGCAATTACAGTGGTTCGACGACGGCTACTTTTCAGATTACGAAGGGAAAGCAGGTTATTAAGGCGGCAAATATTAAGGCAACCTATGGCGACGAACCAATTTACATTAGCACAGAGGCCTCGAATCCTCTGACATATCAATCTTCCAACCGGAAGGTCTGCACGGTAAACAAGGTCGGTATGGTGACCATCGTCGGCGCCGGAAAAGCCAAGATTACCATTCATGCCGAAGGCAATAGCAACGTCCGACCAGCAAAGAAAATAATTACCGTAAGCGTGCGTAAAGCAAGCGCGACGGTGATTGCTTTTGGCGGACTCCTGAAAAAGGGCGAGAAATGGGATCTGCACGCTGAAACGACTTCCGGTGGCAAGCTTACCTTCAAAAGCTCAAACGAGCGAATTGCTATGGTTTCTAAGAAGGGAATTGTTAAAGCGAAACGCAAGGGCAAAGTGACTATCACCATCAGGAGTTCGGCCACGAAGAATTATCGCGCGGGGAGCGCGAAAGTAGTTATGGAAGTGAAATAAATATACAGAACAAACATTCGCCAAAACTATAGATTTTTTTGTAAAAATTTGGTATAATGGAATCTCGAGTGAGTGCCATTTAAGCGATGGACGGTTTCCCTCCGCATGGAGGGTGCGTTAATACCTCCGCGTAACTGTTGACAGACCTCCGAATTCGGAGAGTTGCAACGAAAGGAGGTAGCAATGAAGTATGCTAACGACAGAATTATTTATCGGAAT
>FOXT01000002.1 GCA_900115795.1 Lachnospiraceae bacterium XBB1006 | reverse complement strand
TAAGACTTGGTTTCCCTTCGGCTCCATACCTTAAGTACTTAACCTTGCCAGACACCGTAACTCGCCGGACCGTTCTACAAAAAGTACGCGGTTCACCTTGCGGTGTTCCACAGCTTGTAAACACAGGGTTTCAGGTTCTCTTTCACTCCCCTCCCGGGGTCCTTTTCACCTTTCCTTCACAGTACTATGCGCTATCGGTCACTAAGGAGTATTTAGCCTTACGGAGTGGTCTCCGCTCATTCAGACAAGGTTTCTCGTGTCTCGTCCTACTCTGGATCCCGCCATGTGACTTTAGATTTCGAATACGGGGCTTTCACCCTCTCTGGCTGGCTTTCCCAAAACCATTCTTCTATCCATCGTCAATCATTTATGCGGTCCGAACCCCGGATTGCACGCAACCCGGTTTGGGCTCTTTCGCGTTCGCTC
>FOXT01000001.1 GCA_900115795.1 Lachnospiraceae bacterium XBB1006 | reverse complement strand
CTGAACCCAGCTCGCGTACCGCTTTAATGGGCGAACAGCCCAACCCTTGGAACCTGCTACAGCTCCAGGATGCGATGAGCCGACATCGAGGTGCCAAACCACTCCGTCGATGTGAACTCTTGGGAGTGATAAGCCTGTTATCCCCAGGGTAGCTTTTATCCGTTAAGCGATGGCAATCCCACTTTATACCACCGGATCACTAAGTCCTACTTTCGTACCTGTTCCACCCGTCGGTGTCACAGTCAAGCTCCCTTCTGCCTTTGCACTCTTCAAATGGTTTCCAACCATTCTGAGGGAACCTTTGAGCGCCTCCGATACCCTTTCGGAGGCGACCGCCCCAGTCAAACTCCCCGCCTGGCATTGTCCCACCGCCGGATTCACGGCGGCTGGTTAGAAACCCAATACTGCAAGGGTGGTATCCCAACAGCGACTCTGACGAAACTGGCGTTCCATCTTCTCAGTCTCCCACCTATCCTGTACATGCAGTACCGAATCCCAGTACCAAACTGGAGTAAAGCTCCATGGGGTCTTTCCGTCCTGGCGCGGGTAACCAGCATCTTCACTGGTACTTCAATTTCACCGGATGTATCGTTGAGACAGCGCTCAAATCATTACGCCTTTCGTGCGGGTCGGAACTTACCCGACAAGGAATTTCGCTACCTTAGGACCGTTATAGTTACGGCCGCCGTTTACTGGGGCTTAAATTCAAAGCTTCGCTTGCGCTAACCTCTCCTCTTAACCTTCCAGCACCGGGCAGGCGTCAGCCCATATACTTCACCTTACGGTTTTGCATAGACCTGTGTTTTTGGTAAACAGTTGCTTGAGCCTATTCTCTGCGGCCTCTTTCGAGGCACCCCTTCTCCCGAAGTTACGGGGTCATTTTGCCGAGTTCCTTAACGATACTTCTTCCGCCGGCCTTAGGATTCTCTCCTCATCCACCTGTGTCGGTTTACGGTACGGGTACAGTACAAACAATAGCGGCTTTTCTCGGCAGCTGGCTCACAATCTTCGCTACTATTCGTTCGCTACGCATCACACT
>FOXT01000018.1 GCA_900115795.1 Lachnospiraceae bacterium XBB1006 | reverse complement strand
CCGCCACTCAGTCACAAGCTCGTCACCCCGAAGGGATCGTAAGCAGGTGCTTCGTTCGACTTGCATGTGTTAAGCACGCCGCCAGCGTTCATCCTGAGCCAGGATCGAACTCTCTAATAAAAGTTTATCCTAACAATTACTTGCTAGCTTTATAATCCAAAGATTACTGTTTGTTTGGGTTTCGATTTTCTCGAAACGTTCTTAAAAAATATTCTCTTAGAATCTTTTCAAGGTTGTCTCACTGTTCAATTATCAAGGTTCTTTGTTGTTTCCGGACTGTTTATCAGTTCCGCGCCGCAACTATTATATCTTATCACATCTTAGCTGCCTTGTCAACAACTTTTTTAAATTATTTTGTTCGCTTTTCAGAAGTTTTGTTCGTCATCAGCGACGTGTTATATAATATCATCTTTCGGCGCTTATGTCAACACTCTTTTTTCATTTTTTTCATTTTCCTTGTTTTACAGCATAAAATAGGAGACCAAATATATTATTCCATTATTTTCATATAAGAATGATAATAGCTGGTTTTCTTTTATCATTGAAAAAATTGGATAACAACTTTCTTCAAGGCAAAACGCAGTAACTAACATCCCCAAGATCCAAATAATAAGAAGCGCCTCCAATGCTCCAGCAACTGCGCCTAATAATTGATTTATCCCATGAATTACCGGCAGCTTCGTCACTATGTCCAATGCTCCCCCAATAAAATTCACCAACAATCCAACAATCACAAAACTGCCCAAAAACGCCATTACGCAAAGAATCCACATCGCAACGGTTTCTCCTGTTTTTTGTGATATCTTTTTCTCCACATCATTGTGCGTTAACGCACCCGTTATTGCTTTTACCGCAAACGGCAGGGACAGCTCTTTATCTTTACTTCCTATCCTGTCCTCCACCGCATTGCTGCATTTTTCCGTCAGTTTTTCATACACGGTTGTATTTTCCATTAACGCTTTCTTTACATACGGCGTTACGGCACTCACCAACGCCAGACTAATTAACATAGCCACAAGGCTGTATGCCACTTTCACAAAACCAATTCGATATCCGCGTATGATAAATATTCCTGCGCCTATCAATACGCCTACACTTAACCAGTTCAAACTCTTCCCTTCTTTACTATTTCAATCGTATTTGTTGCATTTTACGCTCGTATATGATGTAATATTCATTTCCTTGCTCCCCTTGAGAAACCTTGACAATTGGTTCCTCCAGCTCCCCGGAATATTTTACCGTTCCATCCATTGTGTAGATCCGGCACAATGCACCTTTTGTCAATACAATTTCCGACTCTCCAAGAAAAGCGACATGATTATAATCCGCCCTATATTGCGAGCTCATTACAGCTTTTCCTTTGTAATCATATACTTTCAGTTCATGCTGACTGCCATTTTTGCTATAGAATGTTAAGCCCAAATAACGTTGTCCTATTACCAGTGATCGTATATCGCCCTTAATCGAAACCACTTTTTCTTTTGTTGGTTTCTGCGCACCTTTATAAAAATAAAGTTTTTGCCCTGATATTGCCACCACATGATCCTCATCAAAATAGACAATTCGCGGTATCAACTGGTTTTCATAGGTATCTGATTTTACCAGATTATCAATTTCATTTTGTCCAACTGCTCCAAAGTTGTAAAAATTCAGCGTTGTATCAACTTGCCCACCCTTCACTGTTACCATAGAAATCGCCAATTTAATTCCGTCTGCCGATAAACTCATGGCCAACGGATATCCACTATTTTCAATATGCATCTCTCCTTGCACAAGCTTCGTACCTTTCGGATCATACATATTTACATAATAGGAATCATTCCGCTCCGTCATAACAGCTATGGTTCCTTGTTTTGCTACTTCCACCGCACGAATTTCTCCGGATGTCTCTACTTTCCCCTCTAATCCCTTTGTATTAAAAATATAAGCCTCTCGCCCCTTTTTTGCCGCTATTACTACATAATCTTTGCAAATATCCACCAATGGAGCATTCATTTCATAGCTCTGATTCCACAGCAAACTACCATCCATTTTGGTGTATATCGCACCATTTTTGCTTACCTTCAACAAATTTCCACTATAGTCGTAGAAATCAGCCTCGCTTACATACTCCGTCTTCTGTTCTTGCTTCACCTCATATCGATTATAGGTCTTATACTTGTGGTAAAAGTGCAAACCCGTTGCCAAAACCACCGCAAACGTAACGACGGCCATTCCTATCCGCAAAATACGTTTACGGTGTTTCCGCTTTTCTTCTTGTATTTCTTCATCGCTATTTTCCAGAATTTGGAATTTTCGCTTTTTCATTTCATTCATAGATTGCCTCTTTCGTATATTTTTTCCTTCTTATATTACCTTCTAATCCTCTGTTAGGTCAAGGTGTAATTCATTTCCTACTAAACTCATTACATCTTCAATCTCGTTCACCTGTTGGTAACCGGCTGCAATTCCGATCGATAAAAGAAACATACCCACCAACGCCATTACACACATAACATAGGCTAGTGAATTGCTCGCTTTTTGTTTTCGTTCCGCTGTTACTCTTCTATCCTTTGTCTGCTGCGAATTCATATACTCACGATATCGCATCACTACGCGTTCTCCATTTTTCTGCTCCGCCTGTAAATCAGCTTCCAACTGCTTTTCTTCGCGTTTGAGCATGATATACTCCCTCATTTGCACGTTTTTTTCATAATATATGTAATAACCCGGCAGCTTTAGAAGATGGCCTTCTCGCCGAACAAAAAAGCTCTCCTCGCCATTCTCTTCATTTCTGCAAAAGAAAACCATATCCGCCCCGGAAAAATCACGCTCATGAAGCAGTTGAATTTTTTCAAACGTTTTTGCATCTGCATTCTCCGGAATGGGCATATACCAGCCTACAATCTCCTGTCGTTCGAAGCTATGGTGTAATTCCTGATAAATGTAATTCCACGCTCGCTTAGAGATACACAGTTCTTCCTCTTCCAGATTTATGCTCGGGCATACTATGGCTCCTGTAACAGACACCCAAAAAGCTCCATCCTGAAAATAACTTTTTCCAGTCAAAATTGCCGCCTGATCCTTCTGTTCCCCGCGCAAATAGGTATATACATAATCCTCAAAGTAAACACGCATATCCTCTGGAACTATACCAATCTCTCGCTTGTTTTTTGTTTCCAATTGTTCCATATGTAAAATCCCCTTTCCCCTTTAGCTTACTTCAAATCCACTGAATTTTTTGGCGTTTTTTGACTGTCGCAATATTGATTTACGACAAAAAATCGGGATATCTCCCTTGAATAGGACATATCCCGATGTCGTTTTACAAATTTCGATACTATTTTACAAATGCTGTAACTTTCTTCGCAATGCTTTCTTTGTCCAACCCGTATTTCTTGATTAACTCTACTGCCGGACCGGATTCACCAAATGTATCGTTTATACCGATTTTCATTGTCTTTGTTGGTGCCTGCTCGGATAAAACATCACACACTGCGCTTCCAAGCCCCCCAATAACGGAGTGTTCTTCTACCGTAACAACCTTGCCCGTCTTCTTCGCAGACGCTACAACCAACGCTTCATCAAGCGGTTTGATCGTGTGAATATTGATAACTTCTGCATCAATACCTTCCTTTGCAAGAATCTCAGCAGCCTCTAAGCTTTCGCCAACGCAAAGTCCTGTTGCAATAATGGTTACATCCTTACCTTCGCGTAAGGTAATACCCTTTCCTAATTCAAAATGATACGTTGACTCATCATTAATCACCGGTATTGCCAGACGTCCAAAACGCATATATACTGGTCCCTGATGCTCATAAGCAGCTTTTACTGCCGCTCTGGCTTCCACATCATCTGCCGGATTGATTACTACCATTCCCGGGATTGTACGCATCAGAGCGATATCTTCATTACACTGATGTGTTGCACCATCTTCGCCTACGGAAATACCGGCATGTGTTGCGCCAATTTTTACATTTAAATGTGGATAACCAATGGAATTACGTACCTGCTCAAATGCACGGCCTGCTGCAAACATCGCAAACGAGCTTGCAAACGGAACCTTTCCGCAAGTAGAAAGTCCTGCTGCAATACCCATCATATTGCTTTCTGCAATACCACAGTCAATATGACGCTCCGGAAATTCCTTCATAAAAATGGATGTCTTCGTTGCACCTGCAAGATCAGCGTCCAATACAACAACATTTTCATGCTCTTTTCCAAGCTCAACCAATGCATTACCGTAGCTTTCTCTTGTAGCTATCTTCTTTCCATCTGACATTACGCTTCACCTGCTTTCTTCAAATCTTCTAGGGCAATGGCAAATTCCTCATCGTTCGGCGCCTTACCGTGCCATCCTGCCTTATCTTCCATGAAAGATACGCCTTTTCCTTTTATGGTCTTGGCCACAATAGCGGTTGGCTGTTCTTTTGTCTTCTTTGCTTCTTCAAAAGCATTGCGAATTTCATCAAAATTGTGTCCGTCGATGTTAATAACATGGAAGTTAAATGCTTTTAATTTCTCATCAATCGGGTATGGAGAACACACATCCTTAATGTTTCCATCAATCTGTAGACCATTATTATCAACGATGAGAACCAGATTGTCTAACTTTCTTGCACCGGCAAACATTGCTGCTTCCCATATTTGACCTTCCTGGATTTCTCCATCACCAGCCATTGCATACACACGATATGCTTTCTTGTCCATCTTTCCCGCAAGAGCCATTCCTACTGCAGTAGAAAATCCTTGTCCCAAAGAACCACTCGACATGTCCACACCCGGTGTATGTTTCAAATCCGGATGTCCCTGCAAAAAGGATCCTACGTGACGAAGATTTGTCAACTCCTCTTTTGGGAAAAATCCTTTCTGTGCCAAGGTTGCATAAAGTGCCGGCGCACAATGACCTTTTGATAATACGAAGCGGTCACGGTCTTCTTTCTTAGGGTTCGCAGCATCAACTGTCATCTCTTCAAAATAGAGATACGTCATGATGTCTGCACAAGAAAGGGATCCACCCGGATGTCCGGATTTCGCACTGTGAACTGCGGTAACAATCCCTTTACGAATCTCATTCGCTGTGCTAAAAAGCTCCTGATTCGTCATGTTTCTTCCTCCTTTAATCTTATAACTGTGTACGACCTTCTAGTGCTCGTAGCAAAGTTACTTCATCAATATATTCCAAATCTCCGCCCACCGGTACGCCGCTGGCAATACGACTCACCTTAATACCCGTGGGCTTAATTAGTTTGCTAATATACATAGCAGTTGTTTCCCCCTCCAAGCTGGAGTTTGTGGCAATAATTACTTCTTCGATCTCGTCTTTTGCCAAACGACTCATCAATTCCTTCAGTCGAATTTCATTTGGCCCAATTCCAAGCATTGGTGAAATCGCCCCGTGCAAAACATGATAAACACCTTCATATTTCCCCGTCTTTTCATACGCAGTCAAATCTCTCGGCGTTTCTACCACCATAATCGTCTTATGATCCCTGGCTTTATTTCTACAAATCGGACAAATGTCTGTATCTGTAAGTGTAAAACACTCTTGGCAATACTTAATATTGTGTCTTGCATCGGTTAGGGCACTTGCCAATTCGTCCACCTGTTCCGCTGGCATATTTAAAATATGAAAGGCCAATCGCTGTGCTGACTTTGCTCCAATTCCAGGCAAACGAGACAATTCTTCTATCAGCTTACTAATCTGTTTGCTGTAATAATCCATGCTTTCCTCCCATTAAAACGGGAATCCGCCACCCAATCCACCGGTAATAGCAGACATAGACTGCTGGGATATTTCATCAACTTTGCGTAATCCCTCATTGGTAGCTGCCACAATCAAATCCTCTAACATTTCAATATCATCCGGATCCACCACTTCTTCGGATAATTTAATCTTTGTAATTTCTTTCTTTCCGGAAACAGTCACTTCGACCGCTCCACCTCCTGCTGTTGCAGTCACTTCCGTTTCTTCTAGCTGTTTTGTAGCTTCTTCCATCTGACGCTGCATTTTTTGTGCCTGCTTCATAAGATTGTTCATATTGCCCGGCATACCACCCGGGAATCCACCTCTTTTTGCCATAATATCCTCCTATTCGTCTTCTATTACTACTTCCATATTAATTAATTTCTCTAAATCCACAAACGACTCTTCGTATGGTCGATTTGTATCATTAAATGCAATTTCGATATCTACCTGCTTGCCGATTCGATCTGCAATTAAATTCTTTAACTGCTCTAAGCTATCCTGATCCTGGTAATACATATACCCAAGTTCATCCGAAAAAACAATCTGAAGTTTCTCACCTGTCAAATTCAATCTCGCCAACTGCAGATATCCACGCGCCAATCCACTTGGCACCTCTGAAATAATGGAACGAAAATTTGAAACAACCTGTTTCACATCATCCGGCACTGCTTTGGGTAATTCTTTTCTCTTTAACATTGGCCGCGGCGCCTCAGCCATCGCCTCTTTCACCGCATCCGCCCCCTTTGCTTCAATGGCACTAACCGGATGTCCATTTACCAACGTTTCCTCGATTTGATTTAATCGATCTATAATTGCATCCATATTCTGTTCCATTTGCGGTCTGCACATTTTAATGAAAGCAACTTCTACCAAAATTCGTTTCTGTCCGGAATATTTCAGGTTATTAGACAGTTCCGACAAAATACGAATATAGCGAATAATTCGATTTGAACCGATATCTTGTGCAATTTCCTTCATTTCTCGCACTTTATCCGGCGACATATCTAACACATCATCCATGTTATCGGCATTCTTTATTAGCAAAAGATTTCGCATATACCAGGTAAAATCAACGATAAACTGTCCTAAATCGCGCCCTTGCATTACCACATCACGCACAACAGACAATACTTCCCCCACATTTCGCTCTTCTATCGCCTTAAATAGCCTTGTAAAAACATCCGTATCCACTGCGCCAAGTACTTCTAGAACATTCTCAAGTGTCACTTCCTGATTCATATAAAAAGCCATGCATTGATCCAACAAGCTTAATGCATCACGCATCGAACCATCTGCCGCCCTCGCAATATAGGACAATGCGGAATCTGTTACGCTGGCACCTTCTGCTTCTAAGAGCTCCTGCATACGCCCCTTTATTGTATCAATGGTAATCCTGTGAAAGTCATATTGCTGGCAGCGTGAAAGTACCGTAATTGGAATCTTATGCTTCTCTGTCGTTGCCAATATAAAAATCACATACGAAGGCGGTTCTTCTAAGGTCTTAAGTAGCGCATTAAATGCCGAGGTCGAAAGCATATGCACCTCGTCAATAATGTACACCTTAAATCGTCCTTCTGTGGGCGAATAAGATACCTGCTCTATGATATTTCGTATATTCTCAACACTATTGTTACTCGCAGCATCAATTTCAATAACATTCATTGAAACCTCACCTGCAATTGCTTTACACGTCGGACATTCTCCACACGGTCCTCCATCCACCGGATGTTCGCAGTTAACCGCCTTAGCAAAAATCTTGGCAACCGTTGTTTTACCTGTACCACGCGTCCCGCAAAACAAGTACGCATGGCCAATTCGGTCTGCTTTCACCTGATTCTTCAAGGTGGTTACAATGTGCTCCTGTCCCTTAACATCCTCGTATTCCGATGGTCGAAATTTTCGATATAATGCTGTATATGACATCGTTCCCTCCCTTGGTAATCATAAAACTTCATAATCCATTACATTATAGACTATTTTTTCATCTATCGCAATAAATACTTGCGTTTAGAGTAAAAATCTATTATACTAGATAGTGTTGTGGAGACGTATCGAAGTGGTCATAACGAGGCTGACTCGAAATCAGTTTGTCGGTGATTAGCCGGCACGGGGGTTCGAATCCCTTCGTCTCCGCTTATTTGTGGCTGTTGCTTTAGGTGAACGAAACACATCCGAGGCAACAGCCTTTTTATTACCATTTGCATCACAAAAAAGAGCCTCTCTTGAAGCTCTTTTCTCCTTAGCCTTCAAAGGCTTTTAAATTAAATTCATTTTCGTATTGATTGTATAATCTCGTAAACTCGTCCTGATTTAACGATTTGAAGGTTCTCAGATATTTATGTGTACTAAAGTCACTTCCTTCTGTCTCTAGCATTGCAACAGCTACGTTACTGCAATGCGCCGCGATTCGCTCATAATCCGTAAGCAGATTATTAAATGCAAAACTTTGTTTCATCTCGCACACCCCACTGCGAAGCCGGGCAATATGGCGTGATTTTAATTCATTACACATATCTACAATCAAACGGCGAAGCGGTTCTACCTGCATAGCCGCATCAATATCATCCTCGCAAAATGCATCCACTGTCATATCCAAAATTCGAAACATTGCCTTACGAAGAATGGATATCTCAAGATCCGCTTCAGGCGAAAATTTAATCTTCTTCTCACTTAATTCCTGCGCTGATTTTGAAATATTCACAGCGTGATCCCCAAGGCGTTCAAAGTCACCAATGGTATGTAAAAACACACTTGCAAGCTGACTCTGTTTCGTTGTCATTTCCTTACGGGTAAGCTGCATCAAATATGTGCCTAGTTTATCTTCGTATTTATCTACAATGTTCTCTTTTTCCTGGACTTTCTCAAAACGTTCATCCGTATACTCTTCAAACAAATCATTCGCCCGATGGATGTTCTTGCGGGCCTGATTTGCCATTCCATTAATTGCCGTATGACATTGGCTAATGGCAATCGCCGGATAATTCAAGAAGCGCTCCTCTAATAAATCAAAGTCTGCACGGTCTTCTTTCTCCTCTTCTGAATCCTTCACAAGGGTAAAAACAAGTTTTTCCAAATATTTGCTAAACGGGAAAAGGATACACACCGTAGCTACTCGGAACACCGTATTCAATACTGCAATGGCCACCGGGGTCATTGTTCGCTCCATAAATGGAAAATGTACAATGGCATTCACCGTGTAGAATGTAATGGACCAAAATACCATTCCAAATACGTCATTAATCAAATAGATTAAGGCTGTACGCTTGCCATTCTTACTAGTTCCTATGGACGACAGAAGTACCGGACACGCGGCACCGACACCAATACCCATCGTAATTGGAAACGCTGTTGCAAAATTAATCGCACCTGTCATAGATAATGCCTGTAGGATACCAACCGATGCCGAGGCACTCTGTATTACCGCGGTAAAAGCAATTCCAACCAGAATTCCCATAAACGGATTTGAAAACATCGTCAACATTCTTACAAAATGCGGATTCTCTCTTAGTGGGCTAACCGCGCCACTCATAGTCTGCATGCCAATCATCAAAATTGAAAATCCAAGCAAAATGTCTCCTACATTCCGATGCACAGAACGCTTTCCTATCATTTTAAATAAAATTCCGATGATGGCAACTACTGCCGAAATAGTAGCAGTTGACAATAACTGCGCGATTCCTTCCGAGCCATCGATATAAGATAGACACAAAATCCAACCGGTGATACTGGTACCAATATTGGCACCCATGATAATGCCAATGGCCTGCCCCACCTTCATCATACCGGTATTCACGAAGCCTACTACCATAACTGTCGTTGCCGAAGATGACTGAATCAACGCGGTTACAGCCGTTCCAAGCAATACTCCTTTCAAGGGATTGCTTGTCAGCTTGTACAAAATCAATTCTAACTTGGCTCCGGCCGCCTTCTTAAGGCCATCGCCCATTAAGGACATTCCGTATAAAAACAGAGCCACGCCGGATAATAGTGATAAAATCGATGTTATTCCCATAATTTTCTTTTTTCCATTTTCCTTTCTCGTCAATATTATAGGTTCCTCATACGCAAGATTTTTGCACAAAATCTCTAATACCATTATAATCACACTTTTTCCTTTTTTACAATCAGAATTTCATTAGATTTTCATGTTTGTAGAACATTTTCTTATTTTTGTAAAAATGCGTTCTGAAATTGTACAATACCACCATGCCGGATTCCTTGTTTTAGTGGTGCTTTTATGCTACAATAAGTTAATATTAAGTTCACTTATTATAAGGAGATTCGACTATGTGTGGAATTATAGGATATACCGGTCCTTTGGCTGCCACCCCAATTATCTTGGATGGCTTGCAGAAGCTGGAGTACCGTGGTTATGATAGTGCCGGTATGGCATATATGAAAGGAAATGGCAAAATCTCTCTTCGAAAAACCGTCGGAAAGGTTAAGGATCTTCGTGCCATCTGTGACGATGACGAAGCAACCTGTGGCATCGGTCATACTCGTTGGGCTACACACGGCGGTGTCAGCAACAACAACGCCCACCCACATAAGGTTGGCAATGTTGCTTTGATTCACAATGGAATTATTGAGAATTATCATGAACTTGTAAAGGAATATGATTTGGCAGACGATTTGGCTTCCGAGACAGACTCAGAAGTCGTTGCTGCGCTCGTTAATAAACTTTACGACGGCAATCCAACCGCAACCATCAAGAAGGTTGTTTCCTTATTGAATGGTTCTTTTGCTTTTTGTATTTTATTTGGAGATCGTCCGGGCGTTATGTATTGCATCCGCAATGTCAGCCCAATGGTAGCTACTCACTGCAAGGATGGTTCTTTCGTTGCATCCGATTTAACTGCGTTTATTGATTTTACCAAACGCTATTTCATCATTCCGGAATACACCCTTGTGACCGTTCGCGAAGATGGTATTATGATGGAGGACTTCGACGGAAAGCCTGTGGAACCGGAATATTTGGAAGTTAATTGGGACATTACCGATGCGCAGAAAGATGGTTATCCCTATTACATGTTGAAAGAAATCCATGAGCAGCCGGATGCCATTACCCGCACCATTACTCCACGTATCGTGGATGGTCTTCCTGATTTTACAGAAGACGGCGTTCCGGAGGACTTTTTTGAAAATGTTTCAGACATTACCGTTGTTGCTTGCGGAACTGCTATGTATGCCGGTATGGTAGGGCGTACGCTTTTGCAGAAATACTTGCGCATCCCAGTTACCGTAGCCATTGCTTCGGAATTTCGATATGAAGAACCGGTTCTCTCCGAGAACTCTGTTGTTATTGTAGTTTCTCAATCCGGTGAAACCATCGATACCCTAGAAGCACTTCGCTTGGCAAAGAAATACACTAAGAAGACGTTATCTCTTGTAAATGTGAAGGGCTCTTCCATTGCCAGAGAAAGCGATTATGTAATGTACACCCATGCCGGTCCGGAAATCGCTGTTGCTTCTACGAAGGCATATACCGTACAGACTTCCATGTTCTATCTTTTGACTGCAAAATTGGCACTTGTTCAGAAGAAGAAGACAGAAGAGGAAGTTCGTCGTTTCATCGACAACTTGGAGAAAGTACCGGATCTCATTTTTGACATGCTGGGTTCAGAAGAAGATATTGAACGTCTTACTAAACGTATGTTGAATGCGAAGAATGCGTTCTTTATCGGACGTAATTTAGATTACACCCTCTCCATGGAGGGCGCTTTGAAGTTAAAAGAAATCTCTTATATTCATGCCGAGGCTTATGCTGCCGGCGAATTGAAACATGGTACGATTGCTTTAATCAGCGAAGGAATGCCTGTCATTGCCATTGCATCCCAGACCCATGTTTACAGCAAGATGATTTCCAACATCCGCGAGGTGAAAGCCCGTGGTGCTTATGTTATTCTTCTTAGCAAAGACGAGAAGATTACCGACGATGCCTTGTGCGACGAGCACGTGAAATTGCCGGATATTGCAGACGATTTCACCATGTTTGCTTCCATCGTAATTCTTCAGATGATTGCTTATTACACCGCTGTTGGCAAGGGCTTAAACCCAGACCAACCAAGAAACCTGGCAAAATCTGTCACTGTAGAATAAAAAACTTAAGGGAACCGGCGGTGGCTGGTTCCCTTTTTCTTAAGGCTTTTTATTTTGCTTATGTAAAACCTCTATCCAAAATAAACAAAATAGTAATTTTTTTACTTTCATTTTTAATCATCAGCCCCTAATCATTATCTCGTATAATGTCATGGTCCATAATCGATTTACGTTCGGTTAATACATAAATTTCTACCATCATCACTGCATACCCAACAACAAGATTCAATATTGCATCTGGAAAGTAATATACCGTCATATCATAATTGTTTAATTGCAAAGGATTCACAATATGGTTTTTCACAATTTGCAAAATCACGCTATCATACACTCCCGACCAAATGTGTTTATATGTAAAATCACAGATAACCGACGGATCTATAAAAAGTGTCCCAATAATTAATAAGCCAAAAATAACTGTCGCTTTACTTTTCGCTTGTATTTTATTTCGAAACACATATCCCAATACCAAACCAAATATAACGGTAATGCCTAAATTCGTATACATTGGAAATCGTACTACATTAACAATACTTGTTTTTCCTTCTAGCAACGCAACATAGCCAACTGTACATTGTAAAATATATACAATTCGTAATATTAATAATACTCCAACAATATAAGCGATTCTTTTTACCATAATTCCACCTCTGTACCATTTAGTCCCAAGGCATATTATTTATAATTAGTTTTACTTCATCCCCATCTTTTGTGTACGAATAATTGCTGTTCAACTGATGACTGCAGATTCCCTGTTTTATTCCTAATCATTTCTTTGTTTTCGATTCATACTTCGCCCAACCAAGTAGAATACTACCAGTGCAATTATCAACTCTACACTAATGATAGCTGCCATCTTTCCTATTGCCAGTTCATACGCCCCCTTAACTTTGCGCAATACATGTAGCTGGTTTTCCGAATACAAAAGCGCCAGTTCCAATCCATACGACGATGTAATAAAAAACAGTCTTCCTGATGCTCGCCATATATAAATTACTGTTCCCAAAACTACTACCACCACCGCAATTAAAAGCAGCATAGATAACCGTTTTCCATGACTAAGCGAGTGTCCCTTGGAATACACTGCGTACAGCAATGCTGCTTGCACCAATGGCAGTAGCACACCGATGCCGTTCAGCCACCATGGCTCCAATATTGCCACACTGCGCTCTTTCGCCGCAAGCGCAGCGCTTGCCAATATGCCTGCCACATTAAGAAGCGCAAAAGCGACCACAACATCTGCCACATTACTATTCCCTCTGTAATAAATCGCAATCGCCACAATATTGAGCGCAGCAAAGAGCAAAAACTGTTTTATTTCTATTTCTCGCATTTCCAGCACCTCCACCCAAATCACCATCCAAGAGTTATATACATCTGTACTTCTTCGATTCTAACTAATCATTATCTCGAATAGTTCCGTAACATCATTCCCGTCTACATCCACATCATACCAAATGTAGTTTTCAAAAACAAGGGATTTTTACTAGACATTTTTGCGCAAAAAAATAACAGAACCACATGGGCTCTGTTTCCATTTTCTTTCTTAATCTGTGCATCCTGCTTTGAATTGCTTAGCCCGCACGTTACCTTAACAGTTAGCTCGGTCCAGGCACCCTCACGGCACCCGAGAGGTCCGACTTAGTGCTGCTTTGTTCCCAACCTGACACGGTTCGCCGGTTCCCGTCGCGTAAGACCCAAACGTCAATACCACTTATTAAGGGCAGCTACACACCTCACAACCCGGGGCAGGATATCACCCCTACTATAGCGATGTAGGTACAGGGAACCGCTAGCTCCCCGGCTGCACAGAAATTTTATATCAAGGCTTGCGCCATTGATGACATACCACAGTATTGTAGCGTGTTTTCTAGCTTTTGTCAAGTTTCTTTCGTTCTCGTAGTTCTTTGAAAAAGTTGCTAAGCATAGAAGAACACTCTTCTTCCATAACACCTTTGGTAATCTTTACCTGATGGTTGAATTGTTGCATATCCAATAAATTGATAACTGATCCCGCACTTCCTGCTTTTGCGTTCATGCAACCGATTACCACTTCATCCATACGCGCCTGCACAATGGCACCGGCACACATTTGACAAGGCTCCAAGGTTACATACATAGTGCATCCCTCTAAACGCCAATCCCCCAATTTTTTACTCGCTTTTCGGATGGCAATTATCTCTGCGTGCGCAAGCGTTAATTTATCGGTATTTCTGCGATTATACCCTCGTGCAATAACTTTTCCATCTTTTACAATCACACAACCAATGGGCACTTCTTCTAAGGCATACGCTTTCTGCGCCTGTTTGATTGCCTGTTTCATAAATTTGATTGCTTCTTCCATCTATCTATACTTTTCTTTCTATTCTTGTTATACTAAATATAGTATACCGTATTCCATTGGAATCCGCAATTAGAAGAGGTGAAAAGCAATGCAAATTCTTGGTTTTGCCAAAATGACCTTATTAGATTATCCGGAACATGTTGCAGCAACCATTTTTACAGGTTCCTGTAACTTTCGATGCCCATTTTGCCACAATGGCGATTTGGTGCTGCATCCCCAAGATGTACCAATTATTTCAGAAGAAGAAGTGCTTTGTGTTTTAGAAAAAAGGCGTTCTTTATTAGATGGCGTCTGCATCACCGGCGGGGAGCCAACGTTACAACCTGATTTAGCCGATTTTATCAAAAAAATTAAACAATTCGGTTATTTGGTAAAACTAGACACCAATGGCTATCGTCCGGATAAACTTGCTGCTTTGTTAGAGGAAGGATTATTGGACTACGTGGCTATGGATATCAAAAACACTAAGGAAAAATATGCCATGACGGTAGGTGTCCCAAATTTACAGATTTCCAATATTGAAAAGTCAGTACAACTCCTTCTTTCCTGTGATATTCCTTACGAATTTCGCACAACGGCAATGAGGGAATTACATACCTTAGCGGATTTTCAAAACATTGGAGACTGGATTGCCGGTGCCCATGCATATTTTATCCAACCTTATCGCGAAAGTGAACAGGTTATCTCTCCCGGATTTCATGCACATTCTCCGGAAGAACTTGATGAAATAAAAACGACGCTTCAACCTTATGTAAAGCGCGTAGAATTGCGAGGAATTGATGAATGATTGCAAAAAGAGAAGAACGTTTCCGCAAATTTTATACAACGGATCGTCTTTATTTAAAAATTCTTGATGAAAGCGATGCTCCTGCTGTGCTGGCATTTCTCAATGCCGGTGCAAATACATTCGACACATATGAAAGCAAGAAACCCGCGGATTTTTACACTACTACTACGCAACGCCGCCTTTTACATGCTGAATTTCATATGGCCTCACAGAAGTCGGGGGTACGTTTCTGGATTTGCCGAAAGGATACACCAAAGGAAATAATTGGCACCATCTCCTTTTCCTTTTACAAAACTGCACCTTTTCAAACCATTATGGTTGGATACAAGTTATTACCGGATTACTGGCATCAGGGTTACGCGTCAGAGGCCCTTACTGCTGCCATCCACATTGTTCCTTCTGTGATGCATGTTGCACGTATTGAAGCATATGTATTACCTGAGAATCGAGCGTCACAAACACTTCTCAGTCGTGTTGGATTTCGATTGGAAGGCACCGCATACCAATGCTTAGAAGTTCAAGGCGTACGGCGTGATCACCTTTTATATAGCTATATTGTACCATCAATTTAGAAAAATATGTGAAGTGTTCGCCTTTTCTTGACGAACGCTTCTTTTTTTTGTATGCTAAAAGGTAGTAACAATAGTGTTGCAAAATGATATGAGAAAAGGAGAAATACTATGGCAAAATATGTATGCAGCGTATGTGGTTATGTTCATGAGGGAGACAATCCGCCAGCAGAGTGCCCACAGTGCCATGTTGGACCGGAGAAATTTACAAAGCAAGAAGAAGGCGAACGTACTTGGGCTTGTGAGCACGTAGTTGGTGTTGCCAAGGGTGCGCCAGAAGATATTATGAAAGATTTAAGAGCAAACTTCGAAGGAGAATGTAGCGAAGTTGGTATGTATCTTGCAATGGCAAGAGTTGCTCATAGAGAAGGCTATCCGGAAGTTGGTCTTTATTATGAAAAGGCTGCCTGGGAAGAGGCTGAACATGCAGCAAAATTTGCTGAACTATTAGGCGAAGTTGTTACCGATTCCACTAAGAAGAACCTTGAAATGCGTGTTGACGCTGAGTGTGGTGCTACCGCTGGAAAGATGGATCTTGCGAAACGTGCAAAAGCATTGAATCTTGATGCAATTCATGATACTGTACATGAAATGGGACGTGATGAAGCAAGACACGGCAAGGCATTCGAAGGACTCTTAAAGAGATATTTTAACTAGTAAAAGAAAAGTTGCCACTGCAGAAAGTTCTGCAGTGGCGTTTTTTATTTGACATATAAACTATGGCATCATCAATTTAATCACGGATGTATCTTCATCGAAATTATTCAAATTGTAAAGCACTAACGCCTCATTGATGTCATTTCCTTTCATGTACATGGTGAGATTATCATTAAAATACCGTAAATCCACTACATGAATGCTTTCATATTGTTCTGTTAAAAATGGCAAAAAACAGTTTGCGTACGAATCCTTAATAACAAGTAGATGCTTTCCATTCTTATTGTCCGTTTTGATGGTTACTTCACCATCGTTACCCCCCAGAAAATACTGATATTTATCTTTTATTTTCAATTTAGACTTATCATAAACGGTATCGGTTACCGTCTTTCCCATCTGATGTGACACGGTAATATTTCCTTTAACTTCCTGAGCCTCTACCGTATCCGGCTCCATATTCCATGGCAACACTTTGGAATACAACGTGCCATAGAAACCATTGCTTACCGGCTGTGCGTTATAATCTACCGGCTGTATACCATTTTCCTTACAAAATTCCTGATACGCATAATAGGCTCCTTTGGTTGTCCAGTGATGATCGGTACTATAATACAAATTCTCACGTAAATGCATATTAAAAATCGGTTCTGTATTGATGAACTTTACATTTTTAAGATTCTCCAAACGGGCTTCGGCTTTCAGAAGCAGTTCCTTTTGGTTATAATCCACTGCATAGGATGGCAATCTACTTTCGTAAATCCCTGCAGCGGTAGGCGCCAACAGTACTGACACCGTCATATCCTTATTACGTCCGGCAAAAGCCTCAATAGCCGCTAAGTTATTCTGAAACTTCTTTTCTTTAAACTCAGATGGACTCTTCTTTAACATCAGCTGTCCATTTTTACCAAAATAGACACCGTTACTATCTTTTACTCCCATGAGCTTTTGCACCTGGGTTTTTATCGTAATTGCCAGACTTCTAAGCGGAAACTGATCCGTAGCATACTTATTCATTCCATCGGTATAATCACCACTAAAAAGTGCCTCTGCGCTAAAATTAGGCTGTCCGGCCAAATATCGATTCTCATCTTCGGAGAATTTCACATCTGAGCATAGCATGTATCCAAAAAGTCCGGCGAATATCAGTAAAAAGAACACACCTAACATTATTATATTTTTCTTCATTGTCAACCTCCTTAGAATCGGAAATAGAGAAATGGGTTATAGGACGATCCAATAATAAAACAAATCGAGATTATGAATAATCCCAACATCGCGATATCCTTTGCAACCACATAACGTCCTTTCGTCTTCTCACCGATGCGCCGAAGCAAGCTGGAACTACAAACCACACAAGCAACCAAAAGCGCCACATGGCTCATCACTAAATACGTTGTTTCGCCACTTGTAAAACCAGCACCTTGCATTCCGAATAAGGCTTTTAAATATTGAGATAAGAAACTAAAATCGTCGCATGCAAACAATACCCATCCTAAAACCACAAAAAACATAGTGTAGATATGCTGTATAATTGCTGGTAATTTTTCCAATATTTTCTTAAATAGAAATTTTTCAAAAATTAGCAATAATCCGTAATAAATGCCCCATAGCAAAAAGTTATAGGCAGCACCATGCCAAAAACCGGTTAATGCCCAAACCACCATCAAATTAAAAATCTGACGTCCGGTTCCCTTCCGGTTACCGCCAAGTGGAATGTACACATATTCTTTGAACCAGGTACTAAGGCTAATATGCCAGCGTCTCCAGAATTCCGTTATACTCTTCGAAATATATGGCAAATTAAAGTTTTCCAGGAAAGTAAAACCAAACATTTTTCCAAGTCCGATTGCCATATCCGAATATCCCGAAAAATCAAAGTAAATCTGAAAAGTATAACATACTGCGCCAAGCCATGCCATTGCTACCGGAATTTCCGTCGGATTCATTCCTTTAATGATATCCCAGATTGCTCCTGCGCTATTAGCCAGTAAGACTTTTTTACTTATTCCAATGCAAAAACGTCTACAGCCATCTGCTACCTGCTGTGATGTCACCCGACGTCCCTTAAGTTGTGTTTCCAAATCAATATAGCGCACAATCGGACCTGCAACCAACTGCGGAAAACAAGTTACATAGGTTGCAAAAGCTATAATATTATGTTGTGGCTGTACCTGCCCTAAATACACATCTAAGGTATAAGACATGGTCTGAAACGTATAAAACGAAATACCGATTGGCAGTGCAATGTTTAGCACCGGCACTGCCATTCCGGTTAAAGAATGCACCGTAGATAATGCTAAATTCGTATACTTAAAAAAGCACAGAATTCCAAGATTCCCTACTACAGAAACAATCATCACCAATTTTGCTTTCCAATTCTGATTCTTCTCACGGAAAATACCGATTAAGCGACCATTGATATAATCAAAAATTGTAGAAAATAACATAATTGCTATGTATGTCGGTTCTCCCCAAGCGTAGAATATCAAACTGGCAATTACCAGAATCACATTCTTAAACCGGAGAGGACAGACATAGTAACACAACAGTGTTATTGGTAAGAAAAAAAATATAAATGCCGCACTACTAAATACCATCTGAACGTTTACTCCTTATCCTCTTCACTTGTAACAAGAAAGTTATTTCGTCCGGATTTCTTAATCTTGTATAACGCTTTGTCGGCATCCTCCATAAATTGTTTATAATTACATTCTGCCTTCGGAATTCCATGATAGGCACCCTGACTTAGTGTAACAATATCATTGCACAAAGAATATTCATGTACGATATGTCTCCGTTCCATAATATCCTTTAATTCCTGCATAAAAGCTCTTACTTCATCCTTCGTACGATTTACGTAGACTATCAAAAACTCATCACCACCATAACGTCCGGTATAAATACCCCGGTGACGTTCTAATGAATGAATTGCTTCTGCGGTTTCTTTCAAAATGATATCACCCCGCTGATGACCGTAGTTATCATTGTACTGTTTAAAATAGTCCACATCTAACAACTCTACCGCAAAAGGTTTCTCCTCTTCCTGGCATTGTATAAAACTTTCTTCTATCAAGTTTACTATCTTAAAACGGTTTCTTAATCCCGTTAATGCATCTATCTCAGAACGCACACGCAAATTTGCTGCTACTGTTTCCATTTCTTCTTTCGCCTGTTTCTCTTCCTCCAGACGCAGACGCACCGAAAGACTTTGCTTGTAGCTCTCTGTCCGTTCTTCCTCCATTTTCATGGATAATTCATAATAAAGTCCCGTCGCAAGCATATATTCCTTACTCTCACCTTGGGCTTTATAATGATTAATCTTAAGTTCCACAATACGTCGGTATAAAAATGGACTCTTTGTTGCCTTCACTAGCTCCTCCAGCGTAGTCAACAAATTCCAAAACTCCGAATCCCGACCTATTTTTTGCAAAAAGGATGCATACTCTACAACATCATCAAATGCATCCAAAACCGCGCCAAAATTATCCATAGACTGATCAATTTCAGCAATACAACGCTCTAATCCATCTGTATCATCTGCTAAAAAACTTATCTGCGCCTCCTGCATGACAAGACCCATGTGCAACGAAGCCGTAGGCTGTTCACCTTCAAGTTTCATAGCAATACGCATGTTCTTGCGCGCTTCCACAATATTACCGGAATATACGTAGCACGCTGTTAAATTCAAATATAGCGTCGCTGCTTGAAACTTCGCAAGGTATGGTTCATAATCACCATGGGTTTCTCGTATGCGTTCTGCTGTTTCCACCGCATTGGTAAAATACTTAATGGCATTGGCAATATCTCGAAATCCTAGATACAAAACGCCAATATTACAATCCAAAATCACAGATACAGCTGTCAACTCATGCTCTTTACAAACACGCAACCCCTGCAAATAATTATCCATAGCCATCGGCACATTTCCGCTTCCGCTACTTATTATTCCCAGAACGCTGTAGCTTCGCGCCACCAATTCCCACTGCTCTGTCAAAGCCAAATCCGGTATAATCTGTGTATAAATCATAGATGACTCTTCGATCTGGTTTAATAAATACAAACAATATGCTTGAGAAAAAAGTGCATACGCATACAATCCTCGCTCCTCTTGTGCTTCGGCTATTTCTGCAAGTTTTCTACTCTTTTCCAATATTCCGGCCGGCTCTACCAAACGATTCTTCTCTATTTCATTTAGCAGTTCCCTGGTTGTATCATCGAAGCGATTTAAATCGAACATTCATTGGAACTCCTTTCCCCATATAGTTCCATGATACAATGCTTATTCGGAAAAATCAAGATACGACAATGGATTTTCGTAGTCTTCCTCGCGTTTTAAGCAAACATACAGGTTGTCTCCCTCCTCGGCATAAGAGGATGAAACCTTTGCTACTTTTGCAAATTCTTCTTGTCGTTTAATATTCTGTCCAACTTTTACTTTGCAATCCTTCAGCTGGCCATACGTGATTTCATACTCCGGTCCGATGCGCATCGTCACACAAGTTCCATGCTCTGTATCCTCTTCTACTTTTGTCACCTCTCCGGCTGCTGCTGCCAAAACCGGCGTATCTTCCTTTGCCTCAATTGCAATCGCATTGCTGTAACGATATTCATCCAGCGTAGAAAAATAAACCATATGATCCATGTCAAAATTGATAATTACATTTCCCTTTACGGGCCAGGCAAGTTTTGAACCACCATTAAAATTATACTGTGTAACGCTTGCCTCTTTTGCCTCTTGTATCACATCCCGCTGTTGCGTCCTCGTTTGCTGCTGTGCTTGTTCCACTCCATCCTTTGTAATACTCGGAATTGCATGACCTTTTGCCATACTTGTCTTGCCTTGTTCAGCTTTTCTTTTGCCCAAGTTCGCGTTTTTTGTTTGCATGGAAGAATTGGTCCTGGCGGACTCCTTCTGCTTTGCCATGCGCGGCAAAAGCATAATTGTCATGACCATTGCAAACACAAACATTCCCAAACCAAGATAAACATACATTTTATTTCTTTTCATATCCATACTCCTTTTCCTAGTGATAGAAATAGTATGGACATATGATTCAATGTTCATTCCGGCAAAACTCTAAATTTTTAAAAAAATAGGAAAGAATTTCTTCTTCCGAGCGCCCCTCATGGGCAAGGGTATTGGCCATGCTCTGACTCATGCCAAAGCCATGTCCACACCCTTTCGTAATGATATACACCTTTCCTTTCCTCTTTTTCAGGTAAAAACATGACGACGCAAGTCCATATTCTTTGCGAAATGCTTCTCCTGTCATCGTTGCGGTCATTTTCCCCCGCAACTTCACAGTCTCTACATAACCACTCGGAAATCGACGTACAATCGTCACATTTTCCCCGCTTTGAAACTCCCTCATCTGCAAAAATCCTTCCGCCAAAATGTCATCCGAACACGCTACGCTTTTTAAAAAGCTTGCTTCTTTGCCCTTAACTTCGCTTGCTGCTCTGGTAGTGCCACAACTACTTCGATGATACGGTAACGCAACACACTTGCCTTTTACCTTTACAATTACTCCGGCAGTTTGGCTTACAGCCTTTCGATATGATGCAAAATTCCTTCCCGTAATATCATGCTTCATTAAATCGGAAAGTCTATGCCGTGTCTCTTCCAATGACTCTTTCCCAGCCATAATGTTGGTTCGGATTAGAATTGCTTGCGCGCGCAATGCGGCAGGTTCAAAATTTGGATTGGCTTCCACCATCAATTGTAGTAGGACCAGATCTTCTATGTCCGGCTCTTTTCTTGCAAAAAAAGCTCCTGTTAGCGGTATTACCATTAACAGGAGACTGATACTTAGTAGTCGTCTTATTCTTTTCATAGCCATCTCCTGTCCTACATCATATTTTAGATGTATCACAGGTATGAAAAGTTTCTTAATTTTTTATACTTTTTATAAAATTTGATAGTTCCGCAAATTGCGCCAATGTCAATGCTTCTCCTCGAATATTTTCCGGAAGTCCCATTTTTTCCAATATTGCTGCTAATTCGTCTTTTGTAATCGGAATGCCACCATTCTTTAACCCATTGGCTAATGTCTTACGACGCTGGTTGAAGGATGCCCGAATGATACGAAACATAAGTTTTTCATCCATCACATCCACCGGCGGCGTTTCATAACGTGTTAATCGAATTACCGCAGACCCCACCTTGGGTCTTGGCATAAAACAATTTGGTGGAACATTTGCAATAATTTCCGGCTTTGCATAATACTGAACTGCTAAAGACAATGCCCCATAGTCTTTCGTTCCCGGTCCGACTTGCATTCGATCCGCTACTTCTTTCTGAACCATAATTGTAATCGAATCTAACGGAACATGGCTTTCAAACAACCCCATGATAATCGGTGTTGTAATATAATACGGAAGATTTGCCACCACTTTAATTGGCTTTCCGCCGTTTCTTTGTTCAGCTAACTGACGAATATCTACTTTCAAAATATCCTGATTGATTACGGTCACATTGTCATATTCAGCCAATGTATCCTCCAGAATTGGTATCAAATTCTTATCAATTTCCACTGCTACCACTTCTCTGGCTGCCTCACAGAGATACTGGGTCATAGTCCCAATTCCTGGACCGATTTCTAATACCATGTCATCCTTTGTAATATGAGAAGCCTCAATAATACGATCAAGGACAGAGGTATCGATCAAAAAGTTCTGTCCAAATTTCTTTTGAAAATTAAAATCATACTTTTGCAAAACCGCAATGGTGTTTGCCGGTATTCCTAGTGTTGCCATTTATTCTCCTTTTTGCAATCCATAAACCGTTAAGGCATTCTGATAAGTCATTTTTTCGACTTTCTCCACGGAAATTTCCTTGATTTCTGCAATTTTTTCCGCTACAAACTTTAAATAGAGGGAATAATTTCGTTTTCCACGATTCGGCTCCGGTGCCAAATATGGGCAATCTGTCTCTAATACAATGCGCTCTAGCGGAACTTCTTCTACAACTTTTCTTAATGTTTTAGCATTCTTAAAGGTAATAACGCCACCTACACCTATGTAGTAACCCATTTTTACATATTCTCTTGCCTGCTCTACAGAATAGCTATAACAATGGATAATTCCAGGATTATCCACATGAGGCTCTGCCGTCAAAATATCCATCGTATCCTTTGCTGCCTCCCTCGAATGAATAATAATTGGGAGTTTAACTTCCCTTGCTAATTCTAATTGCCGCTTGAAGGCATCTCGTTGTGCAGATTGCACCTCCGGTTCTTTATCCCAATAATAATCAAGACCGATTTCTCCAATGGCAACTACCCTTTCTTCTGCTGCCAATCGCCTCAATTCATCGTATGCTTCCTCATTCAAGCAAGCAATATCACTTGGATGAACCCCAACGGCTGCATAAATCTCAGGATGCGCATTTGCCAATGCAACACTCGCACGCGAAGTTTCCATGTCTGCGCCTACATTTACAATTTTATCAATATTTGCAGAAAAAATCTCCCGTAGGAGATCTTCTCTGTCTGTATCAAACTGCTCATCATCGTAATGAGCATGGGTATCAAAAATCATTTAACATACCTCTGCACCCGGCTTAATATCTTTATCCGGAGTCATTACAAATACATTGTCTTCATCGTCTTCTGCGGAGAGAATCATTCCCTGGCTCTCTAATCCTGCAATCATTCTAGGTGCAAGATTGGTCAGTACCATCACATTCTTTCCAACCATTTCTTCCGGTTTGTAATATTTCTTGATTCCGGAAAGAATCTGACGTGTTTCATTTCCAATCTGTACCTGGAAAAGCAAAAGCTTCTTGCTCTTCGGCACTTCCTCACAGGAAAGCACTTTTCCAATACGGAACTGTAACTTATCGAAATCATCGTAAGTTACGATTGGTTTCTCTTCCACATCCATGCCTTCTACCATACCCGGTTCTTTGTCTTCTTCTTTGGAACCGTACAATTCTTCCACTTTTGCAAGAACCTCTGCCTCATCCAAACGAGCAAACAAAATTTCCGGTTTCTCAGTTACCTTGTTACCACTTGGATATACACCAAAGGTTGTCAAACTATCAAAATCACGTGCTTTTGTATTTAACTGTGCGAGAATCTTATCCGCTGTTTCCGGCATAAAGCTACGGATTAAGTTTGCACCAATGCTGATGCTCTCTGTCAAATTGTAAAGAACGGTTGCAAGACGATCCTTGGTGGCCTCCTCTTTGGCCAAAACCCAAGGTGTGGTCTCGTCAATGTATTTATTACAACGCTTAAACAAATTGAAAATCTCAGTAATGGCATCTGCCACACGAAGTTCTTCCATCTTCGCAATGGCAAGGTCACGCGTTCCGGTAACCACTGCCTTCAAATCTTCATCGACTTCTTCGCAGACATTTTTGTTCTCGACTACACCGCCAAAATACTTGTTACTCATGGAAATGGTACGATTTACCAGGTTTCCAAGGGTATTGGCAAGGTCAGAATTAATACGCTCGGTAATTAACTCCCAGGTAATGCTTCCGTCGTTTTCAAAAGGCATTTCATGAAGCACGAAATAACGAACTGCATCTACACCAAACATATTTACCAGCTGATCTGCGTAAATTACATTTCCCTTAGACTTGCTCATTTTTCCGCCGCCTACAAGAAGCCATGGATGTCCAAATACCTGCTTCGGAAGCGGTACATCTAGTGCCATTAAGAAAATCGGCCAGTAAATGGTATGGAAACGAATAATATCTTTACCAATCAGATGCAGGTCTGCCGGCCAGTTCTTTTTAAAAAGGTCAGAATGATTGCCATCTGCATCATAACCAATCTTGGTAATATAGTTAGTCAACGCATCTAACCAAACATATACCACGTGTCCCGGATCAAAATCCACCGGAATTCCCCAGGAGAATGATGTACGAGATACGCACAAATCCTGCAATCCAGGAAGCAGGAAGTTATTCATCATCTCATTCTTGCGGGCAACCGGCTGAATGAACTCCGGATGCGTATTGATGTGCTCAATTAAACGATCTGCATACTTACTCATTTTGAAGAAGTAAGCTTCTTCTTTCGCTTTTACCACTTCACGGCCACAGTCCGGGCACTTACCATCTACCAACTGCGCCTCTGTGAAAAATGACTCACACGGTGTACAATACAATCCTTCGTAGTATCCCTTATAGATGTCTCCTTTATCGTACAGTTTCTTGAAAATCTTCTGAACCTGCTTCTCATGGTCTTCGTCCGTTGTACGGATAAAATTATCATAAGATGTATTCATCATATCCCAGATTTCTTTCACCTGGCCTGCTATATTATCAACGTACTGCTTCGGTGTAATACCTGCCTCTTCCGCTTTTAACTGAATCTTCTGACCGTGCTCGTCCGTTCCGGTCTGAAAATATACGTCATATCCTTCTTCTCTCTTAAATCTTGCAATGGCATCTGCTAACACAATCTCGTAAGTGTTGCCGATATGCGGCTTTCCGGATGTATAGGCAATGGCCGTTGTAAGATAATATTTCTTCTTACAATTCTCGCACATATTACTTTCTCCTTTTCGAATCGTTCTATTGATATAGTATACAAAATTTTCTAGGTTCTTTCAAGTGTGATACGTATCTTATGGCGCACATTAAAACGCTTCCACACCGGTTATTCGGTACAGAAGCGTTTTCCTCTTATTCCTCTTTTTTCTCTTTATGAGATTTGCAATAATTATAGTAACCCCAAAGTCCATCTACAATCATCAGCAACGCTATAATCAGTATCCCTACCAACGGCCACTCTGTTATATAGTCGTTCGCATTCGAATAACTTACTCCACGCATCCGCATTACATGCATCTGATATAAATCCGCTATCAGTGGTAGCAAAAGTAACACTACCGTTCCCGGTATAATCATCGAATTAATCAGCGTTCCCTAAAAATGTCTATCACGCTAGAAACCATCTAGAGCGATAGCCTACATTAATATTATTTACAATCCTAACAATGCTCCCCCTACAACTATCTCATCTCCCGGAATAGGACTAAGCACAGTTACACCAAGTAGTAAAATTCCAACTGCAACTAATAACCAATTATTTGAGGCACTATTTGACTTGCTACTATGTACCCTTAAATTTCCATTTTCGTAGACGTGATCATGACTTCCATCTGGGTATTCTCTAGTCCACCCTTTTCCACCATGCATTTTTCCATCTGGTACCCATACCCTATTTTTTGAATCTTTATATCCATAATTTCCACTTGGGGCCTTTACCTTTTTCCCATTCGTTTTTTTATTTGCTTCAAATCCTACATCACTCGTTGGCTTCTTATTAAAACCATTTTTTGCACATACATAGCCTGTTCCAAACACTGTACAACATAATGCCAATACCAATATTAGTGCCATTCCCTTTTTTAATACACGAATCATATCCTTATATCTCCCATCCATCTTTTTTTACTTTTGCTTTCTCGTATAATATTCTTCAATTTTCATAGCAAAATATAATTTTACTAATGCATACTCATCTATCAAGCGAAATCTATACTTCCAAACATTTCGCCAAATTCTTCATCTACTTGATAATCTGCTTGCTCTTTGTCATACCTTTCTTTTAACTGTAAAAACAGTTTGTTTCCATCTTCATAGTTTTGTTCTAAGTAGTCTTTTATTGAACAAAATGGCACTTCAATGCCATATTCCTTCATCATCTCAATAAAATACTCCATACCCTTGAATAATGTAACTACAGATTTTTCATCATCTAAATCACTTATCACCTCTTCCAAATAGTCACAGAAAAACTCAGAATAGAAGAAATTCACTAACACATTAAAATCTTTCCTACGAATATTTATCATTTCTGTTTCCTCCTAATAACGATACAATAATTCTTATGAAACGATACTATACTTACTCTTTTTTGTCAACCATTTTGTAAAAAACAAACCTACTAATACATATGTACATGCATTTATTAATACTATCCCTACTTCGCTTGTCTTCATATGGTGTCCTGCCAATAAATTATCTCCTAACCTTCTTATTGCATACGACGCCGGAAGAAATATTGATTTTTTATACATAATAGTATATAACAATATGCATTTAAAAACATTTAACGCTGTCTGAATTTTTTTGTTAAGTAAATTAATAATACAAATTGTATAATCAATAAAAAACAAAGACCATAGTCCAAGATAAAAAACTAAGATATCAATCACATTAACGCTAAAATAAATTACCTTTAACAAATAAGCTAAATCCAATAAACAGCCAAATATTATTATATTTTTTAAACAAATAATACTATACCTTATAAAGTAAATATACACCATGCTATTATTTTCTATAAAGTAATATTTAATAGTTTTAGATTTTTTATCTTCCAAAATTCCTTTATAAAATGAAATTTGTACGGATAGTAGTACCCAAACTATCGAATACGCAACAATGTACGTATTAATATTTTCATTTTCCATCAAAAATACAATTGCACTTATAATAAGCATATTTAGCGCAATCGAAAGCACTATTTTTTTCACATTTCTATAATTTATAATCCAAAATCTTCTGATTTCATTCATTAAACAATTCATACTATCATATTACCAAAATCTAATAGATTATTTTTCCTTTCCGCTATTAAGATCCTCAAGGTTTACTAAAGTATCACCAAATAAATATCTCGTATTTGATGACACTATTGTTATTATATCATTTCTCTCTTTCATATATTCTAAAAGCCTATTACTAGTTCTATCATCCATATAATTCAATGGTTCATCTAATATCACCACTTTTCTTTTTCTAAGAAAGCATATTGCAACGCACATCTTCTGTTTCATACCTGCTGAAGCATATTTTAATACTTTATCTTCGTGTTCTTTTAATTCCAATATCTCAACTAATGCCTCATATTCTTGCAATATATCACGATATCTAGCATTTAAAGCATATAAAATATTCTCTTTGATAGTTAACTCCTGTTCTCCTAATTCGTCTCCTGAAAAATAGAACGAAAAAAAACTACTATCCGTTTTAGCAGAATTTAATAAAACTTCATTTGAATTTTCTATTAAACCGCATATTGTTTTTAATAGAGTTGTCTTTCCGACACCATTATCCCCATACAGTACGTTAAGTCCACATTTAAAAGTATTTTTATAAAAACAAATTATATCGTTACTAATTTCAACATCTAATACCAGTTCTTCTTTCAAACTAGCGTTATTATTTTTTGATTCTAAGTACTTACTCATTAATTCTTTATCCTTCGTATATTTATCTTACGCATGTGTAAACAATGTATCCCACATATACCAGCAACATCAACGCACCCTGCATCTTTCCAATCTTCTGATCTCTCAAGGTAAAAACATAGACCAGCAAACTCATGGCACTCATTACGGATAAGTCAATGATATTCTCCATCGTTACCGCTATTGGACTAATTGTTGCTGCTATTCCAATAATCAGCAAAATATTGAAAATATTGGATCCAATAACATTTCCAAGGGCCATATCCACTTCGTTCTTCCGCGCAGCCACAAAGGACGTTACTAACTCCGGTAAGGAAGTTCCACATGCAACAATGGTAAGTCCAATCAAAGTCTGGCTCATGCCGAACTGTCTCGCAATTTCCGACGCGGAATCAACAACCAAATCACCACCGCCAACAATGGCAACTACACCAATCAATATATAGAAAATACACTGATACATCGGTAATATCTTAATTTCTTCTTCTTCGGCTTCTTCAATCTGACCCGCTTCCTTACGGTGCTTCATAGCATCTTTTACCATCACAAAAAGGAAAAGCGCAAAAATTACTAACAACACAATACCATCAATGTGACCAACTTTCATTCCCCAGGCGCCAAATCCCAGAAGCAATAGGCCAACCAAAATCGAAAACGGAAATTCCCGTTTCAGGGTACTCATGTCAATGGTCAATGGTACCAGCAACGCGCAAACACCGCATACAACCATCAAGTTGAAAATATTCGAACCAACAACGTTACTGATAGCCAATGCGTTGGAATTCTTCAATGACGCTGTTACACTCACCGCACACTCCGGCGCGCTGGTTCCCATAGCAACAATGGTCATACCGATAATAAACGATGGTACTTTTAACTTTCTTGCTACACTGGCGCTACCTTCCACGAAGAAGTCCGCACCCTTAATTAATAGAATAAAACCAATAACTAATAAAACGTAATCCATCTCATCCTCCTACAATATTCCCAAATGTTCTAATAATATCTTTAAACCAAGGCCGATTAAAATAATGCCACCGGCCAACTGCGCACCTTTTTCATATCGATTACCAAACACATTTCCAATTACCACGCCCCCGAAGGAAATGAAAAAGGTCAACACACCGATAATCGTAATTGCACTAAAAATCTCCACTTTTAAAAAAGCGAAACTAACACCTACAGCCAAAGCGTCAATGCTGGTGGCTATTGCCAAAAGCACCAGTTCCGTGTAATTTAGCTTCTCTTCCTCATGGACTTCCACTACATCTTCGCCCTCGGTGAATACATCATAAATCATTTTTCCACCAATCAGGGCAAGTAGTACAAATGCCACCCAGTGGTCAAAATGCTCCACGTATCTGGCAAAAGTCTTCGCCACCATAAAGCCGATAAACGGCATCATCGCCTGAAAAGCGCCAAAGAACAACGCAATAATTCCGGCATGTCCATAATTCATTTTGCGCATTGACAAACCTTTACAAATCGATACCGCAAAGGCATCCATCGCAAGGCCAACGCCAATCAGCGCAAGTTCCAGTATTCCCATATCTTTTCTCCTCACACGTATCTTTTACCGATAAAAAAAATCTCATGTATGCCTATAAAGACATACATGAGTCTCATTCTTTACGATTTGCCAGATCTACATCAGATCAGGATTGTTGACAAATCACGTCTTAGACGCGAACTACTCCCTCATCGGTCACTATTCGTTCATTTTATCAGTTTATGCGCGAGTTGTCAACGAATTTTCCACATAATCCCGGGCTTTTCCACCGTTTTTAGGAATAAATCGCCGTCACGCGAAAGACCTTTCCGTTTTTCACATAAACGCTAATGCTAAATTCCCAGTCTCCTTCATGAGAATCCAAAAGAGCCTTCTTTATCGTACGATAGGTTGTCTTAGTACCAACATGATTAATTTTCTTTGTAACATCGGAATTTGTAAACTTACAATTCTTGGAAAGCTTAAATGTTTTCTTTGAAATCTTTGACTCTTTCAAGGATTCCAACACACCGTCACCTTTCTTGTAAGTTCCTTTCAAAAAGGTGTAATTCCCCAGAATTTCCACTTTCAGCTTTGAACCGTTCTTCGTCATGTTTGCTTTGGAAGCATAAAAATTGTAAACTGTAATCTTACCCTTTGCCTGTGTTGGCATCATGGTAATCATGCTGCACATCATAACTATTGCCAAGGCCAAGCATAACATTTTTCTTAAACCTGTTCTTTTCATAAATTCCGCCTTTCTGATTTACCATTTATGGTACATCTTTTCTGTAAAGTATAGCACATGGCTGCAAATCTTGCCACAATTATTTTACATAGTTTTCCGCCTGCTTCGTAAACATCTCGTAATACTTCCCACCACGAGCTATCAGTTCCTCATGAATTCCGCATTCACCGATTGTTCCATGATCCATTACCACAATACGGTCTGCATCCCTAACATTGGATAGTCGCCTCTTTAAGACGAATCGTATGGTTATTGACCTGGTTTGCATACTCCTCAACTGCCCACGCAAATTGATCATAATATTTCGGATTGCATTTATTAAAAACGAAGCTCCGCAAATCAAAGCAGCTATCATGGCTATATAGGAAAAAGATTTCCCCTTGGTATAAACTACCAATCACTCATCATTGCAAAACATAAAGTATTTTCGAATTCTTTTTTACACGAAATAATGCCTCGCTACTATGTAGTTCATAAATATCCTTATACACGGGCACTTCAAAATCACTTTTTTTATTTATAATACGGTTCCACATGGCGAACCATAGCTTCTAATAATTCAAAATAGTCGCCTATAATTTCTTGAAAGTAACGTTGCGCCACCTTTCCATCATAATCGTGGGCTAAGGTATTCCGAACACGCAGCATTTCCATCCACCGGTCATCGTGAATTAGTCCGACAGAAAAGGCAGTTCGTAACGTTTCACGAGGAGAACCTGTTGCAAAATCTGTTATCCCAAATTCCTGTGTCAACAATTCCTTTAAAACCTTCCATGATAAGTCAAAAGTGAGATTAAAGTTCTGCACTGTTGCCGGTATAACAAACGGATTATCCAAGTCTGCTCCCCTAGATTGCCTCAGATTTTCAAGACTCCTACACAGGCTTACATATCGGTTAAAATATTTGCTTTCCATATTTATCCATGTCCTCCCTTAACAACTCGCTACAAACCTCATCATAATTAAAAATATCTATTTTTCTTAATGTTGGAATTTCATCAACTTCTTCCTCAAATGCTACAATATCACTGCACCCTCTTACCACAAAATCGATATCACTTCGTTCTGTAGCATTTCCAACTGCAAAAGAGCCAAATAAATCCAATCGTTGAACATGATATTTGTGCGCCAAATCCGTGACGCGCCTGATAATTTCTTCTATTGGCATTGTTTTTGGAGTATCCATAAACACCTCCCAAACTATTTTTTATCAGTATAGCATACTTCCACCCCACTCCACAACGGTGAACCCTGTTCGTTCTGGCGTGTGAACTTTTTCCGGCTCCGCAATTTCAACCGGACTGTCCACACCTTTATAAGTCATAAATACACGAATCAAGTTGTCCGGTTTCGGCTTAATCTGAAGCTTTGCAGTATCTAGATATTCCGAATTATCAAAAGAAATCAAATTGTATTTATGCTGGCTTAATCTCGGTAGCCAATAGGTAATAAAGTCATCCATTTCCTTGTCATTTAGTCCAAGTTCACTTAGTTCTTTTTCTAAAAATGGCACCAGATCTTCTTTCGCTACACAGTAACCGGTATCCATTTTCGTTTTTCTGATGTCTTCGCCTTCCCAAAACAGGTAGTTATACTCTTTACCACCCATGATAATGGTTCCATCTTTATTTGCCATAAATTCCCAACAATTCTCTTTTGTAAAAGCCGGATATACTGTTGTAAGGCTACCGTTATAATCAAGCGACAACTGGACCTCTGTGTTATCCTTTTCCGGATACACGTAAAGTACCGGTTTTTCATCTTTTACTCCGGAATCATTACATCCGCACCCGCTCATCAATATGGATGCAAATACTACTGCTGACAAAATACATTTCTTCATGCTTATTCTCCTTCTACATCGTAATGAATGCAAGTTTTACCTAATAACAAATTATCCTTTCCCAATATTATGACATTATTATATCATAAAAGTGGCTGGTATAACAAGGGTTAGCGTGTGATATGTGGAGAATAGACCAGAATTCAGGATTACTCTTTTACATTTTTTAAATTTGAAATTCTACTGATTTTAACAATCGCGATTGTTAAAAAGGCTACTCCTAACTGCAGAACGTGTCTTCCGATAATCTGTAACCCCAGAGCATTATTATCCGGCATCCATTGCAATAACGGACTAATAGGATAAGATAACAATACCATGTAAATTAATCCAAGAACAGGTATGCACCATTGAAGCTTTCCGATTTCCTCATTTTTTACATAAAACAATACTAACGTTGCACTGCTAAGCACATATGTCAAAATAGTCAATAGTAACCAAACGGCCGTCCCTCTGACAGCTTCTGCAGTAGCTAACGCAACTAAAGCAATCGCATATACTGCATAAATTAATGCTTCCAAATTCACTAATACAACGCGTTTCAACATAACTACTCACCTACACTTTCTTCATATTCTTCCGAAATAGCTCCATTTCCACATTGCTATTACAATGCTACCACGTCAAAAAACTTTGGAAGTTTTAAAGTCTCAAAGAGTTCTTTCCATGTTTTATTGTATGTTTTGCGCACTCCTGTCAGTGCGTTTGCACAAAATTGGGCAAGTCTACGGTTGCGTGAATAATTCAGGCTAAATAATAAAATCTGATTTATCACTTTGATTGGACGCATCAATCAAGCGATATCCCACCTGCTTACGATTTTATACCTATAATTATTTTCCCAGCATATATATGCGCCATCTTCAGCTCTAGAGTACTCATCGTCATCAACTAGCGCAACAAAATCTTTACCGAAAATTTCTTTAATCATCTCTCGGTTTGCAACATTTACTTCGTACGTGGTATCTTCAATGATTAGTAAGCCACAGCCATCCATTGCATAAGCCACTTGATACTGTTTCCCACCAGATTCAATCACTATTTTTAGTTCAAACGGGCAGCCACCTGAATAATTCTGAATCTCTACAGCGTCCTTACACAACATCTGAAGTTGTTCTATTTCCTTTTTCGAAAGTTCAATCCATTCCTTATCTCGAGAAAGATATTTTATACCATCTGCATTCTCCAACACATGCTTACCACCCGCTTTTACTTCGCAGAATTCTTCTCCTTTAACTCTAAAGAATCACCCCATCGGTTAGATACAACCGCCATGATACCCATCTCCGGAAACTCTAATCTATTGTCAGAGGAGACGACTACTTTTTCCACATTTTCTGGGTTTGCAATTCTTATGAATTGTTCATAAGAACCATTATCCAAATAGCCATGCAAAAAATCCGGCAGGTCGACTTTTGTCTCAAAATTTGATTCTTCAGAATTCATTTCCACTTTTTTGGCTTCTTTTGCCTTACTGGTTTCATTCTTTGAGCAGCCGCATATAGAAAATAAAACGATGCAGCATAGAATCAAATAACTTCTTTTTCTCATTGTTCCTCCTTATATTAGACATCATCCATCTTCGGCAAATACATCGCTAATTTTTTCACTAATAATTATTGATTAATTTTATCACATCTCCTTCGTATTTTCAAGCAATTTTAGCATTTATTATTTTTTATTGCACACTTTAAATCGCATGGCCCATTTTTACAGTTTAAAGTGCTAAAAATTTCAGATATTTTCTTATCCTTGTGTAATTAATACTTTCCTTGAATATAATCAGCGGGGCTGTCGCTTTATTAAAACCTTGCTACACAAAAATACTCGGGGATATTAAATCCCCGAGCTAACTTTATACTACTTTAGAATCTTTGTATATCACTAGTATAACTCTCTTTCCATTTCAGCGTATGAGTTAAGCAGTTCTCGACAATCATCAGAATCCAATTTTTTAACCTTTAAAACCTCTTCATCATTACAACCTGCTTTAAAATAATCATACATATAATCATCGCGAAATCCGATATTCGCTGTCTCTGCAGCACTATTTCCGTAAATACAAGTCTTAATATTTGCCCAAATAATTGCTGAACGGCACATTGGGCATGGTTCAGATGTTGCATATATGGTACAATCCGATAAATCATGCGTTCCTAATTTCTTTGTTGCTTCACGAATAGCATTTACTTCTGCATGCGCTGTCGGGTCATGGGATTCCAACACTGTATTTGATGCAACTGCTACTATTTCCTCTTCTTTTACAATCACTGCACCAAAAGGACCACCTATCCCTTTTTCTGAGGTATTCATAGCCCTATCCACGCCAAGTTTCATGATGTCGATTGCTTCTTTTTTGCTCATATATAACCTCCTTAACAATCTTCAACTTGTATAGTATACCACAATATTATGTTTATAGTATTAAAAAAATAAAAGGAGTACAGATTCGTACCCCCTATCTATGCTGCTTCTTTATAATATTCTACATAATCTGCTTCAGAGGAGAATAAAACGTATTCCCCTTCGCAATATCCCATATAGCCATCCGGTACATAATATCCTTTCATCTTATCTCCTCCTTTGTTTTGATAAGATGATTATACCGTCTTATATGTACAATAATTAGTACATTTTAATATCGCAGCTGAATTCCTTGTTCCTCAATCCACTCTTCGAGATCCATAGTCGCTTTTTCCCATGGCTCAAATTTTACCGTAAGATTTTTAATCATAGTATCTTCATCATGCTGCATTCCATCGCTATCCTTATATGCATTAGGAACAGTTCCACATTTTTCAAAACCATATTTTTCATACAAATGAATTGCCTGTTCATTATCTGATAAAACATGCAATTCCATCTGTTCATAACCAACCCTCTGCGCCACGTCAATCAGTGACTCCATCATACGACTTCCAATACCAAGATTCCAATATTCTTCATCCAAAGAAATTCCAACTTCACATCGATGTGCATTTCGACTTGTACCACCTACTCCCCAAATGCTACCAAGTCCAACTAATTGGTCATCCAGATATGCTCCTATCTGAACTGCGCCTTTTTCATCCAGACGATTCTCTAAGTATTTTCTCTCGTCATCCACTGTCATAGTAATTTCCTCCGGAGTTCTGGTTAAAAAACGCGTCTGACCGGAAAATTTCTTTAAACAATTCAGTACTTTTTCAGCTTCTTCAGGCCGAACACTACGAAGCGCTACCTTTTTTTCATCTTTTATTGTTACTTCTAATGTTCTATAAAACATAATCATATCCCCTTTCTACATCTTCCCTTCTATTATAGACGAGTATTTTTACCAAAACAAGTGCAAAATAATTGACTTTTCCATAAAAACTTCCTATAATATCTTCATACTGATAATAGCAAAGAACGGAACAAGTACCTGAATTTGGTAACCTACAGAGAATTGCCGGTTGCTGAGAGGCGTTAGGGGAATTTTTCAGGGAATACATCCGGGAGCTGAACACCGAAATCATAGTAGGCTGTTCCGGGTTCGCCCGTTAACGCGTGGTGTCACGTACACATTGAGGTATTTGTCGCGAGGCAGATATGAACTTAGGTGGTAACACGAATATGACTATTCGCCCTAAGCTGTATTTACAGCTTGGGGCTTTTTTAATGAAAGGAGATTATAATGCAAATTTATGATGAATTAGTTGCCCGTGGCCTGATTAAACAGGTAACGGACGAAGAAGAAATACGCGATTTAATTAATAACGGAAAGGCAACATTTTACATTGGTTTTGACTGTACTGCAGATAGCCTGACAGCAGGCCACTTTATGGCTTTAACCTTGATGAAACGTCTTCAGGATGCCGGTAACAAACCAATTGCTTTAATTGGTGGCGGTACCACCATGATTGGCGATCCATCCGGTCGTACCGATATGCGTAAAATGTTGACGCGCGAAGATATCGATCACAATGCACAATGCTTTAAACGCCAGATGGAACGTTTTATCGATTTTTCTGATGGCAAAGCATTAATGCTTAATAACGCCGACTGGTTGATGAACTTAAATTATGTAGAACTATTAAGAGAAGTTGGTCCATGTTTCTCTGTAAATAATATGTTACGCGCAGAATGTTATAAACAACGTATGGAAAAAGGCTTAAGCTTTTTAGAGTTTAACTACATGATTATGCAGTCCTACGATTTTTATCATATGTTCCAACACAACGGCTGTAACCTGCAATGCGGTGGTGATGACCAGTGGAGCAATATGCTCGGCGGTACCGAGCTTATTCGCCGTAAATTAGGCAAAGATGCATATGCTCTTACCATTACTCTTTTAACCGACTCACAAGGTAAGAAAATGGGCAAGACCGCCGGCAATGCTGTATGGCTTGATCCAAATAAGACTTCTCCATTCGACTTCTTCCAGTATTGGAGAAATGTTGCCGATGCAGATGTATTAAAATGTATTCGTATGCTAACCTTCCTTCCTCTCGAAGAAATCGATGCTATGAGCGATTGGGAAGGATCTAAATTAAACGAAGCAAAAGAAATTCTCGCTTTTGAACTTACGAAACTTGTTCATGGTGAAGAAGAAGCTAATAAAGCAAAAGAAGCTTCCCATGCATTATTCGCTGGTGGTGGTAACAAAGAAAATATGCCAAGCGTAACCTTACAGGAATCTGATTTCCGCGATGACGCAATTGACATTCTTCAGATTCTCGTAAGTGCAGAACTTTGCAAGACCAGATCCGAAGCCCGCCGTGCTGTAGAACAAGGTGGTGTTTCCGTTAATGATGCAAAAGTAACTGACGTTAAAACAACTTATACAAAAACAGATTTTGGCTCTGAATTTATTGTAAAGAAAGGAAAGAAGAGCTTCTGTAGAATCGAGGTGTAACATGATACTTGATGTTGAAAAACCGGTATATGAAATCTTAGATCGCATGAACATACCCTATATGCGTGTAGAACATGAAGCAACCGCTTCCTGTGAAGAAGCTGATGAAGTTATGGGCGACATGACAGGAACTCCAAGTAAAAGCTTATTTTTAACCAATAAGAAGAAAACGGAGTTCTGGCTCATCCTTATGAATGGTAATAAACCATTAAATATTAAGGAATTTTCCCCTCTTGTTGGTGAAAAACATTTAAGCTTTGCTTCAGAAGAAAAAATGGTTGAAAAACTCGGACTTACCCCGGGGCACGTTTCTGTTTTCGGACTTATCAACAATACAGAACATGATATCCACGTAATAGCTGATACTGAACTACGCGAGCGAGATAAAATAACATTTCACCCCAACATCAATACACGAACGATTGAAATACCTACCAATGACATGTATCGATTTATTGAGGAAATGGGCAATCCATTTGAAGAAATAACATTGCCATAATACAACCCCTCCCTACCAGATGATAAAACGTCCGGTATGGAGGGGTTTTTATACACTATTTATAACGCTTTAAAACAGCCTCTTCTAACTGTTTCATTGCCTTTTTCACTGTTACCATTGGACAAGCAAGATTAAATCTCGCAAAATTCTCTCCTTCTCTTCCAAACATATCCCCATCGTCTACCCAAATTTTAGCATCTTGCGCCATAAATTTTTTCAATTCCTCATTTGTCATTGCTAAACCACTCATGTCAACCCATGCAAGATATGTACCTTCCAACTCACTCATAGTAAGTTCCGGAAGGTGTTCTGTTATGAACTGTTTCATATACTCTCTATTTGCAACAATTGTTTCCTTTAATTCTTCTAACCATTGCTCACCAAAACGGTATGCGGCTTCACATGCTACTATTCCCATAGGATTAATCATTCCAATACTTGCTGCATCCAACTGCTTCTGAAACTTCTCGCGAAGATTCTTATTAGGGATGATAATGTTGGAAGTCTGCAAACCTGCCAAATTAAAAGTCTTACTCGGTGCTGTACATGTTATAGTAAATTCCCTATTTCCATCTTCAACAGTGGCAAAAGGCTGCTGTTTTCGACCATCATAAACAAAATCCCCATGAATTTCATCGCTTAATACCAACACCTCATGTTTTCTACATATCTTAGATATGGCAAGCAATTCTTCTTTTGTCCATACACGTCCAACTGGATTATGTGGATTGCAGAGAATAAACATCTTAACGTTTTCATCCACAATCTTCTTTTCAAAATCCTCAATATCCATGATGTAACGCCCTTCTAGGTTTACTAATGGATTATTTACGATTCTGCGTCCATTCTTTTCAATCATCATTCCAAAAGGATAGTATACCGGATTTTGAATTAATATCCCATCACCAGGTTCAGTAAAAGCTCGTACTGCCATTGCTACTGCTGTTACTATTCCTGGTGTAGTTACAACCTCTTCCTTTGTGAATTCAAATTCAAAACGCTCTCGATACCAGTTTATTACCGCTTCATAATAGTTATCGGGGCAAAAACTATAACCGTAGATTCCATGTTTTGCAACCTTTTCCACAGCCTCCTGTACTTTAACTGGAACAGGAAAGTCCATATCGGCTACCCACATAGGAATCGTTCCTTCCGGCTTTCCTTCTGCTTTCATTAAATCCCACTTAACACTATTGCTGTGAAATCTATCCACAGTCTTTGTAAAATCTCTTTCCATTACATTCCCTCCTCATATATTTTCTTTTGCTTCAACCATTTTCCACTAATCAAGTATATTGCAAACGTAATTGATGATAACGTCCACGTTAATGGATATGCCCAAAAAATAACTTCTATTTTCGGAATTATACCGGTTACAATAGTTATATAAGTTACACGCACAACACACCAAAAAGTCAACATTACCGCCATTGGCACAACTGCTTTCCCAGCTCCTCGCATTACACCAGCGCAAGCATGTGAAAAAGCCAATACACAGAAAAACAAACACTCAATATGCGCCTGCCTTGTTCCAAAGGCAATTATTTTGGGATTTTGACTGAATGCACGAATAAAGATTGGCATTCCAACAAACATAATGACCCCTATCACTTCTGCTGAAAGTGCACATGCAATTGCACCAAATTTTGCCCCCTTTTTTGCCCGCTCCATCTCTCTGGCACCTATGTTTTGTCCAACAAATGTAGTTAATGCCATTGCAAAACTTGTAACAGGCAAAAAAGCAAATCCTTCCAATTTTGAATAAGAACCACAACCTGCCATCGCCAGGTCACCAAATGCATTGATATTAGTCTGTACTATAATATTTGCAAATCCAATCACGGAATTTTGTATCCCGGAAGGAATACCCATTTGCAAAATACGTTTAAGCATACATCCATGAACGCGTATCTTTCTAAAATGTAAGCGATAGGTTTCTTCACTAACTGCCAATCTATGAATTACCAATAGACTGCTCAAACATTGCGATATTATCGTTGCAATTGCCGCTCCAGCTACTCCATAGTGGAATATTCCAACAAAGAGCAAATCCAATGCAACATTTGTAAAAGAAGATATAATTAAATAGTATAGCGGATGTTTTGAGTCTCCAACTGCTTGAAATACTCCAGCGCCTGCGTTATAAACCGTACTAAAAACAGATCCACAGAAAAAAATTCTAAAATATAATGTGGAATTTGGCAATACATTTTTCGGTGTATCCATCCAAACCAGAATTTTCCCGGATAACAGGATTCCAACAACTACCAATAGTAAGCCACTTATAATTGCAAATGCTATGGTTGTATGTAGCGCATTCTGCAGATTTTTCTTATCTTTTGCACCATAATATTGAGAAATTACGACACTAGAACCCGAAAAAACTCCCAGTAAAAATCCCGTAATCATAAAAATCAAACTTCCTGAGGAACTTACTGCAGCAAGCGCTTCATCGCCCGCAAAATTTCCTACAATGAGGGAATCAACGATATTATATAATTGCTGAAAAAGATTTCCCCAAAATACCGGCAATGCGAATTTAACAATATGTCTCGCAATTGGCCCCTCTGTCATTAACATTGCATGATTATTTGCTACTTCTTGTTTCATAAAAAATCCCTTCTTAATAAATCTTGCCATCTAGCATTGCTCTATGCTACATCTTGTCATCACAGTCATCCATACACAAAAAAGCCCATGTGTCCTATGAACCCATGAGCTTTCCATTTCAAGGTGCCACCCGGATTTGAACCGGGGATAGAGGTGTTGCAGACCTTTGCCTTACCACTTGGCTATGGCACCGTACCAACGATTTGATTATATCAAAAGATATAGTGCCACGTCAAGTTTTTTCTGTTTTTATTGACTTTTATTTTGTTTTAAATCTATTCTGCTATTCTCCACCGCTTTTGCAATTGCTTCATTGTAAGTTGGATGTGCACGCATAGCATAAAGTAATTGTCTAGATGTTAAGCCATTTGCAATTGCTGTCGCCATTTCACCGATCATATCTGTCGCCCTTGGACATACCATCTGTGCACCAATCAAAACATCACTTCGCTCTTCAAATACAACTTTTATATAACCATAAGCATCTGAATCAATCATCGCTTTCAGATTTGCTTTTATAGAATATTTTCCACATCTTACCTGCAGCCCCTTTTCCTTTGCCTCGGCCTCTGATAAACCTACCGTCGCAATCTCGGGCGATAAATAGATACAACTTGGTACAATTGGTAATTCGATAAACAAGCAGCTTGGCACCGTAGACAACATCACTGTACGCTCTGCCATCTTCAATATCTGTTCTACAACTACATGTCCTTGTGCAGCTGCAACATGTGCCAACTGGATATCACTGCTCACATCACCTACTGCATACACATGATCCATACTTGTTTTAAAATTTTTATCGACTTTAATCTTTCCATTTACCATTTCAACCTGGCAATTCAGCGAAAATAGTTGTTCTACATTTGGTGCCCTACCAATTGCCACAAGAACGTGAGAAGCTACAACTGTATTTACTTCATTTGTTTTAATGTTACGATAACTACATAATAACTTTCCATCTTCTACACTTTCTATTTTATCCACAACCGAGTTTAAATGTATGTCCATACCGTCATGAATTGCATAATCATATATTTCCTTTGAAATTTCCGGATCCATTGGTGGTAAAAGTCGATTATTCATCTCGATAACTGTTATATTCTGATGGAATCTTCTCATAAAATAGGCACATTCTATACCTACAACTCCTCCTCCAATAACAACTAAGTCCGTTAATAATTCCTGCTGTTCCGACAATAATTGTGTACTTGTTAATACACCTGGCAAATCTATTCCCGGAATTTTTGGCATAATTGTACGTGCTCCGGTCGCAATAATAATATCCTTCGCTGTTAAGACAAGTTCTTCTCCATCATTCGTTATCACTTGCACTTGCAAATACGGAAAAATTGTGGCCATACCCATTATTATAGTCACACCGCTTTTCTCTAATTCCTGAAAAATTTCATCACGACTCGACTCTATAATGCCATTCTTAAATTCCATCACCAAGTCTTTATCATAGGAAATATTAGAAGCAACAACTCCATATCTTTTACTATTTGCAGTTTCGTTAAATACTCTTGAAGCATGTATCAGGGCTTTTGTTGGAATACAACCGTAATTAATACATGTTCCACCAATCTGACGTTTTTCAATTATAGCAACCCGTAAACCATTTTCTGCGGCTCGTAAAGCGGCAGTATATCCACCTGGTCCGGCACCAATTACTATTAAGTCAAATTCGTCCATAAAAAACCCCCTTTTAATGTTCTTTAGGTAAGTGTACCACTATCCTTTTATTTTTTCAATGTTGTATTTGCAATTTAAAATACAGTCGGAGTTTATCCGACTGTATCAAACTTTGTACCAATACTTTCTTCTACAAACCAATGCGAATTATCTTTCAGTCCATTATAATAATTCCAAGCTTTCACACTTTCAGCTTCCTGCTCATGCTTCTGCTTCTTTTGCTCACTATTTTCTCTTGCACCATATTGCCCTTGATTCAATGCTTCAAAAAATGATCCTTCGACTGGTGCATTCACATTTGTTCTCTTTACAATTTTCTTTTTATTAATAGCGATATCCAAAAAAACACTATCCGCAATTCTCGTAATACTCATACTTATCCCTCCTTGGATCTCACGGTATCACCGGTACAATTTCCTTTCATAAATAATATCGGGTCATAACTTATTACTCTTAACATTTATTTCAATATTTTTTACAATTTATTCTTTTTTTATTTTTTTACAGAAAAAAAGTGATGTAATACATACATCACTTAAAAAGGTACCACCCGGATTTGAACCGGGGATAGAGGTGTTGCAGACCTTTGCCTTACCACTTGGCTATGGTACCATATTTTATTTTAAATGACTCCGACGGGAATCGAACCCGTGTTACCGCCGTGAAAGGGCGATGTCTTAACCGCTTGACCACGGAGCCATGAACTCCCCAAGTAGGGCTTGAACCTACGACACCTCGGTTAACAGCCGAGTGCTCTACCGCTGAGCTATTGAGGATTATATATAAAATGACGTCATTACCTCCTGTAACAACGTCATTCTTTTTAATATATCTTCAAAACCACATACAGTCATCCTTACCTTTAGGTCATACCCTCGACCGATTAGTAACAGTCAGCTCCATACATTACTGCACTTCCACCTCTGTCCTATCTACCATGTACTCTTCATGGGGTCTTACTTCCTTTAAGGAATGGGATATCTCATCTTGAGGGGGGCTTCACGCTTAGATGCCTTCAGCGTTTATCCCTTCCGAACTTGGCTACTCTGCTATGCCGTTGGTCGACAACAGATACACCAGCGGTTCGTCCACCCCGGTCCTCTCGTACTAGGGGCAGCTCCTCTCAAATATCCTACGCCCGCGCCGGATAGGGACCGAAC
>FOXT01000009.1 GCA_900115795.1 Lachnospiraceae bacterium XBB1006 | reverse complement strand
AACTGATGATATAGGGAATATCCCAAACAGCCAGCTTCATACCCACACACAAATTTGCTATCTTCGCCATACTTTCCTCTTATTGCCTCAATGTATTTAAGAATCAGCTTATAATCTGATGGTATTGTCTGTTTAAACTCAACCTTATCAGTATCAAAACAATAACAACATAAAGTGTAACTTTCCTTATGGACATCCATTCCTACATAAACTATACTATTCATAGTGACCTCCTCTTGTATGCGGTAATCCCTGTTACCTTATTATTCTTTAACAAATAATATTTTACAGGTAAATCCACGAATCTACAATTGTGAGGTCACTTCATATTGTCTCCTTAAGGGCTGTCTGCTGCTCATTACTAAGGTCGCTTGTCTTCTTCTCGTCTACAGAAATGGTTACCTTTTCTCCTGTCTTTGCTTCCTTTGAAATGGCATCGAGGGCAGCGGAATCAAATTCTGCAGATGCGTTTGTAAGGGCTACCGTAACGGTATTTATGTTATTCTCAGATGCAGTTGTCTCTGCCAGCTTGTCTACGGTTGTCTTGGTAAGCTCAACTGCACTGACATCCTGCTTTGCCCCGGTAAGATCGATGGTGATGGTGTCCGCCGTCTTCTCCTTATCTCCTGTGGTTGTAGTTGCCTGCTCTATCTGGGCCTGTGTAATATCGCTGACTGTAGCCGTTCCCTGAGTGATGCTTGCATCTACCTGAACGGCTTGCTCACTTTCTACCGGGATGGTGTAGGATTCTGTCGTAGGTGTCTGGGGAGTTGTTTCTATTCCGGTGGTTGCTGTTCCTCCACTGGTATTTTCGCTGTCAGAGGAGCCACTAGACGAGCTACTGCCACTTCCACTATCGGAAGATCCTCCAGATGAATCACCACTTCCGCTATCAGATGATCCTCCAGATGAATCTGCCACATAGGTATAAGTATAGGTTACGTTACTTGAAATTGCTGTGTCGGTACTCGGAGTCACATCCCAACTACCGGCCTTATAACCATCATTAGGCTTTGTTCCTACAGCTGGAATCTGGTCTGCTGAAAGTTTTAATGTATCTCCCTCATTGCCATCGAGAGTTACAGATTTGTCTGCTGTAGTTCCATCATCCCAGGAACCATTCGCAACTTTAAATGTAACAGTATAAGAAATAGGGGTTGCTGCTGATACAACAGTCACCGCACATGTAGCCGTCTTATCATCACTTTTATCATCTGTTCCGTTTGTTGCAGTAGCAGTGATATTTGCCGTACCCTCTGCAACAGCAGTTACTTTACCATTTGCATCAACTGTTGCAACATTTGTTTTATCACTTGACCATGTAACAGTCTTGTCCGTTGCACCAGCCGGGCTAACTGTTGCTGTCAGTGTTTCTGTATCTCCTACAGTCAATGTAGTAGTCGTTTTGTTGAGAGATACACCTGTAACATCGACAGTGGTTGGGTTAGCATATCCATAAACCTCAATCTTTTTTATACCTTTAGACTGATATGCCAAAATGGGCGTACCATTTACTTGTGGTGTCTTATCCGCTTCCGTAGTTTCCACTACAAATGGAGCTTCGCTGTCTTCAGCAGTACGATTGGCATCGTCGTAGAATACACATTTGGTTATTGTATATCCATCAGCAGGAGTAACAGTTGCTGTCCAACCATATCCCCACCATCCCCAGTTTGTGGACGGACTATAGGCTGAATAACCGTTCGCTGTATAACTGAACGAAACAGACGCAATATTCTCTACGCTGTAGCTTGCCTGTTCTTTGCCCGTTGCCGTGATGGTTGTAAGTAATTTTTCAGTAGGTTCTGCATGCGCAGTCATACCCATCCCTGGCATAAATCCTATAACCATCGCCAATGAGAGCAAAAAACTGAGTAGCACTCTTCCTGCTTTCTTTTTTTTCATCATATGATATCCTCCTTGAGTTTAATTTTTCCATAATAAAAACCGCCGAGCTTAACAAGACATATCTGTCTCATCAATCCGACGGTTATCCATCATTGTATATAATTTTATCCGAAAAAAGACCGTAACTAGCCCATGCTCTGCTCTGCTCTGCTCTGCTCTGCTCTGCTCTGCTCTCCAAGATTGTAACATTCTTTGCATGGCTGTCAACTCCCCTTTCATCCAACTTTTACAAAATATATATCGGCTATTCTTATGATAATCTTTAGTTTTTTCAACCACACCTCCAAACTTTGTGCTTATTTAGGCGTTTGCGAAACGCCAGAAGCCGCATAATTACGGCATTCTTTTTGTTACAAAATCAAACAACTCCTCACCGGTTTATGGTAAAATTGAGTTACGACACTTAATTTCCATATCCACCAGAAAGGAGTTGTACCTGTATGATAACATACAATCAGCTTTCTTTGGCAGATATTTTGCTGGATTGCCAAGAAAAATTTGACGATGACAAACCCGCTTTTCTTCAGATGCTTGAGGAACACATCGCCCTTGATGACATCATTCTCCAATCATTTTATAATCACTATTATTCGTCAACTGGCAGACCGCGTGATTATCCGCTTTCAGCCATGCTTTGGGCTCTCATCCTGCAGAAGATTTTCTCCGTGCCTACGGATTCTCTGCTCATCCCTATGCTCCGCTATTCACAACATCTGCGGAAATTCTGCGGCTTTCATAAGGTTCCCAATGCCACGCGCATCACTCGCTTCAAGCAGGATTTTATAGATGACCTGTCTGCCTTTTTTGAGTCCCTTGTCGACCTAACAGAACCTATATGCCAGGCAGTAGATTCCGCAAAAGCTGATATGACCATTTTTGACTCTACCGGCATCGAAGCCTATGTTACTGAAAACAATCCCAAGTACGCCGACTCCGTCATTCGCAGCATAAAACCTTTGCTGAAAGCGGCATAATACCCTTATCATTCAAATGTACATGCATGGTTTATTAAAGTGCACCCAAAATCATCTCCTGCATTCCTAGATGTATCAGATATTGATTTTTCATCCGAGAATCCCGCATATCGGGATTCTGTCCTCGTTTTTATTCAAGATTGCGAACGAGCATAGCGAGTTTCGCAATTACCTATGTTTCCTTTCTTGGTATGGTCACAGTTTACAAACGTAATCTGAACCTTAGATGGAGACACAAAGAAGGTTAGCTGATTTCCTGCTGAAAATACGGTGGAACATATGCTATTTCATTTTTTCAACTAGACAGTCAATATCCTCAATCGCATTTTCCATTCGTTCCTGATGATATTGATAATACATATCATAAATCTTATCCGTAATTCCAAGTTCATCCCACTCTCGAAGCACCTCTCCTGTAAGACGGTTCTTCACGCTCGCATATTTTTCAATCAGCAATACAAAAAAAGCCATTTCCTCACTCATTGTCATTCCCCCTTATATAGGATGAGTTTCTTGGTTCCCCGGTAATTTGCTCTACTTCCCACATGTCCATAATTGCTCGTTCCGGAAATGCCCATAATCCCCCGGCCTCATCCTCTAACATGATGTGCGTCTTTGATAATATAAACCTACGTGTCGCTTCCATAGCAGGCAGTTTGTATTTTTCAATTATCATGCTAATTACATTTCTATCGTAGTAATCAAGCGTATAGTAGTCGACTTTTTTCATCTCATTTCCCCCTTTTATATCTAGTCACATGCATTTCTGCCTTGGTTTCTTCCATTATATCACGTTTTGGGTATTGGTCTATTATTTTTTGTTTCTCTAGTTCACAGATGGCAGTTTTGAGAGTATAAAAACATCCCCTTATGCATTATTCAATTTTAATGCCTTTTTATAATTACCGGCTTTTCCAAATATATCTACTCGCCTTCTATATCTTGACAAGTTCCCCCAAACGCTATATTATAGTTGTATGCAATCTTATTTTATAAAATTGATTATACAAGGAGGCCTATATGAAAACACTCGTAGCGTATTTTAGTGCAGAGGGCACCACTGCAAATGTAGCAAAAGAATTTGCTCAGAAAAATCATTTTGAGCTTTTGGAAATCATCCCGAAAACGGTTTACTCGAAATCGGATATTAATTGGAAAAATCCTTTATCCCGTTGCAACAAAGAGCAATTAGGCGGCAAAGATGTTCCAATTTCCTGCAAGATAGAAGATTTTGATAGTTATGATACCATCTATCTTGGATTCCCAATCTGGTACGGCCAGGCGCCCAGAGTCATCCATACCTTTTGCAAAGACTATAATTGGGAAGGAAAAACCGTTCATTTATTTGCAACCTCCGGTGGAAGTGGCATTGGCAAAACTGCTGAGAAACTGCGCCCGTCCCTGTGCGGCAATCCATCCCTGGATGCAAAGCTTGTACGCAACGCATCAGAGATTATGTAATGATTCTGCAAAGAACCACCCAAACCAGCGCAACCGTCAACTTGGCGGTTGCGCCATTTCATAGCTGCGCGCACGCTACAAAAAATAATAAATCACACCTGCTGCCGCACTTACCACAATACCATACAGAATCACCGGTCCGGCAATGGTAAAAATCTTACACCCAATTCCAAACACCTGTCCCTCCGGCTTAAATTCAATGGCGCAGGATGCTACGCCATTGGCAAATCCCGTAATCGGAACCAATGCCCCCGCGCCACCAAACGTTGCAATACTTGGATAAATATTAAGACCGGTTAGCATGACACTAAGAAAAATAAGAACCACTCCCGTATACGCATAGGCATCCTTATCCGAAAGACCAAGGGATAACATGGTATTTAAGATTCCTTGCCCTACTACACAAATGAGGCCACCAACCACAAAGGCCTTTCCCATATTTACGGGCAGGCTGTGGGTTGGAGTGGCCTCCTTTACCATTTCCTTATACTGTTCATTTTTTACATTGTTCATTGACTGTTTCGACATACCATCCACTCCCTGTTTTTTTGGATACAGTATGTGTCAATTCCAAACAATTATACCGATTCTTTTGCTATAATTATGGAAAAATAGCCGGCATCATCCGGAATTTCCGCAAGGCTATGATAAATTACTTCCTGTTGCATTCCGCAGTTTTCCACCGCCTGAATTGCCAATCCGCGATTCCGAAGAAGATTTTTTACCTCACCCATGTGACTGGCAGATTTCATCAGTACATAATTTCCGTCCCCGATCAATGCACTTTCCTCTAAATGAAGTGCCGGAAGAATATGAATCGGTTCCTCCCACTCCGCCAATGGAAGCCTAAGCCGTGCCGCCGCAGCGCAAAAAGAAGGAATTCCACTTACAATCTCCACTTCATAACCTGCATCCATAAAATAGCGTTGTAAGTAGCTAAAAGTACTATAAATCGTCGGATCCCCCAGGGTTAAAAACACCACGTTTCTTCCCTGCTCCAAGTACGAAGCAATCTGTTTTGCCCCCGTTTCATGAAGTTGCTCAAGTTGCGCCCGATCCTTGATCATTGGCATGCTCACTGGCACCAACTCTTTTGTTTTCAGCTCCGGGACAGCCTCCACCGCAATGCCGTAGGCTTTTGTTTTCTCCGGTACATCACCCGGAATGGCAATCACCTCATTTTCCCGAATAACCCGCACCGCTTTTAACGTCATCAATTCCGGATCCCCCGGGCCAACGCCCACGCCATACACCTTGCCTTTTTGTTTCATCCTTATTTCTCGTTTCCTTCCGTTTCTTTAATAACCGATGGCCTCCTCCCTTGTTAACCAGAAATGAATTCCGGTTGTGGAATCAAACCAACGATCCTCATTGAAATTTGCCACTTCCACCCACTGTCCTTTTCGATAGACAAAATTGTCATCCACCAAAGACCAGGCTTCCTCATAGCTTACCGTCGCATCAAAATTCCAGATGGAGAGCACCTTTGCCTTGCTGGCGCGGCAAGAAGGTCGCGTGGCACTGGTTCGTTTTGCATCTGCAGGGATTAACAGTTGTACCAGCCGATCACCAACGCATTTCTTGTACCCCAGTATCGGACCGGTAGCCGGACAATGCATCCGAAACCATTTGGTCATTTCATCTGTTTGTATGTCCGTTAGGTTGGTGTGTTCCAAAACCGCAGCGTAAAAATCCACACCACGACAATCACATCCTTCTAAACTCGCTTCTCGCAAACAGGTTCCCCGCAGATTCGCCTGCCGCAAATTGGATTCACGAAGACAAATCCCATCCAGCAACGCATTTTCCAAACATACTCCCGCAAGATTTGTATGCTCTAAACACACCCGTTCAAACGTGCTCTTCTCAAAATTCAGGCCGTGCAAATCCAATCCGGACAAATCCACGTCTTGTATACATGCGTCCGAAAAATCTGCCTGTTTTCTTGCCTCTTCCGAAACAATCGCCCTACAAATCTCTGCTTTCGTAAGTATCCTCATTTTTTCTCCATCATTTTACGTACTTTGTACGATTTTTCGCCGTATTCTTATGCATAGAACCTGCCTTCTTGCACTTCGCATACAAACGGTTAAACTCCTCTTCCGTTACATGACTTCCATTTTTGTAAAAATTATATTTTCCCGGCAATTCCTCCCAGGAACCATGCAAATACCGATTCATTTTTCCGGATTTAAAATTATATGCCGAATAATCCTTTCCAACAGAACCGCCTTCCCACTCTGCATGCAAATGGCCTTTCTTGCATCGATACACATTGTACCAGCCGGCAGCATTACAGGATACATCCACTTTGACTTTATTATTCTTTTTGGTCTTTGCATACTGCACCTTTCCGTTTTTGTATACATAGACATTCAAGAACCCCTGTCGGTAGCCGCTTACATGCTCTGTCACCAATTCCGGAATCCCATCGCCATTAAGATCCGCAAGCATAAAACTACTACATTTATCCCGTTTCTCGGCATTCTTTGTCTCTATATCTCCCTCCTCAACGGTGAAGTGTGATACATTATTTTTTAAAAATTTCTTATACGCCGTACAGGCAGCTGCCCGCTTTGATGCGGCCGTTGTCTCGGTCACTCCCACAGCCCCGATTATCATAACCGAAGCCATTGCCACTGCTGCAAACTGAACTCTTTTTTTCATAATTACACTTTCCTCCTGCCAAACATTATGCATTTCTTCCACTTCATTATACGGTTTTGCCAAAAGCCTTTCAACTGCATTCACAATTAATTCCGCATTTTACCACGCATGATCATCCGGCAAACTTTCAAGGGATGGATCCACCGGTTCTTCCCGCATAACTGTTCGCATATAACGATTAAACTGGTCACGAATCGTCTGCCTGCTGCAAACCCTGGGATCACACAAATCATGTGTTACCCATACCAAATGAATTCCTCTCTCTCTTGCCTGCTCTTCGAACTGTCCGTGTAATCCCGCAAGTGCCTTGCATGCCATGTGTTCCCACAGCATAACCATATCCGCATTCATTTTTTCGCAATACTCCCACAGCTCGTCCAGCAAAACCGCGTATCCACCATGGGTACGATTACGCATAATCATATTTTCGCTTAAGTACGCCATATCATAGTAAGCCTGCTTACGATTCTCAGGGGTATCTTCGTCTGCAATTTCCCGCTCAATTACCATAGATAACATATCGGTCAATGGCACTACGCCCCAACACTCCATCATCCAATACAGCATGTCAAAGGCATAGTGTGACTGCACCCCCCATACCAGACAGCGATGCCGGTATTCTTTTGCCATCATATGTTTTTTCCGGTAGCCCTGTGTCACCAGCTTCATAATTTTCTGATCAATCAAAGGGAACTCTGCCGAACGCCCGCAGTTTCCCATATAATTGGTATCGTTATACAGGGAAAAAACGGCTCCTACAAACTGCGGATAGGGTGTTGCGTTGATTTCTAACCATTCCAAACGATTGCGGGTAGTCATATTGACACGTTTTGCTGCCGCAAAGTACGCTTCCCAATTCCACTTCGCACCGGTTTTTTCTTCAATAAATGAAATAGCCTGCTTAATCTCCTCCGCCGCGTATTCCTGCACATCCTCGTTTCGATGGCGTATAGGTGCTGCCATCTGGAACGTGGGAATATGATAATCCTGTTCCAGCCGCTTGGCAATGGGTCCATTTCCCATCATCGAGCCATCGCAGGTCGTATTCACCTGCACGGCGCATTTTCCGGCTACAACGAAATCATCCTCAATGGAAATTCCAAGCTCCGTTTCCGGCATCGGACACACATCTCCGGGAATTCCATACATCTGTGCCACATCGATGTAATGCGTGGCGGAATTCTGATTAATGAGATTTGCGGAAAAAAGGGTTGGCACTTCTCGCTGCAGTGCCACCAAATCCGGGAACCCCATCATAAAAGAGGTCATGGCATTTTCATCCACAAGTACACACTTGTCCGAAAATGCCTGATCGTTTCCGCTTCTTCGGTCCCCGCGAAGACACTGCTTAATTACCACCGCCACATCTTTTACCACATACCCTATGGCCGTACGGGTAATACGCAAGGTTTCTCCTCGCTGTCCAATGGTAAACTTGTCTACCATGTGAGGTACTGCCAGGTAGTTCACCATCCAACGATACCGAAACAATCCCTTAAAAAATCCCTTACTAAGGGATACGCCAATCATTAACTTCCACACGCCCAGCCATTTATAATAGTCATATAAGGTATCTTTTAGGCCGCGCCACTCTCGACGACGTCTAACCTTTCCTTCGTTATACAAAACGCCCAGGGAAACGTCACCTTTTCTTTTTTTCTCATTGATTAAAGGAATCATTTTTCCGTCTCCTTTCGCAGTTTTTTGATTTCGATGCTTTCAATAAACGCCTGGACACGCGTACGCATCTGTCCTGCGGAGGACCGAATATTGTAAGGTCTGTCTACCGACAACACCGGATACCCATATTCCTCGCGCAATGCCTGTGATCCGGTTGCCCGCTCATAGGCCCATGGGTCACAAAACTTCACCTGATTATAAATGATTCCGTCTGCATGATAAGTTTTTGCTACTTCATCAACATAGGCTTTTCTTCCATAGAATTTTTCCATGTTCATCTGCCGTGGACACTGACATTCGTATACATAATGACGGCAAACCTGAGTCAATGCATCTTCCTCATTTGTCAAAACAATTTCTTTTCTTCCGGGCAGGGACCCAAAACAATAGCGATCTGCGCAGACAAACGCGCCGCATTCTTCTATCAACTTAATGTACTCCGGATCATCCATCTCCGAGCCAACCACCACCAAACGGGCCCGATACGGCTTTTCCTCCGGTTTTCGATTCTGCACTTCTTTTAGGGTTTCCTGTAATTTTTCTACCAATGCACCTTTGGGACACACGTAGGTCGCCAATGTCAACACAGCAAACTCATACCCCGTAATCCGTGGATATGCTTCTTTTCGAAACTCACCAATTTGCTGAATAAGACGGCAAATCACATTATGTTCCGCCACCGCTTTCCGAATCGCGGCATCCGAAGTATCGACACCATATCGCTGCTTCAACGGTTCTAAAATATGATTATTACACTGTCGCACCATTAACGCCACACCATTTTCATCCGCCTTAAGCGGTATCTCCATATTTTCGTAAAAAAAGCGTTCCTCTTCGCTTCGAATGGCTTTTCGTAATTCAATATTTTCCGCACACCGATTCATCATAGTGCATCCGTCCGGTGCAATCAAACAATCCAAAAAATGAAATCCACCCTCCATGGAACGCTCGAAAATGGCCCTCGTAGTTTCACACAAAAAACTGGTCATATAATAGGTTGCGATATCCAAAGACCCTGTGTTTGGCGCAAACAGGCGCACACCAAAGCAATTTCCCAGGTTAAACAACGGCTCCGGTGTATTTTCGCACATAAACCCCACGCAATGCTGTCCTTCCTCCTTTGCTTTACGCACCAAATCGTTATAAGAGATTTGCAGTAAATTCTCGAAGAACTGTAAGTGTTGTAAGTCTTTCATGTCTATTTTTCCTCTCATCAATCTCTTTTTTGAGAAATGATATGCTCAGGACAGTAATCTACATTTTACCGTCCGGAAAACTGGTAAATGAACCTCTCTCCACCTCCGGCATTCCATACTTCTCTTCAGCATCTGCAATTGCCTTCATCATAAAGGTCATATTGCGCGCCAAATTTCGCATGGTCTGTAACCCTTCTTTATCCTTTAAAACATCTTCCGCTGTAAATCCGTGCACCTGATTCCAGTAAGTACTGGTGGCAATCGGCATACCGGAAATGCTAAAGTACTTATTCAACACGTCAAACGATGCCGTATTTCCTCCACGGCGGGCGCTCACCACCGCAGCGCCAACTTTCATATGCTTGCCATAATTGGAACTGTAAAACAAGCGGTCCAAAAACGACAGAACGGTTCCATTCGGTGATCCATAATACACCGGGCTCCCCACAACAAGTCCATCTGCCACTTTAAATTTCTCGGAAACTTCATTCACAAGGTCATCGTCAAATACGCATTTTCCAAGCTTTTCACAGGCGCCGCAAGCTACACAGCCTCGCACCGGTCCCTTGCCAATCTGAATCAGTTCCGTTTCCACCCCTTCCTTTTCAAAAACGGAAATCATTTCCTTTAATGCCGTCGCAGTACATCCATTTTCCCGCGGACTTCCATTTAACAATAACACCTTTGCCATTCTTATCTCATTCCTCCATACTGATATCCGGCACCTTCCACAGCTGCCTTAATTTCACTCTCTGCTACCTCACCGGTCGTAGTTAAGGTCACCAGATTCTCCTGGTGATTTGCCACCGCTTCCGTCACCCCGTCAAGCTTTTCCAATGCTTCTTTTACATGTGCCTCGCAGTGCGGACACATCATTCCTGTTACTGTGATGTTCATACTTGTCACACCCTCCATTTTTTCTTGATTTTTTTCTATAAAAAGCGCTTCTGTCAGCGCATTTTTAAGCCTCTTATCCCTTGTATCGTCATAAGGTTTCAGCCAGTTTAGTCGAAGTGCATTACTAACCACGCAAACGCTTGACAAACTCATGGCTGCTGCTCCAAACATCGGATTTAAGGTCCATCCGAAGGCTGCAATATAACAACCTGCTGCCAACGGAATTCCAATAACATTATAAAAAAACGCCCAAAACAAGTTCTCATGAATGTTCCGAATGGTTCGCCGGCTAATGCGAATTGCAGCGGCCACATCAAGCAAACTGCTCTTTGTAAGCACCACATCCGCGGCGTCCATGGCAATGTCTGTTCCTGCACCGATGGCAATGCCCACATCCGCTCTGGTAAGGGCCGGCGCATCGTTGATGCCATCACCTACCATGGCCACCCTTCCGTGTTCCATAAGAGAGCGAATCACCGCTTCTTTTCCATCCGGTTTCACCCCTGCAATTACTTCCGTAATCCCCACCTCACTTGCAATTGCGCGCGCTGTGGTTTCGTTATCTCCCGTAAGCATGACCGGGCGGACACCCATTTTTTTAAGTTGATGGATGGCCTTTTCCGAATCCGGTTTCACCGCATCTGCCACTGCAATCATACCGAGAAATACTCCTTTTTTTGCAAAAAATACCGGCGTCTTTCCGTCCATCGCTACCCGGCTCGCGATGGACTTCATTTTTTCTTCGGAAATGCCTGCACGCTCTGCAATAAACTCTTTGTTTCCGCCAAACACCCACTCCTCATCCACCATAGCTGTAAGGCCATTGCCCGCAAATGCCTGAAAATCCGTTACCGGCAAAAGCAAAAGCCCCCTCCCCGCCGCTGCCTCTGTAATGGCATGGGAAATCGGATGTTCACTTTTCACTTCCATGCTTGCTGCAATCCAAAGCAATTCCTCCTCGGAAAAGCCCTCTCCCGGTATCATCTGTTCCACCTGCATCTGTCCGGTGGTAATGGTTCCGGTTTTATCAAGCGCTACAATCTGTACGTCACCGGTCTGTTCCAACGCCACCGCCGTTTTAAACAAAACTCCGTGGATTGCTCCCACGCCGTTTCCCACCATAATGGCCACCGGCGTTGCCAGCCCCAATGCGCACGGACAACTAATTACAAGTACGGAAATCGCTCTTGCCAGAGAAAATCCCAGGGTTTGTCCAAGCATCATCCATACGACAAACGTAATGACAGCAATGGCAATTACCACCGGCACAAATACGCCGGAAACCCTGTCCGCAATTTTGGCAATCGGCGCCTTGGTTGCCGCCGCATCACTCACCATCTGTATCACTTTTGCAAGGGCCGTATCTTCTCCTATGCGGGTAGCCCGGCACTTCATATATCCATTGGTGTTCATCGTCGCCGCGGACACCGAATCTCCCACCTCTTTCTCCACCGGAACACTTTCGCCGGTAAAGGTGGCTTCGTTCACCGCACTGAATCCTTCTATCACTTCGCCATCCACAGGGATCCGGCTTCCCGGACGAACCACAAACACATCTCCAATGGCTACTTCTTCCACGGGAACCTCGGTTTCAACGCCGTTTTTCCACAAAATAGCCGTCTTCGGCGCAAGTTTCATCAACGCCTTTAATGCATCGGTGGTACGCCCCTTCGATTTTGCCTCCAGCAGTTTTCCTACGGTAATCAACGTCAAAATCATGGCTGCCGATTCAAAATAAAAATCATGGCCTTCTCCCGGATGATGCATCGCTGTCATAGCAAACAGCACATACACACTATATACAAAAGACGCCATGGAACCAAGGGCTACCAAGGTATCCATGTTTGGTGATTTGTGCCATAGTCCCTTCGCGCCATTTATAAAAAATTTCTGATTAATGACCATCACCAAACCGGACAACAACAATTCGTAAAGTCCCGTGCCCACCGGATTTTTCTGCAAAAACGGCGGCACCGGCCATCCCCACATGCTATGCCCCATGGACACATACATAAGTGGCACCAAAAGCAAGAGCGATGCCACAAGTCGCCTTCGCATCTTCGGTGTTTCTGTGTCCGTTAGTGCTTCCTCTTTCTGCTGCCCCTTCGGTATTGCTCCATATCCGGCATCCGAAACGGCTTTCATAATCGCTTCTTTACTTGCACTTCCGGTTACTCCCATTGAATTGGTGAGCAAACTCACCGCACAGCTTTCCACCCCCGGCACTGCACTTACCGCTTTTTCCACACGGGTCTGACACGCCGCACAACTCATCCCTGTCACTCGATATTGTTCCATACTACACTCCTATTTTCGTTTCATATAACCATTTGAAAAAACCATGGGAAACATAAATTTTTTCATTCCGGAAGAAAACGATACCACCACACTCACCGGTCGTTTTCCTTCGTATACAATGTCCGCAATGGTTCCTTCTCCAAAGGCTTTGTGCACCACCGCCATGCCAACAGCAGGGGCAAAATCTATTTTTTCCTCTCCCTGAGTCTTCCCGATTTCCTTTACAAAGATAGCAGACTCTCCTTTGAATTTAAAAATGTGCAGCCGCTCCTTCGCACGGGTCATCCCCACATAAAATAACCGCCGCTCTTCTTCCAGCTCTGCTCCTTTCGGTATGTTTCCATCCAGCGTCCGCTTTGGCAAAACACCATCGATTACGTCCATCAGGTACACCTCATCATACTCCAGCCCCTTCGATGAATGGATCGTTGAAAGCAAAACATTGGCCGTCCGGGTTCCGCCATATTGGAACAATTGTTGCAATCGTTCCATCCGCATCAGAAACCCATCTACACTTGTCTCCCGATATGCAATCTGCAACAATGTATTGATTTTTCCATCATCCAGGCAAACTCTTTCCAGATAATCGCCGTACCCCATAAAGCGTCGAATCCGGCTAATTGCACGTGCCGGTGGTTCTTTTACCATATTTTTAAAATGGGTACGCATGCTACGACAGTTTCCCAGAGTATTCCCTTTTACGCCAAACATATGCTCAATGGCTTCAAGCACGGGACAATTCCTCTCCTCACTCACCCGGCACAACTTTTCCGCCTGCTCTTTCGTTAAATATAGCCCGATTTTGTAGTAAAAACTATAAAATAGCTCCGTGTCCTTCGGATGCTTCGCAAACATGAGAATCGATAAAATGTCCTTCACCACCCGGTTTGTGAAAAATGCCGCCTCCGCATTTTTTAACCGATAGGCAATGCCCTGTCTGTCCAGCAAATCCACCAATGGCACTGCGCTTTCGTTATCACGGTACAAAATCGCCACCTGCGATGTTGCGTTTTCAGCCACTTTTGCCAAATACTGATATTGGTTGGCCCTTTGGTTTAATGTAACAAAGCGAATCCCTTGCCCCGGCTCTCGGGCCGGTTCCATATGCTTCTCATGACGCCCTTTGTTGTTGCCAATCACCGTCTGTGCCGCTCTGACAATGTGCGCATTGGAGCGGTAATTGGTGTTCATCACCAACACCTTGGCGTCTTCATGGTCGGTTTCAAATTCCAAAAGTGCCTCCGGATACGCCGCCCGAAATCCATAAATGCTCTGATCCTCATCTCCCACCATGAAAAGGTTTCCCTCTTTCTTTGCCAAAAGTTTTATAATTTCATGCTGAATCTTACTGGTATCCTGTGCCTCATCCACGCAAAAATACCGAAACTGTTCCTGAAAATGCGCAAGCACCTCCGGCACCATCTGCAAAAGTCGATACGCATATACCATCTGATCGTCGTAATCCATTTTGCTCTGCGTTTTCAACAACTGCTCATAGCGGGCATAAATCTTCGGCAGTTCTTCGTTCTGCATTTTCTTTCCGTATGCTATCCTCTCATCCTTCGAAAGCATGCGGTTTTTGCAGTAGGAAATCTGCATCCGTGCTGTGGATACCTCACTTTCCGTGGGATACTCTCCGCCCATTTCCTGCAAAATTCCTGCCACCATGCGGCTTAACTCTTTCTCATCTGTCACCAACTCGTACATGGTCTTTCCGGTGGCATTCCCGTAATAGTGCAAAATGCGTTGGCAAATTCCATTGATGGTACGAAACTCTAATTTTTCTCCTAATTCCTCGCCAAACAATTCCACAAACCGCTGGGCCATATCCTTTGTTGCCGCCACCGTGTAGGTCAGTGTTAAAATGTTTTCCGGTCTCACCTTTTTTACCAATAGCATGTATCCTAACCGTGTCACAAGCACCGTCGTCTTGCCGCTCCCCGGTACCGCCAAAAGTAACACGTTTCCCTCTACCGTCTGCACTGCCTCCTGCTGTGCCTTGTTTAATTGCGCCATGTAGCGCGCTCTGAATTCCTGTTCCTCCATGGTCTTTCCTTCTATGTCCTTATTTCATCAACTTCTGCAATAAGCATACCAATTCATCTACCACTTCCTCATTTCCGCTTCGCACATTCTCCGCCACACAGCTCTTAATATGGTTTGCTAATAGCACCTTATTAAAACTATTTAATGCCGAATTAATGGCCGAAACCTGCACCAAAATATCCGGACAATAGGCATCGGACTCTAGCATTCCCTCCACCCCGCGCACCTGTCCTTCTATCCGTTTCAAACGATTCATCAAATCCTTCTTCTCTTTCTCATTCCTTTCCTTGTGCTTTCCCGCACAATGGGGACAGGTTGCTTCCATTTCATTCTCTTCCATTTGCAACATCCTTTCTTACAACCGCAATACCCCTTAGGGGTATACCACCTTTTTATTGATGATATACCCCCAAGGGGTATTTGTCAAGTAGTTTGTCAGAAATCACTTTACAAAAAACTTCTCAATAAGCATTTCCACATATTCATAATCTAACGGCGACCGCTTCGTCTCAAATGTTAGCAACAAATTCTTTTGCGGGAGATACCCATTCCCGATGTATTTATCAATTTTTCGGTACGTTTTTACGGCATACGAATGATCATCCATTTTCCCAAAATGTTCCCATATAATAAACTGTTCCGTTTTCGGACTGTAAATTTTAAAGTCCGGATAGTAATAGCTTCCATCTGAAAAAATGAGCATTTCCTCATAATGAAACATAAGCTTATGACGCGACAGCATCTCGTCAATCAAAACTTCTGACTTGGACCGCAAAAAATGTCCCGAACTCGCTTTGTGGATTCGTTGCTCCGGGTACTCCGGATTACTCATGAAGGTTGTGCGATACCACTGTTGAACCGGATCCGTTGATTGTTCCGAAAAAATTAAAGACCAATAAGGATTGGCCGGATCCCTATATTGCGCACTTGCGGGGGCCTGCCGCTGCCGTCGCAAATAAGCCTCGCATGCAGCCTGCTCCTTTTGTAAATCTTTCAATCGTGCATCACAGTATCGTTTCTTTGCCAACTGTTCTGCATAAGCTTTTTCCTTTTTCGGGATAAGTGTTCGCTTGCCTTCGAAAGAACAGTACCATTTTTCCCATTTTCTGTCTTTGGCAATAAGAAGTTTCCCCGGTGGGAATTGCGCGTATTTTCGCTCCAACTCATTTCGCTCTCGTTTTACCATTTCTAACTGATTGTTTACAATTTGACCTAGATTTGTCATGAAAATCTCCTTCTCGAATAGTTGATATGAACTGACCTTTGAATGGTCAATGATTCCGCTAGTATAGCAATATTTTCATCAAAATGCAATACATTTTGTATATTTTCGTATTTTTTGGTTATGGTAGTATGGAAAGAAAGGAGCTCGACTATGGAAACACAAGTACTCTATCTCGCTTTAAAAGAAGGCGTTGTTCTCCATGCCCCCATGGTATGCATTCAGGATATAGCCACCATCTACACGACCAACGCTACGCTTCGAAAAAAAATACAGGCTCTTCCACTTTTTGATTTTTCATCGGAATCCCATGACACCCTCGGCCTAACGGTTTTCTTTGTAATGCAAAAAATCCTTGCACACTATCCTGACCTTTCCCTTGTTAATTTAGGCCCCGCCGAAATCAGCATTTCCTATGTTCATACCCGTCCCCATCCCTTTTTTACTTTTTTGAAAATGACATTTGCTTGTTTTCTTCTTTTTTTCGGCGGCGCTTTTTCCATTATGTCCTTTCACACGGACGTAGGGCTTCGCGATACCTTTGGCACTCTTTACATGCACTTAACCGGCCATGCCAAACCTCCTGTGACCGCCTTGGAAATCAGCTACAGTGTCGGGGTATGCCTCGGGATTCTTATCTTTTTTAATCATATCGGCCACAAAAAAATTACCAACGACCCTACTCCTCTTCAAGTGCAAATGCGCCAATATGAGCAGAACGTGGAGCAAACCTTTTTGGCTGCAAGTCAACGAAAGGAGCGGATAAAAGATGTTTAACCAGATTCTTTGTAGCGCGCTTGGGCTTTCCTTTGGCATGGTCACCGCTGTAGGCGCCGCCTCGTTCATCGCCGCAATCGGCATTTATCCACGCCTACTTTCCAAACTAAACGCTACCAATCACATTGTTTTTGCTGAAAATGTCACGATGCTTGGAATTCTCGCCGGCTGCTTGCTATCAATGTTTGATTTTTCCATTCCGGCAGGCGCCATACTGCTGCCGATTGCCGGGTTTTTCATAGGAATCTACGTTGGCTGTTTGCTAATGACCCTTGCAGAAGTGCTGCAATCTTTCCCTATTATGTTTCGCCGTTTTCATATAAAACGTGGCCTAAGCCTTCTCATAACCAGCCTCGCCCTTGGAAAAATGTTTGGCAGTCTGTATTATTTCATCATGGGCATCGGAAATTAGCGAGCCATCTTCTCTATGTACCTACTCACCCTTTCCCTCTCCCGGCGCCTCGGCCTCTTCCTGGCGCCTCGGCCTCTTCCGGCGCCTTGGCCTCTCCTGGCGCCTCAGTCTCTCCCGGCGCCTTGACCTCTTCCCGGCGCCTTGGCCTCTTCCTGGCGCCTCGGTCTCTCCTGGCGCCTTGACCTCTTCCCGGCGCCTCGGTACACAGCATTCCTTTTTCTCCATATACCGTGAAAACATCTCATTTTCACGCTTTTTCGGTATATACATTTATTTGATTCCTATGTACCTACATTTTATTCTTTTTTTCAAAATTTCTCGCTATATAGATAATTTGAAATCCTATATACCGAAACTCCCGAGATTTCTTCTATTTTCTAGGTATATAGCGTAAAATATCCTCTATTGTACCTACCTCCCCCACCTCACCCCTTCCCAGTGCCTTGCCGCCCGGTACATAGCACAAAAATATCCCCCATATACCTTCCTCCCCTTTCCTGCCCCGGCGCCTCGGTCTCTCCCGATGCCTTGACCTCTTCCCGGCACCTCGGCCTCTCCTGGCGCCTCGGCCTCTCCCGGCACCTTGACCTCTTCCCGGCGCCTCGGTACACAGCATTCCTTTTTCTCCATATACCGTGAAAACATCTCATTTTCACGCTTTTTCGGTATATACATTTATTTGATTCCTATGTACCTACATTTTATTCTTTTTTTCAAAATTTCTCGCTATATAGATAATTTAAAATCCTATATACCGAAACTCCCGAAATTTCTTCTATTTTCTAGGTACATAGAGTAAAAAATCCCCTATATACCTACCCGCCGGCCTAGTCACCACCCGCCGGCCTAGTCACCACCCGCCGGCCTAGCCACCCTACCCGCCGACCTTGCCACCCCTGCCACTCTCCTACATAAGTAAAAAGGACCGGCTCAGCCGATCCTTTTTACCACACTTTCGTGGTCCACTGTGTACAGTCCCACACTTCTGTTGCCAGTCCGGTATAGAATTCCGGTTCATGACATACCATCAAAATACTTCCCTTATATTCCAAAAGGGCACGCCTCAATTCCTCCTTTGCGTCCACATCCAGATGGTTTGTCGGCTCGTCCAAAACCAGCAGATTGCTCGGTCGGTTAATCAATTTACAAAGACGAACCTTTGCCTGCTCGCCACCGCTTAACACACGCACCAGGCTCTCGATATGCTTCGTGGTCAGACCGCATTTCGCAAGCGCCGAGCGCACCTCATACTGACTATAGGCTGGAAATTCCTTCCAGATTTCCTCAATGCAGGTTGTATCCACACTCTGATCCATTTCTTGTTCAAAATAGCCAATACTCAAATAATCTCCCAACTCCACTTCTCCGGACAGCGGCGGATTCAATCCCAAAATGCTCTTCAAAAGTGTGGTCTTACCAATTCCGTTGGCTCCGGTAAGCACTACCTTCTGTCCGCGCTCCATCTGCAAATTCAAAGGTGAGGACAAGGGTTCCTCATAACCGATAACCAAATCCTTTGTTGTAAACAAATAGCGTCCCGGTGCCCGGTCTGTCTGAAAATGAAATTCCGGCTTTGGCTTCTCCTTTGCAAGCTCAATCACGTCCATCTTATCCAGCTTCTTTTGGCGAGACATCGCCATATTTCTGGTTGCGACCCTCGCCTTATTGCGGGCGACAAAATCCTTTAAATCCGCAATTTCCTTCTGCTGCTTATTATATGCTGCCTCAAGCTGTGCCTTCTTCATCTCATAGACTTCCATAAACTTATCGTAGTCCCCCACATAACGATTTAGCTCGCGGTTGTTCATGTGATAAATCAGGTTCACCACACTATTCAAAAATGGCACATCATGAGAGATTAAAATAAAAGCATTCTCATATTCATTCAGATATCGTTTCAACCACACAATGTGTTCCTCATCCAGGTAGTTGGTCGGCTCATCCAAAAGCAAGATATCCGGCTTTTCCAAGAGCAGTTTTCCGAGAAGAACCTTTGTACGCTGACCACCACTCAAGTCCGTCACATCCTTCGAAAGCCCCAGATCTAAAAGTCCCAATGCTCTGGCTACTTCCTCCACCTTTGCATCAATCATATAAAAATCATGCATGGTCAAGGAGTCCTGAATCGTTCCCAATTCTTCCATCGCCGCGTCCATTTCATCCTCCGGCAACTCCCCAAGGTGATCACAAATTTCATTCATTCTTGCTTCCATCTCAAACAAAAAATCAAACGCCGATCGAAGCACATCCCCAATGGTCATCCCCTTCTTAAGCACGGTATGCTGATCAAGATATCCAACGCGAACATTCTTCGCCCATTCAATGGTACCTTCATCCGGCATCAACTTTCCGGTAATAATATTCATAAACGTGGATTTTCCTTCGCCATTGGCGCCAACAAGTCCAATGTGCTCTCCCTTCAAAAGCCGAAACGACACATCCTCAAAAATCGCCCGGTCACCAAATCCATGGGTCAAATGTTCTACATTTAAAATACTCATACGTACCTCCTTACATAGCTTTTCCTAGTATACCCTATTCTAATCTGCTCCGCAAGGATTTTAATATTTTCTTTTCCATCCGCGACACCGACGCCTGACTAATCCCAAGCACCTTTGCCACTTTACTTTGCGACATGTCCAAATAATAACGCATGCCGATGAGGCGCCTCTCCTCATAAGGAAGCGTATGAATACTTTCCGCCAAAAGCGCATGCCAGACCACCTCATCGTCCTTTACAGTCTGCTCCACCTCCGGGTACGGAACCGTTGATGCCGTTGCCCCCTGCGCCAACGTAACTTCCTCCACCGAAAGTCCCGTATGCTCCACAATTTGTGAAATGGTCGGTTTTGTTCCCCACCTTTTTTCATACTGTTCCTGAAAAGAATAAATGCGAAATCCCTGTTCCCGTAGAGTGCGCGAAACTTTTATCGCCCCATCATCCCTTAAAAACCGGCGAATTTCTCCCATAATCAAAGGAACTGCATAGGTCGAAAAGCAAAAACCCCGCTCCGGCTCAAATCCCCGAATAGCTTTCACCAGACCAATCATTCCTATCTGAATCAAATCCTCCGCCTCATACCCCCGATGAAAAAAACGGCTGGCCACATGTACCACCAAACCCTGATGTTTCTTTACCAAATCTTCCATCGCTTCCTCATCTCCTGCTTTTGCACGACAAAAAAGCGGCTCTTCCCACCCCATGCTACACCCGTTTGCAGGTACTTCCAAATATCTTTTTCATATGTACAACGGTGCCTTTTCCCTTGACGGAATGTACCTTCACCTCATCCATGAATGCTTCCATAAAGGTAAACCCCATTCCGGAACGATCCAACTGCGGTTTTGTGGTAAAAAGCGGCTCCATTGCCTTTTCCACATCGCATATTCCAATCCCATAATCCGCCACCTGCAGGAACAACTCCTGCCCTTTTTTCTCCATGGTCATTTCAATGGGCCCGCCCAACTGCTCATATCCATGAATAATGCAATTGGTAACTGCCTCCGATGTGGCTGTTTTGACATCCTCCAGCTCCTCTAATGTAGGATTAAATGTCACTACAAAAGCACTCACCAGCATTCTGGCCAATCGTTCATTTTCCGAAATCCCCTCAAATTCTACTTTCATATAGTTCTCTACGTCGCTCATACACACTCCTCTTTCTGTCGCATTGTCATTACGCTCGGTAAACCTGCCATGTCAAAAATCCGCGCGACCTGATTCGACACGCCCACCGCCTCTACACTGCCACCACATTTTCTCATTTTTTTAACCCGTCCAAGAATCATACCAATTCCGGAACTATCCATAAACCGCGTATCATGAAAATCAAACACAATTTTCCGAATACTTCGCTCCGAAAGGAGCACATCGGTCTCCCGCCGAATTTTATCTGCCACATGATGATCCACTTCTTGTGGGATGTAAATAAATAAAAATTGCTCATCCACCTGATATTCTGCTTCCATTGTTTCACCTCCAAAAAGAAAAAGACAACCGGAGCATTCTCTTCCGATTGTCTTTCGTACTTACTGATTCTTCAGCTGATCCATATATCGTTGTGCATTTCGCGCCTTATAGGTATCCGGATATTTATTAATAATCCGCTGATACAACATAATGGCCTTTTGTGAATCACCATTGATTCGATAGGACTGTGCAAGGAAATACATCGCATCACCATCACCATACTCTTCATCAATCTTCGTGATGGTTTCAAAGGTTTCAATTGCCTTTTCCAACTCCGATTGATTGTAGCATCTTGCCGCCTCTTTGTACAAAATCCGCAAGTAACGGTCATTCACATTCTTCTTTAATTTCTCGTAGGACTTCTTAAAATCCTTGTCCAACTTACTATCGTCAACCTTTGCCAACGCCTCGCCGGCTTTCTCATATTCGCCGCTTTCAAAATCGATGTAAGCCTTTAGGATTCCCTTATAGAGATTCATGGACCCCTCTGACTTCGAGCTATTCTTCTCTGCATCTTCTATCTTCTTATTCAGCTCGTCAATCTGCTCCTGGTATCCGCGAATTGCCACATTCTTCGTAGAAATCTTATTATTTGCCTCCACCAGCTTTGCTGCGCTGTCTGCTGTCGCATGACGTCTTACCCCCGGCACCACTAAGAAGAAGGAAATCAAAAATCCCATTACAATACCGAAAATAATATTGATAATGGTACTGATGGTTGCATTATCCTTAAAATATGCCGGACGAATAATGGTATCGCTTCCGCTCTTATACTCCACCGAATCATCCGAAACATTCCGCTTCTTGCCCCGCGACGTTTTCAGCGCCATCGCTTGCTTCACTTCTTCCATATAAATCTGCGCCTGTAAGTTGTTAACATCTACCTTTCCAACTTTACGAAGCACATCCTTCGCCTGGGAATACTGTCCCTGATGTACGTACAATAGCGCAAGCAAAAGCAATGCCTGTAAGTACTTTGGATTCATGGATACCGCCTTCTTCAGCTGCAAAATCGCCAAATCCTCGCTACCGCCCTTGGCATACTCCAATGCCTGATTATACCGCTTCACGCACTGACTGTATTTTCCCGTCCGGCTCACATCCGATTTAATCTCCGTAATGTAACCGGCCGCCGGGTTTTCCTCCGGTTTCAGGTTCTCGCTAATCACCCATTCCCGAAGTGCTAACACATATTCACCAACTTCGTAATAACATAGTCCCAATAGGTTTCTTGCATCAATATTTCCCTTGTAGCAATGCACACTTTTCCGCAGTGCACTAATTGCCCCTGTCAAATTACGAAGCTTTGCACACTCCAATCCCTGATTATAGTAGAGGTTGGAACGCGCAATAATACTATCATATACATTCATTGCCTCTACTCCTATCTGTTACGTTTGGATGCTTCTTGCATCATCTTTTGCAAAAGGTCTGTCATGTCATCCAATTCCTGACTATAGATAGCCTGCTCTGCCTGATCCACTTCCAAACTTGGTTTAAACTTCTTTAATTCTTCTTCAAAGTTAATCATCTTCAAACTCCTTTATTATTTCACCTGCTAAATAGAGAGATCCTGCGCAAAAAACACATCCCTCACGCCTCTGCTGTATCTTCTTAAGTGCATCTTTTATATTAGACTCCACTAGCACCTGAATTGACGCATCTTCCTGTAACAAACTCGCCAACTCCTGTGCCGGCAGCTTCCGTTCCCCTCCAATTTCCGTTACCACAATGGTTTGAAAAATCTTCGCTTCACGAATCTGTCGAACGCACGCTTCATAGTTTTTCTCTTTCACCATGCCAAACAGCAATGTCTTCGGGCTCATCCCGATTTTGTCTGCTGCCTGCAAAAACACGCGAATCCCGTCCGGATTATGCGCTCCATCCACGTAAAAATCAGGCTTCAATGCCTGCATACGCCCCGGCCAGCTCACTTTCTTCATTCCCTCCACAAACTGCGGAAAGGTCAATACTCCCTGCGCCATTAAAATCTCGCAAGCCTGCATAGCCAGCGCGCCATTCTCGGCCTGGTAATCCGCCACAAACGGTACGGTGATGGGTGCCGTATGTCCGTTTAGGTCAAAGCAAAATTCCATGCTGCCTCCTCGCTTATCCATAACCAGGATATCTCCTGGATAGACCGGATATGCCGGTGCAAGCATCTGCCGTGCTTTCTCAAAAATAACATCGGCCACTTCTTTATTCTTAGCGTCAAATACCACCGGAACTTCCGCCTTGATAATTCCTGCCTTCTCTCCGGCAATGGCCGCATACGTATCTCCAAGATATTCTGTATGCTCCAAACTAATAGAAGTAATTACGCATACCCGTGGTTTCTTCACCACATTGGTGGTATCCAGCCTTCCGCCAAGCCCGGTTTCCAACACCACATACTCCATCTTCGCCTCTCTAAAAATCACCATGCCAATGGCAAATATCATTTCAAAAAAGGTTGGGTGCGCAAATCCTTCCACTTCCATCTGTTTTACCACGGTCAAAACATGGGCAAAGGCATCCATAAACACCTCTTTACTGCACTGCTCTCTCCCCAGGTAAAAACGTTCCGTCAAATTCACCAGATGCGGGGAGGTAAATAATCCAACCCTGCGCCCGCTCTCACAAAGCGCGCTGTGAATCATGGCACACACACTTCCTTTGCCATTGCTTCCCGCCACATGAATGGTTTCGAATGTTTCCTGCGGATTGCCCAATCGCCGCATAAATTCCTTTGTATGCTCCACCGGATTTTTCGATGTAAACTTCGGTATTTCGTATAAATAGGTTTCTGCTTCTTTATATGTCATGCAATACACCTTTTGTCCTTATTTTTCGTTTCTTTATCATTATAATATGTGTACGCTGAAATTCAAGCATTTTCCACGAAGTTTTTTGCTTTTTCATCGTCAATATATGACAAGAGAGCCACCTATCGGTGACTCTCCTTCCATTTCATCCATCTAATAGTTAATCCATCTAATCAATTCCGGTTACCCGTTCCATGCGAATCTTATCAACCTGTTTTACAAACTGTACTGCAAATTGCTCAACCTTAACTTCCATCCGACTTTCATCAATCTTAACCGATGTTCCCGGATACACCGCGCCGGATACTTTAATGCATGCGCCATCCGCACGCTGGATAATGTTCTCCAGCTCTTCCTTCTCCAACTGGTCTTCCTGCAGTACGGAATTCTCATGAATTTTACTACGCAAAAGGGACACCTTTCGCGGATCGCTTTTCGGTCGTTCTACTACAGACTTTCTTGCATTTTCCTGATCAATTTCTTTAATTTTCTCATCGATAATCTCAAGTTGCCGCTTGGAATTTGCAATCTTTTGTTCAAGCATCTTGAATCGGCGATAGATGTCTGCTTCCGCTCCCACCATAACATCCGTGTGAATCTCTACATCATTCCCAATGGAGCTGGTAATAACACCGCCAACCGCCCGCACAATGCCGCCAACGATACCGCCGTGTTTTCCATCAATAACCACCTTTTCTCCACAAAGGACATCACACGACAAAAGTGACTCGGCATTAATGGTTCCACGCACGTCAATGTTGGCATATTCCACAAACTTTGCATACAAATTCTGCTTTGTCGAAAGCATTGCATGGGAATTTCCCATCAATCCACTCTTTAATACAATATCCTTACCGGCCGTTAAATCCGCAGCTTCCACAATTCCATCTATCGTGATGGTTCCGGATGCTTGAATAGACATTCCAGCCTTAACCTTTCCATGGATCACAACATCACCATTAAAGTTAATGTTTCCGGTCTGCATATCTACATCCGTCGGAATCTCATACACCGGACTTACTATGAGTCGATCATTTATAAAATCTATCTTTCCGGAAATTTCCGCAAAATACTCCGTTCCGTCATCGCTACGTGTAAACCCTTTTCCACGTAACGGCTGCAACTCTTTGCAGCGCTTCGCATTCACCGGAACGCCCTTGACATTCATTCCATTCTTTCCTTGTACGCAAGGATGGTAAATTGCAATCTTCTCTCCTGCTTCCACAGTGGCAATCAAATTAATGGTGTGATAGTCTACCGCACCATCCGGCAAAATCTTCGGCGTACGATTGAATTCCCGATTGAACAAAAACTCATAATAACCATCATACCCCTCAACCGGTTGCTCACCCACTGCCACGCGGCGCTCAATATGGTACGTCTTCTCCGCCACCATGCGCATTAACATCTCCTGATCAATGCCATGCTTAACGCCTTTCGTCTCAAGAATCGACACCAATTCACGCACAGAATATTCTCTTCCATCCGGTGGAATCGGAACAGTCAAATAGGCCTCCATATTATTCATTCCAAATCGTACTTCTGGTTTACTCTCTTTTGAAATGCTCATCGCCGTTTCCTTTTCTTTCTAATTCTTGTCCTACTTCTCCCACATGCTGCCAAAAAATAAGGATGGCAGACTATATAAAATATTCTACCATCCAACACTCCATTAGGCAAGTATTCTGTATTTTTTCATAAACTTTTCAAATTCCATTTGCTATTCTATTCTGGCTTTTCTTCATGCAAATAGTCCGAAGCTCCCACCATTCCATTCGTCAGAATACTATCGATTTACAATATTTATTAACATAGTAGGAGAGCCCTCAGTCGATATAATCTTCAATCTCCTTTCCCACCTCATACTGTCAGTATAATCCCCTCAAAATATAAAAGTCAACAGACAAAGTTGTATGTAAATCATTACACCTTTGTCCGTTTTCAGGCGCCAAAAAAGGCCACCACCCTAGATGTTCTCGCATCTAAAGTGGCAGCCTCTATAGTTACTTCAACGCTTCTAAACGTTTCGTTACTTCTTCCATCATCTGCTCATACTTGGCAAGTTTGTCTTTTTCTTCTTGAATCTTAGCTGTCGGAGCCTTGCTTACGAACTTCTCGTTGTTCAACATGTTGTGAGAACGGGCAAGTTCTTTCTCCAGACGCTCTTTTTCCTTGGTAAGACGTGCTTTTTCCTTTTCGAAATCAATCAACTCTGCCAATGGAATGTAGCAAACTGCATCGGCAGTTACTACGGATACCGCATCCTCATCGATACCTGTCTTTTCTGCCTGAATCACAATTTCATTAGCAGAAGCTAAGTTCTTGTAGCTGTTTTCAAAAGCGGCAAATGCATTTCTTACCTCTTCCTTCCCTGCTACGATAATCACTTTTGCCTTTCGGCTTGGCGGAACATCCATACCGGTACGGGTATTACGGATACCGCGAACCAGTTCTTTTACCATTTCAAACTGGGACTCACACTCAGCGAAGTTCCATTCTTCCTTAAACTGCGGCCAGGAAGTCAGCATGATGCTTTCCTCTTCCGGCAGTAAGGTACAATAGATTTCTTCAGTAATAAATGGCATAAACGGGTGAAGCATCTTCATTGCCTCGGAAAGTACCGTCTTTAAGGTCCAAAGGGTTGCATTGGCAGCCTTCGGATTTTCCTCTTTTGCCCAAAGAACCGGCTTGCTCATCTCGATGTACCAGTCGCAGAACTCATCCCAGATGAAATCGTATACCTTAGAGAGTGCAATACCAAGTTCATATTTATCCAGGTTCTCGGTCACTTCTTTCGCCAGCTTATTAAGCTTACACAAAATCGCTTTGTCTAAGTTATTTAACTCGGAAAGCTCCGGCTTCGTTACGTTCTGTCCTTCCAAATTCATCATAATAAAACGGGATGCATTCCAAACCTTGTTAGCAAAGTTACGGCTTGCTTCCATCTTCTCATCTCTAAAACGCATATCGTTACCAGGTGCATTTCCTGTCAAAAGCGACATTCTAAGGGCATCGGCACCATACTGGTCAATTATTTCCAACGGGTCAATTCCATTTCCTAAGGACTTACTCATCTTTCTACCCTGTGCATCACGAACCAGACCGTGAATCAGAACAGTATGGAACGGACATTTTCCGGTATGCTCATATCCGGAGAATACCATACGAACAACCCAGAAGAAGATGATGTCATATCCGGTTACCAATACATCCGTCGGATAATAATAGTCAAGTTCTTCGGTTTTCTCTGGCCATCCGAGTGTTGAGAACGGCCACAAAGCAGAGGAAAACCAGGTGTCTAAGGTATCCGGATCCTGCTCGAAATGATTCTTTCCACACTTCGGACATACGCTTGGCATTTCTTCTGCTACCACTATCTCACCACAGTCCTTGCAATAGTAAGCCGGAATCCGGTGTCCCCACCATAACTGTCGACTGATACACCAGTCACGCATTCCTTCTAGCCAATGGAAATAAGTTTTTGCATAATTTTCCGGAACAAATCTTAAATCTCCTTTATCAATGGCTTCCATAGCCGGTTTAATTAACTCATCCATTTTAACGAACCACTGTAATTTTGCCATTGGCTCAATGGTGGTTTTACAACGGTCATGGATTCCTACATTATGGGAATGGTCAACAATTTTAACCAGAAGTCCCTGCTCCTTCAAATCGTCAATCATAGCCTTTCTTGCTTCGTAACGGTCCATGCCTGCATATTTGCCGGCCTTCTCATTCATAGTGGCATCATCGTTCATTACATTGATTTCTTCTAAATTATGACGCTTGCCAACCTCGAAATCATTCGGGTCATGTGCCGGTGTAATTTTTACGCAACCGGTTCCGAATTCCATATCTACATACTCATCTGCTACGATTGGAATCTCTCTTCCAACCAATGGCAGAATTGCCTTTTTACCTATCAAATGCTGATAGCGCTCGTCATGTGGGTTTACTGCAATGGCCGTATCTCCAATCATGGTTTCCGGACGAGTGGTGGCAATCTCCACAAATTCATCGGAATCCTTAATCGGATAGTTGATGTGCCAGAAATGTCCTGCCTGATCCTCATGCTCTACCTCTGCATCGGAAATGGATGTCTTACAAACCGGACACCAGTTTACAATACGGTTACCTTTATAGATTAACCCCTTCTTGTGAAGATCAATAAACGTCTTCTGTACTGCTTTGCTACAGCCTTCATCCATAGTAAAACGTTCTCTTTCCCAGTCCGCTGCAGAGCCCATTTTCTTAAGCTGTTTTACAATGCGTCCGCCATACTCTTCTTTCCACTCCCATGCTCTCTTTAAGAACCCATCACGTCCTAATTCTTCTTTATCAATACCTTGCTCCTTCAGTGCATTAATTATCTTAACTTCGGTAGAAATTGCCGCATGGTCCGTTCCCGGCTGCCATAAGGTATTGAATCCCTGCATTTTCTTATAACGAATCAGTATATCCTGCATGGTGTTATCAAGTGCATGCCCCATGTGAAGCTGACCGGTAATGTTTGGCGGCGGCATCACAATGGTAAACGATTTTCTGCTTCTGTCTACTTCAGAATGGAAATATCCATTCTCTTCCCATTTTTTGTACAAACGATCCTCAAGACCTTTTGGATCGTAGGTTTTTGCTAATTCTTTACTCATATTCGCACCTCCGTAATGTGTTTTTTGAGCACCCTCGTTTTTGTGAGGTGCGTATTCTCTATCGCAAGGTCGCTTTCGCTTCGTTGCAAGCGTAGCGGCACATAAGATTTTGCCCTGCAAAATCAAGTGCCGACGCTCGCAAAAGCCTTGCTTATAGAGAATACACACCTCACAATACCTGAGTGCCTCGAAAGCAACATCAGGTAGGTGCTCATCGACTATTTGGTGAAGTCCTCGGGTGCTTAGTACTCTGCACTATCCTCTCACTAAAGCTCTGCTTCGCTTCGCTAAGTGTTCGGATATGGCTCGCACTAAATTCGGCCGCCCTTCAAGGGCACCTCATTAAGTGCTCTGCACAAAATCGCCCTTACAGAGGACTCCTCTGTAAGGGCGTGTTATCGCGGTACCACCTTACTTACGCTTCTTCGTTTAAGCGCATCTCATTGATTCTATAACGGGAATTCCCGGAGTACCCTACTGTGCTCATCTATGCGGTTCAGGTATCGGCTCAAAAGCTACCTTCCATATCCTTCCCTGAGATCTCCTTGCAGCCGGTGAGAGATCCTCTCTGACAGCCTCCGAATATGTACTCCTCTTTATCAATGCCTTTAAAATAGGTATTTGCGAAACTGTTCTGCGGCGAATGCCGCATGAGCAATTTGCATAATAAATCGTCTCTGCAAGTTAACTTGCGAGAACGATTTTTATGCAAATTCAACATGCCACGGTCGTGGCATAAGAGTTTCGCAATTAACTAAATGCCTTTAAAATATAACTACAGAATTCAGTATAGCCCTTTTGCATTGAAATTGCAAGAAAAAAATCCTAATTGAGTCGGTCTTTCACTCCACATCCCACTTCTTTTTTCTTGTAGGCACTTTTCTTAAATAATACAGAAACATTTTTAACAACTTTATCACAATTCCTTGCTATACTATTCTATAACAAATATCTTGAACGGGGGGTACAAATCAATGAATAATAAAAAGACTGCTTTCGAAGTCTACCTTTCAGCTGTATTCAAATGGGGAATTATTGCTTTAACCGGAGCATGCATGTTTGCTACAACTATGTTCATAGTTGAAAAAGTATTAGGCTTCTATAAAACAATGCCATGGCTTGCTGTAATTTGTTTTACTGTAATGGATGTAAGTTTCCTTGTAATTGGTATGTTAATTTTAAAAAGCTCCTTCGACGAAGACGGATATCTTCTTGATGGGAAATTGCAATTAGGCAAAGTTTTCTGTTCATTAGTTCTAATTATTCAATGGACTTATATTGTATATATGTGTCCAACCCGCAATTTTTGGGGATTCTTGGCTTTCTTCTTAACACTCATAGGATTTTTCCTAGACATAAAGCAATTGTTAGCAACTGGTGCCGTCTGTATCATCTCTCTTATAAGTGGATGGGTTGTTAGAGGTTCACAGCTTCTTCCTGCAAAAGATGAATTATTTGTAACCGATATCATAATGTGTATTGTTGGCTTAACTATTTCATTAGCAGGCATTACAATATTTATTTTCTTTGTTTCGCATTTTCTTGTTACTGCAAAGAAGGACGAATTGGAAGATAATAATAGAAGAGTTATCGGCGTTATGAATGCAGTCAAAAGTATATCCGAAAAAATGGTTGTGGCTGGTTCAACTCTCCTTGACATTGCATCAAATGAAAGCGCCTCTGCCGAAGAACTATCTGCCACAAGTGATAACCTTGTTGAAAGCAGTAATTCACTTGGCTTTAAAGCAGACGAAAGCATGAATAATCTTTCCGAACTTAGCGAATGCGAAAATATCGTAGAAGAAAATGTAGGGAAAGTCGAAACAACTTCAGATAATCTCCTTATTAAATCTAATGAGAACGAAAAATCTCTTAACGATTTACAAGGCATTAATACAGAAGTATCAGAATCTATGGCCACAACTACTAATATAGCAGAGAGGCTTTCGAAAGCCGTAGGAGAAATAGGAACAACATTAGAATTAATCCAGGGTATTTCTTCTTCAATCAGTCTTCTTGCTCTGAATGCATCTATTGAAGCAGCAAGAGCCGGCGAAGCAGGTCGGGGGTTTGCAGTTGTTGCAACAGAAGTAGGTAAGCTTGCGGAAAGTACCTCATATTCCCTTAATGATATTGGCGCTGTAATTAATCGAGTACAATTAAACGTAAAGGAAATCACAACACAAGTAGAGAATAACGCATCAAAACTTGATGAACAAAACGAACAGTTCAAAAAAGTATTTGATGATATTCGAGCTATGAGTGGTATGTTGCGTGATTCGGTTGATACTGTTACTGAAATGAATACAGCCATTAAACGTCAAGCAGATATTATTAGACAAACTGTTACTATTAATCAAGACATTGCAGAAAGCATCAGAAATGAAAATGAGCAGTTCGTAGCAATCAGAGCAATGGCGGAAAATAATGCAAAAAATACTGAAGAGGTATCCGTTCAAGCTAGAACCATCAATGAAATGGTAGATGAAATAAGCCATCTATTAAATAGCTAGCCCACACTTGCGCAACAATAAATAATCCCCGGCAAGATTTCTCCTGCCGGGGATTTGCTCTGCTCCCATCCCATACGGTAATTTCACTTCGCAAAATTACCTACTTATCCTTGGTATTCTCCCATACCACAAGACATCTCGTTCCTGCATTAATTAAATACTCGGAATGCTCCGGAAGTCTGTCAATTACCTTATCCTTCTGCGTCTTATAAATATAATACTTGTCGCAACTGGTATCCATTCCATAGCGATCACCATCAATAGAAACCAGCTGGTCATCCACAAGCTGGCATGCGCCATACATGATATCAATATCACTACCATCCGGTGACGGAATGGTTCGTCGAATCTCAATATACGGTACGTCTGTGCCTTCAAATTCCCTTCTCAAAATCTCTTCAAGTTCCATCACTCTTGCTCCTTTTTCTTCATACTTTTAACACAGCTAGGTTAGGATACTCCAATCTCCCAAAAAAGTCAAGTATTTATTCTCGTACGGAGCCAAACCGGCTCCTTTTGTCATTTCTCATCCTCATTGGTTTTATAGTAAAGTGTACTGATATCCGACACACGTTCAAATGCGTACCAGATTCCGTCAATTTCCACACTCAGATGATATTCATCTGCATACTGATAGCGATATCCCTCGCCAAAGTTGCTGCTATCATCATTGATAGGCATTTTCCCGGGTTCCCCCGACCACCGGATTCTGCCGTCTGCCGTTCCACAAGTAACCTTTGCGACCTCATCCGTTTTCACATAAATTTGTCCGTTTACTTTCACGATTGGCTGGCGAATTTTCACTTCGGTATCCGTAATCTTTTCTCCCTGCTGCATAATTCCTTCATAATAGACCATCCCATTCTCATCAGCTATGGCATAGAAGAAGGGACGGTTACAGATGAAATATTCCGTATCCTCCGGCATATATGCACCATCCAATTCAGCTTCCGCAAAAGAGGCGGCCGTAGCGCCATATTCATCCACAAGAATTCGCGTTGCATGTTGTATACTGCTCACATACATCATGCCATCGGTCAGTTCCCGGAATGCTCCCCGGTCATCAAAGATTTGCAAGTATGACTGATTGGCAATTCCTTTTGCTGCATCCAATGATGTTGTGATGTCGAATTTCGGAAAACGAACTACCATCTTTGCATCGGTATCCTCCGGCTCTATCTCCCCCTTCATTATGGAGAGATAACGGTTATCCACCAGCACATCCTCCACCGAATACTCCGAATCCGGTAAAAACAACCAGAACACGAATCCGTTATGAAACGGCAATCCGACAGCCTTGTAATTCTCTCCTCGATAAAGTGGCATCGTATCTTCTTTTTCAAGCATATCCACCATTGTTGCGCCGGTTCTTCCCCAGAAAAAGTTTTTCTTAATCAGATCCATCTTTTCCGGCCATTGTTGGCGAAAATAACCGGCACAGGACAATGCTATTTTTTGTGTTTCAATGAAGTTCATTTTCTTTACCTCATCCGAAAGCAGATCTTTCGTCTGCTCATTTAACCACGTTTGATGAAACTTATCATACTCAGCGGAACCCATTTTTCCCGAAAAAGAATCTGCAAAAAAATCATCAGCCAGTTCCGCTATTTTTTCCTCATGATAGGATTCATCATCACGAAGCCAAATCGCATTCGCCATCCGGGTTTCTCCATTCTCTGTTTTCCGGTTTGCCGCCGCGTATACCGACCTCACCTGCTTCTTTACGTCCTCAAGAGACTTCCAGCCCATCAGCTTTAGAATTTCTTGTCTGGCCTGTCCGGAAGATGCATCTGTCAGCATTGCCATCATCATAGAAAGGGTTATCGGCGAGTAAACCCTGTTACCCGGTAGCCCCGTCTGTAAGAGCTCCTTTGCCATCTTACCTCCTGCCATTGCTGCAGTAAAATCCCCTGTTACCTGCTTCCCTTTTTCTCCAGGCTTTCCTGCTTTTGCAAGCAGTACCCCACCCGCATTTTCTTCTGAAACCGGGTTCTGCGTTTCCTTCTTTTTTTCATGTCGCTTGCATCCTGCCACACCCCACAATCCGATTGTCAACGCCACAACGAGCACTACGCTAATCCATTTTGTTTTCATCTGTCTACTTCACCCTCCAATCTTAATTCCACTTCACACCTTCAAAAAGTACAATTCCGTTCTCGTCTGTAACGGCAAAGCCAAAGGGACGATCCACCCGGATTTCCTCTGCATCCTCTTTTATTTCTACAATATGGACCGCCACCGTAAACAGATAGTTTTCGTATTTTTCCTTCGTCTTACTGATGGCACTTTATCTTATTGTCAATTATTTTGCAAGTGTGGGAAAACCGCATCTTACTTTATTAGAGCCGGTTTTTGTCAATTTCTTACAATTTTTTTATTTATAAATCCTATCCGCCTGCCATACAATATTGCTCCGAACGTCCTCAAAAATATAGAATCGTGAATTTCTACCGCTAATCTCATAGAATAATAAACTTGACGGTAGACAAAGTTTGTGAAGCTAAAAACTTTACCCCCAAAAGGAACCATCCGGCACTTTTAAGGGTACGGTTTTTCATAGAATATCGCTATACTGACGTTCAAATTCCCGAAATCAACATAATAGACCGAAACAAACCTTCAAAGTAAGGTACAAGCCTACCACTAAATACTCGAAAACAATTTTTTAACGGTAGAAAAATCCAAAACCAGGAAGTCCCACTACCGCTAAATTTATAAAAGCCCATACTTTAGGGGTAGTAATTTTCAAATGTATCAAAAATCACTACCCCCAGGAATGAAATTCATGTACTCTAGCGGTAATTAATGCCTTGATACTGCCAAATCTCTCCAAAGGCTTCCGGAACTAATTGCCATCCACATCTTTTAATTCATTTACGAAGAACGGATCAATCAATTCACTTCTTCGTTGAAAATTATGATACCACTTTTTTCCATTGAATTTAGTGGATTTCACGTACGGATACTTCTTGTTTCTCTTTTGCATTATCTTCAATTAAATATTACTATAAGCAAAGTATCCATTACAATAGACAGAAGTGTATGCAAAACTTTACAACTTTGTCTCCCCCTATTCTCCAGTTTCTAATATTGCGCGAATCGCTTTCTTGCAATACGCCCGATTCTTTTTCTGAAATTCCTGGTAGCCGTCCACAGCCGGATGACGCTTTTGCCACATATTACAGGTGATTCCGTAGCCAACCAACTCCGTCACCAACGTATTGATGACCTGCTCGTCATCGCTATTTGCAAACAATCCATCCTGTCTTCCAAGCTTCACCAGCCCCGCGAAAAATACATCCATGCCCTCGTTGTCTTCACAACGTCGCTTTTCGCTACCCTCTTCCATGCCGCCTAATGCGTATCGGAAAAGCACCCGCATGCCGGCTTCGTTATGCAACATGTCATCGATTGCAGTACAGCAAGCGTCAATAGCGTCGGAAAAAGTGCCTGCCTTTCCAACCTGCCGGCATAGCCATTTCACTTTTTGATCAAAATAGTAAATCTGTGCCTCTAACAACAACTCTTCTTTTGACTTGAAATACTCGTAAGCGGTTCCTTTTCCAATGCCGGCGCGCTCTGTAATATCAATTACCTTCAGATCTTTGACGTCGGCCCCCTCCTCTAAGAGGGCAGCCACTGCGTCAAAAAGCTTTATCATTTTCTCGGTAGGTTCTTTATAAATTGGAGATATCATCGTCGATTTCCTCCTTTACCATGCTCTTTTCCCGATGCAATAAATCATACATACACGGTACAACAAACAAGGTTAATAACGTTCCGTAAATCAATCCGCCAATGGTTACAATGGCCATCGGCTGCACCATATCGGATCCCATTCCGGCACCGATTGCCGTAGTCGACATAGCCAAAATGGTAGTCAATGCCGTCATCATAATCGGTCGAAGTCTGGTCCTTCCTGCTTCGATTAACGCCGTCTTTTTGTCCATTCCGGTCTCGCGCAACTGGTTCACATAGTCCACCAATACAATTCCGTTGTTAACAATAATACCTGCAAGCATTACAAATCCCAACATGGCAATGACACTCACCTCATTTCCCGTTAAGAACAGACCCAGGAAACCACCGGTAAAGGCCAATGGAATCGTAAACATAATGATAAACGGGGACAAAAGCGACTGAAACTGCGCTACCATAATCAGGTAGATAAAGGCCACCGCCACTAATAGCATCAGAGTCAGTTGTTTCATCGCATCGTTAATGGTTTCATCTTCTCCCGCCATGGATACCGAATAGCCTTCCGGCACTGACAACTTCTTTAGCTCCTTCTTAATCGCATTGGAAACCAATCCCACATTATGCTTCTCATCAATCTGTGCCGTTACATTGATGTAACGATTCTGCGCTTCACGAGAGATTTGGCTTAGGCTGGCCTGATTCTGAATGCTTGCCACTTTTTTAAGGGAAACCTTCTTTTCTTCCCCCTCCATGGTCTTGTAATCCAGCTTCATCTTCTTAAGCTTTGCAATGGTCATATCTGTTTCCTGATCACTCTTTACAAACACATCGTAATCTGCCGTATCCGTCGACAACGTCGTCGCACTCTTTGCATCCGCAACTTCCTTTGAAACGTTCTGGAAAACCTGTGCAACGGTAAGGGAATACTTCGCTGCCTTCTTCTTATCTACCGTAATCTTTACGCCGTTGGTCATCTCATCCATACCACTGGATATTTCCTTCGTTCCCGGTGTCTTTTCCACCACATCCTGCACCTGTTTGGCCAGACCCTGCAATTTGTCCAAATCACGACCTTCCACATGAACCTGAATACCGCTTGCCATAAAGGACGAAATATCCATTGCCGATGTCTGTACCGTCAATTTCGCACCCATGTTCTTCGTCTTTTCTTCAATCTGCTTGGCGATTTGCACATTGCTTAAGGATTTATCTTCTTTTAAAAGCAAATACATGGTAATGTCCCGACTGTTTCCGGAATTCCCCATGCTCATCATGCCCATTCCACCGCCGCTGCCAGTCATTGCTCCCACGGTTTCCACATCTTTGATTTCCATAATCTTGGCTATCATTTTATCCGAAATCGCCCGTGCCTCGTCAAGCTTCATTTCCTTTGGCACTTCCATGGTTGCTGTCATCTGGGTGCTCTCCATAGACGGCAAAAACGCGGTTCCGCGACTCATACTTGCATAGGCACTTGCCACAAGCAATCCAAGTGCCAACAACAATACCAAGGGTTTCACACGCAACGCACCCTTTAACACGGATGCATAGGCATTCTGAATCCTATCAAAAATCTTATGCTCTTTTTCCTTATTCTTCGCAAGCACGCCGGATGCCATCATAGGCACAAAACTTAAGGCAATCAGCAAACTTGCAAACAGCGAGTAGGCAATGGTCAATCCCATATCCACAAACAGCTGTCTGGTAATTCCATCCGTAAATACAATTGGCAGGAATACACACGCCGTCGTCAACGTTGAGGCTACAATGGCACCGGCCACCTGTTTTGCACCTTTTACTGCTGCTTCTTTTACCGGTAAACCAAGGTTTCGTAGTCGGTAGATATTCTCAATCACCACGATGGAGTTATCCACCAACATTCCAATTCCAAGCGCCAAACCTGAGAGGGAAATCACATTTAGGGTTACGTTACTAAAGTACATCAATACTACTGCCGTTACCACACTCACCGGAATGGAAATGGCAATGACCAGGGTTGGCTTTAAATCACGTAAAAACAAAAACAGAATGAGAATTGCCAAAAGGCCTCCCACTACCATGTTTTGTACTACGGAATTTACGATGTATCCAATGTAAATTCCCTGATCCATAATGGTCTCGGCATTTAAGCCTTTTTCCTGTTTCTCCAGGCTTTCCATCTTGGCAATGGCCGCCTTGGTCACATCCCCGGTGGAGTATCCTGTCTGCTTCTCCATGGTCAGTAAAATTCCCGGTTCGCCGTTGATGCTGGTATACACATCCGACGAATCATCCACAAAAGTAACCTTTGCGATATCCTTTAAATAGATTGGCTTTACACCCTTTAAATCCATGTCCAAAAGAATCAGATTGTCTAATTCCTTCTTCTCTGACAAATCATCGCCCACACGAATTAAGTACTTCTCACCATTCTTTTCCACATACCCTGCCGGCATATCAAAATTCTGTGCCGAAAGCATGCCACCAACTGCTTCCTGTGTCAAAATTTTCGTTAAATCCGCTGCGTCGTAGGCTGCCTTCTTACTCTCTTTCAAGGATGCTAATGCATCGCTTAAACTGGTCTTTCCACTAGCCATCTGTGCCGACGCACTTCCCATATCCACCGCACCGGAAATCTGTGTTGCATGCAACTTGGCCAGGTTATCGTTAATGGTCTCTATTCCGGCTTCCATCTGTTTGATGTTCTTCTCAATGGACTTGATTCCCCTTTGGATGGTGGCATCAATCTGTTCATTTCCGGTAAGGCTTGCCTTCATTTCAACTAATTTTTCATTCAGCTTCGCCTTGGACTGCATTAACTCTACCTTCTGATCCGTCAGCTTATTTACTGCCTCGGTGGTAGATGCAATCAGCTTATCCTGTCCGGACTTCAGTTGGCTTCCCCGGCTATTCAAAGAGTTCCGGGCCTTTCTGATATCTGCTTCTGCATCTGCAAATTTCTTGCTTAATGCCTTGCGAACTTCCTTGTTCAACTTTGCAATCTTGTCGGAATCAAGGGTAATCTCAATGGTCGTCTTAATCCCACCGGACACGGTTACTCTTGCAATTCCCGCTACACTCTCCACCTCCGGAACTACTTCGTTCTCCACATATTCCGTAAGTTCCTGCGCGCTCATTCCCTCCTTAGAAATCGCACTAATTAAAATCGGCATCATATCCGGATTAATCTTCATAATCCCCGGATTGCCCACATTGTCATCCCATTGCGCCTTCAATGCATCGAGACTTTCCCTCATCTCCACCGTAATGGCATCCATATTGGCATTCTGCTCGAACTCCAATACCACCATAGACACATTATCCTGTGATACACTCGACACCTTCTTGATATCCGTCATGGACGCCATCGCCGCCTCAATCGGTGCAGAAATCTTCTTCTCCACCTCTTCCGGAGAGGCTCCCACATCGGATGTAATCACAATCGCATAAGGAAAATTCATGCTGGGCAACAAATCCGTAGACATCCTGGTTACTGCAATATATCCAAGAATTAACACCAGCACAATTCCTACGATTACTGTATATGGTTTCTTAACACTAATTTTCGAAATCATGTTATCCTCCTTCTAAGAATGCTTTCTTTTCATTTCCGACCGACCGGTCGGTTCTGGAATTACATTATAACACGTTTTTGAAAAAAGGCAAGAAAAAAGACCGCTATTTCGCGATCTTTCTACATAAATTCACAAATTCAATAATCGGTACCGATAAATACTTGTTTTTTTGCCATGCCAATATAAAGGATTGATAATACTGAAAATCCGGCAGCTGCAATTTCACAAGTCTTCCGTCGGCAATTTCATTTTTCACACATTGGGAAGGAAGTACGGTTATCCCCATTTTCTCAACCGCCGCATTTTTCAAAATATCAAAACTGATGCTTTCCCAAAATGGAATTACCAGATACCCCTGACTCTTCATATATTGTTCAAAAAAATCCCTTTCGTCCGTTCCCGACTCCCGAAGCAGTAAGCGCGTTCCAATTAAAAAATCGGCGTCTACCACATAATCCTTTGGCACTCCCGGATAATCCGGAGAAGCTACCACCACAAATTCATCCCGGCAAATTACTTCACTATAAAGATCCGGTGCATTGGTAAATTCATCTGTCAGAATGATATCCAGTTCATTGGTCCGAAGCATATCTGCTAAAATAACACTTCGATTCACCTGCACCTTTACCTGATCAATGGAGTGATTCAGAGTATACTCCTGCAAAAGCGAATCCAACAACGTAACGCCGGCTGTATCGTTACTTCCCACTCGGAGAATCTGCTGACTCACTCCTTTTTTCATCATATCTGCCAACTCCGTATTCATGTCCAGAATGTTGCTTGCATATTCATACAGCGTATCTCCGGCCTCCGTGGATTTTAACCCTTTTGGAAAACGCTCGAACAAAACCACATCATAGTATTTCTCAAGTTCTTTCACTGCCTGACTGACCGAGGGTTGCGACATATACAGTTTTTGCGCTGCTGCCGTCATGTTTCGCTCTTCATAAACGGTTGTATAAATCTTAAAATGCCGTAATGTCATCCCTGCCTCCTATTTTAACAGATTTTCATATGCAAATGCACCTTTGCCCTGTTCCTTCACCCGGTACAATACTGCATCCGCTTTATTCATATACATTCCCATGTCCGCATCATTCCGGCAGGTTCCTCTCACGCATCCAATACTTAATCCCACACCGAGTACCTGTCCTTCGTTCGTTAAATGCGACAATTTTTCAAGTATTACCATAAGACCGTCTGTAGTCTGTTTTTCCTCCCATTCTGTTATAATTAAAAACTCGTCTCCTCCCAGGCGGTAAACGTTCTTCTCTCCAAAGGTAATCCCCAATTCCTTTGCCACCGTCTGTAAAACAAAATCTCCGGTTCCATGTCCGTAAGTGTCATTATACTTCTTAAAATCGTCTACATCCACCACGCACACCGAATAGGTATTGCCCACAAATCCATTCCAATCTCTGCTCAACGCATTCCGATTACCAATTCCGGTCAATTCGTCCGTAAATGACAACCCTTCCAGAATATGTGTATAGCGCTCCAGTTTATGATTAGCTATAATATACTCACGTAACGTATAGTATTTGACAAGGCCTATGATATTTAAGAAAAACTGAATTTCCATCACATTTAATGCGTGTTGCCAACGAAAGCATCCCAATTGATAATAAATCACAACGTAAACCAAAAATGTTATGGCTGAGGTAATACTTACCCTCCATGGGTGCATCAAGGTCACGCCAAAGGTACAAATCAGCGTCAAAATCAGCACCGCCTCACTTCTGCCTTCCTCTTGATAAATGGCAGATAATACAATTCCGAATAACAACAATACAATATAATATGCTTCCAAAAACAACCGGTGTCCTGTATTTTTCCTCTGCAGATAAATGCATACGATTCCGGAATACAGCGCCACTACCAGATAGAGTCGTTGCGCTATGACTTGATTCGTCCAGGGCTCCTGCAGGGAAAAAATGCCATAGTTTTGTATGCTCCAAATCAAAAAACCCGTCTCTACCAACATCATCAAGCCAGACACTACTTTTGTCAAATAGCTGTTCTGGCGAAGTATCATCCGTGCTGTTTCTTCGTCCTGACGCGCAAACAGGTTGTGCATCATTTTTCTTTTCTTATCTAATTGATTCTTCTGTGTCGGTCGCATAACGCACCCCCCTCACACTCATTTCCTTTATTTTACCAAAATGTAACCACAAAGGCTAGAATAAACATAAAAAAAGCCATGAAATGAACTCCTTCATCTCACAGCTATTTCCTAATCCAACTTTCCAACGGTATGCTCTAATTTACCATGCTTCTCATAATGGGTCTTTGTAACAATCTCATTCTTGGAATTCACAAATACCACATTCGGCACATGCTGATCTGCTTCTTCCGGTGTCATATTGGCATACGCCATGATAATGACATGGTCACCCGGTTTTACCAAAAGAGCCGCTGCTCCATTTAAACAAATCATTCCGGAATTCGGTTCCCCTTCAATGGTATAGGTTTCGAAACGATTTCCGTTTTCCACATCTGCAATCTGTACATACTGATATTCGCGGATTCCTGCTGCCTCTAACAATACCGGATCAACCGTAATACTTCCCACATAGTCCGGTTCAGCCTGTGTAACTACCGCACGATGAATCTTTCCTTGTAACATCGAAATTTCCATGTTTCTCACTCCATTCCTAATCGATAAACTTACAACCGCTATATTATAACACTTTGTTGCAGGAAATGGAAGATTTTTTTCTATTCTTTCTTATCGGGTACTATAATCTTCATCCACCTTCACTGCCAAAAACAAGGTCGCGTCCGTTTGTTGCACTGCCTCCTGCAACTGTGTAATCAACCCATCTCTGTCCTTCTCATATCCGGCAGGCACCAGAATATCAAACACCAAATTGGTATGCGTAACCCCCGGTACCACACGAAAATCATGAATACTAAGGCGTTCGTCCAATTTCTTAATTTCACGCACCACCACTTTTTTCAATTGGTCGGTTCGCTCATCGCCTACCGCAATGGGGTCCATATGAATGGTTGCCTCACACCCCAACTGTTCATTCAACTCCCGCTCTAACAAGTCTATGGTATCGTGCACAGCGAACATATCGCCATCTCCCGGCACCTCCGCATGAAGTGAAATCATCACCCGGCCGGGTCCGTAATCATGCACCACCAAATCGTGCATTCCGAGAATCCCTTCTTTAGCAAGAACAATGTCATAAATCGACTTTACAAATTCCGCAGTAGGCGGTTGCCCCAAAAGGGGATCCATGGTCTCTTTCACTGCGCCAATGCCGGCATATACCACCAATCCTGCTACAAATAGTCCACACCAGCCATCCAGATTGATTCCTGCTATTTTTGCAAGAATGGTACAGCCTAATACCACGCCGGTAGACACAGCATCACTAAAACTGTCCGTTGATGTTGCGCGCATGGCAGCCGATTGGATTTTGTTTCCAATGGCACGATTATAATATGCCATATAGCATTTTACCAGAATACTCACAATCAAAATACCAATAACCAACGAAGACGATGTAATCATCTCCGGATGCATGATTTTTCCAATGGAATCTTTAAAAAGCTCAACTCCCATCAACAGCACCAAAAACGACACAATCAGTCCGGAAATGTATTCCACACGCCCATGTCCAAAAGGATGATCCGAATCAGCCTTTTTTCCGGCACACTTAAATCCAACCAGCGTGATAATGGAAGATCCGGCATCGGATAAACTGTTCATGGCATCTGCCAAAATGGCAATGGATCCGCTTAACGTTCCTGCCACATATTTTCCCGTAAAAAGCAACAAATTCCATACAATGCCAAGGATACTACACAAACTTCCATATTTCTCGCGCACCAATCGGTCCTGGTACGCGGTATAATTCGGAATAAATTTTCGCGCCAAAAACGTTACCATACGGTACCTCCTAGAAAATACTTAAGTACATTTCTTTTGATAATTTTTCTAATACTCGAATTCCGGCAAGGCTATTTCCTTTTTCATCCAGCTCCGGTGAAAAAATACCAATTCCCATTCGCGTCGGTACCACACCCATGATGCCGCCTCCCACACCGGATTTCGCCGGAATACCTACGTTAATCGCAAATTCACCGGATCCATCATACATACCGCAGGTAGTAAGAATTGCATTCACATAAGTTGCATACTCGCTTTCAAATACGCGCTCCTCTTTGCGCGGAAGTTTTCCATGGCTACAGAAACAATAACCAATACATGCCAGATCTTCACAATTCACGCTAATGGAGCATGCTTTAAAATACGTATCCAATACTTCATCCACATCCCCTTCGATTAATCCATAGGATTTCAACAAGTAGGCAAGTGCACGATTCTTATGTCCGGTACGTTTCTCAGACAGGTACACATCCTGATTTACTTCGATTTTATCGTTACAAGCCAATTTTCTTGTAAGATTTAATAACCGCTCAAATTTCTCTTTCTCTGTTTTTCCCTTAATCAGGGAGCACATTGCAATGGCACCCATATTCACCATCGGATTAATATGCTGACTTTCTAAACTTCCGGCCCGCATATTAATGGCATCAAATGGTTTTCCCGTAGCCTCCACACCAATTCGCTCTTTTACAAAATCCACGCCATTATCAATCAACGCCTGCAACAGAATAATCGTCTTCACTACACTTTGAATCGTAAAAGGGTTCATATATTCTCCTGCGCGATACACCTTGCCTGTGGTACTAATCACACAAATTCCCAATTGGTTTGGGTCCATTTTTGCTAATTCCGGAATATACGTTGCAACATTTCCTTCCCCAATATACCCTCGACACTCCTCCACCAGATTCTCTAAAAATTGTTCCATCATCTTTCCTTATTTCCTCCAATTTCTATCATCTTTGTTTGTTCTTTTCCATGGGGATGCAATTTTCGTGCAATGAAAAATAAACATGTCATGTGTGCTGCAGCCGTCAAAATCCAACTCACCGGGTATGAGCTATAGAGGCACGGCAACGTATGAACCCATTGAAAGATTGTGCAAATCCAAACCACTCGAAAACCACAGGCGCCGATCAACGATACGATGGTCGGCAATAGCGAATAACCAAGTCCTCGAATCACACCGACAAGCGTATCCATCCACCCGCACATGCAATAGGGCAGCGCTACATACAGTAAACGTGTCGCACCATAGGCAATTACTTCCTCCTTTGTTGAGAAAAAATGCAACAACTGCCCGGAACACACATTGACTCCAATTCCCATAACCAATCCAATAACCGTCACCATGGCCAGGCACTCTTTCGCAATCCGTTTAATTCGATCCCATTTGCCCGCTCCATAGTTCTGACTAATAAAACTAATTGCCGTCTGGTGCATGGAATTCATACTGACATAGACAAACCCCTCTACACTTGCAGAGGCTGTATTTCCCGCCATTGCCACACTTCCAAACGAATTAATGGAAGATTGTATCAACACATTGGAAATCGAAAAAACCATTCCCTGCATACCAGCCGGCAGTCCTATGCGGATCAGCCGTTTTAATTTATCCGGGTAAATGCGTAACTTCTTTATATCTAAATGGCACATGCCTTCTTCCCGCATCAGTGCCCATACAACCAGACCGGCAGACAAAACCTGAGATATGGTAGTCGCTAATGCCACACCTTTCACGCTTATGCCCAATCCAATAACAAAAAATAAATTTAATCCTACGTTCAAAACACCTGCGGCACTCAAATAATACATAGGCCGTTTGGTATCCCCTACTGCACGCAGAATTGCGCTTCCAAAATTGTAAACCATCATCGCCGGCATGCCTGCAAAATAAATTTTAAGATAAATTGCCGATAAAGGCAATACCTCTTTTGGGGAACCCATAATGACCAACATCGGTCGTGTAAAAAACAGTCCCACAAAAATCAGAATTACGCCACTAATAACCGCCATGGCAATGGCCGTATGTACCGTTCGTTCCACCTCTTCCCGCTGGCCGCTTCCGACGTAGTGTGACACCAATACGTTGGTTCCTACCGACAATCCCAAAAACAAATTCACCAGTAAGTTCACAAGGGATGACGTTGACCCCACTGCCGCAAGCGCGTTATCTCCGGCAAATCGTCCCACCACAATTACATCCGCTGCATTAAACAGTAGCTGTAAAAAACCGGACAGCATCACCGGTATGGCAAACATCACCAATTTTGAAAAAATTGCTCCACTCACCATGTCCACTTCATGTGTTTTCTTTTGCATAGGTATTTCCTTTCTACTCCTCTCTCAACGGAATCTGCATTCCATTTCCGTCAATCCGATAATGGCTCCTGATCACAAGCTTTGATACCGGCACAATTTGAAAGCCGGCTTTCTCCAGACCATCTAATAATTCCTCCAATGCCGAAGCAGTATACTTTGCACCGTTATGGCATAAAATAATGGCTCCGGCTTTCAAATTCTTACTATGAAGCACCGTATCCACGATCGCCTGCTTGCCATAATCTTTCCAATCCAGGCTATCCACTGACCATTGAATCGGTAAATATCCACACTCCCTTGCAGTTGCGATAACCAAATTGTTGTAATCTCCATAAGGCGGACGAAAAACCTTCATCTCATACCCAGTTAGTTTCTTCACCCGCTGATGGGGTCGCATCAATTCCTGGCGAATTCCCTCTTTTGACAATGTCGTTAAATGAGGATGGCTCTCTGAGTGGTTTCCCAGCTCATGGCCATCCTTTAAAACCTGCTTGACTGCTTCCGGGTACTGCTTTATCCATCCGCCGGTAGCAAAAAACGTAACGTTCACCTTATGCCGCTTTAAAATTTTCAAAATTTGCCCTGTATCTTCATCTCCCCAGGCTGCGTCAAAGGAAAGCGCTACAAGATTCCTGCCGGTTTTTACGCTGTATACAGGCAACTGACGTGCACCCATATTTTGGCTGACAGCAATGGTTGCCGGCAACTTTTTTACACCAACTGCAAGAACCCCTGCAATCACCATTCCCGACAGCAGGATTCTCCCCTTTTTTCTCTCCTTACGATATTTCACGTCCAATTGTGGTCTCCATTCTTTTTCCCATCAATTGTTACTATTCTATTCCCATAAGTTCTTCTTTATTATCTTTCTTCTGTCCAATTCTCCGCAAAATCTTCGATGCTACCAATACGATACCGGTACCAAGAATCATACCATAACTAATTGTGGCACGTAGTTCCTGCTCGAACGGGTAAATCAAAACCACAATGGCCACCCCATGAATCAACAGCGCCCCAGCCAGGCTTCCATACCACAAGGAGCTCTGCATACGCTTTAAATCCAACGCATCCTGCAATACCATCACCCCGTAAACCAAGGCCAAAATACTCAGTGCCACCGGGAAAAAGAGGATGATTTCCGGCGTCTTAATGAATCCAAGAATTCCTACTACCAGCAAAAACACACCGACGGAAAATCCGTAATCCTGTTCATCTGCAAATCCATTGGTTATAAAATAGTGCACGATGGCATATACCCCCCCTGCCACAATTGCCCCACACATCAAGTAGCAAATCTTATCCAACGATATTTGTGGTACAAATAAAAGCACTGCCCCCAATATTGCTGCAATCGCCGCTACTGTTGGAACCATGTAACTTGTTTGCTTTTGCATGACGTCACCTCCTATATACTTATCATAGCACACTGACGTAATAAAAGAAAGAACCCCTTTGGAATCCAAAGGGGTTCGATACTTGCATTTAATTATTTCCGCTATTACGCTGTAATACAACTTTAAATTTCTTTTCCGTGTACTTTCCGCCATCTTTCACCTTTGCTGTAACAGTCACTTCGCTTCCGGCTTTGTAATATTTTAGCTGTGCCTGAAGTTCTGTTGTCGTATGGATGTCAAATTTGTCAATGGCTGTGATAATGTCACCGCTCTGTAAGCCTGCTTTTGCTGCTGCACCACCCGGTACCAATTCACGAATATAAATTCCTTCCGGCATGTTATATACAGAAGCAATGTCCGATGTAATATCCTGTGGGTAAATTCCCAGATAACCCTGTTCTCCTTCTGCTACCGTTTCTCTGGAAATCAGCGCTTCCACTATAGCCTTCGCGTCATTGATTGGAATTGCATAGCCCATTCCTTCTACGCCTTCACCGGAGTATTTTGCTGAATTAATACCAATCACTTCGCCTTTCGCATTGAGTAATGCGCCACCGCTATTACCCTGATTAATGGCTGCATCTGTCTGCATTAAGGTATTTGTAATATTCTCAACAGTTACACTTCTGTTTAAGGCGCTTACGCATCCCTGGGTTACCGACTGTCCATAACCCAATGCATTTCCAATTGCAATAACCGGATCTCCTACTTTACACTTATCAGAATCTCCCATTGTAGCAACCTTGATTACCTTTCTTGTGGATGCTTTCAAATCACTTAACTTTACAGCTACCACTGCCAGATCTCTGCCTGCATTGGTTCCTTTTACCGTTGCCGGTACTGTTTCATTATCGGAAAATGTAACCTTATTGTCTACCGTAGATTCTACGACATGATTGTTCGTTACAATGTAAATGTTCTTCTCATCTTCCGCAATAATAATTCCGGAACCTGCACAGGCAACCTCCTGTGTCTGTGTTCCAAAGAAAAAGCTCTGTACTTCCTGCTGTGCCGTATTGGTAATTGCCACTACCGATGGCATGCTGGCAGAAACAATATCCGACACATTGGTTGCAGTTGACAGATTTGTTGCATTGCTTGCAACCTTTTCTGATTGATACATCACTGCAGAACCTACATTCTCAACGTTGTATCCGGTTGCCTTCATAACACCTACAAATACTGCAGAACTGACCAGTCCGAAAACGACTGCTACCGCAACGGTTTTCATAAGGAGCTTTCCAAAGCCATTTCCTTTCTTTCGTGGCGTTTGAGCCTGCTGCTCCATACCGTTTGGCATTCCCGCCGCATGATACTGATACTGTCCCTGATACAAATCCTGTGACGGACGTTCATATTGCATGTCCTGTGTGACTCCATTTTCAAATTCATTATTATTTTCCATTTCTAACTCCTCCTTTATCCTTATGCCCTTAGTCTAGTGCCCTAATGTGTAAGCAATGTGACGGGCATCCGAAAACCCACTGATGTTTTTCTATGGTTTATCTGTTTCTTTCCTCTTGCGAAAAAAGGCCCCTGTAACAGGGGCTCTTTCTTAAATCGCTTCATTGAATATCTGTTTCTCTTCCAAGTAACGTTTTCTTGAGAAGAAATTGTATAAGGTTACCACCAACGTTGCAATTAGCTTCGCCGGTTGATAATGCATATTAGTCAATGTAACCAGATACCAAAGTAATACGGTATTCATTGCAAGTCCTATGCTACTAAGTGTCGTAAAAATCAAAAATACCAATTGTCTGCTAATGTCTGTTCTGCGTTGAAAAACAAATCGCATACTAAAGCAATAATTAAACAGCATCGACACCACAAACGAAATAATTGCCGACCACAGGTAATAAAATCCTGCATTCTCTGTCAACGCAATCATCAGTCCGTAGTCGATTGCAAATGCTGTTCCTCCAACCAGGGAGTGACGTAAAAATTGATTTACAAAGTTCCTCATATATATCCCTTCTATTGTTGCACCGTCCCCTGACTCGTCGTTCCTGTCGTGCCAGTGGTTCCATCGCTTCCTGCCTGATTCTGTGCTCCATCCGGTTCTGTCGGCTGCGGATGCGCAACCACTCCGGTCGTATACACAATGGCATTGCTTATCTCTTGTACCGTTGGCGATGGCTGATATACTTCATTTTCAAACAAAAACTTATGAAGAATCTCGGCATTCGTCTGCAAACTTGCAGGAATCACACATGCGCCGGATCCGCCTACTGTCTTTCCCTCTCGTTCCTGTGGGAATCCCATGGTCTCTCCCATGGAGTAGTCCATTAACGATCTAGCCATGTCTAACATCTCTGTAAGGGTAAGGCTTGTCTCAATATCCGGAAAAACCTCATCCATAATCTTCGAAAGGGTACCAATTCCCGCTTTCTTAACATTTTCGACCATCTTCGAAATAACTTCACGCTGACGTTCGGTTCGTTTAAAGTCATCTCCCACGCCCTTTCTGATACGCGCATAGGAGAGAGCCTGTACACCATCTAAATGATTCGGTCCCGCTTGTGCAACCCGATTCGTTGTGTAACCGGTTGCCGGCCCAATATCCCGCACGTACTTATTAACCTGCATGGCCTCCTGCGGCGTCATCTCAACATCAATTCCGCCAATTAAATTAATGGTCTTTACAAGTGCATACCAATCTACGGAAATATAATCTTCAATATCCAAATCCAAATTGGTATTTAACATATTCATCATTCCCACCGCACCATCATTACGACTATAGGCAGAATTCACCTTCGAATACGTTCCAGCTTCCGTAACACGCAAATAGGTATCTCTATAAACGGAAACCAGCTTAACTTCCTTCGTTTCGTTATTGATACTTGCGATAATAATGGAATCCGCATTACCGGTACTATAATTTCCAACAACACGATTATCCAACCCTAAAAGCGCCAAATTCGTATACTTCTCTAACTTCTCTGCGGTCTGCTCATCCATATTCTCGTTCTTATCCACTTTCTCAACTGTGGTATGATTAATCTTATTGAGCTTCGTCATAAACCAGAAGCCACCCACCAGGATAAGAAGAATGATTAGTTCCACAATGAACACAATCAGCTTTCGTTTATTCTTCCGCCGTTTGGTCATCGGTTTCTTATTCTTCGACATAAGTGTCCTCCACACTACCCTTTTGCAAAATTAAAACTCACGCTTCATCATACTATAAATTTTCACAAATTGCAATCGGTTTTACACATTTTCTTATCCCATGACGTCTGAAATTAGGTCTGCAAGCTTTCTTGCTTCCTTTTCAATTTCATCCTGATTCTTACCTTCAATCATAACACGCACCAGCGGTTCCGTTCCTGAAGGGCGAATCAACACTCTTCCCTCTCCGGAAAACTTCTTTTCCAAATCCTCTATCGCCTGTGCAATGGCACGGTATTCCATGAACTTATGTTTAATGGAATTCGGCACATGGGCATTCACTAAAGCCTGTGGTAATACCTCCATTACGCTTGCCAACTCCGATAACGGCTTCTTGCTTTCCACCATTACCTGTAACAAATGCAATGCCGACAACAATCCATCACCGGTTGTATTCTCATCAAGAAAAATAATATGACCGGATTGTTCTCCACCTAGATTATAGCCCTTTGCCTTCATGCATTCTAACACATAGCGGTCTCCAACCACCGTACGTTCAATGTGAATTCCGTTTTCTTTTCCCATAATGCTAAAGCCAAGGTTACTCATGACCGTTCCTACAATCGTATCCTTTTTCAAGCGGCCGCGATTCTTCATATGAATACCGCAAATAGCCATTAACTGATCACCATCCACCAGCGTTCCTTTTTCATCAACTGCAAGTAAACGATCCGCATCTCCGTCAAACGCCAGACCTAATTGTGCGCCTTCTTCTACCACACGTTTACACAATTCCTCTGTATGGGTGGAACCACATTTGTTATTTATGTTGATTCCATTTGGTTGAACATGAATGGCAACCACCTCTGCACCAAGACGTTTGAGTGCCTCCACCGATGTCACGTAAGAAGCTCCCTCTGCGCAGTCTGCCACAATCTTCATGCCTTTCAAATCCACCGGCACCGATTTGGTCGCAAATGCAATATAATCCTCAATTGCATCAAATCGATAGGAAATCTTACCCACCTGATCCCCAATTGGCATGGTTACACCCATCATGTTTGCAGTTATCAGGTTCTCTATTTCATCTTCTAATTCATCGGATAACTTATACCCTTCCCGGTTAAAAAATTTAATTCCGTTAAATTCTGCCGGATTATGAGACGCTGAAATCACAACTCCTGCGTCTGCTTTATATAATCGCGTTAAATATGCTACCGCCGGTGTTGGCGCCACACCAATGAATACGGCATTGGCTCCCACCGAGCAAATGCCGGCCATCAACGCATTCGAGAGCATTCCTCCGGACACACGGGTATCGCAACCAACAATAATCGTTGGTTTATGTGCTGTCTCTCTTGTTAAAACGCTTGCTCCCGCCTGTCCTAGCTGGGTAGCCAGCTGAATGGTTAATTCGGAACCTGCTACGCCTCTTACTCCATCTGTTCCAAACAATCTGCTCATAGTATCCTCCAATTATTCCTCTTCGTCTGAATTCGGCTCGCCTTCTGCTTTTATAACTCTGCCTAGAATCGACGTTACTTTTATTTCAGTTACACCATCCATCTCTTCACATACTGGTGTTTTATTAAACCGTCCGGTGTGTACACCGTCCATATCCATAGAAAGCACAATATCCGATTCTTTGATTTTTTCAAGAGCAGCTTTCTCTCCGGAAATAGTCACGGTCACGCTCTTCTGAATAAAATCAATATCATATCCGCTTTCTAAATTCTCAATCACAATCTTCTTTGCGTCTACGACAATCTTTCGCACCGCATGAGCCACAATTTCTGCTTTGATAATGACATTCGTATTATCAGCATCCACCAATTCCACGCCTTTCGGCAACAACCCGGTAATGGACACGGATTTCTCCACATTGTCCACACTTTTCGATAGATTCAATGCATTTGAAGGAATCCTCAGTTCCTCAATTTCGCTCAACGCTTCCTTTGACCCCTTTACCTCGATGGTATCCGGCAGACATTTCACAGATTCCAGCTCATATCCTTCTTTAATTTCTCCGGTATATTCATACGTAACCGGAATACTCTTCGTTCCCATAATCTGTGCCAACACCTGTACGGTCGACGGTTCAATGGTTACATTCGCACTAACAATCTTCTTACCATTGCTGTTATATAACGTCGGTACGACAGTTTGTGTCCGGTTCGAATACATACCATCCACATTGATGCCGGCCGATACCTTATCAATACTCTTAATTACCGACTCCGGGCCACTAATTGTAACAGTTGCCGGCTCGCAACTAACATTTCCTAACGCGTAGCCTTCCATCGGTGTTCCACTCGCTGTTGCATTCACCGCAAACTGCTGCGACTTCACATTCTCTATGGATACACGCACATTGGTTGTCTTTAAAGACACCGACACCTTACTTGCGTAACGATCCGCCACAACTTCAACCGGCACAAGTCCAAGATCCAAATCAATCTTATTCATATCCGCCACTACTGAAAAATCGGATGCCGACATTCCTTCCACAATGGTTCTTGGTCCTGTAACCGAAAATTTAATCGTATTACTATTATCTAAAACTTCATAGACTTTTCCATTGTCCGTAATAATACTTTCGTTTATAATGTTCGCTGTGGAAGTAAAGGTCATAGTTGTCTGCGGGTTATCAATATTCACCACAACCAGCCAAAGAACCACAGCCAACAACACCGCAATTAATTTCAAAATGAAATTATTTGTCACCATTTTGACTAGTTTCCTTGCCATGCTCTTTCAACCTCCTCTTCAATTTTTCCAACCGTCCGGTATCTTCAAACAACTTCTGGTTCGCCATTAAGCGTTCTTTCAGGCGCTCCGGTGTAATGTCCCGCTCCAACTTGCCTTTTTCCGCTACCGACACCTTTCCGGTCTCTTCCGACACTACAATCGTCAGCGAATCATTTACTTCGCTGACGCCTACTGCCGCACGATGTCTGGTGCCCAGTTCCTTGCTTAAATGCAGATTATCTGACAACGGCAAGTAACACGTTGCAGATACAATTCGATTTCCACGTATAATCACCGCTCCATCATGAAGTGGTGTATTATGCTCAAAAATATTGATAATCAACTGATTCGATACCATCGCATCCAGCGGAATTCCGGTTCGCTCAAATTCTGCAAGCACAATCTCCCGTTCCACTACAATCAAGGCACCGGTCTTTACTTTGCCCATTTCAAAGCAAGCTTTTACCAGCTCCGTAACGGTTCGCTCCGAATAGCGCTCTGTATTGTTCCTCTGCAAATCCATAAACATCAGACCGGAGAAAAACTTCTTCTGTCCCAGAGACTCCAACGCCTTACGCAGTTCCGGCTGAAAAATGATAACCAATGCCGTAATACCTACACTCAGGGTTCTTTCGGCCAACCACAAAATGGTATTCATTTGGAAAATGGCTGCTAAAAAAATGAATCCTAAAATAACAATCAGACCCTTAAACAGCACCCACGCGCGTGTATTTTTAATCCAAACCATAATATTGTATACGAGAACAGAAATAATCAAAATCTCAACAATATCTGTCCGGGTTATCTCAGGTAAATGCACCCAAAAAAGGTAATTCTTGACAAATGTCTCAAATCCCTGCATACCTACACTCCTTTCCATGTCCATCTATTATTTCAAAAGATTTGGATCAATCTCCAACTCCTTTGCTATTTTCTCTTTTGTTGCTTCCAACTCTTCCTCTGTACTCTCCGCACCGAACGTTGTCACTTTCTTCTCCTGCGCACGCACCATCACCTTCGGCACCGCCTTCACATAGTAGTAGTAAAAATCATCTTCAAACTGTACCCGCTCCACTCTGGAATAATCCAGCTGAAACAAGAAAAACTCGACGGCAATGTCCACTCCGAGTCCAATCAGCGATCCAATCATCACACCAACAATGCCCGTCATATTACCAAGAATCAGTTTCCCAAACAGCAAGCAAATTGTCTGAATGGTAACACCGGTATAAATTGCTACGCGCCAGGCGTTCCGAATGCTTCGTCTACGGATTGCAGACACCACCAATGCCGTTAATAAAAATGTTCCGATTACAAGCCAAAGCTCTTTGTTTCCCATAATCAGATTCAAGGCTGCATTCACCTTTCCCATTGCCTCTGTACCGGTTCCGGTAGTAAACAATGCTGTGTTCGCTCGTAATCCTCGCAAATAATAGTACATAACTGTGCCCATCATAACCGGAACCACACTACCTGCTCCACGCACCAATCCCTCTGTCACTGGTAAAAAATATGGAATACGCAACATCCAACAAACCGGAGTCAAGATCAGCAAATGGCTTCTTCCCGGTGCAAACCGAAAATACAACGTAAAACAAAGCAGTAACAGCACCAACGCTACTACACACACTTCCACGCCCAAACCATACAAATTAATTAATAAATACGCCGCAAGCATCAGCGTCCCCAGCCCCATTGGAACAAAGGCTCCTATCACAGCCAGTGCGATGGGAATGGCAATTACATGCACACGCTGGAAAAATCCCAACTCAAAATGCACCAGTAAGCATGCCGTCAACATTAACACTAACTTCGCCAGTCCCTTAACCAGAAATTCATTCTTCTCGACAAAAACTACAAGCTTCGTCTTTCGTTCCAACATCTTATTCATACATATTCTCCAAGTGTTTTAATGTTTTCTCATATCCTTTAATCGCAATTTCATTACTCTGATAGCGTCGATATCCTCGAATGTAACTAACGCCCATATAAACAACCATAAACAAAAGATAGGCGATTAGTACCGCAACGCAAAACTGTGGCACATTCATCGATGGCAGTTTCCCCATCAATGCATCTATACCATAACACGCCAACAACAATCCCAACAATGCAAACGCTAAGCTTCCCCAAAAAAAGCTCTTCAACATTTGAATAAACAGGTAATCGCTCCGATAGTATTCCCCACTGGAGAGCGCTTTCTTACCCACACCCTCTTCAAAAATCGCCGCTTTTGTCATTGCGCGAACTCTTTCTTCATTAACCATATTCTCTCCTTAAAGAAAAGCCACCCGGGATTCGGGTAGCTTTTAACCTTAGTGTTTGTCCAGAAAACGCATTCTGTCTTTATCTCTGGTGTCCCTTCTCTGCTCTACTACCGGCTGCGACTTACGAATTGCACTTTCAAAACTATCCGTCATCTTCGATGCACATTCTTTACAGAAACGTCCGGATTTAATTGGTGCTCCGCAGCTTTCGCAATCAATCGTTACCGGCGAATCGTCCGAAAAGACCAAACGCTCTTCACGTACCCATTGTTTAATCTGTTTCGTATCAACATCATTGGCTTCGGCAACCTCAGCAATACTTGCTCTGCCATGTTCACGAATATAATTCTTAACCTCCATGAACTTATCTTCCAATTTCTGTTTACAGTCCTGACAAATTGGTCTTCCGCTTAAATAATTAAATAATCTTCCACATTCTTTACAATTTCTAATTTCCATGATTATTTATCCTCCTAAAACCCTCTGCCAACACATACGGTGACACCATACACAGCCTGCGCGCCGGATTCCAGCAATGGTCGCACTGCCGCATCCAGGGTTGCGCCTGTGGTATAGATATCATCCACGAGCAGAATTTGATTTAATTTTACACCATTTTTGCATAGTTGAAAAGCGTTTTTCACATTATTTTTACGTTCTGCATCATTTAACTCTTTCTGCGCTCTTGTTACGCGCACCCTTTTTAGCAAATTCGGATACACCGGAATCCCACAAACACGACTTAGCTCGTTTGCTATCAACTCTGCCTGATTATACCCACGCTGTCGCTTTCGTTTTCGATGTAGCGGGATGGGTACAATCGCATCAATTCCCACCCCCCGAATGTAATCTCCAAATTCAGCTGCCAACGCTTTTCCAAAAAATTCGGCCACATCCCGGTTATGGCAATACTTTAATTCATACATCAGCTTCCGTGCTGCACCATTATACAGATACAGGCTGCGGTTATTTACGAAGCCATGATACACTTTCCTGCAATCATGACAAAACCGCTGTCCCTCTTCTCGTATCGTTTTCCCACAACACAAACAGATTGGTTCCTGTACCCTTACAAGTTGTTTTTTGCACCGCGGGCACAAATAGGTCTCCCGATCTATTAGTGTTTTACATCCGCAACATTTTGGCGGATAAAACCATTCTCTCAACATTCTTCTTTCTCTATCTCCCTCATGCGCTCCTTCAACCCACTGTAGCGGGTAAGCTGCTGCCCGTTTTCCACCATCTGTGTAAAGACATGTTCGTCTCCCACCAAGGTCACGCAACGTTTCGCCCTCGTCACAGCAGTATACAACAAATTCCTGTTCATCAGCGGTTTGGGTCCCTGCAAAAGCGGAATTACCACCGCCGGATACTCACTTCCCTGCGATTTATGTACGGTAACTGCATACGCAAGTTCCAACTCATCCAATTGCGCAAATGGATAAACTACCACACGCGCTTCCTCGTATAAAACTTCCACCCGTTCCATTGCATGATCAATCTTATGGATGATTCCCGTATCCCCGTTAAATACGCCCATCCCCTGATCAATGACCACATGATAACGATTGGTAACTTCCCAGGGCAACTGATAATTATTCTTCGTCTGCATTACTTTATCCCCTTCGCGAAAAAGGGTATTGCCTACCTTCTTTTCTTCCTTTGACGGGCTTTCCGGATTCAAATAATGCTGCAACACTTCGTTTAAGTGCTCTACCCCCAATAGCCCCTTCCGGGTTGGGGTCATTACCTGAATATCATAAGGAGATGCATCCACATATCCCGGCAATTTCTGCAATATCAATTGTAAGGTCACATTAATCACCTGATTTGCATCGTAGCGTTTTAGGAAAAAGAAATCCCGGTTCTTATTGTCAAGCGCCACCATCTTTCCCTGGTTAATGCAATGTGCATTGACAACAATGCTACTTTCCTCTCCCTGTCGGTATACCTTATTTAATCGCACCACCGGCACCGTGTTTGCCTCGATCATATCGCGCAATACACTGCCCGGTCCAACACTCGGCAACTGATCTGCATCCCCCACCAAAATCAGGCGGGTTCCGGCCACCAACGCTTTTAACAAGGCATAAAACAAATTGATATCCACCATGGACATTTCATCAATGATCACCACATCATATTCTAATGGATTCTCCTCATCTCGCCCGAAGGCACCTTGCTGTTCCAATCCTCCGCCAATTTCCAACAACCGATGAATGGTCTTTGCCTCAATACCGGTCACTTCACTCATACGCTTCGCTGCACGCCCCGTTGGCGCCGCCAACGCAATGTCGAGATTTTGCATTTCGAAATAGCGAATAATCGCATTTATGATTGTAGTTTTTCCGGTACCCGGTCCACCGGTGAGAATCAACAGTCCTTCTTGCACAGCACTTCGAATCGCTTGTTTTTGCATATCGTCCAAAGTAATTCCCTGCTCTTTTTCCTCCAGCTCCAGAAAACGCGTCAGCTCCGCCTCTTTCCCCGGATATGTCACATCCAGCTTACGCAACATGCGCGCCGCTTTCTGTTCCATGTAAAAAAAGCTCGCCAGATATACATCCGGATACTCACAGCCTTCACGCTTTTGTAAAATCAGCTTACGCTCCATGGCCAGATTCTCCACCTGCGTTCCGATTGCCTCTTCCTCCACACCGAGAATATCTGTAGCCATTTTCAGCATCTTTTCCCACGGCAAAAACGTATGTCCATACGCCACCGCCTGCTGCAACGTGTATACAATACCACTTCGGATGCGATAGTCCGAGTCCACGCGAATTCCTACTTTGGTTGCAATTTCATCCGCACGTTTAAATCCCACGCCCGGTATCTCATCTGCAATACGATACGGGTTATCGTTTATAATCCGATACATTTCAAGACCATATTTCTGATAAATACGTACTCCCAATGTCATTTGAATGCCATACTTCTGCAAAAACATCATGGCCTGGCGCAAGTCCTTTTTCCGCTGCATCTGGTCCGCTATATCCATTGCTTTTTTCTCACTGATTCCGGAAATCTCCGCCAACCGTTCCGGCTCTTCTTCAATTATCCGAAAGGTATCCTCCTTAAATCGCTTCACAATTCGTGCCGCCAGCGCAACACCAATTCCTTTGATTGCACCGGATCCCAAATACCGCTCCATCTCTACGGCATCCGCCGGCGCAAGCTCTTCGTAAGAGGACACTTGAAATTGTTCTCCATAACTTGGATGCACTCCCATTTCCCCACGTAGCAACAGGCTGATTCCGGGCTCCAGACCTCCAATGTATCCCACTGCTGTATATTCTTCTTCGTCGCTTACAATATCGAACACCGTATATCCATTTTCCTCATTTCGATAACGAACATTCGATACATATCCCTGTAATTCTTCCAAGTTCTTTCCTCCACTCGTTTCACTTTCTCCCCCATTGTAGTCCATCTTTCTTACGGACGCAAGCAAAAAATGCCATCCTCTCATGATAACGAAGAAAGGAAGAAGGGGCTTCCTTCTTCCTCGTTATAAACCATTCTTATTCTGCCTCCGACACGTTCGTTTCCTCCACCGTTGGCATATCGTAATTCCGCTTCATCTGCTCATACAACATCTGTGCAATTCCAAGACCACCTCGTTCCGAACTGCTTGCCGCATACTGCTTAATCAATTCTTCCTTGTAGTAATCTTTCATCTGTTGATTCGCCGAACTGCTATCCTTACTCTCCGGAACCATCTTCTGCATGGATTTGAAAACCTGCTCTGTAAAATAAGCTTCAAACTCTTTGCAAACATTCATCAGTTCCTCGTCCGTAGCCTTACTCAAATCGCTCTTCAAACTTCCCTCTAATTTTCTAGAAACCTGGGAACCATTCGCCGCCTCCGCATACGCTCCGGCTAATGCATCTACTGCCATAGGCTACCTCCTTATCTTCTCAGGCTGTTTGCTTGTCCGAGCATGTCATCCGATGCCTGAATTGCCTTCGAATTCATCTCGTAAGCACGCTGTGCAACAATCAGATTCACCATCTCATCTGCAACCTGTACATTCGAACCTTCCAAATATTTATTCACCACGTCGCTCTTAATCAGTCCCGCCGTTGTTGCCTCATTCATTGCTCCACCGGAAGCTGCCGTTACCGCATAACGGCTTCCACTTACTTTATCCAGACCGGCAGGATTATTAAACTGCCATACACCTATGGTCTGATTCAAGCTAACATACTTACCATCATTTCCCATATAACCAAGTTCACCGGTCTTCGATGTAAACGTCACTTGATTATTCGCTACATTCTCCGGTAACACAATGGCTTTTCCTTCCGTGTCCAAAACCGGATATCCCTCCGATGTTGCCAATGTCCAGCCTGTCGTTCCTCTACTCCACTTAAAATCACCATTTCTTGTATAGTAGGTTTCTCCATCGCCACCGCGCACTGCAAAAAATCCCTTTCCTGAAATACAAAATGCAGTTGGGCTTTCACTTGCTAACATTGGTCCTTGTTCAAAACTCGTCGTAATGGACGCCAATCTGGTTCCCAATCCAACCTGCGCGCCAACCGGTTTCTGTGCACCGTTGGCTGTTGTTGTTCTTGTCTGTATCGTCTGATATAGCAAGGACTTAAACTCTGCTTTATCATTCTTAAAACCAGTTGTATTAACATTCGCTAAATTATTTGAAATCGTATCTACATTGGCCTGCTGGCTTATCATTCCGGATGCCGCACTCCATAATGCTCTCATCATAGGCAATTCACTCCTTACTGTAAAACTCAATAGCCTCAAAATAATTATCGTACAAAGTCGATAAACTGAAAAGACAATCCCATGATATTTCGCCAAATTATCACATTATCCGACTCTTCCCAAACCATTTACTGCCTTATCAATGGTCTCATCAATGGTCTGAATCACCTTCTGATTGGATTCATATGCTCTTGTTACGGTAATCATTTCCACCATCTCACTTACCACGTTAACATTGGACATCTCCAATACGCCCTGGTAAATCTCTACGTCCGCCGGTGTAACACGTCCGCCTTCCACCAGCTGATACATATTCTCCCCGTAATGTTCCAAATAATTATAGTCCGCTATGTCTACAACACCAATCTTACCCATAGGCTGTTCGTTCTGGTAAATATTGCCCTGCGTATCCACGGTAAAAGGTAAATTCGGATCCAATCGAATATAATTATTTCTTCTAAAATCAGAATTCGTCGCACCATTCTGATTCAACACATAGTCGCCATCCTTGGTTACCAAGTACCCTTCCTTGGTCAGTTTAAACGCACCGTCACGCGTATACTTTACTGAAGACTCACCTGCTTTATTGGTAAACGCAATCGCAAAAAAACCTGCCCCACCAATCGAAAAATCTGTATTATTTTCCGTTTCACGCAAGGCTCCCTGGGAATGATCCGTGTAGTTCTCGCCAATCTTTGCGCCGAGACGCACTTTTCCCAAACGATCATTTAAATAAAACGCGGAAGAATCCTTAATACGATATCCGTACAACGCATCAAACGACTGCGTCGTTGCGCCTTCCTTCTTAAATCCATTGGTTGCGGAATTGGCCAGATTATTCGTCAAAACATCCATACGATTCATCTGATTTGCCATTCCGGTGTAAGCAGTGTATAACCCTTTAATCATACTCTGAGCCCCTTTCCTTCGCCTGCGTGACGATTATTCATTATTCAATTGACTTTCCTGTCATACTTTCCACATATTTACCGGTTCCGATTGCAACACAAGTCATTGCATCATCGGCCACCATGGTATTAATTCCGGTCTTAGACTGAATCAACTCATCCAACCCACGCAGCATTGCACCGCCTCCGGTCAAAACAATTCCACGATCAGCAATATCTGCTGCCAGTTCCGGTGGAGTCTTCTCCAAAACGCTGTGTACCGCCTCAACAATCTGAACCGTTGTTTCGCGGAGCGCCTCTTCAATTTCGGAAGATGAAATTGGCACACTCTTTGGTAAACCGGTTACTAAGTTACGTCCCCGGACATCCATGGTCATATCCTCTGACAACGGATAGCAGGTTCCCACTTTAATCTTCACTTCTTCAGCTGTACGTTCACCAACTAATAAGTTATGCTTCTTACGCATGTAGCGAACAATCGCCTCATCAAAATCGTCTCCTGCAATCTTTACAGAAGTACTTACAACCGTACCTTTCAGAGAAATAACCGCAATATCAGTTGTTCCACCACCGATATCCACAATCATGTTTCCACATGGCTTGTCAATGTCAATGCCTGCTCCGATTGCTGCCGCAATCGGCTCCTCGATAATAAACACTTCACGTGCTCCACAGTTAACCGCAGCATCCTCCACTGCCTTCTTCTCAACTTCTGTTGCGCCGCTTGGCACACATACCGCAATGTTCAACTTACGGTAAATCTTCTTCCCAATTGACTTCTGTATAAAGTAACGAAGCATCTTCTCTGTTACTGTATAATCCGAAATAACACCCTGACGAAGCGGACGAACTGCCGTAATATTTCCCGGAGTTCTTCCAAGCATCAATCGTGCATCCTCACCAATTGCTCTAATCTTCTGTGTATCTCTGTCAAATGCAACAACGGAAGGTTCTTTCAGCACAACGCCCTTTCCGCGAATATATACCAAAATACTTGCTGTTCCTAAATCAATTCCAATATCTGTAGAAGCCATATTCTTCCCCTTTCACTCACTTATACATTTGTCTATATTTGAAGTGCTGGACATAGTCCAACAGATTAATCATAGAATATCTATCTTATTATATACAATCCCGCGAATTTTTCAAAGCCTTTTTTTTACTTTTCCTATAAAAACATTGTTTTTTTAAACTTTCTTAATTTTTTTTAAACGTTTTTTCATTTTCTTCACATGAATGTCACATTGGTTACATATACTGAATGAGTACTAGCTAATAGCTAATATAATTTTTCATAACTCATGTCCCCTTCGACCAAGTCGTGGGGGACACTCCCCGAATCTAATGGACACCGAATGGTGTCCTTTTTTTTTGCATTTTGGGGAAACTCCACCTAAGGTAACTCTCCTTCCTATGCTTCAACCATAAAATAAGACCGAAGGCATACCCCCTCGGTCCTATCCTCTTATTTCGTTAACATCCTGTTCAAATATTGACCCGTATAGGAATTCGGGTTCTTTGCCACTTCCTCCGGCGTACCGGAGGCAACAACCAAGCCACCACCGTCTCCTCCTTCCGGTCCCATATCAATGATATAATCTGCCGTCTTAATCACATCCAAATTGTGTTCAATCACTACAACGGTGTTTCCACCTTCTGTCAGTTTCCGCAAAATCATCACCAGTTTATGCACATCCGCAAAATGCAAACCGGTTGTTGGCTCATCCAATACATAAATGGTCTTTCCGGTGCTGCGGCGACTCAATTCCGTTGCCAGTTTAATCCGCTGTGCCTCTCCACCGGACAACGTTGTGGATGGCTGTCCCAAACGTATATAAGACAATCCCACATCATACAGTGTCTGAATCTTTCGCTTAATCGATGGCACATTTTCAAAAAAGGTCAGTGCCTCTTCAACGGTCATATCCAATACCTCGTAAATGTTCTTTCCCTTGTAACGTACCTCTAATGTCTCTCGATTGTACCGCTTTCCACCGCATACTTCACAAGGAACAAATACATCCGGCAAGAAATGCATCTCAATTTTCAAAATACCATCACCGGAACATGCTTCGCATCGGCCACCTTTGACATTAAAGCTAAAACGTCCTTTCTTATAGCCACGCGCTTTCGCATCCGCCGTTGCCGCAAACAAATCACGAATCATATCAAACACACCGGTATAAGTTGCCGGATTACTTCTCGGAGTCCGTCCAATTGGCGATTGATCAATATCGATGATTTTATCCAGTTGTTCCACCCCATCAATTCCATCGTGAAGCCCCGGAATCGCTCTTGCATGATTTAATTTCTTTGCCAATGCCTTGTGTAAAATCTCATTTGTCAATGAGCTCTTTCCGGATCCCGACACACCGGTTACACACGTAAAAACACCCAATGGAATCTGCACATCAATATTTCGTAAATTGTTCTGCCTTGCTCCGCGAATGGTCAGGTATCCCGTAGGGGTGTTGCGCTCTTCCGGTACGGGAATCCGTATCTTTCCACTCAAATAGGCCCCCGTTATGGAATTCGGATTCGCCATAATTTCCTCTGCCGTTCCGGTAGCCACCACTTCTCCACCATGCTCTCCGGCCTGAGGTCCAATATCCACAATATAATCTGCCTGTCGCATGGTATCCTCGTCATGTTCTACCACAATCAACGTATTACCCAAATCCCGCAAATGGCATAAGGTGGCCAACAACTTGTCGTTGTCCCTCTGGTGCAATCCGATACTGGGCTCATCCAAGATATATGCCACACCTACCAGGCCGGATCCCACCTGCGTAGCCAGGCGAATTCGCTGCGCTTCTCCGCCGGACAGCGATGCCGTCGCCCGCGCCAGCGATAAATATTCCAATCCCACATCCATCAAAAATTGAATCCGCGCGCGTATCTCCTTCAAAATCTGCGCGCCAATACGTTCCTGTTGTGGCGTCAACGCCAGATTCGCCATATACTGGTGCAACTGCTTAATGGACATAATCGTTGTCTCATAGATGTTCTTATCCCCTACCGTTACCGCCAGAGATTCCTTCTTCAATCGTTGCCCACGGCATGCCGTACAAGGCGTAATGTTCATGAATTGTTCGTATTCTTTTTTCATCACTTCCGAGCTTGTCTCACGGTAGCGGCGTTCTTCGTTCCGGATTAGTCCTTCAAAGGCAACATCATAGACGCCTTCCCCTCGTTGTCCCTTATAATGCACCTTTACTTCTCTTCCATTGGTGCCCTCTGCCAACATTTTCTGTATCTCCGCGGGCAGCTCCTGCCATGGCGTATCCAAGCTAAAACCATATGCCTCCGATAAAGCCACTAGCAACGCATGGGTAAAGCTCTTCGCTTCCGACGACGATTGCCATCCCAAAGCCTGAATGGCACCTTCGTGAATGCTCAACGTCCGATCCGGAACCATTAATTCCATATCGAATTCCATCTTATATCCGAGTCCTGAACACACTGGACAGGCGCCAAAAGGGTTATTGAAGGAAAAACTACGAGGTTCAACTTCACTCACACTAATTCCGCAATCCGGACAGGCAAAGCTCTGGGAAAACTGCATCGGCTCTCCACCAATAATATCCACTGTCATCAAACCATTTGCCAACGCAAGTGTATTCTCCACAGAATCCGTCAGTCGCTTTTCTATCCCCGGTTTCACCACCAAACGATCCACGACAATTTCGATGTTATGTTTAACATTCTTCTCAATGGAAATCTCTTCCGTAACCTCATATTGGTTGTCGTCCACAATCAAACGTACATATCCACTCTTCTTCGCCCGCTCAAACACCTTCTGGTGTTCTCCTTTCCGGCCGCGAACCACTGGTGCCAGCAATTGAAACTTCGTTCCCTGGGGCAATTTCATAATCTGATCCACCATCTGGTCCACTGTCTGCTTTGCAATGACTCTTCCGCACTGTGGACAATGCACCACGCCTACACGGGCATATAGTAAACGAAAATAATCGTATATTTCCGTAACTGTTCCCACCGTTGAACGTGGATTTCGATTCGTGGATTTCTGATCAATGGAAATCGCCGGCGAAAGCCCTTCTATCTTCTCTACATTCGGTTTCTCCATCTGTCCCAAAAATTGTCGCGCGTAGGAAGACAACGATTCCATGTATCGCCGCTGTCCTTCTGCATAAATCGTATCGAAGGCCAGAGACGACTTTCCCGAACCACTTAATCCCGTCAGCACAACAAATGCATCTCGCGGGATATCCACATCAATGTTCTTTAAATTATGCTCATTGGCACCACGTATTTTAATAAATTTCTTTGTTTCACTCATGATCCATTTCCTCTATCATCTTACGAAGCTCCAGCATCTGATCACGTAATTGTGCCGCCGCCTCAAAATTCAGGTCCGCTGCTGCGCGATTCATCTGCTTCTTCACATCTGCAATACACTTCTCAAGTTCCTTACGATCCATGGACTCCGGATCCTTCTGAAAGCGTACTTCCTCTTCTGCAACCTTCTTCGTAATACTAATTAACTCTCTAACTGCCTTCTTAATCGTCGTTGGCGTTATGCCGTGTTCCTCATTGTAAGCCATCTGAATCTTCCTTCGACGTTCGGTCTCTTCAATCGCCACCCGCATAGAATCCGTTATACTATCCGCATACATAATTACGTGGCCTTCGCTGTTACGGGCAGCTCGACCAATTGTCTGAATTAAGGATGTTTCCGAACGAAGAAATCCTTCCTTATCTGCGTCCAGAATCGCAACAAGGGTAATCTCGGGTATATCCAATCCTTCTCGCAAAAGATTAATTCCAACCAACACATCAAACACGCCAAGTCGTAGGTCGCGAATAATCTCTGCTCTTTCCATGGTGTCAATATCCGAATGCAGATATTTCACCTTCACGCTTACCTCACGTAAATAGTCTGTCAAATCCTCTGCCATCTTCTTCGTAAGGGTTGTTACCAACACCTTATTTCCATTCTTGGTTTCCTTGCGAATCTCTCCCAGCAAATCATCTATCTGTCCTTCCACCGGCCGCACGCTCACCTCCGGATCCAGCAAGCCCGTAGGACGAATAATCTGTTCCGCTCGCAAAAGCTCGTGCTCTGCTTCATATTCATTCGGAGTTGCAGACACAAACAGCATCTGATCAATCTTCGATTCAAACTCCCCAAAGTTCAACGGACGGTTATCCTTTGCGGATGGCAGTCGAAATCCATAGTCCACCAACGTCGTCTTCCTCGACTGATCTCCGGCATACATGCCTCGAATCTGTGGAATGGTAATGTGCGACTCATCCACAATAATCAAAAAATCATCTGGGAAATAATCCATCAATGTAAACGGCGGCTGTCCCGGCTGCAATCCCGACAAATGGCGGGAATAATTCTCTATTCCGGAGCAAAAACCGGTTTCCCGCATCATTTCCACGTCGAAATTCGTTCGTTCAGAAATTCGTTGCGCCTCAAGTAGCTTGTCTTCCTGTTTAAAATACTTCACGCGCTGTTCTAATTCCTCCAGAATATGCTTCGTAGCCTCCATAATCTTCTCCTGAGGAACCACATAATGGGATGCCGGAAAAATACCAATATGATTCAGCTGCGCCTTTACTTCACCGGTAAGTACATCCACTTCGGTAATCCGATCGATTTCATCTCCAAAAAACTCAATCCGGATAGCACTCTCACCATAATCCGCCGGAAAAACTTCCAATACATCTCCCCGCACGCGAAATGTACCCCGCTTAAAATCCATCTCATTACGGTCATACTGCATATCAATCAGTTCCCGAATAACCTCATCCCGATCCTTCTCCATCCCCGGTCGCAGGGATACCATCATATTATTATAATCCGAAGGGCTACCCAATCCGTAAATACAGGAAACCGAAGACACAACCACCACATCACGTCGCTCTGCCAGCGAAGCAGTTGCCGATAACCGCAACTTATCGATTTCCTCGTTAATTGAAGAATCCTTCTCTATATAGGTATCCGTCGAAGGTACATATGCCTCCGGTTGATAATAATCGTAATAGCTTACAAAATACTCTACTGCATTTTCTGGAAAAAATTCCTTCATTTCCCCGTAAAGCTGTCCGGCCAACGTCTTATTATGAGAAATAATCAATGTCGGCTTATTCAATGCAGCAATCACATTCGCCATGGTAAACGTCTTACCACTTCCAGTTACACCCAATAACGTCTGAAACTGATTCCCCTCCAAAAATCCCTTCACCAACTCCTCAATCGCCCGTGGCTGATCGCCCGTCGGCTGATATTCTGAATGTAGTTTAAACTGATTCATAGGGTGTCGCCCCCTTTCTATACAACTTCTTTGATTATATCATAGAATAGAAGAAAAGTACAGAACAAACATTCGATGTCCTGTACCTATCCTCATTCATTTCTTTATGTAGTTATACAATCCTTTTACGATTGCCTCCGCCAATTGTGTCTGATAGTCCTCACGGCACATGTCCGCAAGTTCCGCCGAATTACTCATATACCCGATTTCCAGCAACACCGCCGGCATCTTCGTATCCCGAAGCACTTGAAAATTACCATACTTGCTATCTTGTATCATAATTCCTGCATCCTTCACGGCCTTCATCATCGCATCGGAAAGTTTGCTACTCTTCTCATCATAATAGTAGCTTTCAAACCCTCGAATAGACGTATCTTCCGCATAGGAATTACAATGTATACTGATAAAAAAATCCGCCTTAACACGATTGGCCATTGGACCACGTTCCTTCAGCCTCGGATAGGTCGCATCATCTTCTCTGGTCATTCGCACAGTAACTCCGGCCACTTCTAGCGCATCCCGAAGTTTTAAAGAAACTGCTAGCGTAATATCCTTTTCCATGATATTCCCTACCACGCATCCAGGTACCCGCTCTCCATGTCCCGGGTCAATCATGACCGTAATCTCTTTTCCAAACGTCTCTACAACGTCTCCCACAACTTCCTGCGTCTGCACGCTCTTCTGCTCCACATTCTTCGCCGGTGAATGCTCAGAAGCCGTCAGAATTCCAAACAGCCTCATACTAAGAAGCGAAACACCGCCCAGAAACAAAAGAACCCCCAACGCAATGCCGGCTATGATTCCATATTCTTTTAACTGTTGCTGACGCTGATAACGGCGCCTTCGCTCTCTTCTATCCAATCCATTCACTTATGAACCTACGCTTTTCTTCCACAGCACTGTTTGTACTTCTTGCCGCTTCCACATGGGCACGGATCATTCGGATATACCTTGGCATGATCACGCTTCTTCGGTCCACGTACAGCAGAATCGTCTTTATTGGTTCCGGTAACCTTTGCCACCTGTTCACGCTCCACCTTCTGCTCTACCTTAATGTGCAACAATAACTTCACCGTATCTTCCTGAATACCGGCTGTCATTGCATCAAACATATCGTAACCGATGTTCTTGTACTCAACCAACGGATCTCTCTGTCCGTACGCCTGAAGTCCAATACCCTGACGCAACTGTTCCATATCATCAATGTGATCCATCCACTTGCGGTCAATAACCTTTAGCAAAATCACACGTTCTAATTCACGAATAGCCTCTTCATCCGGGAATTCCTTCTCTTTTTCTTCGTATAACTTGACTACACGCTCCTTCAATTCAGAGATGAATTCCTGCACACCTTTGCCCTTTACATCCGCAGAGGTAATTGGTGCCATCGGGAAAATAGGCAATAACAACTCGTTTAATTCATTCAAATCCCACTCTTCACTGTTGGCAACTGCTCCAATGCACATATTGCACTGTGCTTCCGCAACTTCCTCTAACATTGCCAAAATGGAATCCCGCATGCTCTCACCCTCCAGAACGCGGCGGCGCTCCTTATAGATGATTTCACGCTGCTCATTCATAACCTGGTCATACTCTAACAAATTCTTACGAATTCCGAAGTTATTACCTTCTATCTTCTGCTGAGCCTTCAAAATTGCATTGGACAACATATTATGCTGAATTGGTTCATTCTCCGGAACGCCCACTGCATTGAACATACCAATCAAACGTTCAGAACCAAACAAACGCATCAAATCGTCTTCCAAAGAAATAAAGAACTTGGATTCACCCGGGTCACCCTGTCGTCCGGAACGACCACGCAACTGGTTGTCAATACGACGAGACTCATGGCGCTCCGTACCAATAATCTTCAAACCACCGGCTGCCTTTGCCTCTTCATCCAACTTAATATCGGTACCACGACCTGCCATGTTGGTAGCAATGGTAACCGCACCGTGTTGTCCGGCCTGTGCTACAATCTCAGCTTCCTGCTCGTGGAATTTTGCATTCAACACATTATGTGGAATTCCCTGTCTGCGTAGCAACGCACTCAGTTCTTCCGATGCTTCGATGGTAATGGTACCAACCAAGACCGGCTGTCCCTTCTCATGAGACATACGAATCTCTTCCACAACTTCGTGTAGTTTTTCTTTATGTGTCTTATATACGGAATCCTCATGATCAATTCGAATCACCGGACGGTTCGTCGGGATTTCAATAACATCCATTCCGTAAATATCACGAAACTCTTTCTCTTCGGTCAAAGCCGTACCGGTCATACCGGCTTTCTTTGCGTATTTATTGAAAAAGTTCTGGAAGGTAATGGTTGCAAGCGTCTTGCTCTCGCGCTTTACCTTTACATGCTCCTTCGCCTCAATCGCCTGATGCAATCCGTCAGAATAACGACGTCCCGGCATAATACGTCCGGTAAACTCATCAACAATTAAAACCTCATCATCTTTTACCACGTAATCCTGATCACGGAACATTAAGTTATGTGCACGCAATGCCAAAATCACATTATGCTGAATCTCCAAATTCTCTGCATCTGCAAGGTTATCAATCTTAAAGAAATTCTCAACCTTCTTCACACCTTCTGCAGTCAGGTTCACAACCTTATCCTTCTCGTTTACAATGAAGTCACCGGTCTCTTCCTGAATCACACCCATCAAAGCATCCATCTTGGTGTAGTCTGCCAAATCCTCACCACGGGTCATCTGTCTTGCCAGAATGTCACATGCTTCATATAACTTTGTCGATTTACCACTCTGTCCGGAAATAATCAACGGCGTACGCGCCTCATCAATCAATACTGAGTCGACCTCATCGATGATTACATAATTCAACTCGCGCTGTACCAGCTGCTCCTTGTAAATAACCATGTTGTCGCGCAGATAATCAAAGCCCAGTTCATTGTTCGTAATATATGTTATATCACAATTATATGCTTCCTGTCTTTCATCATGATCCATGCTGTTTAAAACAACACCAACGGAAAGTCCTAAAAACTCATGAACTTTTCCCATCTCCTCAGCGTCACGGGCTGCCAGATAATCATTGACCGTAACCACATGAACGCCCTTACCTTCAAGTGCATTCAAATAAGAAGGCATAGTTGCTACCAACGTCTTACCTTCACCAGTCTTCATCTCGGAAATTCTTCCCTGATGAAGTACAATACCACCTATTAACTGTACACGATATGGTTCTAATCCAATGGCTCGCTTTGCGGCCTCTCGTACTGTTGCAAACGCTTCCACCAAAAGATCATCCAAAGTCTCTCCGTTTGCTAATCGTTCTTTAAATTCAACCGTCTTATGACGTAATTCTTCATCGGTCAGTTCCTGCATACTCGGGCGAAGTGCTTCTATCTTATCTACCAATGGGTAGATTCTCTTAAGCTCACGCTCGCTATGCGTTCCAAAAATACTTGTAATTAAGCTCATTTGCCATTCTCCTAACTTCGCTACAATAACAGTATTGTACCACCTTCCGTGATTTTGGACAACTAAAATTAACAAATCTTTGTGGAAAATATGTATTTTCTATGATATACTAGCGTGGAGTGTAAATAAAAATAAAGAATATTCTTTCAGGAGGGTACACAAATCATGGAACATTTTACTTATACAACATCCGGCACCTGCTCAAGACAAATTGATTTTGATATGGAAGACGGTGTCCTTCATAATGTGGTATTTACCGGTGGTTGCGACGGCAATTTAAAGGCCATTGGCAAGCTTGTAGAAGGCAAAAAAGCCGAAGAAGTTATGGAACTTCTTTCCGGCAATACCTGTGGTGGAAAAGCCACTAGCTGCGGAGACCAGCTAAGTCGTGCCTGCAAGCAGGCACTTGGTGCGTAATCACAGAGTACACAAAGCTCCCACCAGCGGATTATCCGCCTGCGGGAGCTTTTTATTATACTATTTTACATTTGCGTACTATTTCAGTGTTGCAATATGCATAGGATACTTTCTGTACACCTCTATTCACCAAAATCACTTCCAAGGGGGTGACAGACTTATATACTTTTCTTAACAACTACCCCCTGTTTGCAAACATATCATTTCAAGCGGTAACAAACTTATATACTTTTCTTAACAACTACCCCTATAAAACCAAAAAGACGACTGGAGGGTGTACAAATTATGGATTTCTTTCCTAAAAATGTTCCCAGTCTACCATCTATTAGATTAAAATGAGCTTAAAATGCCGAAAACGCACCACCTATTTGCTAATTTTTCCGTGTAGGGGGTAGGTTATTTTTCTGTCATGATTTTTCGTACCGCCAATATCTTGCTATTGAATATATTAGGTGTAAATTTTGTTCATTTCTATTTTCGTTCATCCGTCACCATATGTTTTACCCCATCGCTTGGATGCAACAACTCTGTCCGGAAAAATTCCGGATAATATTTCATCTCTATATCCGGCGAAATCCAACGTAAAAACTCCTCTTTATCACCCTCCATAAAGGTTTCGCTTTTTAATTCAAAATCCTTGGGCACCTTCATATAAAAGAAAAAGACAATCTCGTAAATCTCCTTGCCCAAATATGGTTCGGAATCCCCGTAAAAATAGCCTTCCTCGACAAACCCCAGTCTGTCAATTTCCATTTTTACACCGGTTTCCTCATACACCTCCCGCACTACTGCTTCCTCAGCAGTTTCTCCGAACTGAATTCGTCCTCCAACGGTATACAGATAGTCCGGATGATTATGGCTGCCGGCCATCAGGATTTTTCCCTCTTTCATAATAATTGCACCGACACGCAGGTTGATTACGCCCTCGCCGCATGGCACTGTCATGTCCTTATTCATTTTCCTTTTTCCGCTTTGTCCTTTCTCATCTTATTTTTCTCCTACCGCAATTTCTTTTCCATAATAATCTCGTCCTCGTCCACCTCACCGGTATGTACAAACCCCAGTTTTTTATAGAGGTTCCGAGCTGCATCGTTTCCCTCTATATAGCAAAGAACAACTCTGTCGAATCTGCCATCCTTCTCCATCTCTTGAAGAACCAGCGCTGCCGCCTCGTATCCAAGCCCTTTCCCCTGATATCTTTGATCAATGAAAAAGTGACTGAAGTCATACGCTTGCCACGCCTCAATATCATAATACATCGCCATACCAACCGGCACTTCCTCATCATAAATAAAAAATGCCCTGCTTCCACATTCTCTATATGCAAACGCTCGCGCAAGGATTCCGGTAGTATCATCGACAAACTTCTTCTGATCCTCCCGCACACTCAAATCTACTCTCCAATTATCCGGGTTCACTGCTTCTAAATGTAACATCATACAAAATCTCCTCTACTTTTTTAAATCTATTTCTTTTCCCACAACAGCTGCTTCTTCGCTGATAATTTCCATCACGGAATGCTCACTCTGCTCCCCGCGGTAATACTTACGCGCCAGATTCATCACATTCATCATCTGCATAGGGCTTTCAAATTCCCACATAATCTCGAATGCCTCGTCAAACAAACACATATCACATTCCAGATACTTCCCGGTCAGCTCTACCTCATACAACTTGATTTTCTGCTTTTCTTCCGGAGTTGCATTTTCCCAGTCCTCGTCATATAATTTCTGACATTCTTCTATATTTTTAAAGAAATAATTTGCCTTCATTCTGCTTGGCGCATCCGGAAATTCATTTCGTCTCACATACTCAAAAATTCCCTCTGTTGCCCATTTTATCTCATGCGTTGGCATCCCTTTTAAATTGTATTGTGCAAGCACGCTTCCGCTATATTCCGCACTCAGAATCAACCCATAAAACATTTCAAAGCTGTGCTTCATTGCCTTAACAAAAGGTTCTACCAACGCCCCATAATGCTTGTAATCTGTTGTAAATGACTGACCCGTCTGAATGTTCTCGCTCATATGATATACTTTCATTTATTATCATTCCTTTCTTGTTTTGGTCTTTCTCCCTTAACTTTTTATTTCCAAAACCGTCACACACAGTTCCACCCCATCAAACTGCTCGGTTCCAAATTCCCGGAAGCCAAACTTTTTCTGCAGGCGGTAACTAGAACGGTTCTCTTCAATCCAAATCCAATGTCATCTGTTCATACCGCTCCGGCATCTTTTGCATATAACGGAAGCAGTCCTCCGGCGTATGCAATACGCCGCGTTTCTCGCACTGCTCATGAAACATTCGCATCAATTCCGCATTGTGCTCGCTGTTAATCTCATAGCTATACCCGAATTTTTCCTGATACTTCCGGGATAACCCCGGGAAATGCTTATCAAGTGCCTGGTAATAATACTCCCGGTCACCTGCGCGCAGTGTCATGCCGATTCCGTAATTGATGATGCCTTTTACGCCGGCATCAAAGCAATACTCCATAATCGTTTCCACATTTTCTCTTGAATCCGTAAGATAAGGTAAAAAAGGACTCATCCACACCACCGTCGGAATCCTATTTTTCTGAAACTCCTTCAGTACTTCGTAGCGTCGCTTGGTGTTGCAGACGCCCGGCTCAAGTTTTTTACTTAATTCCTCATCTGCAATCGTGAGTGTCATCTGCACAACTGCCTTCGCTTTCTCATGGATGCTGCAAAAAAGATCCATATCACGCAGCACCAAATCCGACTTGGTAATCACTGCTGCACCGAACTCGTATTGGTCAAGAAGCTTAAGACATTTCCGCGTAAGCTGAAGCTCTTTTTCGCATGACTGGTAGGGGTCGCACATGGACCCGGAACCGATCATACATTTCTTCCGCTTGCTTTTCAGAATTTTTTCCAACAATTCCGGAGCATTTTCTTTTACCTCAATATCCTCAAACGGGTGCGTAAACTGATAGCAATCGCTTCGCGAATCACAATACACGCACCCATGAGCACATCCTCGGTATATATTCATGCCGCCCCACTTCGTAAGCAGGGACTTTGCCTCTACAAAATGCATAGCGTCTCCTTATCAAAAATGATTTCGTTGCCAAAAAACTGACACCAATCTTTCCTTTCTCTGTTCTTTTTAAGATATTCATACAAGACTAATTTACCCATTAACCGTTGGACAATTGCGGTTAAAAACTCCGCGTAGCCGTCCATATCATCCCGACTTTTATCCCAATAGGCAATGCAGTGCGCCTTGCCGTTCACTTCTAAAATGTATCCATTTCGATTGCCGTTGGTCTATCTGCTCCGCCAATAATCTGGTCACTAATTTCCGTAAGGATATCCTCAATACCATAGGCATTCATCGCCGCAAACTCCTCTCTCTCCGAAGCCAGGCATTGATAATATATCCGATTAGGTGACAATTCCTCCACCGCGAGCACTCCCTCTGAAATGCCTAATCGTTGCACTACACAGCGATAGAATTCTGTATAATCCAAAGATTCTTCCGAGCCCACATGGAATATTCCATCTAATTTTTTATCTACAATATAACGAATCGCATCACCGATTTTTTCAGGCGTTGTATAGTTGTGGATGAGTGGTGTCCACACCTTGATGGTCTTTTTCTTATCTGATGCTTCTTGTAGTTCCTGCACCCGCCGGCAATTCCTACTCCAGACAGACGGAATTCGAAGAATAATAACCTGGCGTTTTTCCAAATTATCCAAAAACAGCTTCTCGCATTTTGCCTTATAAATACCGTAATCGCTTTCCGGATTCGTCTCCTCAGACTCTACATGTATCCTGCTTAAATCATTGTCAAAAACATTTAATGTGGAGATGAAAATGATTTTTCTGGTGCAATCTTTTTTACAATACTCCATCACTTGCTCATGGGTGCGCATTTGTAAATCAAAATCACCGCGAAGTGCTGAAACAATCACCCCCGGTGCGAATTCCTTTAGCAACGCATCCATCCTTTGCAGATTCCCCACCTCAAATCGTGTAAAAGATGGGTCGCCTGTAAAACGCCCATTGTCCTTACAGTACGTACCTCGCACCTCGTGTCCTGCTTCTTCCAACTGCCTTTTCACTTCGTATCCAACCAGACCACTGGCACCTAAAATCAAAAATTTCATGTTGTCTATTACCTCCACATCCAAACCATCGTGTTCTCAGACTGCATCATTCCCAACGTTTTCTCCCCCCGCTCATCCTCCTTCCTCTGTCTTCTCATTGCCTGGCTGATATTCCAACAAATCCCCCGGCTGACACTCTAACGCTTCACATAGTTTCAATAAGGTTGACACCTTAATCGCCTTTGCCTTTCCCGTCTTCAAAATCGACATGTTTGCTATCGTAATCCCAACTTTTTCTGCCAACTCCGTTACACTCATTTTCCGCTTCGCCAACATTACATCAATGTTAAAAATAATCTTTCCTTCCATGTATCGCAACTCCTTAAATCGTGTAGTCGTTCTCTTCTTTCATCTCCGCAGCTTTATATACAAGATGGGATAAAGCCGCAGTTGCCACACCAATTGCAATTCCAACAACATCCACCATCAGCGATGCTAACATTACCCCCGGGTGACTAAGATTCAATGCCAACATCACGAAATTTCCGGCAAAGAAATAGGCCGTATCGCCGATTGCCATGTTTGAAATCCACTGGAGTAATTTCGCATTTTTCAAACTAAAGGAACGATCCTTCCCAATGTTTATGGCGATGCGAAAACAACACACTAACGCTGTAAAAAAGAGCACCCCTGTACTGCACAAAAAAATCATCCACGGTCTAAATCGATTAGCGAACTCCGGGTATTCATCCACCACTGCCTGCCCGCACACCGGAAGAACCACGGTATATACCAAAATCGCGCAAATTCCGACACCGATAATCATAATCTTCAACCAGTTAGCTAAATGTTTCTGTTTCATATTCAAGTACCTCCGTTCCCTTTCCTTGTATGATCATTTTACATCTTCATTTCTCGTATGTCAATCATATTTTATTGTTTTACGATAAAATTTTAATGTAAAAAACCGCAACCCCGGATTTCTCAAGGATTGCGTAATACTTTATCTCTTGTGGCTCATCTCACGATATTTCCACCATTTTTCATGCCGTATTTTCTTTTTTCGGAATTATTGATGCCATTTTGCCACCAGTGAAATTCTTCATTAGTAAGCAACCACCTTCGCCGTCTCCGGTATTCCATGGGTGTAGAGCATTTCCTTGTATTCGTCATATTTTTCTTTGGGGACTTCGACAACTACCTCCGGGTTGATTTCTTTAAAAGCATCTTTCTCTACCTCTGTAATTTTCTTCGATTCAATACGGATTTTTTCTATCCCATATGATTCATAAAACACTCCTGTCCCTAAATAGTTAATTCCTTTTGGTAATGTAATCTTTTTCAAGTATTCACAATTTCCAAAAGCTCCCTTCTCTATCTTTTCAACCGATTGTGGGATTAGAATTTCCTCGATTTCAGTTTCATTAAACGCCCAGGCATCGATTTCTTTTAAACCCTCGTTTAATTCCACATTAACCAATCCACTTTCATCAAACGAAGCAACACCAATTAGTCGTAATTTACGAGGACACCGTAATGTCTCCAGTAATCTGCATCTGCTAAATGCACTATAGCCAATTTCTTGCAAATCTTCAGAAAAAGAAACACTCGTTAATTTTCCAAAATTTTCACAAGTCGACCATCCAATATGCGTTATCCCAGTTCCAAATGCCACATGTTTACATGTTTCCTTGTATTTCCACCAGGGTGCATCTTGATTATACTCGTCGCAACCCGAGCCATAATCGTACATTTTACCATTGCTTTTCCTTGTGGTCTCAAATCGCAATGTCCCCGTTAGCTTATTGTAACTCCAACGAATATTCGCCACATCTACGCCTTTTACAACAAATACTTTTTCAAAAACAAGACTTGCAATTATGCATATCAAAAATACGCCCAAAACACTGGCTGTTCGTTTATCTAAAATTTTTATTTTTTCCATCTCTTCACCATACTATAAATCTTGTCTTCGTCGAGATTTGAGCATACTGTACTCAACTTTCCACCGTTGGGATGGTAACATTTCCATTGTAGCCATCCTCCCATTTGCCTTCCACCGAATAGGTAACCTTGTAACCCTCCCCTTCATACACCATTTCGGTTCTTTCTTTGGCTTGCGCCTGTTTTCCCATCCATACATTTCCGGATATTCCTAACCCGGACATTGCAACAGCTACTGCAAGTGCTGCCGTCGTCAATCTTTTCCATGACTTCATGTTTTACTCCCCATAATAGTTTTTTATCAAGCAAAGATAGTATTATTTTATCATGTTTTTTTCACACAATCAACCTATATTCGAACTATTCCTTTGCTTCATTTATTAAAAACAGAAAAAACTTCCACGCCGGTTAATAGGCGCGGAAGCTATGTGCTTTTAAGGCCACCTTCACGAATGACGCTTTGGCAGATTAATACGCCACCACCTTCGCCGTCTCGGGTAATCCATGGCTGTAGAGCATTTCTTTGTATTCGTCGTATTTTTCTTTAGGGACTTCGACAACTACCTCAGAGTTAATTTTTTTTAATGCAGTTTTTGAAACCTCTTCAATCTCTTTTGCCTCTAACCGAACGTGCACAGTAATCGTAAAATAATCCCGCGTGGTGACATTAAGCTCGTTCAATTCCATAATGGTGTGTAGGAAATGCAAGCATTTTACTACACTTCAGGAGGATAGATTATGCGAGCTAATCCAACACCCGCTGATAAACAATTCCGGTTGATTATGGAATGCTGTGCCAGTGATCTTACTGATCACGAATGGTACCTGCAACACGATATTAGACTTGGAACATTTTATAACTGGGTCAAGCGTCTGCGCCAAAAAGGATGCCATGAAATCCCAGAAGCAAAAAGGAGACCCGTTGTCCACAAGCAGAAAGTAGTAAAAGTTGAAATAGCCAAATCGAACATACGCAAAATTGATGATGCATATTATTCTGCAACTGAAAACTACCACATAGCTGAAAGTTCAATGGAACTAAGTATTGCGGGAACCACACTATATATGTCGTGGCGGAAGGTCTGCTGCTTGGCATCCGAAGCATAAAAATTTGCCTGGATATTATCCGCATTATCATGTAAGATTATTAGGTGAAAAGCAAGGAAAGTCGCATGCATGGTATTGGGAATAAAGAAAATCAGCAAGCGCAAAACTGACTAAATAAAGAATCTTAAAGAAGGAGTATGTAGAAGATGTACGAAGTAATCGATGGATATGCATTAACGCTTGAACAAAGCCAGGAGCTGTTTCAGTTATGCCTTCAGGAGGCAACCTATTTTACCATGACGGTTTATCCAAGATGCGAAAGCGATTGGGAACTTGTTACCTTTGATAGAGAGTTAGAAAAGCGATTAGAACCGCATTGTATTGGCAAGAAGCATATAAAAGAGAAGGGCGGCAGATGGGGAAATAATGGCGTGGACCCATTAAATGATCAAGATCCTGGCATTAAACTTAAGGTATTTAAAGTCACTCCGGAAACATCATCCATTCTCCTTTCATTTTATGACACCATTTATTTAGAACGTGGCGAAGTAGTGCAGGCATGGTACAATCATATCGGAGATGAGGCTGATATAGATTATCAGTTAGCTACGTTGTCCGATATTTTCTTCTTGGATGACGATAGAAAAGTTATGGTAGAGACATTGCCGGTTGAAGGAACCGTGGGCATCTACGAGGATAACGAAGTGTTGTTGGATTTTGTAAGACGCACCCCGGGCATCTGGCACCATTGGAATGCAGATGATGACATAAAAGATGGATTTCGAAATCTGGTAGAATGGGAAGCTATTTGAATCAGAAAAGGATCCAAACAGACAGGCGATGGCGTTTGAAGTTTTAAAAATAATACTAAAGGAGCCCGCGGTTATGCCGCGGGCTTCAGCATGTTATTTATCGTTCCGGAGGTACGTATTATCATAAAGGAGTTTACGCTTAGTCTTTCTTTAACCGACATATACTTGTATAACTTGAATGATTCATGATTTTTAATTGCTTTTTTTTAATCATATTTTGCAAGATCTTGTACATCGCCATCTATAACATTCGACTCCCAGTATTCCAGTTTTTCTTTTATTTTTTCACGCAAACAGGAATAATCCTTAAATTCTTCCATGATACGCTCCTCCTCGCATTCTGCTTTGTTGTTTTAATTGGAATAATTATCGCAATAGCAGTAGCTAGAATATACTTTAATTCCATTTATTCCTTCTTCGCCCATTACCAAACGAATCATCTCTTCTTTGGTCTCCCCAGGAGCCAAATTTTCCAGATAATCTTCATACATTGTCACCGGTGAAGAATCCTTTAAACCAACCACGTAGTAGGCAATCCAATTCACATACGAAGACGAAGTATTAGTAAAGCTAACCATCTGATTGCTTCCATCTTTCAACGAGACATCCAATCCAGCCTTATCTCCGGCCTGTTCGCACTTGCCAAGGATTGCTGTCAGCATAAATTTATCAAATTCTATATTTTTTCCACCCTCATATTCTTCTCCAACATATCCCGTCTCTCCCGCCGCAATGTACATGTGTAGATAGTCACTTCCGTAGCATATCTTGCCGTTTTTATATAATAAAAGACTAATCACAACATTGACTGGCACCGCATTATTATTCTTAATGCCAAATACTACTCCGTCTTTTGCGGGAACAACTTCTGCTATTTCCAAGTTGTTATATTTTCCCTGATTAACCTCATACGCAAGTTTACTAATTTGGGGTTCGGTTTCATCTCCCAAAATACAACGATGATTTGTATATACTTTTATGTCTGTAATACTATTTTCTGCTTCACATAAACCAATATTTCTTGTTTTTTCTTCACCAGGGGCAAAGTCTCTTACAGTTATTTCATCCATGATTTCAACACCGTCGTCCCTTATTCCCATAAGAAAACAATATACTGTTTTTATGTACCTATTGCTACGATTTTTAATTTTTACTTTGCCATTATCAATTGTTGTAACAATATCCGCCTGTTTCCCAGCTCGTTCGTTTTTAACTAAATTAATCGTCAATGAATACTTGTCAAATTCTATTTCTTGTCCGTTTGCGTACTTTTCCCCTACATAAGCACTCTCACCAGCCGCAATGAATAGGTTTTTATATTCTGCTCCATAACATACCTTTCCATCCCGATAGAGTACTATGTCACATCCTGCACACACCGGCTCCGTATTATTATTTTTAATTTCAAATACAAAACCATTTTTTGCCTGTATTACTCGTAAAACTTCTAAGTTATTATATTTACCACGCTCATCCGCATATACAATACCACTTTCCTCCGGTGCAGACGTACTCCCTGCTGTACAACAGTAATTTGTATACACTTTAACGTTCGAAAGATTCAAACCTTCCTTATTTATGTTTAAACTTCTCTCAACTTTTTCACCCGGTGCCAGCTTTGTTAAGTAATGTACGTCCATTTCTTTTGTTTGGTCATTTTCTTCCCAAACAATATAACAGATGATATGTTCCACATATCGATTGCTAATATTTTTAATTTCAATTGAATAGTCTTCTTTAAGATTTACCTCTAACTCATTCTGCTGTCCAGCACGCTCCTCCTTTACAACAATCGCAGATATTAAGTAATTATCAAATTCGACTTCTTTTTCATCTGAATACTTTTCTCCAACATAAGCGCTCTCATTGGCTCCAATATATACACCTAAACGATTGGTTACGTTGCAAACTACTCCATTTTTGTACAGGGAAATACTGCAATTTACATATACAGGAACATCATTATTATTCTTCAGCTCAAATACCACACCATTCTTTGCCGTGATCATTTGTACGACTTCTATATGATTATATTTACCATTCTTGTATTCATAAGCAATATTACTTTTATCCTGTACTTCAACCTCGCATGTTGCTTTCAGCCCAGCCTGAACTCTTGCTGTAACACTTGATTCTCCAAGAACTGCTGTAAAGGAATAATATCCCACAGTAGAGTTTACTGAATATTTATCAGTATTTTCCCATGACGTAACATTAAATTTAACTTTCATCCCATCGTTAGCTATACCATACACATAACTCGGCAAAGCCAAATCTACTATATCCTTCAAAGCTCCTACCTGTCCTGCCTTTACGCTGATTGGCTCAAACTTTACGATATATCTCGAAATATCCCCCGACGGTCTAATATGCTCTATAATATGAACCGGCTCATCCTCAATCTGATTATCTACTTGGTTTTCAATTTCGGTATCCGACGGATTTGTATCCGGTGTTGTCGTATTGGTTATTTCACCACTATCATTTACCGTTGCATTCTTTCCGGCTTCAACAATAATCTCTTTGCCGGACGTTGTTTCTACAGAAACGGTCTGTGTTGTATTATTTGTTACTTCGACTTTTGTATCATCCCCACTGTTTTTTACAACACTGCCCTCTGCTCCGCTGCTTAAATTGAATTCTACATCCGCTTTTGCCTCCAAATCCATTGCGATATTGGATGTTAGCATCGTTCCTGCCCCTTTATCATCCACCAAAACAGGAATCATCTTTTCAGATTTTCCGGACACGATGACACTGGATTGCGCGTGAATATCTATGGAATCAATTGTTCCGTTTACATTCAGTTGAAGTTTCGCCTGCCCATTTACAGCAATTTTTCCCACATTACCATCTATATCCAATGTAAAATTAGATCCATTACTGTTTACAATTACATAAGCCGGATTGCATCCTGCCGGAATAACGATATGGCCTGCTGCCGCATTGATAACCAAAATATTTCCATCCGCTTTTTCCTGCCAGGTATTCTTTGCTATCGCCTGAATCTCAATTTTTTTAAATTTACCCTTATTGACTACATCTGCATTCTTTGCATCTACAACTATAGACTTAGCCGTGTAATTTCCCTTTGGAATAATGAACTTCGCTTTTTTCGAAGTTTTAATTTTAATTTTTTTGACCTTTTTTTTCTTTAAGGCTTTATTTAATTGCTTCTGCGTACTAACTTTAACAGTACTGCTTTGTTTGCTCGCCGCACACGTAGTCACGGAAGGTGACAAACATGATAATCCCACCATCAAGATTAACAAACTTGAAATTATTTTACTTTTTACTTGTTTCATAACCTTCTCCTTTCAGCCAATGCAAAAGTAATATATGTAATGTAACAAATATATCTAGGGTAATGCTCCGGAACGGTCTCTTATCTCATAGTGTAACAAGTATTTCATTGGTAAACAACGTATAAATTGAGAAAAATTGGTGAAATCATATTGTTGTTTTCAAAGAAAATATGGATAGTTTATGGTATTTAGAAATTTTAAATGTAGGGCGTTGAATAGGGCAATACTACGTGTTACAATGTAAGAAATTCATATTTCAAGGGGGAGTATTTTGGTAGAAATCGTGGCAGTGTTATTCTTTGTTGCGCTCATAGTTTTCGGTGTTGGTTTTATCATGCTAATTATCCCAAAAATACGAAAAAGAAATATGACAATTCAAAAGGCTCTGACATTCGGCGGATTTAAAGACAGGTGAGGTAAACGATCTATCGGAAGAGGAGTAAATTATTTCATGCACAATAATTAGTGTCGATAAACCCCCGGAGCCTGTAAATCACAGGTCTCCGGCGGATTGCGTTCAATAATGAAGGCTAACGATACCGGAAATCGACTCTCCATGTCTCTTCTCTCTCGATTTCCCTACTTCGCCTTAAACAACCAGAAATGATTTTCACCATCCTCCGTGTCTGTCACATTACAACCCAGTTTCCGATTTTCACCTCTTGCGTATTTTGCCAAAAGCACACCCAGCATGGTGTTGGCAAATCCGGTCTTCCTCTTTTCCTCGTTAACCTTAAAAAGCAAGGCATACTCTGTATTACTCTCCAATCTCGGCATTTCACCCAGGAAATCTTTGACATGCTCCCAACCGTGAACTTCGTAAAGCATCTCATAATGTGGATCCTTCAGAAAATCAATTTCCTCTTCTTCCGGCTCAAGCTCCTCTCCATCCGGATATCCCGTCAAAGAAAAGTTTGCATCATCTTTTTTTCGAATAAGATCATCAAAGAATGCATTCACGTTTCCGATAACCTTATCTTCGTAAAACTCCTTATCCACACCAAACTCTTCTGTTGGGTCGTACTCCATCAAAGTCTTCGTAATCTGCTCCCGCCATGTTTCAATTCGTTTTTCCATAGTTGTCATTTCGTACTGATATGACTGCTGAATTCTCTTGATATTCCGAAGTCTGGACTCCGCCTCCTTGATTTTCTCCTCAAATGCAGAATAAATCTCCTCATTCGAAGCATCTGCTAAGCCACGAATTTCTTCGATAGTAAAGCCTGCCGTCTGCAAGTTTTTTATTTTGACAAAATCTAACGCTTGCTCCTCCTCATAATACCGATACCCTGTCCATGAATCCACTTTAACCGGTTTCAGAAGCTCCATACGATCATAGTACCGCAAGGTCTGAGGATTACATCCACACAATCGGGCAAATTCTTTAATCGTCATATCGCACCTCTCCTTTCCAAAACCGTTATATCATTGCAGTGCGCTGTAAGGTCAATACCTTTATGCAAATAAGGGACCTTGCACAATTAGTGCGACATCCCCATTTTTATGCTTTCCCATATCATAACAATTCCATGTTGATGGACTTTTCTGTAAAGCCGTAGTTTTTGTACATTTCGTAGGCTGCGCGGTTTTTCGCATTCACCTGAAGCTCAATTGCATCCGCACCGGCGACCGTCTTTAATTCTTTTACTTTTTCAAAGAATAAATGTCCGATTCCCCTTCCCCGGTATTCCGCATCCACTGCCATACTATCTACAAAAACAACCTCCCGCGTCACATGCGACGGACTTTCCGTATGCTTATACGCCACTTCCATCACGCCAACCACATTTCCCTCATCTTCCGCAACAAACAGATTTCCACTTTCCACCATCAGTGAAAAAATTTCTTCCGAAATCAGATTGTCGTTCGTCCTGTAAATATCCGGTCTCCAGTCCACATGCATCTGCTGAACTTGATGCATAATTCGTTTAACTGCGTTGTAATCTGCTCGCTCGGCAGTTCTCACGTAACTATTCATGCTTCTTCCATCCCTTTTCTTATAACAGTCTCATCATAATTATTTCATCGTGATAGCTTCCATCCGGAAGTTTAAAAGCCCGCGGATTTACACCATACTCTTTGAAGCCGAACTTTTTGTATAAGCCTCTGGCTTTTTCGTTATCTTCAAATACGCCCAACTCCACTTGCTCAAAACCATTCTTTTTCGCCTGCTCAATCGCTGTTTCCATCATCACACTGCCAAGCCCCATGCTGGTATATTTTTGCAAAATCGACATGCCCAGATACGCGCGATGACGGAATTTGATTTGCGGGCGAATCATCACTACGCCTAAATCACCGATTACTTCCTCTCCAAGAAACGCCGTGACATAAAAATCCTTTTCACTATTATAAACCGCCTCTGTAATACTACGGATTCGCTCCCGATCCATCTGCCCATCCTCCGGCTCTCTTGCCATAAAATGTGTTTCCGCACTTGTCGTTTCCCGAAGCTTTCGTATCTTCTCGGCTTCCTCTGGCTTCGCACTTCGAATAACAACGGTTTCACCGGTTTTTAGTACAATTTCTCGCTGCTCGATTCTCATTTCGTTCCTCCTCTCTGTTCATTTGAAACCATCTCCCTTCCAAAATAAACTAAGACCATTTTAATGCAACTGTGCCACTTGACGCAAGCCGATTTTCGTGTTATCATGAATGCCATCATTGCGAGGGTATCCCCCTCACATTCGTGCGGCCGCACGTTTCTATTTTTCAAGTAAGATTTTCTTACAACAATCAATCGAATTTTAACAAAAGAAGGAGTTATATGATTTATGAAAACTGAAAAACACCCATATTTTGCATCCGAAGAGGACTTTTATGCTTATTTAACACCAAATGCAGACCTATCCCGTGAGGTAACGGGCATGCACTCATTTTGGAAACAGCGATTGCTGGATTGCATGACCGGTAAGAAAACCTTACCTTTCACCTATGATCCGTTTTTCAAAATGGTATTTAATCCCGACACCCATCCAGAGCGCTTGTCCAGCTTCTTAAGTGCAATTCTTGGCCGCGACGTTGAAGTGGTCGCCGCCATTCCCGTAGAACACGTCCTACACGACGGAAAAAGTGTTATTATCATGGATATTCTTGTCCGGTTAGATGATGGGTCTCGTGCAAATGTAGAAATCCAAAAATACGCCTCTGGATTCCCGGACCAACGCATCAGTTGCTATTCCGCAGACGCCCTGATGCAGGAGTATCATGCCGCCAAGAAAAAGAGTCAATCAAAATCGTTTGACTATCGCGATGTCAACAAGGTCTACACCATTATTCTTTACGAAACATCCAAATCTCCGTATACCGATCCTGAATTCGCTGACACCTATATTCATCGTGGTAAAGTCACATTCGACAGTGGGATTCAGCTTACCTTGTTACAAGAATTTGCAATTATTAACCTTGATATTTTCAAGAATCACGCCTATACTAAAAGTAGAGAAGTAAACTCGTTAAATGGATGGTTAAAGTTTCTTACAACAGAAAATGTTTCGGATATTGATACGGTTATCCGTGATTATCCCTGGCTAGCCGACATCTACAAAGAAACTGCCAACTATTTACATAAACCAGAGGAGGTATGCAACATGTTTTCAAAGATATTAAAGGAAATGGATGAAAATAGTATGCTTCTGTTTGTGGACGAAGTAAAGCGTGAGCGGGACATTGCCTTCAAAGAGCGTGATGACGCCTTTCAACAACGTGATGACGCTTTCAAACAACTTGATGATGCTTGTAAACTTCGTGATGACGCTTTCAAACTTCGTGATGACGCTTTCAAACTTCGTGATGACGCTTTCAAACAACTTGATGATGCCAAGAAAAGACTAGAAGAAATGGAGGCACGACTAAATACGTTAGAAAAGCAATCTAAAACCGACGCGTTTTAACTTCATCTATTGCAATTTAGCAAGATTTCAGAACTCTATTTGCCGTGGTTTCTTAGCCACGGCTTTTTATTTTCTACAATCTTCTGTTCTTTCGAGATATTCATACAAGACCTTTATCCAAAACAACTGGGTACTTGCGACACAAGCACCCGTCTCAAACAATTTATGGAATGGATTATTTAAAGAATTGAATGAGGATGACGTATTCATTAAGCATCTTTTGCCTTTACAAACGCCGTAAGGTCAGCCACCGCTTTTTCACTTGACAGCAAATCGCCTGAGATGCTCCTTTTACCATAGCTTTTTGCCGATAAAAACAAAACATCGGGCGCATCTGCGGTTTGATAGGACAACGCAGTCACAAAGTTCGTCTCATTGGTATTGCTGACAACAATGCTTCTTTTGGGGACTTTTTCATAAAGGTCAAGTACCTCCGGCTTTCCCTGAAAGAAGCATTGGCTGCGTTCGTTGAAGATAAAATAATTCGCGCAAGGATAATCACAATAATTAGGCAAGACAAAATAGACCATCGCACTCTGCGTGATAGCCTCCAGCATGCCGTATTCCGCGTCCTGCATGTAGGGACATTTTTCCCGCTCATTAAAACATTCATAATTGCATTTCCCGCAAGGGTGAATATCCAGTTCCGAAAAATCGAATAAAACCGGCTCCTTCACCAGTGATTGAATTCTTCGTGCTATCTGCGCGCAATTTCCGTTTTGTCTAGAACTAAATGATATGATGGTTGTTTTCATCGCGACCTCCTGAACGTAATCACATACATCTGTGTCATTTCCTCAAAGGCCTCGCTGTAAAACTCTCTTACCAACTCACCGCCACAGTTTTTGATAACGCCCGCGGATGCAAGATTTTCCTTATCGCAGGAAAGCAATACCTCCTGAATACCGATTCGCTCGCAAACAGCAAGCGCCGCTTTTAATAAGTCCGTGCCATAATGCTTTCTACGCTCCGTAGGACGCACGGAATACCCGATGTGTCCCGCCTCCTGCCGCATAAAATCATTCAGTGCCAATCGGATGTTGACCATACCCACAATCCGCTCGTCTTCCTCCCGGACGTAAAAATAGGTAATGGCCGGCACTTTTTCTTCCGGAACATTGGCGATATCCAGACTTGCAATCACCTTTTTCAGCCACTCCTCGTAGGTGGATTCCTTTAAAAAGCGGTCCAGACTTCCGCTTCCGTTGATTTCGGAACCATATTCGTAAAATTCTTTGATGTACTCGATTGCCTTTTCTTTGTATTCCAGTGTTGGAAACACTAATTTCATGTCACGCCCTCCTCATATCAATCGTTGTCATTTCTATTGCGCAAAGACGTTATTCGGCTGCATTAATCCATTCGGCAGCAAGATACAAAGGCACATTCACCATCCAATCTTGTTCTTTGTATCCCGCCATAGAAAATCTTACCGGTTTTAACTTGTAATGCATCAAATCGGAGGTCTAATCAAATAGACCTATGGTCAAGGAAAGAACTTTTCTAAATATTCCGCAATACCATCCTCATCATTCGAACCAATAACCACATCTGCGACCTGCTTTACCTCATCCAGCGCATTTCCCACGGCAACACCTGTTCCTACCATTTTTAACATACCGATGTCGGCAAAATCATCCCCAAAGGAAATCACATTTTGCAAGGAAATTCTACACTGCTCACATGCAACCCGAATGGCGTTTTCTTTTGTAGCATCTTTCTTTGTAAACTTATACCAACAACCATCGGAAAATCGAATCACATCACAGTCCGAAAATCTGTCCGCCAGCGCTTTTGCCTCTTCTTCATCAAAAATTTCCACGCACATCTTCAACGCTTCTTCAGAAAAATCCCGATAATCCGTCCAAATACTCTCGCCCCAGTTTTTGTCCTCTTTCAGGGGATCCGTCTTGTAATTCCAGTAATGCGCATCCAGCGTATCGATGGTGATCTCTACATCTGCGCCGCAGATTTTCCGAGCGGTAGCAATCAATTCCCTAGTGCGTTCCGCCGTAAAAAACGCCTTATGTATGTAATCTTTTCCTTTTTTCACAAGGGCTCCACCGCTGGCAATCATTATATCCGGGCAAAGTGCTCCCAAGTAAGTCAGGCAATTTTGCGCACTTCTCGAAGTGGCAACACCGATAAGGTACCCGTTCTTGCGACACTGCTCCAGTGCCAGAAGTGTCCGCTCAGAAATTGTTTTGTCGGAACGAAGCAATGTCCCATCTAAATCAAATAACAAAAGTTTTTTCATTGCGTCCCTTATCAACAAAAGTGTCTTGTATTCACGTTGATTCCATGCCTGCTTTCCTCTAAACTTTTGTGCGCCGGCCAACCGGCAATCGGCCCAACATCCGGGTCGCTGGCGTAGCGAAACAAATCCTCCGCATCCGCTTCTTCCCAATGCCGTAAAATAAGTCGTTCTGTCTCAAATATCATGTCAATTTCTCCTCATCCTTCATTACTATGTGCTGCTCGCGGCGAGTTTTACCGCCCATACCCCGACCCGCTCTGTGAACCGTAAAAGACCGAGCGCTTTTGCGCGAGGGATGCTTCTTGACCGCCACGGTCAAGAAGATTGACTCCGCCTCACAAATTTTTACCGCCCAGATTGCGACCCGCTCTGTGAACCGTAAAATTTCCGGCCTCAACTGCCAGTTTTTACCGCCCAGATCGCGACCCGCTCTATGAACCGTAAATTTCCCGGCTCCAACCGCCTTTTTTTACCGCCCAGCGGAAGGGTCGCTCTGTGAACCGTAAATTTCCCGGCCCCAGCCGCCTTTTTTTACCGCCCATATCTCAACCCTCTCTATGAACCGTAATTGACCGGGCTCTGGGTGCCTTTTTTTACCGCCCAGCGGAAAGGTCGCTCTATGAACCGTAATCTCATCTCAATGCCATCACATACACCTGGCAAGGATTCCGTTCATCCCACAAAGTCGGGAAAACTTCAAACTCCTTAAACCCTAACGCTTTATAGAAACAATTCGTTCTGTCATAAACCTCATATTTTCCCATTTGCACCGTCTTCACCTGCATAAAAGAATACCCTGCATTCGTCGCAGCCTCCTTCGCCTTTGCAAAAAGCTCCTTACCTAGACCCTTTCTGTGATACTCCTTTTTTACACCCAAAACATGCAATTCCATGGTATCCTTCCCTGTTTCCATTAAACACAACATTCCAATCGGCTGCTGCCCATCGTAAGCTGCAAAGCATCGGCATTCGGCACTCTCAGAAATGTATTCTTCTCTGGCTTCCGCGATTCCGAACCACTCCGGCAGGCTTTCCAGAATTAGGCGTGTTACACGCTTCTTTTCATCCAAATTCGTAATTTCCTTGACCATCCTATCTACTCCATAAACTTACTCATCATCACAAAATTAGAAACCGGCAAAATCCCGGCTTTTGCGTAAAACCGCTTGTGTTCTTCATCATTCACACTGTTTAACTCAAGAATAGATGCCCCATTCTCGCGTATTACCTTCTCCAGATGTTTCAAAAAATCGGTTCCGTAGCCCTTTCCCTGATTTCCCATAAAGATAACGATTTCTTCCAGAAAATAGCCCCGAATATCATCAAATTCTTTGAAATATCCCATTAGATATCCGGTGATATGCTCCTCAGAATCCAACTGCACCAAGCACATCGAATCTTCCATTGTCAGCACCTGATGGATTCTTTTATATGCTTTTTCATACGTCCAGCAACACGCTTCCACCGTGTTGTAATATTCTATGTCTTTTTCACGCCCCAACCGCAGACCTGGTTCCCAAACGGAAGGGCGGAAATTGTTCCTTTCTAAATTCTTCATGCTGTCCCTCACTTCATGTTCAAAACCCAATCTTTGATTTCCAACAAATCCGCCACGATACAGTTTTCCTTCCCGGTAGGCTCTACAACACTTCCTTTCGGAAGATACAAAATGCTCGAAATCCCTGCATTCTGCGCACACTCCACATCCAACGTCCGGTCTCCCACGTAAACCGTATCAGCTTGCGACAAATTGTGTTTTGCCATCAAATACTGCAACGCCTCTGGGCTGGGTTTTCTTTCAAATCCGTCCGCGCCGGTGATAATCTCTTCAAAAAAATCAAACAGTCCGGTATTCTTAAGCACCGGCTCCGTCGAAGTTCCCCGATGGGTAAATACATAATTGCGAATCCCCTGCTCTTTCAGAAAAGCGAGGATTTCCGCTGCATGAGGAATCGGTCGAATCTTCTTTTTCTCCTGTTCGGAAATAGCGGAATAGGTATCCTTTAACACGTCAAAGGAAATGCCTGTTTCTTCCTCTGTTTTACTGATAAAAGTGCGAACCGAAGTGGTCATCACTTCCTTCAAAATGTCGCCCTTATTCATGAGAACATGGTAGTGCTCATAGGTTTTGTATAAGCTTGCCACGATTACCTCGTAGGAATCAAGCAGTGTCCCGTCCAAATCCCAGATAAACGCTGTTTTTCCCATAGCTTACCTCCACATCCAGATAATCGTGTTTTCGGACTGTGTCAATCCGAGCTTTTTCTGCAATGCCATGGATGCGGTGTTGGATTTTTCCATCTGTCCGAAGGGCAAAAATCCGGCTTCCATATTCTTACGAATCATGGCATTTTCCAATTCCATAGCGTAGCCTTTTCGTCGGGACTTCGGCATCACGTGCAAAAGTCCAATGCTTCCCTCCAAGTGCTCTCCGACAAAGCCGGCCATTTCCGTATGATAATAGGCCACCTGGTAGCACTCAAGTTTTTCCGCAAACGCATCCTGCCTTTGTTCTATAATTTGCCCGGTTCCGCGCTGCAGCACCCGGTCAATATTTAAATTCTCAATTGCTTTCACGTCCATCCCTCAATCGCTCCCTTCTAACCCCTGTTCTTATTCGTCACATAAAGATGCGCAAATCGGAATTACCGCCAGTGCTGTCTGTTTCCAATACGTCTTTTTGCAGAAAAACATAATCCAGATGATCCCGTAGGAAAGCAGCAAAAGGATGTTTCCGAACATATACACCACAAAAGCTTCCGCAGAGAAAAATCCCATTTTCTCAAAATTTAAAATCATAAAAATCATGCAGCCGTAACGCCCCACCTGCTCCAAACAGTTCATCCATTTGTTCTTACATTGGTTCTGCTGCCCCTTCGCTTTTATCGCATAAATGATATTCGGAATCAGCAACAAAATTACGATGCATAATCCCCATACATTTGGCCAGCCCATCCTCAATTTTCCCTGCAAAAAATACCGTCGTTGGGCCATCGGCTCCTCCGCTACATAATATGCTAAATGACATACGTTTTTCCCTCCATCCAAATTCAAACTTCAAATCTTAGTTTACCGAATTTTCACACAATTGGCAATAGAAATCTTGCCTGTCATCGCCCCTTCTAAAATTCAATTTCTCCCGGAGTCCTCGGATACGGCACCACGTCACGAATATTGTCCACACCGGTGATGTAGCGCATCAACCGCTCCGTTCCCAGCCCAAAACCGCTGTGCGACGCGCTTCCGTAGCGACGCAAATCGCAATACCAGTCATAATCCGTTTCGGAAAGTCCACACTCACGGATGCGGGTAAGCAACTTCTCTAATCGTTCTTCACGCTGACTTCCTCCCACAATTTCGCCAATCTGCGGGAAAAGAAGGTCGGTCGCCGCTACGGTTTTTCCATCGGCGTTCTGGTACATATAAAATGCTTTTTGCTCCTTAGGATAATCCGTCACAAACACTGGACATGCGAAAACCTCATCCGCCAGATAGCGCTCATGTTCCGTATGAATTGCCTCGCCCGGCGCCGCCGGAAGTGCGAATGTTTTTCCGGATTTCATCAAAAGCTCAATTGCCTCCTCGTAGCTAATCCGCGCAAATTTACTGGAGACGGTTTTCTACAATTTTTCCAGTAATCCCGGTTCCACAAACTTGTCAAAAAAGGCCAACTCCTCCGATGCCTCCTTCATGCAGTAGGAAATCACGCTTTTGCAAAAGCTTTCGAAAGTGTTGTTCCGTCCGAGATTTCCAGAAATGCCACTGCCTTTCCGATACGTTTGGTTTTCACCCATCCGGTGACGGTCACGTCCTGCCCATCAAGAACCGGGTACATGTCATAAAATAGTTTTCCCGTCATTTGTTCCATAGCTTTTTCCTCCTTATTTTGGTGTCGTCCTCTCACTAACCTCACCAGCGCCCTTTGGGCTAGCTTCGCTAAGTGTTCTGCACAAAAAGACCACATTTTTCCAACGAAAAAATGTGGTCTCACTTTGTGTGCCATGACCTGTGTCGCATATGCCTGCGTCGGTCGAATCAGTTTTAATGTCATTTTCTTTCATCCTCTCTCGTTATCGCCGTTTTTTCATAATCTCAAGCATATGGTTACCCGCAAACTTGCGAGCCTCATCCTTATAACGCAAGATACGAACTCTGCGCATTGCAGGATTTACATATACCCCCATGCTCTCTAAGCGCTCCGACATATAGGCCTGCTTGGATTGGATATCCTGCTTTATGGAAACGGTTCGCTGCACGGCATTATCCACGATGTTTTCCATGTTTTTGTTAAAGGACTCTTCCACACGAATTACCATGCGGTCAAAATGCAAAAGCGCCGTTACGGTCAACGTCGTATCCATGATAAAAACCGCCACCCCGTAAATCGGGCAGGCCGGTCCATATAAGAACCCGCGATTTTCCCATTTTCCGCCTTTTACCGTGCAATAGATGGTCTCGTAAATCCATCCCATGCAGCAATACACAATAAACAAGCATACATAACGACTAATCCACATCTTTTTTTCTCCTATTCAGAATCGTCTCCCTTGTGGAAACCAGTTTATCTGCCATACATACCAGCCAGGCCTCACGACTCTTGGGAATCGTTTTTAACGTCAACGGCCACATATGGCTTTCGATGACCTGTTGTATTTCCGGTTCAACATGCAAAAGCTCCTTTGCATTCTCGCTGGCACGCTTCGGATGGGAAAAGCCATGCAAATGATGACTTCCATCCCCTTCATAATGCCAATCATACAGGTAAAAATCATGCAGCATCGCGCCTTTTACAAGCACCTGCTCATCGGCCTTCAAATGTAATTTTTTGTTTAAATGATAGCTTAATTTGGCAACATTTACGCAGTGTTCATAGGTGGATACCGTTCCATGCTGAATGTACTTCTTCATCTCCTGCACATGCTTATCCTCTTGCATGGTTCCCAGAATCGCATTGACTGCGCGCTTGTCATTTTTCCATTTTTCCTTACTTCGCATAATGAACCCTTTCCTAACCTCGTTCACTGGTACAAATAATCATGCGCCCCTTCACCATCAAAGCGCCCAAGATTTTCCGGATAGCAAGCATTGCAATCACCTTCTTAATCAAAAAAGTCCTCTATGAAATTCATTTTATCATAGAAGACCTTCCTTTTTCAATTCGCAAATATCTACCTATCAAATAACTAATATGAGCAAATACCCTTTGTTCAGAGACTCATTATAAAGGTATAATTTAGACGTTCCATCGTAGTCTCCGCACCGTAAGTACCGATACTTGGTTCCTTCCGCTTCCTTGAGCGCAGTAATCTGCTTACGCACCCCTGTAACGGTACCATTTTTTGTTCCAGGCTCTTCTTTCAATAAGTCATAAGACTATCCATCCTTACTTGAAATTTCTATCATCTTTTTCATTAAACTTTCTCCCTTTGTAACATCCCTACTATTTCTGCGCATGCTCCTCCTTTACATTTAAGGCCAACCCACATAGTTGCACACCATCCCACTCATATAATTCTGTCAATTCATCCGTTTCTGCATTGTAATGGTAAAGAATGCATGGATTCCACAAATTCACATTAAGCTCAACAAAAGCAAAATACTGTCCCGCATCAACAATCGCTGTAAAGCCGTAAATATCGTGTTCCGTTTTTTTCGAAATTTTCCTCATCATGGCTTTTACCTTTGCATCTGCTTTTACTTTCTTCCCCTCCGCATCCAACATCTTCGTCGCCTTTAATGTAACAACAATCCTTCCATTCACAATATCGGATGAAAAATCACCGGCCACCCCTTGCAAAACCTCTGCTTTATCCGGCACAAACGAAGCCGTCTCCTTCAGTCTTCCATTATCTGTGACCACAAAATAATGCTCTTTCCCATCCTTCGAATCCAGTATCTTTACTTTTACAACTGGCTTTCCAGTTCTTGCATACCACAGCGTCGCGGCGGAAATAACAATTATAATTAGACATAAAAGCAAGAAAATTTTCCTCTTTTTCCCTTTTAGCATACCCATCACTCCTCATTCTTCTCATTGCCGGGCTGATATTCCAACAAATCTCCCGGCTGACACTGCAGCACTTCACACAACTTTATCAGCGTGGACATTTTGATTGCCTTAGCCTTTCCATTTTTCAAAATTGACATATTGGCGATGGTAATTCCCACCCGGTCCGCCAACTCCGTCACGCTCATTTTCCGCTTCGCAAACATTACATCAATGCGAAAAACAATGTTTCCTTCCATATCGGCACCTCCTATATGGTAAGCTCGTTTTCTTCTTTGAGTTCTGCTGCCTTATACACCAGATGAGACAGGGCCGCTGCCGCAACGCCAATCGCAATTCCGACAAAATCTACAACCAATGATCCCAAAAACACGCCCGGATGACTCCTATTCAGTGCCTCCTTTTTTTCTACTATAGTCCTACTCTTATTGTTTGTCAACTATAATTTATTGTATATCAATAAATAGTTTTCGTATTGCATCAAATAGCGGCAAATAGTTGCTAAATTGTAGCCCGAGAGGCTATATATCGTCATTGCTAGCCCTTTTTCCCCCTTTTATATTGTTAAAAAATTGCTGGACTTTATTTTTACGTGCCGTCCGGATAATTCAAACGGTTTTGAACGTAGTCAAAAAAAGTTGGTTACCTTCAAAAGTCGTTGATTTGTTTGAATGGACCGTAAATCGCTCTGTTCACGGATGGGTGATTACGTGCCATCAAGCCAAAATCAATTAATACGATGGTAGTCTACTCCTTACAAAACCGAAAATGCTACGTGCAAACAATGCAAAATTCTATGATCTGAAGGTAAAAATAAAATCCGGAAATTTTTGACTACGTGCAAAAATATAAAAACTAGCCTAGTGCACGTAATAGCCATAAAATTTCCGGATTTGTGTACAAAAATGGTAAAATAATCACACCATCCGATACACCCTATCAATTATTTTTTCATCTCGCATCTTTATAACTACATTCTCCTTTATGACATGGTCCTCCTCGCCGACTTGATACATCAGGAAGAAACGTGATGTCACATAATCCCCTTGCCGTCTTGCGTCAAATACGTTGACACTTCTCAGCTTTACAGGACCTTCCAATAAAATTTCATTTTTGGAAACAGTGGACGTAATCATTTTCTCCGTTTCCTGCTGATACTCCTGCAACACCATCCCTATCCCTCCCTCGCGCTGATACCGGGCGATACTTTCCGCCTTAACCGGAACCGTTTTTTCCATAGCAAACATCGTATGCTGCTGCCCGCACAAGCGTCTGCTCGCATTTTTCCAAGCCATAACCAAAAGCGCACCCGCATAATAACAGGAAAAACGGACAGGAAAATAATTCTCTGAATCCTGTAACAGTTTTATCCCCTCGATTTCTTCTACACATCGCTCATATTGCGTCTCATAAGAAAAAGAATCCTTCCGGTAACAACGCAAAGCCTGAAATTCTTCCCATTTTTCCTGCTCGAAATTGCTGAATAACGCAATCAGAAGATTATTTTCCCTTCGTTTCAAGCTCAGGTTGTCTTCCCTGTATTCATATTGAAAAAGTGCTTCCATCTCATTTGACCAGCACTCCTCCCAATTTTTCAGCTGAAAAGCATGAAACAATTCATGCACGATTTTGGCAACCAATACCGGCAACGGCAACTCTTCTGTCACGTCCCATATGGCGATATATTCCTCGCCATATTTCAATGCGGTATTCGCACAAAAATCTACCGGTTTTTCTATATACTCCCCATCAAAACAGCATGTTTCCCCGGTATATAAGGCAAATTTACCCGGGTAAAATCCGCTCCAGATTTCCTCATAATTGATTGCCGAAATCATTTCCTTCACCTGCTGATGCAATACTTTTAAATTCATCATGATCGTCCTCCTACTATGTCCTCTTTCCTATTTTATAACATTGCAGTTTGGTGTAAGGTCAAGCTAAAAAAGGCCAAAACTTACTATTATAAAATTAAGGCATCCATGAAATCCGGCACAAAAACGTACAGCACAAAAAATCTGCACGCATAATTTCAATTCTTCAATTTTGCAAAAAACAACTCCATCATCTTCAAGGCATACCCCTTTTTCCCTCCACTTTCTTCTATCTTCATGCCTTATAGGAAATCGCCCATGCATCACATGAGCAATCGCCTACGTAGCATTCCATTATTCTTTCGTTTTCTCTACCCATTCTGTCCAGCGGGAATCCGCCTGCATTTCTGTCAAAACGTTTTCTCTCTTTGGAACATCCCACCAGGGCCAAAGCTCCGGCAGTTCCGCACAAAACGCTTTTTCTTCCAACTGACCCAACTGCTTCGCATAGGCAAGCGCTGTATCCAGTGCCAGGAAAGCCTCCTCTTTTTTCTCGGCACGCCACAGATAATAGGAACGGAGCATCTGGATGCAGGCCAATAGACCAAAATCTTTTCCGTAATGATGATCCGGTAAAATCTGTGCAAACAAGCCTTCCGCATTTTGGAGACGTTCTGCCGCCATAATCGGCGGAATCGTTGTATCATCCAAAACGATATGGACCATCAAATCTGCGCTTTGCTGCACCGTTGCCAAAAGCGCCTCACGCATTGCATCAATGGCCTCTTTTCCATCATATGCCTGGATGCGAAGAAATGGCCTGGATGCTGTCAACTCCGGTGCCGACTCTGCTAAACGCAAGGCTTTCTCATGCTCTCCGGTATTTTTATAAAGCTGTGACAATTCCTCTATCGTCTTTTGGCGTAGCTCCCCACTTGGAAGTGATAATAGAAGCTTCTCATAAAGCTTGATTGCTTCCTGCCATTCGGGGTAGGTTTTGTGTTTTGCGGTGTCATACACGCTGTATCCGTCGTCTCCAACGATATGAAATTCCCCATGTCGTACATAGCCGGCGTTAAAAAGAACCGAAGCAAGGTCAAGGGTCAGCTTCTCATTGCCCGGAAATTCAATCAGGGCTTCCCTCGCAAGGGAAATGCATTCCTCCATGCAGACATCGTTTCCGTTGTTCTGATGGTTCATTTCCTGAATCTTTTTTGCAAGAGCATTCACCTTTTTCTCCCGCTCGTTGTCATATCCAAACAGTTCATCAATGGAAACGCCAAAATAATTTGCAATGGACGGGATCATTCCCATGTCCGGATAGCAGATTTCCTTTTCCCATCGGGACACTGCCTGTGCCGTTACGCCAAGCTCGGATGCCAGCACATCCTGTGTTCTTCCGTCTCTCAGACGAAGTTCTTTAATTCTTTCTCCTAATTTAATCATTGCTTTGCTCCTTCTTTTTCGTTTTCCACCGGTGTAACTTCATTATACGGTGTGCAGTGGAGCGTTTCAATTATCAATCTGTTGTTTTCTTTTCAACCTTCTGTTTAGTTCCTTTTAAATCCACCACTCCGGCGTCAACTCACCTAAAGTCACGATTTTTTCCTTCTCATAATCAAGCATAATCTCCACATTCTGATATCTGCCCGGCATGAGCTGTGTCATAAATTCTCTGCAGGCGCCGCAGGGAGCCGCGGTGGTTCCGTCCGGCATGAGAGCCAACACCCGGCGAATCTCATGTTCCCCTTCAGTAATCATGTGAAACATGGCATTGCGCTCCGCACAAATCCCAAGGGTGCAGGCGGGTATCCACACATACACCGGTGTAAATTCTGCCGCTTGCAGCTTCAATCGCCGCCGCTACGCCACCAGCCTCGATTCGTTCCGAAATCTCCCGCGGATTTTGCACCGCTTTTGCCGCATTATATAACTCTGTCCAAATCTTTTCCATACTGTTTTCCTCTCTTATCGCTTTGCTGCCTCAATCATCGCCAACGCATCCTCCAACGATACGCAGTCCGCATATGTTCCGGGCCAAATCATTTCATTATAATATTTGTACGTGGTTTCTGCGTCCATGTAATCGTTGTCAAATGTGGAATTCGCACCCTCCGGAAGCACAATAAAAAAGTCCCGCTCATCGGCAGCCCGCACTGTTGCATCCACGCAGAAATTGGTCATCAGACCAATAATCATCAAATGCTTATCCCCTAAGGATTCCAAATAATCCGCAAATTCCGGATTGCTGAAACAACTGCCCTCTTTTTTGACAAAACGTTTCTCGTCGCCCTTCGGCGCAATGTACTCTGCAATCGCAAAGTCCTCGTCCCCGATGGAAAAGCCGGAGCCCGGACCGTCATCGTGCTGCACATAAATTACTTCCAGCTTATTCTTGCGTGCTGCTTCCAAAATCGTTAAGGTATTTTTCTGAAAGCGCTCAAATTCATACAACCGCTCATCTGTAATTCCTTTTTGAATGTCCATTACCAATAAAATCATGATAAATCCTCTCCTCCTATTCTTCGAACCATGTAAAAAAAGATATAAAATTTCATTGTTCAAAAATTCTATTTGCTTCTTACTAAACAGATGCATTTCGAACAAAAATCAAGTGGTTAAAAAATGCAATTTTCCGGTATTCTTCCAAAGTCCCGGCTTTTTTCTCCAGCGCAAGCATTGCTTGATACCACTCCTGCTTCCAAACATACTATCTTCTTCCCCGTTTTCGCAAAGCAACTTCAGTGCCGCCTTCGGGTCGTCCTGCAAAACCGCATAGCCCATCGCTCTCCACCACCCTATTCAGTAGGTTTCCGGCAATTCCCTGATTGCGGTGAGCTTCTTCTGTGTAAACCGCGCGAACATTTGCCCAAAAGCCTACCGCTTTCTTTGAAAAAATGGCTTTTATTCCGATGCCGATGATTACCAAACCAACTACTGCCCATATGATAAAACCAAGTTCTACTCCGCTCATAGCTATCTCCACATCCAGCTAATCGTATTCTCGGACTGTGTCAATCCGAGTTTTTTCTGCAATGCCATAGCGTAGCCTTTTCGGCGGAACTTCGGCGTCACGTGCAAAAGTCCAATGCTGCCCTCTAAATGCTCTCTTTCAAAAAGCGTCGTTATGCAGTCGATTGCCGCGTTATTTAATCCTTTCATACATCCTCCTTACGTTCACGCCGTTATGTCTATCCAATACCTCTGAATCGTGCCGCATTCTCCCAGTCCGATATCATCCTTTATTTCGTTTTCCAGCACACCACCGTTTTTCACGATAGTTCGGCGAGATGCCTCGTTGTCCCGCTCACAGCAGACAAGAACTCTGTCGTCACCGTACTCCTTGCAAATTGGTAAAAGCAATTTCAGCATTTCACCGGCATAGCCCTTTTTCCTCTCCGACGGCAAAATACTGTACCCGATGTTGCCACCGTATTGCAGCAGAAACGGAGATAAGGGATGTCGGTAATCGATAATGCCAACAACCTTATCATCTTCTGTTCGCACACATAAAAATACCTCCGAAGGCACGTATCCTTCTCCAAATTTTTTCTTCAGACGGTTTTCAAAATCAATCCATTCCTCAAAAGAATCCACATCTTCCAAACTTGCGCAACCATCCAGCCGGTCGCCATTTGCAAGCATTTCCTCTTTGTATTTCATGACCTGCTTTGCATAATGCTGCGTTGGTCGAATCAACTTAACACTCATTCTCTCTACCTCACTAAAATCTCTTCTCCATTTTCTATTTTTATTTGACGCACGTCAAAGATTCCATAAATTTCCGAAACGATTTCTTCACACCTTCTATTTCATAGCTGATGAGATTGTCAAACGCATCCTTGCGCAAAATCGCTCTGACTAACTGTGCTCCCAGTTATAGCCTGCTGCCACAACCTCTTCCATATCCGCAAGGCAGAGCTTTTTCGCCCCAGCCGGAAGGTTGTCCATGTAGGTTTTCCATCTTTTCTACCACGAATTACGAACCACGTTCCCCTTCAAGTAAAGGTTTCCTCTCACATCCTCTTTCACAGCAAGAAGTTGTTCTTTTTTTACCAGATAGGAAACATTCTGCCGGGAACATTCCAAAACTTCGCAGCAATCCGACGTATCGAGTAAATTTCCCTTGGCAAAACACAGAAAATCGTCAAGTCGAAGCGGAATCGTCTGTCCTCGCTCATAAAGCAGCTTTGCCGGGATGTCAATGGTATCATAAAACGTAATATAATATCCGCCGGTTCCTACCTCACAGGAATGATATAGACTGTCGTTTCTCAAAATCTTTGCGACGCCTTCCACATCCTCCATCTGATGTAAATCCACTTTTTTCACCGTATCGTCCTCAAAAAAGCAAAGAATCTGCTCCCCCTCACAAGGTACACAATCGATTACATTCTTTCTCCTTTGAAGAACATAATCCGGCAAGTTTTCCAACGGCTTGATATAGAAACTGTCCTGAGAGCACTTCCCCTTCGACACCTTCAAAAATTCCATTTCCTCATACGTTTCCATTTTATGATTTTTAAGAATTTCGCTGATATTCTGCCGCCCGCTTGGAATAACGCGTTCTTTTACCCATCGGAAGCTTAAGTCTCTTGACACCGTATAAATCCCTTTTTTCACAAGATTAGTAAATAAAAGCGGCGCCGTCCACTCATCCAAATCCTCCTGCAATTCGATAATGAATTCTTTGCGTTTCTCGTAATACAGCAACACAGCAACCGCCATGCCTGTCTCATCATCGATAATCTCATACAGTTTCATATAGCTTATACCTCTCATAAATCATCTGCCAGATTTTCTCCATCAGCAGATCCGGAATCACACCGTCCAACCCTTCAAACAGAAATGCACGATCCTTTTCTTCCAACTTTCCAGAAAAAACATTTGCCCTGTCTGCAATCAGATTCAAATTCTCATAACAGGATGTACTTCCGATAAAATTGTTACACTTTCGGTCTTCCTTGATATCAAACTTCCGGATTTCCTCCTTAGAAAGACACGAATATAGAAGTGACAGACCATGGTCAAAAAGCGGCGCGATCCGCAAAGTATGGGCTCTACTATTACGCAACACTTCGATATTCGCACCGTGGCGGTCACGATTCAAAATGATAAAGTCCACCGCCAGCATGGTATCAATGTAGTTCTGCCATCCCATGCGCTTGCAAAAATCATAATGCGACTCACCCTTTTCTGCATTCACCAGATAATAATCGTCCAACGCTATTTTCTGCTCGCCGCGTTGTTTGAAATCCTCAGAGCCACACAGGTAAGTCCGGTATTCCCGCCCTTCGATTTCCACATCCGCATGGATTAAGTCATATCGCAAATGCTCCACACCCAGGCACGTAAGCAGTCGATCCACAATAAGCTCGTTTACGCATTCATGGCCGATGATTCCTTTGACAGAATCATACAACGATAATTTGTAATACTGTTTCCTACCGTCCAGCCGTCCCTCTGATTTTAAAAATGTTCCAGCCGTCCCACTTGAACTACGAATATGAGACCAATTCAAGTAAGTCAGATCTTGTTTTTCTTTAATAAGCAAATGATCTCCTCCTATTTGACGTGCGTCAAATATTTTTATTCATTATACCATTTTATTTGACGTGCGTCAAACAAATAATTTTCTTCGCAAGCTCGCAGGCTCTCGCATAATAATCCGCAAATACCGCGCCCCGATCCTCTTCGCCTTCATCCTCATCATCCTTCTCTACTTTTATATTATCATACTACATCCCCTACCAGACCTCAAGAACAGAAAAAAAGCCCGGCAGTCGTCGCATTTTTACACAACGCTGCCGGACTTTCCAGTCCCCTTAGCCCACTTCTCTCGCCTGTGCCTTTCCCCTCACAACGAACCATTCGTTCGTTGTTTGCAAATACTCAAAAAGTTCCTCTACGCTTCTTTATTACGGAATCGCTCCGCCTGCTGGCGAATCAACTCTTCATCTTCGAAATAGTTAATCTGCATTGCAGCCTTCACTTCCGCCAAAGTCTGACGTCCCTTGGCTCTTGCAGCCTCGGTACCCTTCTTAAGCACCTCATACACAGCCGGAATATCCTGCTCCCATTTCGCTCTGCGCTCACGAATCGGCGCAAGTTCCTCTTCCAACACTTTAATCAGGAACTTCTTAACCTTCACATCGCCTAATCCGCCTCGCTGGTAATGATCCTTTACTTCCTGCAGATTCTTGTACTCATCCCAATATTTCTCGAAATGCTCATCCTTGCAAAAAGCATCCAGATACGTAAACACCGTATTGCCTTCGATCTTGCCCGGATCTTCCACACGAATGTGATCCGGATCAGTGTACATACTCATGACCTTCTTCTTCACCTCTGCCGGCGAATCGGAAATGTAAATACAGTTACCAAGGGACTTACTCATCTTCGCCTTTCCGTCGGTTCCCGGAAGACGACAGCAATTCTTGTTATCCGGCAAAAGCGCCTTCGGTTCTACTAAGATGCCTTCCCCGTAAATATTTCCAAAACTACGTACAATTTCTCTGGTCTGCTCTAACATCGGCAGCTGATCCTCACCAACCGGCACCGTGGTTGCTTTAAACAAGGTAATATCTGCCGCCTGGCTAATGGGATAGGTCAAAAATCCCACCGGAATACTGGTTTCAAAATTACGAAGCTTAATTTCCGCCTTCACCGTCGGATTCCGCTCTAAACGGGACAAGGTCACCAGATTCATGTAATAAAAACTCAGTTCGCACAACTCCTGTACCTGGGACTGAATAAACAAATGACACTTCTCCGGATCCAATCCGCAAGAGAGGTAATCTAACGCCACCTCAATAATGCTTTGGCGAATCTTTTCCGGGTTATCCGCGTTATCCGTCAATGCCTGTGCATCCGCAATCATAATATAAATTTCATCGAATTCACCACTGTTCTGTAACCGCACGCGTTCCCGCAACGATCCTACATAATGTCCAATATGTAGTTTACCGGTCGGGCGGTCTCCTGTAAGAATAACTTTACTCATATCTCTCTCATCCTTTTGCTCTATCTGTTTTCACGTTTTCAACATACTTAAATTTCATTATAATGAGTCTTTCGCAAAAAGTCAAAACCTTTAGTCCTTAAAGTAACTCTTTTGGTATCAAATCCTTTAATGACGTAGTCACCTTCTGCGGTGTCTCCGGTGTAATATGCTCCGAAATCTGTCCGGAAATCCGTTTTACTTCCGCCTCAAATTCCCGAGCCGACAACAAATGGCATCCCGCACCGGCAATAATCACCTGCTCCAACCCATCCGAAGTCGCTACGGTCACATCGTACTTGCGTCCCATTTGATGGGCGCACCGCTCGATATATTGATCCGCCGTTTCAGCCTCTTTGGTATACACCACCGTAATATTTTTGTGAGGCAGAATCTCCGTTTGATGCCCCTTTGTCTTATAGGCATCATACACCAGAATCACCGTCTGCTTCGTATATCCCTGATAGTTGCACAAAATATCCTTCAGCCGGTTTCTGGCTCCTTCGATATTGTTCTCTGCCAGTTCTTTTAACGAGGGCCATGCAAAAATAATATTGTATCCGTCTACCAACAAATAACTATCCTTCTTGGCCGCCGGCTTATTCTTATGCCGCGCCTCTTTCTCATAGTCGTAATCGGCCGGTTTTTCTTTTGGCACAGAAGGTTTTTCCTTTGGCACCTTCTTCTTTCCGTTCCAGGTGCCCCGGGCACGACTGTCATCCAGGGTATCTTCCTCAAATTTTGACGGAATACTGCCGTAGGTTTTTTCAAAAATCTCCTTCAGTTCCTTCTCCGTCATAGCCGCATCCTTTGGTGCAATACCAAGAATCCTCTTTTCTTCTTCCCGACGTTTGCCTTCGGCTTTCACTTTTTCCGCTTCAAGGAACATTTCGTATTCCTGAATCTCACCGGCACTTTTGCCATCGGAAGCCAACGGTAAATGCATGTACTGCTCCACCTCATACCACGGCACCACCGTTCCCGCGCCATGGGTACAAAATACCGATGCCGACGGATTGCGCAAATCGCTTTCCGGATCGTAGGCAAGTTGTTCTAAGACTTCCTCCTGATTATGACAAGGCGCATACCCCTGCATACGACAGTCTAATTTTCCCATGCCTCCAGTATAGGCTAAAAGCTCCGTCTGATAGCCATTAAGCGTTGCAACCGGTGCAACACCGGTAATGACTGACATGTCTCCTTCCACCATAGGTGCCTCAAATTTTGCAAACTTCGCGGACAAATCTGTCATCGCCCGCCCCACCTGTCCGGTGGGCACCTTCATTGTAAAGGCGAACATCGGCTCCAGCAACACATTTTCCGCTTTCATGAGCCCCTGGCGTACCGCCCGGTACGTTGCCTGTCGAAAATCTCCACCTTCGGTATGCTTTGGATGGGCGCGTCCTGCCACTAAGGTAATTACCATGTCCGTAATTGGAAATCCTGCCAGTACACCACGATGCTGCCGTTCCTCCAAATGGGTCAAAATCAAACGCTGCCAATTCCTGCTAAGGCTATCCTCAGAGCACTCAGACCCAAACACCAGGCCGCTCCCACGCTCTCCGGGTTCCATACGCAAATGTACCTCTGCATAATGACGCAATGGTTCAAAATGCCCCACGCCTTCCTCTACACTTGCAATCGTTTCGCGGTAAACAATCCGTCCTGTGCCAAATTCCACCGGGATTTCAAACCGTTTCGCAATCTGTCGCTTTAATATTTCAATCTGCACTTCCCCCATAAGCTGCATCTGAATTTCTTTGACCTGTTCATCCCATACCACATGCAACTGGGGATCTTCTTCTTCCAGCTGCTTCAAATTCGCCAGCATTCTTCGACTATCAATGGACGGTGGATACTTCACTGCATACGTCAACACCGGAGTTAAGACACTTCCTGTTGTATCATGTTCCACTCCAATTCCCAGTCCCGGATAAGTATCCGGCAATCCGGGAATACTTACAATTCCGCCCTCGGTCACTTCCGTTACTTCCCGGTATTTCTCTCCGGAATAGATGCGAATTTGATTAATCTTGGCCTCGCTTTCTTCCCCGTTTTCCGGATTTCGCAAGGTTATGGTATCCTTTAGTCGCAATTGCCCGGCAGTAATCTTCATATGCGTCAATCGTCCGCCTTGCTCGTCCCGACTGATTTTGAACACTTTTGCCCCAAACGCTTCCCCCAATGGCTTTGGCGTAGCATAAGCGTACAATGCCTCCATCAGCGTTGTTATGCCTTCGTCCCGTAGCGCCGATCCAAATACACACGGAAACACCTTCCGCTCACGAATCATGCGCGTAATCTGTTCCCCCGTCAAAGTATCTGTTTCCAAATAGGTTTCTAATAGTTTCTCATCTCCGGCTGCTGCCGTTTCCAAAAAAGCAGTGGTTCCACATTCTTCGCAATCCGGCGACAGTTTTTCTTTTAACTGCGTCAAAATTGCATTCTTATCCGTGTCCGGTTGGTCCATTTTGTTTACAAACAAAAACGTCGGAACCTGATAGCGCGTAAGCAGTTTCCATAATGTCTCTGTATGTGCCTGCACTCCATCCGTTGCGCTAATGACAAATACACAATAATCCAATACCGACAGTACCCGCTCTGCTTCCGGCGCGAAATCTACATGTCCCGGCGTATCCAACAAAGAAACAGGCCGGTCCTTTATAAAAAGCTCGGCCTGTTTCGAAAATATTGTAATGCCACGCTCTTTCTCTAACTCATCGGTATCCAGATATGCATCTTTCTTATCCACCCTTCCCATCGTCTTCACAACACCGGCATGGTATAAGATTCCTTCGGAAAGCGTTGTCTTTCCTGCATCTACATGAGCTAAAATTCCTAAAACTACGTGGTTCATTGTTCCTTACATCCTTTGATTATTCGGATTCTTCCATCGCTTTCTCAAAGGTTGCTTTGATATGAGAAAACTTCTCATTCATGATATAGCAAACATAATTTCCTTTTGCAAATACAACTGCCTGCTTGGCAATCTCTACTTGATCCGGAGAGTAATTCTCGTAAGTCAGCACTCTGCTTTCCTTAAAATCGCGTAAGCTGTCGAGCATTGCATCTACATCCTTCTCGTCCTTTACGAAAACAACGGCCACTTCGCTAGCCTTTCCGTCTGACGCATGCGAATAAAAGTAATCCTGTACTTTATCATACTCCATATCGGACAAAGTTGCAAAGAGTTCTTCACCGGTTTCGTCTTTACTGCTAATGGTGGTCATCTCCGGTAATTCATCCTGCGTTGTCATCATGTCTTTCTGGAGCTTCTCAAAATCCACTTTCGCTTCGACTTCTTTTGTTTCTTTCTTTCCACAGCCACTCACTACCGACATACACATACATCCTGCCAGTACCAGTGCTGCTAACTTCTTAAATCCTTTCATATTTACCTCTACTGTAGCCTAGTTCTCCTCACTGTTTAGGCCTTCTCCATTGTAATTCGAGAATGCCTTATCAAATGCTTCCTGTAACTTCTTTTGGTCCTTCTCGGACAACTGGCTCTCTCCATTGTTACTATTATTGTTATACAGATTTACCGTCATTGAGAAAATCTTCTCTTGCGCATCGGTCTCAATTAATCCAAAGGTCACGTCTGCCGGATAATTGTTATTTACCAACTCCTGAATCTTCGAAGCCATTTCTGATAAAATCCACTCCGTATTCTCATCTACACCTTTTCCTAAGTTGAATGCAACCGGCTTCTTTGCTCCTTTTTCAAAAGACTTACGAATCTTCTTAGGTAATTTGAACACATCATCACATGGTTTTGCATTCATAACTGCATAGTTATATTTCGTTCCCACTGCGGCCGGGAAGTAATTACGATCCCACTCATGTCCGCGTGAACAAAGGTCATCGTTCATATTGAAATTCGCGTAGTTGCAGTTTTCCGAATCGGAATAACAATCTACAAAATACCAATCACCATCCAATTTTACCTCATCCCAGGAATGATAATTCTCTGTATTATGTACTACTTTACATTCAATGCCTAACATATGCATAAACATACGGAAGGTGGTTGCATATCCAACGCAAACCGCATTGTGTCCTTTCAACACACCATATGGCGTAGACACTGCTTCTGCATCGTTACCGGTTGACAAAAGAGAGGTATTTCCGGTGGAAATATTCTTACAAATCCACTCGTAAATTGCAACTTCTTTCTCATATGGCGTCATATTCTCTTTAATTACTTTATCAATGACTTTCTTTGCCATATCTAACGTCTTTTGCTCTTTGTCATTTAATTTAATCTTCTTTTCTTTCTTGTCCTTCTTGTCTTTGCTGTCGTCCTTCTTGTCATCCTTCTTTGCATTGTCTTTGCCAGCATTTATTTCTTGAAGGTATGCATCGGAAATCTTCTTGGTAGATTTGATGGTATACTCACTTGCAATCACCACGTCATCTTCCTTCGTATCTTCCTGCTTGTCTTTCTCAAGAATCTTTGTCATCTGCTTATCCATGGACTTCATCTTCTTGTCTAAGTATTGTCCACCAACTACTACACTACCAATTACTGAGATAAGAATCGCTGCCAACAGCACATAAATTCCTATCAATTTTCCTTTTTCCATTGTTTGCCTCCTAGGTTTTTTGTTCTAACGACTATTAGATTCTTCCGTTATAGAAAAAGTTTCATTTTTTGAAATTTTTTATCTTGTTGTAATTGCTTTTGCCAATTCCTTCAATTGTAGTTGGTTCTCATTTGTCATATGGGAGCGGATGCTTACCACCGGCTCTACAAATTCCATGCCTTTCATCTCTTCTAAGCGCGCACGCATTAGTTTTGCTGCCATTGGTGCCCAGGTTCCATTCTCAATAAATCCTATGGTACGTCTCTGGTAATTTTTCATTTTTAAATGCTCAAGGAAGGTTTCCATGCATGGGAACAATCCTCCGTCGTAAGTAACACCTGCCAAAATCATATGGTCATAACGGAAGGCATCTGACAACGCAATCGATACGTCAACGCGCGTCAAATCCATTAATACCACACGCTTTTCTCCACATGCACGCACATACTCTGCAAGTTTTAACGCAGCTTCTTTCGTATTGCCGTAAACGGATGCATATGCAATCAATACCCCTTCTTTATCCGCATCATAGCTTGCCCAGATTTTGTATTTTCTTACATAGTAATCAATATTATCTTTTAAAATTGGTCCATGTAATGGACAAATCATTTTAATATCCAACGCTTCTGCCTTTTTCAAGAGTGTGGATACCTGTGCACCGTATTTTCCTACGATATTGTAATAATATCGTCTTGCTTCGATGGACCATTTTTCCTTTACATCCAATGTTCCAAATTTTCCAAAGGCATCAGCTGAGAAAAGAATTCCTTCACTGCTTTCATAGCTTAACATTACCTCCGGCCAGTGTACCATAGGTGCCATAATGAAATGTAGCGTATGACTTCCAAGACACAACTCGCCTCCGTCTGCCACTACCTCCTGACGTTCCGGATAATCGGTTCCAAAAAACTGCTTTAACATGCCAAATGTCTTTGCATTTCCCACCAGCTTTGCTTCCGGAAATTCTTCCGCAAAGTTTGCAATGTTGGCAGCGTGGTCCGGTTCCATATGGGAAATCACCAAGTAATCCGGCTTTCTGTCACCCAACGCATGCTTTAAATTGTCCATCCATTGCTTGCTCACCCGTTTATCTGCAGTGTCCATAACAGCCACTTTTTCATCTAAAATTACATAAGAATTATAGGACACTCCATGCTCTACCGGATATTGTCCTTCAAATTGATCTAAATCGTAATCATTGACCCCTATAAAGCGAATATCATTCGCAATTTTCAATTCTTCCATCGCTAACTCCTCCTGACTTTTTCTTATACCTCTAGTATAGGCAAGTTATCCGCATTTCGCAAGTATGAAGTTAAGAAATGATGTCGTAGGCTGAGAACCTTCTCTTTTCGACGGAATCTCTGCACACAAAAAAGGGCGCTTTTAACGCCCTTATAATATAATTTCCGTCTGCAGTATCACTAAGTAATATCCTTTACTGTATTGCGCTCAACCATCTTCCCCATGACAACACTATGCTCCTTATAGCCATCCGGATTTTCAATGTTGTCAAGAAGTTTCTCTACTGCTAATCGTCCAATGGATGCTGCGTCCTGGTCAAAGGTTGTAAGACCGAAAACAGATGACATTGCAATATTATCATATCCAATGGCGCTTATGTCATTTGGAATACTTAGTTTCGCTGCATGAATTGCTCTATATCCGCCGAGATAAGAATAATCGTCCGGAAAAATAATAAGTGTCGGACGCTTCTCCCGTTTCAAAAGCTCTTTTGTTATTTCATAGCATTGGTCCGCATCATGGTAAGCACTCTCAATCAAATTATGATTATCCACAGGAATTCCATGTTCACGCATTGCCATCGTGAATCCCATAATACGGCTTCGTGTCACTTCCGTATCGCTTCCATGAATAAAAATAATCTCCCGATGTCCTCTTGCAATGGCATATTCTGTAAGAATCCGCATTCCCGTAGTATTATCAGCAACCACCGACGGGCACTTCTCAAATACATAGTCTATGGTCACAACCGGAATTTTGGAATTGCAAAGTTTTATAACTTCCGGGTCATTGTAATCCGCTGTAATGACGGCTACCCCATCAAACTGACGATACAGACAGTGTTCCAGATAGGTTCCACCCTGGCCTTTCACGCCACGGTTTACGAATGTAATATCGTATCCCTTCGCCTCGATTGCTGCCTTAAAATTCTCCAGAATAATAGAAAAATATTCATGCGTCAATCCCGGCTCTGCACCCGTATAAAGCAATCCAATATTATAGGTTCTGTTTGTTTTCAATGCCCGCGCAGACGGATTGGCAAAATAGCCAAGTTCCGTTGCGACCGCTCGCACCTTCTCTTTTGTACCGCGACTGACATCGTTGCGATCATTCAATGCCTTTGATACCGTAGCAGGTGATACACCACACTTCTTTGCTACATCTTTAATTGATACCATATTGCCTCCACAGCAGTTTTTCCTAAATTTCCAGGTTTCGGCCATCCTCCTTAGAGAACACATGAACCATCTTACCACTAAAGGAAAGCTTAATTCTTGTTATGTCTGTGCTTTCCTCACCATTCGTGGGAACAATGACAATAACATCCTTTCCATCAAGTTTTGCATGCAAATGACTAGATGTACCCATCATTTCGGATACTTCTACCTCCGCATCGATTCCTTCCTCGCCAATGTGCATCTGATCCGGACGCACACCAAATGTTACGCTCTGGGACTCCACATGCTTCTCTGCTAAGCGTTTTGCCTTACTCTCGCTTAATCTTACCACATAATTCTTGTAATGAACACTATATTCTTCCCCATTTCGTACAAGTTCACCTTCAAAAAAGTTCATCTGTGGTGTTCCAATGAATCCTGCAACAAACGTATTTGCCGGATGGTTAAACACTTCCTGCGGGGTTCCGATTTGCTGAATATATCCGTCCTTCATAACCACAATTCGATCCCCTAACGTCATTGCCTCCACCTGATCATGCGTAACATAGACAATGGTAGTCTGAATTCTATTCTGCAATTTCAAAAGCTCCGCTCTCATCTGATTACGAAGTTTTGCATCCAGGTTTGATAACGGTTCATCCATCAATAGCACCTTTGGGTTCCGGACAATTGCACGCCCAATCGCCACACGCTGTCTTTGTCCGCCGGAGAGTGCTTTGGGCTTTCGATCAAGATATTTGGTAATATCAAGAATCTCTGCTGCCTCTTCCACCTTTTTCCGAATCTCCTCTTTTGGCATGTGCTTAATTTTTAAAGAATATGCCATATTATCAAACACCGTCATATGCGGATACAACGCATAGCTCTGGAAAACCATGGCAATATCCCGGTCTTTTGGTGCCACCGCATTCATAAGCTCGCCATCGATATACAGTTCGCCTTCTGTAATCTCTTCAAGTCCTGCAATCATACGAAGTGTCGTAGATTTTCCACAGCCGGAAGGACCAACCAAAACAATGAATTCCTTATCCTTGATATCCATGTTAAATTGCTGCACCGCAACAACGCCCTTCTCTGTAACCTCTAAATTATGTTTCTTTTTACTATGTTTATCTTTTTCAATCTGTGGATATATTTTCACTATATCCTGCAAACGAACTTCAGCCATATCGTCACCTACCCTTTCACACTACCACTTGTAACGCCCTTAATAATGGACTTTGATAAGAACATGTACACCACAATAACCGGCAAAATCGCCAACAAAATGAACATATACACTTTTCCCATATCAAATTTGGAATAATCTGCGCTTCGAAGCTGCGCAATCATAATCGGCACCGTTTTCTTTCCTGCCTTGGTAAGCAAGAGCGCCGGTAAAAAGTAGTTGTTCCACGCTGCTACGAAGGAAAAAATCATCTGAACCGCCATTGCCGGCTTCATAATCGGAAGGACAATGCGGTTAAAGGTTCCAAATTCACTGGCTCCGTCGATTCTGGAAGCCTCCACAATATCCAGCGGCAAGGTGGCTTTTAAGTACTGATGCATATAGTAAAAAACTGCCGGCGCTGCAATGGATGGGACAATGAGCACCCAAAGCTTGTTATTCATTCCATACTTATAAACAAGCTGTACAAAACCAACCGCAGAAACCTGGGTCGGAATCATCATCACAGCAATGATAAAGGTATAGGCAAGTTTTTTTAATTTAAAATCATATACATACAATCCATATGCCGTCAACGCTGAAAAGTAAGTGGTAAGAAGTGCGGAGCTTGCAGCCACAATAAAGCTGTTCATCATTCCACTCGGAATTTGTATGGACGCATCCGCAAATGCATTCTTCATGTTATAGAAAAAATGTCCCCCCGGAATGAGGGTAAATCCACGCTGCAACTGGTTGTTCGTTCTGGATGCATTCACAATTAGCATTACAAAGAAGAACAAGCACAAGAAACAGAGAAACAGGATGATGGCATATACCAGGACTCTTGTTAAGGCAAGTTGAATGCTTGCCATTTTATTCTTTTTATTCATACTACGCCTCCTATCCCTTATCTCTATCAATGGTCTTAAATACAATCACACTTAAAATTCCCGTTACAATAAATAAAAGAACCGAAATCGCACCTGCCATACCGTAATTGTTGGAGCCACCCAGATAGTTGTTCAGATACATAATAACCGTCATAACGGTTCGATCCGGTGTTCCTTTTGCATTGGTCAAAACAGAAGGGACATCAAACATCTGCAATCCACCAATCATGGATGTAATCAAGGTATACACAAAAATCGGTTTTAAAAGCGGCATCGTAATATTAAAGAACACGCGGGTACTCGAAGCCCCGTCAATACGCGCCGATTCAAACAAACTCTCATCTATGGACTGAATTCCTGCCATCAGAAGAATGGTTGTGTTACCAAACCACATCAGGAAATTTAGCAACGCTACCAATGACCGTACGGAAATTGTTATGAAAAAGAAATCAAAGGTTTTATCAATGATTCCCATCTGCATAAGCAATGGTTTAATCGGTCCAACGTTGGAGAATAATGTATAAAACAACATGGAAAATGCCGATGCCATTATCAGGTTTGGCATATAGATGACGGTTTTCATAATACGCTGTCCTTTAATATTCAAACGTGTGTTGGTAAAAAATACCGCCAGTAATAACGCAAACACAAACTGCGGAACGGATCCCATAATCCACATAACGATTGTGTTTCCGAAATATTTTATAATATCAATGCTTCCACTACTTGTTGGTGTCAAAAGTGCCTTGTAATTATCCAATCCCACAAAGCGCGGTCCCACCTGTGTCAAGCCATCACGATAATTCTCAAAAAAACTGTTATATACCGTCAAAAACTGTGGATATAACGTAAATAGTACGTATACTACGAAGAATGGGATAATAAAAATATATCCCCACTTGGCGTAGCTTACGGATTTGCCTTTGGGTTTCTTATTTTTCATGGCCTTCACCCTTATACTCTCTTTTTATTATACGAAAACTGTGACAGGATATCCAGCCACAGTTTTCGTAGTTAAAACCTATGATTATTCTACATTTACGTTAGGATATTTTTCCTTTATGTACTTGCGGAAATTATCCAGTGCCTGCTCTTTCGTAACTTCACCCTTTAAGTACTCTCTGTAGTACTGCTGGATTCCTTCGTTACAAAGCTGGTCATATTTAGAAGTATTCTGGAACTTAATGTCCTTGGCAAGTTCTACGAACAATGCGGTATCGTTCTGTCCGCCAAGGAATTCGTTACCATAATCCGGATCGGATGCAAATTTCTCGTTAACCTTCTGATTATTAACGAACTGCTGGTTCTTCTCAACAAGTTTGGAACAAATCTTCTCGTCATTCAAGAATGCATTCATGGTATCTGCAACGGCTTTCTCATTGTCAGTTCCGGTTGCTGCAAGTAACCAGGTTCCGCCCCAGAAAAAGCTCTGTGGTCCCTGACACAATCCCCAGTCACCTTTACAGGTATCCATTGCATTTCCCATACAGAAGTTGTAATACCAAGCCGGTCCGAAGAAGCACATCGTCTTACCGGTATCCAACATCTGCTGCTCTTTTTCCTCGCCCCATACGTCGCCCAAAATGGTATATTCATTCTTCGCATAGGTCTCAGCCTGATCCATCCAACTCTGAATTGCGGAGTCAATCACAAGATTGTTATCTTCATCAACCCAAGCAGATTCTTTGTTATTAGAGAATGTACGATACGTTTCACCATCGGAAGCGGTCATGTAATAACCCTTCTTCTTACACTTCTCTGCAACATCATCGAACTTATCCCAGGAATCCAATTTGCTCTGTACTTCATCCGGATCATCGGTTCCAAGTACATCTTTTGCAATGGATCTACGATAAATCAAACCTGCCGGACAACACTGGAAAGAAGTACCCTTTACCACGCCGTTGTCATCGGATGCTGCTTCTACTGTGTACTTGTACGCGTTGGAAAAATCCGTTACGCCCATCTTCTGAACATCGGTAGTAGCATCAGACTTAACATATTTTGCAATGTAATCAGCCTCTGCCAGGAACATATCCACCTTCTCGTCTGCAGCCGCATCTTCCTGATTCAAAAGTGCTCTGTCAAGTGCATCCTGATAAGCGCCACCTTCATTTGGAACGATGGTCCAAACCACCTTTGCATCCCCTACATAGTAATTGCCATCATCATGCTTCTTTGCGAAGTAGGATTCAAAGAATCCCTTGAACTCTTCGTTAAAAGCCATAATGTGGAATACCTTTCCTTCTTCCTTCTTTGCGTTGGTCGATTTACCGCCAGAAGACTCCTCGTTACCACCGCATCCGGTAAGCGCCATAGAAAGTACCATGGTTGCCGCGAGCACACCGCTCATTAACTTTTTCATTCTCATGTTAATACTGCACCTCCTAATACATTATGAAATTGTTCTCGCTAAACGTTTCGAATCATTCTCGCAAACGTTTTCGTTAATTTTGTTTTACCATAGGGTCTTCATTTTGTCAAGACAATATTAAAATTTATTTTTTCCCCTTGCAAAAATGAACTTATTCATGTATGCTTAGAAAAAAGAGCACTTAAACGTTTTCGGAAAGGAGGGAAACCCTCATGCAGTTCGGTCATTTTGATGATACAAAGCGGGAATACGTGATTGATCGCTACGACACGCCCCTTCCATGGATTAATTATCTTGGCAGTGACGATTTTTTTACCTTGCTTTCAAACACCGCCGGCGGCTACGCATTCTATAAAGATGCCAAGCTTCGTCGCATTACCCGTTATCGATACAACAATACACCCCTTGACAATGATGGTTTTCATTTTTATATCAAGGATGGGGATCTTCTTTGGAATCCCGGTTGGCAACCTGTACAAACGAAACCGGACACCTACGAATGCCGCCACGGCCTTGGTTATACGGTCATCACCGGTTCGAAGCAAGGCGTACAGGCCAGGCAGGAAATGTATGTTCCAAAGGCTGACAACATCCTGCTTACCAGAATTACACTCACCAATCAGGGCACAACGCCAAAGAACCTTACCCTGTTTTCCTTTGTGGAATTCTGCCTTTGGGATGCAGTAGACGACTCCACCAACTTCCAACGTAATTATTCTACCGGCGAAGTAGAAGTGGAGGGCAGTTTTATATACCATAAAACAGAATACCGCGAACGACGCAACCACTACGCCGTATTTTATACCAATGCTGAGATTGCCGGTTTTGATACGGTGCGCGAAGCGTTTTTAGGAACCTACGGCTCACCGGCAAACCCGCAGGCCGTTCGAAACGGTCACTGCACGAATTCGGTTGCTCATGGATGGCAACCCATTGGTGCCCATGAAATCGCCGTATCGCTGGCTCCCGGAGAATCTAGATCCATCCTGTTCGGGCTTGGCTATGTAGAAGTCCCGGAGGATGAGAAATTCTCGGCACCGGGCGTTATCAACAAGCGCTACGCTCACGCCCTCACGGACCGCTACCTTACGGATGCGCAGTTCGAACAGGGCCTTTTAACACTTCAGGATTTCTGGAACAGGCTTTTGGAAAAATTCCATGTTACCACACCGGACAATCGCCTGAATCGTATGATTAATATTTGGAATGCTTACCAGTGCATGGTAACCTTCAATATGTCCCGTTCCGCCTCTTACTTCGAGTCCGGAATCGGACGTGGTATGGGATTTCGCGACTCTTGCCAGGATTTGCTCGGCTTTGTACATATGATTCCGGAAAAAGCGCGGACACGTATTCTCGATATTGCCGCAACGCAAAAGGTTGACGGAGGTGCCTATCATCAGTATCAGCCTCTCACCAAAAAAGGAAATTCCGATATCGGTGGCGGCTTCAACGATGATCCGCTTTGGCTGATTGCCGCCGTTTCCGCCTACCTAAAAGAAACCGGTGATTTTGGAATTTTGGATGAATGCGTAGATTTTGATAACGATGCTTCTCTTGCTGCTCCCTTATTAGAACACCTAAGAAGAAGCTTCCAATACACTTTAAACAACCTTGGTCCTCACAAGCTTCCACTGATTGGTCGCGCGGACTGGAACGATTGTCTGAACTTGAACTGTTTTTCCAAACATCCGGGAGAATCCTTTCAAATCACCGGCCCCAGCGAAGGACCGGTTGCGGAATCCATTTTTATTGCCGGTATGTTTGTAAAATACGGCCGGGAGTACGCCCGCATTCTTCGTTGCATCGGAAAAGATGAGGATGCCGCTGTTGCCGAAGATGCCGTTGCTACAATGGAAGAGGCAGTCCTTGCCTCCGGTTGGGATGGCGCATGGTTCCTTCGGGCCTACGACGCGTTTGGAGAAAAAATCGGCTCCAAAGACTGCGACGAAGGACAGATTTTCATCGAGCCTCAGGGAATGTGCGTAATGGCCGGCATCGGTATTGAAAACGGCTACGCTATCAAAGCACTTGCCTCTGTAAAAGAGCGGCTTGATACCGACTATGGCATCGTTCTTTTGAACCCGCCCTATACAAGCTATCGGGTAAACCTTGGAGAAATCAGCTCCTATCCTCCGGGATATAAGGAGAATGCCGGCATTTTTTGCCATAACAATCCATGGATTATTTTTGCAGAAACCATGCTTGGTCACGGAAACCGCGCCATGGAATTATATCAGAAGACCTGCCCCGCTTTCCTTGAGGAAATTTCGGAAATTCACCGTACCGAACCTTATGTGTACTGTCAGATGGTGGCTGGAAAAGACGCACCTTCCTTTGGCGAAGGAAAAAACTCATGGCTTACAGGAACGGCAGCCTGGACCTTTGCGACCCTCTCCCAGGCAATTTTGGGAATACAGCCGGAATACAATGGCTTACGCATTGATCCCTGCATTCCCCAGGATATGGAAACGTTTACGGTGGAACGAAGCTATCGTGGTTGTACCTATCACATCACCGTGAACAATCCGAAGCATGTGGAAAAAGGTGTCGCTAAATTGCTTATTAATGGAATAGATTCCCCGATTGCTCCAATTCCACCGCAAGGCTCTGCAGTGGACGTGGAAGTAATTCTTGGATAAGACTCCCTCCCCTTTAGAAAAATCGAGTAGGAAGATCCCTCCCTACTCGATTTTTCCACTTTCTATTATTTCATCCCGTATGTCATCCATCCGCGCATCGGTAAATCCAAAATCCATTTCCCGATAGCTCCAAAGTGCATGACCAATTTTGTGACGGGTTAGCACTGCATGAATATCCTTGTACCATTTCAACGTACTCGCAATATCCGCCCGGTCAATCACTCCGTATTCTCCACAATACAATGGAACCTCAAAGGCTTCTGCTGTTTTTATCGCCTCCGCAAATAGCTTTTCAAAAAATTCCGTTCCAATGGTATCTTCGTTTGCAAACGGTGCAAACATCTCTCCATCATGATAGATTTCCTGATTTTTTTCCTTCAAAATATCGTAGGTCACCGGATATTCCATGACAAAATCCGACGGCATTGTCTTCTGCCAATAGGCTCTCTGGTGTGTAAACAGCTGTGGGTCATAGCAATGAAAGCTAAGCACTGTGTTTTCATCAAAGGGACCCTTCAAGTCTTTTACCGTTCGCACACTGTTGTACCAATAACTGCCAATAAGAATGGTTGCCTTTGGACAAATGCTTCGAATCCGCCGGATTGCTTCCCGATAAATACGAACCCAGGCATCTAAGTAAGCCTGCTCGGTTACTTCATTCAGAAGCTCAAACGCCACACGGTCGCAGTATTTTCCAAATCGTTTCGCCAGTTCTTCCCAAAGAGAATAAAACATTTCCTGATAGCCGGACGACGTAAAAAATCCTGCTTCCTGTTCCCCCTCGTCGAAGGAATATCCAGGGGTTTTATGCAAATCCAACACCATATTCAAATGGTAACGCTCGCACCAGTGAATTACTTTTTCGATACGCACAAATCCATCTTCCACCCACGTCCCATCCGGTTTTACAAGAATATTATAATCCACCGGAAGTCTTACGTGGTCAAATCCCCACGCTTTCATGATTTGGAAATCTGCTTCTTCGATAAAATGGTCTAACCGCTCTTTCGAATAGTCACATTGGGAATACCATCCTCCCAAATTCACTCCCTGGGTATACCCCTTCCATTCTTTCATTCCTTTACCTCCTCCATCAAGTATAGCCGCGAGCAAAAATCCTGGAAATAACGTGTTTCTTCATTGTATCCGGTTCCACCAAAGGCCTGCTTTACGCGTACACCAGCCATCAGCGCTGCACCGGTTGCTTTGTAATCTTCCACTTCGCCCGGCATGGTTACAAATTTTGCCACCACATTATGAATCAAGGAATCCTGTTTGATATGAATGGGGGCCACCGTATTCACCAAATCACCAAACTCCTTGATATTATAACGGGTTGCTTCGTTGTAGAAATGATAGCGTTTTTTTGGATTTAATCCCTTTGGATAATAGCAATGGCTCTGGGTATTCGGCTCCACCAGCTCTTGCACCAAAAGCCCGACAGCGCGCCCGGTATCCTCCGACACACAGGTCCAGGTCCGCAGATTTCCCTGCTGTCCACGGTAAAAATGTCCGAACTGCAACACCTCACGCCACGTTTTATAAAAAGCAATTTGCTTTTTAATTTCCTCTAATGTCTCTTTCCTGGCATCACACAAATTGCACTCATAGCCAAGCACACCAAAGGCCGCCACGTTAAAGCGGGTTGCCAACGGCGTATTCCGCAATGTCTGGTGATTCGGGCAAGATGACACATGTGCCCCTACCGTGCTTAATGGATAGCCGTAACTATAGGCTGTCTGCATCCGTGCACGACAAATGGCATCGGTGTTGTCGCTTCCCCAGATTTGCGGAAAATAGCACAACATTCCAAGGTCAAACCGGTTTCCTCCGGATGCACATCCCTCAAAGAGAATGTGCGGAAATTCCTTCGTTAAGGTTTCCATCACATGATAAAAGCCCAGTATATAGCGATGGGCTGTTTCCCCCTGATTTCCGCCGTTTTCTTCTACATAAGTGGAGTAGCAATCGGAAAAAATACGATTCATATCCCATTTCACATAGGAAATATTCGCCGAAGAAAACAGGCGCCGCATACTTTCCACGATATACGTCTGCACCTGCGGATTGCACAAATCTAAAATTCGCTGATTTCTTCCCTCACTATGCGCTTTATCCGGAATTTGCAATACCCACTCCGGATGTTCCCGATACAGGTTGCTATCCACATTCACCATTTCCGGTTCGACCCAGATTCCAAACTCCATACCCAATGCATGAATCTTATCAGCCAATCCCTTTACGCCGCCGGGCAATTTTTTTGTATTTTCCACCCAGTCACCAAGACCTTTGGTGTCATTTTCACGGTTTCCAAACCAGCCATCGTCCATAACAAACAATTCCACACCAACGTCTTTACCGGCTTTTGCCAACTTTAATAATTTTGCTTCACTAATGTCAAAATACATGGCTTCCCAGCTATTTAATAACACCGGGCGTGGCTTTTTCTGCCATGTGCCGCGCACGATATGATTGCGGACAAAAGCATGCAGATTCTGACTTAAGCCATTAAAACCAGCACTGCTGAAGCTTAACACCGCTTCCGGTGATGTAAACTCTTCTCCTGGTTTTAAAACGTACGAAAACTGTGTGGGATTTATTCCCGTTACCACACGGGTTTTGTGATATCCGTTTACCTCTGCCGCTTCATAATGGTTGCCGCTGTACACCAGATTCATTCCATAGCAAATGCCGGCATCTTCCGTGGTCTGTTTCCTTCCAAGCATCACAAAGGGATTCGCCCGATTCGACGATGTTCCTGCTATCGATGCATTTACGAACTTTCCTCCGGACAGCATCGTCACATGATGATTCATTTCCCGTGCCCAACTTCCCCCGAAGGAATGTACACACCAACCGTCATCATCAAAATCGAGCTGCGCACTCATCAATCGTCTTACCACCAACTCTGTGGATGTGGTATTTTTCAAAACCGCATACCGGGTAATTACGTCCGCGCGCTCAAACACACAATAATGCAGCTCCAGGATTTCTCCGTAATTACGGTCCCGCAAAGTAATAACCAACTCGCCGCCGCTGGCACCATAGGAAGATGGCAACCCCATAAGGGGCTCCTTCCTCTCTCGGATTTCGCTTTTTTCATATACAAAATCACAGGTCATGCTGCCATCCGCCCGTACCACTTCCACGAAGGGTTCCCGGATGTCGCCCTTTCCAAATCCCGACATTTCAAGGCGCATATCTTCAAGACTGTATGCCAAGTGTTCCTGGTCGTATGTCACGCTGTTTCCGGGCTGAAATGTGTGTTTTTCACAAAGCGGTGCCAAATCTTCTTCTTTTTCCACCAAAAGAGGGGCTCCATAATGGACATGCTCCAATTGTCCCGTGGGAAGCAGCGCAAAAGCATATGTGGAATTTACCGTATCTAAAACCCATGCCGTATTAAACTGTCTAATCATGCTTTCCTCCACAAGCTCGTTCTTCGAGTTCTCCTGAAATCTCTGCCAGCTTTTCGTCTGTCAAAATGTAATGTCTCTTAAATACAATCCATCCAATGATTAACAACGCCATCGGAATCAATACCATACACATACGGAATCCAATTCGTGTACTTTCCGATAATACCGCTTTGGCATTCTCATCGGAGCTGATGTGGAATACACCAAGAATCATGGATGCGCCCCAGGCAGCAATACCGGATGCCAGCTTTACAACAAATGTCTGCATGGAGAAGATTACCGACTCATCACGACGATTATTCTTGTATTCTCCATAATCTACGGAGTTTGCCAAAAAGACGGTAATTAACACATTCAACAAACCAACGGCACCCATAATCAAAAATGCCGGAAGTAACAAAAAGTATACGTTGTCCACGCCGGAGAAACACTCTACCAGTAGGCTTACGTAGCCCAATAATGCCATGGATAAACTAACAACAAAAATCTTCATACAATTCATAAATTTTCGCAACAGCGGGAACAGAAGCATCATTGCAAGAATCTGGAATCCCCCACCAAAAATATTAAACAAGGTATAATTGTCCTGCCATTTTGCCGTGCTCAAAACAGAGAAATCGTACTTAAAGAAATAAATGACCAGGTTTGAGGTAACATATACTGCTGTGTTAATCAGTACAATGGCAATCACCATCGTCATGGCCTGATCGTTTGCCACTAAGGCCTTAAACATCTCGCCAACGGACGTTGCCTGCACATCCACGTTGGATTTTTCCTTAATTGATAGACAGGTAATCACAATAAATACCACAAACAACACAGCTACCACCAAAGCAAAGTACTGATAACCTAATCGTTCTACTTCCATTTTGGTGCTTCCGTGCATCATTTCTCCAAGCGCTGTTACCACTTTTACCGTAACAATGGTAATGATTGCAGAACCAACGCCTGCACAGGAACGGGCCATAGCCGATACACCCTCGCGCTCTTTGCCTGCTTCCGTAAACGCCGGAATCATGGACCAGAACGGAATATCCATCATGGTGTAGGTAACGCCCCACAAAATATACGTTACTGCTGCATAGGCAACCATACCACTTCCATTTAATGCCGGCGGTGCCGCAAACATCAAATACAAAACAACTGCATTGGTAAGCGTTCCAATTAACAACCATGGACGAAACTTACCAAACTTTGTCTGTGTTTTTGCAACCAATACACCCATAATCGGGTCATTAAACGCATCAAACACACGCGCCACCAACAGGATTATTCCCATTGCCCAGGAACTAACTCCCATAATATCCTGATAATAATACAAGATATACGTTGCTGATAACATGTACACCATGTCTTTTCCAACTGCGCCAATACCGTAAGCGACTTTTTCCTTAGCGGATAAACTTTTCTTTTCCATTTTCTCCTCCTATTGTTTCATGCCCATGGCCAATTCCACCACTTTGTAGGCACCATCGTAAATACCCTGTTTTTTATTTTCCACGATGCTTTCACACATCTGTGTCAATAACGACTCATCTTCCATGAACATGCGAATCATCTGAATCGTATGCTCATTGTCGCGGCACTCTAAGGTTCCATCGCCAATCTCCGCCGAATGGATTGCCCCCCACATTTCATGCTTTCCAACACGCTTGATGAACAGTTTCGGTACCGGGTAAAATGCAAGCTCACTTGGTTTCGTTACCAGCACGTCACAGCTTCGCATCAGCAGGTTTGTAGCATATACCGCTTCAAAAATATTTTTATGATAAAACCCATGGATTCCGATTATCTCTATTTCCGGCAGAAGGGCCTTCGTTGCAAAGGCTTCCGTGTCCTTCCAGTTATCAAAGTGTTCTTTGCACACTTTTTTCATCTCCGGAATCTCTCTTTGCAATTCCTCCCATACATTCTTATAATCCCCTACATTTACGTAAAGTGCTGCCTTTTTCTCTTTTATAAACGGAAGCAAATACCGGATAATAGCGGCAAAAATTTCTCTTTGGGCACCGGCACCACCAATCGTTAGCAAAAAGCGCATAGGTTTGCCTTCTTTTTTTCGCAAAAGACGCGCTTCACAATCCGCTTCAATATTGCTGACTAATTCATGATCAATGTAATGGCCTGTATAAACCAGACTTTCCGCCGGCATTTCTTTGCACACCGTTTTCTTGTTCATTCCGTTTAAAATCCGATATCCCATATAGGAATTCTTGCACTGAATGGTATGCACACTTCCCTCTGACAAATGCAACGCCATTGGCCAATTGTCCGGAATGGCATTCACCACATACTTCATGCCGGCGTGGACGGCTGCCTGTGCAGGCCATACATGGGTTCCAATAACCGGCATTTGTTTTGGCACCTTCTTATAAACCGGCGCCATAAGCTCCGCATTTTTCTGGTCAGAGGCATTATAGGATAATGCGCGGAAGCCTTCGTAATTCAATGGCTCCCATACCAACCGATTAAAAATCGGATTTTTCGATAAACGTGACCCCAAGGAATACAGTTCATTTTGCGCACTGATCACTTTGGTACAGGTGGTATCCGGAAATCCGTTCAAATCCATCCAGTAGGGGGTATACCCCAGCGCCTTTGCCGCTGATGCCATCGCCATGGAAATTCGATAATGGCCAAAGCCCATCCGAATGTTTCCCACAATGATTCCCTTTTCCGTATCAAATCCGTGTTCGTCACATACGCCTTCCCCCGCCAATGGCTGATTTCCCACGTAGACATTATAAACGCCTAAACTATCACCAATGTAAGGGTTCTTCTGAATTGACAGGGTATATTCCTTGTTGCTGTCATCTCCAAATTTTCTGATATTCTTTGCTTTGGTTTTCACCGCCTTGCGATATACCTTACCGCTCATTTCGTTTCCAAAAATTCTCTTTGACTTCTCTGCCATATCACACCTCGCATCCTGTTATGGTAAATGGAAGAATCAACTCCCCAAGCTGTGGGTTGAACACCCGCAGTTTTCCACTGCCGTTTCGACCTATGCTTTTTATATACACCCCGGTAGCACCGCCGGAAAGTCCGACCTGGGAATCTCCAATTAATTCCAAATCGCCTTCCACCGTTACCGTAAGGGGTTCATTTGCAAAAAAGACCTGATTGCCATTCTGGTCCACTGCCAGAATCTGCACTGCTGCCACATCATAACTTGTTGTTTCCACCAGCTCCGAATGGCTGACCCGTGCTTGCAAGCGTACTTGATTTACCGGCTCTTTTACCACCGTTTTCACTACCTTACCATCCTTAATTGCCTCAAAGCGATAGCTTGTAGCGGCACCACCCCAATCACCAATATAGCGATTGTATAACGCCACTGCATCGTCCATCTTCATATGATAGATGGTCAGACATTGCAAGGCTTTCCAAAGTATGGAGGGCGGATACGGTCCATAGCCATGTAATGCGGTGAAGTTCAAGGCATCCTTAATAATATCCGCCTGATGCTTTGTAAATGCCTCCCGCTCATGAATCTGGTTGCCGATAAAATCATCAATGACAATTGGTCCATGGGCCACATGCTTGTAAGGGCTGTCACTTGCCTGATATTCCTTAATAAAAACATCGTTCTTATACATCCGTACACTATCCGCGTTGGTATAAATATACGTGATTCCCCGATTGGACGCCGGATGTTCACCAATATCCATGGAAGAACTGATGTCTAACACCGGGATACGCTCCTGCTGACAAGCATACATCAATGCCGCCGGTTTGGGATTTCGAAACATATCCATGACTCCATGATAGCAAATCCGGTCTCCGCTACCAAAATCTTTGTGCGTATTGTAGTCAAACATACACCAGCCAAAACTTCCGGCTATATCCTCCTGTCCGGCCACATCCTCTAACACCCGGATATGACGCAGCGCCTGTTCTTTTCGCACATCCTCTTTATCAAACATCTTCGTCGGATACATGTGTCCATTGTATTCAGAGATTAGGTATCCTTTACGCATGTCCGACGTTACCTTCTTCTTGGGCTGACACCCTTCGTTGTTGCCGCTATGTACAAAATCATTATAGGTATACACATCCTCTAACAACTGACTCCTGGCATGCGCTCGTACCCCGCCGGTTGGACGACTGTCGTCTAAGCGATGGGCTGTCTCGTTGGTTCTCCGATAAAATTCTTCATCATCCTGCGACTCATTAATACGCACTCCCCATAAAAAGATGGACGGATGGTTGCGGTATTGCAAAATCATTTCTTCCACGTTCTTCACTGCCTGGGCTTTCCACGCCTCATCTCCAATATGCTGCCATCCCGGAATTTCCGTAAACACCAAAAGTCCAAGTTCATCGCATCGATCGATAAAATACTGGGATTGTGGATAATGACTGGTTCGCACCGCATTCAGTCCCAACTCCCACTTCAAAAGTTCCGCATCCCATTCCTGCAACCGCTTTGGCATGGCATACCCCACGTAGGGATAGCTTTGATGACGGTTTAAGCCTCGTAGCTTTCTCTTCTTTCCATTTAAGTAAAATCCTTCTGCACGAAAGGCTACGGTTCGAATTCCAAATCGTATCTGCTTCTCTTCTCCATTCGACAACAGTGTTGTCCGTAAAGAATAGAGCTTAGGATGTTCCAACTCCCAGGCCTCGATTCCTGAGAGCGATAAGTTCTTCTGATACGTTGTCACACCTTCTTGTGTCGCAATCTCTGCAGTGGCAATCACCTGTTGTTCGTCCAGCACCTCCATCCGCAACGTATCGGAACCACATCCTTTGCTGACGGTCACATCCACCAATAGTTCCGCCTGCTTCTTCTCCTGTTGAAGCATTGTGGTACGTACAAATACATCCTCCACAAAAACCGGTTCTTTCACTTCAAGATAGACGTCGCGGTAGATGCCCCCATAAGTCAAATAGTCAACCACAAATCCAAACGGCGGAACATTCACACTCTCCCGGCTATCCACCGATACTACCAAACGGTTCTCTTTGTCATAGCATAGCACATCTGTCAGCTCCACCGTAAAGGCCGTATAACCACAGGCATGTTCCCCAACTTTTACATTGTTTAAAAACACCTCTGCCTTATGTGCAACCCCCTCAAAGGTAACAAACACCCGCTTGTTCTTCCACTCCGGTCTGGCCTGTAATCTTTTCTCATAGGTCGATACCATTTGATACGCCTGCTCTGAAAAATAGTGGAGCGGCAATTCTTTCACCGTATGTGGAAGACGCACCTCTTCCGTTCCAAAGTGCCATCCATTATTGATATACTCTCGCATTGTTTCGTCTCCTTCTCTAAGCACGGATACCGTCTACCAGAATATCCACCACTTCCTGCAATGCATCGGCATATCCAATCTGATTGCGTACCAACACATCTCTTCGGAAAAACTGTTCTAATGCCGCTTCGAATACGGATTTAAACAACGCTACATTGATGGGCCGAATGACACCTTCGCGCATTCCCCGCTCTAACAATTCAATTGTGCCCTCCCATCCGGTCTCTAACCGTTCTTCCACCGCATCGTAAATATCCGGGTATTTCTCCCGTAGTTCATATAGCAGGGAGAAATTTACATCCTTGTATCCATCCGGCAGAACCCCCAAAATTGTCCGGATCTTCTCCACTGTATTCAGGTTTGGATTCTCAAGTACTTTCCTTTCCCCTTCCTTAATCCCATCAAAACAATAATCAACCATTGCCATAAACATGCTCTGCTTATCTTCAAACAACACGTAAATGGTCTTCTTACTCATGGAAACTTCCGCAGCAATGTCATCCATGGTGAACTTCAAGCCTTTCGCATTAAACACACGTAGTGTGGCATCAAGCACCTTCGCCTTTGCTGCCTGAATCTCTTCTGCATTCTTCAACTTCTTCCACCGGTCGCCCTCTCTTTGGAAACCTTTCTCCTTCTCTTAGTTTCCTTCATTGTAGCATGTTTTGGAAACGCTGCACAAGAATCCGGTTCCACAAATCGGCACCGCTGTTTTTGTGCAATTTTCCCAATGCACCTGCCCATCATACTATTTTCGTTATACAAAAATAGGAACCAATTTACACATTCTACGTAAATTAGTTCCTACTATTCGCCCAAATCCATATCATAATTGTAACATAAAACAGAGATAGTTACTAATTATCCTCTAACGCGTTTCTTATCGCACAATTTTGTAATACTCGTTTGCTGTCATCTTATAAACGATCATGTAGAATCCTGCAAATACCGCGAATCCAATGGCAGACGTTCCTGCTAATAACACACGATTACAAATTCCCATTAACATAATGATTTTTTCAATTAACGGAAACGCAAAACTCAAATGCAGTCCTGCCGTTACCAGTGGAATGAAAAATACCATCAACAATTGGGAATTGATACTCTTCTTGATTTCCCGCTCCGTCATGCCCACTTTTTTCATGATGTCGAATCGTTTGACATCCTCATATCCTTCCGCAATCTGCTTGTAATAGATAATTAACACCGTTGCTACTAAGAATACCAAACTAAGTAAACATCCCAAAAACAGCAATGCCCCAAACTCCGACAGAAAGCCATCCCTCATTTCCTTTTGGGTCCGTACATCCAGGGAAATATTATCCTGCTGCATTTCCTGAACTGTTTTTCCCGGCACATGATAGTTACTGATTTTTTCTAATATCCGGTCTGATACGTTTCCGCTTTCTTCATCCGTTAAGGTTGTGTCCACATCATAATGGTAAATCAGCATTGCTCCCTCAGGAACCTGGCCACCGTAGATACGAAGGGGCGGATACCCCGCTGCATTTGCATAAAAATTTTCTGCTCCACTTGTCGACACCCGCTTTACTTTGTAAACGGCACCGTCATTAAAGCGAATTGTTTTTCCCTTGTAGGCATTATCCGGATCATCTAACAGCACCTCGTCCGCCGCCAATTTTACCTTTTTCCGGTAGTTATTGTTGTAGTCCTCCACTGGCATCCAACTCACCATGTAACAGTTTCCCGTCTTCAGTCCTTTTCGAAAATCCGCTTCTGTAGTATTTAGATACCCGGATTTTTCCTCTGCAATAAAGGTTCCTTCCAAATAATCCGCTTTTTTTGTCACCTTTACCCGGTTTTTCTCAATCACCTTCTCAATACACTCTCGATACCCTTCTACGGCACTTGCAATAGGCAATTCTGAATTCGTAAATCGAACAGACGCACTAATCTGTTTCGGGCATTGCATTTTCACCGCTTCCTCCGAACCAATGTACATGCAAATTGTGGTACTCATGGTTACCAGAACCATGGTGGACAAAATGCAAATGGATGCCAGGCCTGCACCATTGCGGTTCATACGAAAGCTCATAGATGACACCGAAACAAAGTGATTTGGTTTATAATAAAATCCCTTTTTCTTCTTCATTTGTCCACATGCAAATACACTACCGGCAATAAACAAAGCGTAGGTCGCTGCAATAACCATCAGTACCGCTATGAAAAAAATGGAAATCGCACGAACCGGCTCTTCAATGGTCACCGCCAGATAATAAGCGCCTCCCAAAAGTAGGGCTCCGCCAATAGCAAACAGCGCATTTCCCTTTGGCGGCTTTTCTCCCATTTTATCGGAGTGCAACAAATTCACTGCCTGCATACGCATCATTTGCCAGGACGCGCCCACAAACTGTAGCACAAAGATTGCAGCAAACAGCACAATCGTCTTTACTATACCAAATACGGAAATTTCATAGCGAAGGATTACCTCCCCCTGGATCAGTTTCACCAAACAAAGTTCTGCCCCTTTACTGAGTAAAATTCCCAAAAACAACCCTCCTGCCAGAGAAATTCCTGCAGTAATAAGGGTTTCCCAACCGCAGATGCGTAATAGATTCTGCTTATTCAATCCCAAAATGTAATACAGTCCAAATTCTTTTTTTCGCTGCTTTAACAAAAACGAGTGGGTATACAACAGGAAGAATACCGCAAAAATCGCCACTACCGCTACACCAAACCCCAGCATACCCTGTGCAGAAGTTCCTCCTTTTGCCATGCTCAAGGTTTTGCAGCTTGCAAGGTATACAATCAGATAATCCATCATTACCATAATGACGCAGGTTAATAAATACGGAAAATACATCTGACGGTTCTTATGCATACCATCTTTCGCCATACGCAAATACATATGTTTTCCCATCTTTATTCACCCCCTGTTGTCAAAAGCGTCAGCGTGTTTGAAATCTTCTGATACATCGCTTCGTTGTTATCCTCTCCGCGATACACCTGATGGAATACTTCTCCATCTCGGATAAATAGCACGCGGTTTGCATGACTGGCCGCTTTTACCGAGTGGGTTACCATTACAATGGTCTGCCCCGCACGGTTGATTTCCCCGAATAAAGCCAAAAGCTCATCCGTAGCCTTACTGTCCAATGCTCCGGTTGGCTCATCTGCCAACAAAAGCTCCGGTCTTGTAATGATTGCCCTTGCCACTGCTGCACGCTGCTTCTGTCCTCCGGATACCTCGTAAGGATATTTTTCCAGTAATTCCTGAATATTTAGCGCCTTCGCAATGGGGCGCAATCGGCTTTCCATTTCCGTGTACTTTTGCCCTGCAAGCACCAGTGGAAGAAAAATATTATCTTTAAGACTAAACGTGTCCAATAAATTGAAGTCCTGAAACACGAAACCCAAGTGTTCTCTTCGAAAGGAGGCCAACGCTTTGTCCGGAATTGTTGCTAACTCCTTTCCCTTTAATTTCACACTGCCGGCGGTCGGCTTATCAATTGCTGCCAACATGTTTAACAACGTCGTCTTTCCCGAACCGGACTCCCCCATGATGGCAACGTATTCGCCCTCATCAACTTCAAATCCAACATTTTTTAATGCCTCTACTTTTGCACCACCAAAGCGGGTGCTATAGGTTTTCTTGAGACCTTGTACCTCTAACATACTCATCTTTTTTCTCCTTTACTATTCTTTGCTCTTTCTGAACATAGTATAGCAAAGGCGGAAATCTGCCTCTATCGAAAGGTCTTACAATTTCCGCCTCAAATCTTACACTGCTGTAAGAACTCTGTCATTCCAATCTACCGGTGGGTCGTGTCAACTGTATCTGCACGCAGGTTCCGCACCCCACCTTGGAAGATACGGATATCTCATGCTTTAAATTATTACATACCTGCTTTGTCAGGTACAACCCCAACCCGCTGGCCTTCTTATCACTCCGTCCGTTGTAGCCGGTGTATCCCTTTTGAAAAATGCGGGGCAAGTCCTCGGATGCAATTCCGATTCCGGTGTCGCAAATCTCTAGCACCCCTTCTTTTGACACCGTAATGGTGATTCCGCCTTCTCTGGTATATTTGATTGCATTCGTCAAAATCTGTTCGATTACAAATGCCAGCCATTTTTCATCCGAAATCGTAACAAACGTCGTCCCTTCATAGGTAAGAGAGAGTTTCTTTTCTATAAACTGCCGTGACAGCTTACGTAATACTTCTTTGATCACCCCATCAACCGATATCTGACGCAAAACATAGTCCGTGCTGGTAGAATCCAACCGAAGATACGCAAGCACCATGCCCACATATTGTTCCACATAAAAGAGCTCCGTCAATAAATGCCGCGACAAGGTAGTATCCTGATTTTGCAGCGTCAAATGCATGGAGGCAATCGGCGTCTTAATTTGATGCACCCAGGTTGTAAAATAATCCATCATGTCCCCAAATCGTCCTACCTGCTCCCGATACTCCTGCTGTCTTTCCAGGATTTCCTGCTCCTTCTCCCACTCTTTCTTCCAAAGCACTTTCTTTTTCCGATAATCGATAACCAGGCATACGATTCCAAGAACCCCGGCAATTCCATAGGGATAAATCACCGCCAGGAGCGGTAATGCAAATAAATAGAAGCTAATCGCAAACACGATTCCCATCATAATGAAAAATAAAATTATTCCGCCTCGTTCTTTCCAATAGCGCCTCAAATCTGATACCCCTCTCCGAATTTCGTTGCAATAAAGTTCTTTACACCAATACCCTCTAATTTTTTCCGCAACCGGTTCACATTGACGGATAACGTATTTTCATCCACAAAACAATCGGTCTCCCACAACCGTTGCATCAATTTTTCCCGGCTTACGACCTGTCCACGATTTTCCATCAGGCAAAGTAAAATACGATACTCGTTTTTACTTAACTCCAATCGTTCCTCTCCGTACAAAACCACTTGTTCACCGGTATGTAACATTACTCCGTTGTGCTCCATCACCGGCAAACTCCCGGCAAAGTCATAGCTCCTTCGCAAAAGTGCCTGGATTTTTGCCATCATCACGCTGAAATCGAAGGGTTTTACCAAAAAATCATCCGCTCCCATGTTCATAGCCATCACAATGTTCATATTGTCTCCGGCTGACGAGATGAAGAGTATGGGGACTTGCGACACCTTTCGAATCTGCGTACACCAATGGTATCCATTAAAAAAGGGCAAAGTAATGTCCAGAAGCACCAACTGTGGTGCCTCCTTCGAAAACTCTGCCATAATATCCTGATAATTCTCAGCTCTATACAATTCATAATTCCACATCGCAGCCTGCGTAGCAATTGCCTCGGCGATGCCGGAATCGTCTTCTACTAAAAATAGTTTATACATGTCGTGTCCCCCAATGTCATTTCTATATTCCCTGCAAAGGATTCGTCGGAACGCTCGCGCTCCATGCCTGCCGTAGCAGTACATAAGGTGCTCCCTGACGCGACCACCTAAGTACTGACGGCAGCCAAAGTCCTCCTCCGCCTTTGCAGGTAATACAAAAAACATTGGAAGCCGCGGCATTCTCACGTGCCTTCCGCGATGCGTTGCAGTGTTTGAGTAGTGATTCATTCAATTGACTGACTTTACAAGACGTCGGTACTTAGCATCTTCGATGCTTATGTACCGCTACGTCTTGTACGAGCGCAAGCGCTCAGTCAATGAATGAATCACTGCTTATTTAACACTACAACACATCTTTAACACTACAACACATCCGGAATATCCTTGTAAAGTTTCCGGTACGCCCACAGTGCCATTCCTGTCAGCAAGCAATACAATATAATGAAATTGCGCATCTGTCTTGGCGTATGCCAGAACCATGTTTTGTAAATCAAGCAATTACGGAAACCATTTACAATAATGGTTACCGGATTCCACAACATCAACCGGCGCAACCATTGAATCTCAATCTTATCTGCGGCATACAGAATTCCGGATAACCAGAAAAACGCAATGGTAATGGACTTTATAAAATTATGAAAGTCCCTGCTAATCGCACCCAGCATTCCCGCGAACAACGCCCAACTGTTGAAAAACATAAACATCATCAACATATAAAGTGGCAATTGTAAATAATAGATATCCGGCATGTAGCCAAACAGCATGAATATAATAATCGTTACTGCCACCAACATGCAGTGAATCAGGAATTCAGACAAATTCACAAAGGTCGGGATGGTACAAATCGGATATTTTATCTTGGTAATCAAATACGTATAACGTCTTAAAGAATTTGATCCCCCCGGCAACATACTCTGCATAAAGAACCAGGGAATCAATCCTGCCAACAACCACAAGAACTTCGGATATCCTTCAATTGGTGATCCCTGTCGAAGTCCAATGGCAAATGCAAAATAGTATACAAAGATACGAATCGCCGGTTTTAAGAACAGCCAGAACGGTCCTAGCAACGCTCCCTTATATTCCTTTTTCAAATCTGTCAGCGCCAATTTTCCAATTTGATGCCGAAATGCAATATGATCATTTACAATTGTTTTCAATGTATTCATGATACTTTCCTCAATTTCTATTCTTCAAGGTACTTCGCATAGGTGAATTTTCGTCCCTCTTTACGATAGGCAAACAGGCTTTGGTAGATACTTAAACATGGAACGTTATTTCCTTCTACCAAAATAGGACCTCGCTTCGTAATTGCTACATCCCAGCCAACGTAATTGACGCCATCCACTTTTCGAAGTGCCTGTTCTGTCAATGTTAATATCTCCTGCCAATACGGAATTCGGAATCCTTCAAATCTCTTTCCGGTTAGCGGATGCTTCTGATATAAAATCCCTTCATTTCCTACTGCAGGTGTAATAATCTCGCCACTTACCGGATCCACACCGCAGGCAATTCCACCGGCTGATACATTATCAGCGATTCCGCCTACGCCGAACCGTACAAACGCAGCGAATGCATCAAACCGATCATCCTTCAGAATCGTAAATACACGAACGGTATTAATGCTTCCATCGTAAAATGCAGCCATCTCCGGATGCTGCTTAATTACCTCTTCCACCAGCATCTTAGGTTCCCGTTCGAAAAACGCATACAGTTCTTTCTTTCTTCCAAAGGGTACCCGCTTTTTAAATACTCCATGAGCGCCAAACAAATCGATGGGCTTACAAAACACTTCCCGTTTCCATCTGAGAAACTTCTTAAAGGAAGCATAATCACTGTCGCGGTTTACCCAGAAATCTCTTCCCAGAAATTCCCTGTATGTCTCATTAAACAGCTGTTTATCCTTCAGCACATCCGTATCCACGGTAATATACTTCTCACAGAGTCTACGGCTATCCTCCAGGTTTGCATACGTAGAAAGTTCTGCATCCGTCAACTCATAACAACGGGTATTCTCGTAATTCGCCATCGCGATGCCAAAAACTGCTTTGCACTTTGCCATATGCTTTCGCACTTCGTATTCACTCCATCCGGTCTTTTCCTGAATACGCGTAATTCGCGCCTGTGCCCGTGCCAGTTTTTCTTCTTTCCAAGCTGCAATCTCTTCATCTGTCTTCTCGTAAAGAAGACTGTCCATAACTTCTTTCCCTGTAATATGAAATGTATTGGTTATATGAAGCAGATAGGCTTGTGCCTGGTCCAATGTCCACCCCGTTATCTTCGATAATCGCTTTGTTATCTTCTCCCGCTCTGCTATCATACGCTCTTCATGCATCTTTAACGTTTCATCACCGTCTGCAAGGTACAGACGGTGATTTGCATAATATTTCAACGGAATATGATACACTTTCCTTGCATGTGCAATGCGTTCCTCAACTTCAGCCTGACAAATGCCAAGCTGCTCTGCTATAATCTCCACATACATGCTCGTTTCGCTCTTTTTCATATCCACCCAGTCCCTATTTTACCGGTCGCTCACGATAAGGCAAGTGTACCAGTGTATGATTTGGATGACGGTCAAAACCAAATCGTTTCTTCTTCTCATCCAACTTGTAAAGCAAATAATCAATGGTTGGTCTCGTATAACATTCCATCTTCGGATAATCCGGAGAACGGTTAATCTCCGGAATCTTAATTCCATTTTCCGTAACCGCAAGGTCAAAACCAAACCACTCTAACTCTTTAATTTCACTGGCAATATCCAGTACCAGTTTCTTGGTTAATTCCCAATTCGGAATGGTTCCTTCAATCAAAACATTGGTATCCGGATGCCGTTCACAATCGTGAATATCTCCATCCACAAAAAGCTTTGCATTTCCGTATGCACCGGTTTCGCTGTTGATGGTTGCAAACATACCGCCGGCAGAAATGTTATCAATGGCTCCCGTCTTTGACGTTCCAATACGAATATAGGAATTTCCGATTTCCGGATGCACGCCATCCCGTTTAAACACAATCATACGAATGGTATTCACTGCTCCCGGATAAATTTCCTTTAACTGCGGGTGCATTTGAATATATTCCGTTACGATATGTGCACTGTCATTTACGGACAATCGGTCAATAATATCCTGTTCCGTACACGGCTCATAATTTATAAAGAACTGGCCATCTTTATAGTCGCAACGGAAAAATCCATCTCCGTGAGATCCTTCATCCGGCTTAAATGCCATGGATCCCTTCTCCTTTACCAAATCAATGATGGATGTTAACGTCTTATCCTTTCCTTCCGGACAATCCATCAACGGAATAATATTCATTTCCCCGTTCTTACATATAACATGATAATAGTACTCAGGGAAATACTGATTATAACGGTTTGCAATGTACTTCAGTGTAATCTTATCTTCCATCCATGTCTTATAATAAGGGTTGATATGACGTAACCACTTATATTCAAAATCAGAGATATAATCTTCCCAATTTTCCTTGGTGATACCATATTGCGCCAAACGATAGGACAAAAATCCATGTCTGTAAGCCCATATTTTTGTCTTAAAATCGCAATCCTTATTGTTAAAGAAATCCTTACAAATATCGCGCGGCCAGGTTACACTAATGTATGGCACCAATCCCTTTGGATAAAATAGTTGTGCCATACGATGCTTGAAGCGACGTTTTCCGGTATTTTTTCCACGTTCTGTGGCATTACCGGTGCTTCCGTAAAAGGCATTCTTTTCGTTTGCTTTTTCTTTGAAGAATGCAACCAGCTCATCAGAAAAACGCGCATCGGTACGATAGTCCGGATGATTCAGCATGTTCTTTATCTGAATACCGTCCTGTCGCAAAAGCATCTCCATACCAAAGAATTCAAGCTGTGGTACATGTCGTCCAATCCGTTCCACTAAATCGCTTACTTCTTCCCAACGCTCCACCGGAACATACTTGCCATTGCGATCCTTATAGCATCCCTTCTTAAAATCTACTTCGTAGGAATGATAGAATCCCAGTTCGTTATAAATGCGCAAACTTGCGCCTCCAATTGCTGCACCCTGTCCATTGCGATTATAAACGTACAGGAATAGTTTCGGTGCCTTTCGCATTGCTCCGGAACCATGTTTGTTATAAGAATCATCCACCGTCTCCACTAACAGCAATTCATCTTTCGCCTTGGTAATGTATTTCCAAATATAAATATAGTCTACTTCTTTGTTACCTGCAAAATACTTTCCATCCACATAATGGAAATCTACGATACGTTTTCCATAGGTGTTTACAACGGAAATACTTCCTTTTTCTTCCAAAAGAGCCTTAATCTGCTTATAGTAGTCATCCGATTCCGTTTGATTTGCATACGGAATAAACAAAGCCTTCCCGTCACGTGGCATAACATGATAATAGAACTCTGCCATATACTCTCTAAACGGCTTAAATACATAATAAATCGTCGGCAGTGTTGCAATCCACTTCTGGTATTTCAAATTGATTGGAATCAACTTGTAGTAGTCCTTCTCAGAAATATACTGCGCCCCGTCTTTCGCCGTAATCTGAAGCTTCTTAGCAGCCTCTAAGGTATACCCACTACGATATGCTGCTCTTCGCATGCTTCCCGGCTCATACTTCATGACTTCCGCATCTACAGCCTTATTCAACAACCAAATTTCCGCACGTTTCGCCGTAAATCCGCGAGAAACAAGACGCAATCGTGTGAAATTAAAAAACAGACGATGCCATCTTCTGCTAAACTTACTCTTGCGATACCGCTTGAATGTCCAAATCTGTTTCTTGCGAATTCCCATCAAATACTCATTGGCATCCTCATGAAATCCAATACCCGTTGGATAAGGTGGCAAAAGGAACATTTGATTCAAAAGAACCTTTCCTTCCACCTTCACATATTCAAACGCGGTAAATCGTACCGACTCATCTTCCTGTAAAACCTGTCCAATTCGTCGATACACCTCTACGAAATCTTCCTTCGTAAAACCTGCTTCTTTGGTCTTAATATTCTTGTCCATATCCACGCGCTCTACATACGTGCCGGTTGTTCCATCATAAATGAACGCGTCCAAAATCGTCGGAAGTTGTCCCACCGACTTACGTAAATATACGCGAATACTGTAGGAATAGCTCTTGTCTCTCAATTCATAGCTTACACGGTTAATGCTACTCTTTAATAACTTTGATGACTCGAATCCGGAATAAATTACCTGATAGTAATCGCGTAATGATATATACTTTAAATACGCATCGCCGGTAATATCCAAATCCTGAATTGTTCCCGGCAAAAATCCCTTCTTGTAATACAATGTCTGATTGGCTACTGCTTCCCCTGATTTCTTATTCTTCTTAACCTTCCCCTTCCAATATTGAAGGGCCTCTTTCTGGTCTTCATATAGGTCATTACGTCTACTCGCCTTAGACATATTTTTCACTCCTTTGGTTCATGCTTTTACAATCTATAAATTTTACCACACTTTATCCATATTGAAAAGCAAAACTTTTAATCCGGATAGACCACTCCGGTACTTAATTTCTTCTTAATGCCATTTTTACTGTAAATATAAAACCTCTGTCCGGCATAGCTTACTTCAAAATAATCACTTGCGCCAACACGTCCAATGTACTGCACCACATCTCCACGACTGATATACATATAGTCTTTTTTCGTTGTCAAAAGACGGCACAGTTTTACAGACGATGTACGTACATAGCACATGATGTTTTGCTCTGCAAAATTCTTACATAAATTCTTCTTCATCACAAATCCGCAAACACCGGTACCAGTCTTCACATATACCCACTTACCCGGTCCAAAACACATCACATCTACCGGGGATTCAATTGGCATCACTGCCGCTACTTTTGAAGCGGTGCTTCGCTCTTTATAAATTTTCGTTCCGGTTAAGGTAGTATAATAATGCTCTGTAAGTGTTGATACCTGTGTCGGCAGATAACGTCTTGCCAATACAAAATTTTTCTCATATATTCCGCTGATTGGCATAACACGCACTTTTCCATCAAAAGAATGGCTACTGTGCACCATTTCTCCGTTTCCAATGTAAATTCCACAGTGGTTGTATCCCTTTGCACTCTGTGTTCCATCTTCCTCGGTATATAAGTTAAAGAAAAGTACATCGCCCGGCTCTAATTTGGATTCTTCCAAGGTACCACTGCACACTGTTTTTGCCCGCAATTCATTTTCAAATCCTTCGTTATAAATCAAATCCATATTGTAAAGATTGATAATACTTGTAGACAGACGATATACCGGCATAAATGGCTGCATTGCCTGATTTGCTGTATACGCCGCTAATCCGGAGCAGTCGAATGTATATACCTTTTTCTTGTTTGGCACGCCGTTAGAACTATTATGTCCATATTGGGTTTTCCAATTCTCTACAATATCTTTTAATAAATCCATGACACGCTGCTGATACGGTGTATTCCCACGATACGCCGGCTCCGGCATATATGCAGACAAGCTTTCTGTCTCGTCATTTCGCTGCATATAGTATGTGTTGTCCTTGTAGTATACCATAATCCACTCGGCGGATCCGTCCGGAATCGCATAATCCGTCACTTCCACCTCTTCACGATAAGGAACTGCAATGCTTGCCGCATACGTATTTGGCTCAAGATACAACGATAACGACCGTACACACACCTTCATCGGAATGGAATGAATCTCCGGTTCTTCGGGTGTCTCTTCCTCCGGATTCACCGTACCATCTTCTTGCGCTTCTTCCGTGTTTAAATCCGGGGTTTCTGCGTACACAGGAGCACTTCCAAACAGAAGTGCTCCCGCAATTGCCAATGTTAAAATCTTAAATCTCCAATTTCTCTTTATCACGTTGCTTACCACCTTATTAATACGTTGTTAATTTATCTGCTATACTTTTTGGCGTATAGATGTAATAATACTTTCCGTTATATTTTACTTTGTAATAATTACCGCTTTGTCCACGCAAGCTCACTTTCTTGCCTTTATTTAACGTAATGCTCTTTGCGCTCTGGGACTTTTTCGTAAAAAGCTTCAGTCCATTGTTTCTTACAGTACAGGAAATACCTTTTCCTTCCAGATTCGTACAAATATTGTCCAGTAAGGTAAATCCTTTCTTTCCATTTGCCAGTTTTACATATGCCCAGTTTCCATTATCAGTGTACAAAACCGTTAACGGTTTCATTAATCGAATGGATGTAAGTTTCTTTGCGTTTTCTCCAAAGTTCTTATAAATCGTGGTTGTGGAGGCTGCCGCATAAGCCTTCTTATTCGCTGCCTTTACTGCTGTTGGCAGATAACGTTTTGCCGCAATGAATCTATTGATGTCTCGATCTTTATCAACCTGATCATAAAATCCATGAATCGGCATCAAGCGAACACTTCCACCGAAATTATGGGTACTGTGCATCATCTCACCATTACCTAAATACAAACCACAATGATCACACTTTCCATCTTTATCGTTGATTGTGAAAAACAACACATCGCCGGGTTGCAATTTATCCTCATCAAGGGTTCCCTCACAAACCGTCTTCACTTTACACTCACCGGCAAATCCTTTGTTGTAAATATTTTTTGTTTTATACAACTCAGCAATGTCTGCAGAAATGTTATAAACCGGTAATTCACTCTGCATTGCATGATCCATAACATAGGACACGAATCCGGAACAGTCAAAGTAATATTTTCCATCCGAATGCACCTTTCCATCTGACGCATTATGTCCATATCCCGTTTTCCACTCTGTATAAATCTTTTTTGCAATTGACAATGCCTTCGTTTGATACTTGTTATTTCCGGTATAATTGGTCTCTGGCAGAGATTCTTTCAACTCCCCGTTAGAAGGATACCACCAAACCGTCTTTCCATTGTAGTTTAACTCTTTCCACGTTCCATAAGAATTTCCTGTATCAATGAGTGCCGTTCGGTACGGAATCATTTCTGACGGCGAATCGGTCTCACTCTCTGTATGCACGGTTATCTGATGACTGGCCACATAAACCGTCTTTCCATCTTCCGCATAAACGTTCTTTCCTGCCACACTACCAAGAACACTAACTGTCAGCATCCCTGCCAACGCACAAGCCACTAATTTTTTCATAATTTCTTCTCCTTCTCTTCTAAATCGCTTGGTGTATTGAAGTCTCGTGTCTGATCCTTGATGTATATATACTTCTCTCCAATCTGTTTCTTATTGTAAGGCAATCCCATAAACGACTGATATACCTGCCATCCCTTGCAGGTATCAATTTCGCCAAAGGTAAACAATTGCCTCACATAATCCACATGCTGCTTGAATAATCGTCCATCCTTCACTTTGATTGCCACGATGGAACGCTCATTTCCAAAGAATAAGATATCGGAAACTTGTGTATTTACAATGAACTCCATGGCTTCTTCTGAGTAAAATGTATCGCCGTACAAAAAACACACATTATCATCAATCAATTCCTCTGTAAACCGATCTATTTCCAGAACATTATGCAATGGTTCGTAACGGGTGGCCCCTTTTACTTCATACCTGGGATCATGACTGGTAATATAAACCGTTGCTTCTTTTTCAAACTGATGAATCAAGCGTACGGTGCGCTCCAATAACGTCTCATCGCCAAACTTAATGAAATGCTTCGGCATATCGTGAAAATTATTCCAACGATTCCCTTTGCCGTCGGCCATAATAATATATCTCATTCCTTCACTCCTTATTTAATCACCTTGTGATGGCGGTAAAAATCTCCAAGTTCATCGTTTCGCTGTCCACCCCATAACTGGATAATATTCACACCGGAAGACGTATTGGCTTCAATAATACAAATCTCTCCATTCTCATCAAGCACAATATCCCATGCAATAAAATACATATACGGGAATCGTCTTGTCAATGTCAACATCTGCTCCTTTACGTGTTCCCAATTAGGAATCTGCGCCCCTTCAATCGGCGCGCCCGAATCCGGATGCACCTTATACACATTGCGGTTATGCAGGCAACGTGCCTCCGTTAAAATTCCGGTCTCCAAATCAATTTTTGAAACCAGGCCTCCACGGCTTCCATTGTCAACCGGTATCGTTGCTTTTGTTCCGATACGTTGTACCGCAAAGAAAATCTTGAACTGATTGGTCTTCGGATCCCGTAATGTTATCATACGAATGGTGTTCACCGTCTGGTCGTACAGTGCATCCGCATACGCATGTTGTTTAATGGATTCACTGATAAACCAATCATCTCTTTTTTTCAAAAATGTAATTAACTGGTCTTCCGTATATACTTCCCGGTCCACCAAAATCTTACCGTTTTGATACAGCAAAATGTTTACACCGGTTCCTTTTCCTTTGCCATAAGGCTTAATAAACAACGTCTTCTTCTCTTTTAACAGTGCCACTACCTCCTCATAAGTTCGTACTTCGCTGTCAAAACTTGTAAGAAATCCACCGTTCTTAATCATGTAGCTCTCCGGCACCCTCACATACTGCTTCAATATTTCCGCAGCTGCAATCTTATTATTTAACAGAAAATCAAAAGGCGCATTGATATAGCGAGATCGATACCAGTCAAACTCCGACAGATACTGCTTCTTGTCGTTATGATCGAAGTCGTAAAGCATCCACTGGTCCGCAAGGAATCCCCCTCCAAAATTCGCTCTTAGTTTTTTCCAAAAAGAGCACCGAAAATGATTCTTTACGAACAAAATTCTGCGAAAATATAAAATAAACAGCCGAAATTTATTAAAGCATACTCTCAAAAATTTATACATGGTTATCCTAATCTCTCCTTTACCAATGTAGCCAGATTCCTGGTACAGTTTCCAAGATCCTCCGGCAAATAATTCGCCCGATATGCATCCAGCACGTCCTGTGGATACGGCTTATTCTGCAACGTTTTCGCCAAGGTTGCTCCATCCAAAAAAGCGCATCCCGGCATGGACTCGAACGGATTGACATTAATTCCATTCTTCGCTGTGTATTCCTCAAAGTCATACAGGTAATAATACGTCTTCTTATTCAGCACCGCACCTTCCAGGGCGATGGCCGAATAGTCGGTAATCAGGTAATCGCACACTGCCAAAAGTTCCACAGCCGACAGCTTGGGACAATCCATAACCTCTGCCCTGTGGCTGGAAAGCTGCTGATTCGGATGGCTTTTTAAAATAAATGCATATTCAGAAAAATCAATATCCGCAAGAAGCGGCTCCCAGTCCAAATCTATGTTTCGCCGAAACGTTGGGGCGTACAAAATCACTTTCTTCTTCGCAAGTTCCGGATATGCCGCATAGGCCTTCTTACGATTCTCTTCCTGCGTCTCTAACAAGTAGTCAATTCTCGGCAATCCAATATTATAAAGCTTATCTTCCGTTGTATCAAAGGATGCACAATAGAAGGGATTAAATGCCTTTCCACCGGCAATTATCATATCGTACCCCCGATGCATCTTTAAAAGCTCGGCCATTTCCCGGCTTCTGCCGGACTCTTTTCCAAGAGTTTGGTAACCGGATTGCTTAATTTTTCCAATAGCATGCCACATCTGAATTACGGTTAGCGCCTTCTTATGATGCAAAAGGGACACCGCCGGCCAGTAAGCATCCAATACACATACCCTTGCCGTTGCCAAATGTGCCATGCTCCGAAGGGTATCCCAGGCAAATCCTATCATTCCCTTCTTCGCATCATCCAATCGATTACAAATTGCCACAACCTTCACTTCGGGTACCTGCTTTCGCAATTCCTCTTCCAGCAAGCGAAAATCCAAGGAAAGTTCATCTGCTTGTCGACTTAAAAACAATACCTTGTAAGGATTGGTTGGAAAGAACTTTAAAAGCCCATAAATACCGCCCATAACAGCCTTTCCTGTATTCACCAGTAGTTTCTTCATACTACAATTATCTCCTAGATTTCTTTTCCTACAATATTTAATTGTAACATAGACCCATCAACTATTCAACGAAGAAAAAGGATGAACCTTATGTCCACCCTACATCTGCATAATTGTTTTCTTCTTTTTCTTCTTTTTCTTCTTGGCTTCTTCCATCTCGCGATCTACCATCTCTTCATAAAAGTCAGCTGCTTTCTCTACTTGATCGTCATAAATCAGCTTTCCTTCTTTTAAAACCATACCACGTTTACAAAAGTCCTTTGCAACTTCGGTTGTATGGGTTACAAACAAAAACGTCACATCGCCGGATGCCAAAATTTCACGAATCTTCTGGTTGCACTTTAAACGAAATGCTTTATCTCCTACACTCAACGCCTCGTCAACAATCAAAATCTCCGGCTCTACGTTGGCATTGATTGCAAATCCCAAACGTGCCTTCATACCGCTCGAATACGTCCGCACCGGCTGATCCATGTAATCGCCGATATCCGCAAACTCCACGATGGATTCCTCTAACTCTTTAATCTCTTCATTGGAAATTCCCATAAGCTGTCCACGGAAATAAATATTCTCCCGTCCGGTAAAGTCCGGGTCAAATCCGGCCGTCAATTCCAGCAGCGCACTTACGCGCCCATTTACTTCTATCTCTCCCTTTGTGGGATAAATTACTCCGGTAATCATCTTCAGCAAGGTGGATTTGCCGGCACCATTGCGTCCGAACAATGCCACCGAATCTCCCTTCTTAATCTCGAAGGACATATCATTAATGGCTTCCTTAATGGTCGGCTTGATGCGCTTATTAAAAACAGCATGTAGCCGCTGTCTATCATCTTTATAGAGCTTATAACGTTTCGTCACATTTCGAAAAACGATTGCATTCTCCATAATCTTCCTCACACTTTCTACAACTCATTCAATGGCTCTGCACTAAACTTCTTAAACTTCACTTTCACATCCTGGTCGTCTTCAAACACCAAATCTATCATATTTTGAAAATTTTCTGATAAGTCGCTGGCATAGCATTGGTGCTCCCGATCCATATGCTCATCTGCTAACATATCACGTTTCGCCAAAATACGCTTTACTTCACCAATCACCTCAGCAGATGGATTTAGCAGTTCAAGCTGTGGGTACAATCTCCGCAAATTCTTTTTTAAAAATGGATAATGGGTACACCCTAGCACTAACTTCTGAATTCTATGCTCCGATATAAAATCATCCAGATAATGCTTAATCGTCAGATCCATAATCTCATTTTCTATAATGCCTTCTTCAATCAGCGGTACAAACAACGGACATGCCATACTATACATCTCCGTCTCCGGATCCTTGCCCGTCACCAGCTCTGAATATACACCACTGGCAATGGTAGCCTTGGTTCCAATGACCCCAATGGGCACATGCTCATTTCGTCCACGCTGATCACGAATAATCCGATCAGCCATGGGCTCAATCACACCAACAATCGGCAAATCAGGGTAGCGCTTCCGCAAATCGTCAATGCACGTTGCGCTAATGGTATTGCACGCAATAACTAACATCTTAACATCTCGGCTTACCAGGTAATCCGCAATCTGAAAAGAAAATTTCTTAATTGTTTCAATGGCCTTAGAACCATAAGGCGTTCTGGCCGTATCTCCATAATAAATAACCCGTTCGTTAGGCAAAAGCTTCTGCAAACTTGGTATGCACGTCAGCCCTCCAACTCCGGAGTCAAAAAAACCAATCGGTCGATTATCCATCGGTTTTCACCATCCATTCTATCTATTCCGACTTACTATTCTATCACAGCTGTGTAATTATTCCAAGTATATTATCCTACAATCGGTAAAAAAGCATACGCAACCGCAACAATTACCGCCGGGACCAGATTCGCAAGCTTTATCTTTTTTCCCCATATCAAGTTAATTCCTACGCAAAAAATCAGCGCTGACCCTACCAATGCCAGATTATGAAGCGCTGCTTCCGTTAAAATCGGCTCGATTCCTCTTGCAAGTATCGTTACAAACCCCTGCAGGAGAAAAACCGGTACTGCGGAAAATATGCATCCTTTTCCCATGGACGCCGTCATAATCATAATGATAATGAAATCCAAAATTGCCTTTGCAATCAAAGTCGTTGGGTCCTTGTAAATTCCATCCTGAATAGCACCTACAATCGCCATTGCTCCAATGCACACCGTCAACGAAGCCGTCATAAAGCCTTCCAAAAATCCGCCATCCCCTTCACTGTGGCTTATCTTTCGAAGCCAGGTTCCCAACTGCTCAAAGCGAAGCTCCAGATTCAGAGCCTCGCCCACCAACGCTCCTACTGCAAGACTGATAATCAGCATCATGGAACCATTTGTTGTAATCGTCCCATCTTTTTGCACACTAAGCATCTTTTCCATGGTGCCGGCAATTCCTAAAAACATGGTACTTATTCCCAGGGCATGCATAATAATTTCTTGAAAACGCGGCTTAAATCCCTTTCCAAAAACAAGTCCTACCAGTCCACCTGCAACAATCGCGGCCGTATTAATCAATGTTCCTAATCCAATCATCTTGAACCTCTCTTTATATTGTACTTTCCAATTCCTTCCCCCGCTCTCGCAGATAACGCAATACATCAAACTCATATGCCTCTTCTAATGCCCCGGAGGATAGAATCTCCTCTCTGCTGCAAAATGTATGAATGCGCCCCCGCTTCATTAGCAACACATCATCCGCCAAATGTAATGCCAGGGAAATATCATGAAATACGCCAACCAATGTGTGCCCGGGCTCCTTTGACCAGGCTTTCAGATAATCTGCCAGTTCTGCCTGAACACGCAAATCCAGGTGATTCGTTGGCTCATCTAAAATTAAAATCGGCGTTTGCTGTGCCAGTGTTCTCGCCAAAAAAACCCGTTGCAATTCCCCTCCGGAAAGGGTATGCAACGCGCGATTTCGAAGTGGAAGCAATCCAACTGCATCCATGCATTGTTCCACCACATCATAGTCCTTTTTCCCAGGGCGACCAAACAATCCTTCCTGATATACATATCGTCCCATCATCACGGTTTCCGAAACCCGATAAGAAAAATAAACCTCAGAAAGCTGGGTCATTACCGCTACATGCTTCGCAATTTCCCTGCGATTCATATCATTCATATTTTTTCCAAAAATTGTAACTTCCCCGCTGGCCGGTACCATACCAACCAACGCACGAAGCAATGTAGTTTTTCCGCATCCGTTACTTCCCAAAACACAGACACTTCTTCCTTCCTCCAACCCGAAGGACACTCCTTTTAGCACCTCGGTCTTCTCATTTCCAACCTGCGCTGCATCATATGCTGCATGTAACTCTTTGCATGTGATTATCTGCATGATGGTTTCCCCTTTCTTCCAAGGAAATACAGGTATAGAAAAAACGGTGCGCCTACCAGGGCAGTCACTGCTCCTACCGGAATCTCCCGTGGTGCTAACAACGTTCGAGATAAAAGATCCGCAAGTGCAAGGAAGCTGCCGCCAAGTAGGGCAGACATTGGAATTACCAATCCATGTCTTGCGCCAAAGACTTTTCTTGTAACATGTGGCATCGTTAAATCAACAAACCCTATAATACCGGTAAAGCAAACTGCCGCTCCGGTTAGCAAAGACGCCCACATCAGTAAGCGTAGTTTCGTTTTTCGGGTATCTACGCCCACTGCCTGAGACTGTTCTTCTCCAAAACTCATCAAATCCAGTTCCCGATGAAACCACAATACGGCTACAATACCGGGTATCGCTACTCCCAAAAGAATCCCTACATGCATCCATCTTCTTCCTGCAAAGGATCCCATTTGCCACAACGACAAGCGTTGTAAATGTTTCGCGTTCATTGCAGAAACCAATGTTAAAACAGCATTTACAAATAAGGAAAACACCATTCCTAATAAGATAATTGTTTGATTCTTTAATGATGCATCCAATCGTTTTGCAAAGGCTATAACCAATAATACCGTTCCCAATCCGAACACAAATCCTGCCGCCGGCAAAAGAAACATTCCCACCACCGGAATAACAATGTCGCATACCACTACCAAGGCAACGCCCAAGGCCGCACCGGAAGATACGCCCAACGTATAAGACGATGCCAGAGGATTTTGCAGCAATGATTGCATAATTACTCCGCTAACGGAAAGCAGCGCTCCAACTATAAATGCCGTTAGAGCTCTGGGCATACGTATATCCCACAAAATAGACACCATGGACGGTGAAATATTCTTTGGGATGGTAGTCATACTTATTTTTGCTTTGATAATCGTAAGCATGTCCGGAATCGGGATAGATACGCTCCCGATTCCAATACATGCCACCAGGATACCAATGCTGATTCCTATGGTAATTCCTGCTTTTAAGGTTGTTCGCATGCATCTACTCCTTAAAATAATCCGGATATACACTCTTGGCAATTGCTTTCATTGCATCAACAATGTGATGATTTGGCTGGTTTACATCATCTGCATTAATCTGATATACCGCCTCGTCCTTGATTGCCGAAACATTCTCCCAGCCTTTCATTTTTAAAAGCACATTGATAACATCCGGTGTATACATATCTGCTGTTAAAATTACATCCGGGTTCATTCCTACCGCAGCTTCTTCGGTCAATGCCGGCCATTGTCCTTCTTCCTTCGCTGCCACATTTTCCACGCCTACCTTCTCAAGCATTTCCTGAATATAGGTTCCCTGTCCTGCAGTGTAGATAGTTGGGTTATCTGCGGACGGTGTATACAGCTCAAATAAAACAGTTTTCTTCTCTTCCTCCGGAATGGTCTTCGCAATCGCCTCTATCTTTGCAATTTCCTCATCCATTTCCTTTACCAGTTTCTCAGCCTCATCTTCCATATCCAAACAGTATCCTAAGAATGTAATATCTTCTTCGATTCCTTTTATTGAGGTGCTACTTGGAATATCTGCAACACAGACTCCGGCCGTTCTTACATTGGCAAACGCATCTTCACCCTCTTTAGAACTCATCCCGGAAGTAAACATAATATCCGGTGCCAATGCAGCGATTTTTTCCTGATCCGGCTGCATCATATCAAAATATTCCACATCTTTTCCAAGCTTATCTCCATAGGATGCCTGAGAATTGGTGTCTGCCGCAACAATTTTTTCTGCAACCCCCATGTCAATCAACACACGTGTCGTTGCCGGTGACATGGAAATAATGGTTTTTACTTCCTCCGGAAGGGTTATGTCATTCCCGCTTCTGTCCTGAATATCCAGTTTTCTGGTTTCAGCCTCCTGCGTGTTTTCTGTTTTGCTATCAGCTTTCTTGCTTTCTGTTGTTTTACCGCAGCCTGCTACCGCAAGCATAAGGGATAAAGCAAGCAACCCTGCAATCGTTTGTTTTTTCATCTTGTCATCTGTTATGAAGTGACCTTTGTCAAGTGTAAATTGCAAAAATCACCACATTTCCTTTCTTTTAAATTTTAACACTGGGTACAGAGGTAGAACCTCAGACTAACAGTCCCCGGCCTTGGCCACTCTGTTATACGTGGATTGGTTACCTACAGGTCAATGGTCCGCCGTGAATCTTGCCGTCTCCTAGCGTGAATCAAAATATATAAATATAATGTCAACAGAGGTGAGTCGCAAATAATTCGGACCTTAGAGTGTTCCAAGGCTCCACCTCTGTATCCAGTGCTAATTAGTTTTGTTTGCAGATGAAATCTGATATCAT
>FOXT01000006.1 GCA_900115795.1 Lachnospiraceae bacterium XBB1006 | reverse complement strand
GACAGTTTATCTATCGGCACTACTTTGGAAGCATCTCCCATCTGCAATGCCTTGTAATAGCATAGCCATGAAGCTCCCGTTGCCAGCCCGGACAGGATCAGGAAAATCCAGCTCTTCTGACTGATTGCTCTGATACCGCCTTGCTGATGCGTAATAAATACCATTCCCCAAGCAATTATAACAACTACCATCGTGCGTATAGCCGTAGCAAGATTGGATTCGACTCCTTCAATTCCAACTTTTGCCAGTATTGATGTCAGTGCAGCAAAGACTGCTGAACCGAGAGCTAACCAAAACCACATCACTATCCCCCCTACAAATTCGATATTTGCCATCGTCTATAAAACTGAAATATAATTTGCCTCTAAAAATCCCGATTTAACTCTTCATCGATAGTAATATTCATAAATGCCTTTTCTGTCGGTTCCTTATAGCTAATATAACTGCGCCAACTCCAGTCAGTACAAGCACAAGTATTCCATAGACCATCACAACAAAAGCACCAACAATAGGTGTCTCAGAATCCGAACTTATAAAATAGTAGTAATAGTATGTGTTAAGTATCATTCCAACAACACACGACAGCAACAAAATCAACGAAGCTAGGAGGTACTCCCTCATGCTTTTTGCCATAAAAACATTCATAATTACCAATGCTACTGCAACGAGCAGCCATATAGGATTAATACCTGCCATTCCTAGCATATCCAGAATTATAAACAATACCATCGGAATTAGATTTATCCACTTCAAATACTTCATTTCTCCTCCATAAATCTCAAGTTGTTAAATTCAGCACTTCTCCATGCCTTTAATAATTATACCATACTTCTGACATTCATGTAATACTATACGCATTTATCCTATTTACATTACCTCGCACATATTTTATAATACCCGATAGAACGATTGCTTTAGAAAAGGAATTACCTATATATGGAAGAAAAAATCAAACAACTGTTAGCTGAAAAATTTCCCTTATGGAGCACGCTTTCAGATGATGAAAAAAAACAGCTCTCAGAAGGTACTGCTTATCGACAATATAAAAAAGGCTCCATCATACACCATGGCCAAGGAGAATGTAGCGGCATCATGCTTGTAGAGGAAGGACAACTTCGTCCCTTTATTGTTTCCCCCGAAGGACGGGAAATCACTTTGTTTCGGGTGAAAGCCGGGGAACTGTGTTTAATGACCGCCTCCTGTCTGATGGATGCCATTGCAACGGATATTATGGTGGAAGCCGTGAAAGATACCACTGTGCTACAAGTGCCCTATCCCCTATTATCCTCTCTTTTGGAGCATCATATGGAATTAGAATTGTACTTGTATAAGTGTGCCACCGAAAAATTCTCGGACATGCTTTGGTTTTTACAGCAGATACTTTTCTACAGTGCCGATCAAAGGGTGGCCGGCTTTTTATTACAGGAGGGAACGGATACCTTATCCTATACCCACGAAGAAATTGCAAAACTGATTGGAACTGCCAGAGAAGTCGTAAGCCGCATTTTAAAATACATGGAAGACGAAGGTCTTGTAAAACTATCACGCGGAAAAATAACCATTCTCGACCGAAAAAAGCTGGAACTTATGTGACCCAAGTCTCATACATCGCCCCTGTGGATTGTTATACTAACAGTGCACAGGCAGTCCCTTTCTTGATTTTTCTTTACAAAAATGATATCATTAACTGTTACAACCCACAAATGAAGAAGGAGGATTTCATGTCAGAACATACACAGACTGAAAATAAAATGGGCGTTATGCCCATTCCAAAACTATTGGTAGATATGTCTCTACCTATGATGGCATCCATGTTAGTGCAGGCACTGTATAACATCGTCGACAGCATTTTCGTTGGAAGTATTTCCGAAGATGCATTGTCTGCGGTTTCCTACGCCTTTCCGATTCAGAATCTAATGATTGCGTTATCCATTGGTACCGGCGTCGGTGTGAATGCATTGGTTTCAAGGCACCTTGGGGCCAAGAATTTCAAATTGGCGAATCAGATTGCCACCAATGGATTAATTTTATCCATCCTTACATCCTTTCTGATGTCCGTTAGCGTGTTTTGTTTTTGCGGACCGTTTTTCCGGTTCTTCACCCATAACCAGACCATTATTCGCTATGGAATCGACTATGCAAGAATTGTAGGTGGATTATGCTACGCTTTATTTATTCAGGCATTTCTGGAAAAAATGCTCCAATCCACAGGTCGTACCCGGTTATCCATGATAACGCAGATGACCGGAGCCATTACGAATGTCATTTTGGATCCTATTATGATATTCGGACTATTTGGTTTTCCGCGCATGGAGGTAGCCGGCGCAGCCCTTGCTACCGTCATCGGTCAAACCTTTGCGGCGATTCTTGCTATTTTTATGAATGTGTATAAGAATAAAGAATTGCATATTTCCCTTCGGAGTTATCCATTTTCTTTAAAAATTGTAAAGAACATTTACGCCATTGGACTTCCAAGTATTATCATGATGGCCGTAAGCTCCGTCATGAATTTTGGCATGAATAAGGTATTGGGAAAATTCTCCGACACTGCCGTTGCCGTATTTGGTGCGTACTACAAGCTTCAAAGCTTTATCTTCATGCCGGTTATTGGATTAAATAACGGAATGCTTCCGATTGTTGCCTACAACTTCGGTGCACGTAAACCGGATCGCATCAAGGGGGTAATGAAATTGGCCGTGAAAGGTGCCATCTGCATTATGACCGTTGGAACCCTGCTGTTCCTGATTTTTCCGGCGCAACTGCTTGGTCTGTTTTCTGCCTCCCCGCAGATGCTTGCCATTGGCGTACCGGCGCTTCGAATTATCTCCAGCCACTTTATTGTGGCAGGTTATTCCATTATTTGTACTTCGTCCTTTCAGTCCATGGGACACGGTATGCTGTCTTTGATCGTATCCGTAAGCAGACAGCTTATTGTATTATTGCCGGTGGCCTTTCTGTTTGGTTTATTATTTGACCTTAGCAGTGTATGGTGGTGTTTCCCAATCGCCGAGATTGCATCCGCCGCACTTTGCACTCTCTTTATGAGAAAAATGCTACGGGAGGAAATCAATCCGCTTTATCATACATCGTAAAAAAAACGGGCTTTTCATAGCCCGCTTTTTTCGTTAAAAGGTAAATTCATCAGACAAAATGAAACACATGGTCTTCATTCCGGCCTCAAGAGAATCTATTTGAATCCACTCTTCCCGTGTATGCTGCAATTCTCCCAGATAAATTCCGAAACATACTGCCGGAATTCCCTTTGATAGCGGAATGTTACAATCCGTGGAACCACTTGTAAAATCAGGCTCCGTTCCGGTATAGCGCATCAAGGTCTGCTTTACGTAATTTGCCAATTCTTCCTGAGCCGTTACGTCCACATCCCCCATTCCCGGACGTTCTCCGATTACCCGTATGGTCAAGGTCGTCTCTTCATCTATATCATAGCTGGCCCCGTCCATAAGGCTGATTTCTTTTCCCAGCGCCCTGGTCAATGCTGCTTGTACACGCTTTTTCATCTCTTCCATATGCTGCTGCCGATCAGATCGATATTCAAATAAAAACGAGGCTTCTTGCGCAATGGTATTTACCGAAGTGCCGCCTTTTATGGTTCCCACATTATAGGTTGTTTTTCCCGGCAAATCCGACACCTGAACCTCATAGAGTGCGCTAATCATCCTCGCTGCCTGAAAAATCGCATTTTTCCGTCCAAAGGCGTTGTACGAATGACCACCCACGGTTTTTACACACAATTCGTACCGTTTTGACCCCACTGCACAGTGAACCACATGGTCCGTGCTTCCATCAAACGCAATATGACGGTTCAGTCTTCCTTCATAATACCGAAAGGCTGCCCACATTCCTTTTAAATTTCCAAGGCCTTCCTCACAACTGTCAAACACGAAGGCAACAGGGTGTTTGGGCGTTACCTGATACTTGCGCAAATACTTTAAAAATAACAGCATCCCACAGGCATTGGCCGTATCATCGCCTACTCCCGGGCCAATTAATTTTCCGTCTTCTTCCCGCACAGAAATGGGGGTTGTATCCGGAAACACGGTGTCCGTATGAGCCGTATACAGATGAACTCCTTGCTTCTCCTCTTCCGTCCCCATCTCCACGTAAACATTTTTTGCCTCATCCACAAAAGGCGCATACCCCTGCTCCTTTAAGTACTCCACAATGAAACGTACGCGCTTGTCTTCCTCATGGGAGGGTGCGGGAATCGCTGTTAACGTCTTAATTAACTCCACCAATTCTGCAATCATCTCCCCGGTTACTGTCATTTTCTCCATTGTCGTCATTCTCCTAGCTATTTTTTAATTCTTTCTTGTTGCGGTACATGATTTCATCCGCCCGATCAAAGACCTCCGCAACCCGTTTGTCGTTATGAAATCTTGCCATACCAGCTGCCACAACCACCTCACCGCGCTCCTTATGCTGGCGGTTTATCTCGGCTATCTGCTCCATCAAAGCATCAATCTGCTGATAATCTTTTCCTTGTGCAACCACGGCAAACTCGTCTCCTCCAACTCGGAATACCGGACTGTATTTAAACGTATTGCAAATCAACTTGCATCCGGCAATGATATGACGATCTCCGGCCTGGTGTCCATATTTGTCATTGATTTCTTTCAGTCCATTGATGTCAAACACCACCACTGCAAACTCCAGCGTCTTATCTGTTTTGATACGTACATTCAGCTCCTCTTCCAATTCCATATACGGAAGCTTCCGTTTCACACCGGTTAACTCATCAATGTTAGCCTCCGCCGTCACCGCACATAGCGCGCGGTCGTACTCTTCCTGACGCTTTACCTCGTCATCCACATTTAGGACACCCACAATGATTCGATTTGCTCCTTTTTCCTGCACCATTGCCGCACGTAATAAAATGTGCACCGGCCTTCCTTCCACCAGCAGACGATACTGCATGGTGAATTTTCCCTTTTCGGCAATCTCTTCTTTGATTACTTCTTCTTTAAACCGTTTAAAAAAATATTCCTGGTCTTCTCTAACCACTACTTTTTTTGCATTTTTCCTGGATGCACCATAAAAATCCGAACCTTCTGTCAATGCACCCACCGACTTAAATTCCTGTGTGGAATTAAACTCAAAGAACGCACCACTCTCCGGATCGACACTGTACATTGCCATAAAATCACCAGTTAACGCTGCCACACGCACGAACGCCTGACGCTCTGCCTTCACACGCTCAAATGCCTCTTTTTGTTTCATCTGCGCATCGACATTGTTAATCCCAATAATGATGTGATTTTGCCCATCGCGTACCTTAATAATTTTCATAGTGACATAAACCACTTCGCCATCCATATAATTTCGATAGGTGTGAATAAAAGAGCCATTTTTTTCTAAACTCTTTACGATATTTTCTTTTTGAAATACCCGGAAAAACTCCTCCACATCTTCCTTATAAATAATCTCCGGAGCTCGTTGCAATGATTCTTTAAAAAAATCATCCCCACGACGTTCCTCTGTAACATCCCGATTCGCACCATCTCCACGGTATTCAATAAACTCGTTGGTATCCAAATTTACAAAATAAAGATAGCTATAATCCTCCGACAGCGCTCTTGCAATATAGTTATAGGTAAGGCTGTTTCTGCTAACCAAGGCATCCATTGCAGACAAGACAACAACCATAACGGCTGACGCCTGATTATTCGAGTTTTTTGCTACACGCCAAACCAAAAGCTGAAGGTTTAGTCCATTTCGTGTTCGATCATCTAATACCACCTCTTTACCATCCATCGCACACTTCTCAATGGCTTTCAGGGTATAAACCCCCGCCCTTTCCCGATAATCCGACACATCTATCTTCATGTCCCAGATTTCTTTGGTAAAATGACACTTTGCAAACTTCTTAAACTCTCGATTATATCGCATGATGGACACATGTTTGTCTTTGTACTCCAGCATAATCATAGGCCACGTATCAAAAAAGTTATTTAATGATGCCCCTTGATGACGCAAAGCTGCCAAACTATAAAAATCCACTTTTCCAATCTGTGCATAGTAGTCGGCTTCCGACGGATTTTCAAACCCGATCTGCTCGCCTTTTTCATATCGCTCAAGAAGTTTCGGCAACGAAATCGGTGGGCAATAATAATTTCCCTGCAACATGGAACAACCAATATCTTTCAAAAACTCCACCTGTTCTTCATTTTCTACGCCCTCGGCGATGGCGTCCATGCCGAGGGCCATCACCATCTTTACAATTTCTGTAATAATTACCCTGGAACGATTGCCATCTTCGATTTTTCTAATAAATTCCTTATCAATCTTAATCAAATCAAATGGCACACTTTGCAATAACATAGGCGAAGAATACCCGGAACCATAGTCATCCATCCAAACTGTAAAGCCATGCTCTTTCATACGTTTTACTTCAGCCGTCATGGTCTCCACATCCTCAGCAAGGGTACTTTCCATAATCTCGATGATCAGCTTTTCTCTTGGAATTCCGGCACTGTCCAGCCGTTCCTCAATTTCTGACAAGATATCACGTGCAAAAAAATCCGCCCAGGAGAGGTTCACCGATTGTGGCACCACATAGTGCCCCTTCGATTCTAAGACCTTCATCTTACGAATTACTTCATCCACCACAAACAAATCCAACTTGTATATCAAATTTGCCCCCTCAAGCGCCGGCACAAAGTCCTTAGCCGGAATCATCCCCATCACCGGGTCATTCCAACGTGACAATGCCTCCTCACTACATACAAGTCCATTTGGTGTTCGCACAATGGGCTGGTAATACACCGTAATATCTCCTTCGCGGATTGCTTTTTCTAAATGCTTGATAATGTATTCATAGTTTTTCAACCGACCGCCCCCTGTCATATAATTTTCAACCATTCTCCACTACATACGAAGCATTAACTCTTTATCTATAACCGCACCATTCCGATAATAAACCCTCGGTACGCGTTTGCTCACTGCACAGGTCAATTCGTACGGTATGGTTCCCGCCAGTTCTGCCAAGGTGTCAATGGAATTTTTCTCCCCAAAAATTTCCACCTCGCTGCCTACATCCACCGTCATCATATCCGTAATATCGATCATGCACATATCCATGCAAATCTTACCACGTAATTTTGCCGGACCTTCCTTGGTGTACAGGCTGCACCGGTTCGATAAGCTACGCAAAAAACCGTCTGCATATCCATAGGGCAACACACCGATTCGTGTCGTCTTGTCTGTAACAAACACCCCGCCATAACTGATGGCCGTTCCTTTTGGATAGATTTTTATGGTGCTTACGGTCGTCTTCATTGTCATTGCCGGTCGAAGCCCCAATTGGTGTGCAAATTCCCCATATCCATACAACAACAATCCGGGGCGCACCATGTCCAGGTAGGTTTCCGGAAAACGTGCTACGGCACCGGTATTGGCACAATGACGAATTGCAAACTTCACACCACGTTTCTTCTCCACCGCCTCAATTACTTCCGTAAACAGCGCATACTGATGTCTGGTATAGGCATCACATGCTTCTCCATATTCATCCGCAACCGCAAAATGCGTAAAAATTCCTTCTGCGCACAGTCCGGGCAGCTCACATGCTTCCACGATGCCTTCCACACCGGTATCAAAATGTCCGTTGTCGCACAAATACCCCAGTCGGGACATTCCTGTATCCACCTTGATGTGAACCTTCAACGTTCCACCACATTTTACTGCTTCTGCACTATATTCATCTGCCTTCGCTTTGCAGGTAATGGCCTGTGTAATGTTATATTCTATCAAGCGACCTACCTGCTCCTTTGGGGTATGTCCCAAAATCAAAATCGGCATGTGAATTCCATTTACGCGCAATTCCAAGGCTTCATCGGCACTGCTGACCGCTAAATAATCTGCCCCTACATCCTCGAGCAGCTGGCTTACCTGCACACTTCCATGTCCATAGGCATCCGCCTTCACTACACCAAGGAATTTTACGTCCTCCCCGATTCGTTCTTTGATTCTTTTATAATTATGGGCAATTGCATCCAAATTTACTTCTGCCCAGGTCCTTCTAAGCGTTGATTCCATTTTCTACACCTTCCGTATTGCTTGCTTTAATAACGATATCCACTGGCTTCAAGCCATAGCACATACCCACACTGTCCATGAGCATGTTTGAATTTATCGCTAATCATACCATCTGCAAATAGTTTACCCAATACATGTTGCGCTTTTGTGTTCAATACTGCGACTTTTAGCGCATTTCGAAGTCCTTCCCGATAATGTCCGGAAAGAATATACCCAATTCCTTTTTGAAAAAAGTATGACGGCGACGGTAAATAGCCATACCCTCGCACATAGGCCTGTTCGTAGTATTCCTCTTTCGACGCACCACCATATCTTACAAATGCGTACACCAACGCATTTTTTCCCTGCTCCGTATATCCCTCATAGGATTCCCCTGTTAATTTCTTAAAGGCTTTCATCATCTTTGCTTTGTCTCTCGCCTGCAAAACTACATCTTTTCCATAACGCTGGTATCCCCATTCTTTGGGTGCCACCTCCGTTACAAAGTCTCCGGGGTTCAGGAAATTTACAATATTCTCATATCCTTTCTTCCTGCCATTTAGCGAAACCCTGGGAGATGCAAACGTAAAGCCATAAACCCTTGATGCCGTATACTTCTCCGTCATACGTTTTGCAAAAAGATTTGCTACCGCTCCTCCGCGGCTATGTCCGGTAATCCAAAATTTTAAATTACTTACAATTCCATTTTGCTGTAGATAGGTGGTAACCTTTCGATCCAACTCCTTCTCAGCAAGGGCAAAACCCCGATGCGTATTTCCTTTTCCAATATTAAAATTGCTGACCCATTCATAGTTTAACCCGGTTCCTTTTACCCAGACCGCAATCAATGTAAAATCCCGAATACGTTTGTATCCCAGGCAAAAGGATATATGATCATTGTCTTTCTTTGATGTATGCACGTAGCTATACAAACACTGAAATCCGCATTTTTTCATTAATTTCATGGCATAATGCCGTTTGTAGGTTGCTCCTGCTGCCACCATGGATGTATGGGCTAAAGACTTATGCAGTTTTGACAATGCACCGGTGCTCGTGGGCGGTTCCGTAAAATAAGAATCCGTATAGCCGATGGTCGTCTGAAATGTTTTCTGAAACGTGCCATCCCTATAATACACCTGCATCCACTTTTCTGAATTTCCGGCACCGTATTCCGATGCCTCTGCTGACATTGGAAGCAACAAAATTAAGGCTAATGCACCAAGAATGATTCTTTTCCATGCTTTTTGCTCCTTCACTTACGCACCACCTCCCATGTCTTTTCAGTCTTTCTTCGATTCAACAATTAATAAAATTCCCTCTTCCCACGATATGCTTGCCTCATCTGCCAGGATTTCGTTGCTCACACACCTGGCTATTCCGCAAGGCAAGGTATAATTCTGCACATCATATTTCATACCTTGAAGCGTCAACCCTTTTACGCAAGCGGAAAAAGGAATCAGCGATACATAATAACCGTATTGCTCCTTTTTTCTTATGGTAAGTCCCTTCTTCGCCATACGAATCCGATTGTTCGGATCCACTAAATAACAAGGAACATCCGCCTCCATAGCTTTATATAATAGCTGTATATTTCCAAGCACATGATCTATTCGACTTCCGGTTGCCCCGTAAATTACGATGCAATCCGCCTGCAAATCAATGGCTTTCATAATAGCCAATTCCGTATCCGTTTCGTCTTTTTCCGACGGGTGTCGGTCAATGGTCACTTGCATACGCGCCTCTAGTTGTCTAAGCGTCTGTGGATGAATGGAATCGAAGTCACCAACAATGTAATCCGGACGAAACGCCGAATTTAAGAAAAAATCTGCGCCGTGATCCACCGCAATCAGTACATCAAACATTTCTTTTTGCAGTTGTTTTTCAACAAACCCGCTCTCTACGGTTCCACCGGTAATAATTCCAACCTTCTTCATTATCCCAGTTTTTCTAAAAATGCCTTCACATTCGCTGCTGCATCTCCACGAAATACTGCGCTACCTGCTACAAACACATTTGCTCCCGCTTCTTTGATAACCTGCACATTGTCCAGATTGACACCGCCATCCACTTCGATGTCTACGTCAAGGCCTCGCTGTGTAATCATTTCACGCAAACGGCGAACCTTCTGCGTACAATAGGAAATGTATTTCTGTCCGCCAAATCCCGGGTTCACACTCATCAAAAGTATCATATCTACCTGATCCAAAATATATTCAATGGTGGATAAGTCCGTAGCTGGATTTAATGCCACTGCAGCCTTACATCCCACATCCTTAATATGCTGAATGGTTCTGTCCAGGTGCTTGCAAGCCTCCTGGTGCACACAAATAATATCCGCACCACAGTTTGCAAATTCTTCCACATAACGGTCCGGTTCTTCAATCATCAGATGTACATCAAACACCTTCTTCGTCGCCGGACGAATGCTTTTTATCACCGGCATACCAAAGGATATGCTTGGCACAAACAAACCGTCCATTACATCAATATGCACGTACTGTGCACCTGCTTCATCAATTGTCTTTACTTCCTCTGCCAACCGGCCAAAATCTGCCGACAGCAGGGATGGGGATAAATAGTAATTCATAATCTTTCTCCTAATAACGTTTCACATTTTTTAATTCTTCAAATAAAAGAACATAATTCTCATAACGATGTTTTGCAATCCTGCCCTCGCTAACTGCCTGCTTGACCTGACAATCCGGCTCGCTGACATGATTACAGCCCGGGAATCGACACCCTTGTCCTACTTCGCGAAATTCTTCATAGAAGTCCTTGAGTTCTTCTTTTTCCAACTCATTTATGTATAGCGTGGAAAATCCCGGCGTATCCATAATATAAGTTGATCCGGAAACCGGAATCAACTGGGAATGACGCGTGGTGTGTTTTCCACGTTCTATTTTCTGACTAATACTTCCGGTTTCCATTTGTGTGTTTTCCTGTAATAGATTAATCAGGGATGACTTTCCCACGCCGGAAGGCCCGGCAACCGTAGATGTCTTTCCCTTCAAAATCTCCTGCAACGCCTCCAAACCATACCGTGTCTTGGTACTGGTGAACAACAGCTCACTGCCACAGCCTGCATAGCAGTCCGCAATGGCTTGTTTTTCTTCTTCTGACAACAAATCTGCCTTGTTAATACAGATGATTGTTCGTGTATTCTCCATCTGCATGCGAACAAGAAAACGATCCAATAAATTATAATTTGGATCCGGTTTCTTCCCTGCAAAAATCACAATCGCCTGGTCAACATTGCTGACTGCCGGACGAAGCAATTCATTGCGTCTTGGCAGAATACGGATAATGTTTCCCTTCTTAGTCTCTTCGTCAATACCTTCTATTTCCACATCATCACCAACCAGGGGCTTCTTCTTTTCTTTGCGAAAAATGCCTTTCGCCTTGCACTCATAGATACCGGATTCTACTACATGCACATAGTAGAATCCGGCAATTCCTTTCACAATTTTTCCTTGCATACTCACTCTATTTTTTCTTAAATGTTACACTGCTGGTTTCCACTTCCGTATAGGTATCGCTATCATCCTCTTCGTTTACATACGTCCATACAATCTTAATTGTTCCGGATGATACCGTTAAATCGTCCACCGCAATCTGTTTCGGGAAAGAAGCTGTTTCGGTACTGTATACCGTAGCGCCTCCCGCTGTAATCTTAATGGATGCCGATGCAACCTGATAGTTTGCCCCGCCTTTTTCCACGTCTTCGGCTTTGTTGACTACCGCGCTGTAAGAATAATAGGTGGTCTCTGCGCCCAAACTTACCACAATCTTAACAGTACTTCCGACTGCTGCCTTGTCTTTTACCGACTGGCTGATTACAACACCTTCCGCAACGGAATCGTCATATTTCGTGGATACACTGACACTAAATCCGGCACCCTTAAGCGCGTTCTTTGCTTCGTTCTCTTTCTTTCCTACTACATTCGGCACAGGTGCCTCTTCGCTTCCCCGACTGACATAGACCGTAATGGTATCTCCGGCATGTACCGTCGCTCCCGCTTCCGGTGAAGTGGAAATGACCTGCCCAGCCTTTACGGATTCATCATACTTGTAGGAAACCGATACCACCAGATTATTCGGCTCTGACTGTAACGTACTTGTAGCCTCTGCTTCTTCTTTTCCTCTCACATCCGGCAGCGCAAATCCTTCTTTTCCGGCGCAAATAACTACCTTAATGGTGGTATTCTTATCCACCATTTCTCCTGGTGCCACACTCTGTTTGATAATCTGTCCTTCTTCGTATTCCTCGGAACTTTCAGTTCCTTCCAACTGAATGCCAAGATTCTGCTCATTTAATAATTTCTGCGCTTCGTCAAAGGTCTTTCCGCGCACATCAATCATCTCAACCTGGTTGCTATCTTCTTCCACCTGCTTATTATCATCCTTACCGGATTTTCCAAAATGGAACCAGTCAAGTACCGTTCCCAGAATAAGAACGACTACCACCACCATAAAAACGGCCGCAACAATGCCCATAATGGTAACGGCTTTCTCCATCTTTGGATTCATAAGCGGAGCATCCTCATCTTCTTCCGGTTCTTCTTCTTCCGTCATACCCTCGCGATGCTCAAAGGCTTCTTTTCTAGGCACTTCGTTTCGTGTCTCTTCATGTTTTCTCGCACCCTGCTGAATCTGCTCCACTTCCTGCTCCGTAATGACACGGGTTGCTTCCCGAAGTGGTATGCTCTCCAATACGACAAAATCCTCATCCGGATTGATTAATGCCTTCTTTAAATCTGCAATCAATTCATCCACCGATGCATAGCGTCTGTCCGGACTCTTCTGGGTACATTTCAAAATAATCTTCTCCAGGCTAATTGGCAAATCCGGGGTAAATGCACTTGGACGAATGATTTCTTCCTGCAAATGCTGCAATGCCACTGCTACCGCGCTATCTCCATTAAAGGGTACTCTGCCGGTTACCATCTCATACATCACAATACCAAGGGAGTAAATATCACTTTTTACATCCACATATCCATTTCTCGCCTGTTCCGGAGAGGTGTAATGCACCGAACCCATAACATCGGAATTAATGGTATTGCTGGTTGCCGCTCTTGCAATACCAAAATCCGTAACCTTGACCTTTCCTTCTGTAGAAATAATAATATTCTGCGGTTTAATATCACGGTGAATAATGTTCTTATTATGTGCAGCACGAATACCATTACATGTCTGAATCGCAATGCTAATGGCCTCTTTGTAACCAATGCGCTCCTTCTTCTCAATATAGGTCTTTAACGTAATGCCCTCTACATACTCCATCACAATGTAGTGCATCTTATTCTCATTTCCAACATCATAAATACTCACGATATTGGGATTTTCAAGAGATGCTGCAGACTGAGCCTCGGTACGAAATTTCGTAAGAAAATTTACATCCTCACTGTATTCATTCTTAAGCACCTTAATCGCAACATTTCTTCCAAGCAAATTGTCCATCGCTTTGTAAACATCGGACATTCCGCCTGCTCCTATTTTCTCTATAATCTCATAACGATCTGCAATATTCATTCCTTCTGTTATCATGTCCTCACCTCATTAGGGTTCAATCACTACAACCGTAATGTTATCCTTTCCACCATTCTGGTTGGCTACCTCCACCAACTTCTCTGTCCGCTCAATGACATCGCGTTGACTATTTATAATAATACGAATCTGTTCATCTTCTATCATATTTGTTAAGCCATCAGAACACATCAAAATTCGTCCTTCTTCTTCCAGTGGAACTTCAAATACATCCACCTTTAACTCCTCCATCATTCCAATCGCTCTTGTTATCACATTCTTCTTTTCATGCGTTCTTGCCTCATCCGGGTTTAACTCACCCAAACGAACCATCTTCTCCACCCAGGAATGATCTACCGTAATCTGGCGAATCTCCCCCGGTGTTACCATATACAACCGGCTGTCTCCCACATTGGCAACCCAAAACCGGTCATCGTAAACCGTTGCAGCTACCATGGTAGTTCCCATTCCTTCCATGTTCTTTGTCTTTGCTTCTTTCATCACTTCCTCATTTGCAAAGGAAAATGCCTTGCGAAGGATGGTACCGGGATCCGTTTCCTGTACATCACGAATATACTCAATCACTGCCTGCAACGCCGTATGCGAAGCACACTTACCACCCACATGGCCACCCATACCATCGGCCACCACAAACAGGTTTGGAAGATTTCCAACCGGCATCTCGGATGTATAAAAACAATCCTGATTCTCTGTTCGTGTCAATCCTATATCGGTTACTGCATGCGTCTTCATCTTCCCACCTACCTTTCCATATATTTCTTTCGAAGCTGTCCACAGGCACCATCAATATCTCTGCCCATTTCTCTTCTTATGGTAACATTTATTCCATAATTTTCAAGTTTATTTTGAAAGCTAAGAATATTTTCCCGATTTGGTTGCTTATAATTTCGCTCTTTAATCGGATTTACCGGAATCAAGTTGACATGACAATTCATATCTCCGATTAAATTCTTCAAGCGGTTTGCATCTTCAATAGAATCATTTACCCCGGCAACCAAACTATATTCAAAGGAAATTCTCCGCCCTGTCCTTGCAAAATAATGTCGACAGGCATCTAACACCTGGTGAATCTCATAGGTCTTTGCAATTGGCATCAACTTTTCTCTCTCCTCCTGAGACGATGCATGCAAGGACAATGCCAACGTAATCTGTAATTCTTCCTCTGCCAGCTGATAAATCTTCGGCACCAATCCACAGGTAGATACCGTAATATTTCGCTGGCTAATATGAAATCCTTCCTCACTACTAAGTCCACGTATAAACAAAAGCAGATTTTCATAATTATCAAGGGGTTCACCGGTTCCCATAACCACAACGTTACTAACCCGCTCTCCACTTTCTTTTTGAATTTGGTATACCTGTTCTAACATCTCGTAATGCTCTAGATTTCTAAGCCATCCATCCAACGTTGATGCACAAAAGCGACATCCCATTTTACATCCCACCTGGGAGGAAATGCAAACAGAATTTCCATGCTTATATTTCATAAGCACGCTTTCTACCACCTGATGATCCGATAATGCAAACAGGTATTTCTTCGTTCCGTCAAGCTTTGACTCCTGCACCTCCACAATCTTTGGTACCACAAAAGTATATCCTTTTTCTTCCAGTGCCTCTTTCAGCTTATTCGGAACATTCGTCATATCCTCAAAGGATGACGCACTTTTCTTATGAATCCATTCAAATATCTGCTTCGCGCGAAACGCCGGTTGTCCGAGCTCATTCATTAATTCGGCAAGTTCCCGACTGCTTAATGCGGATAATTCCATGTTTCTTATTTTGCTCCCTTCTCAAGCAGGCAGTAGAAAAAACCATCCTGCTTTCCATCCTTTGGCAACAACTGTTGTTGTGCCTTTCTTGTAAATTCGCTGTGTTCCTTTAAAAAGGTTTCCACATTTTCTTCATTCTCTATCCGGTTAATGGTACACGTTGAATACAACAAGCGTCCACCCGGTTTTACATATTGACAAACTACAGCAAGTATTTCCTGCTGAAGTTGTGCCAACTCCCTCACATTGTCAAGGGATGTACGATACTTGATGTCCGGTTTTTTCCGTAAAACGCCAAGTCCGGAACAAGGCAAATCCGCAATAACAAAATCCGCCTTCTCCACCATCGCTTCATCCAATACTCTTGCGTCCTTTATCTCTGCCGTAATGTTATCCATTCCGGTTCGGGCAATATTTTCTTCTATGAGCGCCAGCTTCATTGGTGTAAGGTCCCTGGCATAAATTCTACCCTTTTTATCCGTCTGCTGCTCCTGCTCCTTTAAAAGCATTGCCGCGTGAATACTTTTTCCACCGGGTGCTGCGCACACATCCACGCCAATCTCTCCCGCCTTAGGCTTAATCACAGTTGCAACCTCCATAGAAGATGGATCCTGCACATAAAAAAGTCCATCCCGGAACTGTTTGATTGCTCCAAGGCTGTCATACGAAGAAAGATACAACACATCCTCCCGCGTTTCATGGGTAGCAACGGTTATTCCCTGCTCCACAAGTTGTTTCATAAGCGCCTGAGGCGTTATTCGGTCGGTCATCACCCGCACACAGGTAGGTCCTTCCTTAAGAAACGCCTCTCCAATCGCTTCCACTTGTTCCTCTGACATGGACGTAAGCCACAGTTTCGTCATCCATGGAAAAATAGAATACCGCATTTCCATGTAGTCAATAAAATGGTCTCTCGACGGATAGGAAATCGTTGCCAAATTGCGGTCAATATTCCGAAGCACGCCATTTACAAAGCCTTTCAAGCCGGAAAATCCACGTTTTGATGCCAGCTTTACGGCCTCATTCACCGCCGCTGAATTCGGCACACTGTCCATATAGAGCATTTGGTATAATGCGCTCCTTAGTATTAGACGGATGACCGGCTTCATTTTTCTCACCGAAACTTTAGAAAATTGATTTATTATTCCATCAAGTTCCGGCATCCGTTCCATCGTTCCGTGGCAAACTCTGGAAATAAAGCTTCGATCCCGTTTATCCAAATAAGCATATTTTGCCAAAACATCCCGCATTACCACATGCAAAAAAGCCTGTTCTTTCGTCACTGCCAGCAAGCAATCCAAAATGACTTCCCGCGTATTTACCGAATTAGTCATCCCTTCGACCTCCACCAAAGATAATTAATAATCGCAGTAACTGCAAAATTGCGGAAGCCGCGCCGGCCACATACGTCAGTGCAGCTGCAGACAATACCTTACGGGTCATGTGACTTTCCTCTGTCGTCAGCATTCCCGTGTGGGTAATCATTTGCATCGCACGATGAGACGCATTAAATTCCACAGGCAACGTCACAAGTTGAAACAAAACAGCAAGTGAAAAGCAGAAAATTCCTACTTGAATTAACAAATATCCCATGCCACCTGATGTTCGCATTCCTCCTGCGAGGACACCAAACAATATCAGCGGCCAGCTGATTGAGGAACCAAAATTTGCAACCGGTACAAGCGAATGGCGAAACGTCAACGGAAAGTATGCGGTTGCATCTTGAATCGCATGCCCACACTCATGGCAAGCAATTCCCACCGCCGCCACCGACCGAGAATTGTACACATCGTCCGACAAGTTTACCGTTTTGGTTCGTGGGTCATAATGATCTGTCAAACTTCCTCCCACATGACGAATGGTAACGTCCATAATCCCTGCCTCTTGCAACATCCGCTCAGCCGCCATGGCACCGGTCATTCCCGATGCACTGTAAACACGCGAAAAACGTGCCACCGTTGCTTTTACTTTTGCGGATGCCAACAGGCACAAAATCACACCAATCAGCACCAATGCATAGGTTCCATCCAATCCATATCCATATCCGTAATAATATCCCATGTTCCACCTCCGTCACGAAACGATGTACTAGAATGTGATACCTTCTTCCATATGGTATCCACGTAAAAATTCTTCACAGCTCATGCGTTTCTTTCCTTCTAACTGCACTTCATCCAAACGCAAAATTCCCTCGCCACATTTCACATAAATATGGCGTTTATCTACAAACAAAACCTCACCACTCTGCGCATCTTTTTCCGCATGGTCAAGGCACTGCTTTTCTTCTTCTACATCAGCAACCGCACACTTCCAGATTTTCAATGTTTTTCCGGATATCTTAGTGTACGCACTTGGCCAGGGGCTCATACCACGTACAAACCGCTCAATTTCTTCGGCCGGCAGCTCAAAATTCAAGTGCCCCATATCCTTCGTAATTAAACGGGTTTTCGTTGCTTTCTCATTATCCTGTGGCGTATAGGTAACGGTTTCGTTTTCTACCGCCGCAAGGGTCTTTAACAATAGGGTTGCGCCACATTCCATTAAACGATCAAACAGACTTCCTGCTGTTTCATCCTCCGCAAGCTCCACTTCTTCCTTCATCATAATATCCCCGGTATCAAGCCCTTCATCCATACGCATTGTGGTTACACCGGATACCTTTTCGCCATTTAATACTGCCCACTGAATCGGTGCAGCGCCACGATATTTCGGTAGTAACGATCCATGCACATTAATGCAGCCATATCGCGGCATGGTAAGGATTTCCTTCGATAAAATCTGCCCAAAAGCAACCACTACCATCACATCTGCATCAAATTGCCGCAAATATGAAATACTCTCTTTCGTTTTAATTCGCTCCGGTTGAAATACCGGAATTCCTGCTTTAACAGCCACTTCCTTCACCGGTGAGAAACTGACCTGGTTTCCACGTCCCCTTGGCTTATCCGGCTGCGTTACAACCAAAATTACCTCATGTTCACTTTCAATCAGCCTCTCCAATGAACTTACTGCAAAGTCCGGCGTTCCCATAAAAATTACTTTCATACGTTCCTATTCCTCTTCTTCATATACCACATCGTGAATGGTGTTTCCTGCAAGTTCCACATACATATGACCATCTAAATGATCCAGTTCATGGCAAATGCAACGAGCCAGAAGTTCTTCTCCTTCAATAATGTATTCTTGCATATCTAAATCATATGCCTTTGCCTTTACATAATTCGGTCTGGTTACAACACCGGCTTTTCCCGGATAGCTTAAGCACCCCTCTTCTCCGGTCTGTTCTCCGGAGGACTCCAGAATTTCCGGATTGATTAACACCATTGGGCCATCTCCCACATCAATAACCACCATGCGTTTCAAAATGCCTACCTGCGGAGCCGCTAGTCCAACTCCTTGAAATTCATACATGGTCTCAATCATATCCTCTGCCAACTCCGTAATACGCGGGGTTATCTCTTTGATTGGTTTACATGTTTTTGTTAAAATCTCATCACCTAATTCGCGAATCTTTCTGATTGCCATTTTTCATCCTCCTATTACGCACCATGCATCGGATCAAAATCAAAGGATACGGTTCCATACCGATATCCGCTTTGTTCCCGATATGCTTCTATTTTATTCTTTATCTGAACCAGTTGGTCATACTCCTTTGCCTTTATGTAGCAGGTTTTTCGATAAATATTATTTAGCTTCTTAATCCTTGCATCCGCCGGTCCGATTACCAGAACTGACATCTGCTCTGCAATTTGATTGACAACCGCCTCCATTGTAAGAGCTAACTGTTCCACCTCTTCTTCCTTCTCCGCCTTCATAAGAATCAACATCATATGTCCACATGGCGGATAGGAAAGCAGCTGCCGATAGGAAATCTCTTCCTCGTAGAACTCCTCGAAGTTCTGCTGCTTCGCCGTTTGAATGGCAAAATGTTCCGGCTGATACGTCTGGATTACAACCTTTCCGGGTTTTTCTCCACGACCGGCGCGTCCCGCTGCCTGTGTCAGCAACTGAAAGGTTCGTTCCGACGCCCGAAAATCATCTGCCAATAAGGACATATCTGCCGCCAAAATTCCTACCACGGTAACATTGGGAAAATCATGTCCCTTCACAATCATTTGCGTTCCCACTAACACATCCGCTTCCTGATTGGCAAATCCGGAAAGAATTGCCTCGTAACCGTCTTTGCTTCTCGTTGTGTCCGCATCCATGCGAAGAACTCTGGCACTTGGAAAAAGTGCCTGTATGCTCTCTTCCACTTTCTGTGTTCCAACAGAAAATCCACCCAGATATCTGGAGCCACATGCCGGACAATTTTTCATCCGAAGCGTTTCATAACCGCAATAGTGGCATTTCATTTTCCCGTCCTTATGAAGTGTCAGTGACACATCGCAATGGGGGCACTTAATGGCCTTCCCACAACTTCTGCAGCTGATAAAACCCGTCATGCCTCTTCGGTTTAAAAACAGCATAACCTGTTCTTTTCGCCCCAACGCACCGGCAATTTCCTTCTGCAGCTTTCTGCTAAACATGGAACGGTTTCCCGCCTTTAACTCGGCTCGTAAATCCACCACCGACACCGCGGGAAGCTCCCTGTTTCGATAGCGTTTCTCTAATTTATAATATCCATAGTTACCATTTTTAGCCTCATAAAAGCTCTCTAAGGATGGCGTTGCCGATCCCAGAACCACCAATGCCTTTGTCTGACTTGCACGGTAAATGGCTGTTTCCCTTGCATGGTACCGCGGAATGGTATCTTCGCTCTTATACGTACCCTCATGCTCCTCATCCAGAATAATGAGACCCAGTTGTTCAAATGGTGTAAACAACGCACTTCTTGGTCCTATCATAATGTCCACTTCGCCGCGTCTGGCCCGTTCTAACTGATCTGTCCTTTCCCCGGCTGACAACCGGGAATGTAAAATGGACACACGCTCCCCAAAGCGATGATAAAACCGCATCATCGTCTGGTAGGTAAGGGCAATCTCCGGAATTAATACAATCACCTGCTTGCCCTGCGAAACAATGCGCTGGATTAATTCCATGTAAACTTCTGTCTTTCCACTTCCGGTTACGCCATGGAGCAGGCAAGCCGGCACATCTTTTTTACAAAAATGCGCATACATACCTTCTACTGCCGCCCGTTGTTCATCATTTAACACCGGTCGATAGGAATTCCCACCATCAAAAGAAAAAGGATTGCGAAACCGTCGTTCCGAGCGAATAGCAACATACCCTTCTTCTTCGAATGCTTTCACTACCGCTGAAGACACCTGTAGCTTCGAGCCAATGACAGACATCGGAAGCTCTCCTTCTGTATAAAGTGCCTCGAGAAGTCGTAATCTTGCCACCGCATGTTTCCGTTGAAAAACTTCCCGTAACTCCTGCACCCGCTTAGGCGGCAAAAGCAATTCCACGTAGGATACCTTCTTCTCTTTCGCCGTTTTTTTTAAAGGTAACACGGTTTTCAGTGCTTGATTTAACGTTCCACCGTACTGATTCTTCATCCAATAGGCTAACGCAATCAAGTGTCCGGTAATTCCATTCTCCGGCAACTTCTTTCGAATATCCTTCACCGTAATATTGGCAGAAATACTTCGCTCGTCCTCCAACCCGATTACAAATCCCTGCAAGGAACGATTTCCTCTTCCAAAAGGAACCTCCACCAAATCACCTATTCGCAGTATTTCCTTCAGTTCCTGTGGAACATGATACGTAAAGGGTCGGTCCAACTTCTCTATGGAAAGATCGACAATAATCTGGGCATACTCCGCCATGCTTTACTCTCCTGCATTCTGAAGGGCATCCATAATCAATTCTCTGTCATCCATATGATACTTTACACCCTTAATTTCCTGATAATCTTCATGGCCCTTTCCTGCCACAACAATCACATCCCCTGCCTGGGCATGCGAAACGGCGTACAAAATAGCTTCACCACGATTCTCTATCATACAATACGCGCCATCGGTCTTCTTCATTCCGATTTCAATATCTGCCATAATGTCCTGCGGTTCTTCAAAACGCGGATTATCTGACGTAATAATCGTTAAATCCGCCAGCTTTCCGGACACTTCACCCATTTCATAACGACGCAGCTTGGAACGGTTACCTCCGCATCCAAATACGCACACCAATCGTCCCGGCTCGTATTCCTTTAATGTGGACAAAAGGCTATTTAACGCCATGGCATTATGGGCATAATCCAACAAAACTGTGAACGGACGATTCGTTTCCACTTTTTCCACACGTCCACGCGCCTTCGCCGTCTTCAACACCTTCTTCATAGTGTCCATATCTACATGAAAATGGCGGCAAATCGACATGGCTGCCAGTGAATTGTATACACTGAATTTACCCGGCATATCGATTGCAAAATGATCCTTCACCAGTCCTTCTGTGTCGTAAGCCACGCCCAAATACCCTGGTTTCTTCTCCAGGGAAACATTCACTGCCCGGATATCCGCTCCCTCTTGAAAACCATAGCTTAACACCTCACAGGTATGGCCTTTTAACACCTCCTGCGTATGTGGGTCATCAAAATTAACGATTCCGTAACGACATTGCTTAAACAGCATTCCTTTGCATGCCATGTATTCCGCAAAATCCTTATGTTCATTCGGTCCAATATGGTCCGGCTCAATATTGGTAAAAATTCCCAATTCAAAGGTGAATCCATCGGTTCGATGCATCATTAATCCCTGTGAAGACACTTCCATAACAACTGCCTTGCAGCCACACGCAACCATCTTTGCAAAATACGATTGAATTACGAACGACTCCGGGGTCGTATTCTTCGCCGGAATATGTTCTTCACCAATAATTGCTTCAATGGTACCAATCAATCCGGTCTTAATACCGGCATCTTCCAATACGCTACGTACCATATAGGTAGTCGTAGTCTTTCCCTTCGTTCCGGTCACACCAATGACCTTCAACTTCTCTGCCGGATGGTCAAAAAATGCTGCCGACGCATAGGCCAACGCCTGACGGCCATTTTTTACCAAAACCACTGTAACATGTTGCGGCACCTCCACCGGCTTGGTTACCAACAGCGCTACGCATCCTGCTTCCACTGCCTTACCTGCGTACGCATGTCCATCCACTTCGGTTCCGTCAATGCATACAAACAATGCTCCCGGTGTAACTTTTCTCGAATCATATTCTAAACTTTCTATTTTAGTGTCCAGACTGCCTTGTAAACAGGTAACCTCAAGTCCTTCCACCAATTCTTTCAGAAGCTTCATATATATCCTCTTTTCCAAAATATAGTCATTCAAATTATATTATACTAAAAAATCACATATATGACAAGACTACCCTCTACGCACTCCCTATTGTTTCCCCCAAAGTTGTTAGCCGGTTGCTGTTTTTTCTATTGAACGCTGAAGAGGAATCTTTCTTCCTGCCCTTTTCTGATTCTGTCATAGGTTTCGTACAGATCAGAAAGATTCATTTCCTCCACAAATGCGCTTAACAAGCGTACCGGATCGTCAGATGGAATAGAAATATCTATTTCCAGCGGAAGTTTGATTTGATGATACAAGGAATATGCGGTATAACCTCCTTGTAGGATTTTGTTTATTGGCATAAACTAATTTTACAGCAAAAATCGGGCTTTTCGTAGCCCGATTTTTGTGTTAATACAATATTTTGTATGAAAAACGGGGCCTCGCACTACTTATTTAGTGCGTCAGCCCCACCCATTGGGCGAAAGCCCTAAGCTCGGAAAGCAGTTTCTTATGGAAATTACGGGTAAATTGCACCTCTTTGGAAATCACCCGTAGCAGAAGTTTGTGAAATGAAAAACCTTACGGGTAAGGCAGCGAATACGCTGGTTTCACACGTAAGCCTTAGAGATGGATTTTCGAAAATCTACGTGTGGATTGGCATTTATGAAAATCCACACGTAAGGAGGCAACGGACGATTACGTGTAAAATGGCATTTTGCTTGGATTACCCGTAGGAAGTTGGGAAAGCATCCCTGAAACCTACGGGTGAATTTAGCGAATCGGGAATCCACACGTAGGAATTGGAAAAAGCACAGTGGAAGCATACGTGTGAAAATGGAGAAACCCGCATATGACCCGTAAGATTTTCTGAAAGCAGAAATCGCTTCAGTTTGGTAAATGCGGCTTAAAGAATAATCCTTCCTGCATCGCCAATTGACGGATTAATTCTTTTAATTCTTCATTATCCGCAACACCGTAGATTCCTACTGAGAAATATCCACTTATCTGCATGAGAAAATGCGGTGACGTAAATACTATATTCATTGTTGTAAAATCCAGGGTAATAATCTTTCGAATAATATCTCCCAATTTGGCAGGCGAATATTTTCTTATATCGACTTCATAATCCAGTTTCATGCGCTTTGCCTTTTTCGAAGTTGTTTCGAGTAGATATATTTCGCATGGATAATAATAAATCAGTTTTAGAGCGAGCCTTTCAATTTTTTCTGCGAAACGCTTCAAGTAACGATTTTCAAAATATTCCTCTAGTTCCAAAAACGACGAATCTTTAGGATAATACGGAACAAAATCTAAAAAAAAGTAGTTTTCATCTTTTAATAATTCATCAACAGATTCAGTATCCATGTCATTTCCTCCTAACCTCTTAATCTTTCTGGTATTTTTGCACGGATTTTTGCAATGTTTGCTCTTGAGGTATCATGCATCCAATTTGAGATTACATTTTTCTAATTAATCCTATCAGTAAATGCAAAGGGGATGTCGTACAAAGTGCGACATCCCCTACTTTTTTCTATGTCTTTTTTATAAAATAAGGTAAGCAGGACTATAAGCCGGGTTCTGTCGTGAATGATCATCTATCTAGGACGACTGTTACCAGCCGCCTCAAGCGACCTACCTGAAGCTAGCGGGCCACATCATTGCTTCTGTCTGGTCTTGCTTCGAATGGGGTTTGCAGAGCCTGCTCTGTTACCAGAACAGCGGTAGTCTCTTACACTGCCTTTCCACCCTTACCGGTTTCCCGGCGGTTAATTTTCTGTTGCACTTTCCTGGGAGTCACCTCCACCGGCCGTTAGCCGGCATCCTGCCCTATGAAGCCCGGACTTTCCTCACCTGCGGTCTTACGACACTTGCAGCCGCGATCATCCATCCTGCTTACCTTTATTTCCTATACGTTAAAACAACTTCCTCCGATAAACTCACGGAACAAGGAGTTTCGGTTAATATCCTCACTCGGTACCGGAAGAATATAATCAAGAAGCTTCAGCAGACGTTTCGCCTCATCATATTCCGGTTCTCCCGGTGAAATCTGATACAAAAGCGGCTGCACATAAGGTTTAATTACCGCAAGCTCATATAAAAATGCAGAATTAAACATGGCATCTGCCTGCTCCTGATGTGGGAAAATATACTTCTCTTCCCCTCGTCGAACGGAATACCACATTGCAATGGTCTCCTTTGCAGACGTTCCACGCGTTCTTGCATCACGCACGATACGTCGCAACAGTCTTCCATCCGTCGTATGTAAACAATTATGCTCATCAATGTTTAACTGCGTCAAAGCACTAATGTAAATCTTAAATTTCAAATTGGAATCAATGCTGTAGGACAACTTATCATTTAGTCCATGGATTCCTTCAATTACAAGAATATCATCTTCACCCAACTTTAAGTAATTTCCACGATATTCCCGTTTACCGGTTTTAAAATTAAAGGACGGCATCTCCACTTCCTCGCCTTTCAAAAGGCGCTGCATATCGGTATTAAACTGCTCAACGTCCAATGCCTCCAAACATTCAAAATCCGGATTTCCATTCTCATCCACCGGTGTAAACCGACGGTCTCCATAATAATTATCAAGTCCAATCGGATGTGGTCGTAACCCCTGCGCAATCAACTGAATCGATAATCGGTGGGAAAACGAAGTCTTTCCTGAAGAAGATGGTCCGGCTATCATAACAAACTTCGAACCAGATTCACTAATCTGATTGGCAATCTCTGCAATCTTCTTCTCCATCAATGCCTCCTGCACCAGAATAATATCCTGCATATGGCCTGCTGCAATGGCATCATTTAACTGTCCAATATTGGCAACACCTAACATTTCTCCCCATCTTGAGGACTCCTTTAAGGTTGCATATAATTTATGCGGTGGCTGGAAATCGGCTACCTTATGGGTATCCTCATTCGGGAACATCAGCACAAATCCATCATCATAAGCAACCAAATCAAAATACTTCAAATAACCGGTGCTTGGCATCATGTAGCCGTAATAGTAATCCACATAATGACCAATACTATAGACATTCACCTTGGAGCTTGAACGATACTTAAATAAGTTCCCTTTGTCATGCATGCCTACTTCTTTGAACAAGGTCATGGCTTCTGCCGTATCATAACTGGTCTTTACAATCGGCAAATCCTTCTCTACGATGTCTTCCATCTCTCGTTTCAGATTTTCAAGGAACTTCTCCGATACCGTAACATCCTCATACAATTTACAGAAGAATCCCTGACTTATGGAATAGCACACCTCTACATGCAGTTTAGGATTAATGTTATAAAGCGCACGCTGCATTAGCATGGTAACACTTCTTCGATAGCTGTTTCTTCCTGCGGAAGACTTGGTTGTCAAAAACTCAAGTTCACCATCCGTCCTAACTTCCATCCGCAATTCTTGTAATTTTCCATTGAATTTTGCCAATGCAATATCGTCCGAAAACTCAGGCTGAAACTGCTTCGCCAAATCCAAAAATGTAGTTCCCTCTTCAACCTTCAATAACTGATCTAACACAGAAATTTCCATTACACTTGCCATAAATATTAGCCCCTTTCATTATAAAAGTCTCTAGCCATTTGATTATGTCGTAATTTTTGCTCTATTTCTCCCTGACGTAATTGCCGCTTTTCCCCCTCTTTCATTCTTGAAAGAGATTTCTGTACTTCCTCGAAGGTTTCTAATTCTTTAATAAGATAATCATACAACACCGGATGCCGTTCTGTCAAAAGTAAGGTTCCATAAAGATCAAATAATTCCTGATTTGCCATCTCCTTGGGCTCGCCAAATTCATAACAGCCCATTGGATAGAACTTTCCATCTTCCAAAACCATATCCTCTTTCACACAGCAAAGTCCCATCTCGCGTAGGCAGCTTCTTACATACGCAAGCTCCGACTGCGGTTGTAAGACCAGTCGTTTGACGCCTCCGTTTTCTTTCAAAAACGGCAACGCATCCTGAAGAATCCGAATCACTAAACGACCGCCCATTCCAGCAACGATTACACACTCCCCTTCTCCTTCTTTCAAATTGGTTAGACCATCTGAAAGCCTTGTGCTAATCTTTCCTTCCAATCCGGCTTCTTTGATATGTTCTGTTGCGGCAGCAAGCGGTCCTTTTCTCACATCCATGGCAACCGCACGGTTCGCATGTCCTTCCGACACCAAATATATCGGAAGATATCCATGATCACACCCAATATCGGCAACGCTGTCCACATCACCGACCAAATTGGCCACCGCCTGCATTCGCTTCGATAATTTCACCATTATTCTAAATAGTCCTTTAACTTACGGCTTCTGCTTGGATGTCTCAGCTTACGAAGTGCCTTCGCCTCAATCTGACGAATACGCTCACGTGTTACGTTGAATTCCTTACCCACTTCTTCCAAAGTACGGGCACGTCCATCATCCAAACCAAAACGAAGACGCAATACTTTCTGTTCTCTTTCCGTCAGTGTCTCAAGCACCTCAGACAACTGCTCCTTCAACAAGGTAAACGCTGCAGCATCCGCCGGTACCGGAACCTGATCATCCTGTATGAAATCACCTAAATGGCTGTCTTCCTCTTCACCAATCGGTGTTTCCAAAGATACCGGTTCCTGAGAAATCTTCAAAATCTCACGAACACGGTCAACATTCATCTTCATTTCCTCCGCAATCTCTTCCGGAGTTGGTTCACGTCCTTTCTCCTGCAACAACTGTCTGGAAACGCGAATCAATTTATTAATGGTCTCCACCATATGTACCGGAATACGAATGGTTCTTGCCTGATCTGCAATGGCTCTTGTAATCGCCTGTCGAATCCACCAGGTTGCATAGGTACTAAACTTAAATCCCTTACGGTAATCAAATTTCTCTACCGCTTTAATCAGACCAAGATTTCCTTCCTGAATTAAGTCGAGGAATAGCATACCACGTCCAACATAACGTTTCGCAATGGAAACAACCAATCGAAGATTCGCCTCAGCAAGACGCTTCTTTGCATCTTCATCCCCTTTCTCTAAGCGGATGGCCAACTCTGTCTCTTCTTCAGCGCTCAAAAGTGGCACCTTACCAATTTCTTTCAGGTACATACGCACCGGATCTTCAATACTGACACCTTCCGGAACCGTCAGATCAATTGCATCAAGCTCAATGTCGTCCTCAAGACTCAAGTCGTCATCATCCGGTTCAATCAAAAAACTATCCGTATCATCCTCACCGGCCACTTGGAGCACATCAATGTTGTTGCTCTCAAGAACATCCATAATCTTGTCGTACTGTTCTGCCTCCAATTCCAATCCCTGGAAAAAGTCATTGATGTCCGATTGTTCAAGCATATTCTTCTTGCTCTTTGCAAGGCTTATCAGTTCCTGCAGTTTCTCGTTGAATTTCTGTTCTTTTTCGTCCATGTTTTCATCCTTCCATACGTAGGTTTATTCTTGTAACAGTATCGGTAATTCTTCTATCTGTCCTAATTTCTTCTTCTCATCTAGTAACTTCATTAGTGTCTGCATATCCGATGGGTCCATCTTCGCCGTGCGGTTCTGTATGCTGTTGGTCTTCACCTTCACCATACTATCCCGGATTGCCTGCTCCACGTCAGACTTCTTCTCAAGATTCCGGATGGTCGCATTAAACACCGATGCCACCTCCCGTTGTTCCTGTTCCGACGTAAATCGGCTGATAATCTGCGGTGGATTCAACGTCTGATTCTCCAAACCATCGTATACAATCATCGCCACCTGATACATAATATCTTCGGTAAAGTCCGCAGGTTCCACGTATTTCTTTACCACATCATAGATTTCCGGATGTTCGATCAGTGCCGTCAGCAAAAACTTCTGTGCCTGAAGCATTCCGTCTTCTTTCTTCACACTGTTCTTTCCATCCCTCAATGGTTCCTTCTTATTCACCGCCCGGTCCATCTTCCGGCTCACTGACACCACCAGCTTCTGTAAGCTGTCTGCCCGGATGCCAAATGCACTACTCACTGCTTCCAAATAATTGTTGCGTTCAAGTTCTTCCTCAAAACGCAGCAGCATACGTGCAACCTCCTGATGAAACATTGTCTTCGATTCCGGATCCTGTAAATCGAATTCCCGCATCTTCATACGCACCTCGAACAAAAAGCTATTCTCTGCCTCATCGATGCGCTTCTGATACGCCTCGGCCCCAACAGCCTTAATGAATTCATCCGGATCCTTGTAGGGATCCATATGCACAATCTTTGTTGCGATTCCCACTTCCCGTAAAATAGGAATTGCCCTAAGAGCGGCTTTCACGCCGGCACCGTCGCTGTCATAAGTAAGGTAAACCTCCTTAACATATCGTTTCAAAAGTGCCGCATGCCCCGGTGTCAACGCCGTTCCAAGAGACGCCACCGCCATGTCAAATCCCGCCTGATGAAGACTAATTACATCCATGTATCCCTCGCACAAAAGCACATAAGGCTTCCTGGATGTTCTTGCTATATTCAAACCGTAAAGATTACGGCTCTTATCAAATACCATGGTCTCCGGAGAGTTTAAATACTTGGGCTCTCCCTCTCCCATCACACGGCCGCCAAAACCAATCACATGATTATGTACGTCCATAATTGGAAACATTACACGATTCCAAAACTTATCACGCCCGCCATAACGTTCATCGATTGTTATCAATCCGGAATCCCGCAACAATTCATCCGCAATTCCTTTCTGCTTAAAAAATCGATATAAGTCATCGCTATACTTATTGGCATAGCCAAGTCCGAATTTCCGCATTGTCTCCTTCGACAATCCACGTCCTTTAAAATAGCTCATTCCCTGCTCTCCCTGGGGTTGCCGCAGTTGAGCGTAATAATACGTGGCCGCCTCTTTATTCAATTCAAGAATACGACTTCGCTTATCTGCCTGGGCACGTTGTTCCTGATTCATTTCCTTCTTAGGAAGTGTAATTCCTGCTCGTTGTGCCAAAGCTTCCATCGCTTCTCCAAAGGTAAAATTCTCGTATTCCATCAAAAACGTAAACACATTTCCTCCGGCTCCGCAGCCAAAGCAATAGTACATCTGCTTCGATGGTGTCACCGAAAACGAACCGGTCTTTTCATTATGAAACGGGCACAGTCCAAAATACGAGCTTCCCTTCTTCTTCAAACTAACATACCCGCCAATCACATCTACAATGTTATTGGCAGAACGCACTTCTTCGATTAATTCATCCGAATAAAATGCCATGATTCCTCCTAATAAATCTGCCAGGACTTTGGCAGGAAGTAATCTTCAAATAAGTTATACGCGAATTCATCTGTCATACCGGATATGTAATCGCACACCACACGTTCCTTCGAATCGTGATCCTCCTCATGAAATCGCCGGAACTTTTCCGGCAACCGGTCAAAATTATCCATATAATGCTCAAACAAGAATTCCAACAACCGCTTCGCCTTCACTTCTTCCGCTTTCGCCGTCTTATTCATATAGACACGTTCGAACATAAAGGCTCGCAAATCTGCCATGGCCTGTTCCACATCCGGAGACATAATAATATCATTCTTATTCATACTCTGAATGACAATATCATGGATTAACGTATCCAACCGTCTGGTTGTCGTCGTTCCAAGAACCTCCCGAATAGATGCCGGAATCTCCTCTTCACTCAACACCCTGGCACGAATCGCATCGTCTATATCATGATTGATATAAGCAATCTTGTCTGACAATCGCACCACCTTCCCCTCCAGGGTATGTGGCATCAAACTTGTCTGGTGATTCCGTATGCCATCCCGCACCTCCCAGGTAAGGTTCAGCCCTTCTCCGTTCTTCTCCAGCTTCTCCACGATTCGCACACTCTGTTCGTTATGTCGAAATCCTTCACTGCACAATGCGTTCAACGTTCGTTCCCCGGCATGTCCAAAGGGCGTATGCCCTAAATCATGTCCCAGTGCCACCGCCTCAATCAACTCTTCATTCAAATGAAGTGCCTTTCCTATGGTTCGCGCATTCTGGGACACTTCCAATGTATGTGTCATGCGGGTCCGGTAATGATCTCCTTGTGGATCCAAAAACACCTGCGTCTTACTCTTCAGTCTTCGAAACGCCTTGCAATGCAGAATTCTGTCCCGATCTCTCTGAAAGACCGGCCGAATATCGCACTGCGCTTCTTCCTTCTCCCGTCCACGAGAATTCACGCTCAAGCAAGCGTAAGGACTTAACGTTTCTTTCTCTAATTGTTCCATACTTTCCCGAATGGTCATCTTCCTCGTCCCCTCTTGTCCATTGTCTCTTAGCTAAAAAACAAACTCACATTTATTCTATTACGTATAAATTTGCGAAATCCTTTTTTTTTGCAAAAAAAGTTAAAATTTATAATATAGCACCCTAGAATCGACCAAAATGCTTTGCGCCGTAGGCAATCACCTTATAAGCCGGTGTTTCCATGCGCCGCTTCACCTCCGACAAATGCTGTCGAATCGGCAGTCCTTGCGGGCAATGTTGTTCGCACTTTCCACACTTTAAGCAAAGAGAAGCATTCGTCCGGTTCTTCTTCATCGTGGTACGCTTCAGATATTCAGACATTCCCGCAATTCGTCCCTCTGAAAAGCTCATGTTATAAGACGTAAAGCACGCCGGAATATCCACTCCTGCCGGGCATGGTTGACAATACCCGCAGCCGGTACAAGGTACCTTGATTTGTTTCAAAATATCCTTTCGCAATTCCTCGATAAACACAGCATCCGATTCGTCAAAAGAACCGGCATCCGCATCGCTTGCCACCCGAAGGTTATCTAGCACCTGCTCTTTTTCATTCATACCGGACAGCACCACTGTGACCTCTTCATGCTGATAAATCCAGCGAAGTCCCCATTCTGCAGCCGAATACCCTTTCTCATGCTTACGAATCCGGTCCTTTGCATGCTCCGGAAGCCCTTTTACAAGCTGTCCGCCCCTAAGCGGTTCCATAATAATGACCGGCAAATCCTTCTTCGCCGCATACCGAATCCCCTCAATTCCCGCCTGAGAATGTTCATCCATATAATTAAACTGCACCTGACAAAAATCCCAATCATAGGCATCCACAATTTCTTTAAATTTCGCAGTATTCCCATGAAAAGAAAATCCGATGTTACGAATTGCGCCGCTTTGCTTCTTCTCCGCGATCCACTCACGCATTCCCAATTTACAAATACGTTCAAAGGATTCCACATCATTTAACATATGCACGAGGAAATAATCAATATAATCTGTCTGCAGGCGTTCCAGCATTTCCTGAAAGAATTTTTCAATATCCTGTTCCTTCTTCACCAAATAATGGGGCAGCTTATCTGCAACATAAACCTTCTGTCGATATCCCTTACTCAAAAACTTTCCAAGCGCCACTTCGCTTCCGGGATAAATATAAGCCGTGTCAAAATAATTCACACCGGCGTCATATGCAAGCTTTAGCTCTTCTTCCGCCTTCTCTTGCAAAATGCTTCCGCCTTTTCTTGCGAAACGCATGCATCCATACCCCAGAATAGATAATTCCTGTCCATTCTTCTTATTCACTCTGTACTTCATAGGTTTCCTCTCATTCCTCTTACACCTATACACGTCCCATAAGCCCGTGCATATACAAAGAAGGCATGACACGTTGTCACGCCTTCCTCGTTATCCTTAGTGCAGGAGATGGGACTTGAACCCACACGGTATTGCTACCACAGGCACCTGAAGCCTGCGCGTCTGCCTATTCCACCACTCCTGCATTCGCAAAACTGCAGAACTTATTATAAGATATCCATGCCGGAATGTCAAGACTTTTTCCAAATTGTTTCACCAATTGCCATAATTTAAGCACTTAGAAAAAGAGTTTCAGCTTCGCCTTCGGTACCACATGAATAAACGTAACCAAAAATAAATCGTTGGAGTATTTGTTCTCCAGGAAATAATCCTCAATTCCAACCATCACACGCTCACCTTGCTCGTTGGTCTGCTCGAAAACACGAACCACGTTGTCCTCGCCCCGGTCATGCGCCGCAAACAAACTCTCCTTCGAAAAGGCAGCATCAAATTCCGCATGATGCCGTTTTTCTAAAAACTTTTTCATATTGATGATTCCTTCATCGTAACTTCCCGTCTCCGGTATCACATCATCTATTACGTTTTCCTTCCGTCGGATACTATAGCTGTTTTTTGATAAGTTGCTAAAAATAATCAACGGATACTTCTTATAAATTGCCTCGGCCAGCATATGAAACGTGCCAAACACCGTCTTATACGCAATGGGATCGCGCAAATCCACCTTTACCGGAACCGCCTCGTTCCACAAGCGTAAAAAGGTATCCTCCGGCACCGGTTTTGAAAACAAGAATCCCTGAATATAATCACAATCGCAAGTATTCAAAAAGTACAACTGTTCTAATGTTTCCACACCTTCAACAATGGTCGCAAGTTTCATACGATGGGCATAATAAAATACGGTCTCCAGCGCAATTTTTCCCTTTTCACTTTGGCAATTATCATTCAGAAATGCCCGGTCTATTTTAATCACATTGGCCGGGATATCTTTCACCAAGGCCAGGGAAGACATTCCGGTTCCAAAGTCATCAATCAGCACCGGAAATCCCGCATGATAAATCTTCCTAATCCAGTCACTCAGCCGCTCCGGTTCAATGGCAATATCCGACTCCGTGATTTCAACGCCCAAAAGCGAGCGTTCCACACCATAACTCTCTGCCAGGTCACATAGTTTCTCTACAAAATTCTCATCACATGCATGATTTCGCGAAAAATTAATGCTTAATTTGACCGCCCGATCTCCCATTTTCTGTATCAACCGACAAGCACACTCCGCCATATACCAATCGACCATCTGCACCTGCCCTGCCTTCTCCAGCTGCGGAATAAACTCCAACGGCGAAACAATGCTTCCGTCCTTCTTTACCCAGCGAACCAATGCCTCCGCGCCTGCAATAATCCCACGTTTAGGGTTATACTGCGGTTGATAATAGGCTTGTAGTTCGCCGTCTTCCATCGCCTTTATGATTTGGCTCACAATCAACTCGTTATTATCCATAAACGCTCCTTTGTTTTATCACCTTTACTTGTCTGATTCAAATTCCGGGAAAGTCTCCGTCGCACTATCCATACACATAAACAGCATATCCATGAGAGCCTCTACACCTTCTGCCTTCCACAAAGACGCTTTTAAAGACAGCATTCCTTCTTCCGTAGACAACTTGCAAAATCTGCTCTCGCAGTTGTACGCATTTACCTTGCGTAACACTTCCACAGACAGAAAATGCTTGATTGGTTTTGCGATGCACACATCTGCCACTAAATCCTCCGGTTCAAATACAATCTGTGCAAGATATGGAACATCATCTTCTTCAACCTCAAACAACGTTGTATACACATCCACATCCGGATTATCTGCCACTTCCGAACCATCCATGTGGTCAAACTCAAGTTCCTTAAAATCATCTCGGTTTAAAATCATTTCAAATTCGTCTCTAAATCTCATATATACCTCTTTTATTTTTCTTTTCCTAGATTATATCATAATTTCATCTTTCTGTCCTATTTTATTTACATCCCAAAAAAAGAGCTGCAATACAGAGGCCAAAGCCCTGTATTGTGCTCTTTTCGTCCCCGTAACTCTCTATTTTTCTTTCTCCACAAGTGCTTCCAAATACCCAATTGCCCGATTTCTCCCATCTACATTCATTTCTCTAAACAAAGACAATACTTTCTTCTCTTGCCCCGTAGTCAATGCTTCAACATCCAGATTCATATCGAAAAACTCAAATATCGACATGTCCAATGCTTTGCAAATACTTTCCAATGTTGAAATTCGAATATCCGACTCCCCGCTAACGGCATTGTAAACACTATTTCTTGAACAATCACATACTTTGTACAATTTATATGGTGTCCATTTCCGTTCAGCTAAAATTTTCTGTATCCTCGCAGAAACAAATTCCTCTATCAAGGTACTTCCTACGCCCCTTTCTTTGGTACATCGTATATACATTATACTTCGAAAGGCATCGAAAGCGTTACTCCATAATTCAGGACCTTGGTGATTCTTTAAAAAGGAATATTTTTCCAATATGGCAAGAGATTTTTTATCATTCAATATTGTTCAGCCCGTCATAAAGTTCGTTGAAGGATTTCATTGTCTTGCATCGGCCATAAGACAGTTCTTTGTTATCTCCAAACTCGAACAAAAAGCATTTCGCCATCTCCTCTACCGTCTGTTCTAATGCGTTGAAGAACTGATTATAGGCAAAGTTCCATGCAGGTGTCCCCTCTTCAAAATTGCTGGTAATCAAAGATTCTGTTACCTGATCCAAGGGATACATCTTAATGTGCATTAGCTCGTGTATAATCACTTCCTCAAGATTTACCTGCTTGGGGTTTTCAATGTTTAACAGCAAAATGGCCTTCTTGTCGCTACAGTCAATCTTAAAATCTCCGGTTTTACGCCATGTTTTATCTTCCACAAATTCAAGCTTTATATCCCAGTCCGGTGTAATCCGAAGTTTCTTGATATATTTGTCAAATAAAGCTGATAAGTGTTCTTTGCTATATTTTTCTTCCACTAACATAAATAAATACCTTTCTTTCCTAAAATTTCATCCATACGCTTTCATCATGAATAGCGGCGTTTTCGATATTTCTATAAAATCGCTGCGCTTCCTCATTCCCGGCCATAAGGGCTATAAGTAAATGAATACCCTTTTCTTTAAGTACATCCTAACTTTTTATTATATCCGAGTCTCAGCTTTTATGTAATAGATATCCTTGCCTTCCATATAGTCTGTTTTAGTAAATCCAAATCTTTCATAAAAAGCAGCTGCCTTTAAGTTGTCTTTGTGGCATCCTAAAACAATGGGGCGAGCTCCATATTCGGAATAAACGCGTCTTATCGTTTCGTCGAGTATTATTTTGCCAAGACCCTGCCCGCGATATGCTTTATCTATGACAAAGCCCATCAGACGGTAAAATGGTGTTTCCTTAACCTGTGGCGGATCAGTTTCCCATGGAATAGCTTCTCCAAGAAGAATAACGCTAATTGGTCTATCACCGACACTTATAAGAAAGGTGTGTCCAATGCACTTATGTTCCACACCATAATCGGTAAGTTCCATGAGTGTATCAACTGTATCTACAAAGTCTTCCGAAATGTCCGACCTGTCTATAATATGCGCTCTATCAAGATTGTCATAATCCAGTTCTTCAAACCTAAGGTTCATTACAGAGCCCCTCTGATAGTAATAGGATTCCCGACCATCCTCAGTAAAACTCTCTTCAAGAGTAAAGCCGTTCTTTTCAAGCACTTTCTGAGACGCAATATTATCTGCATATGTAAAGGCGCCAATCGTTTCAAGTGCAAACTTTTCGCAGATCAGATCAAGAAATAAAGCAACGCCCTTCGTTGCAACTCCGGCGTTCCAAAGTCCCTTCTCAAACACGCAATAGCTGAGCATTGCATTCGGAGTATCTTCCTTGTCAATGCAGTAGCACCACACATCCCCCACATATTTCCCGTCAACAACGATTGTGCGTCCAAAACTTGTGGCGGAAGGCAGAAGAGTCTCTTTATAATCTTCAAGCGCTTCCTCTACAGTCTGTGCTTTCTGAGGCAGCATCGCCTTTATTACCGGTTGCTTAGCCTTTTCAAAATAGATTCTGACAGTTTCTTCTGTTCTTTCCCCTAACACTATCTCATTCATGTCTATCTCCTTTGATTTTTATTATTTTTAATGGCAATCAACTTAGGGCAGTCTCAGAATAGCAATAATTTCTTCCCCGTCCATATCACCTGTTTCGGCAAAACCAAATGATTCATACAGCCACTTAGCAACAGTGTTCTCAGGTTCATAGGATAGCCAGCAGTACTTAGTCTTACCACACCATTAGGAAGCCTACAAGTAAGTCATCATCATATATTCCGAAAGGAAAAGCATAACCATTTGCCGTAATAGTGGTATAGGCCTCGATGATACTTACATCGTTGCTTGCGACATATTAACGCTGGGAACTCGAAACGGATAGTTTTAAGATATTCCAGACATTTTCCCCATTTACTTTTTCAAGTTTAAGCATAATTCCATTATTTTCCTTTCTTGATACCATCAAGCTTCGGTCATTTTTGAAAGATACCAAACTTATTCGTCTAGCATCAGTTTTCCGGCTTTAGCCTTTTTCTGAAGGCGTTCCATCTGTTTCTTTTCAATCTGTTGGATACTTTTTCCGGGATACCATCTTCATCCACGGGATTGTCATTCAGAAATACCTGGACGATGCCATGATCGGCAAGCTGTCTTTCAAAAGAAGAGTCGCCCTTACGGCAAAGGTCACTCATGGCATTTTTTATCACAACGGAAGCAAAGGGAGAAAGAAATCCCATTTCCACCGTTCTTAGTCACAAACATACGTTCTATTATATCATAACACAATCGTTACGGTTATGCAAGACATGAAAAGGAAAACCGCAAATTTTGGCGGAAGATGGGGTGAGGCGGAAATAGAAAAAGGTCCGGTGGACCTGTTTCCCGCCGAACCGACCGACGAGGCACTTGTGCCGAGGAGATCTGAACCCTTGGGTTCAAGAGCTCCTCGGCATAAATCAAAAAGGGCTAAGCCTTCAGGCTTAACCCTTTTGATTTCGTGCGGAAGATGGGACTTGAACCCACACGTCTATACAGACACAAGATCCTTAGTCTTGCCTGTCTGCCAATTCCAGCACTTCCGCATGTCACACGCGACTCATATATAATAACAAATCAAACATCACTTGTCAACAACTTTTTTAAATTTTTTGTGTTATTTTGCAAATCATTTAATCCCGCTGCATATGACGTCTCTTTTTCACCTCATACATACGCTGATCACCCTCATGGATAAAGGCATCAACATCTTTGATACAACCATCACTTTTCACAATTCCGATACTTGCAGAAATATGAAAATCGTCATGCCGGAAACTGCATCGAATCTTTTCGTCCAACTTCTTACACTTTTTCTCCAATTGCGCATCCTCTATCATGCCATCCACCACAACCGCAAATTCATCTCCGCCAAGGCGGGCAGCCACGCACTCCGGAAAAATTTGAAGGATATACTCCGCTGTTTTTTTCAAAACATCGTCCCCGCGCGCATGTCCGTACTGATCATTTACTTTTTTAAAATGATCCAAATCAATGTACAATAGAGTCATCGGTGTTCCCATCCGTCTCCCCAGATAGTCATAAAAATAGCGTCGGTTGTAAAGTTTTGTAAGTTCATCCGTATTGGCAGCCTCAAGAATCGTCCGCTCATAATGTCGCTCCACTGTATTGTCAACAAACAACACATAATACCCCGAGACATTTCCGAAATAGTCCCGGATTTCCTGCTCAATCACCAGATAATAAGAATCCGCATGCTGATTCTTTCCAATCATTTCCTGCCGAATCGAATGACGACTTGTATTTACCTTCGCTTCCCCTGCCGGAGTAAGATTCTTTTCTTTCCATTCCGGAAAAGCAAACCGGCTTACATCCTCGTCCATAAATCCGGTTAACTCCCGGAAATTGACATTCATACGAATTGTTTTGTATTGCTTATCACAAATAATAATCGGAAGCGGAATATTTTCAAGCAAGATGGTAAGCTCCAACCCCATATTTTGAAAATCCGTAATGTCATGACCAATCCCACTCGTACCCACAACTTCACCAAAGGGATCGCGAAGCGGTGCTTTGTAAGTTGTCAACTGCTTCATTTCCTCCCCGATTTTTACAAATTCCTCAAAAATCATGGTTTGACCCGTCCGCATTACTTGTTCTTCAGAATCCGCGCAGCCAACCCCTTCTGCTGCCGCCTCATCCGTTACATTCCATATATAGTTATGCGTTGCGCCCCTACAATCCTCACGGCTCTTCCCCACCACCTCACTAAATCGCTTATTAACATCCATATGAATTCCATCCGCCCGTTTAAACCACATCATATCCGGTGCGGAATTCATAAGCGCCTCCAGCATATCGTGATCATGGAAAGACCTAAGAACACAAGCCAACTCCCGCACCACATTCTCGAACACTCTGCGTGCAAGAATCTCTGATTTTTCACACAAGCACTGATCCACCTTGGAAAGTAATTCCTCGTCCACATCCCAATCACCATCATACAGCACCCGAATATAGGGTTGTTCCCTCTTTACACTTCGCAGAACAACCATATCGTCCGTCACTACAATTGCATACACACGCTTCGGCAGCAAAAATTCCGCCGCATCTTCAATGGCAACAAACGTAAGCGTTACCCCCTCCGGTACCGCTGCCTTCTTTAATGCGTCTAACACATTTCTTCTCTCAAGTTTGTAGTACACCGTAAATGGCAATCCGAACATCATACTCCCCCTATTACTGCTTTATATCATGTATTGTATCACAATTCTTACAATGCTTGCAATAGTCAGACAAAATATGTTACAATTCTTTCATAAACTTTCCAACAAAAGGAGGATGTGTATGCTATTTTCGATTTTCATGTGTATGCTGACCATATGCTATCTTATACTTTTAGAACTATCAAAGAATACCTGGATTGGTTGGGCACTCGCCATCCTTTCCTGTATCCTTGTCATTTTGCTTCATTCACAACAAAAAATAAAATCTCCGTTGCTGGCTTTCTTATTTTTTATGGTACTGGTTATTCTCTATCCGATAACCGCTCCTCCAAAACGTTATGTTCCGGCAGTTGCCAACAAAAATCCTGCTACAACGGACATCCTGCACCTTGCTGATGGTGACATCACCGGTGTTTACAATGCTGACCACTCGGTTAAAGTGTATGCCGGCATCCCCTACGCGGCTCCTCCAATTGGAAAACTGCGTTTTCGTGAACCCCAACCGGTAACACCCTGGATTGGCGTGCGCGCCTGTGATCACTTCGGTTCTCGCGCCATGCAACCGCAACAACCAGTGCTTATTGATTCCCTGTCCCATGTGCTCGGCTATCATGATTACCGCATCCAATGGGGAGACGAATACGTAGAACCCATGAGCGAAGACTGTTTATATTTGAATGTTTTTTCCCCTGCCAAGGCTAGCAAGCCGCTTCCGGTGGTACTTTTTATTCACGGAGGAAGTCTTACAACCGGCCAATCTTCTTATACCGAATATCGCGGAGAGAATCTGGCTAAAAAAGGCGTTATTTTTGTAAACTTTGCCTATCGCCTCGGTGTATTTGGCTACTACACCGCCGAGGATTTAAAACAGGAATCACCTCACCATACCACGGGAAATTACGGCCTGCTCGACCAGATTGCAGCCTTATCCTGGGTATATAATAATATCGCCTCCTTCGGCGGTGACCCAAAGCAAATAACCATTGCCGGTGAATCGGCCGGCGCCTCTTCGGCCGGTGCCTTATGCGTTTCCCCTTTAACCAAAGGATTATTTCGCTACTGTATTGCCGAATCCAGTGGCATCGTTGCCAAAAAACCATTTCACACCTATCGCGATTACCAAACCGCTCTTTCAGAAGGAACCAAGGTCCGCAAGGAATTTCATGTGAAACGTTCCGAAGAATTGCGTGTACTTCCTGCAAAAGAACTTTTAAAAACAAAGTCAAACCAATCCGCCATGACCTTAGATGGCTATGCCATTGTAGAGCCGCCCTATCGCACTTACGAAAAGGGTGAAAACCATGAGCAGGCACTTTTGCACGGCTTTAATGCCAAGGAAGCAGATGCGTTTCTGATGGACAAACATGCCACAAAAGAAAACTACGAATCCCTCTTAGCAGCCGATTTACAGGACTATGCTGCTGCCATGGCGAACGTTGTTCCGGCTGATACTCCTGCCCGCGATCAACAGTTTATTATTGACAAAGGCGGGGAGGCAAAAGGCGCTTTGAACAAAGCCTACTCTGCTATCTGGTTTTCCTACTCCCATTACGTGTGGAATCGTTATATGATACAGGAAAACCGACCCAGCTACGAGTACTATTTTACCAAAACCAATACTTCTCTCTCCAATTATCATGCCGGTGAGCTCCCCTATGCCTATGGCAATCTATGGCGTCACCCCGGCCTTTACAACAAGGAAGATGAAGCCTTATCCGAAATTATGCAGTCTTATTGGGTGAATTTCATAAAAACCGGAAACCCCAATGGCCCTTCTCTCCCCACCTGGCCACTATGTCAATCCGGCGAAAAAAAGCTACTACAGCTTGATACCACCATTCAGCCGGTGGATGATCCCAACGAAGCATTGTACCAGGTCCTTGACGACTATCAACGCGCACAACCGTAACGATATGTTCTTATACACAAAAAAGGGTGCCTTCGCACCCTTTTTATAATGACTCCACTTCAATACATTCATAGGATCCGCTTTCCGTATGGAGCACATGAATGCAATTTCTTCCCTGCGCCTTGGACTCATACAATGTTTTATCCAAACATTTCATGAACCCAAGCAAATCCATGTCATCCTCCGGAATCTGATTGATTACCCCCAGGGAAATGCTCACCCGACCGGTTTCTTTTTCAAAACTATGCGGTATATTCAATTCCTTAACACCTTTTGCCACCTCACAGGCAGTTTGCACCACGTCCTTTTCCCGGTAGCCAATCATCATACCCAGGATTTCGTCTCCGCCAAAGCGTGCAAAATGAAGTCGTTCTTTGTGTTTCTCTATTTTCAAGCATACATCACTAATCTTCTCCAAACAGGCATCCCCATTGACGTGTCCATAGGTATCGTTGTATTCTTTAAAATGATCCACATCAATGAAGATACATCCCACCGGAACCTGCTGTGTCTTCGCCTGCTCAATATAAGAATTCATAATTGCGGAGAATCCCGCACGGTTCAACAATCCCGTCAGTCCGTCTCTGGACTGGAAAATCACCTGTTTTTCCATTTCATTACGAAGCTGAGCGATACGCTCATTGGCTTTTTCCCGTTCCTGATCCAGCTGAAGCTGAAATTTCCGTTCTTGCACCGTCATTCTACGCATTTCCTCGTCTAATAATCGGAAATACTGAATACTCTTTTCCTTGTCGTCGATTTTCTCGTAATAATATGCATGCACACGATATGCCAAGGCCGCATGACTGCTTTGCTCCGACATTTTTGCGCACTCTGTAAGGTAATCGCTTAGTACATTGGCCCGTTCGAATTCGCCAATGGAAATCTGATGAAGAGCAATCCGCTCCACATCCCCTAAGATTTCAAAATTACGGATAATCATATTTTGCAAAAAATGATTCAACTCATCCGCATACCGGTTTCCTTCTTCTTCACGTCCTGTAAAATATGCCACACGGGCATGCAACAATGCCAACATTCCACGCTCGTTTGCATCCTGGGTTTCTTTTACTATTTCATCGCTCACCTGCAAATAGTACTCCGCCTTTTCGTACTCTTCTAACTTCGCGTAGCAATCAGCCAGATTGTATAGCACCACCATATACAACGTATTATCTACATTGGTACGATGTTTCATTCGATGATACACTTTTTTCAGGTATCGGACCGCTGTCTCATTCGCCTCTAAATTCGCATACTCTGACCCAATGTTATTTTCAAGCAAATCATACATTTTGTACATTCTGCGTTTCTTTGCCACATAATACGCCTCTTTATAGCACTGCAAGGACAATGTATGCTGTCCTTTCGCAGAGTACCCAATTCCTAACATATTGGTGCAGCGCAGATGCATAATGTAATTATCGCTTTTTTCGAAAAAAGCAGCCGCGCTCATGGAATACTTTAGCACATCATTCATATGACCGATTTGAAACATACCGTGGGAAATCAAATACTCCCCATGGGCAATCATATCATAGTCATTTAATCGCTTCCCCTCATCTACAATCGCCTGCCCTTCCGTCAGGCAAAGATTCGGATCCGTATTTCGTTTTTGATGTGCATACTCAAACCGCCTCATCATCTCTTTGTTCATATTGCTACCTCTTATCCCTCTCTAATCAACGAACTTCGCCTCAAATTCCTCCCTCGGCATAGGTTCTGCAAAATAATACCCCTGAATCATGTTTACCCCATGTTTTTTCAAAATGCCGTATTGGATATCGTCCTCCACGCCTTCTACACAGACATTCAGATTCATCGCTTTTGCCAATTCGGAAATCGCGCGGATAAACACCTCCGAATACGCTTCCTCTCCGACATTTTCCACAAAACACCGATCCACCTTAATAATGTCAATCGGCATTTCATGAATATGATTCAAAGAAGAATAGCCGGTTCCAAAATCATCTAACGCAACGCGTACTCCCAAACGACGAATCTGGGTCAGGATTTTCTTCATATAGGCCATATCATTAATCGCCAGACTTTCGGTTACCTCTACGGTTAAATTATGTGGCGATAATCCCGTCTCCCGCAAAACCGAAAGTATCTGGTTTTCCATATCGCATTGCAATAGCTGCACAACCGAAAGGTTAACATTTACTTTATAATCCGGATGCCCCATGTCATTCCAATGCTTGCATGCTCTACAGGCTTCTCGCATAACATAGGCACCAATCGGTTTAATTAACCCCAGATATTCTGCCAATGGAATAAAATCGGAGGGTTGCACATTTCCCATTCCTTTCGAATTCCAGCGCACCAACGCCTCCGCTCCCACACAAGGGTTTCCGGCCTTTGCTATGTCTACAATCGGTTGATAGTACACCTCAAATTCGTCCTCCGGTCTTGCGCAGGCATCCCGCATATATTTTTCCATATCCAGCCGTTTTCGGCTATCCGTTTCATTGCCTGTGGAGTAGAATTTTACACAATTCTTTCCCAAATTCTTTGCTTCCAGCAAAGCAGCATCTGCATTCCGAATCACTTCTTCCACTGTCTTGCCATCCCGTGGGAACATGCACACTCCCATGCTCATGGTACAATAGTAATCGTCGCCTTTTAAGTACCATGGATGACTAAATATCTCACGTATGGATTCAATGATTGTCTCCAATCGTTTGTATTGCTGATGGGTAACAATTACAATAAATTCATCTCCACCAACACGGTAACAGGTGCTTTCAATTCCTGATATTCTTCGCAAATTATCCGAAATCGCCTTCAACAATGCGTCTCCGTACTGATGCCCCAATCCCTCATTTATGTGTTTAAAATCATCCAAATCCACAAATAAAAGGGCACCGTTTCCTCCCTTTAACAGGGTATTGTTAAGAATGGACCTCAAATCCTGTTCACACCGCATTCGATTATATAATCCGGTTAAAAAGTCGCTGTTTGAAGACTTCTCAATCCGTTTTTCATTAATTTTATTTTGCGTAATGTCATAATAGGTATAAAGTTCCACGCAAGAACCATCCACCCAGGTTGCCTTTGAACGGGTAATTAACAGCCAGACGTCCAAGTTATGGATGTAGTACTCCGTCTCTTGATTTTCTTCATGAAAAAGGGTCCGAAAATCAATTTCCTTTAAACAATGATGCAATTCCGGCGTAAGCAAATGGTTGGTGAACAACAATTCCCGCCGCTGTGGTTCTACCACCAGCAGACCACATCCTATGTTCTCCATAATATCCTCTAACGTAGATAAAGAACTGGATAGGGAATTCTGGGTTACGCGCTTTGCAATAATACTCTGTACAATCTTTCGCACATCCGACAAAAACCGCACCGTATCCATTTCCCAGATACGCTGTTCATCATAACAGCCAAATTCCATGTACATAATAATATCCTGCTGCATATAAATAGGCATTACAATTACCGCCTTATAGTGCATTCTGGACATGAACTCTTTCTGCGCCGGTCGCAACGCTGTATTGGCAGAAATAATAAAATTATCTGCCCGCATAAACGGATGTTCTTCCACAGGAATCTGTGGTAACATCGGGTATCTGCGCTCCTCTCCCGCAAACCATTGACTGATGCGCGTCGCAATCTGCCCATCGTCTATCCGATACAGTATCCCAACATCGATGCGTTGATGAGAACACACCTTTTCAAAAATGTTCTCCACCACGTCCGTGATTTCTTCTTCGCTTTCCAACATCTGCACAATTTCTGTAATAATCGCATTGCGCATATAATCCGATTCCATTCGCGACTCAGCAGCCCTGGCATTCACTGCATTCAAGGTTGCCTCATACGCATAGACCGCCGCCTTTAAGCGAGTTATTAACTGACGTTGTACGCCACGCAGCAACCATTCATAACGCTCTCGTTGTGTGGTTCGAATATCCTTCGGCCGCTCCGGATTTTCTTCATTCTCATCAAAAAATCCAAGCACACATAGAACACCATCCGGTGTTCCATCCACTTTCAAAAGAATTCCCTGACAAACCGCCTCTTTTTCCGCTAGTTCAATCGGAATAATGTCCTCAAGAAAATTATTACGTGCAAGAGACACCGCCTCTTCCAAAAGCTCCGTTGTCAGTAGCGACTCTACGTATTCCCCCTCTTCCTCCTCTGCAAAGCAAGAAGGCGCCAATACCTTGCCATCCAAGTCCACCGTTACGGTATAGACGTTGGATGCCTCATATAAAAATCGCTGAAAAACAGGGAAAAAATCTGCCTCTATGCAATGACTCTCAATCAATTGCTTTAGTCTGATTTGCTTCTGCTTTGTCTCCATGAATTACCTTTCCTCGTATCGTATAATATAAAAATGCATTTCCTTTCTATCATCAATCACGTAATCCTTCACCAACGTAAAGTCTCTATTTTGACGTAATTGCTGCATCATAAACCCATGCTCATTTCCAAAAACAAACATCATCCCCGTTGATTTTAATATACTGCGTGTCTTGGAAAATAAAAGTTCATACCGCGCTTTTACCTCCGACCGCTCCACATTTCTGGTTCGCACCGGCATATCCGTAATTACTTCATCAAACAGGTAGTCATGCACAAAGGTCGCATAATCCCGTTGAATATAATGAATATTCGGACCTACTTCCTTCGAATTCTCCCGGGCAATTTCAATCGCCTTACCATACAAATCAACACCATAGGTGTCACCTGCCCGCACCTGCATACGGCGCTCAATCAGCATGGTTCCCGTACCACAAAACGGATCAATAATCTGCGCGCCCACCTTCATGTAAGGCTTTGCCAAATACACCAGATTCGCCGCAAGGGTTGGCTTTATTGACGTCGGCAACGCCGTTTTCCGGTAGTGGAACCGATTTCTTGGCATCGTAAACAATTTTAAGAAGACGCGAAAACCACCTCCCGGCAGGGCAAACAGTCGCAGTTCTGCCTCGTATCCGGTTACCGTGTTTACCAAAAATCCTTCCGTCATGTCCGTAATCGCCATTCCCAAACGCTTTTGCATGGACCCACGCCTGTTTAATTTGCTACAGTTCTCAATCCGGATATATACGCCCATAGGGTGCGTTTCTTTATGTGTCTTTTGTATAAAAGAAACAACCGAAAGGCGCTCCAATTCCAATGCCAGTTGTCCCGGACTCGAAATATTTCCTTCCGTATCACCCATGTAAAAAAGCATTTCCTCAAAGGTACGAATGTCAAAAAGCGGCGTAATATCCGTCGTCTTAACCATAACACCGTTCGATACACGCTTTCGTGGAAACATGGTCAGCTGTTCATAGGTAACATGCTGCAATCCTCTTCGCGTGGTCAAAAGCACCTCCCGCTCATCATATAGCTTTGTAAAGGTATGCTTCTTTATTCCATCTTTCCGGGCAATTAATTCATAAAGCGCTTTCCTTTCTTTCAACAAATGAACTTTCTCTTCCTCTGTAGCAGGCAACGCATCAATCTCCTCCATGCGCTCCTTAAAAAAGTCAACATAGTCTGAATAATCCATTTCCGATATTGCCTTTAAATAGCTTTCCCGCACGTACAAAACCGATTCTTCCCGATATGCACGCATAATCGCCGGTAATGCATCAAGCTCCCTTGCATATCCCAAAATCTGTGCTGCCAGCCGGCGCAACTTCGCATCCTTATCCCGTAACAAAGCCTGTAAATGAATACGGGATTCAGAATCCAACATTTCTCCCTCTTTCACAGCTTCTCTCAAGGAAACCAGGTACTCTTTTAATTCGTTATCTTTCTCGTTATCAATTTCTAGCAATTTCTACTCTCCATTTTCTAATATAAACCGATTTGTATCTGTCTTTAGTTTCTTCCATGCTTCCGGATGCTCCACATAATACTTTGGACAATTCTTTCCCGTCACATCATAATGACGGATTATATCATCCGTACTTAGTGAAAAACGTCCCATCAAATACGCAAGCAAACGGATTAACGACCGGTAGGTTTTTTTCGTAAATTTCCCGGTCTTATCCATATGGCAGCACTCAATGGAAATGGTATCCACATTGCGCTGGTTCGAAGCGTAGGAAATCTCCGCCGTTGGAATACACTGCACAATTTCCCCTTCGGTTCCTATAACAAAATGGGAACTTGCCTTTGTAATATGGGAATCCTTCAATCCTTCAAAATAATTCCTGTTCGCAACGGCACTGGATCCTGGATTCGCCGTATAGTGAACCACAATCCCCTTTACCTTCTCAAGAGCTATGCCCGGCCGACTGTAGGGATTCACCGTAAGAAGCTCCACATCCAGTTCCGGCTGCTCCTTGTAGGACAATTTCTGTTCTTGTACCAATGCCTTTACATCGAAAAACTGTTTCCGAATCACATGGATTCCAATCACCAGCATTGTCAGGAATAGTACCACCACACCGATTACTTCCACCCGGGCATACGATTTCCGTCTCTTTCTTGCCATGTTTACTGCTCCGTATCTTTTAACATCTTATCCACACACTGGGCCACTTTTTCAAATTCTTCTTTCTCCATAGCAGCAATTGCCGCCTTTGTGTCTTCCACATATTCCTCCGGTATTTCATTACTTCCAAGCCGATTAAGTGCTTGCGTTGCCTGCTCAATGTCAAAATTAATCATGGCCCGTTTGACACCTGCAAGAACCTCTTGCACATCTTCTACCGAATATTGCTTCGTTATGTTCTCCTGGATCTGAATCACATCCGTCGCAATCTGTTGTCGGAAGGAGTCCGGATTCATTATCATCTCTTCTGGCAGATACTCCTTCACCAATTGATAAATTGTGGCCATTTCAATTGGCTTATTCAGATAATCTGTAAAGCCCTGTCTTAAATAAAAATCTCTTGCACCATGATCCATTCCGGAAGTAACCGCTATAATCGGTGCATCCGCGCTTAGATTGTCTTTCATATTCCGTAATGTTTGTAGTGTCTGCTCTCCATCCATCTCTGGCATAAGCATATCCAGAAAGATAAGATGATATTTCTCTTTTCGAACAGCCTCTATGCACTCTCTTCCACTGTTTACACAATGAATCTGCACCTTTGTCCGTTTTAAAATGCCATTCATAACGGCCAAATCCATCCGATTGTCATCCACCGCCAAAATCTTTGCATTCGGCGCCACAAAACTCTTTACCGCTTCACGTTTCGGTGTCACAAGCGCTTTCATAACCTCTTCCTTACTTCCAACCGGTTCTTCGTCTATGATTTCCTGTTTCACTTCAAATCCAAACAACGAACCCTGTCCGTATTCGCTTTCCATCTGAAGACAGCTTCCCATTTGTTGCAAAATCTGATTCGTTACTGTCAGTCCCAAACCGATTCCATCTAACGCGCTATCAAAAGGATTCTGATTCGAGCCAACGTTTCCAAACGCTTTCTCCATCTCCTCCTTCTTGATGCCAATACCGGTATCGCGCACCTCCACCATCAAGCGGATTGCCTGCTCTTCCGGAAAACGGGTATAAGAAACCGTCAGAATTACCTGACCGATGGGTGTATAGGTAATGGCATTCGCCAAGAGATTCAAAATCACCTGCTTCATGCGCTTCGCATCGCCTCTCAGAATCGATGGTAAGGTTTCATCCAATTCCAGTTGCAAATCGATGCGTTTCCCCATAGCAGATGCTTTTGTCAAAAGAAATGTTTCTCGAATTACATCAGCAATGCTGTACGCAGCCTCCTCGATGTAAAGGGTTCCCTTTTCGATTTTCGTCAGATCAGAAAGATCATGTAAAAGGGATTCAATAATCTTGCCTGCGCTAAATATGTTCTCCATATATTCCCGGTGCTCTTCGTTCTGCTCCTTTGTCAACAAAAGCTCTCCCATTCCCAGAATGGTCGATAACGGTGTTCGCACCTGTGCCGCCAGGCTATTCAAAAAGGCCGACTTCAAAGCGTTCTTATGCTCTGCTATCTTACATGCCTCTTCTAACTGTTCATACGCTTTCTTTCGCGCATCCTCATCACCCAACTGTTTCTCATATTCACGTAGTCGTTTTCTCGAATGCAGATCCATCAAAAGCCCCACAATCGCTGCAATGAGAAACGCAACAGCCAGGCATGAAACCCATACCACTACATACTCTATTTTCATACGATGCTTGCACTCCCTCCATCCTCCTATGTTATCACATTTTCACCTTTCCATCAAGAAAAGACTGACAAAAAGCAACGTTTTTTGTCAGTCTTATTATCTCTCTACAAATCAATTTCCAATTCAATCGGGCAATGATCCGATCCTAACACCTCGGTGTGAATCGCCGCCCCAAGCAATTTCTCGCGTAAACTGCCGGAAGTAATAAAATAGTCGATTCTCCATCCTGCATTCTTCTCTCTTGCTTTAAACCGATAGGACCACCAGCTGTAAATCTGCTCCTTGTCCGGATAGAAATATCGGAACGTATCGATGAATCCCTGATTCAAAACCTCCGAAAACTTTCCACGTTCTTCATCCGTAAAACCGGCATTGTGGTGATTGGTCTTCGGATTCTTCAAGTCAATTTCTTTATGCGCCACATTCAAATCCCCGGCATACACCACCGGTTTTTCCTCCTGTAGCCGCAAAATATACTGTAAGAAAGCATCCTCCCACTCCATGCGGTAAGAAAGCCGTTCCAATTGCTGTTTGGAATTCGGTACGTATACCGTCACAAAATAAAAGTTTTCATACTCTAAGGTAATTACGCGCCCTTCCCTGTCATGTTCCTCTATTCCGATTCCATAGCGAACCGATTGTGGCTCTTTTTTTGTAAAAACAGCCGTTCCGGAATATCCCTTCTTCTCTGCGTAATTCCAATACTGATAGTATCCGGGCAGGTCAAGTTCCACCTGTCCCGCCGACACTTTGCTTTCCTGAATACAGAAAATATCGGCATCCGTTTGGTGAAAAAAATCCAAAAATCCTTTCGTTAAACATGCCCGAATGCCATTTACATTCCAAGATATTAATTTCATATACTACTTCATGTCTTCGTAAGCCTTTACGAATTCCTCTCTCTTTTGTACAACCGTTCTTAGCTCCTCATTTACATTTGCATACTGCTCATGTCGCAACGACTCTACCAGCGTACAGGTTGCATTAAACAACGGTGTCAATCCCAGATTTCCCGTAACGCCCTTTAACGCATGTGCCACTTCAAAGGCCTGCTTATAATCCTCTTTTCCCATGTACTCTTCTAGCTGTGTTACTTCATCATCCGCAACAAACTGGTCGAGGCACATCATTAACAAATCCTCGTCCTCCATGAAACGGTCCATCACCCCATCGACATCCGCTCCATAGGCTGTAAACTTTTCTAAAAACGTGCTCATGTCTTCCTCCCAATTCGAACTGCCCTAATCCAAAACCTCCACAATTAGCTGTCTTAATTCTTCCGACAAAATCGGTTTTCCAATATGGGCATTCATACGGTTCTTCCGCGCAAGCTCAATATCCTCCGGCAATACATTTGCCGTCATGGAGATAATCTTTACGCTCTGCGCATCCGAACGCCCGCTTGAACGAATCTGTTTTGTCGCCTCGTATCCATCCATAATCGGCATCTGAATGTCCATAAAAATAAGTGAATACGTATTTTCCGGATGCTGCATAAATTGCTCCACAGCAAACCGTCCATGTTCCGCCGTATCCACTTCAGCACCAAAACGCTCAAGCATACGCTTCGCAACCATCATATTGATTGGCTGGTCTTCCACCAAAAGTACACGCTTGCCGGACAAAACTTTCTCGTTCTCTGCATTATTTTTCTTTTTCTCTTCTACAAATTCCACCGGATCCATCAAGGTAACAACCGTTCCTACCCCCGGTTTACTGGAAATATCAATGGTCGCACCTTTTGCATCCACAATATTCTTAACAACCGACAGTCCCAGTCCGGTTCCGCTTAAATAATTCTCCGCCGAATCACGGTCACGGAAAAACGGTTCATACACATGCTTCAAATCTTCCTCGGAAATTCCTTTTCCGTGATCTTCGATCTGAACCTTTAAAAATCCTTTTTGCTGCGTCTCTCCCGCAATCTCCTCTACGCGAAGAATGATCACGCCCTCGTCTCCGCTAAAGTTCGCCGCATTGGCAAGCAAATTCATTACCACACGGAACGCTCTTGCCGGATCAACCACTACCTTTGAATGCTGAATCTTTGTTTCCAGCTGGAATACCTGATTGGGTTTCTTATACCCTTCCACAAACTCCTTCTGCACCTTTACGATCAACTGTCGCAAATCCGTAGGTCCTGCCACCAGCTTCACGTTTCCGGACTGCAAGCTGCTTGCGTCAAGAATATTGCTGACAACATTGGTCAATGTCTGGGACGCCGAAAGCAATATATCCATACATTCCGTAACCTTCTTTGGATTGTGAACATCCATTTTGGCAATCTCCGCCATACCCACAATGGCATTTAACGGCGTACGGATTTCGTGGCTCATATTTGCAAAAAAGTTGTCTTTCGCATTCTGCGCCGCCTCTCCGATTTCATAGGAATGTTTCACCAGCTCCTGCTGTTCCCGGTTTCTTGCAACAATCGAAGAGATATTTGTTGAAGTAAAACCAATAATCTGACGTTCCCTGTCAATATATGAAATCTCCGCTTTGTAATACTGATTGCTTCCGGAAGGATGACTCCCTTCAAAAAAGACCTCATAAGAGTCCTTATCCTTTAATTGTTCCTTTCCCCACGCAAGTCGTGTTCTCTTTAAGACGGAATCCAGGGATCCAGACGTAATCTTCCTTCGAAAATAGCGCTCCGATTCTTCATCTATATTTTCAATCTCAATAAAGGCCGTTTCTGCATTTCTCGCATCCTTCACCCACTCCTTGGCATGCCCGGTTTTACCATCAATGATCAGTATTTTATGATAATCTCTCCGGCACGCATGGCGCAGCAATGCAAGTTCTAGCTCCTGTGGCTGCCCTGTTAACATACGCTCATTACCTCTTCTCAATATTCCAATATTATACCGCATATACGCAATTGATTCTACCACATTATGTGAAATTTTGGTTAATTTCTCATTTCAGATACTTACTAAGGCATGTAAACAATTCTTTTGCGTTGATAGGCTTGGAAATATGTTCGTTCATTCCCGCCTCCAGGCACATCATACGATCTTCCACAAAGGCATTGGCCGTCGTAGCGATAATCGGAAGCGCCACATCCTTTCGCTCCGTATGAAGACGAATTTGTTTTGTTGCCTCAATGCCATCCATAACCGGCATACGCACATCCATCAAAATTGCGTCGTAACGCCCTGCTTCTGAAGAAAGATAGGTTTCCACCGCCTGTTTTCCATTTTCCGCCAAATCCACAGCAATTCCACGCTTGTTGAGGATTTTGGAAATAATCTTTGCATTCAGTGGCTGGTCTTCTGCCACCAGCACACGCTTATTAACAAACACAATTTCCCCGTTCGTATCATCAATCACCTGTTTTTTCACAGTCTCGGTAAGTTCTAGCACAAGACTCACTTTAATACAGGTTCCTTTGCCCGGATTACTATCTACTTCATAGGAACCTCCGAACAATTCTACCAATTCTTTTACAATGCTTAGTCCAAGTCCACTACCAATTCGCTCATCAATGCTATTGGTTCGCTCCTGACTAAAAGCATCAAATGCCTGCTTTACAAATTCCTCCGACATACCAATTCCGGTATCCGACACAAAAAACTCTGCCGCAAGCTTATTTTTCGGAAGCGGCTTTGTTCGCACATAAAAGCGCACACTACCACCTTCCGGTGTATATTTTACCGCGTTGGACAACAGATTCATAAAAATCTGCCCAAAGCGTAATTTATCCGTTATAATTGTCTTATTTTCCAGTTCGCTAAAATCACAGGTATAGGTAATTGCCTTACTCCTGCACTGGTTTCCGATAATCCGCTCAATACTCTCCAAAAATTCCTGTACCCGGTAAGGTTCCAAACGAAGACGCATCCGATTATCCTTTAACTGGGATATATCAAGAATATCGTTTACCAGGGATAGCAATAACTGCCCGGAAGACTGAATTTTTTCCAAATACTCCTTAATATGCTCATCATTGACTTCATCCAAAGCAATATCCGTCATACCAATAATTCCGTTTAACGGCGTACGAAGGTCATGGCTCATACGCGACAAAAAGTCAATCTTCGCATTCTCTGCCAGTTTTGCTTCTTTCAATGCCTTCTTTAAAATCTTCTGCTTTGCATATTCTTCATTATAGATATCCGAAACATCCTGAAAGACCATCATCATCTTTTTGTAAAAAGAATCCATCTTCATGAAGGTTACGCGCTTATGATATTTTTCCCTGGAGCGCACCAGTGAAAACTTGATGGTAAAGGATTCTTCCTTCTCCAATCGCGCCCACACATGTTCGATATCCGCATAATCTCTAATCTTCTCCCGTTCCGTCACCAACATATTGCCAAGAATTTCCTCAGCACTTTCCAGATAGGCATCCCCCGGCTTTAGTCTTTCTCCGAATAAACGATCCCGGTGTCCGTAGATTTTCTCAATCTTTGCGCTCCCCACATCAATTACTACCACCGTTTCGTATTCCAGCTGCATGATGGTCTTTCCGACCTCAATGTCCACTTGCTGGCTGGTGATATCCTTCATGGTGGCAAATCCCTCCACATCCTGTGTCGCCGGATTTAACAAAAGTGACACTTCAAGGCTTACCCAGATATGGTTCTGCTCTGAGACGCAAAGCGGCATAGACGTAACAAGAAATTGTTTTCCCTGTTCATAATCATTTAAAAGCGACTGCGTATCCAGCATCTTGCGAACGGTCAATTCCGCCGTTTTGATTGATATATGCTCGCATATTACATCCACCCAATGTTCGATGGAATGCGCCGCTATTCCACGTCGCAAAAAACTATATTTTGACTTCGCATTCAACACCTTTCCCTTGCTGACATTAATCTCAGCAAAGGCAAGCGCTGACTTGCGGTAACTTTCAATGTACGCCAACTGACTGCTATATATTCTTTCCCGCCGTTCCCGTTTTGATACATCCCGGATGGTTCCGTATAATTTCACCGGTTCATCCGACACGTCAAAGGAGGTTCCAAAAGTAATACTCATGCGCTTATATGCCTGGGTAGTTACATCCAGCCACCGTATAATCTGGCTTTCTCCCTTCGAGCCATGCTTCGCCCGCTCGATTCCTTCAATCAAAAAGTGTATATCTTCCGGATGAACCACCGTATTTCGCGTAAAAAGATGTTCCATGTAATGGGAAAACACCTGTTTTTCCTGTTCTGCGCTGTCCTGATATAAGGTCAGTTCATCTCGTCGTACATCATAAATAAAAAAGCTGAATTCATTCTGAATCGCTGCCATATTAAAACATTCTTCAAGCCCACGCAGTTCCTCTACGTTCTGAATCATGCCCACAGCCTTCTCCCGCTGTCCCTGCTCATCGTAAATGGCCGATAACGTTACACGACAACGTTTCATGCCACTCAAAAATTTCATGCGGATTTCTTCTTCCACCCGATCCTCACCATAAAGCAACGACGTATACAGTTTCTCAACCTTTCCCAGATCCTCTGCTGCCACAAAGGTAAGTCGCCCTATTTCTTCCGGAATCATGGAAATCACATGCTCCGTCCCAAAGGCCTCCGTAAAGCGGTCACTGTGAAAGCAGGTATGGGTTGGAAAATCATATTCCCAGCAAATCAACTCCGAATGATTCAGCATCGCCGCCAAAACCTGGGATTGTTCGTTGGTTTCCCGCTCTAACTTTGTCTCTTCCGTAATATTATGGTAGGTCAAGACCATCTTCTCTTTTCCGTTTCGTAGAATGCTTTTTCCGGTAACGCGATACACTTCCCCACGCTTCATATCGTAGTAGAGTTTCCCGCTTTCGCATGCCCGACACGCAAAACAAGCGCGCGTAAGCCCCAGTCCACAAGGCTTACCCACGCTACCATATTCTTCATCCAAAATGCCGTATGCTATGTTATTTCGATATTCAATTCTTCCGGTTTCCTGATCGACAATGACAATTCCATCGTCAATCGCATCTACAATCATACGAACCATCCCACGACTCCCATCAAAAACTTCCACACAAATCATGCTTATTTTAGCATTTATTTTGTGTTTCGTAAAGAAACCGGCCTATATTTTCACACTTTTCTCATACTTTACTACAATAACGCACTAATCCAGACAATAACATCCCGTTCTTCATTATTTTCTAAGTTTCCATTTTCCAACAGTGCGTCCTTTTGGTATCTGCATCCTCTCAACCGCTGTTCTATGCGTTCTGCAAGGGTATCATCCAAGGCATCGGTATAGACGTTCACATCGCAAATTCTATCCCCTTGCGTTTCCATTTGCACACTCACTTCTCCCCATGGAAAGCGATGCTCGAACACAATGGACAATTGCTTCTGGTTTCCTACCAGCCATTCCTCGGACGCAAAAAATTCCGCCCGTTTTTTAATCTCCTCTTTTGCCGTATCCGAAAACACATACGGCTCTGCCGTTTCCCCGTACACCTTACAAAAAGCTGCAAGCATTGCTTCTTTTACACGCTCTACAGTGATTTTCCGATTTAAGCTGTTTAAATTCACCACCCGGCTGCGCACCGAATCTACCCCTTTTGCCACAAGCTTCGCTGCAGATACCGTCAGATAATCCATCAGAGAGGTTTCGTTTACATCAATCATAATGGTTCCATGGTGATAGGCATACTCCCCTGATGCATAGTATGCATTTCCGGAAAATTTTTTTCCATCAATCTGCAAATCATTGCGGCCGCTTTTCTCCACTGTAAGGCCAAATTCCTTTAGCGCCTCCACAATCACCTGTAATTGCCTGTCAACATCGTACTGTTCCTTTCTTACACAAAATGTAAAATTCAAATTTCCAAGATCGTGAAACACAGCACCGCCTCCGGACAACCGTCTTGCCAGCCTTCCCCCGGCTTCGGTTAATTTTGACACCTTACATTCACGAAAGGCATTCTGATTCTTTCCAATCACCACCGTATTTTCGTTTTGCCACAAAAAGAGAATGCACCCATCCTGTTTTGTGTGAAACGTTAAATACTCTTCCATCGCAATGTTTTCATAAGGATTCGTGCTCGTCGCACATACATATGCCAATTTCATTTTTAAGTCCCTTTCTCCTTCGAAGCAAAAAATATGCAACGCACATTGCTATCCGCAGACGTTCAATATGCGTTGCACACATGTCTATCGTTTACTCAAATGTATACGCCACCACCGGTGTACGGGCAGCTTTCACCTCGTCCGGTCTGCCAATCACTGTATGATGCGGACTATGTTTGATATACTCAGGATCCTTCTTTGCTTTTTCCATAATCTCATGAAGCACAGCAATTACATGGTCCATTTCTTCCTTCGTTTCTGTTTCCGTCGGTTCCACCATCAACGCCTCATGCACAATCAATGGGAAGTACATGGTCGGTGGATGGATGCCGTAGTCAAGCATGGCTTTTGCAATGTCCATGGCTGTGATGTCAATTTCCTTTTTCTTCTTTTCAAGGGTCATGACAAACTCATGCATACAGGTCACGTCATAGGCCATATCATATGCATCTGCCAGCTTCACGCGCATATAATTTGCATTCAAAACCGCATTCTGTGATGCCTCTTTAATGCCCTCCGCACCCAATGTGGTAATGTAGGTAAGCGCCTTTACAATTACCAGGAAGTTTCCTGCAAAACTGCGCATGGAGCCAATACTTTCTTCGCAGGCCTCATACTCGAATCCCTCTTCTGTCTTTACCGCATAGCAGCCCGGCAAAAACGGCGCCAAAAGATCCTTGCAGCCCACCGGACCACTTCCCGGTCCGCCGCCACCATGAGGGGTAGAAAAGGTTTTGTGTAAATTCAAATGTACCACGTCAAATCCCATATCTCCCGGCCGACATTGTCCCATGATTGCGTTTAAGTTTGCTCCATCATAGTAGCAAAGACCACCGGATTTATGAATAATTTCCGTAATTTCCAGAATATTTTTATCAAAAATACCTACGGTATTCGGATTGGTTAACATCAGTCCCGCTGTATCCTCACCAACGGCTTTTTTCAGTGCTTCCACATCCACGCAACCATCTTCACCGGATGGAATGTTTACAATATCGAAGCCTGCCATCGCTGCGGAAGCCGGGTTGGTTCCGTGCGCCGAATCCGGAACAATGATCTTTGTCCTTTTCTCATCACCGTTCGCCTTGTGATACGCCTTTATTAATAACAATCCCGTAAACTCACCGTGCGCTCCTGCTGCCGGCTGCAGGGTAAAATGATCCATACCTGCAATCTCTTTTAAGTCTTCCTGCAACGTATAAAGCACCTCTAAGCAGCCCTGCACCGATTCCACCGGCGCTAGCGGGTGTACATTTGTAAATCCCGGCAATGCCGCCATTTCTTCATTCACCTTTGGGTTGTATTTCATGGTGCAGGAACCAAGGGGATAAAATCCATCGTTCACACCATGGGTTCGTTTTTCCAGACGGGAATAATGACGACTTAATTCCGTTTCTGAAACGTGTGGAAGATGCATTTTTTTCTCACGTTTCGGTGCCTGTAAAACCACTTTCTCCACATCGCATGCCGGAAGCAAATCAAGTCCTCTTCCTTCCTGTCCCAATTCAAATATCAATTCCATTATGCCACAACCTCCTTTACCAAAGCGATGAGGTCATCCATCTGCTCTTTCGTATTCATTTCCGTTGCGCACCATAACAATTCATGTTCGGAAATAGGAAGTCCTGCCAGATAGCCTTTTTCCTCTAACCGGTCACAAAGCTCGTATGCCGATTCCTTGCAACAGGTAACAAATTCGTGGAAGAATTCGCCATCGTATTTCTTCGTAAGGCCGGCCTCTGCCAACCCTTTCTGTAAATAGTGTGCCTTACTTACGCACTGATTTGCAACTTCGGTAACTCCTTTTTCGCCCATGGCACCAAGATATACCGCTACCGTCATGGCACACAGTGCTTCGTTAGAGCAGATATTGGAACTTGCTTTTTCACGGCGAATATGCTGCTCACGCGCCTGTAGCGTTAACACATATGCACGATTTCCTTCCTCATCATTGGTCTGTCCAACAATTCTACCCGGAAGTTTTCGCATCATATCCTGGGTACATGCCATAAATCCTATGTAAGGGCCTCCAAAAGCCAACGGCAATCCAAGTGGCTGTGCCTCGCCCACTGCCACATCTGCACCTGCCTCAGCCGGTGTTTCCAATACAGCAAGAGAAAATGGATTGCAAGAAACAATCGCCTTTGCTCCTGCTTCGTGTGCTACCGCTACTGCCCCACGCACATCTTCAATCTGACCATAGTAATTTGGCTGCTGCACAAGCAAGCTTGCAGCACCTGTCCCAGCCATCAGTTCTTTCGCTTTTATAAGGTCCGTCTGTCCGTCTTTTTCCGGAATCATGACTACCTCACAACCGCTTCCAAAACTATAGGTTTTAATAACCGAAAGAATCTTTGGATCAACGGTTTCGGATACAAAAAAGGTCTTTTTCTTTCTATCCTTACACATGGCGCAAGCCTCCGCTGCCGCTGTCGCGCCATCATATACCGACGCATTTGAAACGTCCATGCCGGTCAACTGACAAATCAAGGTCTGATACTCAAAAATCGACTGCAAAATACCCTGGCTGATTTCTGCCTGATACGGGGTATAGGCGGTCACAAATGCTTCCTTACTTGTAATTTGTTTTACAATGGAAGGTATGTAGTGATTATACGCGCCTGCTCCACGGAAAATACCGCAATACTGCTTGTTTTTCGCTGCCATTTTCTTAATACAATTGGCTGTTTCAAACTCGCTTTTTCCGCTCGGAAGATGCAGAGGCGCTTTCAGTTTTACAGAATCCGGAATTACGGAAAACATGTCATCAAAGCTCTGATAACCGATTTCCTTTAGCATTGCTTCCTGTTCTGCTTTTTTATTCGGTACATAGCTACCCATGGAAAAATCCCTCTCTATCTCTTATTTTTCACTTTCACAAAACTTGTCATACTCCGATGCATCCATTAACTCTTCGCTATCAGATACATTCTTTACTTTAATCAACCAAGCGCCGTAAGCATCTTCGTTGATTGCTGCCGGATTGTCTAACAAATCCTCGTTAATTGCACATACTTCACCGCTAACCGGGGAAATTACATCGGATACCGCCTTCACGCTTTCTACATCACCAAAGGCTTCTCCCGCTTCTACTTCATCGCCTTCTTCCGGAAGGTTTACGAAAACTAAATCGCCAAGCTCGTTTTGTGCAAAATCGGTTAATCCGATTACCATTACGTCGCCTTCTTCTTTTACCCACTCATGGGTCTTGCTATACTTTAATTCTGTTGGTGTACTCATACTTTTAATCTCCTTTATTCTTTATTATCTTTTTTTGCGGTCATAAATCGGCAACGGCACAATCTCAGCCGCCACACGTTTGCCGCGAATTTCCACTTCTACTTCCGTTCCCACCTCGGCGTGTTTCTTATCCAAAATCGCCATGGCGTAAGCTCCGCCCATAAATGGGAAATGAGAACCGGATGTTGTCTGACCAATTTTTTCATCGCCTATGTATACGTCCATATGCTCTCTTGCGATTCCACGTCCGGTAATCTTAAGACCCATTCTGGTCTTGGTGGATGGATTCTTCTCCATGGCTTCTTTTCCAACAAACTCTTCTTTATCCATTTTTACGCAAAAATCAAGGGCTGTTTCCAATGGAGAGATATCGTCGTTCATCTCATGTCCGTAAAGCGGCATTGCTGCTTCCATACGAAGGGTATCTCTTGCTCCAAGTCCACATGGAATCAATCCTTCTTCTTTTCCGTTTTCAAGGAATGCATCCCACATTTCTTCTGCATGCTCTACCGGAAGGTAAATTTCATATCCGAGTTCTCCGGTATAACCGGTTCTTGATAAAATGCAGTCGATTCCTGCTACGGTTGCATTGAAGTTTGCGCTGTAGTATTTCTTTGGAATCATGTCCGGATCTACCATTTTTAAAATAACATCCTTTGCCTTCGGTCCCTGCACCGCAATCTGCGCATATTTCTCGGATACATCGGTAAAGGTTACATCCCCTATCTGGTGCTCTAAAATCCATTTGTAATCCTTATCTTTGTTCGCTGCATTCGGAACCAGCATAAACTCATCTTCATGAATGCGGTACACAATGAAGTCATCCACCGTTCCGCCATGTTCATTACACATGGTAGTGTATCTTGCCTGACCATCATACATTCCATCATAGGAGTTGGTCATTAAGTGGTTCACATTTTTCAATGCATCCGGACCCTTACACATGATTTCGCCCATGTGGGATACATCAAACATACCTACGCCGTTACGAACTGCCATATGCTCTGCAATGACACCTTTTTCATACTGTACCGGCAAGATATAACCTGCAAACGGAACCATTTTGCCATTTGCTGCGACATGCTTGTCATACAAAACTGTCTTCTTTTCCATACTGCTCCTTCCATCCTTTTCCTTATTCTTGTTAACCGTAAACCCTTGTACTCAGTATATTTCTCATCGGGCGAGCCGGCGACTCGCCGTTCTCGTCCGCCGCGCCACCCGCCTTTGCCCGTAGGGCAATTCTTTCCTTTGGCGGGTGTGCGCAAAAAAACGCACAGAAACCCTTGATTCTGTGCGCTCTGTCTGTTTACCTGAAAGATTTACTTCATCGGTGCATGCCTCTACTCATGCTTTCCAGAGTATCGTCAAAACCTAGTCCTTTTACCTGAGAGTTTCTTGCTAATTCCCCTTCGGTGACACACTGTTGCATTCTCTCCTAGGTTTCTCATCCGATCCTATTTACGTTGTTCCCTATGTTGTCACTATCCTTTTATGACAACCTTTATATTAACTATAACATTTTGAATCTTTGACGTCAAACATAATTTTTTCATAATTTTTTGTACAATTTAGCCAAAATCAATTTATGCTTTACATTTTTTATTTTTAGATTCTTTGCATCCATTTTCTCTATTATCCCCGCCCGCTGTAGGTGCATTATTCCCTTCGGCGTAGATGCAACGGTGGATGTAGTGGCACAAAAAATCACTTTTAAAACCGAAGCTTAAAGACGGAAGTGTCTCTAACCGGAATCGTCTACCAAATGTTTCATTAATATTTCCGATTACTGCAAAAAAAGCGCAGATTTTCATCCGCGCTTTTTCTACCTTCTATTTTCTTTCTGCCTTCAATCCATCTGGTGTACACACAATCTGTATGGTATCTCCCTGGGCTACCGCATCCTGCAAAATCAGTTTTGCTGCCAGGGTCTCTACCGTCTTCTGAATATAACGACGCAGCGGTCTTGCACCAAAAGCCGGCTCAAAACCATGGGCAATGATGTATTCCTTCGCCTCCGGCGTAAGTTCTATCGTCAATTGCTTTTCCTCGATTCGACCGTTTAATTCTTTCATAATAAGGTCTACAATGGATCCAATCTGTCCTTCCAAAAGTGGCTTGAACATAATGATTTCATCCAATCGATTCAAAAACTCCGGTCGGAAGTTTCCACGAACCATTTGCATCGCAGACTCTTTCGCATCTTCGCTCAAAATACCCTGCTCGTCAATTCCATCTAGCAAGAAGTTGCTTCCCAAATTCGAAGTCATAATGATAATCGTATTCTTAAAATCTACGGTTCTTCCCTGCGAATCCGTGATTCGTCCGTCATCGAGCACCTGCAATAGCACATTAAACACATCCGGATGGGCTTTTTCCACCTCGTCAAAAAGCACTACCGAGTACGGCTTTCTTCTGACAGCCTCCGTCAGCTGGCCGCCCTCGTCGTAGCCCACATATCCAGGAGGTGCTCCAATCAAACGGGACACGGAATATTTCTCCATATATTCACTCATATCAAGGCGCACCATATTGTTTTCATCATCAAAAAGCGCCTGCGCCAGTGCCTTGGCAAGTTCGGTTTTACCGACACCGGTGGGGCCTAAGAATAGGAAGGAACCAATGGGCTTACTCTGATCCTTAATACCTGCTTTGCTTCGCAAAATTGCTTCCGTCACCTTCGTCACGCCTTCGTTCTGTCCAATCACTCTCTGGTGCAACTCTTCTTCCAAATGAAGAATCTTGCTTCGTTCACTTTCATTTAGTTTTGCAACCGGAATGCCGGTCCAACGTGAAATGATTCTGGCAATTTCTTCCTCGCTCACACTTTCGTGTACCAGCTTGCGTTCCTTAGCGCCTGCAAGTTGCTCTTCCTGTTCCAACTGTTTTAGTAATTCCGGCAATTTACCATATTGCAATTCTGCCGATTTTTCCAAATCATATTCCTGTTTTGCTTTTTCAATCTCGCTCTTGGTCTTATCAATCTCCTCGCGCAAGGCAGAGACCTTATCCACTGCCGATTTCTCATTTTCCCAAGTCAGCTTCTCCTTGGCAAATTCTTCCCTTAACTCCGCAAGCTCTTTCTGTAAATCATCCAAACGATTGCGACTTAAGGTATCTTCCTCTTTCTTAAGCGCCGTCTCCTCAATCTCTAACTGCATAATCTTACGATTCATCTCGTCTAAGGAAGCCGGCATGGAATTTAGCTCCGTCTTAATCAGCGCACAGGCTTCATCTACCAAATCAATGGCTTTATCCGGCAAAAACCGGTCGCTGATGTAACGGTTCGACAAAACTGCTGCGCTCACCAACGCTCCGTCGTTAATCTTCACTCCATGGAATACTTCGTAGCGCTCCTTTAATCCACGCAAAATGGAAATGGTATCTTCCACCGTTGGCTCATCTACCATAACCGGCTGGAAACGACGTTCCAATGCTGCGTCCTTCTCAATATACTGTCGATACTCATCTAACGTAGTCGCACCAATGCAGTGCAGCTCTCCTCTGGCAAGCATGGGCTTTAACAGATTGCCCGCATCCATACTGCCTTCGGTTTTACCAGCGCCCACGATGGTGTGTAGTTCATCGATAAAAAGAATAATCTGTCCTTCCGATGCTTTAACCTCATCCAGCACCGCCTTTAACCGTTCCTCGAATTCACCACGATACTTGGCACCCGCAATCAGCGCACCCATATCCAATGCAAAAAGCTTCTTATCCTTTAATCCTTCCGGCACATCGCCTCTGGCGATACGCTGGGCAAGTCCTTCTACAACCGCCGTTTTACCAACACCCGGCTCACCAATGAGTACTGGGTTATTCTTTGTTTTTCTGGACAAAATACGTACCACATTCCGGATTTCACTGTCTCGTCCAATCACCGGATCTAACTTCTGATCCTTGGCACGCTCCACCATGTCGTAACCGTATTTTTCAAGCGTATCGTACGTAGCCTCCGGATTATCGCTGGTCACCTGCTGATTTCCGCGCACCGTCTGCAATGCCTGTAAAAAGCGATCTCTGGTAATTCCATACTCCTTAAACAACGCCTTCATAGCCCGGTTTGGGAACTTCAAAAGGGCCAGGAATAAATGCTCCACAGAAACGTAAGCATCTCCCATTCTTTTCGCCTCATCTTCTGCATGAATCAGCGCCTTATTCAAATCCTGACTCATATACAATTGCCCGCCTCCGGACACCTTCGTATATGCCGCCAGCTTACTCTGGGCATTCTGTATAAAATGCTCCTTCTGTATCTCCATCTTCTCTATCAGCTTTGGTAACAATCCATCTTCCTGCGTCAAAAGCGCCACCAAAAGATGCTCCTGATCAATCTGCTGATTTCCGTATTCATAGGCCAAACGCTCACAGTCGTTAATGGCCTCTACTGATTTCTGTGTAAACTTCTGAATGTTCATACTAACACCTCACTCTCTCAAAAACGGATTCCCTTTTGTAAAACACTGTGTATTATATACTTCCGCCGGGGTGGGCATACCCGTTGGCGGGAGCGCTTTCGCTCATTCTTAACGTAGCGGTACATAGGGCTTCGAACCACGAAGCCCAAGTACCGACGTCCCGAAAAGTCCCGCCTTCGGGTATGCCCACCCCGGCGGTACCATCAATATACAGTGTTTCGCAAATGTTCAACTACTTTTTTCTCGGTTTAGATTTATAATAGTCCGTTTTGTTAGCACTGTCAAGAGGCGAGTGCTAATTTTTCTGATTTTTGTGGGTATTCGTTAATAATATGAATATTCCGAACCATATTACACTGCCTTTCCAAATCTGGACATCGTGTCCAAAAGTGCAAAAAAGCAGCTACAAGTATTTCACTCATAACTGCTCTAACGCTGTATTCATCACTATTAATCTTCTTACTTAACCAAATCCATCAGGGTATATTCCCCCTTACGAATCTTGGATACTTCGTGATATTTTCTAATTGCATCCAACAGAATGTCCGAATCAGAAAAATACTCTCTCACAAACTTGTAAGACTTCACTCCGGACATTCTTAAATCATCCTTGCAATAATCACTTGGTTTCTTCCCAGACTTCTTAAACTCCTTATATTTATCCTCGTTGAGAATGATCAGCATTTCAATCTCCGGAGCCGTAATCACATTGATAACATCAACTTTATGCTCATAAGCTTTGCTGAGTTTAAAATTTTCGCGACGCGAATCCAGAATCCGAATTACAGAAATCTTATCCATAAAACCTTTTCGCAAGTATTTCTCTTCAAAGCGCTTGCCATCTCTACAGCGAATTACCTCTTCTTCCAACATTTCTTCTCTGTCAAAAATCAGTAAACCATTATCTAAAAGAATATCTATAATGGCATTTTCCGCTGCTCCCTCGCATATGCAAGCCTTATACTTCGCTAACTCCATGGACCTGCCTCCTACTCAATCGCTGCAGCCATGCTTTTTTTCAGTCGCATATACGCTTCATACATCGGTGTTGTACCTTCCATAAGTCCACTCTGATAAGCATCACTCTTTTTAATATCATTCCTTTTCAGAATCGTGGCCAGGTTTTGCGCTGTGATTCCGTCTCTGTTTCGAATAATATAGATACTGTCATTTCTGTCGTACTCATCCAACAGCTCCGGATAATGCGTTGAAAAAACCAATGTACCACCATACTTATTCAGCTTGTTATCCATAAAGAATCGCATCAACGTGGTTACAATTTCCTTGTTAAAGTGATTCTCCAACTCATCAACAATCATATATCCTCCCGTCTGCAACACTTCCCGCGCCAGCGTAAAGGTAATGATTCCCTTCACTGTACCGGAGGATAAATAATTATTTAATTGCGCAGGATTATTCAGCACAATCTCTTCCTTTCCTTTGAATTTGAGATATATGACTGTCTTTTGTTCTTTTTCCTCAAACTGTAATCGCTCAATCGTCGGATCCAGATAGGTTATAACCTCCGGTGGAATATTGTCGGAAAGAGGAAGCACATTGTTGTTGGTGAATCTAAGCAAATTCACAACCCGCAAATTCTCTCCTGTTCGCTTATTTCGAGCAATCATGATGCTGACATCATCCGGCAAAAAATCCTCCTGCCCACTTCTTTGCATAATAGGCTCCCTATCACCAAAATCAAGCAACGCTTTTCGCGTAGTAATCTCTTCTATCTGCTTTGACCAAATCCGTTCTGATAATATACTATAAACAGTACCCTCCGTCTTGGTTTTGTTTGATGTAATAGTAGTTTCCAAACGGCATATCTCCTTACCTGACGCAGAGTAGAAATAAATATCTAACACAGCTTTCTCTGCATTACCCAGAATATCTTTGGTCTCGATGTGGTTGATTGGTTCGTTATTAATAATCCCCAGCGCTAAAAGTATTACCTTCAACACAGATGTCTTACCGGAAGCATTAATACCAATAATACCATTGGCAGAATTTAAGTATATATTCGAAAACACCGGGCAAAGAAGTTCTTGCTGCTCCTCGGACACTCTCTGCTGGGCATAAAAACATATATCCAGTTTTTCTCTAAAGAGTGGCAATCCATCTGCCACGATTCGTAATAGTTTCATTATCAGCCCTCCAAAATTAAAAACGAATTTTCCGTTAATAAATTCTTTTACGCAGATAGTATACCACCTACGTGAAAATTTATCAACAGATTTTTTGTTTTTAATTTCCGAATACACATAGCCACTTCCACATCCATTTGCAGGCTCGTTTTGTGTACCAATTTTGACACCAATTTTTCCAAATTTGATACCTTCGGACGTTCTCCGATGAAATAGTAAAAATGCCGCAAAGCCAGTAAATACGGGATCTACAGCACTTTATGAAACAAGTCGAAATCCACCGGATTACTTCAAGAGGTGAGTGCTAATTTTTCTGATTATTTTATCCTACCCATTGGGCGAAAGCCCAAAGCTCGGAAAGCGTTTTCTTATGGAAATTACGTGTAAACTACATCGCTGTGGAAATCACCCGTAGCAGAAATTTGTGAAACGAAAAACTTTACGGGTAAGGCGGCGAATACACCGGTTTCACACGTAAGCCTTAGAGATGGATTTTCGAAAAGCTACGTGTGGATTTATGTCTGCAAGAATTCACACGTAAGAAGGAGCAGAACGATTACGTGTGAAATGGCATTTTCTTTGGATAACCCGTAAGAAGATGGGAAAGCATTCTAGAGGACTACGGGTCAAATTTAGCAATCGAAAATTCACACGTAAGAATCAGAAAAAGCACAACGAAAGCCTACGTGTGAAAATAGAGAAAACCGCATACGCCCCGTAAGATATCTCTCCCCCAGTTTTGTGCACCAGTTTTTCCAAATTTGACACGATCAGACGCTCCAAGATGAAATAGCAAAAATGCAGCAAAGCCCGTAAATACGGGCTCTACCGCACTTTATGATTACCTTACCGCCCACTAATAATTTGTCGATAGTGCTCGGTAAACTCCGACATAGAGTAATCTTTCTCCTGTTCCTCACTGCAATCGTCAATATAGGTGCTTTTATCTGCGGCTGTCGCCTGTAGGTAATAGCCTATCACCTGGGTTGTATCGAATTTCAACGTCACCGTCTGGTCGGAATAATAGGTGTGAACTCCCGCCTGATCCGACTTTCCGTATTCATCCCTACCACGGAAAAACAAAAATCCGCCGTTGGAGTTCGCATGCTTATCAAATATTTTCTGTGTATCTTCCGAAACTTTTCGGTTATATTGGAAACGAATCTGCATATCCCTTGCAAGTACAAAGGAAACAGGGTAACACGGAAACACCATACCTTTCATGCCTCGAATGTAATCACTCATAGATTCCACCCCATTGGTTTTCGGCGCTATTAGTTCGCTACATAACCGATACATATTCCCCGTCAAAGAAAACACACCCGGATTAAACCATTCCCGTACAATCCCAACCTTGGCAACGTTCATGCTCACATGAATCTTACTGCATTTGGATTTCTCAATCATCTCCGTCAGACTCTCATTTAAAAACTGTCCCCTGCTTCTTTGCCCATTAAAAAGAAACTTTTGCCCTTTGGTGATTGTGGATGACGATTTCACAATTTCCGACTGCTTATCCAAGGAATCCGCATCCATTTCAAACTCTATCTTCGTAAAACCCTTTGGTACCCGTGGCAAAAGGAGTTCCTCCACCAGTGCATCATCAGAACGATTCTCATGAACAACCGTCGACACATTCAATAGCTTATTCCATTCTTCTATCTCCTCATCTAACGTAGCCAGTTCTTCTTTGATTGGTTTCAGCATCTTAAAATAGCGTTTCATTCCCTTGTCTGCTTTGCCCTTTTCTTCCACAAACCTCAGCACATCATTTGTAAGCTTTTGTGATAGCAGCAGGTTTTCCTTTTGTAATTCGGTATGCTTGCCTAACTCATCACTCAGAGAATTCAGTATTGCGATAGCTTCGTCCGATAGCGAAACCTTTTCTTTTAGCATCGCCCCTTCCATCAATCGGGTAAAGGTTCTTTTAGAAAGCGGCACCTTGGTGCCAATCTTAATTTCCAAAGTCGGCAACGCCACCTTGGCTATCAGGCGATTTTTTCCGGTCTCCGATAACACAATGGGCTTACGGGGTGTTCGTCCTTTCGGCGTAAGCAAATTTTTGCTCACTACCCTCTCCAATTTAGCCGCGATGTCCTGTTTGCTTTTCTTGATTTTTTCGCTTGTTTCCCGAAAAGATTCATCTATTAGCGGAGCCAAATCGCACATACTTGCATAAAGTGCCGCCCTTCTTGTAGAAAGCCGTTGTATTTTTTCCGCAATTTTGTCCGGACTGTCCATAAGTTCTGCCTGCGTGAAGGACGTCCCAATCATTTCAAACCAGTTGGATGGTTCAAAACTAACAGGATATACATAACCTCCGTTCGGTGTTATTTTTCTAAGGTTGTACAGATTCTGCCTTGCCTCCTGGAGTTCTGCACCGCAACCACTGTCAAGAATTCCCTCTAAAATCTTCATGTCATTGGGCGAAAAAACGGAAAGCAATTTCGATTTTTTCTCATTAATGGAATCCAGGTAATCTCCTGCATTGTCCTCATACCATTTCAGATATTCGTTTTCGAATTCTTCCGGGTCAGGATGCGCCATGCGCAGCGCATCCTTTATCTCGGACAATTTCACTTTCCAGCGATACAACTCATCCATGTATTCATCGTATAGTTTTGCATACACCTCAAGCAAAGTGTACTCCATCTCCTCTTCCCCAAAATTATAAGGATATTTAGACATCAAAAGTCTTCTCAACTTATTCTTTTGTAAAGCCAACTTGCGGTTCAATCTTGGCGTCAGCATATCCAATGCCATCTTATACTGATAAGGCAACGTTCTTCCATTATCGGTATTGGTAATCTGGCACGGTTCAAACATTTTGTTCGCCAGACGGGATTCGTTCGCCTCTATCACAGGTCCTTTCATGCCTTCGTATTCATAATCTTCCCTGTTCAAAATAATCCCCGGCAACAAAAGGCACAGAAACTGCTCCGCGTTGTTTCCGCCTATTTGGGAATTAATTGCATTGTAAAATTCTGTGACAAAAGAATTTTGTTCCTCTTCCACCGTTTCCGCTTCTTTTTTCATATCTCTGACCTTTCCTAACACATACACAAGTTTTTGAAGGTTCGCTTTCTGTGTTTCTTTTTCATCAGCCATGTTTGCAACTCCTTCTATGGTTTGTCAGATTAATTCTTTTTATTTTCTGCCATACGCTTCTTAATAACATTCATATACTCTTCAATGAACTTTCTAATGTTATCCGGATCATTAGAAACTTTGTAGTTTTTGCTCTTGTCCTCCGGAAGATCCTGCAGGTAAAAACCAATTACCTGTGGTGTGCCAATCTTTGTAATAATAATCCAAGCCTCTTCCTCTGCATCATAATACGAATAGGTAGATGAATCCTTAGAGCCACTGGATTTATTGTAAAATACGTAGCTACCGGAATTTTGTATTTCCGTAACGGAATTGTGGACATAATTAAACATCCTTGCATTTTTAACCTTCTGTTTGATGGTAATATCCCGTCCAATTAGCATCGCCGTTGGGAAACATGGTAATAACTTGGTATACTTCGTATCCGTTAGATTATACATATTTTCGGATAACAAAAATACTCCCGGGTTAAACCACTCGCGTTCGATTCCCACTTTCGCCACGTTCATTCCTATCTGCATGCTGGATTCTTTATCCACAAATAACTTCCGCGAATAGGAATCGGTCGTGGTTTTACTCTTACGCTTCTTAAAGCAAAGGAAACCTGCACTAGAGGAACTATGGGAAACGTACGTGTGAGTATAGTCTTCCTCATGAACATCCTTACAGCTGTGGTCAATGAGAATTGTTGCATACCCCTCCGGTGGCGCTGCAACATTCACTTCTTCCTTCCCAATCATGTTGCTTGCAACATCCAACCTACTCTTAACATCCTTCATTTCCTCATCAATAAGAGCAATCTCCTTTTTCAAATCTGCTGCAGCAAGTTCCAATCCTTTATTTAATTTCAATTTCTCATTTTCTTCTAATGTGTCCATATAAGACGCCAATGCAAGGTTCATTTCTCCAAGGCTCTTTGTTACATTAGTACCTATATCCGTAATACTTTTGACGAATCCATTTACCAAATCTCCAACTGTACTGATGCCTGAGTTCTTTTCTTTCTTTTTAGCTTCAAGTTTTTGTGCAACCTCACCATCTTTATTTTCCGCAACCTCGGCTTCCGCCGATTTCATTAACGGCTCTTTAACCAACTCCGTAGCCTTCTTATCCATGTCCGGCTTCTTTTCTGCAACCTTCTCTGCTACGTTTTCCTTAGAAGTTCCAACCAACGTAGGATCCGTATAAATGCCAATGACTAACTTGGTTGTCTCTGCCACAAAAGTGCCAAAGCTTTCCGATCCTACGGTACATATATTGTCAAATGCCTCTGAACAAGCCTGCCTTGCTTCCGTCAACGATTTTTTCGCAGCCTCCAATGTCTCATCATTTGGAATCGCTTTTGCAATCAACTCATATCTTGCTACTGTTGCGATTTTCTTTCTGCCCAGCTCCTCCATTTTTGCCCGCAACATATTGGGATCTTCTAAAAGATCAACGTAGGTAAAACTAGAATCCAGGTACTTAAACCATCCGGTTGGATTGAGTTTTACCGGATAAACGTACGCACCATCCGGGGTAAGTTTTCTAAGGTTACGCAACGTTTCCCTGGCTTCCTGTAATTCTGCACCGGAACCACTATCTAGAATACCTTCAATAATCTTCATATCATTTTCTGAGAAAACAGACAGCAGATTTGCCATAGTCTGGTTTAATTCTGTAAATCTTGAATACGCTTCCGTTTCAAACCATCTCAGATACTCGTCATTTTTCTTAACATTCAGTTTCTTGATGCCTTTTTCATCATCTTCTTCTGTCAGTCGTTTTATTTCCTCATCATAGGCTTTATCATATATTTCAGCTCGCTTCTTATTCTGTTCCTCCGTCCATTCTTTCAACGCTTTCACGTAATCATTGTATAATGCGAAAAACACCTCCTGAAACGTGTTGTCATCATCCTTGATGTTTCCTTGTTCATCCTTAAATTTATACGGATATTTGGTAAGTAACAAATCACGCAGCGCATTTTTGGATTTTGCAATTTCTACGTTCAGCTTCGGTGTCAAAACATCCAACGCACTCTTGTACTGGTGCGGTAACATCCGTCCATTATCTGCATTATTCAAATCGAATTTATCGTAAAGCTTATTCACCAATCTCGATTCATTTGCCTCTACGGTTGGTCCCTTTTCTTCATGTGCTTCGTAATCATATTCGAAGTCTTCCTTAGCAAGGGCAATACCCGGAAGTAATAGTGTCAGTTTTTGATCTTTGTTTTCTTCATCCCCACCAATCACGTTGTTGATTTCATCATACACCGTTTTGCTAAAACTCTGCTCAATTGCTTCTTCAAGCTTGCTAATACTCATACTTAATCTCCTTTTCCTATATGTATTATTTGTTGGAACACACGCTCACCGTGTAGAATACCTAACATTAATACTAAAGATACCGAAAAGCAAAAACAATAGACATTTTCGCAGGTTTAACTTTACAACTTTGTCACTTTCTAAAAAAGAAGCATAAATAAATAGTCATAAACTACTTACGACCCGCTACATCCCTTGCAAAAACCGCAAAAAGGATATGACGGGTCGTAAAATCATTTATACTTTTCCCATAATCGTTCCAAAAAATAACGTTCCCAATGCAACATACATGCACACAGAACCAAGGTACTTCGTCTTTCTTCTCCAAAGCCAAAGCCCCACTGCCCCAAAAACAATGGCATTGCCTAATCCCACTGCGCGATACCAACTGGCCATAGAAAGCCTGCATCCCAGGCACATTGCCATTGGGTAGGTCGCAATCATACAAAGATGTCCGTACCAGTTTCCCAAAAAGGTTCCCACATACAGCGTCACCGCAATCATCCCGCGTTTTACCATGTGAATAACGATTCCCAAAAGCAGGAAAAACATCCATACCCCCTGTATACTTTCGATACGTGAGAAATTTGTTGTCATAACCATTCCTTCTTTGGTAGTGACCGGCAATCCAAAATGCCAGGATAGTTCGCCAATCACAACCCACGCCAACATACCTCCTGCTGCCGAAAAGAAAAATATGGTATTTCCATCTTCCCATAATCGTTTCTCTCTCCGCATCGCAATGCGAAGAAAACAAACCGATAGCACACCATATACAATACTCGCAATCCCACGACCAAGCGTGGGATCACTTCGCTCCCCTGCCACCCATACCGATGGCTGTAGAGGCATCTGACTAATGCCTTTTAAAAGCTGCAATCCTCCCATCGCCAATCCCGAAATCAGGACGATGCCAATGAGTGGTATAATCTCCTGCCGAAAGGTTGACTTCATACAAAAATACTCCTCCTAATCCATACGCTTACGATTAGTCTGTCCGTTTTTTTCTATTCTATGCAACCAACTTCCTTATCCACGAAAAGCAGACGCCCTTCGGCTACTATACTGTATATTCAATTCCGTTATGCTCACACCATTTCATTGCAATATCCCGATACGCTTGATTGCGAAATTCGTACCAGTCCTGCTCCATGTCCATTTGCTCTAATTGTATGCGAAATCTCCTAAATGCCCCTTTTCCACGAATCACGCCACGAAGCGTCGCCTGCTGTTCCACAGGCAATCCGGAAATAAAGGCTTCCATAATATTATAATCCCCGATTTCCCGTGCAGTCGGCAACCGGTAAAATCCATGTTCATCCAACCGCTCAAAAATCTCACGCTGTTCTTCCGGCGACATCACCATATCGTTCACTCGTACGATTTGTCCAACCAGCTTATCTAAAAAGCTTTCAGAATACTGATCTATCAACTCCAACGCTTCCAATACATCGTCTAATTTTACTTTCATATTCTTTTTTCAACCCCCTTTGGTCAAGACTCAGTCGGAGCTTGTACCCCGACTGAGTATAGTTTGTCATAACCCCCACCAACGCTAACGCTTAGAGGTGGGGGATTTCTCCGACTGAGTTAATCTTCCGTCTCCTCTACTGTCATATGCTTTGTAAGCTTCGCCTTCGCTTCGTTTACGCTATTTGTATCCGGATAGGTCACATATGCGTAGGAATTCGGTGCTGAAAAGCTTGTTGCCTTTCCTCCGGTTCCGGTGACTGCATATCGCTCAATCTTCCACTTTCCTGCTCCATTTAAAAAGGTCTTAATTAATGCCGATAAGTCCCCATCCGAAAAGTCTGTTACAAATGTTCCATCCAAACTATTCAAAAGACTTCCATAATTAGCAATCACACTCAGCTTATTATTCGAAGCTTTCTTCACCATAGCCGTAATTACTTCCATCTGGTGCTCACCACGAGCATTATCCCCCGTTGCAAACGCATGACGCTCTCTGGCATAAGCCAGCGCCTGTTTTCCATTACACTGGTTTATTCCCTTGGTAAAATGAATGTTGGATTTATACGTTGTAAAATCCGACGGAGAATCCACCGTAATTCCTCCCAATGCATCAATCAAGCGCTCAAACCCGGTAAAGTTAATCTGTCCATAATGTTTCACCGGTACCCCATAAAAATTCCCAAGTGACTTCATAGAATTCTCAATTCCATAAAGACCGCAATGGGTAAGCTTATCCATCGCTCCGCCGCCGGCGGCGTTGGGAATATAATAATCACGTGGTGTATTTAACAGAAAAATCTTATTCGTGGTAGGATTCATTACCATCAAAATATTAACATCACTTCGACTCTTCTGCAATGTCTTACTTCTTGTATCCGACCCGCTCAAATACATAATAAACGGTTTATCAAAGTCCTGCGTCGCCTTACTGTCCTTGCCCGCAAACGCCCGCAATACATCCTGCGTCTTATCTAACATCAAAGACGCGTAGGCAGAACCGCCAAACAATGCAATTCCCAACAGCAACGCCATCACACCGGAGCCGATTCGCTTGCCTTTCTCCCGATGCATACGGGATTTCAAAAAAAACATCCCTTCAAACAGCAACAAACTAATCATAAGGCATAAGGCAGCTAATTCGTACTGTTGTGGCAACATCCCTGCATCGTGAATGTTCCATAGCAAATAGCCCACGCTACCCACAACACCTAAGTACAATAAAAAACATATCTTTGTCACTTTCCTTCGCTTCGCTCTATCCATTGAATTTACTTACTCCTTCTCTAATTCCGTACGCAACAATTCCGCATACGCAACACGACCTTCGCCATTTAAATGAATCCCATCGTTGTAAAACCACTCACTGTGGCTATTGGCATGTTCGTCCCAGCGAATCAACGTTACATTCTCATTCTTCTCAGCCAAAGACTGTATTACCTCGTTGATTGCCTCCTGATTCGTAAGGTGTGCGCCATATGCAGTTACCCAATATATTTTACGCTCACTTCCTATTTCGTCAAGTAGTTTTTGTCCTTCTTCTTCAGAAAAAATTCCATTGGTTCCCAGGCCTATTACCACACGGCCGCCTAATTTGTCCTCATTTTTCAAAGAATCCACCAAATCTCTGGCCTGTACCAATTGTCTTGATTCCCTGGCGTCCACCATAATATTTTCTATACGGTTCTCCATTTCCGCCTGCGCGCCAAGCATAACAGAATCCCCAATACAAGTAATATTCTCATTTAAAAGCCTCGTTTCTTCCGGTTCTTCCGACTCCTCCGTCGGCTTATTGGTCTCCGATTTCTTACTTACCTGCTTCGTTTCCACCACCGCATCACTGTTCTTCTCTTTCTCTTTCGCGGCAAAACCGCATCCTACCATAACACAAACAGACACCAACGCCAGTCCTAATATTCCATTCTTAATCCATTTCTTATTCATCAAACAACACTCCTTCCCTCTTATCTTCACAACACCCTTATTTGACGCTCTGTTTTCATAAAAAGTTTCCGCCCTTGCACATTTATTTTTTACACACTATAATAAAGAGGAGAAATGTTTAGGGAGTGTTCTACGTATGAAAAAAAATCATTTTTTACTCTGCATCGGACTTCTATGTATTCTACTGTCAGCCTGCGGCTACAGTAAGGAAGAAAAAGCGTTAATAAATCACTATATTAAGCAGGGGTCGAAAAATGCAAAAGAGTATATCAAGGAAAAATACGGCTTTGATGCCGATGTTAAGGAATGCGAACACATCTATCCGGGTTCCGGTCCAGTTCCCGATTTTACCCCTATGCCAACAGGCGAACTATATGTCACCATGAGCTACCACCACAAGACCTTCACCGTAGCCATTTCCGGTAAAAAGAGGACGACCAAAGGCTACGACGACTACCAACACGATGAAATTGTAGCAGCTTTTACCGATCATTTTCAGAACGTTACCGGCTTACTGCCTTCCGAAGTACTCCTTGGCTATGGATTACATCCGGGGATGTCGGAACACAACGGGCTTGTTTATGACTATTTTGATGGAAGCAACTTACAGGACGTTCTGTATCCATCAAAAAACGGCCACTCTTCCGCCGTTGTTTCACTGGTAAATAAGAATTTGGCTTTCCTCTCCTCGCAAGTAAATACCCTTTATCAGGCTTTGCATGTTACGAATATTAACGTGGTAAACTATCGCTCTGCCGAGGATATGGCTGCCGTAAAATATCGCTATATTCCGGGAAAACCCGGGGCATGGCATAACGTTCTTGGTCTGCACACATCGGATTTTCTTTACAGTGCCCAGCGTGACAGCCAATACACCGTCATTCACCGGACCGAACAGGATGGAATTATTCTTTGCACCTTTGACGGTGCCCCTGTCAGTTTAACGCCGGCCTCCGTAGATAATCCGGAAGCGTATAACGGAAACGGTTTCATAAAAGCCAAACAAATTGCGCAAGGATACCAACTTTCCACAAGCTCCGACATGGTATTGATATATTACCCGAAGGCGAAGATGGACTTATCTTCCCATGCGGAGCAGGCAACCCTTACCTATCAGTATTACACAGCAAATGGCAACCTTTCCCACGGTCGTTTATCAGCCATTTCCAATTGTACGGATGATGATTACCTTACCGGAGTTTTCTATAACAATGGGCGAAGCGATGTACGGATAGCTGCTTTTACTGACAATCATTAATTAAAAAAGAGGCTAACCGTTGTTCTTTCAACCATTAGCCTCTCACTTTTTATCTCATTCCCTGTGATTCTTTGATTACCTCTTTTGCCATCGCCAACTCTTCCCCGGAGATTCCGGAAGCTAAAAGCAACTGATCCTCTGCGCTTTTGCTTATTCTGCACGTTCCATTGCAATCTGGAAATCCTTCTGATCAGTAAAGATTTCGTTGCGGTACGGATTCTTCTTCTGTTCCATAGAACGCTTGATAATAACAGCAAGGCACAAAACATTTGCTGCTAAAGCAATGACTGCTACCACACCCTGCATGGTTGGATTTGCAGCCGTTGGATGCTTTGTCGGATCCATAAATCCATCTGCGTATAATACCGGAATGGTTGTAAACCGGCTGTAATCCTGGAACATTGGAAATACCTGTGCAAACATACACCAGGTTGCTAAGGTGTTGGCACGATTCTGGATCCAACCGCCTTTGTTCCATAAAGCATTGGCAAAGGTTGGTGCAAGTAAAAGTGCCAGGCCGCAGTACCACGCATGGGTAGTGAGATTGTTGTATGTATACTCAAAGTTCCACAAATCATATGCAATAATGAAGCACCAGGTCATATCCGGCCACAACATATCGTCCTTCTTCTTAGAACTGTAGATTCCCCACCATCCTGTCATACAGAAAATGTTAAGGATTCCGGCAATACCATTCGCCCAGTTCCACCATCCACCGTATAACCATACGTTTTCGGAAGATAACCACCAACGGCTACCGGTGTCAGCAAGTGCCATTGCACCACGGATTCCGGACTCAAAATCACTACCTACTGCAATTAAAATGTTAATCGCAACGATAATAAACGGGAACGGTTTGAACCATTCTTTCTTTCCAATGCCCCACTTGTACTTCAGCATCATAAAGCCAATACATCCGGCTGTTGCTGCATACAATTTTGCATAATGGAACCAACTGCTCATGTGAACATAGGTTGGATTATTCAATGCCCAAGACGCTCCGCTTGCAGCACACACATAAATTGCAATGAAATACGCAGTCAACGCAAGTGGTACAATGACGAAGAAAAAGATTCCTCCGGCCTTGCTGCGACGTTCAATTTCATTTACGATGACCAAACCGGCAAACACAAGGAGCCATCCAATCAGTTGCCATCCGGCGCCATCACCATACACTTGAAAAAACATACTCTTTTCTCCTTTTTAAATTGTTTTTATTTCAAAACAATTTTACCATGAGTGACATTCTTCCGTCAATAGCGGAAACCCGCGCATTTTGTGACGATTATTTGTTTTTAATCATTGACAGATTTTGGAAACCATGCTATATTTGTACTATAGTCTAGACTTTAGTCTATAAGTTTCATGTGTGGCTACCAACATAAACCCCATCTACCATGCCACACATGAACGACTATGTATTTGGGAGGGAGTATTCATTGAGTATCATAACCAGTATACAGAAATATTCTATTCACGATGGTGACGGGATTCGCACCACCGTTTTTTTTAAGGGGTGTCCCCTTTCCTGTAAATGGTGTCACAATCCGGAAACACAGCATTATCATCCGGAGCTTCTATTTCACAAAGACAACTGTGTCGGTTGTGGGCAGTGCATCTATGCATGCAAAGAATCGGCCATAACACTTGTTCAACAAAAGGCATATCTTAATCGTGACTTATGCAAGAACTGCGGTGCTTGCATTGATGCATGCAATTATAATCTACGCGAACTGGTAGGAACCCCCTATACAGTAGAAGAACTTTTTTCACAGATTAAGAAAGATGAAATGTTCTACGAGCAATCCGGCGGCGGTGTTACCCTCTCCGGTGGCGAGGTTATGACTGCCGATATGGACTTTTTAGAGGCTTTGTGTAAGAAATTATATCGTTATGGAATTTCCATCTTTGTTGACACCTGCGGACAGGCACCCTATAGCAATTATGAACGATTATTACCCTATATCGATACCTTTTTATATGATATTAAGACAACGGATGTTGCTTTGCATAAGGCTTACATCGGTACCGACCCTTCTCTGATTTTGTCCAATCTTGAGAAGTTAAGTGCTGCCGGTGCGCGCATTTACATTCGTATACCGGTCATTCGGGAAGTAAACGGCAATCGGGAAGCCATGGCTGACATCCTTCGCTTTTTAAAGGAAAAGCAAATTCAGGTAGCCCAGGTCAATCTCCTGCCCTACCACAAAACCGGCAGCGCCAAATACGCTCGCATGGGAATTGTGTATCCCGGTGAGAATTTGCACGCACCAACAGCAGAAGAAATGGATACGTTCGTTGCTCTTTTTAAAGAGAACGGTTATCACAAGGTATATATTGGAGGTTAATAAGAGGAGGTAGCAAAATGGAAGAACGTGGAATGAATAAACGAATTCAGTCGCTTCGCCGCCTAAGCGTGGATACACAACCACACATTGACTTAGAGCGCGCCATCAGCGAAACCAAAACCTATCAGCAATACGAAGGATATCTGTCGATTCCGGAGTTACGTGGTCAGGTATTAAAAGACTATTTTTCCACCAAAACGCTTTACATCGGGGAAGGTGAGCTCATTGTCGGCGAAAAGGGAGACTCTCCCCAGGCAGCACCAACCTTTCCGGAGCTTTGTTGTCACAGCATTGAAGACATGCATGTTATGAACGACCGGGAACTTATTAGTTTTAAGGTAAAAGAGGAAGATTATCGGACACAGGAAACCATGATGATTCCCTATTGGGACAAACGCAGTATCCGTAACCAGATTCTTCGTCAGATGACACCGGAATGGAAAGCTGCTTATGAATGCGGCATTTTTACGGAATTTATGGAACAGCGTGGTCCGGGCCATACCGTTGGCTCCGGCAAAATTTATGAAAAAGGGTTTGCGGATCGCATTGATGAGATTGAAGAAGCCATTACCAACCTGGATTTTCTAAACGACCCGGAGGCGCTTGATAAGAAGAACGAATTAAATGGCATGAAGCTTGCCTGCGAGGCCATCATCATTCTTGGTCAGCGTTATGCTTCTTACGCAAGAGAATTGGCTGCTAAAGAAAATGACGAAGTCCGTAAAGCTGAGCTTTTGCAAATCGCTGCAAACTGCGAGGTTGTTCCGGCTCATAAACCGGAAACATATTGGCAGGCAATCCAGATGTACTGGTTCGTACACCTTGGGGTTACCAGCGAATTAAATCCTTGGGATGCCTATAGTCCAGGACGTTTAGACCAACATTTAAATCCATTTTATATAAAAGATACCGAGGAAGGTATCTTGAACGATGATAAGGCTTTGGAACTTTTGGAGTGCTTATGGGTGAAATTCAACAACCAGCCTGCCCCACCAAAGGTAGGCATCACCTTAAAAGAAAGTAGTACCTACACGGATTTTGCTAACTTAAATACCGGAGGTATTACCCCACAGGGCGAAGACGGTGTGAATGCTGTCAGCTACTTAATTCTTGATTGCATGGATGAGATGAAACTACTGCAGCCAAGTTCCAATGTGCAGATTAGTCGCAAAACACCGCAGAAGTTTTTAAAACGTGCCTGTGAAATCTCTAGAAAAGGCTGGGGGCAGCCCGCCTTTTATAATACAGAGGCCATTATTCAAGAATTGATGAATGCCGGCAAGACCTTGGATGATGCCCGCTTAGGCGGCACCAGCGGTTGTGTAGAAACCGGTGCCTTTGGAAACGAAGCATACATTTTAACCGGTTATTTTAATTTGCCCAAAATTTTTGAATTAACATTAAACAATGGATATGACCCTGTTGCCAAGCGACAATTGGGTCTATCGTTAGGACATGCGACAGATTTTAAGACCTTCGATGAATTGATGGATGCTTACAAGAAACAGGTCACTTATTTTATCAACATTAAATTAAAAGGAAGTAACGTAATCGAGAAAATATATGCGGAGCAAATGCCGGTACCATTTTTATCAACCATTACCAACGACTGCATAAGTCGCGGAAAAGACTATAATGGTGGTGGTGCCCGCTACAACACCAAATATTTGCAAGGTGTCGGTATTGGCACCATTACCGATTGCATCGCTGCTGTAAAATACAATGTTTACGATAAGAAAAACTTTACCATGGAAGAATTGATGCAGGCTTTGAAGGACAACTTTGAGGGCCACGACCGTATTCTGAATCTGGTACGCAACAAAACACCGAAATATGGAAACGACGACGACTATGCCGATTCCATTATGCGCGATATTTTTGCTTACTATAAGAGTCAGGTATCCGGACGTCCCAATATGCTTGGCGGTACCTACCGCATTAACATGTTACCAACCACCTGCCATGTGTATTTTGGCGATGTCATGATGGCAAGTCCCAATGGGCGTCTTGCACATAAACCGGTTTCAGAAGGCATTTCTCCGGAAAAAGGTGCCGATGTAAACGGTCCGACTTCCGTTATTAAGTCCTGTTCCAAAATGGATCATCTGCAAACCGGTGGTACCCTGCTGAACCAGAAATTCACACCAAGTGTTGTTGCCGGTGAAGAAGGGCTAAACCAAATGGCAAACTTAATTCGCACGTACTTTAACATGGATGGTCATCATATTCAGTTTAACGTGATTGATCGTCAAACCCTGCTTGATGCACAGAAGCATCCTGAGGAATATAAGGATTTGATTGTGCGCGTTGCCGGTTATTCCGATCACTTCCGCAATTTAAGTAAAGCGTTGCAGGATGAGATTATTGAACGAACCGAACAATCATTTCAGTAAATAGGAGTTATGGATATGAAGGAAAAAACTGTAAAGAGCAAAATTGTTTCCACTGCATGGCGTTTATTCTATGAAAAAGGCTATTCGGAAACAACCGTTGATGAAATCATCGAACAATCCGGAACCTCAAAAGGTTCCTTTTACTACTACTTTCGTACCAAGGATGAATTATTGAATTCTCTTTCGGAAGTGTTTGATGAATTCTATGAAGAACTGGATGCCACTATGAATCCGAATATGAATTGTTTTGATAAACTGATGTACTTAAACTTCGAAGCACATAAGCTTGTGGAGGACAAAATCAACATTGATATTCTGGCCTCCATGTATTCTACGCAATTGGTGGCTGCGGGTCGGCGCCATCTTCTGGATTATACCAGAACCTACTACACCCTGCTCACCCGCATTATATCCGACGGACAACGACGGGGCGAAATCCTTGACACCATGCCGGCGCACGAGATCGCCAATTACTATGCAATGTGCGAACGTTCTATGGTAACGGAATGGTGCCTGAATAAGGGAGCCTATTCCTTGTCCGGATTTAGTAAAAAATTTATGCCGATTATGATGGAGCATTTTCGGATAAAAAAATGAATAGGCGTACCTGCGCCACTGTGTGAGCGCTTTCGCTCAGCGCCAACGTAACGGTACTAAGCACCATAGGTGCTAAGTACCGACGTTGCCTAAAAGTCACACAGCCGGCGCAGGCATGCCTATTTTCATTTTCGCTTTCCCCTGTCACTCATTGACAGAATCGAGAAAGTGTTAGAAAATCAGAATGTTACTTTTTCAAGCTTCGTCTTACAAGCCTGTGAATACGCATTAGAAAACATGGAATCTACAAGTAATAATAATTAATCGTCACATCATTGTATATACCATTTATTGCTACACCGCTAGGCATCTACAATCCACGCTTATTTGTAATCTTGTACGCCGAAAAGCGCACAAAAAACGGCATCTCCAGCCCGCAAAACTGGTGATGCCGTTTTAAACTGTAGATAAAATATCCAGTTGTTTCTCTACTCTAATAAGAAAATACGGGTGGATTCCACCAATGAAGAAATCGCCCGTAACAGAAGTTTGTGAAACGAAAAACTTTACGGGTATTGCGACGAAATCACGTTCTTTACACGTAGCCATTTGCTATGAATTATGGAAAATCTACGGGTGGATATGCGCTTATAAGAATCCACCCGTAGGAATTTGAAAAAGCACACCCGCAGCCTACGGGTAAATTGTAATTTTGCAGAATTTACCCGTACAAATTCGGAAAAGCATAACCGAAGCCTACGGGTAAATTGTAATTTTGCAGAATTTACCCGTACAAATTCGGAAAAACATAACCGAAGCCTACGGGTAAAAATGAAAAAATAGTATATGACACGTAATCCTTTTCGAACCCAGACCCACTTTGCGGCGCATAACCCAAAATGACAGATTAAATCATTATTTAATCCGTAAAAACTGCCTCAACCCCGCTTATTATGCGGTGCGGCGCTCAGCGGTTATTAAAATATCACACCCTCCGTTGAGAATCAACTTATAGCATAGGTGTAATTTCCACTATTGTCAACCATTTCCGGCACTTTTCCTATAAAACTTCACTCTAAAGCAAGTAATCTTGCCGACCCTCTGTATTTTTATATTTCAAAATTAACTTTTACAATGCGCACTATACTAACATATACCGCCTCCATATTATTGGAAATATCTGGTTTTCAGGTGCTTCATTTTGCTTAATCATACTAATTCATCTCCTTTAATGGCCGTTCGATAAACGGCGAAGTTTTATATATTATCCGTCAGGCCATCCGGAAATATGAAGCCGAGATAAAATAATATCAACACCCTAGGTTCTTTACTCCGACTTTTACAAAGAGTATAATAGAAACAGATGGGTGAATCGGAGGTATGATGTATGAGAATTGGATTTATCGGAACCGGAAACATGGCCAGTGCAATTATGGGCGGTATTTTATCCCATGGTCTGGCAAAACCGGAGGAAGTCTATGGTGCAGATGTGTTCGCACCAAGCCGTGAAAAAGTGGAAAAGCAGTTCGGTATCCACACTACAGATGATAATCTGGAAGTTGTAGCGAATACCGACATTGTATTTTTATCTGTGAAACCACAGTATTATCAAGATGTCATTGCGCAGATTGCAGGTGAAATTCGCGATGAGCAAATTGTGATTACCATCGCACCGGGCAAAACCCTTTCCTGGTTGGCTGATCAGTTTGGGAAGAAAGTGAAAATTGTTCGTCTGATGCCAAATACCCCTGCCATGGTTGGCGCCGGTATGACGGCTGCTTGCCCGAACGAACACATCACAGAAGAGGAAAAGAACACGGTTATAGAGCTGTTAAAGAGCTTTGGTGAAGTAGAAATTGTACCGGAAAAATTGATGGATGCCGTTACCGCTGTCAGCGGAAGTTCCCCGGCTTACGTATACATGTTTATCGAAGCCATGGCGGATGCAGCTGTAAGTGGCGGAATGGCAAGACCACAGGCTTACAAGTTTGCAGCACAAGCTGTTTTAGGTAGTGCCAAAATGGTGCTTGACACCGGCAAGCATCCGGGCGAGCTGAAGGATATGGTTTGCTCTCCTGCCGGAACTACCATTGAAGCCGTTCGGGTTTTAGAAGAACGTGGACTTCGTAGTGCAGTTTTTGAAGCAATGAAAGTTGTGGAAGATCTTTCCGGAAGAATGTAATCTGTAAAAACGAGCGGAGCTGTCACAATGTGGCAGCTCCGTTTTATACTATTTTCTATAACATACTATCGCCAGCACTCACCCGCTTACGGATATAGTTTCCCACTTCCGTTATGCACAAAAGTGTTCCCACCAAAAATACACCCGGGAACACGATAATCCACCAATTGCCGGATAACAGTGCTTTTTCCGAAAGGGATAACATGCTTCCCCAGGAAATGATTTCAAGTGGCAGACCAATTCCCATAAAGCTTAGGGTGGACTCCGCCACAATGGCACTTCGCACCTGCATGACCACCATAAACATGATGGAAGAAATGAAATTTGGTGTCAAATGGTGCCATAAAACATAAAAGAAATTGCCACCCATCATCCGCGCCGCCAGAATATACTCACTGTTGCGCAACTGCCGCACCTCGGTACGTACAACTTTCGCTATACTCATCCAGCTGGTCACACCAATCACCACGGAAATGGTGATTGGATTTGGCGTACCAAGAATCGCCTGTAAAAAGATAACCATCAGCAGATTCGGAATCGCTAATAATATCTCTGTAAGTCGCATAATCAGTGTGTCTGCCTTCTCTCCGGCTAATCCACTTACGGCCCCCACTACAATGGCAATCGCCGTAGAAATCAGGGTTGCAAGGATTCCGATTGAGAGGGAAACTCTTCCCCCATACCATATCATAGAAAAAATATCTCGCCCCATGGTATCCGTTCCAAAGAAAAATTCTTTTCCCGGTGCAATGCCGTATTTCAGGATATCCATAAAGGTTGGGTCTTTTGGCAAAAACGGAATTCCTAAAAAACATCCGGAAAACAAAATGACTAACATCATTTCTGCCACTACAGGATGTTCTTTATACCACGGCACATTCTTTGTCACCGTTTGTTCCGGACGCTCCAATCGTCCCACAACCACAAATTTATCGTTCATCATGGAACACCTCCTCTGCCCGGATACGCGGGTCTATCCGCTCGTTAATGGCCTGCGCAATCATATTCCCCAGAATTACCGTAATTCCGGATAAAATACACAACACCATCAACAGATTATAATCCTTAAACCGCGCCGATTCGTAGGCCAGTTTTCCGATTCCCGGAAAAGAAAATACCGTTTCCACAATGTAGGTTCCACCCAGAATATGTGGAATGGAAATCGCCATCAAACTAAAGTAACTCGGCAACAGATTCCGCAAACAATGTCGATACAGAATCTGTCTTCTGGACAAGCCCTTTGCCTTGGCCAAAAGCACATAATCCGCCCGTATCTCTTCCAAAATCTTATTTCGTATCATATAGGCATAGTACCAAAGATGCCCCAATACCACCACGGTCATCGGCAAAACCAAATGCCACACCCGATCAATAAATGAATCTTCTGTAAGGCTGTGGGCTCCACTACTCGGAAGCACCTGCAGTTCTACTGAAAATATTAAAATCAGCATTAAAGAAATCCAAAATTCCGGTATGCAGCTTGTTACTGTACCAACCTTGCAAATGATACGATCTATCCAACGTTCCTCATGAAGCGCACATACCATACCAATTAGCAATGCCAACCCAAAGGTCAGCACAAATCCAATTCCTCCCAACACCAACGTATAGGGAAGTCTTTCCAAAACCACTTCTATTACATCCTGTTTATATTTATAGGATATACCAAAATTGCCCTTCGCCGCATTCTGCATCCAGTTTCCATACTGTGTCAAAATCGGTTCATCAAGCCCCAGTTTTTTCTCTGCCCAAGCCCGCTCTGCCGGAGTCATCTTCTCCACCCGGTCTCCATAATAGGACAAAAGCGGGTCTCCCGGGGCCAATCTGGAAATGGCAAATACCAGAAAGCTTAACAGCAGAACGCTTACAAAGAATACGAGTATTCGTCCAATTATTTTTCGCATGGCGCACCCTCCTTATAAATTTTGGGCACAGCTGCTAACAACTCCTTTGTGTAAGCATGCTTTGGATTCGCAAAAATCTCTGCCGTATCGCCCACTTCTACCAGTTCTCCATTCTTCATAACCCCCACCCGGTCACAAAGGAACTCTACCATAGCCAAATCATGCGCTATAAAAATTATGGAAAATCCGTGTTCTTTCTGCAAATGTTTAAACAGGTTTATAATTTGCGCCTGTATGGATACATCCAATGCCGCAACAGGCTCATCCGCGATTAACAATTTCGGATCCGTAGCCACCGCCCTGGCAATGGCCACACGCTGCCGCTGTCCTCCGGACAATTCTCTCGGATATTTTTGCATACTTTGTTCATCAATTCCTACATAGGATAGCTGGAAAATAGCCTCTTTTTCCAACGACCCTCGCTTTGGTTTGAGATGTTGAATGCGAAAGGGCTCCGTCACCAAATACGAAATTTTCTTTCGTTGATTCAAACTAGAGGTAGAATCTTGAAAAATCATCTGCCGCTCCATCTGTAACCGCTTTTTATATTTTTTCCGTGCCTCTTTGTCATGCACAGGAATTTCATCGTAAAAAATTTCCCCTGTATAATCCGTGTACACATCCATCAAACACCGGGCCACCGTGGATTTTCCCGATCCGGATTCTCCCACCAAGCCAAAAATTTCGCCTTCTTTTACTGAAAAGCTCACATCGCTCACCGCCGTAAACCGACGTTTTCCCGGCATCCGGAATTCTTTCGTCAAATGATTTACCCGAATAATCTCCGTGCCTGTGCTCTTAGCAACCTCCACCGGACCTGCCTCACTTGCAAACACAGCCGGGGTCGTAAACGCTACCTTAGGCGCTTTTTCATGCAATAGCCAGGTAGCCGCCTGATGGGTAGCGGAAACTTCAAACATCGGTGGCTCCTTTTCGTAATCAATCGCCAAGGCGTAGTCATTTCTCACAGCAAACGGATCCCCCTTAGGTAGTGTCAACAAACTTGGGGGCATTCCCGGAATGGTAAACAGCTCCTTTTGTCCACGCGAAAACTCCGGCAGCGACTTAAGTAATCCCCAAGTGTATGGATGCCTGGGGTCTTTAAAAATCTCTTCTCTTGTCCCTATTTCCACAATTTTTCCCGCGTACATAACTGCTACGCGGTCTGCCACCTGGTTCACTACACGCAAATCATGGGACACAAACATGGTTGCCATGTTTTTCTTCTGCTGTATTTCTCTTAATAAAGTCAAAATCTGTGCCTGAATCGTAACGTCCAGCGCCGTCGTCGGTTCATCCGCCAACAAAATGGCCGGATCATTAGCGAGCGCTATGGCTAATACACTTCGTTGTCGCATTCCTCCGGAAAACTCGTAAGCATATTGTTTCGCCCGGGTCTTTGGATTCTCAATCCCTACCAGTTCCAGCAGCTCATAAACCCGCTCTTTTACTTCTTCTTTTCTCATTTTGGGCTGATGGATATAAATGGCTTCTGCAATCTGACTTCCAATGGTCATGGTAGGGTTTAATGCCGTAAGCGGATCCTGGAAAATCATGGAAAAAACGCTGCCACGCAGTCTTCGCCTCTCTTTTTCTTTTACCGTCAACAGATTTCTATCCTGCAGCATTACCCTGCCTTCTGTCGTTGCGTTTTTCGGCAGCACACCCATAATTGCCTTACATAAAGCACTTTTGCCACAGCCGGACTCTCCGACTATGGCAAGTACTTCTCCCTTTTTCAGCGAAAAAGAGACATCGCGAACGGCATGTACCGTTCCTTTTTTTGTTTTAAATTCTACGGATAAATGGTTTACATTTAACATTAATTCATCTTCCATTCTGCAACATTCCAGAAAATTCCCACACCATGGTGTCCTAAAACGGTATCTTTACTGATTCCGGAAATGTTTGATTTTGCAACATAATTTGCGTCAATATAGCAGATAAAGGTATACGCCGGATCCTTTGCTAATTCTTCCTGGAATTTGCCATATGCTTCTTTACGCTTCTCTGTATCTTCTGTCTGACGCGCTTCCAGCAGATATTTGTCTACCTTTTCATTTGAGTAGCTGTTGTAGTTTGCTCCTTTATTGGTTCCAAATACTTTGTAAGTATGGTCATCCGCATCAAACGGACTTCCCCATCCGATAAGAAAAGCTTCCTGTCCGCCCCAATCGATTTTGGATGGAACTTCTACTTTCATCTCGATGCCCACGGCTGCTAACTGCTGACTTGCTGCCTGGGCAATATCTACACGTACCTGATCTCCCACTTTACAGTTGCAGGTAAAGGAAATTTTCTTTCCATCACGATAGTAGAATCCATCGTCTTTTTTCTCACATCCTGCTTTTACCAATACTTCCTCTGCTTTTCTGGTGTCATAGGAATACTGCTCAACATTCTCGTTGTTGTAGATGTTTCTCTGAAGTGGTCCATATGCAATCATTCCCTGTCCCAGAATTACCGCATCAATAATGGCCTGGCGATCAATTGCATAGTTGATTGCCGGAATCAAATCTTTGTTCTTCTGCCAATATTCATTTGCAAAATTGTACATAATTCCACGATAATCGCTTGTCAACATATCGTAGCAGGTATATCCGTCTTTATCCTTGAAATTCTGAGCATCCTTTGGGGTAAGCTGCGCTAAATCAAGCTCACCGGACTGCATCTGAATTGCTTTTGCATTGTCATCTTCGACAATCTTAAAAACTATTTTATCAATATTGGGCGCACCCTTGAAGTAGTTGTCATTTTTTACAAGGGTAATGGCCTGTCCATCTTCCCATTTCTCCAACTTGTATGGACCGGTTCCAACCGGATTTCTAAAAAAGTCGGATTCCTGCATGTTTTCCCCTTCAAGCAAGTGCTTTGGTAAAACAGCCATGGTCATATAGTCAAGGAATGCCACATTTGGTGCTTCCAGTGTAAATGCTATCGTATTGTCATCCACTACTTTAATCTCTTTTACATCCTCGAAGTTCGGTGCATTCTCCGATCCATTCTCCGGATCCATAATTGCCTCGATGGTGAACTTAACGTCTTCTGCGGTAAACGGTTCCCCATCATGCCAGGTTACACCTTCTTCTAAATGAAAGGTATAAGTACAAGACGTTTTATCATACTCCCATTCTTTTGCCAGGGATGGGATTACTTCATTCTTATCATTATGTGCCGTTAACCCGTTAAAAAGCAGCACATTAATCTCTCCGTGCTCATCCATAGCCGGATTGATGCGCGTATAGTCACCACTGGCATATACAAGTGTGTTGTTTGTTTCTTTTGTTTCCTGTTTCGTCTGTGCTTTTTCTTCGCTTGCTTTTCCACCACATGCTGCTACCGAAAGTCCCATTGCAGCTGTTAACAAAAGCGCCGTCAGTTTCTTCATTGCTTTGTGCATTTTTCTTACCTCTTTCTTGTCCATTCATACTTCTGCGCAAAAAAATAGCGCATAAATCCATGATCGGGATATATGTGCCTTCATGACATTGCAACTACGCTTCTGCGTATATGGTGGCTTCATGCACACCAACTTTCTTCTATAGAATACCATATTATCACACTTTCGTCAAGTTTCCCTTGTATCATCAAAAAGCACTTCATAATGGGCATAGCCTCTCTCTTCCAAGCGGCTATGCCCATTCCTTTTATCCTAACTTGATTCCACCAAGCAAACTTCCCAGGGATGTACCAATTTCCTCTTCCGTATGCTCTAATACTTCCATGTCATCTGCTTCGACTTCTTCCATGGTTTCCTCTAATTCCTTCATACTTAATGAAATCTTTCCGTCTTCCACTTTTAGAAGTTTCACTTTCACCTGCTGTCCCTCTTTTAATACTTCTGATGGACTGTTTAGTCGTTTCTGGCTAATACGTGAAATATGAAGTAAGCCTGATAGTCCCTCACCCAAATTGATAAACGCACCATAAGGCATAATGGAATCCACCACACCTTCATACACATTTCCCGGAATCATATGTGCCATCTTACGAGCGATCTCTTCTTCCTTACGCTTCTTGAGTACCGCCTTTGCTGATAAAACCAGCTTATTATGCTCCTGATCTACCGTAATCGGTGTAACTTCTAAGGAACGATTTACAAATGCATCCACATCTTCCACATACGCTAAGGAAAGCTGTGAAGCAGGAATAAATCCACGGATTCCCTTAGCATAAGCAACCACGCCGCCGTTTACACTCATTAACACTTTAACCGGAATGACATTCTCAGCCTCTTTGTCTGCCATAAGCTCATCCCATGCCAATACTCCGGTTGCTTCTTTCATGGACAGTAAAATATTACCGGCCCCATCATCCACACGAAGAATGGTTGCCTTCACCTCATCTCCAACTTTGTAGTGTTCCTCAACAACAAATCCGGGATCCTCCGTTATTTCTTCCATTGTAATAATTCCCGGTGCATAATAATTAAGATCCACCGTCAAACTATCCTCTGAAATAAAAATAATTGTTCCGGTTACAATATCCCCCACCTTCAGTTTCCGAAAAGAGCGCTCAAGCTCTTCCTTGTAGTCTTCCATTCTTTCTACGTCACTCATCTTTATACTCCTTCTCTTATTGTATTATCAAATGTAAGTATCATCTGGAAATGATACGGTTGTTGCTTTTCAAACACCGGCTTTGCAACCCCGGTAAGATGAATCGCATCCGGTGCATACTGCGGTTCAAAACAAAATCCCTGGAAGGAATCATATATTGCACCGCCTTTGCCTTTCTGCCGTTTTATCCATTTTCCATTATAAAACTGCATACAAGGACAATTCGTCTTCATGCGCATGCGAATTCCACTTTCCTCGCACCACGCTTCTGCTACATACGGTTGCGACGTCCTCAGCATATAATTATGGTCATACGCATACTCACCCATTTCTCGCAATTGCCGAAAATCAAATACGCTACCTTCCACACTTGCAATCTCGCCAGTCGGAATATGATGCACGGCATTCACCGGCATATAGCTATCCGCCGCAATCCACACCTTCTGCTTATTCGCTGCTTTACTGTCATGCCCCGCCAAATTAAAATAGCCATGACTGGTCACATTTAACAAGGTCGTTGCATCGCTCATGCCTTCCACCTGCAAGGAAAGACTTCCCTCCGGCAAAAGCTCATACCGCAAGGTAAACTCCACCGTTCCCGGAAGTCCTCCGACTTCTTCCTTATCCATAAGATGCATCCAAAGGCAAGTCTCGCTACTTCGTTCCTCCATTACTTCCCACACTTGATGTGCAGTAGAAAAAACGCCACTATGAAGAACATTCTCACCTTCATTCTTTAGAAGCGCATAGGTTTTTCCATCAAGTGTCACATCGTTGTGAATACGGTTAGCACAACGACCTACCAACGCACCAAAGTAGCTCGTACCCTTCTGGTAATCTGCCAAACAATCGTATCCCAAAAGGACATCCGTAAGTTGTCCCGCTCGATCCGGTACGTGGATTCCCACAAGCGTTGCACCATAATTGGTAATGTCCACTTTCATTTTTTCATTCTGGAGCGTGTACAAAAAAACCTCTTTTTCTGCCACGCATCCCCAGGTTTCTTTCTTCATCCGCACTTACTTCCTATTGTATATTCCTTTCTCAGAAATGATATGCGCCAACGTCACATCATGTTGATCCGTTGGTATAGACTCCATTTTCTGCGCTTCAAACGCAATTCCAATAATTGTCGCCTTCGTACACTGCGGCAGATAACGATCATAAATTCCTGCCCCCATTCCGGTACGATGACACTGTTCATCAAAGGCTACAAGCGGCGTCAGCACAAGATCAATATCCGCAGCGTCCACACGCTTTGATTTTTCCAAAAGCGGAACCTTCATACCATATAAATCTTCGCCCCAGCTCTCTTCACTCTCTGGAATCAACGCAATCATAGTCGTCTTATCCAAACAAAACGGAAACGCCAACTGCTTTCCATCCTCTTTTGCAAACGCCTTTAGCGCATCCAATTCCACTTCACCGCCAAAAGCCTGGTAGCTAAGAATAATGGATGCCTTCTTATACGCTTCACTCTCACGAATCTGTTTGCAAATTGCTTCCTGAAAAAGCATTCGCGCTTCGCCTCTTACACTTTTGCGCCCCTGCTTACCTAACTTACGTATTGTCTCTTTATCCATTGTTCCTTCCCCTTTTTTTATTCCTACATTTTAGTATAAAAATAAATGCACGAATATACAAGAGTTTTTCGCATTTTTCTTTGACTTCTCTTTAAAAATTTGATACGATTTGACTCAGAAAAGGAGATCTACTCATGAATTACAATCGTTTATTGCAAGAGATTTTAAATATCGGAGACTTGCTTTTGCAAAGCGGTGCCGAAAACTTTCGTACCGAAGATAGTCTTTACCGCATGTGTGAAGCTTACGGTTTCGTAAAATCGGACGTACACGTTATCCCCTCCAATATTCAAGCCACCATCGAAACACCGGAAGGAGATATCTATACTCAAATCCGACATGTACGACGTACCGGATTTGATTTTACCCGGCTTGATCATTTAAATAACTTATGTCGCTACATTTGTCAGGAAACACCGGATGAAAAAACAATTGCTGCCATGCGTCACAAGATTATGACAGAAAAACCACAGCGTCTTAGCGTTCATACCCTTGCAGCCATGATGGGCGGTGGGGGATTCTGCGTGTTTTTTGGTGGCGGATTGTCAGACGCCATATTGGCAGCGTCCTTAGCCATCATCATTGCAGTTGGCGGACACTTTTTATCCAAAAAAGAAAACAATGTATTTATTTACAATTTAATTCTCGCAGCAATTTGTCAATGCATTGTCCTTCTGGTGGTGCCACTCTATCCCGGTGCGCATTCCGAAAGCGTAACAGACGGAATCGCCATGCTCTTGATTTCCGCTCTAACAACCACCAACGGAATCCGGGATATGCTGCAACGGGACTTTTTGGCCGGCATTCAGAACATCTTTAGTTCCATCCTTGGTTCCGCCGGCATCGCCTGTGGCATCGCCATCGCCATGATGTTGCTAAACGGACAGGATCGAAACATGACCCTTACCACTTCCCTGCCGCTTCAACTTACCAGTTGTACCATCGGCTGTATCGGCTTTGCACTTCTGTTTCATGTAAGTGGCAAACCGGTTCTCTACAACGGTATCGGTGCCTTTTTTACCTGGCTAATCTATGCGCTCCTATCCTATCAGGCACATGTAAGCAATTTCTTTGCAACGCTGGTTGCCGCATGCTTTGTGGCTGCATTTGCTTTTGTTATGGCACGATTTAATAAAATGCCATCCACTATATTTCTTACCTCAGCGGTAATGCCATTGATTCCGGGATCAAACCTTTACTATATGATGTATGCCGTAACCCGTTCGGATTCCGCCATGCTGCGACTCGAAACGGTAACACTACTACAGACCTGTCTTGGCATTGCCCTTGGTTTTTTAGTGTTTGATGCCATTATGCGCTATACAACCGATATTCATAAGAATTCCATTTTTGCAAAGTAAAAGAGGCCGGGTGGCCTCTTTTATTAATTCTTTATTTTATTTTCTTTTTCTTGGTAATCTTAGCAGTTTTGCTACAGTAATATTTCATCTTTCCTACGCGCACCCATTTTTTCGTAACCAATCGTCCACTCTTACTTGCATAATAAAGATTACCTTTGATTTTTACCAAGGTACTGCGCGCAACCACACCATTTTTCTTTACGGCATAATACGTTCCCTTCGCCGTTTTCACAATCTGGTTTTTACGCTTTTTTCCTTGTTTATCGGTGATGTAAAGCTTTCCGCTCTTCGCTTTTACAATGGTATTGGCCAGAACCTTTCCCTGCTTATCCACAAAGATACCAGCCTTTGTCAACGTAACATTGGAAACAACCTTATCTGCCACCTGCTTCGGTACCAGTGTCTTGGTGCCTTCTTGCTTCTCCTCCGACGGCTTTGGTTCTTCTGCCTCTTGCGGATTTGTCTCTTTTCCGGTGGCATCTTTATCGCCATATCCTGCTGTTGTACTTCCCGTGCTGGTATCCACCGTCTTTCGTCTGGTTCCGTCCAATCCACACAAACCATTTTCCTGGACGCTCCAAACATCCAATCCTTTTGCACCATCCGTATAATAAATACTCATGATTCCGCCAAGTTCTTCATCAGAGATTGCCAGTTCCGAAACCACCTTCTCGCAGTTTCTATTCAAAAGTGCAGCAAATTCCTTGCTTCCCAACTCCGCCTTTGTTTTTCCGAAGGTGGTGTCTTTGCTGCTGCCGGTACCATCTGCACCGGTATACACGGATGGCAACACCTTGCCATTTTCTGTCCGAACCGCGTCCATATTAAAATAACAATTGCGATCATAAGCAATGTTTGCAATCCGTCCTTCAGCAATTCCCAAGTCCACCGTTGGACGATAGGACGTTACATTTCCGGCTGCAAAACAGTTGTACATAAATCCACCGGCCATACCGGTAAATCCACCCAAATGCACCTTATTGTTGGTGTTTGCACTGCCACATACATCTCCCAGGGTATAACAGTTGATGGTATTCACACGGTTGGTTACCGCAAACATACCTCCGGCATACACGTCACCATCTTCCGTCATAGCGGTAATGTCTACGTCCGTATAACTATTGTATACCCCACCACGCAACATGCTGGCCGCAAGACCTGCACCGCGGGAGGCAATGTCATCTGCGCTTACCAGAATTTTTCCCTGCACAGAACAACGGTTAATAAAGACACCATTCTGTCCGGTTCCCACCAGACCTGCTGTATAGGTATCATAAGGAACCTCATTGTTAATGTACACCTCTGTCAGGTGAATATTTTCAAGCGTGACTTTTAAGGTATCCTCTCCAAACGGCAAATTGGATTCGTAATCACCGCCGGTAAATCCAAACATGGCTGCCGTATACGCATGTACCGGATTCTGTTTTGATCCCATATGAAGCTTGGAAATGGTGTGGTTACCACCGTCAAAATGACCTCTAAACGGATACGCACTGATTAAAATCGGATTGCCCTTCACCTTTGCTTTAATGGCCCAGCCAATTGGCTTCCAATCCTTATCCGATAACTTAATATCTTTGGTCTGTAAAAAGTATTTGTTTTCCCAGGTTTCATCCGCTCCAATGGCCTCAGCCACATAACGAAGCTGCTCCTCGGTTTCAATCAAATACGGATGTGCCTTGCTACCGTCTCCCCCTGCAAAACGGCTGGCATCTCCCTTTCCATATACGGCGCTGTCTCCATAATACGCCTTATTCTTCGCAACGAGAAGCGCCTTTTGAACAGCCTCTTCGTTATTCCCATCCCCTTCTATCACTTCCTGCTTCTCTATGGTATCATTTTTTACGGTAATCTTTACAACCACCGTTCCATCCGCCTCACGGCCATACCATACACCATCCTGCATAACAAGCGGTACCTGAGGAACAATTTCCACACTCGGCTGCACGTACGTTACCGTCGCCAGTTCCGGTGCAAACGTAACTTCCCCATCTTGTAAGGTCCAGGTATGAAGGGCTTTTTGATCAATTCCATATTTGGAAAGGTCAATTCCAAATTGTTTGAAATTACCATTTAACTTTTCAACTAAACCGGCATAGCTTGCCTTGTCAAAAGCTTCTAACTGATCTACCACGCCGCCTTCAAATGCCACGCCTTCTTCATTCACACCGCCTACGGTTTTGGTTCCGTATGCTTGCACGTCCGCCTCTTTTCGGCCGGCAATCCTCATTTCCTTCTCTTTATCATAATAGCACTGGTATGCCTTTCCGATTCCGGTTACCCATCCAATCACCGCACCGGTGTAGATGGAATAGTGCTCAGAAATCGTATCACCACTTCCGTAGCAATTTACAATATCTCCGGCATCCACACCAATCAGGGTTCCCACCGAAGACATTCCTTCAATTTCATTCTCGATATCTCTGGCCATACTGCCAAAATACCGTCCGGTGGTGTAACAATTTGCCACCAGTCCCCGGTTGGTCATTGCCGTAATACCACCGGCTGCTGCAATGGATTCCCCGTACTCCACCTTGGAACGAACGTCCACTTTGGTGTAACAATTGATGATGGCACCTTTGTATTGACGTGCCGCAATACCGGCGGCATAACAGTTTTTCTCTGCTGTGGTTGCGGAAATGATTCCCGTAACGGAGCAGCCATCAATTACCGCGCCCTTATACGAACCGCCATCCTTCATACCTTCCATGTAACCGGCAATACCACCTACGAACATAGCATCTTCGCGGTACGCATACATTGCCACATCCGTCAAATGGAGATTTTTCACTACTGCGTGCACACCAAGGGTTCCAAACAATCCCAGAGCATTAGAAAAATCCTCCAACTGCTTGCTAAGTTTTCGTGGCTGTTCTTCCGTTCCTTCTTTCAGGCCTTTGATTGTATGCCCACAACCGTCGAAGGTTCCGTCAAACGCAAATTGGCTGCCACCAATCGGCTCCCAGTTTGCTTCCTCCGATAAATCAATATCCGCTCCTAACACCACATACGCATCCTCGTAGCACACTTCCTCTTCTAAGGACGCTGCAAAGGCTTTTAACTGTTCCTTGTTCACGATGCAAAATGGATTTTCAGCACTTCCATCGCCCTTTTCAAAAATGCTTGCATCCACTTCCTTTTCCTGCCATACGTCACCGCAAGGTCTCGCCATGCCCTCTTGCTGCACCCAGGTGTAAAGCGAGAGCTCTTTATTTTCCTTATGTATCCCTTTTAAGTGACTATTCATTTCCTTTATAAAGGAAGGATTTGAAAATTCCTCCTCCGTTCTTTCATCTACAACAAGCGTCATTTTCTCATCTTTTTTTCCTACCGCTTGCCCATTCTTTAGATAATATGCATTTTGTATCACAGAGCCCCAGGTGGTTTCTCCCACCAGTGCGCCACAATAGGTACCTCCCGGAACCTCCATGGTACTCACTGCATTGTCCATTTTTTTCTTCAGCAAGGAGGTAATTCCTCCTGCGTGAATCGTGGTTGCATTCTCAACCTTGATGGTACCGGCCGAAGCCACATTATAAAAGCTAACGTTTGCCCCATTCGTACCACAAATTCCACCTACATTTGCTGTGCCAAGGGTTTCGTGTGTACTCCAGTTTTCTTTCTGCAAAACGGAAAGATCCACCTTCGCACTACAGTTTGCAAAGGTTGTCTTTCGCTCTGTCTGCCCCAGGATTCCACCGACATTTACCGTATTGGTGGCGCCCTCAGCATCGGTTATATTCTCCACCTTCACACTTCCATCCGCGTGACAGTTTAGAATGTTTATATTTTTAGGGCTGGCAGTACTTCCTCCTGCAAGAATTCCCACATTCTGGTGTGTTTCACTATCTGCCGTTACCACTGCATCCCGAATGGTAAGATTCTTTACGGTTGCACTTGCCCCCAGCCTTGCAAAAAATCCTACGTAATCTGCTCCAAAATAATTTAACTTCAAATTGGAAATCACATGATTTCGTCCATCAAAGGTACCTTGAAATTCGCTTTTCCCGTCTTCGCCACCAATCGGATTAAAATTTTTAATATCCGCCAGGTCCAAATCCGCATCCAGAGAAACGTAGTCGCCTTCATAGGTTTTACCATTATCCACCGTAGCGGCGAACTGTTCTAACTGCTTCGCCGTCTGAATCAGATAGGGATCATCCCAGGTTCCACTACCGGTAATACTTCCGGAAGCCTTGAAAAAAGCATCCTTTACCGCATTTCGAATTCCGTTGGAACTGTAGGTTGCTCCGGAAACACCGTCCACAGCTTCTGCTTCCTCATAATTGCGCCCTACAAACGAAGCAATCATAGCCTTTGCCATCGCCCATCGATCCGATGATTCATGCTGTTCCTTTTCACTGACCGCCTCGACTTTTCCATCTTTGATGGATACCGTCAGCTTAATTGACCCCTTTAATCCGGTGCCAACCCCTTCGTACGTACCGTCATTGTACGCCGTCGCCTGTGGGTCTGCCGCATACGCAACCGGCACACCCGATAGGTTTGTGGTAGCGAGCATCACTGCCATAGCTCCTGCCAAAAACCTGTTTACGTTTTTCTTTTTCATTGTCCTCTCTTCCTCCTAACTCTTGTTAGCTTCGTATAACTAACACTAGTCTATACTACCATAAGTTAGAGAGTTTTTCCAGTTTTTATTCTGCATTTTTAAGGGCCAGATCCATGGGTACCTTACTGATTTTTCTCATTTCAAGCAATGCCACGACGCCATAGGCAACGATGCCAAGAAGTAACATTTTTCCATAGACGGAAAAATCCATGTACACCGGAAGCCACCCTTTCATCTTGCTTTTCATCATTTCCTGCCAAATATACCGAATGCCGCGGTCACAAATCGGCAGGGAAAGAATCATGGAGCCGATAACAACAAAGGATGTGGGCATTAAATAAAGTCTTGCAATCTCCTTTCCGCTATAGCCTAAAATTTTGGCCATGGAAATGGACTGGGCATTTTTCTCAATAATGGTCTTGCTAAGAATGTAAATCATAACAACAAAGATTAACATTGCAAATACATCCACAAGATACATCAACTCTCCCATAGACAATTTTAATTGACGACACACCTTGGTCAAGGCATCCAGGTCGATGATGCTGCCCACATAGTCTTCATCCAGGTCGGTCAGTTTTTCATTAGAAAAATAGCCGCCAAACATATCGTCTCCCAAATCAAACACCTTATTTAGATGACTGCGGGACATAAACACGTACAAACCGGTATCATAAGGCAAAATTCCCGTAATCCGGAAGGAATACCTGGTATCTTCGTATTTTTCCTTCAACCGGATCCGGTCTCCCGTCTTCAGAGAAAACTTCTGGGCATACGCACGGGTAATCACCACATCATCCTTTGACAAATCTAGAGGCACGTACTTGCTCTTTGGCTCTAACCCATAAATCAGAATGTCCTCCGCCATAACATTTGGTTCATACGTTTGTAACGTATATGCGCTAAATTTTTCCGCCTGCTTATGCTTGGTCTGTACACCTTTGGCGAATTTCATATACCGAAAAAGTGTATCCATTGAAAACTCATCCGTGTTCAGACTTGGTGGCATTTTTAGCAGGTATTGGTATTTGCAAAACATATTCTCCTGAATCTTGTTCTGATAATGGTCCAAAATAGAGGGTAACATCATGCCAAACATTAACAGCAAATACGAAATCATAATGCCAAGAAACAGCACTACATAGTGAAAACGATTCTGCAATAAAACACGCAGCCGGAATCTTGAAAAAAATGGTATAGCCGGTGACAGATTTGCTGCTCTTTTCTTCTTTTTGCGACTAAGATCCCGACGTAAAAACAAAAGCGGACTAAGGCGCATTTTTCGACTTAATAAAAATAAATGAATGCATAGCATCATCAGAATCGGCACAATGGTGGTAAGCACAAACGCCTCCAAATTCCACACTGTAACATACGTGGGAAGGGAGTAGCTTCCGTAGTACATATCCACACACACACCTTTTAGCACGGTATATCCCAGGATATTTCCGATTACCGCACTAATGAGTGTCACAAACGTTGGTGCCACCAGATAGTGACTGATGAGCTCTCGCGCCGTAAAACCGCTTGCCTTCAGGGTTCCGATTACCCCCGCTTCCTTCTCAATGGTGTTGCTGGTGGTTAGGGCAAATACAAAGGCCAAAATAATCATAATAATATAAAACAGCACAATCATCATCGCCCGGTCGTTACCTAAATCCTCCCCCGTAAAATTAATGGCCTGATTCATTATTCTCGGAACATAGTCCGTAAGCTCCACCTGCCCGTTGACCACCTTCATCAACGCATCGCAACGGGTCTTTTCCTCTTTTTCGTTTTTCGAAGCTTCCAGCCATTGCCAACTGTAGCAGTTTGTTCTTTTTTCTTTGGATAATGCCAAAAATTCATCCCGATTCACAACGGCCACGCCAAATTTCATGGCATCAAACATGGTATCATTGCTATTCTCAAATAAGGCACTGTAATCCGGTAATGCCACCAGTCCCGTAATTTTATATTTTTCCGCCCCAAATGTCAGGTAGTCGCCCACTGACAATTGGTTGTTGTCTGCAAACATGCGATCGATGGCAATCTCCCCTTGCTTCGCCGGGTAGGCACCTTCCATCAAACAAGCCAGATTTACGGTTGTTCGCATAGAATACATACGCACCGTCGCCCCAAGGGTTGCCTCTTTTTCCACATACGAAAGATTATATAACCGCACGCCTTCTTTCTCGATATGCCGTTTCGCCACTTTCGTAAGCGCCTCTTCTGTCACAAAATGGCCATCCTCCACCTTATACTTTTTAAAGCTATCCTTATAAGCCTTAATCATACTGCCATCTGCAACCAGATAACCGGAAATAAAGGAAATCGTAGCAATCATCAAAATAAAGATAACCAAATACTTTCCCTTATCTCCCATGATTTCTCTGAAGATTCGTCTTCGTAAAGGATTCTTTCTTTTCATCGTTACCACTCCAGTTCCTCTGCTCTTTTCTTTTCTGTATTCTTTATATTATCACGGATTCGCCCATCGCGAAGACGAAGCACCCGATCTGCCATCAGGCGAATCGCATCGTTGTGTGTCACCATAAGCACGGTGTTTCCATACTTCTGATTTACGGTTTCTATTAACTTTAAAATTTCCTTCGACGTGTTATAATCCAAGGCACCGGTGGGCTCGTCGCATAGTAAGATATCCGGATTTTTTACAATGGCACGTCCGATGGCACATCGCTGCTGCTGCCCACCGGATAACTGGTTTGGAAGCTTTTTTCGTTGGTCATACAATCCCAGCGTTGTCATTATTTCTTCCACCGGAAGGGGATGTTCACTCAAATACGCCCCCACCTCAATGTTTTCCTGCACCGTCAGGTTTGGAATCAAATTATACATCTGAAACACGTAACCCAGGTGCTTACGCCGATACATGGTCAATTGCTTTTCATTCATTCCCTGGGTTTGCTCGCCGGCAATAACAATGCTCCCCTCGCTTGCCCGATCAATTCCGCCCACAATGTTCAATAAGGTGGACTTTCCGGAACCGGATGGTCCTAATAATACGCAAAACTCACCCTTTTCCATTTCTAATTCTATACCATTTAATACATCCACTCGGCTATCGCCTTCGCCAAAATGTTTTTTCAAATTCTTTAACTCAAGAAACATCGTATCATCTCCTTGTTTGTCTTTTCTCTCTAAAGTTAGTTTACACTAACTTTGTGAAAAAAACAAGAAGTAGCCTCAATTTTTTTGAGACTACTTCCATTTTTTCTGCCTATTTACATTTCACCGTGCGCACCTTAGAAAACGATCCATATACCATTTTACCATTTTCTTTTTGGAATGCTCGTACCTTAATTTGATAGGTCTTTCCCTTTTTTAGGTTTGTAAGAACCTTCGAAACCACTTTTTTTCCATTTACCGTTACATATTGGTAACTGCCGCCTTTTTTGCGATATGCAATTTGATAACCGTCCGCTAACGCGTTTTTTCCCCAGGTAATCTTAATCTTGGCCTTTCCTAGCGCCTTAACGCTCTTGATGGTTGTCTTTGTTCCCTTTATGGTATTGACTGCCGTTTCATTAGAAATCGCAATGCTGTTCTGTTCACCTTCCGCAAGCTTTGGTGACGCATAAAAAATATAGGATGCGGCATAAGGCAAGGTTGCAGTAAAGGGCTGTATGAACCCTTGATCCTTCTTTGTTTTTCAGGCTATGCTTTTTTCACAGGGTCTCATGTTTCATTTTACTGTAACTTTTACTTTATTAGCATAGCCATTCTTTGCATATATCCAGACGTAGCAGGTGCCTTTCTTCTTCGCTGTTACCTTTCCGTTCTTATCAACAGTTGCAATCTTCTTATCGGAAGATGCATAACGGAAGGTTGCTGCATGCTTATCGGAAAGCATCTTCTTTTTGGAATCTACAAGGACAACAGATGCCTTAATCTTATATGTCTTTCCTACCTTAATCGTTGCCTTATTCTTTGCAAGCTTGATGGCTTTCACATTGGTGTAGGTCTTATTCTTTCTTCCTACGATATGTGCCGTAATTGTCCTTCCAAGCTTCTTCTTAGAGCCATCTACTGTCTTATAGGCTACTACATAGGCCTTAAAGTTCTTCGTAAGCACTAGCTTCTTGCCATTTAACTTCGTGATGGTTACAGATGTCACGTCTTTCTTTGTGACTATTTTTACCGGTTTCTTTCCGAACTTATCTGTGCAGTATGCGGCATAGATCTCGTAACGGTCCGCTCCGCTTACCTTGCCCCATGATACGTTTATCTTTGAACCTGTTTGCGATACTTTTAATCCTTTGTTGATAGAAATCGCATTCTGGTATGTGGTCTTGCCGTTCGCTGTATTGCCGTTAGATTCACCACCCGTTTCAGAACTTCCACCGCCGGTTCCATCATCTTTCCCGGTCTCATTCTCCATTGTCTCGTCATATACAATCGCATAATCTGAGAAATGCGTTGTTACAAATGAAAGCATCCCGTCTACATATCTTGTCACATATCGTTCAATTGCCCCGGCAACAGGCAGGTAATACATATGATAATGTTTTACATCCCGCCCACTCTCAGGTGAAAACTTGATGGATACCGTTGCCTTGCCGCCTTTAAAATCATGGATTTCTTTACCATTGCTTTCAAAATATGCCTGGAACGGTTTTGCTGAAGCAAACTGTTTCAATGACTCTTGTTGGGTTGCATTCAGCTTCGTTGTCTGTGTATCCTCAACTACCAGTTTGATGGAACTGCCCTCTGCCTGTTCAGAGACTGCCGACAATGCTGCACCGTCCAGCTCGATCGTGGCATTCGTCATCTTGATCTCTACACTTTCCACGTTGTTATCCGCTTTTACAGCCTCTGTGAGCTTCTCCACTGTTTTCTCGGAAAGCTGTACCGAAGTCACTTCTGACTTTGCCTGTGACACATCAATGGTAATGGATGTATTCTCGCTAGCCCCGGTATTATCTCCTCCACCTGAATTGTTGCCATTATCTACTATCTTATCAATATCAGACTGTGTGATTTCACTGACTACGGCAGTACCATTTGAAATATTCGTTGTAACATTTACGGTGTTTTCACTTGACACAGGAACGGTATAAGATTCAGTAGGTGTTGTAGGTGTACTTGGTGTGGACGAACCGCCACCGCTGCTGCTACTTCCACCGCTTCCGCCGTTGCTTTCAGAGCTTATGGTTACGGTAATACATTTCGCTTCGCTGTCCGTATGCGTTTCATCACCTACGGCTTTGTACCAGACATAGTAGGTTTTAGCATCCTTGCCTGTCGGGATGGTTGTGGACCAGTTCTCTGTAGGTGCATTGGTGGCATTGGAGCCAAGGACGTACTGCATTGTTCCGCCAGTGGCTGTTCCTGTAACATTCACCAGTGGTTTATCCATTCCGTCGTAAGTGCGGTTGTTCGCAGTAACCGTAGCAGCTACTGCACTTGCCTTGTTAATGGTAACGGTAACTTCCTTGGTTGCCTGTGCGTATTCACCGGTTTCCGCGGCTGTTATGATAACGATTGCTGTACCAATTTTCTTAATTGTTAATGCACCGGTAGCAGCATCAATATCAATGTACTCTTCGCTGCCACTTTTCACTGCATAGCTGATTGTACCGTTTCCGCTTGTAGTAGCTGTAACTTTTTTACTGGTATCACCATAAGAGGCAGTCACATCAGACGCTGTAATTGTCTGTGTATCCTTGTCGCTGATGGTTACATTAATTGACTTTGTATCAAGCGCATTGTAATTATTGTCCGCCGCAACTGTGACATTAACCGTCACGCTACCAGCATTATCTCCGGAAGTCAGAACACTGCCGTTCAATGTACAGCCGTTTGTATCGCCAGGGATGGCATAGGTAACTGCCCCCGTAGCTCCGTTCAATGTTACGCTACCTGCCAGATTAATCGTTTTTCCTCCCTTTGTTACCGTTGCTGTACTTGCAACAGTTGCAGGATTCGCTGCCTTGCTAACCGTCACGGCAACGTCCACGTTGGATGCGGCGTTATAGTTATCATCTCCGGCAAAGTTTGCCTTAAAGGTCGATGCCGGGGAAACAACATTTCCCACGCTTTGTGTGCTATCTGCCCATGTCCAACCGGTGGGAAGCGTCACGTCTGCCAGCGTCTGCCCATAGGTGGCGGTCAAGCCTGTCGGTGCGGTGGGATTCTTTTTTGGTATTGTCAGCGTAATGGTCATGGTTCCGCTTGTATTCGTTGGAGTAATCTCCTTCGTTTCGCCAGCCGCACTGGCGGTCAGGCTCATGTCTGGAAACATCCCTACCAGCATTGCCAATGTAAGGACAATGCTCAAAATTCTCTTTTTTCTCATATAGTCACCTCTTGTTGGTTATTTTACTTCAAGTGTCAGTTGAATCTCCGCTCCGTTGAGCGGCTGGTTATCTTCTATGGTATAGCAGTCGTAATGGAGTTTCGCAGGGTACTCGCCCGCGTCCAGCACCCGTGAAAGCGTGATGTGGGTGAACGCCTCGCCGGGGGAAAGCGCCTTGCCCGTCCAGAGGGTTTCGCCGTCCGTAAGCGAAAGGGTAAGGACGAAGGTGCAGGCGTTCTCCGCCGGGTTTTTGAGGTTTACGGCCTGCGCGGTCTTGCCCGCTCCGAAGCTCAACTTCTCATAGCCCGGTATGGAGATGTTCTCCCCGCTGCCGGGCGCAGCCTCCGCGAACCGCTCCACCCTGTCCCCTCCCGCGCCGCAGGCGGTCAGCAGGAATGCAAGGGCAAGGATAAGAAAGACCGCAAGGATATTCAATTTTCGGTTCATAGGCTCACGACCTTTCACTGCTTATTGAACTTCGTATGTCTTTGTGTTATCTACGAGATCAGTAACCGCAAACCATTTGCCTTTTTCGTCATAGATAAAACCATCGTCGCCGAAAGCTGGATGACCACTATATGCTTTAATCAAATCATATCTGTCGACCAAAGCCTGCCATGTTTCTCCGGCGTAGTATTCACAGGTGAGTTTAGCACCAGTGTACGGACCTACGAGCTCGTTAATATGAAGTACTTCTGGTACAGTGATTGAAACAGCTTCACTCGCCAGCTTCTCATCGGTCTCCTTGACACGGATTTGTACGGTTCCTGCTGCGAGAGAAGCGATGGAGCCGGCAGAAGTCACATCGGTCCAGGTTGTGCCGTTGTCAGCGGAGTATTCCATTGAGGTTGTGATATTGGCGTTGGAGAGTGTGCTCGTTCCGTTTGACGGACTGAAAGTGCAATCTTCCTGCGCAATGTTGGGCTTTTTAGCGGCAGATTTGGCGACTCCAACGCTCGCAGTAAAGGTCACGGTGTCGGTGTAGGTGCCTGCGGGCTTGGTGCTGTAATCCTCCACGATGATGCCCATAGGCTTGGTCGTTGCGGTGTCGGAAAGTTCGGTGAACTCCCATGAGGTGGTAGCCTCTGTGTCCGAAGACGCGGTTGCCAGCTTGTAGCCGACAGAATTGTCATCGGACTTGAGCGCCCAGCTATTCGCGGAGCTTACGGTCACGGTCAGCTTCTTGCCGCTCTCCAGCGTTCCCGTGGCGCTGATGCCGTCCGTGGCGTTCCAGCCGCTGCCCGATACCGTCAGCGTGGACGGTATGGTGAGGGTATAGGTGGTATCTGCGTCCGCCGCCAGCGCAGGGGACGAGAGCGCCGGGAGCAGTCCCAGCGTGAGTGCGCCCGCAAGAGCGAGGGATGCAAGTTTTTTCAGTTTCATAGTGTGACCTCCTTCATAAGATGGTGTTATTTCGTATGGACTGCAAATACAAACTTATCACTACTTGTACCTGTACCACTTACTATATAAAGTCCGTCAGTATTATCTGTTACTCTAAAGCTTGTCCAGTTTGGCTGAGTGTTATTACTTCCACGATTAAATTTATAGTATAATTTACCATTTGTTTCATTTTCAACCAATGTGATTACTCCAGCAGAAGTCCCAAAGCTCGTATTTGGCTTAATATCAACATACCAGCTACCGCCAGTATAAATCGTTTCCCCTACACGGATTATATCTCCGGCTTGCAGTGAGGTATGGTGAACCTTTCCTGTGATGGTGCAAGTAGTTGTAACATCATCAGATGTATCTTCTGTGCCATTGGTAGCTGTCGCAGTGATAGTAGCCGAGCCATAACCCTTTTTACCCATGATCGTGTATTCGCCTGTTTCCGCATTGATACTCACATAGTCGGGGTCGCTGCTCGACCATGTGACGGTCTTATCCGTTGCGTCATTGGGCAAAACCGTTGCCGTGAGCGTTCCCGTGGAATTGACGAAAAGGGCTTCCGTTGGGGCGTTGTTGATTGCAACGCTGGATACGGGAATACCCGCGTTTTCCACCTTCGCCGTAAAGGTCACGGTGTCCTGATAGGTGCCTGCGGGCTTGTCGTCGTAATTCTCAACAATGATGCCCATAGTCTTGGTCGCTGCGGTATCGGAAAGCTCGGTAAACTCCCAATCGGTGGTCTGGCTGCCGCCCTCCGCCGTGGTCAGGGTGTAGCCCACGGAATTGTCGCCGGACTTGAGCGCCCAGTTATTCGCGGAGCTTGCGGTCACGGTCAGCTTCTTGCCGGTGGCCAGCGTACCCGTGGCGCTGATGCCGCCCGCATCGTTCCAACCGCTGCCCGATACCGTCAGCGTGGACGGGATGGTGATTGTATAGGTGGTATCTACGTCCGCCGCATACGCCGTCAGACTCATCCCCGGCATCATCCCGACGACCATCGCCAGCGTGAGCAAAAAGCTCAGCACTCTCCTTCCTGTTTTCTTTCTTTTCGTATTCATCTAAATTCCTCCTTGTATTGATTTCTTATATGATAAAAACCGTCGGATTTGATAGGACATATCTGTCCCATCAAATCCGACGGTTATCCATCTCTGATATATTTTGTTTTATTCCATGCTAAAAGGGCAGAATTAGCCCCTGTCCTGTCCTGTCCTGTCCTGTCCTGTCCTGTCCTGTCCTGAAAGCGTAGTCCATTTATACATAGCTGTCAACCCCTTTTCTGGATATTTTCTAAAAATATTATTATACAAAATTCAAGTATTGAAGGTATCACTACCCACCTTATAAAGGCTTCCTATAACACAATATCGTCTCCAATATCTTTAGATTATATATCGGTATGAAAGCTATTTTGCCTTAGTTACATGATGTTCTGACACCTATAGTGTATCGAGAAAATCATATTTTTACAAACAAAAAAACTGTGAAAAATACCCTCTATTACCCTATATTTTAAAAAACTATACACCATAGAGTTGACCTCAAGTCAATAGCTAAATTCATATTTTTATGCTCCCCGACTGCCCTTTCCAATTCCCTTAGCCTGTACAATCCATCTAAGATAATGCTCTATTTCTTCCTTCACATGGACATTTATTTCTTCCTCCAGAAGTACCTTTAGTACCTCAAGCTTTGCCTTTCCTGTTACTCTGCGCTTAAACACCACAATTTCTTTTTCAAGATCAAGTTTCTCAATATAAAAACCTTCCTCTTCCCATGCGTCAGGCATGGTATTAACCCCCTTGCGTCTGTACCAGCGGTTCCTATCTTTCCTCCTTGCCTCTCTTCTTTTCAAAGTAATCCTGCAACCTACGATATTTCCATTCCCCTTTTAGCTTTTGTTTGATTTTCTTCTCCGCACCGGCGCAGAGCAACATATTTTCTACTTCTAAGGGAGACATCCCCTTTATTTTTACCCAAATTGCATATCCAATATCATCATTACAATAAATCCCATCGCAAAACTAAGGGTTCCGACATTGGAATGTGTTTCACTAACCATCTCCGGAATCAATTCTTCCACCACCACATACATCATGGCTCCCGCCGCAAAACTTAATAAATACGGCATCATCGGAAGAAAAAAACCGGCAGCAAAAAGAATCCCCAGGGCTCCTAGCGGCTCTACTGCTCCGGATAACACACCGTAAAGAAACGTCCGCATTTTGTCCCCTTTCTTTTCTGCCAACAGCGGCACCGAAACGATTGCTCCCTCTGGAAAGTTCTGAATCGCAATGCCAAGTGCCAGGGACATGGCGCTCATCATGGAAATCTTGTCGCCTCCATACATCCATCCGGCACAAACAATTCCAACAGCCATTCCCTCCGGAAGATTATGTAACGTTACGGCCAACACCAGTTTTGTCGTCTTTCTAAGACCACTTTGAACCCCTTCTTCCGACCGATCCAAATGCATATGTGGCACGACCACATCCAGTAAAAGCAAAAATAGCATGCCAACGGCAAACCCAACCGATACCGGAAGAAACGGCAACGCATACCCTGCTTCTGCCTGTTCCACCGCCGGGGCCAGCAAGCTAAAAAAAGATGCCGCCACCATAACGCCTGCCGTAAACCCGGAAAGTGCCCGTTTGGTTCCCTCCTTCATGTCTTTTTTAAGAAAAAATACACTCGCTGCCCCAAGAGACGTTCCCAAAAATGGAATCATAATTATCTTCCACATAAAATCCCCCTTTCTAGTTAGTCTATGCTAACCGTTTTCATCTTAGCACACTTTTTTTCTATTCGCAAGCAGAAAGTCCCTTGGCAACGTTTGTCACCAAAGGACTTTCCTTTATGTTTTCCATATCTTTTATTTACGACAAGAGATTATTCATACTCTTGAGTCCAATCATCAATGTGGACGTGTTATGTAACAAGGCCGTTGTGGTCGGTTGCAAAATTCCCGCAACGCCAAGTACAATTAACAGGGAATTGAATCCCACAATGGTTCGATAATTGTGACGAATCCGATGCATCAATGCATCGCTTAATAATTTCAGCGTGACAATCTGATACAAATTATCCGCACCAATGGTAATATCCGCAATTTCTCTGGCAATTTCCGCACCGTCGTGAATGGCAATCCCCACATCAGCTGCCGATAAAGCCGGAGAATCATTGATTCCATCACCAATCATAATGACCCGTCTTCCTTGCTTCTTCTCTTCTTCCACAAACCGCGCTTTATCCTCCGGCAACACTTCCGAAAAGTATGCATCCACGCCAACCTCCCGGGCAACGGCTGCCGCTGTCCGCTCACTGTCTCCGGTCATCATCACAATCTTACCGATACCGGCCTTTCGCAGGGAAGTAATCACTGCCTGTGCCTCTTCCCGAAGCGGATCTTCAATGGACAATACGGCTGCAAGTTTGCCGTCAATCGCCATATACAAGTAGGAATATTCCGGTGGTAACTGTTCAAAAACATCGCGCTTGTTATCCGGAATCACTACCTTTTCATCTTCAAAGGCAAAATGGGCACTTCCAATAATTACTCTCTTCTCTGAAATCGTAGACACCACACCGTGGGCCACGATGTATTCAACTTTGGAGTGCATTTCTTCATGACGCAGTCCCTTGGCTTCACAAGCCGATACCACCGCTTTTGCCATGGAATGTGGAAAATGTTCTTCTAAACATGCCGCAATGCGAAGCAGTTCATCCGGATCCTGCCCATCAAAAGAAATCACCTCGTGAACCGTTGGCTGCGCCTTGGTAATGGTACCTGTTTTATCAAGTACCACGGTATCCGCCTCTGCGATTGCCTCTAAGAACTTCCCGCCTTTCACCGTTACATTGTAAAGGCTGGCTTCTCGAATAGCCGACAAAACCGAAATTGGCATCGCAAGCTTTAAGGCACAGCTGTAATCCACCATAAGAATGGCCAACGCCTTGCTTGCGTTTTTGGTAACGAGCCAGGTCAATCCCGTTCCAAGTAAACTGTAGGGTACCAGTTTATCCGCCAAATGAGCAGCTTTGCTCTCCACACTGCTCTTTAACTTCTCCGATTCCTCAATCATGGTTACGATTTTTTCAAATCGGCTGTTTCCACCTACGGCTTTCACGCGAATGGTTAATTCTCCCTCTTCGACTACCGTACCTGCGTAAACATATCCACCTTCTATCTTTCGAACCGCCACCGATTCGCCGGTTAAAGATGCCTGGTTTACCATGGCTTCGCCATCTATAATCACACCATCAAAGGGAATGACATTGCCCATATGTACCACAATGTCATCCTCCAGAGAAATCTCCGAGGTTTTCGCCAGTATCTGCTGTTCGCCCACTTTTTTCCACACATTTCCAACATTTAGAGAAAGGCTTCTTGCCAAATCATCTACGGATTTCTTATGGGTCCACTCTTCCAACAGTTCTCCAATTCCAAGCATAAACATAATAGAGCCTGCCACATCGCTTTCCCCTCGAAGCATAGATACCCAGATGGCGGTGGCATCCAAAACCGGAACTTCCACCTTGCCCTTCGCCAAACAGGAAATACCTTCTTTTCCATATTTCAAAGCGTTCACGGTATTATACGCAAGGCGAACAGGCGCCGGCAACAGCCACTTCCGTAAATAATGAAAGGCTACTTTACCAATTAGCTTCTCCTGATATTTCTGATTCAGTGCACGTCCGGAATTCTCTAAAACAACCTCCGGAACCTCAACGGTATCGTAAGAAAAATCAGAAAGCAATTTCAAAATATCGGCTTCCTCTCCCACATAGGAGATGACTGCATCCGCAGTCCGCTCATACACCTTTACAAATGTGACGTTCTTATATGCGTGTAAATAGTAAAGCAAACAATCTGCCTGTTCAAAGCTCATGTTCTTCTGGCACATGTGCACACGCAACCGCTGATGGGAGCGATGCTTAATCTGAAATTTCATTTGTTGTCACTTCCTCTGAAGTATCCTCGCAATTCATAGCTTCTTCTGCTGCTTTACGCTCATCGTTGATATTCTTAGCATCCGCATAAATATCTTCCGCATTCTCCTGCACCATATTTACCGTCTTCATCACGCACTCTTTTGCACGTAATGCCGCCGCTGTGCAGTTGGTGTATACCTTCTTCGCATCTTTGCTTGAAAGTACCTTGATTCCGGCCGTTCCAAATGCAACACCTGCTGCAAAAATACCGGTCTTCTTCCAGTTAATACACTCAAAACACTTTAACATCTTTCTCACCTCTTTTTTCTATTCTCAAATCATTATATTCCTACTAACCTTAGTTAATCAAGCCTAACTTTTCTACTTGCTTTCTTTGTGAACTTGTGGTATTCTAACAATAGTTAGTTAATGCTTACTTTAAGAAAAAGGGGGTCCTCTCTATGAGTTTTCAAAAACAAAAATCGGAAGAATCTCTAGAAGATTATCTAGAAGCTATTCTCATGCTATCACGAGAACTTCCACAGGTTCGTTCCATTGATCTTGCAAACAAATTAGGCTACAGCAAGGCAAGTATCAGTGTTGCTCTTAAGAATCTATGCGCAAAATCCTACGTTCATGTCAACGAACACGGTTTTTTATCCCTGACCGAATCCGGGCAAGCACGGGCAACGTCGGTATTAGAGCGCCACACCATTCTATCGGATTGGCTGACAGCCCTTGGAGTACCGCAGGAAACCGCTTCCTATGATGCATGTCGCATGGAACACACGTTAAGTGAGGAAAGCTTTTCCGCTATTAAAGATTTCCTGAAAAATCACCCTGCAAATTCATAAAAACTATGGAATCTCCGCCCAAAATCCTTTATAATATTATAATTAGGAAAAAAGTCATTTGAGGAGATACGAGTTATATGAATAAAAATTTACCACGTACGTTGCATATTGTTCTTTGCATATGTCTATTTGTTGTTATGATAAATCCACTTCCTGCACGCGCCAAGAATACTACTTCCAAAGAGAAGACGGTGCGTGTAGGATATTATGAAAGCGCCAATTTTCAAGATGGCGCATCCGATGATGCTCCCAAAAGCGGCTATAGCTATGAATATTTACAAAAAATTGCCTACCACACCGGCTGGAACTACGAATACGTTTACGGTGATTGGTCGGATTTATATACCGCTTTTCTAAAAGGTGACATTGATTTAATGGCCGGCATGTCCAAGACCGCCGTTCGGAAAAACAAGATGCTTTTTCCAAACACAGAAATGGGTATGGAAAGCTATTATCTTTACGGACATGCCCACACGAAATTCGCCACCTCAAACTATTCCTTTTTAAAGGATGCTAAGATTGGAGTTATTAAGAATAACCTTATGACCTCTTGTCTTGAAAAATGGTTGCAGAAAAAAAAGCTTACGCCGCAGTTGATATACTACTCCGGCTTTACAGAACGTGACAGTGCTTTTTCCCGTAACGAAATTGATTATCTTGTATCCACTGATAATAATGCTACCTCTGACAGCGATCTTTCACCGGTTACCAAGATTGGCGAAAGTCCATACTACCTTGCGGTTTCTATCAAGCGACCGGACTTACTAAACCAGTTAAGCCGTGCGCTTGACACCATTCAATCAGGTGGCTATTACTTTAACCAGACGCTGCAACGTACGTATTTTAACGACACGGTTCATCAGCAACTGACGGCAGAGGAATCCGATTGGTTAGACACGCATCATACCTTAACCGTAGGATATCTTAGTGACTACCTTCCGTTTTGCGGGCAAGATGCGAAAGGAAATGCTACCGGTGTCATGACTGCAATATTTAATGAGATGATGAAACGCCTGGATATCCGCAATCGCATCACTATCCACTATGTTTCCTTTCAAAGTCAGAAGAAACTTTATCAGGCCGTACAGGATGGAACGGTGGATGTTGCATTTCCGATTTTTTCCAATATATGGATTTCCGAACAGTTGAATCTTCTGCAAACAGATGACTTTGCTGATGCCGGAACAGATTTGGTTTTTACCGGTGAATACAACACGGAACGACTAAAGAGTATTGCCGTTAACAGCAACAATCTTATGATGTTGAACTACGCCAGACTTTACTATCCTGACGCCAGATTGATTCAGTATTCCTCCATTGAGGATTGTCTTTCTGCAGTGGAATCCGGCGATGCGGATTGCACCATATTAAACGGATACCGCACCACCGGTATTTTGGCCCAGAGCCATTATATCCATTTGAAAAATGCGGCATTGCCAAAGCAGTTCTCCTTAGGAATGGGCGTGCAAAAAGGAAACTCTATTTTGGTTTCCTTTTTGAATCATGGATTGCGTTTACTGGAAGATGATTTTGTTTACTATCACACTTACCAATATGGAGTCACGCAGGGACAGCCAAGTCTCTCTCAACTCCTGCGACGCCATCTCCTTCCCATTTCCTTCGCCATGATTGCTTTGCTAATGCTTGTTGCCTTTACCATTCTTATCACCAGCTTATATGGAAAAGCAAAGTTGGCGGAACGAAATATGCTAGAGGCAAACATCACCAAAGAAAGTGTCCTGTCGTCCCTTGGCGCGGCCAGTTGGTCCATGCACTGTCATAAGGACGGCAGTATCACGGATTTTCATAATAGTGCGGAACTTCGAAGGATGTTGGGATACACCACGGAAGATTATTCCGATGATTATCAATTCGCTTTGGATAACATCCATCCGGATGATTGGTCCAAAATTGTACAAGAGGATCAGAAGATTTGCTCCGATTATAGTGCCAGCTTTGACACCGAATGGCGTGTTCGCAACAAGAATGGAGAATATAAATGGTTCCGTGCCGTTGGAAAAATTGCAGACGGCACCGACGGACGGTTCTTTGGCGCATTGTTAAACATTGACATCCGAAAGAAGGCGGAACTTGCTGCTATGGAAGCCAACATCGCCCGCCTGCAGTTGCAGGAAGCCATGGACACGGTTTACCGATCACTCGGTAGTGCCCCTTGGAAACACTCCTTTGATGAGATGGGTAATATGACCGCTTTTGAATACAGCGATGAATTTGTAAAAATGCACGGTTACGCCAACCGGGAAGAAGCACCGAGCACCTTGGACGAATGGCGAGCACTCATTCACCCGGATGACTTTGAGGAAGCAACCAATACCGAAAAAATGACCAGGGGACAGGTCGTCTACCGTGCCAGGCAAAAAGACGGTAGTTACCGCTATTTAAAAGCCTCCGGACGCTATGTTTATCGAGAAGACGGCACCATCAAGAATCTATATGGCGCCATTATGGATATTCACGAACAGGAAATTGCCCGCCAGGAGTTAGAAGAAGCCAGAGAACTGGCAGAAGCTGCAAACAAGGCCAAAACAACCTTTTTGTTTAACATGTCCCATGACATTCGAACACCGATGAATGCCATCATTGGATTTGCAGAGTTGATGCAGGCACATTGGGATAATCGGGCATTAACAGCGGACTATTTAACCAAATTGAAATCGGCCAGCCAGTTTTTGCTCTCGTTAATTAATAACGTTTTGGAAATGGCACGCATTGAAAGTGGCAAGGCTACCCTTGATGAAACACCTTGTGACGTGGCTGTTTTGATTGACGATGTATGTAACGTCTTTGAAGATACCATGCGCAAACGTCAGATTCTTTTTACCAAGGACATAACCTTAGATCACCGGCACATTTTTGCAGATGCCACCAAAGTGCGGGAAATCATTCTAAACATCCTGAGTAATGCCGTAAAATATACGGAAAACGGTGGCTCCATTACCTATACAACCCGAGAGTTTCCGGGAAACAAGCCTGGGGAAATCATAATTGAGAGCATAATTTCCGATACGGGTATAGGAATGAGCGAAGAATTTTTACCCCATGTATTTGAGGAGTTCTCTCGTGAAAAAACGGAATCGGAAAACCATATTGTGGGAACGGGACTTGGAATGCCCATTGTAAAACAACTTGTAGAACTGATGCATGGAACCATCCGTGTTACCAGTAAACTCTCGGAAGGTTCCACCTTCACGGTGCGCATCCCCTACCGTTTGGCAGAGGAACCCACCACCGTAGAGGCTTCCACCGAGCTTGCTATTGACTATGAACCCCTTTTTTCCGGCAAACGGATTCTACTTGCAGAAGATAATATGCTCAATGCCGAAATTGCAGCTCATATCCTACAGGACAAGGGCTTCCTGGTAGAACGGGTGGAGAACGGTGCCCGTTGTGTTGAACGACTAAAGGAAATGCCTGGAAATTACTATGATTTGATTCTTATGGATGTCCAAATGCCGGAAATGAACGGATACGAAGCCACTAGAGCCATTCGTGCTCTTCCGGAGGAAGACAAATCTTCCATCGTTATTTTGGCTATGACTGCCAATGCCTTTGAAGAAGATAAAAAGGCCGCGATTGACGCCGGAATGAATGGACATTTGGTAAAACCAATTGACGTAAAGATTATGTTACAGACACTTGCAAAATTCGTTAATCCTTCATAGAAATATAACCTTCTTATGCTACAATAACTAGTAGTGACGTAGCGATATAAGTAAGGAGGTAATTCAAAATGAGTAAACGAACCTTAAAGAAACTCGGTGCAGTTGTGTTGGTATGGGCAATGGCCGTAGCACTCACGCTCCCATCCCTGGCATTCCAAACCCAGGCTGCATCGGTAAGGCTTTCGAAACGACATGCAAGTATCTACGTTGGAGAACGCATCACCCTTTCCGTTTCCGGAGCCAAGAAAGTACAATGGAAAGCTTCCGGAAAGGTAGGCATTTCGGTCTCCGGAAAGAGATGCATTGTCACCGGTAAGAAAGTCGGCAAAGCAACCGTAACCGCAATCGTAAAGAGTAAAAAGCTTACTTGTACAATTGTAATAAAAGCGCCAACGTTTCGATTAAATGAAACATCATTAGAGCTTTCCTACTCTCCTCTCTCTGATGAGGACTACGAGGTAGATGAACTTGAGGATGAAGAGGAATTAGAGGAAGATGACTTCGACGAAGATGACGATGATGACGAGGACGAGGATGACGAGGACGACTTCGACGAGGATGACGACGACGAGGATGACGACGAGGACGAGGATGACGATGAGGAATCCATCTTAACCGGCTATTACAACGGTAAAGCCGTTTCACCAAGCCAGATCAGCTGGTCGTCAAGTGATGCATCCGTTGTAACTGTAAAGAACGGAAAGCTCACCGTTATGGGCGTTGGCAAGGCAACCATTACAGCAAAATACAAAGGTAAGAAAGCAATCTGCAAAGTCACCGTCACCCGGGACGACGACGAGAATGAATACGAACAGGATGAAGATAGCGAAGAATAAAGAAACAGTCACTCCAACCGAGTGACTGTTTTTTATTCTTCTTGTTCACGTTTCTTCTTCTCCACAACCTTCCAACGAGCCTCTTCATAAAGACGATCAAAGTCCTCAATCTTCTCAAATTGGAAATAGCTGCTTTCTACCGTTACATCAATTCCTTCCACTTCGAAGGTACCAATACGACGCTCAATTTTCTGGAAAATCTCATTTGCCTTTCGCTCACTTGTTTCCGGCAAAATCAACGCCATCTCTCCCCCATCCATACGGATTACATAATCCGTCACTCTGGAGAACTGCTGCATCAGCCAGGCCATTCGTTTCAACACCTTATCGCCGGTTTCCACGCCGTAATTCTGGTTTATCATTCGCAAACCATTGATGTTATAAATTGCACCGTATACCGGATACAATCCCTTCTCATCGATTTCTTTCTTAAACGTCGCATAATAATTTCGATTATAGGTTCCCGTCAAAATATCATGCGTCGCGTTATATTCCGTTTGAATCAACGCTCGCTTCTTATCGGTAATATCATCATATACAAAGAATTGACCAATGGTCTTTCCATCCTTGTCCTGCAAAAACTTGTACTGAATCTGGAAATAAATCACACAATCCTTATGAATCAGCGTTGTCTCAAAATACTGCTCCCGCTCATCGGTCAGCTTTAGATAAGAATGACGCTGCAAAAAACTATCCAGATTCTCGTCATCGTTTAACGCCAATACCTCTCGTGCCCGACGATTACTCATAAGCATCCGTCCCTCATAATCGAAGAACACAATCGGGTTATTTACTTCTTCCACGAAATATGCCTTCGTGGCATTAGCAGCCGGTGTACCCTTGTAATCATACACGTAGAAATACAAAAAGCAACTAAGAATGGCATATGTCAAAATGGAAAAATCTACATTTCCCCCAATCAATATAAAGATAATGTTTAATACGATTACCGTCATAAAAGCAATGTTGATGACTGCATAACGTGCACGATAAAAATTTGCTACCCGGCGGTACTTCATAAACAGACACACAAAAATCCAACCAACCATAATGTAGCATAATGTCAAATGCACGAAAAACGGCCATTGCATACGATACTGTAAATATTTACCGCCCACTCCCTGCACGAACCGATAATGCATGCTACATTCCAAAAAAGGATTTGCAAGCAAATGCAAGCAATCGAGTCCCACAATGGTGTAGGCAATCTTCGTTTCATTAAAGCCTTTGGTATCAATTCCCGTGAATTGTACTACAAACTGCAATAAGAAAAACAAGCACCAGTCGATACTGGTAAACACCAAACTATTTGACACGGACATTAAAAAATAGTCATTAGAACAAAGATAAAGAATATATGCCATATCAGCAACCAAGCCAGCGCCTAAGGCTCTGGCCATAATCTTTCCAATGGTATCCTTTTTCAACATTGCCCGAAACAAATACGTGGCAATCACCGTACCTGCTACAAGATAAAATCCTGCAAAAAATTCCTTCCCCATACGGTATTCCTCCTGCGCCCACTTCTAGTCGTGAACAAGTATAGCACAATTCTTTGTCGGTTTTATGACCTCCGTGTCATTTTTTCAATCATATCAAACAATTCCTTCGGACGAATGGGTTTTGACAAATGACCGTTTATGCCGGCATATTCCGTACTTTCTTTTTCTTCATCAAAGGAATCGGCGGTAAGCGCAATAATCGGAACGTTCTTGGCATAATCCCCCGGCAACATACGGATCTGACGGGATGCCTCGATGCCATCCATTATCGGCATGCGAATGTCCATCAGAATAAGTGAGATTGCATCTCCCTGCTCCGATTTCATAAATTCCAGGGCCTCCCAACCATTGGATGCAAGAAAAACCTCGAATCCACGTTTTTCAAGCATTCCTTTTACAATTTCCTGATTCAGGCTTTGGTCTTCCACCACTAACACCTTCCCATGTTCCTCGATCTGTTTTTCGACTACCTGCCCTTTTTCCTGTGCCTTTTTTATTACTTCTCCACGCTCTCGTACAAAAGTTACGGTAAAGGTAGTTCCCTCTCCCAATTTGCTCTTTACATCTATGGTTCCTCGCATCTGCTCCACCAGATTCTTTACAATCGAAAGCCCCAGCCCCGTTCCGTTTTCCGATGGCACCATGGCATTTTCTTCTTGCTCAAAAGGATCAAACATTTTCTTCATAAATGCTTCGCTCATACCACATCCCTCATCGGAAATCACATTCACAACGCGGATCTGATTGCCGTTCAACCGTTGCGTAGAACAGCTCCAACGAACCGTGGTTCCTTCCGGTGAGAACTTAATTGCATTGCTGATTAGATTTGAAAAAACCTGTTTCATACGCATCCGGTCTATAATCACAACGCTATCTTCCACTCCGGAAACGTCGCATTCAAAATGAACGCCTTTTTCCCTAAACTGCGCATCAAACATTTCATGTAAGCTTTCCACCACTTCGCAAATATCCACGCACTCATCTTTAAATACCACGGCGCCACTTGATAACTTCGTCATATCCAAAATGTCATTAATCAAGCCCAGCAAATACTCCCCTGCGCCTTCAATTTTCCCCAGATACTCGTCTACCTTCGGAGATACGTCCGGTTCCGCCTTCGCCAAATGGGTCATTCCAAGAACTGCATTCATTGGCGTCCGAATATCGTGGCTCATACGAGACATAAAATCCGTCTTGGCAACCGACACTTTTTCCAAAAACTCATTTTTCTTTCGCACCCGATAAACAACCACAAGCAAAACGGCAATAATACATAAAAAGCCCATACTTATCAACAGATAATTAATGCTCTGCTCCGGATCGTTGTAAAAATTTCCAATAAATCCATTCTGCTTTGGTGCCTTTAGCATTTCCCCGCCAAAAATGTCCTGTATGCTACCATCCTCTTCCATTTCAATCAATGTCTTATGAATAATGGATGCAAGCAGTTCATTCTTCGCAGCAATGTGGCTCTGGGTCTGATAATTTACCAATACCGTACCTAGATTTGCATTCTTATAGTATGGCAAATAATATTCTGCCGCCAGGGTATCGACAACGGAAAAATCCGCTTCATTCTGGCGCACATGTTTCATACACTCCTCGAAATCCATGCACCACGAAACATTGTTGTTCTTAAGAATCCGCTTTAAGTCTTCCGATGCAGCATAGCCGCGAATCAATGCGCAACGATCCCCATGGGTATCTACTTCTTCTCCTTTTCGGGTAATCAGATAGTAATCATGGTAAAAGGGATACTTTGCCAAATACACATTCTGTTTCGCTGCCTCCTTCGTCTCCATCACACAATCCATCCAGATGTCGGTCTTTTGCAAATCGGAATTCACCCACACAGCGGCTGCGTTATGTCCTGCCGGTTTCATCCAATCCTCGAATTGTAACGACGACACTGTTTTCAGCTCACACGCAATTCCAAGACGTTGACAAATTTCTTTGGCAACTGCAGGATAAATTCCTTCCATGGCCCCGGAATCCGCTTTTCTGGAATAATACCCTTGCGTGGAACTAACACCAAAGGTCAGTTTCCTGGTCTTTTTCAATAAAGCCGCTTCATCCTTGGTAATCGGAATCTGATCGAACCGGGCAAAATACTGGCTATACAGTTCCACCAAATAGCCCGGATCCTCTGTCTGAATTTCTCCAACAGCATCATCCAACCAGCGCACATAGTCTTCGTCACGGGGTCCGGCAAAATAATTTCCTGTATATCCACAACGCGCCAACAGCTTATACTGGTCCGTCACTGCCTTCACATCAATAAATACCGCATCCGTCTCCTCCTCATCCAGTCCGCGAAGACATGCCTGTTGCGTATCATAAATATGCAGATTCGCAAATTCAACCCCTACATCTTCCAAATATTTCCGTGCTCCCGGTGCATCATACAAGGCTCTGGTAATACCAATCGTAAGCTTCTTAACCGCCTTTACATCTTCGTAAAGCAAATCACTACGGGTCTTTTTCGTAATGAGCGCATGATAGGTTTCCATAAAGCTAACGAATCCTACATAAAAGTCACTATTCGAATAGGAATCACTACTTGTTACCGGAAACGTAACATCCGCCTTTTTCTCCGTTATCAATCGTTTTCGATCTTCGTAGCTATCTGCCCGCACATAGGTAAAATCCAAATCCGTATTCTCGCTAACCTCTGCAAGCAAGGTAGGACCATACCCTTCCACCTTCCCATTCTCTCCTTCTTCAAAAAAACCGGACATGGGATAATATGCAACGCGAAGTGTCTTTCGCTTCTTCGCGGCAGTCGCAAAAACACAGGTATCGCCTATCAATAGCACTACCAATCCAATTAACACCAGTTTCTTCCACACACCACATCTCATAGTATATCCTCATACTTTCCATCCCCAAAGTTTCCTGATTCTATTTTCCCACATTTTTCCTTTCTCCGCAAGTCCTATGGAATGCTTTTTCGAATACATAGCCGTCCCCATCCGGATCCCGGATTCGGTTCCTCCCTTTGTCCCGAAAGGGGCTGTGCTCCCCGCAGCAAAAATGCTTTGAGCCGATCCGCATACAAAAACGGATCCCTGCCTTTTACAATGCCCCATTCCATCAGCAGTGCTGCTGCCCCCGAAACAAACGGCGTTGCCATACTGGTTCCGCTTCGGAAGGTATAACCACCTCCCGGTAAAGCAGACAACACATCCACGCCCGGCGCCACTAAATCCGGTTTTATTCCCCCATCAAATGCCGCATAACCCCGTCCGGAAAATGCCGCCAATTGTTCATACCGCTCATCGTATGCCCCCACCGTAATCGCCCGCGTTGCGGTTCCCGGTATGGTTACCGTTGTTTCCGTCACAGGTTTTGTAAACATAGTCTTACCAGATAGTTGCGGACTTGCCGGGAGCCACAGATTCACTTCCATACATCGCGGCTGCCTTCTTGTAAAAAGAAACTTCCATTCCCCGGACGGCACATAGTCCCCCTCCGATGAAAAATGCAAAAAGAATGCCTGTCGCCTTCTGTGGGGCGTGGGCTCCAGACTCTCAATACGAAGAACACCACCATTTTTCCGATACACAGCCAGGTGTTCCGATTCAGACAGTAGTCTCTGTTCTCCCGCAGGATCAAGCAGACGAATTGTCATTTCGTCCTCATATCGTTTCCAAAGCTGCAAGGAAAATGGAGCTTGAAACGTTCCCACGGAAAAAGCCACCTCCACCGTTTCATCCGATCGTAGCACCCCCTTTGCATGCCCCGCTTTATCTCCCTCATTGCCGGCTCCAACCACAATGGACAGCTTTCCGTAATTCATCATTTCATCCAAATACTGCTCCACCAGGCTGCTTCCATCATGGGGACCATAGGTATTCCCATAGCTTATATTAATCACCATCGGTTGCCCGTACACCATGGCTTTTCGCACGCAATAATCCACTCCGCGCATCAGGGTAGTCGTACTGCTTTCATCCCGCAGTCCTCCGGCAATTTTTACAATTACCAACTCACTTTTGGGTGCCACACCACTGTTTCCTGAGCCAATGGCTGCCACGTGGGTGCCGTGACCACTTAAATCTACCATTGACACCTCTCCATTTGTAATCTGTTCTTTGGTATATTCCATTGGTGGAAATACGCTTAGGTCGTAGATTGCCCGTATACGGGTCTGTCCTTGTTTTGTCAAAAACTCCGGATGACGATAATCAATGCCGGAATCCAAATATGCCATTAGCACGCCTTCTCCTCCTAGCGATTCGCTTCCTTGCAGACAGATTCCATACGTGGGGCGTATGCGGCCCGGTTGTTCCTCGCAAGCCAGAATCTGTTGTCCCTCCACATAAAGAATTTCCGGTCGCCCGGTGAGTTCTTCCATAGCCTTTTTGTCCCCACTCACAATAGCATACCCTCCAAGCAATGACTCATAGGTCCCGGCAAACCCCGAAAACACCTGCTTTTCATCCCCTACATACTGCACAATCCATTCTTCCATCCCTGTATCCTTTTTTGTTTCATCCTATGCCATTTTTTCAAAAAAAGAAGAGCCGTGCTCCGACTCTTCTTTTTCTTATAGCAAACGATTATAATGATAGCCCGAATAATCTGACTCTTTTTCCTTCTCTGCCGTGGCCTCTCGCATTCCAACCGTAAATGCATTGCTTTTCTTTACTTCCTCTAACAAATCCCGCACCAGAACTTCTGCTTCATCATCATCAAAATTGTCCAGCCGTTCTTTGATTACCACCAATCTGGTTGCCACATAGTCCGGTACATCGTAGCGAAGTAAATCTGCCACCTTACTAATGGATTCCCGAATCTTAAAATTGCTTACATCGTCTAAGATGTATAATAGACGTGCATTAATTTCACCGGTACTAATAGGCAACGCACTGCTTTTTTTCGTTGCACTCAGATTCTTCTCTAACATACGTAAAATCCGCTCAAGCATGCTCGCACAGCCTTCTGTATTTCCTTTTCCGAGCTTTTCCTGGGCATTCTTGATTCGTCCGGAAATATCCTCATTGATTTGATATCCTAAGACTTCCTCCATCTTGGTGCCGGCAGCCTTTAAGTGTTCTTCCTTTACATCTGTAAGAATCCCATTAATCCGGTGAAAAATCTCCTCTTCCTCCATAGGTAATTTGCCCAGACGCTTAAACACCCGTTCAATGCGTCCCTGCAAATCCTCCGAATCAAAGGGTTTGGTTATATAATCCATAATTCCTAATTTTCCACCTTCGATTACCGTCGTCTTATCTTTTTTTGACGTAAGAAAAATAACCGGTACCGTGGTTCCGTTTGGTTGCGTCCGAATCTCCCGCAACGTATCAATTCCATCCATAATTGGCATCTGCACATCCAATAGAATCAAATCCACCCGTTCCCGATAAAGGTATTTAATGGCTCGTCTACCGGAAATCATTGGAATTACTTCATACTTGTCCTTAAGTTCCTGTTCAACAGTTGCCAGATTTACCGTATTATCATCCACAACCATAATTTTCATTTTCTCTAACATATGGACACTCTCCTATATTTTTAAAACATCTAGCAGCTCATGAAGCAATTCCTCGGCTGCATCATCATCGTACAGCTTCAATTTTGTCTTTATACTTTGTAAAACCTTTCTGGTTTCCACCTCCAAATCATAACCCAGCAACGCTTCAACACTCGCCATCGCATCCTTGGGTTTAAAATCCTCCAGAAACGTAACTGCATCCTCCACGTAACGAATTACCTCTTCCTCTGTGATTGCCGGGCGCACCCCACTCGGTTCTTCCTGGGTCACTAGCTTACCATAGGAACGCAATACCCGCTCCACTTCCGACAATACATCTTCGTAGTGTTGCAACAATACTTCATATTTTTCTTTCACAAACTCAAACTCCCCATCATGGGTAGCCAGCTCATGCGTTTTTGCCTCGATGGATAAGGAATTGGCACCCAGGTTGGCTGCCGCGCTCTTTAATGCATGCACCTCAATCTCATAATCATGATAATTCTGAGACTCGGCATATTCACGGATAAGCATAACCTTTTCCAAACCATCGGTATAGAAAAGTTCAAGTAGCTCTAAGTAATCCGGCACGTCATGACGTTTTCTGCGGAGTGCATCCTCCACATCCACATCCGCCATCCACAGCTTGCTCAGATCGTCTTTGCTCACCTGTGAAAGGTCCTCTTCCGCTGCTTCCACATAATGAATTTCTTCCTCCGGAATGTAGGTCTTTAGCAGCTCATGCAGACGAAGTTTATCCACCGGTTTTGGTAAAAATTCCTTGAATCCGTTTTCCATAAACATCTCTTCTGCACCCTTAACTGCATTTGCGCTAAGTGCCACCATAATGGCATTCTTTCCGTTTTCTCCACACTCTTTTCGAATACGCTTTGCGGTTTCCACTCCATCCATTTCCGGCATCATATAGTCCATGAAAATAATGCGATAAGGGGTTTCCTTCACCATTTCAATGGCCTCTTTTCCGCTGGTCGCTTCGTCAATCTTCATCTGGTAACGCGCCATCAGTCCTACCGCTACCTTTAAATTAATCCGATTATCATCCACAATCAGAATTCTGGTTGCCGGGCAAACAAAATCCTCTTTCGCTTTCCCGCTTCCTCCAAGCATCGCTGCCTCTTCTTCTTCAAGCGCAGCTTTACGCTGTGGAATTGTAATCTTTGTTACCACACCTCCATTGTCTCCAATGGAAATAAAAATGGTTCCGCCTAAAAGTTCCAAATCATTCTTTACGATTACAAGACCCAGACCGGTACTTTCATCAATGCCGTCTTTATCTATTACATCCGTGCCAAGATTTTCAAAAAACACCGGTATCTCTTCTTCCTTCACAGCTGTTCCGGAATCCGAAATGGTAAAAATCAACTCGCCTCGCAAATCCGAAATTGCATTGTAAGTAAGCGATAATTTCACGTATCCCTCATCGGTATAGCGAATGGCATTGCTAACCATGTTAATCAGCACTTGTCGAATTTTTCCAACGTCTCCTTCAAAACTACGTGGCATATCCGGCTGTGTCTCGATGGCCAAACTAAGTCCTTTTTCCGATGCCATGTATTTCAACATCGCATTCACATCATTCATTAGCGCATCCGTACGATACTGCGCTTCTTTTAATTCCATTCGGCCTGTTTCAATTTTCGAAATATCCAAAATATTATTAATGATGGTCATCAAGCCGGTGGAGGATGTCATCAAATCCTTGGCCAGTTCTATATCCCGCGGCTCCTTTGCCTCATGCATAATCATATCGCACAATCCAATAATGGAATTCATTGGTGTACGAATCTCAAAGGATAGGCTGCTTAAAAACTCACTCTTTGCCTTGCTGGCATTGTCTGCTTTTTCTTTCATAGACACCAGTTCATCAAAGAACCCATACATCTCGGTTTCATCTACCACCAAAATAGCGTATCCACGAACCGCATCATAATGATCACGTACTACATTCAAATGAATCTCATACAGACAGCCGTCCTTTTCAAATTCATTTTTTCCCATTCCTTCCATGACTTCTGCCGGAAAATCGTCAATTTCCGAAATCGTCGTAGATTCTTTTGCCGTCTGCAAACCCGGAAAAATCGTTTTTGCGGCTGCATTTGCAAATAAAATATGACGCTCTGCATCCAAGGTAATAACACCGTCATCCATGATATCAAGTACGCGGGTTGATGCCAAACGATTGACATCAAAAGTATTACTCTTGTACAACAGGAAAATGGACGCCATCACTACCCAGGCCATTATAATTGGCGTTACATCATACGGCAGAATTCCAAAAATCATATACAAAAACATGGAAATCACCGGGACAAAAGACATACCGCCAATCCCTGTCAGGACTCTTTTGCGATGAACTTCCTCTTCTCTTTTGCATTCATACACCAACCGATAAATGGCAACTGCATAAGGTACAATAATGGCCACCAGAAACAGTTTCTGCAGCGGTCCGTATTTTACCACTACGTGGAAAAACGGCTTCTCTACACCACGAAATTCGGAATAGTAAAGATTTGTAAAGGGGTTGGTCCATACCGCTACAATCACCATAATACTTAAAGCATAAAATCCCCAAATAATCTCTTTTCGTACCTTTCGGTTACAGTGAAGGGCAGCAAACATCAAAAACGCAATGGAGTAGAAGGCACTGCCCACATACTCTACCATGGTTGCTCCCATAATACCTTCCACGGAACCTGCATTTAGTTCCAAGTAAAGACCCAGGTTGTGAACAAATCCGAGCAACAACATAAACAGCAGCAGTCTTTGCTCCTGCGTCTGGTCTCGCCCCATCATATAAAAGATTGCTGTACCTGACACGATTAAGGTAACCAGTACCACGCCCAAATACACTTGAATCATACACTCCCTCCTCACATGCCTGACTTCTGTTTGTCTACCTTACTTGAAAAACTCCATTTCCTCTTTTAACTCTTTTGCAACATCCTTCAACTCATCCGCGGACCCTGCAAGGGTAGTTACCGTTGCGGATAATTCCTCCACTGCTGCACCGGTCGTCTGCGTTGATGCTGCATTTTCCTCTGAAATCGCTGATAAGGATGCCATCGCATTGCTTACCACCCGGTTACTGGTAACGCAGGTATCGGTTTGATTTGCAATCTGCGCCACACTACCTACGGTGGTATCAATATCCTCTAGCATACCTTCTACCGATGCCAAGGTTTCCGTCAATGCTTCCTGTTGCAATTTATTTCCTTCCATAATTTCCGAAGCTGCTGACACGGCATCCTGTGACTGCGCCAAAAGCACATCCATCACACTGCGAATTTCCGATGCCATACTCTCGGAATCATCTGCTAACTTACGAATTTCTTCTGCCACAACCGCAAATCCACGTCCTGCTTCTCCTGCACGTGCCGCCTCAATGGAAGCATTTAACGATAACAGATTGGTTTGAGCTGCAATATCCGAAATTCCTTCCACTTGCTCATTGATGTTGGCTACCGCATCCTGGGTTGCTGCAATCTTGGTGGAAATCTCATCAATTTTTTCTGACATGGTTTCGCTTTCCTTCTTAAAGTTCTGCAAGGACTTTGATGATGTCACTGACGCACTCTTCATACGTGCTGCCAAATTATTTAAATCACTGGTACTGCCTTGAACACTTTCCACGGCATCCGTAATCAATCCTGTATTCTCAGCTGAGTCTTGTACCTCTTTTGCCTGCTGCATCGCTCCTGCAGCAATTTCCTGCACCGTATTTGCAACGCTATCCGTTGTCTGCGCAATCTGATTTGCCATAATTGACAAATCCTCCGAAGACGCTCCCACGTGTGCAGAGGAATCTTTAATTTTTCTAACAATACCATCTAATTTTTCCACTACGGCATTGGAGTTTTGAATCATCTTTCCAAACTCATCTTTTCGATTTAAGAACTTATCAATCTTTGTAAATCGTCCCTGTGCCAGCTGGTGCAAAAGCTCGTCCACTTCAAAAATCGGTCTCGTAAAGGAATTCGCCAAATAGAAGGACAAACCAATCACTACAATCATCATTACAATACCAATGAACACAATGGCCATAGCACTTCGATTTGCTTCCTGCAACACCGCCTTTTCTTTTACGGCTACACAGACGGTATATCCGCTAATCGGTTCCTTGTAATAGGAAACATATGCATTTACACCGGTTGCATTACTTAAATACGTATCGTGATTTTTTCCTGAAGTCATATAAGGCGAATTACTAAAATCCTGCGGGTCTTCATCCGGCTTAATTTCATACTGTGAATGGGCAGCAAGCAAACCCTTTTCGTCAATCAAAAAGGCCTCTTTCGCCTCATCTGCCAAAAGCTCATGAAATGCATGCATATTAAAATTCCGATGCACCGTTCCAATCACTTCTCCGGTAGCCATATCCTTAACCGGCGCCGCAATACAAATACTTCTCTGCCCGGTGGATGCACTCACAATGATTTCGGAAATGTTGGCAGTTCCACTCATGGCTGTCTGAAAATATGTACGTTCCGAAATATCCACCAACTCCGAATCATCACTTCGCATAATCATCTTGCCATCTTTTCCGGTAATCACAATGGCATTTCCATCATCAAAGGACTCATTCACGCTCGTAATCTGTTCTTTCACTTCGGTCATTCCCGTTTTTCCGTCACGTAAGAGGGCAACCGTACTTGGTGATTTTGCGATGGCTTGAATGGTTGCTTCATTTTCCAAAAATGTACCATTAATCTCCGCTTCCAAATAATGAGCCTGCCATGCCAGGTTCTCCTTTGCATCGCTTCTTGCCTTTCCTGTCGATGACACATAACTTATAATAACTGCTGCCAAAAGCGGAATCGCCGACACCGCCAACATGCAGACAATCATTCTGGTCTTAACGCTACTTAACAAACCGATAGACGTTTGTTCCTTTTCTTTTTTTTTCATATTCTGACCGCCCTCCTAGCTTCATCTATTGTATCAGTATAGCATATCCACGTTGCAATAGCGCAAAAAACAAGAAATGTTCAGAAATCTTTGACATTTTCGTTCTTTTTCCTTACCAACACCAAGGCAATCATGAAAATAATCGCTTCTGACACCGGGAAGGATAGCCATACGCCAACCATTCCTGCCCTGGCCACAAACAACAAAATCAATAATACCGGTACCATAACGCTTCCGCCCCGCAATACCGCAATGGCAAACGCTTTTTTTACCTGCTCCCTGGAGTTACAATAAACCCCGAATACAACGGACATCCCTGCGAAGAAAATGCCGGTAAAATAGATGCGTACGCCCTCACTGGCAATGGCACGAAGCGACGCTAAATGTTCTCCGTTAAACAGCTCCGCAATAGGGACGGCAAACATTGCCAACACCAGATACATTCCTGCCGATACCAGCAGGGTTGTTCCCACTGCGTACCGAAGCAGTCTGTGCATATTCTCTTCCTTGCCCAACCCATAATTGGTGCTGACAAGTGGCTGCATTCCTTGTGCGATACCATTATAAATAGCCATTACCACAATGGCAATATTGGCAACAACACCATAGGCTGCAACGCCAATATTTCCTGCCTGACTAAGAATGGCCCAGTTAAACACCAGCACCACCACCCCGGCTGCAAGCTCGGTTATGGCAGATGTCAGCCCAAGCTTTGCTACTTCGCTTAGTAATCCCAGGCGAAACGTTGGCTTATGCAAATGAAATTGATTTTTTTTACGAATCACATGAAACGACAGCACCATCAGATTCACCCAGGGCGAAAATCCTGTGGCCAATGCTGCACCAAACATTCCCATGTGCATAGGATAAATAAAAATATAGTCAAAAATAATATTAAATAGACTTCCGGATAATGTTCCCAACATCGCAAGCTTTGGATTATAATCATTTTTTACCAACAGGTTGCATGTAGAATTCAAAAGAAAAAAGGGCGTAAAGCTTAACACCGTCCGCATATAGCCGGCGGACAGTCCAATCATCGCTCCCTTTGCCCCCATAAGAATCATTAGCGGTCTTGCAAATACAAAGATAAGGATTGCAAGAGCGGTTCCAAAAAGCCCCGCCCAAACAACCGTGCTGCACACCAGCTCATCCGCCGCCTCATCTTCCTTACGCGCCTTCAATATGGCATACTTTGTTCCGCATCCTACACTGAACAAAAAACCGAAGGCCTGTTGCACACTAAAAAGCGGCAACGCTAAGTTTAATGCTGTTAATCCATCGGCACCCACACCATTTCCAATGAAAAAGGTATCCACCAAAATATAGCAGGAAACTCCCACCATACTTAATATATTCAATGCAACAAAATGTGCAAACTGATGTCCGATGCTTTGTTTCTTACTTTCCATACTTATTCTTCTCCGGTTGTAATGGTAATCGTCCCCTCTTTCGTAAACAAGAAAAGCGCAGGACTCTTATGCTCCCCTGTTATCTTCTCCTGTATTTCCTCCCCTGCAAATTCGATGCTGCCTTCCTGTGGTTCCGCGGTAATATCGTATTCGTCATATCCGCGTTTTAGGCTGGTACTTACCGTTCCTTTCCGATTCTGCACCGTTAACTCTTTTGTTATGTCCATCTGATCGGCACGAAAAACGCCTTCCTCCAGCCGCAGAGAAACCGTTCCTGCATCCATCTGTTTCAAATATAAATTGGCGGTATTGGCATCTGCCAGGAATTTTTTACCGTGAAATTGCTCTGCCATATAACTGCCATCATCCATGTGAATCCGCACATCATCCACACGCCCCACATAGGATACCGACGTTGCTCCTCCTCTTTGTGAAAGGGAAAAAGAATTAAGGTGCTTTGCAGCCGGAAGGGTCACTTCAATGTAGGAGCCTTCCGTAGTTGTCTCTTCATTCAGATTCGCCTGGATAATACGAAGCATACCATCTTTTAACGTACAGGAAATTGCATCTTCATCGCTGCCAATCTGTGTAAACACCGTAATATGATCCGTGTCCTCTTCGGATGGCAAAATATGAATCGTCGCATACTCCGCCTTGATATCTATTCCCTTTACCTTTGTGGCATCATAAGAACTGGTTTCATCCCCAAAATCCCCAAAATAGCCACCGCTTTCAAAATACCCATCCCAATCCATATCGTGTTCCTTCTGCCAATCATCCAATGCCGTCATTTTCGCGATTTCTTTCTTATGCTTAATTCGCTCTGCCTTACGTTGCTTTTGCACCGTATATACGCCAATTAAGCAGCTTACGCTAACGACCACCAGAACCAAACACAATAACTGTTGTAACTTTCTTCTCATTTCTATATTTCTTCCACCTCACGTAGCCAGATTGCACTCGATGCGTCACTCGGCATGCGCAAATCCCCTCGCGGAGATACTGCCACCGTACCGACCTTCGGTCCATCCGGCAAACAAGAACGTTTAAACTGCTGCGCAAAAAATCGACGATAAAATATCTTCATCCATTTTACAATGGTCTCTTTATCATAGGTTTGTGCAAAAGCAATGCAGGCCAACCGATATATTTTTCCCGGTGAAAAACCAAATCGCAGCACATAGTACAACACGAAATCGTGAAGCTCGTACGGTCCCACAATATCCTCTGTCTTCTGTGAAATTCTGCCATCTTCCGGTGGCAAAAGCTCCGGACTTACCGGCGTATCCAGTACATCCATTAACACCGTTTTTAGCGCATCGTCTGCCAATACTTCTGCATAATAAGAAACCAAATGTCTCACCAGCGTCTTTGGAATGGATACATTCACGCCATACATTGACATGTGGTCACCATTGTAGGTTGCCCAGCCAAGTGCAAGCTCCGACATATCTCCGGTACCAATCACCATTCCGTTTTCCTTGTTGGCTAAATCCATCAATATCTGGGTTCGTTCTCTTGCCTGACAGTTTTCGTAGGTCACATCATGTACCGTCTCCTCCTGTCCAATGTCTGCAAAATGCTGACGAACCGCCTTTACAATGGACACTTCCTTAAGGGTTGCTCCCATACAGTTCACCATAGCCACCGCGTTCTCATAGGTGCGGTCCGTGGTTCCAAATCCCGGCATAGTCACTGCCAAAATCCCACTGCGATCCATTCCCAGAATATCATATGCCCGCGCCGTTACCAAAAGCGCAAGGGTAGAATCCAGGCCACCGGATATTCCAATTACTGCCGTCTTGCAGTGTGTATGCTCTAATCGCTTTACCAGTCCCCTTGCCTGAATTTCAAAAATTTCCTCGCAACGCTCTTTTCGCGTGTTTGAATCGGATGGTACAAAGGGCATGGGATTAATGCTTCGCGTAAGGGTTGTTTCCACGCTTTGCCACCAGTCCTCAACAGGCGCTTCCTTTTGCAACCAAAAGGAAGTTGTGTATCCCGGATTTTGCCCCTTCTTCGGAAACGTATTCATCCGCCTTCGCTCCATAATAAGACGTTCCAAATCGATTTCCGTAACGGTCAGCCCTTCATAAAACAAGGGGCTTTTCGTCAACATATGTCCATTCTCCGCTATCATGCTCTGCCCGCTGTAAACCACATCCTGGGTGGATTCCCCATTTCCGGCACTGGCATACAAATATCCACAGTGAAGCCGCGCCGACTGATTCGTAACCAACTGACTACGATACCGGGCTTTTCCGGTAATGGCATCACTTGCAGACAGATTCACCATCAAGGTTGCTCCCTGTTCTGCCATTTCCACGCTCGGTGGATTCGGCACCCACAAATCTTCACAGATTTCTACACCAATTTTCAATGCCTGCATATCCGCTGCTTCAAACAAAAGCTTCGGTGCAAACGGAATCTTGCTCCCTTCCAGCCCCGCAAATGCGACGCCTTCCTCTGCCTCCGTAAAATATCTTGCTTCATAGAATTCTGCATAATTCGGAAGATGCATCTTCGGAACCATTCCCACGATTACGCCGCCTCCAACACCGGCCGCAACGTTATAAAGCTTTCCATTGTAGGAAAATGGCAGACCCACAAAAAAGATTCCCTTTTTGTCACGGGTAGCCTTCGCAATTTTCAAAAGCCCTTCTCTGGCCGCCTTCAGCAAACTCTCCTGGAAAAACAATTCTCCACACGTATAACCGGTAATACATAGTTCCGGAAAAACCGTCACCATAACCTGTTCCTCTGCAGCCTTATGAATCAGGGAAATGATTTCCTTTACATTCGCTTCCACATCAGCTACCACCACCTTTGGCGTAGCCGTTGCCACCTTTATAAACCCATCTTTCATCCCTTCATAATCTCCTTTAACTTCTCTACCTCGAATTTATAATTTTTATTGCAGAACTGGCAACGCACCTCAATCGGCTCTCCGTCATCAATAATGGACTGCAAATCCTTTCGGTCGATGCTGGCAATGGCACTAAGCACTTTTTCCTCCGTGCAATCACACTGAAACTTCACCGGCAGGGTATCGAGAATTTCTAACTGCATCTTTCCTAGCAGTTCCTTTAAAATATCTTCCGGTGTATGCCCTTCTTCTAACATCTCCGTAACCGATTTCACCTTCGAAATGCTGGCCTCTAACTGATCAATGACTTCATCTGTTACATCCGGCATCAATTGGATAATAAATCCTCCCGCCTGACGCACCGTGCAATCCGTATCCACTAAAACACCTAAGCCTACCGAAGACGGTACCTGTTCGGATGTTGCAAAATAATACGTCAAATCCTCCGCAATTTCACCGGTTTGTAACACCGTCTGACCTACGTAGGGATCCTTCAATCCCAAGTCTTTAATTACCACCAGATTTCCTTCTCCGATGGCACCACCAACATCCAATTTTCCCTGGGCATTAGCCGGAATATCCACCTGTGCTTGAAACGGATACCCTTTCACATGTCCTTTAGAATCCGCTGTTACATTCAATCCACCCATCGGTCCGGTTCCCTGAATATGAATGGTTAATAAATCCTCGTCCCCTTTCATCATACTGCCCATCATGGCAGCCGCAACCAGACTACGTCCCAACGCTGCCGTAACCACCGGTGCCGTATTATGGGCTACTCTTGCTGTCTCCACCATCTCTCTTCCTGTCAACGCAAAAGCGCGAATTTGTCCATTTGCCGCCGTTGCACGAACCATATATTCCTTATTCATAGGAACCTCCTTTACTTCTGAATCTCTCTTGCTATAAAATATACCCGCTCACTTTTCGCATTTGGTGCCTCATGGGTCATGGCATCGTATACGGCCTCCACATAGAGTCCACTTTCCGATAAAATCTGCTTTACCGTATCAATGCGATAGGAACGCTGATAATGAATTTCCTCAAACCGTCGAAACAACTCGTCTTTCTCTTTTACAAACAAGGTCAGGTCGTATTCATTCATCCGCTCCACCTCGTCATAATAATTCTCCCAGATAAAACTGCAGGATTCCCGGTTTTCACAAATAGTCCGATCCCCCATCAGCTCCCGGTATTTATATTCCGTGTTCATATCAAAAATAAATACACCTCCGGGATCCAGATAATTGTTTACAAGGGAAAAGGTGGTCAACAGATCTTCTTCTGACAATAAGTAATTGATACTGTCACATACACTGACCACCGCCTTCACCGTTCCGTATAGCTCCATTTCCCGCATATCCTGGCAAAGGTATAAAATATTGCCGGACTGATTGCGACACTGATTGGCAATATCTAACATTTCAAACGATGCATCAATTCCAATCATATCGTACCCCGCATCTTCTAACAACGCAGTCATCTTTCCGGTACCGCAGCCTAATTCACAGACCAGACCATCCTCCACCTCATATTCTTTTAATAACGAAACAAGATAATCTGCCCATGTTTCATACGGCACATTATCCATAAAAATATCATAAACTTCCGCAAATCCGGTATAGGCGTCCATTCTTTTCCTCCTTGTTGCATACTCTACCTTTTATAGTATCATTTTTTCGCCTTGATTTCAATTTCCAAAAAGACTATAATGACTATCATAACGCAATATAAAAGGAGAAGGATTTCATGGATTTTCAAGAAGATCAATTTCACATATCGAAACACTATATTACCGACAGTATCCGGAAAGTTTACAAGAAACGATTGGCACTTCCCATTCTCATTCTTGTTCTTCTTGGTGCCTTATGGTTTATTTTTCCGATTAAAACCTTTATGTTTCCCCGTCCGATTAAACAGGGAGATGTGTTGACCAAACGAACATTTTCCAGACAAAGCGGCGTATCGGTAACCATTGATCACCTGTATTTTACCGGATACACGTCCTCCATGTTCGGACGTTCCAACGGCTATTACTACTATACCACCTGGAATGATAAATGCCTGATTGTGCTTTTATCTCCTTCCACCTGTCAAGAGGGGCTCCCCAGTATGAAGCATGTTACCATTCATGCGAACATTCATAAACCCGGGCGCTCCTACGACCAATTGTTATTCCAACTATCGAAAGATTTGAATTGGACCACCGACGGCTTGCTTGAACAGATGGATACTGTGTATTTGGAGGAATTTTCGGTAAAGAATTTTTCCACCTTTGCATTTTTGCTCTTATATCTGGGGGTGTTTCTGTATACTGTTGTATACTTGATTTTATGCATTCTGTGGTGCTTTTTCCCACGAATTTCACCACCGGTACTCACCCTTCGTCGTTTTGGCAATCCGAAGCAAATGCTTGCCATGGCCGAGGAAGAGCTTTCCACCTTGCCGCAGCTTGCCACGGAAGACATGTTCATTACCGAACATTATTTTATCGAAATCTCCATGAATGGAATTGCCATTGTGCCCATTGAGGAAATCATTTGGATTTACAAGCATTCCACCTTGCACAAATTTTTATGGTATCACTTTATTATTTCTTATACGTTGCACATTACCGGCAACCACCATTTTTACCTGCGCTGCCCGAAAAATATCAAATCGGACATCGATGGTATTATGGACTATTTAGCAGAGGCCAATCACAATATTCTGGTAGGCTTTAATGAAGAAAACAGACTGAAGGTTCAAGAGATCCAGAACCACAGCCTGCATTTAGAAGGTTTCTTTAATTTTCTTAAGAAACGTATTTAATTCGAATTTGAATGGAGGTATATCCTTGGTAGGTATTTATATCCGGAACGTAACAAATGGCTATCTTCGCGCCTGTGGACGCTCCGGTTTGTATCTGCCCTGCCAGAGGCTCTCCAAATTTCTCACATAAGAACGTCGCGAAGTTCTCCGGCGATTCAAAATAAATTCCCTGAAACATGTTTCCGGTTTCCGTACGCAACTTTAGCTTTACAAACTTGCGGTCCCGTCCCACAATTCCCATATGCACGATTTCCACATTTTTTTGCGCAAATAACGGTGATTCATTTCCTTTTCCGAAGGGTTCGAGAAGACTCATTTCCTGAATAAACGGAATCGTAACATAATCCATGGGCATCGGCACATCAATGTGGATTTTCTCCGTAAGGTCATCTTCTGTTAACATCGCATTGTCATTCAACCTGCGCCTTAATTCTTCTAACTTCTCCTCTTCCAATGAAAAACCGGCTGCCATGGCATGCCCTCCAAACTTGGTAAAGCAATCTGCCACCTTATGTAGCTCCTCATACATATTATAGGATTCTATGGATCGTCCGGATCCCTTCAACCCCTGCTCGGTTTTTGTAACCAGTAAGGTGGGGCGGTAAAATTGTTCCCGTACACGACCGGCAATAATCCCGGCAATACTTTCGTGGCAATCCGGAAGATAGACAACTAAAACCCGATCCGAAAAAAGCGACGAATTCTGCACCAACTCAATGGCTACCCTGGTCTGCTCCTCCGTCATTTTCTTTCGTTCTTCATTTAATTCCACCAGGGAATGTGCCAGTTTTTTACACGCCTCCGACTCCTTTGTAAGCAACAGTGACAATGCAATCTCTGCTGTCTGCAACCGGCCACTGGCATTAAAGCAAGGACCTAATACAAATCCAATATGATATGCGCTTACCCTTTGTTGCTGTATGCCGCACGCTTCCATCAGGGAAACCAGACTGACATCTTCGGTTTTTCGAAGTTCCGCTAATCCAAGCTTGACGATGGCACGATTTTCTTCACGTAGTTCCATAATATCTCCCACCGTACCAATGGCCGCAAACATCAACAAATGATGCCAAAGCGCATCTTTTTCTTTCTCCGGCATCCCTGCTGCAGCAAACAACTGCTCCACCAGTTTAAATGCAACGACAGCTCCACAAATTTCCGGAAATGGGTACGGACAATGTTCCTGCTTCGGATTGATAATGACATCCGCCTCACTGCGCAAATAGCAAACCTTTCCGTCTTCGTTGGTTTCATAAGGCACATTATGATGATCCGTTACCACAATACTCATCCCTAATTCTTTGCCTCGTTTTATGGCATCCATCGCCGCAATTCCATTATCACAGGTCACAATGGTATCCATTCCATCCGCATAGGCCTGTTCAATCAACGATATATTCAAGCCATACCCATCCACAATTCGATGGGGAATCTTGTGGGACACCACCGCTCCCATCGCCTTTAAGCCCTGCTCCAAAATATAAGTTGCCGTTATTCCGTCGATATCATAGTCTCCAATGATACGAATAGGCTTGTGTTCCCCTATTTTTGCAAGCAAAAGAGCCACCCCTTCCTGCATGCCGGCCATCGTTGCGCCATCGTATAACGCCTCTTTGCCACCATACAAGTATTGACGCATTTCCTCTTCTGTTTGCATATTCCGGTTCCGCAAAAGACGCACCGTCACCGGATCAATCCCCAGCTTTTTTGAAAGATTCTGAAAATCGGCTGCCTTCTGCTGAACCATCCACTGTTTCTTTCTCATATTCGATAAACCTTCTCTACACGTTTTATAATCATAGCTGCCAGTAATCCAATCCCCAGACCTGCCACAGTTCCGGAAATCAGCAGCACCGGAAAATAGCTAATTAATAATGGATTTTGCACCACCAGCATCGCCATAAGAATCTGTCCTACATTGTGGCATACACCACCAAGCATACTGACGCCCCGCACACTGAAGATTGTTCTTTTGTAAAAAAGAAACATCACCAGAAGGCTCAATATTCCACCGGCCAACGCATACATCATGCTGGCCAAACTGCCAAAAGAAAATCCCACCAATACAATTCGTATCAAGGATAGCAACATCGCATACTTTGCTCCTAACGTATACAGCGCAACCATCACTACCAGGTTTGCCAACCCCAATTTCACTCCGGGAATCCCCAGGCTAATGGGAATCAGACTTTCCACATAGGAAAGAATAAATGCCAACGATATCAACATTCCCACGTAAGCTACCAGTTTTGTTCTGTTCTCTTTCATTGCTATTTTGCGCGCTCCTGCTTCTTAATTCGTGGAACCATCCACGTCTGCCTCATCCCCGGATTGAATTTCAATCACAACTTTATTCGGCAAACATACAATGGTCTGCCCATTTTTTTTAATTGCGCGATGCTTATAACAAATTCCATCCGGACAGGAGGCCTTTGTTATCTTCGCTGTTCCATTTTTAATCTGAAGTGTATTCTTTCCGCCATTTACTCCCTGAATCGGAATCTGGCAATCCTCGTTTAGCGGATATCTTCCCACTTCTTTTCCATCCACCAAAATCACCGCCTGGGCATCCCTGGTGCTTTGTGTCTGCCTATAGGAAATAAGTCCATAACCAATTCCTGCCAGCAGCAATATGCCGCAAAGTAACAGACATTCATTACGCAGTGTCTTATTCATTCTCTCCTCCGGTCTCAATGGTGGTCACAACATCCGCCCGATTGTATTCCTCCGATATCTTCCACTTTTCTTTGCAAAAAAGATACACGTCATACAATGTTTCCTCCTCCGGCTGCAACAGCAAGGTATATTCCATATCCGGCTCGTCTAACACCAAATCTTCGATTGCTTTTTGGTAAGCCCTGGCAAAGGCCGAAAACAAAGCGTTCTGTTCCTTTAGCAATTTCTTGTCTGCCAGAATACAGCGGTCACAAAAACGACTGTCCGCAGTTGAGCCCAGCTTTATTGCTCCTTTTTTCAACAGTGCATCCGCATAAGGTCTTGGCAATATCGCAAGCTCTGCCTGGCGATTAATAAACGCATCCACCACCTGCTCATAGGTATCGGCTTCGTCTTGCAATACGTAGTCACTGCGATAGTTTTCCTGTGCGAGCAAATAGGCAAGCGCATACGCATCTGCATCCTTTTTTCTCCACACCGTTCTGCCTTTTGCCTCCGCAATGGTCTCCACTCCGCAATCCGAATTGGCCAAAAGTACCACATCATTTGTTGCATTTCCAATGATATAGCGTTCTTCCCCCTTTGCTTTTAATCGAAATACATCCGCATATTCTCCCACCAGAATTGCTGCCGGTACATCTTTTTTCGTTGAAAAGGCCAGCTGAAAGCCTTCCTCTTCATCATAGCCCCGTTCTGCCATTAGCAAAAACGGTTTCTTTTCCAACACATCCTCTACCTGTACCGTAAGCTTTGGCAAGTTCTTTTCAACCGCTTCCGGTGTGGTTTCCTTGCCCGCCTTTTTCTGGCAACCTGTTACACACACGGCAAGGCATACGCAAAGGAGTAATTCCTTTGCCCCCCATTTTCTACCTTTCATTGCTTCTGCCCTCCCGCATTTGTTTCTTAAATCCGTCTGTATAACGAATCTTTCCATCCTTCTGTACCCACATTGCTTCTACATCCTTCAAGTTTTCAACTAAGGCACGTCCCTTTTTATAACTCATACAAAAAAGCGCTGTGGAAAGTGCATCTGCCATTCCGGACTTCTTTGCCACGATACTTACAGAATGGAACCTTGTTGGTGGCATTAATTTCTCGGGATCAATAATATGGCAATAATGAACATCCCCTACTACATAAAAACGCTGGTAATCTCCACTGGTTACCACACAATGGTTCGCCGTTTCCACATAACATAGATATGCCTTCTCATCCTTGGGATCCTGGATACCAAGTCTCCACTTTTCTCCCTTCGGCTTCTCTCCAATGGTCAATACGTTTCCACCTACGCTAATGAGAAGGGATTTCATTCCTCTTTTTTTCGCGTGCTTACCAAGCAATTCAACGGCATATCCCTTTCCAATGCTTCCCACATCCAGCCGCATCTGCTTATCTCTTATGTAAGCCGTCTGCTTCTCTTCATTAAGCACCAGATTCTGAATATCCATATGCTTCGCATTCTCTTCAAGCTCCTCACGGTTTGGTAACGAAGCCCGGCCAATTCCTGCCATTCCCCGCTCTCTGCTATCATGCCACAATGCCAAAACACCACCCATGGCAATGTTGGTCTTGCCATCCGTAAGGGTGTACATCTCCTTACTCAGCTTCAACAATTCAAATAATGCTTTATCCACCTTTACCGGCTTCTTCCCTGCTTCATCATTGATTGTCTTTATGTTGTTGATTCCCAGATAATTGTGGTAAATGTCAAATAGCTGATGATAGCGAAGCAACTCCTGATGCAGCACCTCCACTTCTTCCTGAAAATCCTTCTGACTCTTTGCATATCCGCTAAATTGCGTCACCGTATCAAATACATCCGTATAGCTTACGCTATAGCGTTCCTCCCTCGGTCTCATCTTGACAATCACGACAATCAATAGAAGGATTATCACAACGCCAAGTAGTTTTCCAACTCTCTTTCTCATAAAAACTCCATCAAAAGAACCTGCCCGAAAAGGCAGGTTCGTAATTTATTATAATTCGCAATTATTTACGGTACGTGGGAACGGGATTACGTCACGTATATTGGCCATACCGGTCAAATACATAACACAACGCTCAAATCCCAATCCGAAACCTGCGTGTCTTACGGAACCGTATCTTCTCAAGTCCAAATAGAATTCATAGTCTTCTTCTCGCAAATTCAATTCCTGCATACGCGCGCGCAATACCTCAAGATCATCCTCTCTTTGGCTTCCGCCGATAATTTCACCAATTCCCGGAACCAAACAATCACATGCTGCCACTGTCTTGTTGTCGTCATTTAATTTCATATAAAATGCTTTGATTTCCTTCGGATAATCCGTTAGGAAGATTGGTTTCTTATACACTTCTTCTGTAAGGAAGCGCTCATGCTCTGTCTGCAAATCGCATCCCCACTCTACTTTATAGTCGAATTTATTATTATGTTTTTTCAAAATCTCAATGGCTTCTGTATAGGTAACACGTCCAAACTCAGAATTTACCACATGGTTCAATCGCTCTAACAATCCTTTATCCACAAAGTTATTAAAGAACTGCATTTCTTCCGGCGCATTCTCCAGTACAAAACGAATCACATATTTTAACATTGCCTCTGCCACATCCATATCATCGGACAAATCTGCAAATGCCATTTCCGGCTCAATCATCCAGAACTCTGCCGCATGGCGCGTGGTGTTGGAATTCTCTGCACGGAAGGTTGGTCCAAAGGTATAGATATTGCGGAATGCCATCGCATAAGTCTCTCCATTTAACTGTCCGCTTACCGTCAAGTTGGTTGGTTTTCCAAAGAAGTCCTTCGAATAATCTACCTGTCCGTCTTCCGTCTTCGGGATATTGTTTAAATCAAGGGTTGTTACCTGGAACATCTCACCGGCACCCTCGCAATCACTTCCGGTAATCAATGGTGTATTGACATACACGAAGTTTCTCTCCTGGAAAAACTGGTGAATGGCATAGGCGGCCAAGGAGCGCACACGAAACGTTGCCTGAAAAGCGTTGGTACGTGGACGCAGATGTGAAATGGTACGCAAATATTCAAATGTATGACGTTTCTTCTGCAGTGGATAATCCGGCGTAGATGCGCCTTCCACCACAATTTCTGTTGCCTGAATTTCAAATGGCTGTTTTGCCTCCGGTGTTGCAATCAACTGTCCCTTTACAAGAATCGCTGCACCGACATTCAGTTTCTCAATTTCTTCAAAGTTCGCAAGCTGGTTCGAATACACCACCTGCATGGTTTCAAAATAACTACCGTCATTTACCACAATAAATCCAAAGGTCTTAGAGTTACGAATACTACGCACCCATCCTCCAATGGAAACCTCTGTATCAAAGTACGACTCTCTATCTTTATAAATCTCACGAATTGTAACCAAATCCATTGTTCTGTATCCTCCTCTTACTCTTTTGTCGCTTTCTGTTCGGTATAGGTTATCTTTGCCTGTTTAAGAATAAACTCCGTAGCCTTATTTGCCCGGTACGCAAGCTTAAGCTCCTTTTCAGGAAATTCCTTAAACAATTGCTTCTTACTCTCATACTGATAATGGCTTACAAATGCCTGCACATAGCTATCATAGCCTTCCTTATCCGCTTCTAACTTCTCTTTATTTGCAACGGTATATAGCACCATCTGCGCCTGAATGCTCTTCTTCATCTGCGCCGTCACCTTCTTCTCGAACTGTGTCGGTGTTGATTGGTACATCTGCTGCAGATAATCTCCTACCTTACCGCCACTTTCCACAACACCGGAAACAAAATTCGACAGGTACTCTCTTATCTTATATTCCAAAAGTTCCTTCGGCACCGTTACCTTGCTATTCTTAAGAAGAACATCCATCATTGCTTCCTTTGATGCCGATTCTTTATTCTTCTCTGCTTCATCCTTTTGGTAATTGAATACATAATTAAACAAATCATCTACGGTATCATACCCCAGATTCTCTTTTACAAATTCATCTGTCACATCATCGAAGGTGTGATACACTTCCTGTCCGATGCTGTTGACTTTCACGGTAAATACCGCTTTTTTTCCTGCCAGGGTTTCTTCATCGTAATCCTTCGGAAAGGTTACCTTTACTTCTTTCGTCTCACCGACCTTTGCCCCAACTAAGCCTTCCTCAAATCCCGGAATAAACTGTCCGGAGCCAATGGTTAACGGATAATCCTTGGCAGAACCGCCTTCAAACTTCTTGCCATCTATCTTTCCTTCGTAATCAATATTGGCAACATCGCCTTTTTCCACAACCTTCTTATCCGTCTTCTCGTAATCCGGATACTGTGTTAACGCCTGATTAATGGCCTGAATAACCAACTCTTTATCTACCTTCACCGTCGGCACTTCCACTTCGATGCCCCGATATTCTCCCAATGTAACATAATCCTTCATATCATAATCGGCAACCGAAATCGGATCATGGTCCATTGCAGTCCACATCTTGCTAAGTTCCTCGTTTCCATTTGTTGCATTACTACCCTTTACGTCCTTCTGCGCTCCCAAAAACAAAAGTCCACCCATAAGGGCAACACAGGCACAACTAATTATCCTTTTCATACTTTTTCCGCCTCTCTCCTGCTCATTTTTCCGTCCGGCACAAAAAATAGTACCACATCTATGTAGAATACCATATTTAGACGGAAAATAAAAGAGATTCTTAAAAAAAAGGCATCGCAATCTGCGATACCTTTCTCTCGTTACATTCCTGCTCTCTTTCTCATGCGCTGCATAAAGCCTTCTTTCTTCGGCTCCTTTGCTTCTTTCTTACCGTGCTGTCCCTTAATTGCAGTCAGGTACAATCCACTTACAACCGCCTTCACTTCCTTCTTAACCGGCACATCTTCAAAAATCTCCGGCGCGCAAAGCAATGTCGTAATGGTTGGTCCAACCTTAACCTTTACAACCGGCGTCTTTGCACGGCGCATATATTTCGGTGTCTGCGCAAGCACTGCCGGCGGAAGTCCGGCATCTTTCAATTTCACACGTTTCTTATCAATGATTAACATGGATACTGTTTGGGCAGCTGCAGCAATGGCTTTATCTTGTTCGATTTTTCTCTTCTCAGCTTTCTTTCCCAAAAAATATAATCCAATAGCCGCCACAACAATGACAGCGGTAATAATAATCATTAGCCATACGTACCAAGCCATGTTTTCTTCCTCCTTGTTTTCAATACGCATTGTATTGTACCATTTTCATAGTAAAAAAGCAATTAGATTTTTTCCTTTTGAAGCTTTGCTACCATGGTCAAATCGCAATCCGCAACTTTCTGATAGTTCATAATCATCGCATACTGCAATCGAACGGTTAATTCCTGAGGATTGTGTACAATCTCAACCTGCTTGGTGTCCACCGCCATCTGAATCTGTCCCTCCGGTATATAATACACACTTTCGTTGGCCTTTCCGTTTTCGAAAATCAAGTGGCTCCGAACCGCGCCCTTCTTAATGATTTCCACCCGATTATTACCAATCTTTACCAGATTCTCCGTAAGTTCTTCCGTTCCCTCTACAATCTCTTCATAGTGTATGTAATGTACAGAATCCTTGTAATGATAATCTGCCACATTGATCATTTCAATCTTATCCGGCGTATGTTTCTTCCCATCCGCTATCGTATGACTACTGTCTACATGAAATAAAATTTTTTCCGGCATATCGTTCCTCCATTTTGCTATCTCTTTAGTATACCCCATCCCGGCTCGAAACACAACCGGTTCCTATTTATGAAGCAAATCAAAAATTTTAAATCGTACCTTCCATCGGTTTTTCTGCATCATTGCTTCAAATTCCCGGGGACTTAGAGACTGTAAAAAACGCCTCCACTGCCTGTCATGTTCTTTTTTCATGGAAGCCGAAAAACATAAATTCGGATACATCACACACCACCAGTTGTGCCCTCGCCCCTTTCCAATCACCACTTCTAATGCTTCGTAGCGACCCGCCGGAAAGGAAACGCCCTGATAGCTCTTTACCGGGAACTGACAATAACACAACGTTGCATAGGCCCGATATGACACCCCTTGTTTTTTCAAGGATTCATTGGCAACCCTGGTAATATCCTCCAAATGGGTCAACATGATTTGCCGACTTTTCTCTTTTGTGCGGCTTTCCTTTAAAAGAGGCTGCACATAAGCCCCCACCTCATCCCGCACTCTTTTTTTGACCTGCTGATCATAGGGGCTGTCGCTATTTGCAAGCACATGAAAGCGAATCACTTTATTGGCAATACTCTCCTGCACTGCCATACGATACTGCTGCCTGCTAAGGGACAACACGCACAAAAGGGAACAAATCATACCGATTTTTATTATCCTGCCTTGCCATTTCATATTTTCACGTCCTTTCTACGGAAAGGATTGCCGGATTTTTCCATCTTTATACAGGCAATAGCCATTTTTCTCAATTCCCCGCCTTGTTTTACAAATAACTGGGAGTCTCACCGCTTTTTTCTGTCCATACTGCATCTGCAAAAAAGACTGCAGCTTAACTGCATCGGAACCGGTAAGCGTCTGTAGCTGTTTTGTAATGCCTTCTTCTGTTTCTTTTACCGCCACCTCCACCGCTGTCTTTGAAACTACCACCCATGTACCGTAGGATAGCTCTCGATGGTTTAATAACGCCTGCATCTTCCTTCTTCCAAATTCTTCATGAATCACCAATACCCGGGTATGTGCATATTCTGCCCTTTTTCCTTCACAAAGGCTGTCCATATCCGTAACCAGCATAACCGGCCGCTCAAGTTTTTCTTCCCGCTGGCCGGTATATAGAAACCACACGCAGCTCCCCACAAATAGCCAAGCCAGTACTTTTCTCATTTTCCAACCTCCTTACACACCCTTACCACACACCCACGAAGGGTAACAAATTGCACAGTCCAGTAAACCATGGCGCAAACAATTTCCACGGGGGGAAAATGAAGCATCCCACTCCCCCCACTACGCCCCAACTCCAAAAACGGCTCCGGACATTGCATGAGCATGCGAAGCGGCAACGTTCCTCCTAAACAAAGGATACAGGCGCCAAAAATCAGGTAGCTTTTAACCGACGCACCAAACAACAGACTGATAACGAAAAAAAACAGACTCAGTCCTGCTATCCGCTCCGGGTACACGGTACGTACCCGTAACAGCCACGGGCAAAAAACAGGTACCTGAACTACCAGCAAAATAACAAGTCCCGCCAATACTGCATTGTTTACGATTCTTTTTAATTCCGCTTCCCCCGGCACATGCCACGCAAGCTCTTTCTTTTGCCCATAGAGGCTAAAAACAAGAAGCCATAGTGCACATAAGGGCCATGCACTTTTTCGCCCAATATAGGTCATTAAATCACGCGACAGCCTGCCATCCACCAGGACCGCCGTCACTGCATAAGAAAAAACAGGAAGTTCTCCGTTCCGACGACGTGTCCATATATAATAAAGCATTCCGGCAATTCCCAATGCAGGCAAACTCTCTGCCGGATTTTCCACCCCAAGTGGCAGTGCAAACCCAAGCAATACTCCTAATGTTTCCATTTGTTCCACCTTTCTCGCAGCCGAACAGGATTTTGCTTTCTGGCATACCATGCCCGAAAAATTCTTTGAGGCGCCGGTTTTACGTAAATACTATCAATTTTGTGCAAAAACGGATAACCCAGACTTGTTAACGTAGCCAGATAAAGTCCCGTTCCAAGTATACTGACCCATAGCCCCACCGTTCCAAACACGCTGCAAAGCACCAGACAAAGGATGCTCACGATGCGGTACGCGCCTGCCATCTCCTGATTTGGTACGCTAAAGGCACATAACGCAGAAAGTGCCACCACCATCACACTCATGGGCGAGACCAGCCCCGCTTCCACCGCCGCCGAGCCTATAATCAGACCACCCACAATGCCAATGGCGTTGCTCATCTCACCGGGCATACGTACCCCCGCCTCCTGCAAAAGCAAAAAAGCGACTTCCATTAAGAGTACCTCTGCGGTTGCCCCAAAAGGTGTTTGCAGCAACGAACGCTGCAAGGTCAAAAACAAGTGAACCGGAATCAATTGTGGTTCCTGCATTGTCGCCACCACATAAGCTCCCGGCGTATACATCGCTCCCAAAGATGCAACGTAGCGAAGCCACCGAAGGGATGTAGCCACAACAAAATGCAGATAGGCATCATCTGCCACCTGAAAAAAATTCTGGTATGCCGTTGGCAAAAGCAATGCTTCCGGTGAATTATCCACCAGCAGCACCGCCCGTCCATTGAGCAATTCCGCGCAGGCAAACGCCGGACGTTTGGTACTTTGCATTTGCGAAAATAGCGTTCCCGGCTTATCCGCCAGTAACTGTTGTTCCACGCCTACATCCGCAAGCGCGTCCATCTGAAAGGCTTCCAACCGTTCTTTTAGCCGTGGAATCAAATCCGGAAACACCAAATCCTCCATGTACACCACATAAACAAGAGTCTGTGACCTCGTTCCCACTTGGTATTGCAGCACCTTTAATTGGGGACATTTCAGTCGCTTACGCAAAAGGGCCGCATTGACCTTAATGGCATCTGCAAAGCTTTCTTCCGAGCCACGCAATCCCTTTTCCGCATCGGCTTTCGTAACCCCAAGCCCCGGATAGCCTTTTGCCGGTATTTTCAGCGCCTCTTTGACGCCGTCAACGCAAAGCACCACATCCCCTGTAAAAATGGCTCCAATCACCTGTTCTTCCTTCGTAAGGGGTGCACAATCCAAAAGCCCCACATTTCCATCCTTTATACGCTTTTCAATCTGTTGCCTGCTTTCTCCCAGAAATGAAAGCACCATTTGGCTAACGCCCATCAAATCACCGGCGGTAGGTTCCATAAAAATCGCCAACGCAGAGGTTTCTTCCCCCAATTGCAGGGAACGAAAAACCACATCGGCACAATCCGACAGGCTTTGACGAAGCCTTTCTTCTTTTTTCGATAATTGTTTCTCCATATTCCGTCCTTTCCAATGGGTGTGCTGAGCCTATTTCCCTTTCACAAAAAAAGAGCCAAACAACGCTGCTTGACTCTTAGTGTGTACATCTTTCGAAACTTTATACACCTTTCTTTATGACCTCTTTGATAATTGCCTCCTGGCTGTCCAGATGTGCCATGGTTGCCGCAATGCTTTCTTCAAAGCTTCCCTTCTCCAGGGCATCCACAATCTGACGATGCTCTTCAATTAACTTCTGGAGCTTGGTGTTATGCTGCAAATATGCCCAACGGTATCTGGACAATTGTTCCTGCAGGGTATTCATAATTGACACCAGGCGGGTATTGCCCGTGGCATTAAAAATAACGGAATGAAACTCCCAATCCTTCTTCTCGATTTCTACGTTGTCGCCCTCTGCAACTGCTTCCTCAAATACTTTCTGTGCATAACGTAACTGTGCAATCTGTCCCACATCCATCTTTCCACTGGTATACTCTACCGTCAATCGTTCTAAGCAACGACGAATATCGTAGACGGCATCCATATCCTTCTCTGTCATCTTCGCAACCTGTGCTCCGCGACGGGGTATGGTAACTGCAAGTCCTTCCTGCTCCAGCATACGAATCGCCTCTCGAATCGGCGTCCGGCTTACCCCTAATTTACTGGCAAGCTTCATTTCCATTAAGCGCTCGCCCGGCTTCAATTCTCCCTTGAGAATTGCATTTCGCAGTGTCTGAAACACCACATCTCGCAATGGCAAATAATCGTTTTCAATTAATTCTAAATTCGCCATTCCTACCTACCTCCCTTTCACATTATAAATTGTGGTCACATGAACCTGTCCTATATCCTTACGAGATTGAAACACGCGGCTAGCCCGCTGTGCCTCTTCGATTGTGTCAAAAATTCCAAAAACCGTCGGCCCGCTTCCGCTCATCATCGCGCGTCTTGCACCTGCCTGTTCCATCTGTTCTTCAATTCTTCCAATGATCGGATGCATTCTTTTGGTAACATCCTCTAAATTGTTCCCCATATGCATCAAAATCCCATCCATATCCTGATTTGAAACTGCCTCAAGCAGCTTATCCATATTGGGATGATTGATCGCACTTTGCTTATCAAATGCCTCGTATACCTTCTTCGTTGACACACTAAACGCCGGCTTTACAATCAATACACCACACTTCGGAATTCCCGGCAAGGGGGTCAACACCTCACCGATTCCCTCTGCCAGCGCAGTTCCTCGCATAATACAATAGGGAACATCCGCTCCCAACGTAAGTCCGCGCTCCATCATGTCCTTCCGGGACAAATGCAAATCAAATAGCTTATTCATGCCAAATATGGCTGCTGCCGCATCACTGCTGCCACCTGCCATTCCTCCCGCCACCGGGATTACCTTCTTCAAATTCACCCGCACTCCCTGGGAAATATGAAATTCCTCTCGCAACAGTTCTATAGCCTGAATCACCAGATTATTCTTATCCGTTGGTAAATACCGCAAGTTGGTCTTTAATGAAACCTTCCCATTGTCCTGTTTCTCCATCACCATATGATCATGCAGTGAAAGAGTTTGCATAACCATTCGCACTTCATGATATCCGTCCTCACGTTTACCAACAACATCCAAACCAAAATTTACCTTTGCCAAAGGGCGCAACGCAATCTTATCCACCATTTGCCTCCGAATATTGTTTTTCTTTGTATACAATATACAATAAAGTACAATTCACTTTTTGTCAACCCCCACTTTCCTGTCAAGGGAAACATTACAAAAAAACCTGCATGATCCATAGACCATGCAGGCTACTCCTTTTTTCTTAAATTTTAAATGCAGAAATTTGCTTTTCCAAAGAGTCTGCCATATTGGTAAGATTTTCTGAGTCTTTCTCCACATCGGCACTGTTTCCGGTTACAATGTCCGTTAACTCCTGTACATTAAGGGCTGTATTACCAATTACTTCCGCAGATGCCGACTGTTCCTCCGTTACTGCTGCCATGTTGGCTGCTACATCGTTCGCATCGTGAATCTGCTGAATAATATCCTGAATAATACTATTCGTCTGCGTAATGCCATCAAAGATATTATTAAACTGGTCGGATGCTTCGTAAACCCGCTCGACACCGGCCGTAATCTGACCCACACTCTGATGGGACTGTTCTACGGTCTCATTGATCAAGTCATTTACCGAATCAATCAAGTTCGAAATCTGATCCGCTGCCTCTGCGGATGTCTCTGCCAGGCTCTTAATCTGTGTTGCAACCACTGCGAATCCACGTCCCACTTCTCCGGCACGTGCCGCCTCAATGGATGCATTCAAGGATAGCAAATTGGTTTCCTCCGCAATCTCACGAATCGTTGCGGTAATCTCATTAATCTTTACTGCTGCGCCACCCACATTGGTAATGGACTTTTCAAGGTCACTCATGCCGCTTTGGATTTCACTCATGGATACGGTTACGGACTTCATATTCTGACGTCCGTCATCTGCCGCTTTCATAGTCTCCGCCATATTATTCATCGCCCGCTCACCGGCATCCGAAGTATCTGCTACTACCGTAGCCAGCTTCGTTGCATTTTCTGCAATTACCGCAATGGATTCAATCAATTCATCCAGATTACCACGCAGGGAGGTCATGGCCTCCGACTGTCCGGATGCTGACTCGTGTAAGGTTTTCGCAATCTGTGTACTGTCTTTTGCCTGCATATCAATGTTGTCCGATACTTTCGCAATGGAAGCCAATGCATTTCGCATTACCTGCAAAAACTCTCTGGTATTGCTTGCCATCACCGTAACTTCATCATTTCCCTTCACTTCGATATCCGTCGTAAAATCACCATTGGTAACTGCCACAATGGTATCCGTCAATCGTTTGATTGGATTGGTGATGCGGCGAATCAAAATAGTTAATACCAGAGAAATAATAATAACAATAACAATGGAAACGATGGAAAGAATAATCGCAAGTGTTCTTACATCGCTATAAATATTCTTCTCAAGTCCACGACAAACCATTACCCAACTGGTATCATCAATTGGTTCAATACTCACCATGTAGTCACCATCTTTTGATGCCAAACTGGTAACCTGGCTCTTTTTGCTTTTTGCAAGGGACGCCACCTGTTTATAAAAGCTATCCCCCGCATCTTTGGCCGTTTTTCCAACCATTTTCTCATTCTTATGAGCGAGAATGGTGTCGTTGGCTGTATCAAGGATAAAAGCATCGCCATTTCCAACAACTTTCATCTCTTTCACAACCTCAGCCAATGTATTTAAATTAATATCCACGTTTGCAACCGCACCAACACCGGCAATGTTATCCATATGGCGGCTGGCGGTAACTACAAATCCATTCGTTAACGCATCTATGTAAGCTTCGCCAAAATACAGTTTATCGCTATGCTCCAAACCAATTTTATAATAGTCTGATTCACGCTGGTCATTATCCGGTTCCCATCCGCTTGCATCCAGAAGATTTCCATCATCCTGAATAATATAAATTCCATTTGGGAAATACTCGTTGGTCTCTAAGAAAAACTTCTCGTACGCAAGTACTTCCTCTTTATTCATTTTTAAGTTCTGCATCGTTTCCAATGCAGTATCTACAATACGTAAGGTGTCTCGCTGCCAGGTCAAAATTTTGTTTTCACTGCTTTGGGCACTTGCTTGCAATAATTCCCTTGTTTTCACAGAAATCTTATCCTTCGCAAAATTATAAGACAAAAATGCAACCAGTAAAAATGCAAACGCAATGATGGGCAATGTAAATAGTAATAGCTTTGCTTTGATTCCAAATTTCTTCTTCGTCATAACTTCCTGTTCTCCCTGGTTCTGCTTCGACATAAACGTACCTCCTTATACTATCGGTTAAAGATTTCCCGAATGTCGTGATATCCGGATGCTTCAAGCTGTTCTTTCTGGAACTTCTTGTTCTTGTTCATACGACTAATTAATACCACCGTTCCCTGCTCCCGCAATGCGGCAGCTTCCTTCATGGTTTGCACTAATTTCTCTTTATCACAGCCTTTTTCCAAAAGATACGCAACCTTACCACCCGCATTTGGTATCGTAAATCCATTTTCCAAAAGTAAAAGAACAATTCGCTCAAAACCAATGGAAAAGCCGCATGCCGGTACATCCTTACCGGTGAAGTTTCCAACCATCTTATCATATCGGCCACCGCCACCGCATGCTCCACCAAACTGCGGCATAGCGATTTCAAAAATCGTTCCGGTATAATAAGACATGCCACGCACCAGCGTCGGATCAAACACAACCTTGAAGTTTCCATGTTTGGTTGCCTCAACACAGGAAATAATTTCCTGTAAATTCTCAATTACCCCTTCTTCAAGACAAGTTCCCAACGTCTTCTGAAGTAAGGATAATCCATCCTCTGCCTGTGCCAGGTCCTTATACAGTTGCATATATTGAAGCACTCCATCCTGCGCAAAGCCATGTGATAATAGCTCCTCTTTGACACCCTCTTCTGAGATTTTGTCCATCTTGTCGAGAATAATGAAAACCTCATCAAAACGATTCTCATCGAATCCACAGTACGATGCCATCGCTTTTAAAATCCGTCGCTCATTAATACGAATTTCAAAATTCTCAAAGCCCAGCTTTCCTAAACAGGTGGTAGTGGCTGTAATCAATTCAATTTCCGCTAAATTTGTTGGATCACCTAAAATATCAATATCACACTGCACGAACTGACGATATCGTCCACGCTGTGGTCGATCTGCTCGCCATACCGGTCCCATCTGCAATGCCTTAAAAGGTGCCGGTAAATCGTTTGCATGATTAGAATAATAGCGGGTTAATGGAAGGGTTAAATCGTAACGCATCCCCTGATCTACCAAATCTATTTCGTCCTTTGCCTCATCAATCTTTAGCTTTTCACCACGTTTTAACACTTTGAAGATTAATTTTTCATTTTCTCCACCCTGGTTGCTCGAAAGATTCGCGATATCCTCCATGCAAGGAGTCTCAATCGGCGAAAAGCCAAACTCCCGATATGTTTTGCTAATTACGCCCTGGACGTAATCACGAATTTCTTTTTCTTCCGGCATAATATCTCGCATTCCGGTCACTGGTTTCTTCTTTAAAGCCATAGTATCCTCCTATTTTCAAAGGTCCGCCCGCAAAAGCGCTTCCCTTTTCTTGTCAATCATTTCCTCTAATCGATGTAAGTATGTATTCACATCCTTCACCGTTTCTACCCGTTCAAATAATTCTCCGGGATTCTTAATTATCTTCGTAACGGCCCCCGCTCCTACAGAAAAAATGCTTTGCCGTTCTTCCATAATCAAAATATTATAAAGACCTTCTTTTCCCGGCAGAGCGTAGCCTATATTTTCTAAATTTCCGGCTATCTGCTTCTGTCGGTACAAATAATAAGGTTCCATTCCCATTTGCACTGCACTTTGCTTTGCCAGTGCCATTCCACGAACCGCATCCGCAAATGTCAACTCCCGGTATTGCTCCCGCATCCGATTCAATCGCGAATTATGCTTAATGGAAAGGCTGTGTGCCGTCAGACTATCCGGATGCAACCGCTCCACTTCCTGAAGGGTCCGCATCACTTCTCTATCACTTTCCATTGGGAGTCCAAGGATAATGTCCATGTTGATATTATCAAATCCCATCTCTCTGGCAAGCCAAAAAGCTTCCTCTGTCTGTTTCACCGTATGCTGCCGTCCTAATACCCTCAGCGTTTCATCATTCATCGTCTGGGGATTAATGGATATTCTGGTTACTCCATGTTTCCGAAGCACCGCCAACTTCTCTTTCGTAATGCTATCCGGTCTTCCGGCCTCCACCGTATATTCCCGAAGATGAGACAAATCAAACTTCTCCTCAATATGACAACACAGTTCTTCAAGCTGTTTTTCACCCAACGTTGTCGGTGTGCCGCCTCCTACATAAATGGTTGTCAGCTCCTGTGCTCGCAATTCCTTTGCATACATGGAAAGCTCCTTCTTTAATGCCTCCACATATCCTTGCATCTTCTCTTTATACATCGCTGCCGGAAACGACGTAAACGAACAATATAAGCACGTGGTGGGGCAAAAGGGAACATGAATATACAAACTATATCCCCCGGTTTTCGGAAGCTTTCCTAACAGGGTCTGCTCCTTCTTCGCAATCTGAAGTCCTACCTCAGCCTTCTCATCGCTAAGAAAATAGGTTTTCTTCATCGTTGCAAGAATTTCCTCATCCTGTCTACCCTCCAACAAAGCCTTCGTAAACAGCTTGGTCGGTCGGATTCCTGTTAAACTTCCCCAGGGAAGGACGTTTCCTGTTCTTGCTTTCAACAACGCATACAACATACGCTTCGCATCGTTCTTACGTTGCACTCGATTCTCTGCCACCGTTCTAACCGTCACCTTGTTTGCCTCTTCCCCCTCAAAAAATGCATACATCTCTTCCGGTAAAAGCATAACACGAAGAACCCAATCCGGCGCCTTCTCCGGTTCCTTTTGTTGTATCACTTTGCTTACATCACAATGGACATACTGTTCCTCTTCCGGAAAAAAAGCTTTCACCAGAGAACGTATGTCATACTCAAACTCATCTGTATTTAACTGTATTGCTATCATTTGCCGTTTCTTCTCTCCTATCCTTCGTCATGCTTACGCTATTCGCAAAAAGGATTGTATTTCTTCTCATATCCAATACTGGTTTCTTCCATATGCCCCGGATACACTGCAACATCTTCCGGCAAACAAAACAACTTCTCTTTCAACGCATGCACCAATTCGCTCATGCTTCCACCCGGAAAATCCGTTCTTCCAACAGACTCCAAAAACAGAGTATCACCGGAAAACAGCACCTTTTGTTCCGGGAAGAAAAAGCAACACCCTCCCGGCGTATGCCCCGGTGTTTCCAGAACGCGAATGGAAAATCCCGCCAGGGTAAGTTCTTCCCCGTCATGCAAATAAAAATCTGCCTCCATTGTAAACTGTGCCATGCTTAACTTCGTGTTTCCAAGTACCACAGCCTCTTTCTCATCTGCATACACCGGTATTGCATATTCCTTACGCAATGCCGGTACTGCACCAATATGATCAAAATGTCCATGGGTAAGCAGAATTGCCACCGGTACCGCCTTCATTTCAGAAAGCACCGCCATAATCTTTTCCGGCCAATCTCCCGGATCTACAATAATGGCCTCTTTCGTTTCTTCCTGTATTACAATATAGCAATTCTCCTGTATTGCACCAACCGTTATCTGTCTAATTTTCATAGTTAACCTCTGGTTCTTTCAATATCCATAACGCTTTCCACCTGACGAATCTTACTCATAATGGAATTCAACTCATCCTTGCCACGTACCTGGAATGCCAGGAAAATGGTGGCCACATCGTTCTTGCTGCTTTTGGTGTGTACCGCCTGAATATCAATATTAAATTCTGTCAAAATACGGGTAATATCCACTAACAGTCCGCGGCGATTATGTCCATAAACCACAATTTCTGCCAGGTAGCTTCCTGCCTCGGAATCTGCCTGCCATTCTGCTTCAATCAAACGAGACTTATCGTGTTCCGTTAAATGAATCATATTCACACAATCCGTACGATGAATGGTTACACCACGTCCTCTGGTAACGTAGCCAACAATTTCATCCCCCGGCACCGGCGAACAACACTTCGAAAAACGAACCGCCACATCGTGGATTCCTCGAACCGTAATTCCGGTCTTGCTCTTATGGTGCTTAATTGCACCCTCTTTATTGGCAATATTCTCCATTACATCTGCATCGGTCACATTTGCCTGCTGTTCTTTCTTTGCCAGATCCACCATCTTATTGATAACCTGACCTTCTCGCAAACCACCGTGCCCAACGCTTGCCATCATGGAATCCCAATCTTTGAATCCATACTTGCGCAGTACTTCTGCTTTAATCTCCGGTTTGTTAATCTCCGCGATTTCTATTCCATGACTCTTACAATAACTATCAATCAGTTCTTTTCCGCGAGAAATGTTCTCATCCTTTAATTCCGCCTTAAACCAGGCGTTAATCTTACTCTTGGCCTGAGAACTCTTAACAATATTCAGCCAATCACGGCTTGGTCCCTTGGTATTCTGTGATGTCAGAATCTCAATCCGGTCACCGTTCTCCACGCGATAATCAATCGGAACCAACTTCCCATTGACCTTCGCGCCTACCATACGATTTCCCACCGCCGAATGAATGGCGTAGGCAAAATCAATAGGTGTCGATCCGGTTGGCAGGTTCTTCACGTCACCGGAAGGTGTAAAACAGAATACATTATCCGAAAACAAATCGAGGTCACTCTTTAAAAGGGACATAAATTCCTTGTTATCCGACATCTCCTTCTGCCATTCCAGAATCTGACGAAGCCACGCTAACTTCTCTTCCTCCTGCCCATCCGGCCTTGCACCGTTGCTGACTTCCTTATATTTCCAATGCGCTGCAATACCATATTCTGCAACACGATGCATTTCAAATGTTCGAATCTGAATTTCAAACGGTGTACCATCCGTACCAATCAATGTTGTATGCAAGGACTGATAATGGTTGGGCTTTGGCATCGCAATATAGTCCTTAAACCGTCCCGGAATTGGTTTGTACATCTCATGAATAACACCAAGAGCTGCGTAACAATCCTTCACAGACTCTACAATAATGCGGATAGCAAACAAATCATAAATCTGATCGATGGTCTTATCCTGATTTACCATCTTCTTATAGATACTAAAAAAGTGCTTTACTCTTCCGGAAATCTCAGCCTTAATGCCGGCATTCTTAATATGCTCGCCCACTTCCGCCTCTAATCCACGAATAAAACGCTCTCTGCTATCACGGTTCATCTGAATGCCTTCTACCAAATCGTAGTACACATCCGGCTTCAAATATTTTAACGCTAAATCGTCTAACTCAATTTTGATTTTGGAAATACCAAGACGTTGCGCAATCGGAGAAAAAATATCCATGGTCTCTCTGGCCTTTTCCTTCTGCTTCTCCGGCTTCATAAACTTCAACGTGCGCATATTGTGAAGGCGGTCCGCCAATTTAATAATGACAACCCGAATATCCTTCGCCATGGCCAGAAACATCTTTCGAAGGCTTTCCGCCTGCAGTTCCAACTTATCATGGTCATAATTCAACTGGGTCAATTTGGTAACGCCATCCACCAAAAGTGCAACCTCGTCCCCGAATTCTTTTGCCACTTCTTCCTTCGTCATGGCAGTGTCTTCCACAACGTCATGCAGCAGTCCTGCTACAATCGTCTCCTTATCCATCTCTAAATCCGCCAAAATAATGCCTACACAAATCGGATGAATAATATAAGGCTCCCCAGACTTTCTCTTCTGGTCCTTATGCATATCCTTCGCGATTCGGTACGCCTTCTCAACTACGGACGTATCATCCGACGGATGATATTTTGCTATACATCGTAACAGTTCCTCAAATAGTGCATCCGGGTCCTGGAAATCCTCGGTCTTGTGGATTCCTCCGATTTGCTCTTCCATATGCTCGTCTTGCACATTATTCTTATTTTCCATATCCATCTCACACCGCCATTTATCTATATAGTATTCCCAAAATATTTATCTTTAATTATACAAAACTTACGAAAAAAAAGCAATGCTACTGTGCTATAACTCTTTGTAGAAACGAATCATTTTTCGCCCTTCCGCCTCAATTTCCCGGTCAAAGGCAAAACCAAGACGCATTGCCACATGTTGTGATAGTGTATTATCCGGTCGAATCAGGCAAAACAATTCTGTAAGGCCCAGTTCCTCTCTCGCATACTCTATAATCGCCTTACATACTTCGGTACAATATCCCCGCCTTGTAAATGGCTCACATATCATATATCCAAGCTCCGCACCATGCTTACCATCTTCATAGGTTTTGGGATTCAATCCGGCACGTCCCGCAGACATACCGGTTTTCTTATCAATCACATGCCACAAACCATATTGATAATAACCATATACATACTTACGATATTTTTGCATATAGTCCACTTCATCCTTACGATTATCGTAGGGTCGCTCCAAATAACGGGCAATATGCGGCTGATCATACATTGGATAAATCACATCCAGATCCTCTTCACATTCCTCACGCACATACAAGTGCTCCGTTTCCAAAATAAACCATGGCAAATTCCACTCCCGCTGATAACAGCGCAGCAAAAAACGAAGATCCACTTCCCACACCTGTTCACACACCAGTGGAAAGCCCTGATAATCTTCCACATCGTCCATCTTACAAGCAAGTGTGGCTACGTTCATTTCTTTTGCAAACATTAAAAGCCTGCGATTCTTCGCAAGAAACAACACCTGGCTCTTTGACTGCCTGTTCTTACGAAAAAAATTATAGAGTTCATCTTCCAAATCATCCTCCGTCCCCACCAGTGGACAGAAAACAACTTGATAGGTTTGTCCCACACGTGCAGCAAACTCCTTCATATGCGCCATTTCATTATCTATTCCCAATGCCAGAACTATGGTTTTCAGTGTCATGTCTGCCTCCATCGCATTTTATCATTTCCCTTTATTATACACTGTAATGGAATTGTCCCGCAATGCTTCCACTCATTTTTTTGCATTATAAAAAAAGCCCGGCACATAGCATTTTCTTTTGCTATATACCGAGCGCAAATTTTCTTAATGTGTTTCCGGCTCACCGTATTCTTCTCCAAAGGTATCCACCGTTACCCTCTTCATAACCTGCGGTGTCATCGGGCGATCCATATAATCCGTTTCCGTCTCTGCAATCGCATTCACATGTTCCATTCCCTCAATAATTTTTCCAAATGCAGCATAGCTTCCATCCAAATGCGGGGAATCTTGATGCATAATGAAAAACTGACTTCCGGCAGAATTCGGCATATTGGTTCTTGCCATAGACAATACGCCTGCTGTATGTTTCAAATCATTCTTGAACCCATTCATAGAAAATTCGCCATCAATTTCATATCCCGGACCGCCCATACCGGTTCCATCCGGGCAACCACCCTGAATCATAAATCCACGAATTACGCGGTGAAAAATCAGACCGTCGTAAAAATTGTGCTGAATCAAACTAATAAAATTCTTTACCGTATTCGGTGCAATCTCCGGATATAACTCCGCTTTCATAACTTTACCATCTTCCATTTCGATGGTAACAATTGGATTTTGTGCCATTGTTCTTCCTCCTGTTTTATACTCTTTCAATCTAGCAATATTCCCAAAAGCCCATACGACAGAATCGACATCAACACCGTCGCCATTGCAATGCCAATTACCTCGGCAAGCAATGCTTTTTTAAAATCAATGTTTAGCAGTGCCGCAATCAGCGACCCCATCCATGCTCCTGTTCCCGGAATCGGGATTCCCACAAACAATACCAATCCCCAGAATTTCAGGTTTTGAATCTGTCCGCTTTTACTCATGGCTTTTTCTTCGAACCAGCCAACCAACCTTTCAAATGCCGGAAAGCGACGCATCCATGCAAAAATCTTCCGAATAAACAACAATATAAACGGAATCGGAAGAAAGTTACCCACAACGCAAAGAAGAATCGCCTTTCCCAATTTGACCTTAAGTAGGGAGGCTGCAAGCAGCCCCCCTCGTAATTCCAGTATTGGCATCAGGGAAATTACAAAGACAATCAGTTCTTTGCTAATAACACCTGACATGTGCATGGTAAACCATGTTACAAAATTACTCATAGCTTCCTTTCCAGAAGAATTACAGTCCGTATTCCTTGGCCAATTTAGCAAACTGTTCCAAAGAACGTTTGATCTTTTCCGTTGCCACGCAATATGACAAACGAACATATCCCGGACAAGCAAAGGATGTTCCGTGAACCAGCATCAAATTGTATTCTTTTGCTTTCTCACAAAAAGCAATCTCGTCTTCAATCGGCGATTTCAAGAACAAATAAAATGCTCCTTCCGGTTTCACACAAGTGAACCCAAGCTGCGTTAATCCTTCCAATAAAATCTTGCGGTTTGTTTCATAGTATGTTAAATCTGTCTTCTCATTCAGACATTCCTTTACCGCCAGCTGCATCAAGGATGGTGCATTTACGAATCCAAGAATTCTGGTAGCTGTCTTTAGGGCTACACTGGTTCTCTTTGAATCTGCCATGCGGTTGCTTACTGCAATGTAACCAATTCGTTCACCTGGCAGAGACAACGATTTACTAAAGGAATAACATACAAACGTATTATCATAATACTTTGTTACAAAATAGTGCTTTGCTCCATCATATAACAACTCACGATATGGTTCATCGGAAATCAGATAAATCTCCTTACCAAATTCCTTCTGTTTCTCAGAAAGAATTTCCGCAATCTGTTTGATGGTTTCTTCTTTGTACACAACACCGGATGGATTGTTCGGTGTATTGATAATGACTGCCTTGGTCTTTGACGTAATCTTTCCCTTGAAATCTTCCATATCCGGCTGGAAATTGGTAAGATTCGGTTTCACAATTACCGGCACTCCATAATAATTACCAATATAGTGTACATACTCACTAAAGAATGGTGCAAATACAATTACCTCATCTTCCGGATCCACGATGGTACGAAGAACCGTATTCAATGCTCCTCCGGCTCCAACTGTCATCGTAATGTTTCCTGCTTCAAAATCGGTTCCAAAGCGCTCATTTAGATTTGCAGCAATACTTTCTCTCACTGCTGCAATACCGCTATTATCCGTATAACTGTGCAGCTTCAACGAATCCGTTGTTTGAATCAAATTGATAATTGTTTCATCAAATTTCTTTGGTGCACGGGTGGCCGGATTTCCCAGACTGAAGTCAAATACATTCTCCTCGCCAATCTCCTGAGCCAATTTCTGTCCATACTCGAATACTTCGCGAATCGCAGAACTGTTCCCCAATGCCTTTTCCATTGATTTTGATAACATAATCTTTTACCCCCTAATAAAAATTCTTATGTAAACACCTTAGTGATGTTCCCTGTTTTGCTTCTCCTTCTTTTCTTCCTTCTCTTTGTCTTTGTTCTTATCCTTCTCTTTATCTTTGTCCTTCGGCTCTTCTTTCACCGTTTCCGTTCCCGGAAGTTCATACACAATAATCGCTTCTCCCGGAGATACCAGGTCAAAAATACGTGCCGCCGAAGATAACGGTAAATTTACACATCCATGAGAGCCGGCTGTCTTATAAATAATTCCACCAAATTTTGCTCTCCAGGTAGCATCATGCATACCGATATTGCCATCAAAAGGCATCCAATACCCAACGGGTGTTTCATAATCGTCCCCACGTAACACCGCATTGCGTTCCTTATATTTCAAGCTATTCATGCCAAGACGGGTGCCATTTCCCTTTGAAACATTACCGGAAACAAAATCCGTCTCAAACACCTTACTCCCTTTATCATATACGAAAAGGTGCTGTGCCGTCAAATTAATTTCTACATAAGTATTGCCATAATCTTTGTCCGTATGACTGGCTGCTGACTTAGAGAAATACGGCTCTCTTGTCTCAACCGTATGATTCTTAATTGCTTTCTTTAATTCCTTTAATTCTTTGTCCGTATCTACCTTCCAGCCATAATCCCCACCGGAAACCGTTACCGTCTTTCCGTAGCTGGTAAGAAAACTGCGGTGTCCCCATACCGTAGAATACGTCTGATTCACTTTTGCAACGAACCCTTGCAACGCTTTGCTGCTTAGCTTTACCGTTCCGTCTTTCTTAAACAAAAGCATCTCCTTAATGGTATTCTCATCAAACAATAGCTGCTTTACGCCATCATCATAAGTAACCGAAGTTTTCAAATACGCATTGGCCTCTGCTAAGGATTTATTCAACACTTTATCCTCGGATGTAATGGTCGGATTCACATAACAATTCTCTTTCTCTAAATCCACGGACTCATCCATATTATCCACAGCCTTCGTAATCTTCTCCGTAAACACCGGCCAGTCAAGGCTTGATCCTAATTCTTCCGGCACAATGACATACTTCTTCTGTGCATAGGTCAGGTAGGCATCCTTTGGCGCTTTCTGCGCATCCTTCCGTCCACATGCAAGAGCCTTTATACTTGCATCTAACTTTGCTGCATCGTAGGTAACGGCCTGCTTCTCAATTTCCTGTTTTGAAAAAAGATATTTCATCCACAAAAAACCGCTTTGGCTCTTAAGCGCATCCTTTAGCGTTGTTCCAAAATCCGGACGCAAGGTAATCTCCTCTCCGGAAATCTCCTCCTGCTGCTTCCCACGTTCCTGCAAGGTTAACTTATATGTCTTAATCTCCTCGGTCAATGTCTTCTGTGTGGTCTTCTCTGACATTCCGGACACATCCATCTCTCCAATGGTGGTGTTTGGATAAAAATGCCACTTAAAATATAAGGATGTTGCCACATAGGCAATCACCAGAAGTGCCACAATTGCAAGAAGTATTCGTTTACCGCCTTGCTTTGTTTCTTCATTTGTACTACTCATTTTCTTGACCTTTCTATAAATATGCTCAATTATGTTCATTCTATAAAAAAAGCTGGCTTTTGTCAACTGTTGGTGCTATAATCGATTCCATAAGGATTTATTTTGTAAAGGAGGAAACGCTTTGAAGAAGCTAAAGGCCGTCTGTCATGAATATCGCCATGGTTTGCTGTTTTTGTATGCACTTGTTTATTTTCCATGGTTTGGTTTTGTTGAGCAACATGTAACACGCCATTTTCATATTGTACACATGGTTTTAGACAACTACATCCCGTTTGTGGAATATTTTGTAATTCCCTATCTTCTATGGTTTGCTTATGTAAGCGTGCCCCTTGTATATTTCTTTTTATACAGCAAAGAAGATTTCAAGAAAATGTGCATGTTCCTGTTTACCGGCATGACTATTTTCTTAATTATATCCACCGTCTATCCCAACGGTTCCTACATTCGCCCCATTGTTTTTCCAAGGGACAATGTATTTACCGATTTGGTCAAGATGGTATACGCTTCGGATACACCAACGAATCTGTTTCCGAGCATTCACGTTTACAACTCCGTTGGAACGCATTTGGCTCTTAGCCACAGCGATTCGTTCCGCAATCGTCGTTGGTTACTCCACGGTTCCAGAATTTTAAGCAGTTTGATTATCCTATCCACCCTATTCATCAAACAACACTCTGTGTTTGATGTTCTGACAGGCTTAGGACTCTCATTCTTCATGTGGCTCCTGGTTTATGCCCCGGATTTCAGCGAAGTAAAGCGAACCATTGCTGTAAAGGTTCGCTCTTAACAACGAAGGACACACCCTAATCGGATGTGTCCTTGTTTTTTATTTCCTGCTCCATTTTCGCTTTTTCTTCCATAATCGCCGTATTAAGTGCGAACATCTTATCATCCATCATGGATACAATTCCGGCACATTCCCGTAATTCCCGGCTAATGTATTCCGGTGCATTTCCCTCAAATTTATAATAGATTTTATGTTCCAGACTCGCCCAAAAATCCATGGCGATTGTTCGAATCTGAATCTCTACTTGTGTATTCACCACTCTGTCCGAAAGAAAAATCGGCACCTTTACATTCATATGGAAGCTCTTGTACCCACTCTCTTTTGGATTCTTGATATAATCCTTTACCGACAGCACCGTCAGATCACTCTGGGCGCCAATCATATTTGCCATTTTATAAATATCCGGTATAAAAGAACACACAATGCGCACTCCGGCCAAATCGTCCAATTGCGTCACAATATTTTCAAGGGTCAACTCCAGTCCCTTCCGCTCAATTTTTTCACGTATGCTCTTGTCTGTTTTCACACGGGATTTCACGTATTCTATGGGATTATAGTTGTGCACCTGCTGAAATTCTTCATTAAGAATTTCTATCTTTGCCACAATCTTTTTAATTGCCGCCGAATATAATAATTGCGCCGTTTTGTAAGCGTCTTTATCCTCCCGAATCAATTCCACCATTTCCATACCCAATTCCTCCTGTCAACACTTCTATACTTCGTCTATTATCTGAAATTCCAAGTAGTCAAAGGCAATCCCTTCCATAAAATTGTCTTGATAAAAGCGGGTTTTTCCAGTTCGTTGAAACTCTTTAATATTATGATCCAGCCAAATCGGCACACACAAATCAAGCTCGTAGCAAATCTCATTTAATCCCGCCAAAATCATATGGGTTCTTGTATCGTCCACCTCGCGCTCATACGTGTAATCCGTTACCAAATGATTGTCTTTCCACTCTTTTGCCCACAATCGAAACATTCTTTACTCCTCTACCATACGTTGTCGCTTGCATTCATACATCATAACCGAGGCCGCAATCGCTGCATTCAGTGACTCAACCTTTCCATCCATAGGAATCTTTACATACGTATCCGCTAACTCTGCCACCTCGTCAGACAGCCCATTTCCTTCATTTCCAATCAAAAACGCCGTCGCACCCACATATTTTTCCAAATAAAAATCTCTCCTGCCCTTTAAATGTGCTGCATAGGTGACAACCCCCTGCTTTTTCACTTCATCAATCGCTTCCGGCAATTGGTTTGTTATCACAAAGGGAATCCGGTAAATAGAGCCCATCGTTGCCCGTATGGTCTTTGGATTAAACAAATCCACCGTCGTATGATTCATAATGACACCGGTCAATCCTGCGCCCTCGCCTGTACGCACCATCGTTCCCAGGTTTCCCGGATCCTGTAGGCTCTCAATCACCAAAAGCAATGGTTGTTTCCCATCCTTTGGAAAACAATCCCTCAACTGATACGATGGCATATGCAACACCGTAAGCACTCCCTGGGGTGTCAATGTATCACAGATTTTTGAAAAAATGGCATCCGCCACTACTTCGTAGTTCACCCCTTTATCCGTCAAAATCTTTTTCCCGTGTTCTGTCGCAGCAAATTCCTCCGCCACGTACACCTTCTCTATCCAGGAATCCGGGGCTTCTAAAAACATCTTCACCCCTTCCACCACAAAAAGGCCCGCTTTTTTTCGGGCCTTCGCTTTCGTATTTAACTGTATAATCTGTTTTAACTGTTTATTCTCAATGCTTGTAATCATGCAGACTCCACTTTAGTTTGCAAAAGACTTGCATACATCAAACATATACTCGTCTACGCTCTTTTTCATTTCTAATGCTTCATTGATATCAAAATCAATAAAGTCTCCGTTCTTATGCGCCACCACACGATTGGTCTTTCCTTCTGCCAGCAGATCCACTGCCTTAGCACCCATAATCGACGCATATACACGGTCCTTACAAGAAGGGCTTCCTCCACGTTGCATATGACCAAGAATGGTTGCACGTGTTTCCATACCGGTCTCTGCTTCAATTCTTCTTGCCATGCTCTGGGACTCTCCAATGCCCTCGGCATTGATGATAATATGATGCTTCTTGCCTTTTGCCCTTGTTTCTTTAATATGGTTAATAATCTTAACCTCATTGTAATCGTACTTTTCCGGAATCAGCAAATCTTCTGCACCATTTGCAATGGCACACCACATTGCCAAATGGCCGGCATGTCGTCCCATTACTTCGATGATACTGCATCGAACGTGGGATGTTGACGTATCACGCACCTTGTCAATTGCTTCCATCGCTGTATTCAGTGCTGTGTCAAAACCAATGGTATAATCGGTACATGCAATGTCCAAATCGATGGTTGCCGGAATTCCAATGGTATTGATGCCAAGGCTTGCTAAGCGATGAGCACCACGGAAAGAACCGTCTCCTCCGATTACTACCATACCATCAATGCCATGCTTTTTCAAAATTTCCGCACCATGCTTCGAAATATCCGGATCTTTAAATTCCAAACATCTTGCTGTCTGTAAGATGGTTCCACCTTTTCCAATAGTATCCGACACATCTTTTCCCTGCATCTCTATAAAATCCTCTGCCAAAAGACCTGCATATCCACGTCTGATTCCAATTACTTTTATATCCTTCGAAATTGCTCGTCGTACCACTGCACGAATCGCTGCATTCATTCCAGGAGCGTCTCCACCGCTTGTTAATACACCTATGGTTTTGATTTTATTTGCCATTTCTATACCTCCTGCTTCTATCTATGTATCATATTTGACCTCTATTTTATAACTTTTCGGCAAAAAAAGCAATAATTCCGTTAGTTTCCATACTTTTCTCACGATTTATACGCGTTTGTCATGGATTTCTCTACCACGCGCACACTTTCTTTGTCAAGAAAATCATAAAGAGTTTCCAAAGTTTCCTCATTGGCCAAAATATTTCGACTCGGAGGTAGTTTTTTCTTCGCTTTTTCCTTCTCTAAATAGATAATAATCTCATCTTTTCCATCCGATGCTGCCAAAAGTGTAAACAGTTCGCCGCTCTTTGCATCATAGGTTTCTTTATCCGGGAAGCGTAACCACACCTGCTTGCTAATTTCATCAAACGGCACCACCGCTTCGCAAATAATCTTGGCGTTCTTATCTTCTTCCACACTGACACGCCCACGCACAAACAGCTTCTCATCCTCATTCAAGCACCCACGATATTTCTCAAACTCCCTCGGAAAAACAATAACTTCTACCGTTCCAAGCAAATCCTCAATGGTCAGAAACGCCATCGTCTTATTGTTTTTGGTATATTTGATGTTACAATCCACCACCATACCGCCCACAAGTGTCGTTGCACCATCATGAACCCGCGGCTTCATGGTCTCCTCATCAAGCAAAAATTCCGCCGTCGTGTTGGTAATGTTCTTTCTCCATTTTTCCTCATATTCATCTAACGGATGTCCGGAAATATATACCCCCAGCACTTCTTTTTCAAAGGCCAGACTCTCTGCTTTTGGAAATTCTGAAACCTTTGGAATTTTAATTTCGTAATTTTCCTTTTCTTCTTCCGGTGCAAAATCAAATAAGCTCATCTGCCCTGCCAAAGAAGTCTTCTTTTCCTTGTTCATGGCATCCATCATCATAGGATAGACCAGCATGGCTGCGTGGCGGTTGATTCCAAGGGAGTCAAACGCCCCCGCTTTTATAAAATTCTCCACGCTTCGTTTGTTGATTTCCCCGTTGTTCATACGACTGATAAAATCTGACAACGAACGAAATTTCCCGTACTGACAACGATTTTCTATAATCGCATCAATCACCGGGCGCCCGATGCTTTTGATGGCAGACAATCCGTAGCGGATTTTTCCATTCTGGACACTAAACACCGCTTCTCCGGCGTTGATATCCGGAGGCAGCACTTCAATTCCCATTTGACGGCAAGCCATGATGTACTCGGAGACTTTGTTCGCGTTACCAAGCACCGATGTCATCAAGGCTGCCATGTATTCCACCGGATAATAGTATTTCAGCCATGCTGTCTGATAAGCCACCACCGCATACCCTGCCGCATGGGATTTATTGAATGCATATTTGGCAAAATCAATCATTTCATCATAAATATGATTTGCCACCTTTTCATCGATTCCGTTGGCAATACAGCCCTTTACACCCTCTTCTTCGTTGCCATAAACAAAATTCTGGCGCTCTTTTTCCATAACTGCCGCTTTTTTCTTACTCATGGCACGGCGCACCAAATCGCTTCGTCCCCAGGAGTATCCTGCCAGATCACGCACAATTTGCATAACCTGCTCCTGGTACACGATACAGCCATAGGTTGGCTTCAAAATCGGCTCTAACTGCGGACATTCATAGGTTACATCCTCCGGATGATTCTTTCCCTTAAGATAGGCCGGTATAAAATCCATGGGGCCCGGACGATACAAGGATATTCCTGCAATAATATCTTCTAACGTCTGGGGTTTTAATTCCTTGAAAAATCCCGTCATTCCCGGACTTTCCAACTGGAATACACCCATGGTCTTGCCGGCGCCAATCATATTTAATACGTTCTTATCGTTAAAATCAATGTTATCAATGTCAATGTCCACACCACAACTTGCCTTGGCATTTTTCATGGCATTCTGAATCACCGTCAGGGTTCGCAGACCCAAGAAGTCCATTTTTAAAAGTCCAAGTTCCTCTAACGTAGTCATGGTATACTGGGTCGTCACGGAACCATCCGATGCTTTCGATAACGGCACATACTCTTCTACCGGAAGCTGGCTAATAACCACACCTGCCGCATGCATGGACGTATGCCTTGGCAATCCTTCCAGACGCAAGGACATATCAATCAGCTTCTTGACCTGCTCATCCCCATCGTACATTTTCTTAAGATCCGGATTCATGGCCAATGCCTTGGTAATGGTCATGTTAAGCTCATTGGGAATAGCCTTACTTATCGTATCCACAAAGGAATAAGGCAAATCCATAACACGACCTACGTCACGAATGGCATTCTTAGCTGCCATGGTTCCAAAGGTTACAATCTGTACCACTTTTCCTTCGCCGTAGAATTCCCCGACATAATCAATCACTTCCTGTCGTCTTTCAAAACAGAAATCCACGTCAATATCCGGCATGGTTACACGTTCCGGGTTTAAGAATCGTTCAAAAATCAGGTTATAGCGAAGTGGATCAATGTTGGTAATCCCAAGGGTATAGGCAACAATACTTCCTGCTGCACTTCCTCGTCCCGGACCTACCATAATATCCTTGCTTCTGGCATAGTGAATAAAATCCCATACGATTAAGAAATAATCTACATATCCCATGGTCTTTATGGTATGTAACTCAAAATCCAGCTGTGCTTTAACGTCCTCCCATTTGTCCGGGTAGCGCTTTTGCAAGCCTTGTAAGCATAATTCGTTTAAGTATTCCCAACTGGTGTAGCCCTCCGGCACCGGATAACGCGGCAACTTGGTTACGCCAAATTCTATCTCAACATTGCATCGCTTTGCAATTTTCTCTGTATTCTCAAGCGCTTCTAAAGCATACGGAAACAGGGTTTTCATCTCCTCTTCGGATTTGATGTAGTACTGTCCCCCCTCGTAACGCATACGGTTCTCATCGGATAATTTCTTACCGGTCTGGATGCAAAGCAAAATATCGTGTGCCTCTGCATCCTCCGCCAAGGTATAGTGCACATCGTTGGTTGCCACCAGTTCAATGCCCGTCTCCTGACTTAACCGCATTAACCGCTGATTGACCTTACGCTGCTCCGGAATTCCATGGTCTTGTAATTCTAAGAAAAAATTATTCTTTCCAAAAATCTTCTGGTAACGGAGTGCTGCCTCCCTGGCCTCCTCGTAGTGGTCCCGTGCCAGTTCTTTTTGCACTTCACCTGCCAGGCAGGCCGACAGGCAAATAATTCCCTCATGGAATTCCTCCAATAGTTCATAATCCACACGCGGCTTGTAATAGAAGCCTTCCGTAAATCCACGGGAGACAATTTTCATTAAATTGGCATAGCCTTCATTATTCTCTGCAAGTAACACCAAATGATAGTAACGGTCATCCCCGGCTCCTGCTTCCCGATCAAACCGGGACCCCGGTGCCACATATACCTCACAACCAATCACCGGGCGTATGCCTGCTTCCCTTGCTGCGCGGTAAAAATCGATGACACCATACATGACTCCGTGATCCGTAATGGCCACACTATCCATGCCTAACTCCTTCACCCTTGCCACGCATTCTTTTATTTTATTCGAACCATCCAACAAACTAAATTCTGTATGAACGTGCAAATGTGCAAATGCCATAATTGTTTCTCCCTTTCGTGAATTCTCCACGCTTTCTAATCGTTACACTAGTATACCATATTTCCAAACACCTGAAAACCCAAACTAGCGCAAATGACTGTAGTATGATATAATGAGTCTATTGAATTAAAAAAGAGGAGAGTCATCATGAAACGATTTTTTCATAAAGTTTTACAGATTCTGTTTAGTTGCTTGCCGATTTTAATTACCATCGGCATTCAGTTAGCTGTAGCAATTCCCGTCACCGTGTATTACTTTTGGTTTCTTGGCTACGAAGGGCAATTGCCCGCTTCAGGAACCGATTGGTATCAATGGTTTAAGAACACGCTGACGCGCTCTGATTATGCGATTTATGTCACAGCAGTCTGGGGACTTGTAAGCCTGACTTTGTTCTACCTTTGGTATCGCAGAGTCCATAATACGAAGGAGGATGTTCCCGTTAAGCACTTTTTAACACCCTATTCCGTAGGTGGACTTATTTTGATGGTGATTGGTTTGCAGCTTTCCATCAATTATTTCTACTCTTTGTTAGAGCCGTTAATGCCCGGGATTTTTGAAAAATATAACGACGTTCTCAGTTTTCCGGACAGTACGCCGGTTGGTTACGCCGTCCTGATTGTTTATGGCGTTATCATTGCACCAATCCACGAAGAATTTCTTAACCGTGGTGTTACCTTGCATTATGCCAGCAAAGCGATGCCTTTTTGGGTTGCGAATCTGTTTCAGGCACTGTTATTTGGCTTGTTGCACATGAACCCGGTACAAAGCTCATACGCTTTTTTGGTGGGTATTGTTATCGGATATATTTATCACACGGCGAAGAATATTTGGATTCCAATTTTCTTCCACATGGCATTCAATCTCTTCGGAACCATGGTTCCATTGATGCCTTTGAAGAATTCCACCACTTCAGCCTATGTGTTGGTTGGTGTAATCGGTTTGACCGTTGCTATTTCCGGATGCATCCTATATCGTACATCCATAAGAATCCAAGAGGGAGCCATGTAGGCTCCCTTTATTGCAGCTTACGTGCCTTTCGCGCTATTTTATAAATTCAGACGTAACCCGAATTTACCGGATTTCATTTTTACCTTCCGTTCTATTGATTTTTCATCTTTGGCCCGTAAGCCTTCCGCCATTCTTTCCATCCTCTTACCTTCTTTTTCTCGTTTCTCTTGAATTGGCATGTAATCGCCCCTCATAACAAGCTCCTCCTTTACCTTCCAAACAAGTCATTTTGCTCAATGGGCGCGGAACCGGTATTTTTCACCTACGTGCCAACAAACTCATCTTCATTACTTCGCATGTAAAATTCAAATCCGGTAATTTTTTCGAGATATTCTGACCTGGTTTTCCACTAACTAACCGAAAAAAAAGCAGGATTCCAAACCGGAATCCTGCTTCTAATCACTTATTTAATCGGTGTTAATTTCCAAATATCATCCACGTATTCCTGAATGGTTCTGTCAGCCGAGAATTTGCCGGAAGATGCGGTATTTAAAATTGCCATCTTCGCCCAGGTTTTCTCATCCTGGTACAATTTATTAATCTTCTCCTGTGCTTCACGGTAAGACTCAAAATCCTTCAAAATGAAATACGTATCCGCAAACATAGAGCTATTGGTATTTAAAAGTGAATCGTATACACGACGGAACAACTCCGTATCACTACCGGAAAACCGTCCGTTAATCAACTGCATTACCACGCGGCGTACATTCGCATCGCGGTTAAAAATCTCCATCGGGTCATAATCGCGAAGGCGCTCATGCTCGATCACTTCATCCGCGCTCATACCAAAGATAACGGCATTTTCTTCCCCCATCTCTTCTACCATTTCCACATTTGCACCATCCATCGTTCCGATGGTAATCGCCCCGTTTAACATGAACTTCATGTTACCGGTACCGGATGCTTCCTTACTTGCAGTGGAAATCTGCTCGCTGACATCTGCTGCCGCAAACAAAAGCTCCGCATTGGATACACGATAATCCTCAATAAATACAACCTTCAATTTTCCTTTAATGGCCGGGTCGTTATTCACCACGTTGCCCACTGCATTAATCAGCTTAATTGTAAGTTTTGCATTCTCATACCCCGCTGCTGCCTTTGCACCAAAGATAAACGTTCTTGGATAGAAATCCATATCCGGATGATCTAACAACTCGTTATACAAGTGCATCACATGCAAAATGTTTAAAAGCTGGCGCTTATACTCATGAAGACGTTTTGCCTGCACGTCAAAGATGGATCGCGGGTCCACTTCGATTCCGTTATGCTGGCGAATATATTCTGCCAGACGCATTTTGTTCTTATACTTGATATTCATGAACTCCTGCTGCGCCTTCTCATCATCTGCATACACTTTTAATTTTTCAATTTGTGACAAGTCGGTAATCCATTCACCTCCAATATGATCGGTAATCCACTCTGCCAGCAATGGATTTGCATGGGCCAGGAAACGTCGCTGGGTGATACCATTGGTTTTATTTGAAAACTTCTCCGGCATCATCTCGTAGAAATCTTTCAACTCACGTTTTTTCAAAATCTCCGTATGCAGACTTGCTACACCGTTCACGCTATGACCGGCCACAATCGCGAGATTTGCCATACGCACCATGCCGTCGTAAATAATGGCCATTGCCTTCACTTTCTCCTGGTTACCCGGATATTTTTCCTCAATACGAAGCAGGAAGCGACGGTTAATTTCTTCCACAATCTGATAAATACGCGGTAACAATCTGGAAAAAATATCAATCGGCCATTTCTCCAATGCCTCAGACATAATCGTATGGTTGGTATATGCGCAGGTTTTCTGTGTTACCTCCCACGCTTCATCCCACTCAAGACCTTCCTCATCCATCAAAAGACGCATCAGCTCTGCTACCGCAACCGTAGGATGGGTATCGTTCATCTGGATTGCTACTTTTTCATACAACTTGCGGATATCCGGATGGTTCTTCTTATATTTTTGTATAATACGCTGTAAGGATGCCGAAACAAAAAAGTACTGCTGCTTCAAACGCAATTCCTTACCGGAAATATGGTTGTCATTCGGATATAAGACATCCACCAACGTCTTTGCAAGATTCTCCTGTTCCACCGCCATGCGATAATCACCTTTATCAAAGGACGACAGCTGGAACTCTTCAATCGGCTCTGCATCCCATATCATCAAGCTGTTTACCACTCCATTGTTGTAGCCAAGAATTGGCATATCATAGGCAACCGCCCGCACCGCCTGATAGTTCTCATGAATGAAATTCACTTTTCCATTCGGCTGATAATCCGCACGAATGTTTCCGCCAAATTTTACTGTGGCATTGTATTCTCCTCGTTTTAATTCAAAAGGATTTCCGTTCTTCAACCAGTTGTCCGGCACTTCCACCTGATAGCCATCCTCGATTTTCTGTTTAAACATTCCATAACGATAACGAATGCCGCAACCATAGGCCGGATATCCAAGCGTCGATAACGAATCTAAGAAACAAGCCGCTAAACGACCCAAGCCACCGTTTCCAAGAGCCGGATCTTCTTCTTCATCCTCAATTACATTCAAATCAATACCCAGCTCTTCCATGACTTCTTTTACCTGGTCATACGCTCTTAAGTTAATCAGGTTATTACCAAGAGCACGGCCCATAAGAAACTCCATGGACATGTAGTACACGGTTTTTAAATCCTGTTCTTCCATCTTCTTCTGGGAATCCATCCACTCATCGATGATAACCTCATTTACTGCATGGCAAAGCGCCTGGAAAATCTCCTGGTTGCTTGCTTCGTCCAATGTCTTACGAAAAAGATACTTCACTATCCCCTCTATACTTGCCTTCAACTGTTCTTTCTCAAATGCCTTATTCATAGCTACCTCCTCTGACACAAATTTATGAAAAAAGGAGCGCTTTTAAACGCTCCTTTCCCTCACTTAGAGCTTACATACTCCAAGTTTAACATTTTCGCTATTAATTTTCCATTCTTTTGTGTAGCCAATTTGTGATTTTTCTATTAATTCTTCACCCAATACCTCAGAAAGAATGTCATTTCCATACTTTGCAAAAATTTCTGCACATTTTCCCTCTGCTTCATAGGACACCTTAATACGATCCGTCACTTCGAAGCCGGCTTCCTTACGCATGGTCTGAATCTTACTTACAATTTCACGAACAAAGCCCTCTTCCAAAAGCTCCTCTGTCAGGTTACAATCCAACACAACGGTTATATCCATATCGTTCTCGGTCATATAGCCTTCCATCTGCGTCATGGTAATCAAAAGGTCTTCCTCTGCAAGTTTTACTTCACCACCACAAAGAGTAAGCACGCCTTCCCGTTTCAATTCCGCCATGGCTTCGTTTCCGTTGATTTCTTTTAATTCCTTCTGGATGTTACCAAGCATCTTTCCGTATTTTGGTCCAACTGTCTTAAGCTGCGGTTTAAAGGTGTAATCCGTAAATGCGCTGACATCTTCTTTAAATTCCACATTTTTCACGTTCAATTCGTCTGCAATGATATCAACGTAGAATTCATTTAAGCGATTGTTTGCTTTTACAAACATGTTACCAATCGGCTGACGGTTCTTGATGTTAGCAGCGTTACGAGCAGCACGTCCCATAACGACGACTTTCAGAACCATATCCATGTTCTCTTCCAATTCTTTATCGATACATGCTTCGTCAGCAACCGGGAAGTCACACAAATGGATACTCTCCGGCTCACTTGTGTTAATGCTCCGTACCAGATTCTGATAAATCTCTTCTGTCATAAACGGAACCATCGGTGCCGCCAATTTACTAACCGTTACCAAGGCTGTATACAAGGTCATGTACGCATTGATCTTGTCCTGCTCCATTCCTTTTGCCCAAAAGCGCTCACGGGAACGTCTTACATACCAGTTGCTCATATCGTCTACGAATTCCTGCAATGCTCTTGCGGTCTCCGGAATACGATAGTTAGCCAAATCATCATCAACCGTCTTAATTAAGGTGTTTAACTTGCTTAATAACCACTTATCCATAACCGATAATTTATCATACTCTAGCGCATACTTCGTTGCGTCAAATTCATCGATGTTGGCATAAAGAACAAAGAAGGCATAGGTGTTCCACAAGGTACCCATAAACTTACGCTGGCCTTCCGCTACCGCATCCCCATGGAAACGGTTCGGCAACCATGGTGCAGAGTTAATATAAAAATACCAGCGAATGGCATCTGCTCCGTATTTCTCCAATGCTTCAAACGGATCCACTGCATTTCCCTTTGACTTGCTCATCTTCTGACCGTTCTCGTCCTGCACATGTCCCAAAACAATTACATTCTTATATGGAGACTTGTTAAACAGTAACGTAGAAACTGCCATAAGGGAGTGGAACCATCCACGGGTCTGGTCTACTGCCTCGGAGATAAAATCTGCCGGGAACTGTTTTTCAAATAATTCTTTGTTCTCGAATGGATAATGGTACTGTGCAAATGGCATTGCTCCGGAGTCAAACCAGCAATCCAATACTTCCGGTACACGGTGCATGATCTTTCCACAATCCGGACAAGTAAAGGTCACTTCATCAATGAACGGACGGTGAAGTTCAATCTTCGCATGTTCCTTGTTACCACTTCTTTCAGCCAACTCTTCACGGCTTCCAATACATTCCTTATGTCCGCAGTCATCACATACCCAGATGTTTAACGGGGTTCCCCAATAACGGTTTCTGGAAATTGCCCAATCCTGAATATTCTCAAGCCAGTTTCCAAAGCGGCCTTTACCAATGGATTCCGGAATCCAATTTACAGTATTATTGTTGCGAATCAGATCTTCGCGCACCTTCGTTTCTTCAATATACCAGGACTCACGGGCATAATAAATCAATGGACTATCACATCTCCAACAATGTGGATATTCATGCTCAAATTTCGGTGCCTCAAACAGCTTTCCATCTTTCTTTAAGTCTTCTAAGATAACCGGATCCGCCTTTTTCACAAATAAACCGGCGAATGGTGTTTCTTCACTCATCTCACCCTTCTCATTTACAAACTGTACAAATGGGAAGTCGTATTTTCTACATACACGGGCATCATCTTCACCAAATGCCGGTGCCGTATGTACAATTCCGGTACCATCTGACATGGTTACATAGTCATCGCACATAACGTAAAATGCTTTCTTATTCTGCTTATCTGCCACTTCTTTGGTGAAGGCATAAAGTGGCTCATATTCTTTGTATTCCAGTTCTTTACCGGCAAATTTTTCCAGAATCTCGTAAGCCTTAACGCCTTCCTCTTCCTTTGCAAGCTTGCCAAGCACACTGTCAAGAAGGGCCTCTGCCATGTAGTAGGTGTAACCGTCTGCCGCTTTCACCTTACAATAGGTATCCTGTGGATTGACAACCAATCCAAGGTTTGATGGCAACGTCCACGGTGTCGTTGTCCATGCCAGGAAATAGGCATCTTCTCCCACGACCTTAAACCGTACAATGGCAGATTTCTCTTTCACCGTCTTGTAACCCTGTGAAACTTCCGCGGTGGAAAGCGGCGTTCCACAACGCGGACAATATGGAACAATCTTAAATCCTTTGTACAATAAGCCCTTGTCCCAAATCTTCTTTAACGCCCACCATTCTGATTCAATATAATCGTCATGATACGTTACATATGGGTTCTCCATATCAGCCCAAAAACCTACCGTACCGGAGAAATCTTCCCACATTCCTTTGTATTTCCAAACAGATTCTTTACATTGATTGATAAATGGTTCTATTCCATATTCTTCAATCTGTTCTTTTCCATTTAAGCCAAGTAACTTCTCCACTTCCAACTCGACCGGCAATCCATGGGTATCCCATCCTGCCTTACGTGGTACCATCTTTCCCTTCATGGTCTGGTAACGTGGAATCATATCTTTGATAACACGGGTAAGCACATGACCGATATGCGGTTTACCATTTGCAGTTGGCGGTCCATCATAGAAGGTATAGGTTTCCCCTTCCTTACGGCTTTCCATGCTCTTTTCAAAAATCTTCTCATCTTTCCAGAACTGCTCTACTTCTTTCTCTCGTTGAACAAAGTTCAAATCTGTCGATACTTTCTTGTACATCGTCTCCTACCTTTCTATCTATGACTCTTCTGATCAAACAGGGAAGCCTTTCCTTCCCTTTGCACGAATTAAAAAAGGCGTTCATCCCAGTAATAGGAATGAACGCCTAAAAGTTTCACAACCACCTGTTACTGCCATACTTAGCCCCTGCTTTGCAGGTCTGCATATGCGTTCCTGTTAACGGTGGAAATCCGACAACGTCTACTGCCTGGCGGGTTCGGGTTGCAACTCAGAAGTGATCTTCCATGCCCGTCTACTTGTATCGGCTCTCACCATCCCGACTCGCTTTTAAGCTTCGCCATGGCATGTACTGTCTTCGTCATCGTTTTTTCATATACGCTTTTTATTATAGAAGTTTCCATGTCCGGTGTCAAGAGAAGATTTCACTACCAGACCCTGGTTTCCACATAAAATCCGGTTCCTCGCAGTTCTTGCACGGTAATTTCTCTTCCCCAATGAATGGAAGAATTGTAATTTCCCTCTACGACAATTACGGAATTTGTTTTTTTCTTAAGAACCACCACCGAATGGTAATTTCCTATACGGATATGATCCCCGGCCCGTACTTTTTTAAACGAGGTGTGCTGCTTCGTCAACGTGCCGGTACCAAACACGTGCTCCTGAGCAATGACCATAAAAGCATAACAGCCACCATTTCCATATTGATCCGTGTTGGCATTTGTCCAGCGCTTTCCCTCCGGAAATGTATCCTTTAATCCGTAAATCTTTTGGCGTATCTGCTTCTGCGTCAGTTTCTTCTTAACCGTAATCTTGCACTTCGCCTGGGCCCCGGAGTAGGAATCCTTTGCAACGATGGTCACTTTCCCGGCTTTTTTTGCTTTTACAATGCCTTGTCTATTAATGGTGGCAATCTCTGTATTCGTGGAATGCAATTTCACTTCATAATACCCACTGGTAATATATAGCTGCGTGCGGCATCCCGCCCGCATCGTAAGCTTCTTTGCATTCATCGTTAAAACATGATTGCTCTTTCTTCCTTCTGCATTTATGCTTCTTTCACAAAAAACGGAAAGAAGCATGACTGCCAAAAGCAGCCATGCCAATCCTCTTTTTCTCATACATACTCTCCTAATAACGTCTTATCCCCAGAAGGATGTTAGCTGACCGTACACAATCAGAACCATAAAAATCGGTCCCAGGTAGCGTATACAGAAATTGAACATTCCTTTTGATTTAAAACCGGAGCCACGCTCCACTTCATCATCTATGTATTTGGGTACTACCCAGCCTAATAGAATGGCCATAATCAATCCGGTTAACGGCATCAAAACACCCTCTGCTATGGCATCCCAGACATCCAACACATCCGGTTGCCCCAGAATATGGAACCATGAAACGGTTTTTGCCGCCCCCAGACAATCCAGGGTTGTAAGTGCATTTCCAATCAACGCCCACACACCCATAATGAGGGTAACCACCAAACGTTTTGCCGGTTTGCCTGCCTTAATGCGATTATCCAAAATTGCAGAAACGCCACCTTCCATCATACCAATGGACGAAGACAATGCTGCAAAAAATACCAACAACCAGAATAAAAATCCAAACACTTTTCCACCGGCCATCCCATTAAATACCGTCTGCATAGATATAAACAGCAAGCCCGGTCCTGCTCCCGGCTCGATTCCAAAGGACGAACATGCCGGCATAATGGCCATACCTGCCAAAACGGCAACCAGAGAATCTCCGATGGCGATTACCGCTGCATCCTTTTCCAGATTCTCCTCTTTGCCAAGGTAAGAACCATAGGCAATCAAGCATCCCGATGCCAAAGACAACGAGAAAAACATCTGTCCACCGGCCAATTTCAAAGTACTGAAAAAGTCTCCCACAGAGTCCATTCCTTCAAAATGCGGTTTAAATAAAAACTCCAGGCCTTTTCCTGCTCCCGGCAACGTACAGGCACGTATCACAATTACAACCAGCATTACAAACAATGCCGGCATTGCAATTTTGCAGAATTTTTCAATTCCACCGGAAACACCACCAATTACAATTACCACCGTCAAAACCAGGAATACGGCCATCCAAATCAATGCTTCCCCGCCGTTACTAAGCAATGAAGATGCAAAAAACGCGTCCGGATCCACACTCTTTCCACCAAACGCCAGGACGGAGTACACCAGGTATTTCATGATATAGCCGCCAAACGTACAATAGAAGGCAATTAAGAAAAATGGCACTGCTGTTTGGAGCACGCCGTTAAACTTAAATCCGCGATGCACATCACTATACGCCTCAATGGCTGCTTTCTGTGATTTACGTCCCACTGCAATTTCCGCCAATAAAAGCGGATATCCCACCGTTACCAATAAAACTGCATAAATCACCAGAAAAGCAAATCCACCTCCGAGTCCCATCTTATATGGGAACGACCACAGATTTCCCAATCCAACTGCGGAACCAAGTGCAGCCATCAGGAAACCAAAGTTTGAGTTAAATTGCCCTTTGCCTTGTTCCATAAAAACCCCTCCTTAAATTTTTTCGCCACAATTATGACATATTTTATTAATAATTTAATCATAACAAAGGAGAAGTTGTTTTACAATTTTCATTTTTTACAAAAATATATATATTTTCTTGTCTAATTTTCCCTATTAATTTATCAATTCTGACATATAGCCCAAGTAAGTCTTGGAATAATAGGTCGTATTCCAGGTACCATGGGCAATTTCCATCACTGCCTTGCTTACGTCAAAATACCGGGTACTGGTCACAACCTTTCCCTGATCCGGCACCGGGTCGTCCCAGGTCACATCCACATACCGATAACGGCCGTCAATTTTCACATAATTCCATGCATGCCCGTTGGCCGCAACAGAAATGGAGGGTATCTTTGCATAGGACGCCAACAAATTGAACGCCCCTGCATAGCCGTCGCATACGCATTTGTGTAAAATCAAACATCCATAGGCGTTATGCGCCGGATTAGAGCTTCGTACCCTCGTGGCCTGGGCCTCAGAGTCATATTCCGTTGTTACCACCAAGTAATTATGAATCGCCAAAAGCTTCTGTCGTGTGCTCATTCCCGGTTTTATTATGGCAGCAACAATTTGTTTTGCCTCTTTTTCCACCTGTGCATTCTCCGTCTTGATTCGCTTCTTGGTGTAATTTGCATAGGGTTCAAACCAATAGCTCTTCTCATCCCTACTAATTACGGGCTCCTTACCGTTTAAATACTCCGGATGATGATAACATACCGCTTCAAACAACTTTCGATAGTTTACCTTTGTAGAATAAATCCGTGTACGGTAGTCGTTGGACTTCATCAATCGAAACGCCTTTTTATAAAAATCCTTGCTTGACTTTGCAATCTTCACTTTCACCAAATCCGTCCGATCAATGCTGATATTCACAACCTTGTAGATTCCGTAGTAGGCGCTCTTCATGCTCTTTATTGTCCCCAAATAACCCATCGACAAAAATGCATCTTTATATGCCTTACTGGCCATTTCCGTAGTCAAATTCATTCCGGTTAAAAAACATAGCCGTTTCTTTTTCTTATTCTTTACTGCCTTTTTCAAATAACTTTTCAGGCTCTTCTCCGTATTTATGCGACGTAAATTCCAGTGTTTTTTCGCGGAAAAACTACTATAACTGCGTTTTCCGTTTCTTAGCTTATAAAAGCGCACCTTGTACCAGATTCCTTTTGCATCCATTACATAGTTCGGCTCCCATTGATAGTCAACGTAACGACTGCCCTTCACAGTCGCCACCTTCTTGAATGCCCGTTCCGAAGGCATCTTTCGATATATTTCATATCCCGTTGCCCCTTTCACCTTTTCCCACATCACCTTTGGATCGGTTTCTGCATTCTTGATATGTATGGTTAATTTCTTAGCTTCTGCAGTTGCGCCTGGCATCTTACACATGGCGCTGCACAACAACAACAGACATGCACTCAATATAACTTGTCTTATCCTTCGCATCACGTATCTCCCTTCCATGCTTTTTATTCTTTATTTTACCAAATAAAAAAGAGCTGCACAAGGCAGCCCCTCATTATTCGTAAATTCGCTCTGCGACAATTACCAACCGATGTGTTGCAATGTAAATGGGTGTACACGTATAGAGTGTAATCTGCTCATTTAATGTATTTTCCAGAATGGAGACTTCCGTGGGGTCCACCACTTTCGTTTCCCGCACCCGATAGGTGTAGGTTTCTTCCACCGTATCCACATAAATCATGTCACCAACCTTCACCTCGTCCAACCGGTTGAAAAACTTTCCAAAGGTATAATTTCGATGGCCTGCAATCACACAATTTCCCACTCTTCCCGGTTGAACCGTATCCGTTTCATGGCCAAGGGATGCTGCCAGGGCACTTTTGGTAACCCCCTCTTTTACCGGGTCCTCCGTACCAATGGATGGAATGCGCAACACATACAACACGCCATCCGGAAGCGTCACGTCGTTTTGCTCTCGCTTATCCTGTTTGCCCTGTTTGCCTTTTTCACGTACCTTTTCCATCATTTGATGAAATTGTTTTACCTGTTTTTTCTTACTCTGGTATTGCGTTACGCTTATGGTAACGGAGCCGAGTAATAACACGGCCCCGCCCACAATCAAAAGCGTCGCAATTACTTGTCTCGCTTTTTTCATACCTTATTTCTTTCTTTTCAAAATCATACCAACCACAAGCAATGCCACCGCCAACACATAGGAAGGAATGGTTCCTAAGAATCCACCGGTCTGCGCCAACCGTGGCGTTCCATTCTTAGTATGATACTGTCTATCATTCTTATGTGGCTTCTTGCTATTCGTCTTGCTATTCGTCTTGCTTGTATTACTTGTCGTTGCGTTCTTATTGTTGTCCTTTTGCGAATTTGGCTTTGCCGACGGCTTGTTTCCATCCTTGTCCGCATCCTTATCATCATCCGCATCCTTGTCATCATCCGCATCCTCTGTTTTGTTGGAAGGCTTATTGTCCTCCTCCTTCGGATCCGGATTGGTTGGATTCGTTGGATCCGTCACGTTGTTTCCGTCCGGTGTCCCCGGCATGTCAGTTCCACCCGGCGTGCTTCCACCCGGCGTGCTTCCGCCACCGCTATAGGAACCACCACCGCTATGTGCCTTTCGCTTAACTAAATGCACGGTGTTATTTTCCGCTTTCTTAAAGGCTCCATCTTCCTCTTGTACATATACCTGTCCGTCGTTACGAACTTTGATATATACCGGTTTCTCCATAGGCATGTATCCTGCCGGATTCTTTACCTCTACAATCTTGTAGGTTACCTGATAGCAAACGGTTTGATTATCAATTGGATTTTCCTTTTCCTCTTCAAAAACAAGCTGTGGGGCTTCATCCTTGTTTACTTCCGTATCTTTTCCTTCAATAACCTGATATTCGCCGCCAAATACTTCCTTACCGCTTTCGTCCTCCAAACGAACCTTAAATGGATCGGACTGTACGTTTGAATCCATTTTATTCTCAAAAATCAATTCCGGCTTCTCTTGTTTTTCGTAGGTTCCATCTTTTTCGATATACAACTCGCCATTCTCATCTATTTTGAAGGTGATGGTAGTTGTTATTTTTTCGAATCCCTTTGGTGCCTCTTCCTGTGTCAGCGTATATTCACCTTCCGGCAAGAAATACTTGGTATTTACACCATCGGATACAATTTCCTTGTCCGTTTTCTTCGGATCCTTCGGTGAAATCTTAATCTTTACATCTTCCAGGGTTTCTTCATATTTCTCCGATACCGGATTAATCACAACCGGGAACGTACCTGCTTTTGCATCTACCATCGTAATTGCATCCACCACGTCCCAGGCTCCACTATTTAATTCGCTTTGCTTTTTCAAAACAATCTGTCCGCTATCATCTTTTTCAGCCCGGAAAACAATGGCGTCCGCACTCTGATATCCTACCGGCGCTTTGTTCTCCGTTAACTGATAGTTTTCATAAAGAACAACCGGAACTTTATGTTCTTCTTCTGTTGTCGTCCAGGAATCAACGCTTTGTGCCGCTGCATTTTCTACTAAATGGTGTACCGATAATTTCGCTCCCGAAAGGTAACTTCCATCTTGCGTCAATTTCTTGATTGGAATTTCTGTGGTATCTCTTTCTAATTCTATCAAAACATCCACCGGCTCGCCACTTTTCACCTTCACAACGCATGGCTCATTCGCCTGCTTATACTGTGGCGGAATATTTTCGATTTTTGCCGCATATTCTTTATCCGCAGGAATTATTCCAACGTATGTAATGGTACCATCTTCTTTTGTTGTAAGGGTTGCAACCGTATTCTCCGGGTTGTCTTTTTCATACATGGTGATTTTCACATCCGGTATCGCAATGCCCGGTTTATCCTTTTCCTGCACCGTATAGTTTACAATGGCAATGTTGCCAAATTTTCCGGAGCTAAAATCGCTCTGATTAAAGTTAACCGTCGCCTCATTCTTACTGCTTACACTATATCCTACGAAGGCTACGTGGTTGCTGCAATCGTTCTTTTTGTTCACTGCGTATACCGTATATTTCAATACATAACAGGATTTCTCACCATCCGCATTTGGAAGGTACACGCGTAAAACGGTTTTGGTTTTTGTTTCATTCAGCCCGACTTCTTTTTCAAAGTCTTTGATTTCTGCACCGGTTGTTACACTACCATCACTCTTAACGATACCTTTGTATAATGCTACCGAGCCCTCATCCAATGAAAAGCTTGCTCCCATCGTATCTTCAATGGCAATCTGATTGGAGAGCGGCTGCTGTGCAGCATTAATGTTTACCGTATAGGTTACTTTTTTCTCGTTTTTATTCAAATCACCCTGTTTTGTAAGAACTTTATTGTCTATTTCGATGTTGGCCTCAGAAGAAGAAACTTCCTCGTTCCATTCATTCGTTTTGATACTTGCAACATTCTTTACGGTAAATTTACCATTGTCCTTATACTGTTCATTATCCTCTACGGTTGCGTAGAATTCGATTTTTTTTGGCTCCGTCCCCTTTTCAATCTTATCGATATGAATCGTCAACACACCATTTTCCCACGTATAATCCGTATACTTTTCTCCATCGATTGTTACACCTTTGTCCTTTTGGAACGTCAATGGCATATTCGGATTAACTGTTCCTAACGCATCCGTAATCACAATGTTATTCATTTCCATCTTATTCTGATTGATGGCGATGGTATATTTGATTGCATGCGTATTATAATCATAGGAATCTGCTGTCTTTTCAATTACTTTACTGATGTAATCAACCGTGGCATTCGCATGAACATCCTTTACCTCTTCGGCATTTAACGTAACCGCATTCTTTAAAGGCGTTGTTTTGTTCGTTGCCCATACTTCCGCATTCTTTACCTTCGTTGTAATAACAAACTGAACTTTTTTACCGTTCGCATTGTTACCAAGGTCAAACTCCACATTCTGTCCATCTGCCTTAGCAGTAATGGCCACCTTATTGTCCTCGCCATTGATAGTCAATTCTGAAACATTTACAAATGTCTGATCATCGGGAATCATCGTTCCAACCTTTATATTCGTAAGCGTTTCTTCGTATTGATTTACCACAACCGTCCAATTAACGTAATGTGCTGTTGTATCAATTTTTCCGGATTCGGATATGGCCGCATTGGTTGTAATGGAATACGGCTGCTTAACCGTTGGCCCTTGCACCTTCGTCTCTCCATTTCCATCCTGAAAATCAAATGTATACGAAAGGAATGCCTGATTAAGCGGTGCCGTTGCATGATTCATTCGTTTAAAGTCTGTATACTTATCAATCTGAGTTTTGTAAGTAATGGTATATTCCTCATCCCCACTAGGCATATTTCCAAGCGCAACGCTCCAGTCATAGGACTCGGAACCATACGTACCGGACGCATACGATGGGGTAACATCCACCGACTTACCATTTTTATTTACGACTTTCAATGTGTCCTGCATCATCTTAATTGTGGTGCTGTTATCTGTAACAAAACGATCGTACAAAACCACATCCTTTAACGGATAGCCATTGTTGGTAACCGTAATGGTCCACTCTGTGATACCATCCTTATCCACGCTGCCACCCGTCTTTGCAATCCATGTTTTTAATTCCTTTCTCGCTTCCACCTTAGCTTCAGCCGGATTACCAATTTGCTCTCTTTTCTCCTTATCCAGCAATTCCACTTTGTTCCAAATGTCCTTTGTAATGGTTCCATTTTTCTCACAGTTTGCTTTTGTCAGTAAATTCACCGTTGTATCGTAGGTGAAAACCGTCTTTCCTTCGGATTCCTCATTCACAAATGCATATTCAAATCCGGAAGCTTCCGCATTCTGCACTACACTCTGTGATTCTCCATTTACCTTAAAACTTTCCTCGTTAAGCTTCTGATTACTTACGAAGGAATCCTTTAAAATGAATCCTTCCTTATGGGCAATCGGATTAATTGCGTTGGTAACCGTAACGGTCCAATGAATCGTCTCGCCCTCTGCTTCTCCTGTCTTGGTCACAGTTGGTTCTGCCGGTTCGTATTCTTTAAAGGCAATGGAATAATCCCTTTCATTTCCAAGAGAAAATGCTACACGTTCCTGTTTGTTGATTGCTTCTTTGGAAAATGCAAAATCAAAACCAACTGTTACTTCATACACCGGTTTCGCATCGGTGTATGTAAACTGGACAAATACGTTGCCTTCCTTATTCACAATAAGCTTACCAAGTTCGGTATTATCCTCTGCCAAAATGGGTACCGGTGTCACATTCGTCCACGCAAAATACTTTGCTGCCTCCCCTGTAACAGAAGGTAATTGATAATAGGTATTGGTATTGATTCTTGTAGCCCCGGTAACATCCATATCAAATACCAAGGGGGCTTTAAACTTATAACTTAAACTCAGAGCGTCCTCTACAGAAATCTTTGTATCGTCTGAAAGCTCCTTGTTATTGTAAAGAACCTGCACGCCATCTTCCGCAAGAAGCTCTGCACCGTCTTCCACTTGTACTTGCTCTTCACCATCTACAATTGCATAGGTCGAAAAATGATTGGTTGCGAAGCGAACATCCTCTCCCTCATTGCAAGTAGTCATTTCCGTTTCTGCATTCTCTGTAATATGATAAACTTCTAATGCTTTTCCGGAAGGATTCATTCCCTCCAACGTAATCCAAACATTATCGGCAGGCTCCACTTCTTCCTTCGCATTGTCTACAACTTTGATATCGTAAGCTGCAACAACGTGCGGCATAGCGATTGACTTCTTATCAACCTTCTTTACCTGTAAGGATGCACCTTCTGGGAACACACCTTCCTGCGTATCAAGAATAACCTTAACGCCATCTACAAAGTCTACCATCTGTACCGCTTCCGGTACGGTTTCCTCCTCCGGCTCTTTCTCTATCTCCTCTCTGGAAACTTCCTCTTTCTCATCCGACTGTGCCACATCCGTGGTCTCTATAGCCATCTCATCCGGAAAGTCGCCCTCTTCAGCGCCGACCTCCGGCGTATCATTTGCCACTACGCTGGCATCGTTCATTGCTGCAATATCCGCACCAACGATTCCCATTGCCAACATAATCGATAAAAAAAATGCTGTAATTCTTCTTCTCATTGTCTCGTCACCTTTCTCTTACAGTACTATTTCCTATGGTTACATTTTTATAGTTGTTTCTCAATTATCTTTAATTTTACTATCCTTGATAGTATTTGTCAATTTTGTGAACGCTCTGTATCCCTTGTGAAGTTTCCATTTTTTCCGTAAAAAATCCCACTTGACAGTTCTGTCAAGTGGGATAGTTTCCTGTTTCTATAAAAAAGCAAACTTTTTAAATTGTTTCAGAGTGATACAAGAAGTATTTCTCCGTAAAACTTCCCTTCTGCTCGCGTTTCTTCGCTTTCGTTTCCATAACCGCATCAAAGGAAATCCCATGTAACTTCATAATACAGTCAAGCACTTCGAGAATATCTGCATATTCTTCAACGTCGTGTGGGTCATCCATTAACTCGCGTGCTTCCTCACGAAGCTTTAAAAACAACTCATTGCGATAGTATTTATCTTCCATCACCTGATACTGAACAACAGCGCCTTCGCTCTTCATAATCTCCGGTACCCGATCTCTCACCAATTTGTAGAATTCTTCTTTCATTTCTCAACGTCTCCTTCCTGTATTATCATATTTTTAGGTATTATTATTCTCCAAAAACAGCTTTATAGTCAGCCTGGAATTTCTCAATTCCCTGATCAGTCAACGGATGCTTCATCATCTGCTCTAACACCTTAAATGGAACCGTTGCAATGTCTGCACCTGCCAATGCACAATCCGTTACATGAATCGGGTTACGAATGGACGCTGCTATAATCTGTGTTTCATATCCGTAGTTCATAAAAATCTCAGAAATCGTCTGAATCAAATCAATACCAGGCATGTTGATGTCATCCAATCTTCCGAGGAACGGAGATACGTAAGTTGCTCCTGCCTCTGCAGCCAAAAGTGCCTGATTTGCAGTGAACACTAACGTAACATTGGTCTTAATACCTTCAGCGCTCAAAACCTTAACTGCCTTTAAACCTTCCATAGTCATAGGAATCTTAACTACCATATTCTTGTGAATCTTGGCAATCTCACGACCTTCCTTAATCATTCCTTCCGCATCAACGGTGGTGGCTTTCACTTCTCCGCTGATTGGTCCATCTACGATAGAAGTAATCTCTTTAATTACCTCATTAAAATCTCTACCGGATTTCGCAATCAAAGATGGGTTTGTTGTTACACCCTTAATTACTCCACAATCATTCGCTTTGCGAATCTCATCAACATTTGCTGTATCCAAGAAAAATTCCATACTATACTCTCCTTTTATCTGTTTGCATAATTCAAACACATTATAGCACGTAAACTGAATAATTCAAGTATTTTTTAAAGTACCTTTAAAAGTTCACCAACCCCACCTTTTTTATACACATCCCGGTAATATGCAACCTCCTTGGCAATCAACTTGTAGATATTTGCGAAACTGCTCTGCGGCGTATGCCGCATGAGCAATTTGCATAATAAATCGTCTCTGCAAGTGAACTTGCGAGAACGATTTTTATGCAAATTCAACATGCCACGTTCGTGGCATAAGGGTTTCGCAATTACCTAAATCAACTTGTCTATCACTTTCATGCCCAAAAGTTCCACCGGTGCGTGGTCATCTGTCATGCAGTAACCACTTCCCTGATAAGGTTTCAAATGTTTCGCTATCTCATTCATTCGGTTCCACAAAGCCGTATTTACTTCCAGGTTGTAATTGTGACCGAATGTCTCCAAATAGCCTTCTCTATTTCCTGCAAAAAGCTCCCGATTAGTGCTGTTTGGCACATCCACCGTGTATATTTCCGGGAAAACATGTGCTATGGTATCCGCTAAATACTGATTGATATTCCCCTCACTGTCATCCCGCATATTCATATTCACAACCATCACGCCATCCGGTTTTAAATGCTTTTTCACCAGGGAAAAAAACTCCTTCGATGACATGGAAAATGGAATGGTAATATCCTGATACGCATCCACCATTATAACATCGTACTTCTCCGTCTCCGTCTGCAGATAGGCTCTGCCATCGTAATTCACTACTTCCACATCCTGCGGCAGGGAAAAATACCGATGCGCCAGATCCGTAATTTTTTCGTCAATTTCTACACCTTTGATGGATAAATTTGGAAAAAAGCGCTTACACTGTGTCGCATACGTTCCGGTACCCATTCCCAGTACCAAAATATCTGCCTTTTCTTTCTCCAAACAGTTCGCCATGTACGGTGCAGCCATGGCGTAGTCATAATACATATCTGTCAGTCCTTTTTCCTTCTGATATATGGATTGCACACCAAACAACACGTTGGTGGACAACACCACCTCCCTGTCATCCTCATACACCTGCAGATAATTGTAAACCGACTCCCCTTCATAGGTTAAGTCATGCTGCCAAAAAGCAAAACTTCCATTATGTCCGAACATACAACACAAAAGAAACGCCGTCAGGCCAACCACTACTTTCCCTTTGTGTTTTCCAATTCCCTCACTAACAAAATATCCCACAGAAAGAGCCATCAAAATTCCTGCAAAAATCAAAAATGTAATAGCTGTTCCCACCGCCGGAATACTGATAAATGTAGGCACAAAGGTACCGATAATACTTCCAATGGTGTTGCACGCATTTAAGTTTCCCACCAGTCTTCCATTTTCTTCCAGATTATCCACCGTATACTTCACAAGGGATGGGGTAACCGTTCCCAATAAGAAAAGCGGAAACACAAAGACCACCATGCACGCGGCAAAAGCGGCTATCGTCAAAAAATGGGCATTTACCGTAAAAATTACCAATGCCGAAATTCCCAAAATCACCGGTTTGCCCACCACCGGTATCGCTGCTATCCAAAGGGCCGCGATTAAGATTCTTCTATACAATGTGTCCGGATTCGGTTTTCTATCCGCATTGCGACCGCCATACAGATTTCCAAGTGCCATGGCAATCATAATGGTTCCGATAATAATAGTCCACACAATTTGCGAGGAACTAAAATACGGTGCAAGTAATCTACTGGCTCCTAATTCCACCGCCATCACCGACATTCCGGCAAAAAATTCCGTCAGATACAAAAACACCTTGTTCTGCAAAATTCCCCTACTCATGCTCATTTCGTTATTCTCCCTTCAAACTTTCTGTCACTATGATAACACATTGACCGATTTTTGTCTTTTCTTTTTCTCTAATATCTCTTATAATGAAGAAAAAAATACATTGGAGGATTCATACAAATGAGAACGGATATTGATATGGAAAAGTTACAAGAAGAGGCCGTAGATGTTTTTACCTCCGGTTTTACTTGCTCAGAATCTGTTATTTTCGCCATTCGAAAAGCACTGGAATTAGACATTCCTGATTGTGCCATTGCCATGAGCAGCGGCATTCCCTGGGGTTTTGGCGGTGCCGGATGTATTTGCGGCGCCGTCGCCGGCGGTGCTATGTGCATCGGCTTCGTCTACGGTCGAACCACACCGGGAGACCCACGTAATCTGCGTTGCTTTGAATTAACCAACGAACTCCATGACCGCTTCAAAGAGAACTTTGGTGCCGTTTGTTGTCGCATTCTTACCAAAGGATTCGAGAAAATGTCACCGGAGCGCAAAGCACACTGTATAGAAATGGTAAAATTTGCTGTAGTTACGGTGGCCGAAATTCTCATCCGGGAATACGAAAAAGATATGGGCGCTTAACCTTGCATAGCTTCACCCCACGGTGCGCAAAAACGGCATAGCCGGAATACTACTCCAGCTATGCCGCTTTATTTATTCTACCGTTATCTTTACTTTTCGCGTCAAACCATTCTTTGCATATACATAGATGCAACAGGTTCCGGGATTTTTTGCCGTTACCTTTCCGGAACCGGAGACCGATGCCACGGTTGTATCATCTGACTTGTAACGGAACTTCGATGTGTAGCCCGGTACCAGTTTTTTCTTCTTATTTACCAGAACCGCCTTGGCACCGATGCTCCAGGTATCTCCCTGGTTTAAGAAACATATGGTTCTTCGCACCGTTACCAACGTCGTGTTGGTATATTTCTTATTCCTGGTTCCTACTACATAACCAATCATACTCTTTCCTAATCGAACGCGATTTCCATTTACACGCTTACATGCAATAACCCGAACCTTATAGGATGTTTTGTTATTGATGGATTTACCGGACAACTTTTTCAAAAGATAGGTATTTCCTTCTTTTGATGTAGCGGTTACCTTCGTGTAATCAAACTTGCTTCCTGCCTTCTTTACAAAGATTTCATAAAAGGTTGCGTCTGCCACCTTTCCCCATCCGATCTTTAACCGATTACCTAAATGACGCACGGTAAAGTCTTCGTTGATGGCTGTGGAAGTTGGAAGGTTCACACGTGTGTCCTCGCGAAGGGCAATGACATACAATCCTTCATAGCCTGCCGTAAAGGTAAACTGTCCACCGGAGTATGTAAACGGATACTCCTGCATGCTTCCATCCACATCCAATCCGTACACAGCATAATCATCAATTACTTTGCTTCCCGGTAAGGTATATGGGTAGGTAACCTTTACGTCCCTTATGGAAACCTGCTCGTTGTTACTTGTAACACGCGGATTCAATACCGTTACCACTTGCATGTTCAAAATTGCGTTCATCTGCTCTGTGGTAAGACTTTCACGCGCTCTCTCCCACAACTCTATGGTCAATCGAGAGCCCGCGGTTTCTGCCACCACGCTTTTTGCCTTCTCGTAAGGGATGGTCACTTGTCCTTTGTAAAAATCTACTTTAAGATTCGTAATATACGGACGAAGTTCCATCATCTTGAAAAATTCTTCCATGGATAAACGACTTAATACCAATTGACGAACGGCACCGGTTGCCTTTGATGCATCAATTTTGATGGAATCATAACTTGTGGAGGTTCCCACAATACGATTCAAAAACGTATCCGTTATTTCATCCATCTCAACAATGCCATTTCCCATTGCGCTGGAAATGGTCGCCGTTTTCTGGTTACTTACCGGCAACGGATATCCTACAATGGTATTTCCCTTATCCTGCTCTTTGATCTGGAAGGTTGCCGGTCCAAACCAATCCGTATCCTTATATTTGTTTGAATCCTGCAACATAACGCGAACCTGATAGCTACCAACTTCCGTTGGCCGGTCTGCTGTATAAGCGGATGCAGATTCACTCAACTTCTTGTATTGTACAATAATTTGCTTATATCCTTTGTCCGCATATCCCGGTGTCAACGTCCATCCGCTTGCATTCGGTGCTCCGTAAACCCAATCCGGCATGGTTAAGGTTGCCTTATAGGTTTCTTTGTTTGCCTCATCTACTTTTTCTTCTGTTTGGTCGTCTTCAGCCTCTCCTTCCGCATTTGGCTTTGTCGACTCACTTCCAACGCCAAGCAAGACCGGTCTTGGATCAATATCGCGTACATCTTGCTTCATAACCCAGATTTTATCAAAATCCCAGTCTTTAAAGCTTGCTTTCTTTCCAAATTCCTTTTTGCTAAGGGATTTGGTTTCATCCTGGAAATTACTCCAGGGCACTCCATGTGCAAACGTCATTGGCGCTTCTAACTGATATCCATCATACTGTTTCCAATAGTAACAGCTTTTCACCGTAAATCCATCACTGATGGCTCCAATAATTTCACGCTTGGTTGGTACTTTTCCAATCGTATAGCAGTAATATAGATTTCCTTTTCGTACAATTCCAACCAGGCCACCAAGCTGTGCTTGTCCGGTATTATAGCTATTACGAAGTTCCGACAATTCATCCAGTGTGCCTACCATACCGAATCCACCGGATATAGCACCATCGTTATGACATTTTTCTACAAGTCCACCTTTACAAACACCGCAGATTCCGCCAATTTTATAGACACCACTATCTTCCTTTGCGATTTCTTCACTTTGCACACCATTGATAATACCGCGTACCTCTCCAAGGTTTTCGCATTTTGAAATGGTGGCATACGCAGCACTTGGTTTATTGTCGTAGGTAATTTCTCCAACAATGCCACCACCTGTAAGTGCTACTCCTGTTTCTCCCACAACACTTCGCTCGTTGGTGCAGCCCTGCACTGCAAGCTTCGTATTTACAACACTACTTTTCTTATTCGTTTTCCCTAAAATGCCACCGACGTAGGTACCATTTAAATGAAAATCAGTATCCTTTCCTTCTATATCCGGGTATTTTGAATCGCAATCGGAAATCTCAATACTTGTTCCATCCTCGTTGGAACCTACAATTCCTCCAACGTATACCGCCTTATCAATTATTCCTTTGAAATGACAATCGGTAATTTTCACCGTATTCACCTTTGAAAGGCTGCCTACAATGCCACCTGCACACTGGCTGGCCTTTAAAGAATATTTTGTTGTAACACCGGCTACCTTTTTGTCATCATACAGGCAAGACTTGATGGTAGCATTTGCTAATGATATTTCTCCTACCATTCCACCTACTATTTCTGCATCAACGTTGCCCTTTGCCTGGCAATCCGTAATGATAATGTCTCCGCCTAATACTCTTCCGATCATTCCGCCTGCATAGTGGCTAGCTTTTAAATCCACAAAGTTTTTGCACGTCGCTATCTCTATACTTGGTGTTCCTTCGACTTTCCCAATAATTCCACCCACGATACTACCTGCGTTGTTACTGGTGATTTCTTTTTCGTTTTCCAAATTTTTAATTTTTACCGTACCACCGTTTACGGCACCTATAAAACCACCTTTTACATCATCATTTCCAACGTATGAACCTAACGTTCCTTTTCTTTTACAATTCGTCAAACGAACATCCGCCGAATCTTTCACGCTTCCTACAAAACCACCCTCGGTTTCCGCAATTAAACTCACAGCTTCTGTCTCGTATTTATTCAAATTGACGCTTCCGCCTGTTGCTTCTCCTATTATATCGCCAACCACTTTATTTGCACGCAAAGATGCTTTATTATGGCTATCATTAAGTGCATCTTGATTCATGGTTCCACCGCTATAGCGGCCAATCAAACCACCCACAATATTCGGAAGATTCCCATCTGTTCCTAAAGCTTTGTTGTTATCTGTTTTGTCTAAGGAACAGTTTCCTCTATTCTCTCCTATAATTCCACCCAATACACCAGAACTTCCCGGCGCATTATCATTTTTAAAATTCGAAACACTAAGTGTTCCCATGTTAATTCCAACAGCTCCACCTACGACAGAATTCGTGCTTAATCCATTGACGTTACCCTGAAACGTATTTCCGCTTACGCTATGCGTTCCATAGCTTTCGCCCACTATGCCGCCTAAATAATGGCTACCGTTTGTTTTTCCGGTTACCGTTCCACCAATTTTACAATTTGAAATGGTACCACTGGCGCTTCCGGCAACGCCCCCCGCTTTTCCATCTTGAATGGTAACGTTACACGTTGCCTCTGATTCACAGTTAGAAAGCGTGCCACTTACCAACTCTCCCACAAAGATGCCTGCTTTTCCATCCTCTACAGAAATAGAAACATTCGCTGCTTTTTTATTGGATCCTTCATACGAGCCGGACAATTTTCCGGCCAACATACCTGCACTTCCCTTAGATATTGTCACCATTCCTGTTGCATCAACATTCTGAATATTACCGGTAATCTCACCGCCTAACAAACCAGCCAACGTATCTGCAACCGAACCGCCACCAATGCTTCCACTTACCGTACAATCCTTAAATGCATTGCCCGAGCTTCTTACCGTTCCAACAATCAAACCGGCACTTCCCGCGTTTGCATTTACAACTGCACCCGTATCAATACGGCAATTAGAAAACGTACCATTCACATTTCCGGCAATCATGCCGGCATTTCCCTGATCCGTAGATACCTCACCGGAACTTACCGTAATATTATCAAAACTCACTTCCCCTGCTTCTGATTTTGCAAGGAGTAATCCCACATCTCCCTTTTGGGATGTAATTGTTCCTGATACCGTAACATTTTGAAATTTTGCCCCATTTCCGGCTACGCCAAATAAGCCCGCGTCAGTATCCACATTCATCAGTGACAGCCCGCTTATTGTCTTATTATCTCCATCAAACGTACCTTCAAAAGCCGTTTTCTTCGCAATTGGAAGATAACTAGAGCCATTTAACGCAATACTTGTTCCCAATTTAACCGTTACTCCACTAAGAGAACGATTGGGACTTCCTACCCTGTTCGCATATTCTGCATCAATTTTTTGTTTCTTTGCTGCATCCGACAAACTATCCCAATCACTAGAGGAGGAACGAGCCGCTTGTTCAGCCGCCTGTCGTATCTCTTCTAACTTAGCTCCCAACAAGGTAGAGTTTCCCTGGTCATCTTTCGTTTCATCATTAACATAATTCGCTAACAGCTGCAAATCAGCCTCTGAGTTTATTGTTAATATCCCCGTACTCGTATTCATATTAGTTTCAAATAGCTCACCAAGTAACCTATTATCACCGGCGGCCTGCGCCTTCTTTTCCGGCACCATACTAAAGCAGCCAATGACCATACAACATGTCATGGCTACTGCCGTTATCTTCTTTATCTTCTTTCTCCAATCCACTCTCATATAAAAGCATCCTTTCCTTTTTGTGGTATCTTATATCATAATAGACTTCTATGATTATATCGTGAAGTTAGCCCGAATTCTATAGCTTTTGTGCATAATTTTCATAAGAATTACACAGGCTATAGGTAATTGCGAAACTCTTGCAGAGACGATTTATTATGCAAATTGCTCATGCGGCATACGCCGCAGAGCAGTTTCGCAATTGCCTATACACAGGCTAATTTGGGAGGAAATGACAATGAAAAAAACAAACTGTCCAGACTATGATTATTTAACGAAGTCTGCTTGTCCAACGGATTGCACCGGCTTGATTCCCACCGGCCATGTGTCCGAAGAACAACTTGCAGCCTACCAAGAGGTATACCATTTTGGAACCGCCAAAATAGCGGATACAATGAAAGAAGACGCGCAGAAAACATCTGCCCAAAAGCACTCCTAAGTACAAAGGGCATAGCATCGGAATCCCACCATGCTATGCCCAATAAGGAGAAAAGCTTTTCACACATTTGTCAATTTTTCTCCCCCTTTATGCAAAAAATGCCCAGACACTTCTGTCTGAACACTTTTTATATTCCCAGCATAATTGCCCAAAGTGGGATACTAATGAGCGAAAAAATCGTAGTAAACGCAACGGATACCGCTCCTACTTTGCCCTGCTTCTCATACGGTGAGGTTCCCATTGCTACCAATGCCGCCACCGGCATACCAAAGGTAATCGTCGCCACCTTGGTTAAATAGCCATCCAGCGAGCAGCTTACACACACTACATATACCAGCAACGGAACAATAAGTAAACGCATTACTGCCAACACATACATCCGCTTATCCGCAAATACTTCTGCCATCCGATATTGTGCCATATTGGCGCCGATAATCATCATAGACAACGGCATAGTCAAGCTCCCCACAAAACTGAGGGGCTCTACAATCACCTCCGGTATGGTAAAATGTCCAAAGAAAATCACCATTACCAGTATCGCTGCAATCGTACCTGCGTTAAAAATGGATTTCAGCTGAAACTTCTCGCCGGAATCCGCACATGCATCGCGTCGTACCAACGCAAGGCCCAGGGCATAGAACATAATATTAAATCCAAAATGGATAATGGAAGTAAAGAAAATTGCCTCCTCTCCAAGTAGTGCCTGCACTACCGGGAATCCCATAAAACTGTTGTTACATAAAAGAATGGTGAGAATATAAGTCCCCACCAAATCCTTTTCCACTCTCAATACTTTTGCAAACAAGTAACCCAGGAATGGCAAAATCAAATAACATACCACACCAAATGCAAAAGCAATCATAACCCGATGCGGGTCGGTGCCATCCGTAGAAGTTACGGAACAAAGCACCAACGCCGGACCGGTAACATTAACAATGACCCGTGAAAGTTTTTTACAGGTAGTTGGATCAAAAATATCTTTCTTTCCAAGTACCAATCCCAACAGCATGGCCGCAAACAACTTCACCATGGTTGTTACAATCGTCATGCTAATAATCCTTTCTTACCAAACATTCCTAACGGTTTCCATAGCCATAGCTACCATAACCGCCATACGCACTAGAGGCGAATTTGCTCATAATCTTGTACACCAATGTCTGGAACTGCATCGCATCCATATCATTCAACTTATATTCCTGTCCCGTTGCTGTTATAGACTCAATCTCCGCCTTTGGAGACACCTTAACAGTACCATCAACGGTTAAGCCTTTTGCCGTAATCTTTAAGTTACCATTCTTGCAATCGTAACTTGTTTTCAGAATTTCTTCACCGTTATTCAGGTATGTACGTTCTTCCACCGTTCCTTTTGTAGAACCTTTACGAACAAAATCGGAATTTCCTTTTTCCTTATTAACAGAATGAATGGTTACATTCTCAAGTGGTGTTGCGCCACCCTCAATACGAATTTCAAGGTTGTTGCCGCTTTGTGCATCAATGCCAATGGCTGCAACGCGATCCTCATATAAGTAAAATGATAAAAGAGAACCATCTACTTTTTCACTAAACTTATCAGAATCTTTAAAAATATCATCTGCGCTCTTACCTTTCAACTGAAGGTTTTCAAAGCTTTCGATGTATTCCTTCGTAAGCTTTTCATACTCATCCATAAGTGCCTTGGTCCACTCTTTGGTAAGGGTCGCCTGATAACCTATACACTTTACTTCCTTTCCGTCTACTGTATAAGTAGAATCGGAAGTATCCTCAAATTTCAACTCATCGAATTTTTGACGTGTTACCTTTTTCATCTCCTCAAGATACGTAGTACCTTTGTTAGAAGTTTCAAAAGAATTCTTCAACGCCTCATTCAAGTCATCAAAAGTGATTCCGTATTTATCGCCGATCTGCTTCAAATAACCGGTAACCGCTTCGGTGTAGTTATACACAAGCACATCCTGGTCAATAATAGTCGGAGACGCAATACGAATCTCTTTGTCATCCATCAACACGGTTCCGGAATAACTCTGTCCTGCGATACCGATTTCAGCAGACAAATAAGACTGCTTTTTCGGACGGTCCAATGCCATTTTGACCTTCACATCGGACTCATTCGTAATACCGGTTGCTTCCTCTGAACTTAATTTACCATCAAAATCTACGGTATATACACCACTCTGGTAAATTTCAGGGTTAAAAATCTTCTCCCAGGAATGATCCGGCTTAAAGGTATTCGCCATCGCCTTTAATATCTTATCATTCCTGCTCATGAAAAATCCGGTAAAATATAACGCTGCTGCTACGACGGCTGCAATTACCACAATAACAACCGGGATAATCCACATAGGAATTTTCTTTTTCACCGGTTGCTCCGGCACTACCGGATTATTCATTGGTTCATTTGTAAAATCCAAAATCAAATCTCCTTACTTTAACAGTGCCTCTACCGTTGCCAATTTCACGCAGACAACAAACAATTTGCCAGCCACTTCCAATTCTTCCATTGGTGGTAACGATGGCGCAATACGAATGACACTGTCTGTTGGGTCTTTTTTGTATGGGAACGGTGCGCCTGCACCCGTCATTACCATACCTGCATTCTTGCAAAGTTCAATAACACGCTTTGCACAGCCATCGATGGTATTATACGTAATAAAGTATCCACCCTTCGGTCTGCTATAGGTACCGGCACCAATTCCGGCTAACTCCCTGTCAAACAGATTTAATAACATTTCAAATTTTGGTCGAAGAATATCCGCCTGTTTCATCATATGAGCACGTAAACCATTGATATCCTTAAAGAAACGAACATGTCGCAGCTGATTTACTTTATCAAAACTAATCATCTGCGCATTCATCAGCTTCAATAAGTGCTCACGATTGGCTTTGGACGTTGCCACTGCAGAAATACCTGCACCTGCCAAAGACATCTTGGATGTGGAAGCAAATACGTAAACCATATCCGGATTTCCTGCTTTTTTGCACTCATCCAAAATATTCAAAAGCTGATCCTGATCATCCTTGTAAAGATGATGCTCACAGTATGCATTATCCCAATAAATACGGAAATCTTCTGCTGCCGGTTTCAAAGCTGCGAAACGTTTTACCGTTTCATCCGAATAGGTAACTCCGGATGGGTTTGCATATTTTGGAACACACCAGATACCCTTTACGGAACTGTCGTTGTTTACATATTTTTCAACCAAATCCATATCCGGTCCTTCTTCATTCATTGGAATGTTAATCATTTCAATTCCAAAATGTTCCGTAATGGTAAAATGACGATCGTATCCCGGAACAGGGCATAAGAACTTCACCTTATCAAGTTTACACCAAGGTGTAGATCCCATCACACCATGGGTATAAGAACGACATACCATATCATACATTAATGTAAGGGATGCATTTCCACCAACAATCACTTCGTCCTTATCGCATTCCATAATCTGTGCCATGAATTCTCTTGCTTCTGTAATACCGGCAATTACTCCGTAATTACGAACATCACCGTCCACAGACATAAAATCAGAGGAACTGTTTAATACATCCAACATTGGATTCGCTAAATCCAACTGTGCAGTTGCAGGCTTTCCTCTTGCCATGTTCAAAGATAACCCCTTTACCTCATAATCATGATAGGCTGCCTCTAAGCTCTCCTTTTCTTTCAATAACTCTTCTTTTGACATTTCCTGAAATGTTTTCATACTCTTTACCTTCTTTATCCTTTTTTTGCGGTTTTCCCGCTTTTTAACTTAAATATGTTGTTCCAGAATCCGGGCAAACTCCTCGAGTCCTTCCTTGTCCTCTTTTGTAAAACGACCAACCGTTGGACTATCAATATCCAAAACTCCAAAAATCTCCCCGTCTTTATGAATTGGCACCACAATCTCAGAATTGGATGCACAGTCACAGGCAATATGCCCCGGAAACGCATGCACATCCTCCACAAGCATGGTCTCATCCTTCGAAACCGCCGTGCCACAAACACCCTTGCCTACTTTAATCCGTATGCAAGCCGTCTTTCCTTGGAACGGTCCAAGCATCAGCTCTCCCTGATCCATCAGGTAGAATCCGGCCCAATTCAAATCCGGCAGGCTCTCATACAAAAGTGCCGACGCATTGGCCAAATTCGGTATAAAATGCTTCTCATCCTCCACAAGCGCTTCCAATTGCTTGTTTAACGTGTTATAGTTCACTGCCATACCCTCGCTTTCTTACTGCTGTTCTTTCGGGTACTCTCTCCCCTTTATCCGGAAAAAGTGCTCACGAATCGCTTTCTCATGTCCCTGTTCACTTGGCACATAAAACGTCTCCTCCGTTAACCCATCCGGCAAGTACTGTTGATTCACATAATGATTGGGATAATCATGCGCATACTGATACCCAATACCGTGGGCAAGCTTATCCGCTCCTGCGTAATGATGATCCATCAAGTGAACCGGCACCGGAGCGGTGGTGTGATTCTTCACACAATCCATCGCCTGAAAAATCGCATTACAACAAGCATTACTCTTCGGCGCAGTGGCAACTGCATTCACTGCCTCCGACAAAATAATCTGCGCTTCCGGCATTCCTACCCGCTCTACCGCCAGGCAGGCGCTCACTGCTACATTCAATGCCATTGGATCTGCCAGTCCCACATCTTCCGCCGCACATATCATAATACGTCTGGCAATAAACCGGATATCTTCCCCCGCGTATAACATTTTCGCCAGATAATAGGTTGCTGCATCCGGATCGGAACCACGCATACTTTTTATAAAAGCGGAGATGGTATCGTAATGATTATCTCCGTTTTTATCATATTTTACTACGCGTTTCTGGATACATTCACTTGCCACCTCTAAGGTAATCGGAATGGTTCCATCCTCCGCTCTTGGTGTGGTTAAAACACCTAATTCCAGAGCATTTAATGCTGCCCTGGCGTCACCGTTACAAATGTCCGCCAAAAAGTCACAGGCCTCTTTTGTAAGGGTTGCATGATACACGCCCATTCCCCGCTCTTCATCAGAAATTGCGCGCATCAAAAGCGTTGCTATGTCCTGTTTATCCAAGGACTTCAACTCAAATATAATGGATCGGGACAAAAGCGCCCCGTTAACCTCAAAATATGGATTTTCCGTAGTTGCGCCAATTAAAACCACGGTTCCATCCTCCACAAAAGGAAGCAGATAGTCCTGCTGCCCCTTATTAAACCGATGAATCTCATCAATAAACAAGATCGTCTTCTTGCCATACATGCCGGCATCATCTTTCGCCTTCTGAATTACGGCTTCCATATCCTTCTTCCCGGCAACAGTAGCATTTAACTGGGTAAAATTCGCACTTGTCGTATTGGCAATTACCTTTGCCAGCGTTGTCTTGCCTGTTCCGGGAGGACCGTAAAAAATAACCGACTGAAGCTTATCCGCCGTTATCGCGCGGTACAACAACTTGTCCTTGCCTACAATATGCTGCTGCCCCACCACTTCGTCTAATGTCCTGGGACGCATTCGTGAGGCAAGCGGCGCGTCCTGCTCCTTGTTCTGCTCACGCATATATTCAAAAATATCCATAGTCCACCTACTTACACTTACAATGCAGTTTTCGCCGTATTAACCAACACCTCCATCGCCTTCACCGGATTCACGCCAACTGCAGTTTCTCCTGTTAACATCACAGAAGAAGCCCCTTGTTTCACTGCATGATAAATATCCGTAACTTCTGCTCTGGTTGGCACCTCCGCCTTTTCCATGCTGGCGAGCATCTGGGTAACGACCATAAACTTGCGTCCATATTGCTTACAAACCTCCGCAATTTCTTCCTGCAAACGCGGTAGCTTGCATAAGTCAACGGCATTTCCCAAATCACCTCTGGCGATTACAATCTCATCACAGGCGTCAAGCAATGTCTCAAGCTGCTTTACCCCTTCTAAATTCTCAATCTTAGCATAAATCTTAATATGGCTGGCATCTGCCTGCATCAAGGTATTTCGAAGGTTCACCAGATCCTGACGTCCCCGCACAAAGGGGAGCATCACACCTGTCACACCATATTTCTTCGCCATACCAAGATTCTTAATATCCGATGCAGTCAACGTCGGTAAATCAATCTTCACTCCGGGAATGGCGATACTCTTTCGGCTCTGAAGCATTCCTCCACGTTCCACTTCGCAAGCCACCGCGCCACCCGGAGGACACACTTCATCAATCGCTTTGCCTTCGTGATCTACGATTTCCACCACACGAAGCAACAACTTTCCATCATCTAACAGAACCTTGTTTCCCGGTTCCAATTTCCATAAAATCTGCTTGCTTACAGGAATACTTCCTGACTTCTCTCCGGCCTCTGCCAAACACACCCGCTGCCCTTCTTCAAGCAAAAGCGACTTCTTCAACACACCGATACGAAGCTCCGGTCCCTGTAAATCAATCAAAAGCTTCCGCTTCATCACCCGGCCTTCCGATGCCAAATCCAACTGCCCAATCCAATCCTCACACTCCGAAAGACTGGTATGGGACAGATTCAACCGCACACCGGTCATACCGGCTGCAAACATATCCTTCAATATCTCTTTTGTAGCACAGGCCGGTCCCAACGTTCCAAAAAAATCCATTGTTCTCATCCTATCATCTCACCAATAATTTTTATATAAAGAAGTACGATTACCACCAATATAATGGGACGTACAACCTTTGTTCCATTCTTCATTACCATGCCGGAACCAGCATAATGTCCGGCGATACTAAACAATGCTGCCACACCTCCAAGCAAGAGAACCATGCGTCCATGCATCAAAAATGTCATAAATGCGGCAACATTCGACGATAAATTTGCAAGCTTCACATTTCCGGAAGCCGTTTTTACATCGAGCCCCAACACCGACGTATACAGAATCAATAAAAACGTACCGGTTCCGGGACCATAAAATCCATCAAAAATTCCAATAAAAAAAGTAATAACTGTCCCCCACACAAGCACCTGTTTCCGGGTTAGGGAATGTCCTTTCGAAGATTCAAAGCTTCGATTTCGAAAAATATACACTGCCAAGAGGGGTAACACGACCAAAAGCACCACCTGTAACACCGTTCCCGTTACAAGAAGTGCCAAATTCGCTCCCACAAGAGAGCCCAAAACCGCTGCCACCATACTGGGGCCCGCTAACGCCCAATCCACAAAACCATGTCTGCAATACCGAATCGTTGATACGCAGGTTCCCACCATGGAGGATAATTTATTTGTGCCAAGAGCCGAATGTACCGGAACTCCTGCAATCAGGTATGCCGGCAGGGAGATCATTCCGCCTCCCCCTGCAATGGCATCCACAAAGCCCGCCAGAAAAATAAACGGGCATACAATCAAAAACATGCTTGCTGTAAGTTGCATACCATATCCTAACTTAACCTATTTCACTTATAAATGTGTCAATAACTGTGAGCAAAGTACCACAACAATCAATGCAATCGGATAGGTTGCAGCGTACGCACTTGCTACGTTGGATGTACCTGTGCAATTAATCAATGCACCAAGCGCCGGAGTTGAGGTCATACCACCGGTCAGGGAACCCAAGGTATTGAACAGACTCATCTTCAATACGTAGCGCGCAATAAAATAGCCCAGCAACAATGGAATCATGGTCATGACTGCTCCCCAGACAAAGAGAGAAAAACCAAACTCACTTAAGGTGGTGGCAAATTTACGTCCACCATCCACGCCGGCACCGGTAAGGAACAAAATCAATCCCAGTTCCTGACAAAGAGAAAGTACCTCTTTCTTCACCTGCATGCTCAACTTACCCAAATGTCCAAAATGACCAAAAATCAATCCGATAATCAATGGACCACCGGTAGTTCCAAGACTAAATGCCTGTCCCTGTCCAAGTGGAATATTTATTCCACCGAGAATAATACCCACCATAATGGTTAACGCCATAGCGCCTAATCCGAACTTATCCATATAAAACAAATCCTGACGAATTGCCTTCTTCTCAACGCCGGAAGCGCCGTCAAGAAGCGCACGTTCTTTCTCCATGTCTGCATGTACCAGCTTCGGAATAATCTGAACGAATAAAACAACACCAATTACGCCAAAAGGATACGCAACACCAAGACCTACTGCCACCTGATCATAAAATGGGCTGTCAACCAACGCACCCTGTGCCGCTGCAAACGCAGGTGTCGATGTCAACGCTCCTGACAAAAGACCAACTGCCATGGCTGAATTCATGCCCGGAACCAATTTAATAATCAGCGCACAACTCAGGGCACCCGCCAGAATAATGGCAAATCCAAGTAACACATAGGATTTAAAATTCTTAACCAGGTTCTTAAAAAACGTCGGCCCTGCAATCAATCCAACACTGGTGACAAACAGCACCAATCCCAAATTCTGAATCATACTGAAATAGGGCTTCACGCTGTCCCATCCACCGGCCTCTGTCCACGCCGGGATATGGTCAAGACCCTGCTGTAAAAAATGTCCTCCTACCAAAGCAACAATAAAAATAGCAGCACTTCCAAGGGATACACCCTTAATGGACACCTTTCCAACCAAATAGCCCACTGCAATAATGCCAAACACAATGAACATAATTAATGCAATGGTCTTTACCTGGAATAGGCTTACACCTGCTGCTTCCATCATTTGAAAACTCATTTTTCCTTCTCCTTTTTCTTTCTTAGGCTTTCACCTTCATAAACCCAATCCAAATTATAACGCACTCATGTACACAAATCAATCCTTTTTTGTTCTTTGCAAAAACACGCAAACATGTTATATTGAAAAAAGACTATTTTGTCCATAATATTTTGTAAAGGGAGACATCGTATGTTATTGAAAAAAGAGTATGCTCTGGCAGGAATTTCCGTATTATGTTGGGGCACGGTCGCTACGGTAACCAAGATTTTAGCCGGTCAATTGGATGCCATGTATGCATTGGCATTTTCTTTTCTGTTTGCTTCTTTATTTTTGTTTATTTATAACGTGAAACACAGGACGCTTTCCAAGCTTCGTTCCATTTCCAAAGGCACCCTTCTTCGTATGGTCGCCGTTGGTTCCTTAGGCGTGCTGTTTTATAACCTGTTTTTACTCCTTGGCGAAGTCACCTTACCGGCACAGGTAGCCTTTTTAATCAATGACCTGTGGCCGGCACTGATTATTATTTTTTCCTGTATCATCTTAAAAGAACGATTTACCATAGCAAAGCTTATTGCCATTGTTTGCTCCATTGTAGGCATTTTTATCTCCACCTCAAACGGGGATTTTCGCTTTTTGTTGCACACCTCCATCTCCGGAGTCATTTTCTGTAGTATGGCAGCTGTTTGCTATGGACTATATTGTACATTAAATAAACGAGAGGACTACGACAAAGGCATTAGTGTCTTCGTTTCCTATCTCTCCGGTTCTGTAATTGCATTTCTTTGGATTATTGCAACCGGAAAATTTCATATGCCCACAACCGCCGATACCATTGCACTTGCCTTTAACGGCATCATTGCCAACGCACTTCCCTATCTGACCTGGGCACTGGCATTGGACATCGGAAACACAGCAATTATTGCCAACCTGGCTTACCTGACTCCTTTTGTTTCCCTGGCTGTGACCCATTACGTTTTGGGTGAAAAAGTAACCATTTACTCTTTTCTTGGATTGTTTTTGATTCTTGCAGGCATAGGCATTCAGATTCTCATGCAGAAAAAAACAGATTGCAGCCCCCGCACATTGCAAGAGCTGCAAGACTGATTTGTTTATTCTTTTGTTTCGTCAAAAGTCGCATAGGAATGATATACTTCAAAACAAATATCTTCACGACCTTTGGTAAGCAATTCCTTCATCTCACGTTGGAATTCCTTATCCTTTTTCATCATACCAACCAAAATCGGATTATAGCGTATGCCCTTTTGCATCTCCAGCTCATCCAAAATCTCTTCTAACGTTTTGGCCTTGGTATAACTACGTCCAATGCTATCGGTTGCTGCATCCAGGCTATCTGCAATCTGAAGCAGATTCACCAATAAAGGATTATTGTGTTCCTGATAATAATAGGATTCCGGGTAGCCCGCTTCATCATTATAGTAGCGATGATGTCCCATAATCATATCCACATATGGTTTCATACTCTTCGCATTCTCTACCAGATGGGCACCATACTCCGGATGTCGCTTAATATTCTCACGCTCCAATTCCGTAAGCCGGCGTACCTGCTGGTTGATAATGTCATTTACTTCAATTTTACCAATATCATGGATTAGCCCCGCATTTTTCACAAAATCACGGATTTCTTCGTAATGCTCCTGAATTTCATCCTCTTCCCAGTAATCAAAAATGCCCTTTAAAAGCGCCGGATCCATGCGGTAAATCATATTCAGTAACTGAATACTGATTTCACTAACCATACGGGAGTGAATGGAGTTATCCACATTTCGCTCAACTAACACCTTAAATACCAACGCAAATGCATCCATCCAATCCGGCAGATAACGCATAATCCGCCCGAAGGAATGGTAGATTTCTCCGGTAAGACCGGTTTCTTTTCCACCTTTTGGCAGCGCACTTAAATATATCATATAGGCTTCCATCAGTGAACGAACATAGGATCGCTCCTTTTCTTCCAGCTCCTTGGAAAGAAGTGTGCACATATGTACCAATTCCGGAATATAGTACAACGTCATTCGAAACGTAATGCTCTTGCGGAATCTTGCTTCTTCAAATATTACCTCTTCTTCACGCCCCTGTACCGCTTCAAAATATGCCTTGTGCTGCAAATAGCACTCATCCATATCACACTCACCAAGCAGCCAGCGCATGCGATGATAATTTCCATATAATCGGTCATCCACCGTTGTAATATCCGAACCGTCTCCCAACTGCCGTTCATAAATTGGCTTGATTAAGTTCATTGCTTCCACCAGCTCTTCATTCTCCGGATCCGGCTCCGAAAAAAGAAGGGTTGCACCAGCCACTGAATGAATGACAAACGTATCCAGAATTGAAGCGGCTTCTTCATCACTTAAACGAAGGGTCTCTTTTATGGATGCTTCCTCAAAATAAGCAAGTTCATATTGAATATTATCCAAATTCTGCCCCAGCGTTACACTTTTACTTTCTGCAAAAATCACACCACCGCGTAAAAATGCTTCATACAGCGTTTTTCGCAAGGAACGCTTCGAAATCTGATTTAACATGGTACGGTACATATTAAGCTTTCGATAATACAAATACGTATGATCAAAGTAAACGTCGGCATTGAGTCGTCCATATGCCTCTCCAAGCACAATGAGCATGTTAATATGCTCTTCCGGATGATTACTCTGTTCCAAAAAGCTTTCCACAATCTTCGCCACCTCAAGCATCACCAGATGCTCCATGTAGCCATGTTCATACATATCCATAATCTCATGGGCAAGGGTCACGGCGGTTTCCTCCGTCATTTCCTCGGTTCCGTTCAAAAGCGGCGTCAGATACTTCCCGATAATACGCTGATTTTCTCTCATCAATTCCTGATTACGCTGACGACGCTGTAAAATATTCATCATCCACTGCTCTTTGCTCTCTGCTTTTTGGAAACTGCTTTCTAACATTGCCGTTTCATCCATATTTTTACGATACTGCTCGTAGAACGCATGATAATCCTTCTGACTATTGTCAATAATCATAATGCTTCGTGGTCCCATTTTCTTTGCCAGTTTCAGTGATCGATGCGCATATTCCATATGCTTTTCCATCGTTTGACCATTCTTCGGTGTCATATAGGAAAATCCCTGGCATACCGATTGCGGCAGTTTGTCCCGGATATCTTCTGCCAACGCTGTCAGTCCCTCTTCCGTACACTCTGCCAATAACAAAGTAAATTTATCCCCGCCAAGGCGATACACCAATCCGTACTCCGACATGCAATCCTGCAAAATCGAAGCCACCGTCTTGAGTACTTTATCACCTTCCAGGTACCCTTTTTGTTCATTCACTTCGCGGAAGCGATCAATATCCACAATACCGATGCCGATGTTTCCATGAGAAAGTTCCACCTCCGCTAACAATTTCTGATAATCTCCATCTAACTTCTGTTGATCACCCACTCCGGTAAGCAAATCCATATGACGAACCAACGAAGCTTCTTGTTGTTTCATCGCTGCGATTTTTAAATCCAGCTTTCCACTAATTTCCCTGGCACGTTTTTTATTCTCCTCTTCTTGATAAGCTTCCGCATAGCGAAAATACTCCGACGCCATGTGCATAGCATTCACATGGTCACCGGTCGCCCGATAATACTGCGTCCATAATTTTACACTGATCATATAAAAGTAAAGCTGATCCTGTAACTCTGCAAACTTTTCAAAAGCAGTTAACAACCGCTCCCAACGGTCATACTCTCCCATATCTTCAAACAGTTCACAAAGCAGTTCCGTATGCTGTTGGAAATCCTGATCCGTAGGATCATCCTCTAATGTCTGCAACACATCATCAATATGCTCAAAATAAAATTCCCGATTTCCTTGCTCTGCCCGAAGCAGAATTTCATACACCATAATCGCAAAGCTTCGATCCACCTTTGCCTGATTCGAAATTTTCCAGGCCTGGGCAATATATTTATCCGCTTCCTCAAGCTGCTTAAGGGACGTATGGGTGCATGCCAGGTTCATGCTCAGTATCAGGGTAATTCGATAATAATTCGGGTTTTTCTTACAATCCTCGTATTTGGTAAACTCCATGCCACGCAAAAACATGTCCCTTGCCTGTCGGAATTCTCCAATTTCCATCAAATCGTTACCAATATTGTTGTAAATTCGAGCCTGCGCATAGTGGTATTCCACCTTCACAGCAGTTTCTAACGCTTGCAAATAACTCTCAATTGCATTATCCTGTTCCCCGGACAACGCATACAAAACCCCCAGTCGAACCTGCGCATCTACATGTTCCGTTGGTTCATCAATTTGTTCGTACACCTGAATGGCCTTTCGATAAAGCACGACTGCCTCTGCCATATGGCCTTCTTTAAAAAGTTTCTCTCCTTCGTCGCGGTATCCTTCCGCCAAACGCTTTAATTCTGATTGTTTTTGCATACTATAACCTCGCTCATTCCAAGTAAAATAATACAAGTTGCAATGCTTCAAAGATATCATACACTAATTTCAAGATAATTCTGTGAATTGTCATTTTTCGCAAAAAAAAGAGCCACCAAAAAGTGGCCCTTACAAGTTTCTTATCCAACCAAAAATCCATATTTCAATGGGTCGGTTTCATCGATTAAATAGGTTCCGAATCCGGTCAAATAGCAGCTACCGGTAATCATTGGAATCACTGCATCATAGGATCCAACCTTCGTGGTTTCTTTAATTACACCTTTGAATCTGGTTCCAATGAAGCTCTCATAAATGAATTCTTCGCCAACCTTTAACTCACCCCAGTGATGCAAGGTTGCAAGTTTTGCAGAGGTACCGGTTCCACATGGGGAACGATCTGCCTGACTATCTCCAAAGATAACCACGTTTCTCATACTGGCTTCTGTTGGATTTGGAGTCGGTCCATAGAATTCAACCAAATCAACGGTTGTAATATCCAATTCCGGATGTTTGATTTCTACTTCCTTGTTGATCTTCTCCATCATCTTCATACCAAGCTTGGTATACTCCGGAACAGTCTTAGCATTGATTTCTCCAATATCAAGTTTGGTTGTGTCAACCAATGCGAAGAAACTTCCGCCAAAAGAAATGGTATATGGAATGTCTTTGCCATCTACATTCACCGTCAAATTCTCTTTATAAACAAATGCCGGAACGTTGGTTAAGGTTACCGATTCTACCTTACCATTCTTAACAATCGCTTTGGTACGAATAAGTCCTGCCGGTGCATCAAGTGCAACTTCGTTCTCGCCTTCCTTAGACTCTACTAAACCAGCCTCGATTGCAACGGTAACTGCACCAATGGTACAATGTCCGCACATGTTTAAATATCCACCGGTATCCATAAAGATTACACCAAAGTCTGCTTCCTTGTTGATTGGCTCGCAAAGAAATGCACCAAACATATCATGATGTCCTCTAGGCTCTAACATCAATGCAGTACGAACATGGTCATAATTCTTAACCATCCAGTTCTTCTTCTCAATCATGGTATTCCCCTGTGGCTCAGGGAATCCTCCGATAACAACACGACAGAATTCACCAACGGTATGTGCATCCACAACCTGCAACACGGATTCAAATCTGTCGACATTCACATTTGCTTTTAACTCCACAGTAAAGTCCTCCTCTTTATTCATCATTTCGCTTATAATTTTCTAAAAATTACATTACAATACACTTAATATTATAATTTTTCTGCATACAAAAGTCAATGACTCCCACTGCCCGAAACAGTATACACACTTATATCTGAAATTCTGTTTTTTCATATCTAAATAGGATTTTCATTTTCTCGAAAAAAACGGAGCCACACTTTCCAAGCAGCTCCGCCTTTTTTCTCTCAAACGAAAGCACTCTTACGCTTCCGAACCTTTCAAAATTGCGTCCTTTAAGAACAATGCAGCTGTCAGCTCGCAAACAACAATCACGACATAGGTAAGTACTTCAAGCGGCATGCTCTTAACCACATAATATGCTACGAATACACCAATGCATCCGAAAATACCCTGCATCCAGGTTGCGTGGAAATCAAGACGTCCTTCTTTAATGAATTTCGGTCCGTTTCCAAATGCCATCAGGTATGCACAAGATCCCATCATAGCTGGGAATGCACAGTGTACATCAAGTCCAAGTACTGCACAAAGCGCCATACAAGGTGCATATAATCCAACACCAACGCACATCAAAGCACCAAATACGAAGTTACATACTACCGCAATAACTAATTTTGCACCGGTTAATTTGGTAGCCGTACCAACCACACCAAACGGTCCTACGCCAAGTGCTCTGCAAAGCATTACCAAACCTAAAATAAACAAACCAATAAACATGGAATAACGAACTTTTTTTCTATCGAATTTCGAAACCACGCCTGCTCCTAATAACGCACCCAATACGGAAGCAATAATCATCAATGCCAAGGTCAAAAGATCCATCTTCACAATACCGAAGAACAAGAATGCCTCGATACATACCGGGAAGGTATCTCCTACGTTCAATGTACCAGGAATGTTAATATCATCTACGGATTTCGCGAATTTGAATGCGGATGAAGATGGTGCAAAGGAACCAATACCAAGGGTATCAAAAAAGTTTGCAACAAAACCGATAATTGCATTCGGAATCGCCCTTCTTGGCTGCTTTTGCTTCTGCCAAATCTCTTCCCCCGTTAATCCAAACACTTCATCCTTTTCTGTCGTTGCTCTTAATTGTTTTGTCTTGCGCCACAAAAGGAATGCATTCAATACAACGCCGAACAGCGCCAACCCCTTCATGACATTCATCGCCATCTCTGCCATACACGTTACCTCCTCAATTTTTTTCACATTACATTTTTCAAACAGCTCGCGACCGTTTTATAGACTATACAATATCATATCATATTTTTAGTTGTCAATATTTTTTGAATATTTTACACGAGTTTTTTGTTAAATCCGCATTTTTTCAGTACATATTGCACATTTTTCCATTATATCGAACAAAAAAGCAGAAGCTTTTCTTAATATAATATATTTAATTTTAATTCAAAACTTATTGCAAAGTTTATTTACACTCGCTATAATAGTTCCATATTTTTATTGATTTGGAGGTAGACAATGGATACTTTAACACAACGAGTTGCTGAAAACTTTAAAGAGATTAGAAAAAAACGGGAACTTAGCCTCGAGCAGGCAGCGAAATTAACCGGCATCAGCAAATCCATGCTCAGTCAACTAGAACGTGGGGAAGTCAATCCAACAATCACCACGGTCTATAAGTTATCCATGGGTTTAAAGGTTCCGGTAACCGCGTTTACTTCCGAACGCATGATTCCTATTTCTCAAGTAAGTAAACAGTTTATCGATCCCTTAACCGAATCCGATGGAAAATACCGTCTGTATCCACTGTTTAACTGCGGTGATCATATGAACTTCGAAATATTTGATTTAGAATTCGACGTTGGTGGAGAAATGCAGGGTCACAGGCAGCTTCCTGGAACAAGGGAGTATATAACCCTGTATAAAGGTGAGCTTACTTTGCTTTTTAACGACCGTGAGTATATCCTCACCCCCGGTGATTCGGCCTCTTATAATGCCTTCGATGACTATGTATACAAAAACACGGGCGATTGCATGATAGAAGCCTGTATTGTTGTTCAATATGCACGCGTTTAGTCTCAGAAAACGCAAATAATTATTCAAGTTTCTTAAAATTTTATGAACTTTTTCAGTTTAAAGCGTTGTACTTTAGTCTAATTTATGGTAAAGTATCCATAGTTCGGTTTTCGAAAGGCGGTTTTGTAATGAATGGTTTTCCCGCCGTTTCCGAAAACATTCGGACAATTTAACTGTTGGAGGAATTTGAAATGGAAAACACAAAGAAAAAATGGCCATTTGGTTTCTATGTCACTGCGCTTTCTTTCTCTTTTGAGCGTTGTGCATATTACGCAGCTAAATGGGGATTAGGTGCTTTCATCGCAACCAAAGTGGCATTCGGTGGTCTTGGTTTTGACAAATCCGTTGCTGCTATGATGGCTGCTTATTTGGTAGCCTTTACTTACATCACCCCAATTGTGGGTGGAATTATCGCTGACCGTTTTATCAGCCCTAGAATTTTAGTTCCAATCGGAGAAGTTATCATGGGTCTCGGTTGGTTATGTGCATGGCAGGCAAATGATTTGACACTTATTTGGGTAGCAATTATTTTAGTTTCACTTGGTACCGGTTTATTTAAGGGTAATGTGTCAGGTATCTGTGGACGTCTGTTTCCACTTGCCGATCAGGATATGCTCGACTCCGTATTCAACGTACAGTACATGTTCGTTAATATTGGTTCATTCTGCGGAACAACCTTCCTTGCTTTAATTGCAACACACATTGGATTCCGTCAGATGTTTTTTGTTTGCGGACTCTTCCTTTTCATTGATTGTTTATGGTGGTTATTCGGAATGAGATTCTTTGGCGATGCTGGTAAGAAACCATTCCTTGTAGACAACCGTAGCGAAAAGGATAAGAATGCTGAAAAGGTACAGGCTGAACCGCTTACACACGTTGAGAAGAACCGTGTTGCTGCCATCATTGTATTAACTATCTTCTCTGGTGTATTTTGGTTATTCTGGTATTTAGTATACAACCCTGTATATTATGAATTTGGACCTGTTGAACTTGGTGGTAAAGGTTGGGCTGATTGGACAATCGGTAACTTCCTGATTCCTTCTTCCTGGTTCGACTCTGCAAACGGATTACTTTGTATTATTCTCTGCCCAATCTTTGCTGGAATCTGGGCTAAGATGAAACAGCGTCCGAAGGGTGACTGGAGCATGTTCACCAAAACCGCTGTTGGTATTATGATTTTAGGTCTTTGCCTTGTGTGCATGGTTATCGCTGCTGCAATGTGTAAAGAAGGTAAAGGAACCCCAGTTGGTGTTTGGATTATCTTCTTAGCAGCATTGACACAAACTGTCGGAGAAGTTATTTTCTCCCCACTTGGAAACTCCTTTATCAGCCAGTATGCTCCAAAGAAGTTACTTGGAACCTTACTTGGTGTATGGCCACTGATCATCTTTTTCGTAGGATATGCTCAGGCACCATTATACAACTTCATGTCCAAGTTTTCTTTCGTAAAAGCATACGGTATTGCTGCTATCATCGTCATTGCTATCGGAATTGGAATGTTAGCATTTACCAAACGTTTCGAAGCCGCAATCCATGCAGACGAGCAGTAAAATTTATTCAAAAAAAACATTCAGCATTATCGGAAAGGCATCCTCAACGATGTCTTTCCTTTTTTTATTGCGTTTTTTTTCATTTTTCGCTATACTAAAGTGTAAAAGGATTTTTGGAGGAACATTATGAAACCCATTTATGAAGCAAATTATGATGAAACCATGGAAACACTAACCCAAACCTGTGAATTATATCGTTTGGATTCCAAACGATATACCTACCCGATTGCCTGGGCTTGCATCTGTTTTTTTGTTACCTTTTCCTTGGCCAAAACATTAGATTTAAAGACCCTAAGCATTTCTACTTACCTCCTCTACATAGGTGGCTGGTTATTGTCTTTGTGTGCTCTTCACATATTTCGATACACGATTGGACGCCATCTGGCAAAAACCACTGCCATTGGTGATGCGGATCTTGCCTATAACGAACGGATAAAAGGACGAAAAACTCCCCTTCATATTCACATTCAATTTTATGAAGATACATTTTGTAGCAGAACACAAAGTCAAGAAGTATCCTACCCATATAGTCGCGTATTACACATCATGGAAAGCAAAGATGCCCTTGGCCTTGTCATCAGGTCTGAAGCCGGTCCGAAGGGAATCTATTCTTTTCCTAAAGACTCCGTTAACGACGGACAATACGACGCGCTAAAGAACTACCTTGTATCCGTCTGCCCTAAAATCAAAAAGATTAAGAAACTATAAGAAGGAAGTATGTATGGATTTAAATCGTTATGCATTATTTGTCGACGTGGCCGAGACACGCAATTTTACCAAGAGTGGTGTGCGCATGGGCTATACCCAGTCCGGTGTTAGTCACGTATTAAAATCTATGGAAACCGAACTCGGATTTCCGCTCTTTGTCCGTAACAAGTATGGTGTCACACTCACCTCGGAAGCCGAGCGTATTTTGCCAATTGTAAAAGAATTATTAGAGGTTAACCGAAAGTTAAACCGTGTTTCCGATTCTCTGAAGCAACGCAAAGCCGGACATATCAGTATCGGAACCTTTGCAAGCATTGCCCATAACTGGCTGCCGGAAATCAGTGCTGCGTTTATTCGTGAGAATCCCGGAACCACCCTGGAATTAATTGAAGGCAATCCGAAAGATTTATGTACCTATCTGGAGGAGAAGAAAGCAGACATAATCTTCATAAGTCGAAGCAGCGTCACCTCAGATATGGAATGGATTCCTTTATATGAAGATCCGCTGTTGGCACTTTTACCGGACTCCTATAACACCAAGGGTATGACAAGCTTTCCTATCTCAGAGTTTGAAGACAAACCATTTTTACTGCCGGACAAAGACGTTTTTACCGATTTGCCGGATCTTCTGGTAAATCATGGCGTTCACGTTAATGTGGTATGTACCGCAAGGGAAGATCTTTCCCTCATGCACATGGTTGCCAACGGACTTGGCTTTACAATTATGCCGCAGTTATCGGTTTTGGATATGAAGTATCCCTTAAACTATCTGCCTTTTTCACCGGCATTGACCCGTGAACTTGGCATTGCCTATATCAAAAATGACCACCTCTCTGATGCTGCAAAACGATTTATTGAAATCACGCAAGGCATCTTATTAAACATAAAATATTAACAACACTGTGCTATACTAAAGTAGGAAATGGCTTGAATACGCAGACATGAAAGAATTTTATATCTGCTATTCTTAGGGGTCATTTCCTTTCTTATTAAAAATAAGGTATAATATATATGTATATATTTGGGAAAGAATTATCATTCTTAATGGAGGTGCCCATGAAGTACACAATTTTACTGAAACAGCATATCGGTGCTCCTTGTGCCGCTTGCGTAAAAGCAGGCGACAAGGTTGAACGTGGTATGCTTATCGCTGAGCCAACCGGGCTTGGTGCTGCTATTCATTCTCCATTCGATGGAAAAGTTGCTGAGATTACCGAAACAGCCATCATCATCGATGCCGAGAATGCAGAACCGAAGGAGGACAAGTTTATTCCGTTAACCGGTTCTGACGATATGGAGCTTTTGAAAGCTGCCGGACTCGTAGGCATGGGTGGAGCCGGATTCCCAACAGCTGTCAAGGTAAATGTTGATCTCAAAGGCGGATACATTTTAGTAAACGCTGCCGAGTGCGAGCCACTCTTAGAGCATAACATTGGACAGTTAGAAACCGATGCTCCGAAGATTATCGAGGGTGTAAAGATCCTCAAGAAACTTTGCAATGCAAAGGAAGGTGTATTTGCCATTAAGGCAAAACACAAGAAAGCAGTGGATATCCTCGCAAAGCTTTGTGAGAAAGAAGACGGCATTCGCATTCATCTTTTGCCGGACATTTATCCAATGGGCGAGGAACGTGCCGTGGTACGTGAGGTACTTGGCAAACTGCTCTCTCCTACCGATCTGCCATCTGTTGCAGATTCCGTAGTAATTAACGTTGAGACTGTACAGCGTGTTGCTGAAGCAGTACTTAACAAACGCCCTGTGATTACCAAGAATGTTTCCGTAGCAGGAAAATTAAAAGGGGGTACACACACCAGGGTATTTTACGATGTTCCAATCGGAACCACGGTGGGTGAATTAATTGAACGTGCCGGCGGTATCGACGGTGAATACGGCGAAATCGTAATGGGTGGACCATTTACCGGTAAACCTACTACCTTAGACGCTCCAATCACCAAGACAACCGGAGGCATCATCGTTACCAAACCTTTTGAAGATTTGAAAGGTGCGAAGATGGGACTTCTCCTCTGCGCATGCGGTGGTAACGAAGAAAGAATGCGTGACATCGCAAAGAAGATGAACGCAACTGTTGAGTGTGTTCAGAAGTGTAAACAGGCTCAGGACATCAAGGGAACCTTGAAGTGCGAGAATCCTGGTAACTGCCCTGGACAGGCTCAGAAATGTATGAACATCAAGAAGGCAGGATGTACCGAAATTTTGATCGGTAACTGTAGCGACTGTACCAACACCGTTATGGGTTCTGCTCCAAAGCTTGGTTTAAATGTTCATCACCAGACCGATACCATCTTTGATACGGTTGGCAAAGAGCGCATGCGTTACTTGACCACCTCTAAGACGGTTCCTCAGTTAGGCGAAGAGCCTGAAGTCACTGTTACAAGCAGTGAAAGCGGATGTGAGTACACCGTCACACAGGACGTCGAGGACGGCTTATTGCACATCGACATCAAAGAAGGTAAAAATATCGAAATCGAATTACCACTTTTTTTGTAATTTGATTTCCAAACAAAGAAAAGGAGGCCTAAACAAATGGCGATTAGTGAAGAATACGCAAAAGAACATGCGAAAAGTCCTGCGGTTTTATGCTGTCGTGCTGAAAAAGGCGTAGTATTAACATGTCACAACTTGGAAGACCCGGCCATTTTTGATGATCTGGTAGATTCCGGATTATTGAACCTTGACGGTGTCTTAACCATCGAACAGGTAATCGGAGCAACCTTACAGGATACGTATGATTCCTTAACTCCATTAACACCGGATAAGATTGACGCAATTCAGGAAGTGAAAGAAGAAAAGGAAGAAGCACCAAAGGCAGAACCAAAGGCTGCTGCTCCTGCTGCATCCTTTAGTGCACCGGTTGTTGGTGGAACCTTAAAAATTTCTATTGGCGAAGGTAAAGATATTCATGTATCCATGCCTCTCGTTAGTGGAGGAAATGGTGGTGCCGCTACAGCGACTATTCCCAGTGAAGGTGGAGCACCGGTAGCGACCGTTAACGCTGAGCCAAAGTTACTTCGTACTTTGACCCGCCATCATTACAAAATCACAGAAGTAAAACGTGGACCGGAAACCAAGATTGAAGGTACTACCCTTTACATCCGTGAAGGCATTGAGAAAGATGCCATTGCAAGCCAGGAATTGGTTTATGATTTGAAAATTGACATTATTACTCCGGCTGAGTATCATACCTATTCCGAAACCATTATGGATGTACAGCCAATTGCTTGTAAGGAAAAAGGTTCCGAACTCGGAAGCGGTATTACAAGAGTATTAGACGGCGTTATCATGATGGTAACCGGTACCGATGCAAACGGTGTTCAGATTGGTGAGTTCGGTTCTTCCGAAGGAATCCTTGATGAGAACATTATGTGGAATCGTCCAGGTGCACCTGATAAGGGTGAAATCTTCATCAAGACACAGGTTACCATTAAAGAAGGAACCAACATGGAGCGTCCTGGCCCGTTAGCAGCACACTCTGCTACAGATGTAATTACCCAGGAAATCCGTGAAGCATTAAAGAAATTAGACGATGAGTCCTTAATCGTTGACAAGGAGACTTTTGAACAGTATCGTCGTCCTGGCAAGAAGAAAGTCGTTATTGTTAAGGAGATTATGGGACAGGGCGCTATGCATGACAACCTGTTACTCCCACAGGAGCCGGTTGGTGTACTTGGTGCTCGTCCTAACGTAGACTTAGGAAACGTTCCGGTTGTTGTATCTCCACTCGAAGTATTAGACGGATGTATCCACGCACTTACCTGTATCGGACCTGCATCCAAAGAAATGTCCCGTCATTATTGGAGAGAGCCACTTGTGCTTGAAACCTTATATGATCCGGATGTTGACCTTGTAGGTGTTGTATTGGTAGGTAGCCCTCAGATTAACGCTGAGAAATTCTACGTATCCAGACGTGTTGGTATGACCTGCGAAGCGTTGGAAGTTGACGGTGCATTCGTTACAACTGAAGGATTTGGTAACAACCACATCGACTTTGCAAGCCATATTGAGCAGATTGGTATGCGTGGTATTCCGGTTGTTGGACTTTCCTTCTGTGCAAAACAGGGTGCACTTGTTGTAGGTAACAAGTACATGGTTAGCATGGTTGATAACAACAAGTCCGAAGGCGGTATTGAGAACGAAGTTCTTGCAAACAATACACTTTGCCATGAAGATGCTGTTCGTGCACTTTGCATGTTAAAAGCAAGAATGTTTGGTCAGGAAGTAAAAGCTGCAGAACGTAAATGGAATCCGGCTGTAAAAGACAGCAACATTGAATTGATTTCTAACGTTACCGGTAAGCCAATTGAGCGTGTTCCAAATGAAACCTCTCTTCCAATGAGCCAGAAACGTAAAGAGAAATACTCCTAAGAAGTAGGTGTTTTGGTATGCCAATGAAATACGGAGATAAGATTATCTATATGGAAGGCATTATCGTACGCATCACTGATGGTGCGGTGGGAATCGATTTAAAAGGTCGCCTTGGCTATTTAGAGATTCCTATGCGAATGTTAATTACCGACTACCCTATTCGCTTAGGGCAGGAAGTAGGCTTTAACATGAGTTTCATCGAACAATTAAGCGATGAACCAAATGAAACCTACGTGAACAACCAAATAAACAAAAAACGCGCTGCTGAGCAAATTCGTTCAGCTGGGAAAGGAGAAACACATGCCTAATTTTGATTTTGCAGGCTTACAGTCCGAAATCTACGTTCCTGTAACGCCGCCACCAGTGTGGGCAGAAGTGACAAAACCTCTTAATGAGATGAAAATTGCCATTGCTACTGCTGCTGGTGTACATCATAAGAAAGATAAACGTTTTAACTTAGCAGGTGACTTTACCTTCCGTGAGGTATATGACACCATGCCATCAGATGAGTTAATGGTATCCCACGGTGGATATGACAACTCTGACGTTAACAAAGATATTAACTGTATGTTCCCAATTGACCGTCTTCATGAACTTGCCAAAGAGGGATTTATCGGAAGCGTTTCTGAGATCCACATTGGTTTCATGGGTGGTGGTGGAAACCAGGAAAAATTTAAGAACGAAACAGGTCCTGCTATTGCAAGAATCTTCAAGGATCATAATGTAGACGCTGTCGTTCTTACCGCTGGCTGAGGTACCTGTCACCGCTCTGCAGTATTGGTGCAGAGAGCCATTGAAGAAGCAGGTATTCCTACTGTTATTATCGCAGCTTTACCACCGGTTGTTAAACAGACCGGTACACCGCGTGCTGCTGCCCCATTGGTACCAATGGGTGCAAACGCAGGTGCGCCACACGATGTTGAAATGCAGACCAACATCGTAAAAGAGTCCTTAAAGTTATTAGAGACGATTGATACCCCTGGAACTATCGTACCTCTTAACTATGAGTACACTGCAAAAGTATAACTACAAGTTCAAAGCTGTCGCAGTACCATTCTGCGGCAGCTTTTTGTAAAAGGGGGATTTTGTATGGCTAATCCAGGAGAAAAAGTGATGCGACGTCTCACAATCCAAAGCTTTCATTTCACGAATGTCTCCTTCGGTGAATCCTTTGAGCTTCGCAAGCTAACGGACACACCGGAAAAGACTTATGAAATGATTCTTCCTTCCGATGCCAATCCGTATTTGGAGGATATGGACGTCATCGACTCCATCACCATGCGTATTATCAGACCCGGGGAACATCATGTTCACAACGAGTCCATTATGGATGTTTTCCCAATTTCTGCCAAGGTACTCGGCAAACTAGGGGAAGGCACAAGCCGCACCATTACCGGAATCTACGGCATGATAACCGGTGTGGATACGGAAGGAACGCCGGTTTGCGCTTTTGGCAATTCCGACGGTATGCTAGACGAGCAGATGGTTCTAGGCTGTGCCGGCACACCAAATGAGGAAGATTATATTCTCTGTTTTGATGCCGTGTTAAAGGCCAAAGAAGGATTTAAGCGTACCGGACCAAACGCCGTTCACCATGTAGTGGACGCCTACTGTCAGAATATCCGGGAGCTTTTAAAGAAGTTTCATGCCGGTGACTGTACTGAAACCCAGACCTTCGAAGATGTGATTCGTCCGGGCAAGAAAAAAGTCGCCTTAGTCAAATTGGTGTCCGGTCAGGGTGCCATGTACGATACGCGCTTTTTAGCAAATGAGCCATCCGGTTTTGAGGGTGGTCACTCGGTTATCGATATTACCGGTTTTCCGGTAATGCTTAGCCCTAATGAGTATCGAGACGGTGCCATTCGGGCCATGTATTAGGAGGTGAGACTATGGGCGTTGGACCATCAACCAAGGAAACAACCCTGCACCACTTTCGCGATCCGCTTTTGAAGGTGTTGTCAGAGGATACGGATATAGATTTTCAGGGTGTTGTGTTAGCGGGCATACCACAAGACAACGTAAATAAGCTGTTTACCGGTGAACGGATCGGTTATTGGATTGAAGCCATGCGTAGCGATGGCGTCATTGTCAGCGCAGATAGCTGGGGAAACAGCGATATCGATTTTGCCAATACCGTAGAAATGATTGGCAAACGCGGTATTCCCGTAGTTGGACTTTCCTTCTGCGGCGTCTCCGGACAATTCGTTGTAACGAATCCTTATATGGACACCATCGTAGACATCAACAAGAATCCGGAGGGCATCGAGACGGATGTGGTTGGCGAGAACTCGCTGTCTGAGCTGGATGCGAAGAAAGCAAAGGCACTACTCAAACTTAAGATGCGGAAGTAATTAGATGAAAAATAGGATGTATTGTGGGAAGTCCCACAAGTACATCCTATATGCCGTTTTACGTCGTCATTTTCTTCTACAATAAGCACTTTAGGTAATTGTCAGAGAGGAGCGTCCCCTCTCTCAACTTCTCATTACCCTCTATACCTGATAGTGCTCCGCTACATAATCCACAAAAATCTCTTCATATGGGCGGAATATATTTTTCTTCCGATACACCATATTAAGCGTTCGTTTCGCAGCCTCGAAAGGAATCTCAAATACCTGTAACATTCCTTCTTCACAACAGTTCTTGATGGCATTCTCCGATACCAATGCAACCCCAAGACCTTCCATTACCATATTTTTAATAGACTCGGAATCATTCAGGCGTGCACAAATGGTAAGATTCTCTTCCTTTAACCCCAACTCACTAAGAACACGGTCTGCATAGCGCTTACTTCCGCTCCCACCTTCACGTGTAATAAATCCATCACTTTTCAGAATATCTCGCAAGATTCCTGTATCATGCTTTTTCAAAAATTCATTGTGCATGGAGGTATAGCGCATAGTATTTGGTGTAATCAACACAATGCGATCTGAAAAACATGGCTGACAGGTCACTTCCTCCACCGACTCTTCCATACCGATGAATCCCACCTGAAACGCATCGCTTAAAATACCATCAATCACCTGCTGACTGTCTCCCTGATGAATGATAAATTGTACCTCCGGATACAACTTCTTATACTCGGACAAAAGCCGCGGTAACACATAGGTTGACGGAATGGTGGATGCCCCTAAGTGAATAGTTTTCTTCTCTTCTTCGTCCCAACTCTTCAAAAGCCGATCGCGCATTGCTAACATTTCCGAAGCACACTCATAAAGCTCTTCGCCTTTGCGGGTTACTTCCATTCGTTTTGTATGGCGGTCAAGAAGCTTCGTATGAAGTTCCATTTCCAGCATCTGAATATGGGTACTGATGGTTGGCTGCGAAATAAATAATTTCTCCGCTGCCTTCGTAAAACTTCCATATTCCACAACTGCTACATACGATTCTAACTGTTTTAATTCCATTTTGATTCCTCCATTGCAATCCTTATTACTGCCGCAATGGCAGCATCCACATCTTCTTCTGTATTAAAATACCCAAAAGAAAATCGTACGGTTCCCATCGGATATGTGTGTAACGTCTTATGGGCCGAAGGCGAACAATGCAGTCCTACCCGTACCATAATCTGAAATTCTCTGTCCAGGCAATCCGCAACAACCGCCGGATCCATTCCTTCTATTATAATAGAAACAACGCCCACGCGATTGTGCATTGTTTCTTTTCCAACAACCTGTATCCGATCACATCCCTTTATTCCATGTAAAAAACGCTCTGTCAACGCCTTTTCCTTCTCAGCGATGGTTTTTCTTCCGTTTTTCTTAATGAATAAAAGACCTTCCCGTAATCCAAGAATCCCCGGTATATTCATGGTTCCCGGCTCAAATCGATCCGGCATAAACTCCGGTATCTCCTCGGTATGGCTAATACTTCCGGTACCTCCGCTTAAAAGCGGCTCTATTTTCTCTATCAAATGTTCCTTGATTACGAACCCTCCAATTCCCTGAGGACCTAAGAGACTCTTATGACCGGTAAATGCCACCGCATCGATGTGCATTTCTTCCATATTAATAGGAAGGATTCCCGCGGTCTGCGCACTATCAAGCAAAAAAGTTAACCCATGGTTTTTGCAAAATTCACCCACCTCGGCAATGGGCATCACCGTGCCACACACGTTGCTGGCATGAAGCATGGCCACCATTCTGGTGTTGGGTTGCAGTAGCGCTTCCATTTTCTCCTGACAAAGGCTGCCATCCGACTCACAGGGAATTCTTGAAAATGTGACCCCCTGTTTAGCAAGTTGCGTCAACGGTCGCATCATGGCATTATGTTCCATAGAAGATACCAATAAATGGTCTCCCGGTTTCAGAAACCCTTTCAACAATACATTTAAGCTTTCCGTAATGTTCTTCGTAAACACTACGTTCTTTACATCATCCCCATGAAACAGCTGACATAGTAACTCTCTTGTTTCAAAAACCTTCTCCTCCACATCGTAAGCTTCGCTATAGCAACCACGGTTCATGTTTACTCCTAAATTCCGAATATACGCTGCCATAGCAATCGGCACACTTTCCGGCTTTGGGAACGATGTGCATGCCTGATCCAAATATATGCGCTTCATAAGGCGCCTCCTTCCATTTATTCTATCCTATCATATCTTCATAGAATTTTCAAATGATGCGATAAGATTTATTAATATTTTCAATTAGATATACATTTTAAGATATGGTATCATTAATGAGGAAATTTTTTACAATGGAGGACAATATGAAGACACAAAACGAAAAACTACTCATCGTGGTTGCCGGTTGTATCATTGGCATCATCGGATCCCTTTTGGTATACTTCGGCAACCCGGCAAACATGGGCTTTTGTATCGCATGCTTCATCCGCGATACCGCCGGTGCACTTGGTGTACACCGTGCAGCGCCGGTTCAGTACATCCGTCCGGAAATCATCGGACTGGTACTCGGAAGCTTTCTTATGGCACTTTTTAGCAAAGAATTCTCCACCAAAGGGGGAAGTTCTCCTGCTACCAGATTCGTGCTTGGCTTCTTCGTTATGATTGGATGCTTAATGTTCTTAGGTTGCCCATTCCGTATGATTCTGCGTTTAGCAGGTGGTGATTTGAATGCATTAATCGGTATGGCTGGTTTTGTATGCGGAATCCTTGTGGGAATCTTTTTCTTGAACAAAGGCTATTCTTTAAAACGTACTTATCGCCAACCGGTTAGCGATGGTCTTGTTTTACCAATCATTCAGGTAATTTTGTTTGCACTTTTGTGCGCTGCTCCGGCATTTATCTTCTTTAGTGAAGAGGGTGCAGGCCCTGGTGCAAAGCATGCTGCCATCGGATTAAGCCTTGTAGCCGGACTCATTGTTGGTGCTTTGGCTCAACGTACCCGCCTTTGCATGGTTGGCGGTTTCCGTGATTTGGTTCTATTTAAAGAGCCTAAATTAATTCTTGGCTTCCTTGCCATTTTTGTAAGCGCTTTGGTCATGAACCTGATTTTAAATAGCGCAACCGATGGGGTTTACTTTACACTTGGCATGGCCGGTCAACCGGTTGCCCACACCGACGGATTATGGAACTTCCTTGGTCTGTTCCTTGCCGGTTTTGGTTGTGTTTTATTGGGTGGATGCCCACTTCGACAGTTGATTCTTTCAGGAGAAGGTAATTCAGATAGTGTTCTCACAGTTTTGGGGTTATTTGTGGGAGCCGCTTTTGCACATAACTTTGGACTTGCTGCCAGCGCAGAAGGCCCAACACCGAATGGCAAAATTGCAGTCATCATCGGCATCGTCGTCGTTGCCTTCATCGGCTGCATAAACACTTTTATGAAAAAAGAAAAATAGGAGGCAACTTATGAATACCATTGATGCACGCGGACTCTCCTGTCCGGAACCGGTTATGTTGTTAAAACAGGCCATGAGCTCTGGCGCTTCATCCTATGAGATGAAAGTAGACTGTAAAACCGCAAAGGAAAACGTTACCCGCTACGCAACTTCGCAAGGTTATAAGACCGATGTAAAAGAGTCTGACGGCGAGTTTACCTTAACCTTTACCAAATAGCCTATGACTTGTATTGCAACATTTTTCGCCCATATTGGTGCGATTCGATTTAAAAAATACTGCGATGCTCACCACATGACGGCGCGTATTATGCCCGTCCCAAGAACCTTGAGTAGCAGTTGCGGTACTTGCGTAAAGTTTACCTGCGATCATCTGCCACCCTTTTCGGAATTCCCACCGGAAACAGAAGCCGTTGTGGAAATCGTCAATGCAGATTACCGGGAACTTTATCGCGCCAAAGATAGTTAAAAAAGTCCACGGCATTCGCCGTGGATTTAATTTACGTTCTCTTCGCGCTATTTTATAAATCCGAACGTAGTCGGAATTCATCGGATTTCATTTTTACCTTCAATTCTATTGTTATTTAACTCTGGCACGTAAGAGTTTCATCATTCAACGCGTCTTCTTACCATCGCTTTTTTCTTTTTTCTTTAAATGGTATGTAAGAGCCACCCTTACAGGGCTTTGACGTTACCATCCAAATGAACACATCTTTCTAAAATGCGCGGAACCGGTATTTTTTACCTACATGCCAACATACTTTTTTCACTAATCTGACCGTAAAATTCAAATCCGATGATTTTTTCCGGTTTATTCACACTGTAACCAAATATGCAGCTACTATTAATTTGAAAAATCCTGTTTACTTAGCGTGGAAGTGGAATCGGTCCCCTCGTCTTTTTTTATGTAGTTTTTGAGGCGCTTAATTATAAGTTGCTTCTCCTGATAAAGCGCATCGTTTTCCAATGTTTCCAACGTTTCGTATGCATCTTCTCGTTGCATCAAAGCCCTTAATGGTGGCCACCGTTTGCCAACCTTCAGAATACCTTCATCAACGGAGTTGCCATACATATAAATATCCATAAGAAAAGGGTAGGAAAGCACCGTTTCAGCAAGTGCGTGCGTATCCATCTTTTCTACCACGCTTTCTTCGATACTGCAATTCTTGCGTTGTTCTGCAATTGACAACTTTTCAAACGCAGCCGAATCAACAGCAATCGGATAAGCATAAGGTCTACCGTGATTATACGGACTTCATCTGCTTCCGCTCGGTTTCCTTTCCACACCACTGCGTTATCTTGCATTCATCCAAATAAGCCATCAGCGGTTTCGCCGCTTTTCGGCTTACATCCAATAAATCACGCAAACTGGCAAAAGAAAGGATTTCATTGCTCTCAAAATAGGTAAGCACCTTTTCTTTCATTTGTTCCGCCAATTCCGGTGTAGTGACAGTTGTATCGTGTATCCGTACTATTTCCTTCTTTCGTACCAAATCTTCTACGATATCATCCAGTTCCTCCGGCTCGGCCAGTTTCAATTCGCTATAATCATAAAGTGCAAAACCTGCCTCCGATGCTTTCGCTGTTACGGCTTTTGCCACCGCTTCATAGGTTTCGTCCTGGCGCGGCTCATGGTCGAGGAGCCATACACAGTCCCCTTCTTCCATCACCTTACCACTTTCCGTCAGATAGGTCATATATGGTTCCAACGCCGCAATATCGAAGCTCTTGAAAAGTCCACTCTTAAAGCCTGTCTTAGTAATGCCACGCTTATAAGGATTTTTCTCATGATAATCCGCCAAAAACTTTCGAATACTCATCCACATGGCATCCGCATCAGTAAAGGACCAGTAAAAATCCTTCTTCCGTCCGTGCAGAACGAAGCACCGTTCTTCCGCTTCCACCGTCTCGGCAATTTCCTTCAATTCTGCCTCGTCCATCTGGGTCTGGGCAAGCAATTTATCCAAGGATAACGGGCTCTTCGGGGAACTTTCTAAGGTGCTAAAAAACAGTTCCTCCTGTTTTCCGTCTCTCCGCTGTCTAAGTGCCGAAAGCACTGCCTCATCCATACGCTTATGCTTCCTTGCATCAATCTGCAACACTACCCCACCGCCCAATGTCTCAAGCGGTGACAAAAAGCGAATGACGAACTTATCATTTCGTTTTACGCAAACCTCCCGTTCGCAAATCAATTGGGCAAATCCTTCTTCGCCGGCTGTTAATTCATTTTTATCAAGTAATACCACACGCGCAATCACTTCATCCGTTCCGATATGCAAATGCACACGACTCTGATTCTTCACCACACGCTTGCAATCTGCGCTCAACGACATCACCACATCCAAACGATTGCTTGGAGTCATGGATTCCGGATAAGCCAATACCATACCGCGCTTCACGTCCTCTTTTGCCACTCCCTGCAAAAGCACGGCCGCACGCTGCCCTGCATAAGCCATTTCGATATCATCTCCGTGGGTCTGTAAACTACGCACTTTGGTTATTAATTTCGTAGGGTATAACATGACTTCCTGATTCACGCCAATGGTTCCTTCCAAAAGCGTTCCTGCCACCACCGTCCCAAACCCTTTTACCGTAAATAACCGGTCCACCGGAATACGAAAGTGACCTCCAATCTCTCGATTATGGGTAGCGGCAGACGCTTTTGTCACCAAGAGTGCCTTTAATTCCTCAATACCATCGCCCTTGATAGCACTTACCTTCACCCTTGGCCAACTTGCAAATACACGTCCGGAAAGCTCTTGTGTAATCTCTTCTTCCATCATGTCCGCCCACTCCGGCTCTACCATGTCAAGCTTGGTAAGTACGATGATTCCGTTGGTAATTCCAAGCTGTTCCAAAATATCCAAATGCTCTCTGGTCTGTGGCATAATCCCTTCGTCTAATGCCACCGTTAAAAGCACCAGATCCATACCACACACACCTGCTAACATATTGGGCAAGAATTTCTCGTGCCCCGGAACATCGATGATGCCTGCCCGCATGCCTCCCGGCAAGTCAAAATAGGTAAATCCCAAATCGATGGTAATCCCTCGCTTTATTTCTTCTTTATGAGTGTCCGTTTCGCGTCCGGTCAGGGCACGAATCAACGCCGTTTTTCCATGGTCAATGTGACCAGCAGTTCCAATGATGATATGTTCCATGATAAACCTCTTTAATCTGAAATAACTGTTCAGAGCCAAGCCATGAAATACCCTGTATTTCCTGGCTAAAGGCTCTCGCCAAATGGATATATACAAAACCACAACTATTCAAGCAAGCTTGATAACTGTGGTTTTGTATATATCCGCTTGGCTCTGAACAGTTACATTATAACAAAGAAGAGGGTGGAAAACCACCCTCTGCCTTACTTTTGTGTATCGATTTCCATGCTCCACTTCGGATGCACGATATATTCCGGATAATTTCTTACGAAATGTACCAGGCCATTTTCATCCATACTTAATTCCTTTATTTCATAAATATATTGGTATTCCCGCGGTTCCTGAATCTCACCGCTCGTTAATTCTGCCGTAATCCATGATGTCTCACCAGTTTTGGCGTCCCTCACATAACCAAATGGATCGCTATTGTAAATCTCATCCCATAGAGGCTTATTTGTAGTAATCACAACTTTTTTACCGTTGTGTTTCACTTTAAAATCTTTCAGTAGGCCGTGTTCATCATATAGGGTATTGTTGTTTAAATCAAGCGTCACTTCCCGCCTGGATTCGGGCAATTGCATTACATACTTTAACCCTAATTTTAACTTCTTTTTCGACCAATAGTATCCACCATCCAAATACTCCTTATGGGTGCTTTTATCATCACCGTCTGCAAAATACGCGCAACTGGTTAAGTAATGTTTTCCAACCGTTTTCTTTCCATCACTTAAGGTAAATTCCATATCCACTGTTCTTGAAAACTCCAGGTCATCCTCATCCAGATACTTCACTTCAACCTCCGTGGACAACGGATACATCGTTACCTTATTGATTTGATAGCGCAATCCGTTAATTTCAAATTTCTTATTAATCACATATTCTTTTGCCGGAAGTTTATCCCTATTGCTAAAGGTCATCTTAACGTTTTCGGCCACCTCTTTCTGTGCCTCCTTATCGCGAATGGAAAAGGAAATCGCAACATTCTTATGATATTCCCTCCAGGAAACTCCTGCCTGAATTGTGGTGTTTTCAATCTCTTTCTCACTTAAATATGGCACATCTGCAGATGCAGTACCGTGCTCAATCTCTTTTCCCGTATCTGCATCCGTCAAGGAATCAATGAACAGACAATAACCTTTCTTTTTCCAATCCCCGTCAAAAAACAACACCATATTCTTATCATCCGCCATAGCATAGGATAATACCACATCTCCCACCTTCGTGTGGGCAACCTTGCCAATTTTGGTTAAATATTCTTTGTTAATTGCTTCTTGATAGCTTTCGGAAAAATCAACAGCTTCCACCAATCTTCCAATTAGCGGTATATTCTTTATCGAATCGGCAAAACTTTTCGAGGTATTCACGCCAATGGATAATCCTCCCACCAAGACTACACATGCAATTGCCAGATTGCGCACGCTTACCAGTGCACGATGACGCCATACTCTTTTCTTTACACGCTTGGTAACAACCGGCATTTCCATCATTTCCGGCATCGCCTTTACCTCATTCATCATCTGATTCAATTCATCCCATCGATTCATGCCACTTCCTCCTCTTCAAGTTCCATACGTAATAACCCAAGCGCTTTTCGCATTCTTGTCGCCACCGTTCCCTGCGGACACTCGGTCAATTCTGCAATTTCTACAATCGTGTAACCACCAAAGAATTTCAACAAAATCACCTGTCGATACTTCTCCGGCAACTTCATAAGCGCTTCCTTTAGCGGAAGATTCTCAATTTCGGATGGACTTGCATCCTCCGGCAACTCCTCGATGCCCACCTGCTTTTTGTAATGCTTGTACTTTGTGTTGCAGACATTCATCAGAATTCTTACCAGCCACGTCTCGAAAAACTGCGGCTGTTTCAATTGTTTTTTCTTTAGATACCCTTTGTAAATCGCTTCGTCCACTGCATCCACCGCCATACTCTCGCTGTTAAAGTACGGATAAGCGATTGCATACAACTTCTTTCGAACTGACTCCACTCTGTCAAAAAATTCCTGGTCCTTCATGCCTTCTCCCTTTTCTATTTTGGGTTCTAATGACCCTTTCTATACCTTAGACAATCCTAGGGGTGTATTTTATTTCCATTTTTAAAATTTTTTATCCCCGACGATCTTCTAGTAAAAATCCACACATAATTCAAAAGCGGTGCATCACGCACCGCTCAACCTACATCTTCGCTTTTATGGTAGCCACCACTGCGTCAAATTCTTCTTCGTACATGGTACGCAAATCAAGCAATATACAGTCCTCGCTGACACGCGCGATAATCGGCAACTCGCCCTCTCGCAGGGATGCTGCAAAGGCCTCGGCATTCATGCCCTCTTTGCCAAGCATCACGGCATAGCTTTTCAGTAACTCACCCGGCAACGAGCCACCGCCAATTGGAGTTTCCGTCTTCACAATAGACACGTTCACTTCCTTCGGCAATGCTGCAACCAGCTTTCCTGCCAAACTATCCGCTTTTTCCTTTAATTCTTCCACCGGCATCGTCATACGGGACAAAACCGGAATATGTTCCACCGCATAGTGCTCATCCTCATACATAGAAAGTACCGTTTCAAGCATCGCCGCCGTACACTTGTCAATACGCATGGCTCTGGTAAGGGGATGCTTCTTGCATTTGGCAATCCACTCCCTCTTACCAACCAAAATACCGGCCTGCGGACCACCTAACAACTTATCGCCACTGAAACATACCACATCCACACCAGCTGCAATACTTTCCTGCACCGTTGGCTCTTTCCTAAGTCCGTAGCGTGAAAGGTCAATTAACACACCACTCCCCAGATCCTCGATAACCGGAATGCCGGTCTTTTTCGCTAGCGCACACAGTTCATCCCGCTCCACACTCTGAGTAAAGCCTACCAACTTATAGTTGCTGGTATGCACCTTCAAAAAAGCGCCGGTTTCCTCTGTAATGGCATCTTCATAATCCTCCAGCCGCGTCTTGTTCGTCGTTCCTACTTCCACGCGCTGGCAACCGCTTTGGTCAATAATGTCCGGAATACGAAATTTTCCACCAATCTCTATCTGCTCACCGCGGGAAACAATGACTTCCTTGCCATCCCCCACCGCACTGACCATCAAAAGTGCTGCCGCCGCGTTATTATTCACCGCCATGGCCGCCTCTGCACCGGTCAGCCGACATAACAGTTCCTCAAAATGTGAATAACGTTCCCCTCTCTTTCCCTCCGAAAGGTTGTATTCCAGGTTCATATAGCCCTTCATCTGCTCCATGAGCTTCTCAAGGGCAATAGGTGGTAATGGCGCACGTCCTAAATTGGTGTGCAAAATCACACCGGTGGCATTCACCACATGCTTCAAATTCGCTTCCTTATGGTCCTCCACCTTATGAAGAACCCGCTCTTGTATGGTCTGTACAAAATTTTCAAGAATCTCCTCCGAAGGATTTTCGTTTAATTTCTTTCGTAATTCTTCTAACGCATCCCTAAGGACTGTGATCACCGGCTCTTTGCCGAAACGCTCAATGGCGCTTTGCAACCGCGGCTCACTCATGAGCACGTCTACCTTTGGAATTTTACGGAACAATTCGTTTTTATTCATCAATATGTTCATCCTTTGCAATCATAGTATGCTATTAGTATACCACGAAAGCACGAGGAGAAACAATATTTATATTGTTTCGACGACGCTACGCGATAACGGACGGCAACGTCCGTTATACCACAAAACGACGAGGAAAATGCAAATTTATTTCTTACGCCCGGATTCCTCTAATTCTTTCTCAAATGCCTCCGGGTTCTTCAAATAGTAATCCTGATGTTCCTCCTCCGCTTCAAAGAAATTCTTATACGGTAAAAGCGCAATCTGTACCTTTTTTCCTTCTTTCGCCTCTAAATCGGCAATTCTTTTTTCCGCAATTTCCTTTTCTTCCTCTGATGTAAAGAAAATCGCCAGCGTATAGGAAAATCCTTTATCAATAAACTGACCCTCACCATCGAAGGGGTCTACATTGGCAAAATAAATATCCAATAATCGATTATACGTAACTTTTTCCGGATTGTAGGTTAACTTGATTGTTTCCCGGTGACCGGTTCGCTGCGCCTTCACGTCCGCATAGCTTGGATTTACCTCATCACCTCCGGCATACCCGCAAACAACCTCCTCTACACCATACATTTTATAAATCGGAGTAACGCACCAAAAGCATCCTCCGGCAAAGTATGCATTTTTTCGCATAATCCTTTCCTCCTCTAAAAAAAGCGGGAGATTACTCATCTCCCGCTTTCCGAATCAAAACTTAAATCTGCTCAAATCCGTATTTAAAATCTGCGATAATATCATCAATATCTTCAAGACCTACGGAAATACGTACCAATCCTTCATCAATACCGGCAACTTTTAATTCATCTGCCGTATAAGTAGAATGTGTCATAGAAGCCGGATGCTCAACCAATGTCTCCGCATCTCCAAGGCTTACGGCAACGGTTGCAAGCTGTAAACTGTTACAGAACTTCATTCCTGCAGCCTTTCCACCTTTTACAATCATGGAAATCATACCGCCAAATTCTTTCATCTGCTTCTTCGCAATCTCATGGCCAGGATGCTCTTCCAATCCAGGATAATAAACAGCCTCCACTTTGTCACAAGATTTCAAGAACTCTGCCAGCTTCGCTGCATTGTAGCAGTGACGCTCCATACGAATCTGCAACGTCTTAAGTCCTCTTAAAATCAAGAAAGATTCCTGCGGTCCAAGTACGGAACCGGTCATATCTTTGATGCCAAACATCTTCACATTCATGATAAAATCTGCATCGCCTACTACAAATCCGGCAATTACATCCCCATGTCCATTCAGATATTTCGTTGCGGAATGAACAACCACGTCTGCCCCAAGCTCTAATGGTCTCTGATTATACGGTGTTGCAAAGGTATTATCACAAACAACCTTAATCTCTTTGTTATATCCATGAACCAATTTCGCAATGGCTTCGATATCAACAATCTTAAGTGTTGGATTCGCCGGTGTCTCCAAATAAACACAGCAAGTATTTTCCTTAAGTGCTGCCTTCACTTCATCTAAATTCGAGGTGTCGACAAAGGTAACTTCCACACCATAACGAGTAAGTCCATGATTCAGTAATGCAAATGTACAACCATATAAAGTCTTATCTGCAACAATATGCTTACCGGCTGCTGCAATCGTCCATAAACATGCACTGATTGCACCCATTCCGGATGCTGCTGCAGCGGCTGCTTCTGCACCTTCTAACGCTGCAATCTTCTCCTCTAAGAAATTGGTTGTCGGATTTCCAAGTCTGGTATAAATGAATCCAGCTTCTTCTCCTGCAAACAACTTACCACCTTGCTCACAACCATCAAAATAAAATGTGGATGTCTGATAAATTGGCATTCCTAAAGACTGATACTCATGACTTCTTGTCTTTCCTGCATGAATCGCTCTGGTCGCAAACCCCTTCATATTCTCTTCCATACTAAAATTCCTCTCCTTTTTGTCTAATCCTGTGTTGGTTCATTTTTTAACCCACTGTTCAAGTATAACACTATTTCTTATTGTGCGCAACATCCTGTGGGACATCCAGGTGAATAAACTTCTGTAACATCTCCCACAACGTTTTTCCGGCGTATATCATGGTATCAAATACCCCAGCCTCGTAAAGATTCATCACAATCATAGCAATTGGCACCGCCAAAATCATCCCCAGAACACTACCCATTAAGTAGCCCAAATACATAAAGAAAAGCGTTGCAAACGGGTTCATCCCTATGGAATCCCCCAAAAGCTTTGGTTGAATTAACTGACGAACCAGCTGGGTGACACCGTATAATACAACCAGGGCAATCGCCATTTTGTAATCTCCGGTGAGAATTTTGATAATGGCCCAGGGTCCAAGAATCGTTCCCGTTCCGAAAAATGGAAGCATATCCACAAACGCGATTCCAAAGGCGGTCAGGAAGAAATATCCGGTATGCAAAATTCCCAATCCTATCACAAGAATCACGTAGACCACCGCCATAATTTTAAACTGCGCCTTAAAATATCCACCTAACACATCAAATAATTGTACTTTTACAAGGTGAAACTTTTCCTTCACGCTTTGTGATGTATGCCGGGAAAGAAATGCTTCAAATTCGTGCTTTTGTGCAATGAAAAAGTAGGAAGCCAATAGTCCCACAATCAAGCCAATCAAAATCGATGGAATATTACTTACCACTTTTGACGCTCCGCCGGTCACATCATTGAAGTTCAACGCAGAAAACCAATTCATCACATATTCTCCGACGTTTTCATTGACATCTGCCAATTTTTCCTGCATTCCGGAAGGCAAACGTACAATCAGATTGTCTAAGGTATCCTGCATGGTTGCATAATCCACCTTGGCATTCTGCGCCATCGCCGGAACATCTTTTAGCAGGTGCTCTGTCTGACTGGCAACGGCTGCCACTACACCATAAACAAGCAACGCAATCAAGCCAATCGCCAACACAATGACGATTGCCGATCCTGTCTTACGCACAATTTTCAGGCGATGCTCCAGAAATCTTACCAACGGATTCGCCATCAGAGAAATCAGATACCCGATTACAAATGGCATAAATAATGACAGTAATCTTGGCACAAGCCAAAGCACCAGCAGCAATCCCATTAAGGGTAACAATAAATTTAATAGCAGTTGAATAATCCGTTTCATACGCACAGTCCCCCTTCCTCCTACTGATATCGTTTTGCGTAGAAATACGTTCCAAAATAAATCAATGCCGAGACAATGACAATCATCGGTCCGGTAGCCACGTTTGTATAATAGGAGCTCCAAAGTCCCAACACTCCGGAAAATAACGCATATACCACAGCAAAAAAGTGATATTCCCTCACATTTTGCGAACAATTTGCTGCTGCAGCTGCCGGCAGAATCAGCATTGCATTGATAATCAAAATGCCCACCCACTTAATGGACATCATTACCACCAGGGAAACCAAAACCGCAAAGGCATCCTCTAACAGCCGAATCGGCATATGACGACTTCTTGCCAGGGTTTTGTTTAGGCTTATGGCCAATAACTGATTTGATAAAAAAATCCAAAACACAAAGGTTAACGCAAACATCCCTCCAAGGAACCACAATTCCTTTACGGAAATACTCAATATATCCCCAACAAGCAGTGCGGAATACTTACTAAAGTTTCCGCCTTTTGATAAAATTGCAAGTCCTACCGCCAAACTGGCAGAGGAAAAAACAGAAATAATGGTGTCATTCGCCGCCATCACCTTGCGACTTATTTCATTTAGCAATAAGGCAAACACCACTGCAAATACCATCATGGAAAGATTTGCGTTCTGAACACCAAATACTATGCCTATGGCGATTCCCGTCAATGCGCTGTGTCCCAATGCATCCGAGAAAAAGGCCATTTTTTTACTAACAATCATGGTACCAAGCATTCCAAAGAGCGGTGCAATAATCAGAATTGCCACAAAGGCATGTTTCATAAAATCATAATTTAGAAATGTCATGCTCCCACTCTCCTTTCCCAAAAATCCGCTCAAATTCCGGACTTTTGAAAACTTGTCCTACCTTTCCCTGGGTCACGATTCCGTGATCCAAGAGCACTACATGATCGGCATATTTTGCCACGTATTTCATATCATGAGAAATCAGGATAATTGCCATATCAAATTTCTTCTTCATCTCATCAATGGTTTTATAAAAAAGCTGACTTCCCTTCATATCAACTCCGGAAATCGGTTCATCTAACAACAGCAGGTGCGGGCGTCCCATTACGGCCATTGCAAGCAGCACACGCTGCAGCTGTCCGCCGGATAAATTACAAACCTGCTGATCAATCAATTCCTCCGCCTCAAATTGCGAAAGCGCCTCAAGAATTTTCTTTCTCAGACGCGGACTTTTATACAAAAACACCGGCACTTTCGAATGATAACTAGCCATCATATCGTATACGCTCACCGGCGTATTCTTCTCAATATTTAATTTTTGCGGAACATAACCGATACGAATTTTCTGTAATTCTCCATCCTTTCGATCCCGAAATTCCAGTTTTCCGGTATGGGGGATCTCTCCAAGAATGGCGCGTACAAGCGTTGACTTTCCTGCCCCGTTTTCTCCAATTAAAACAGTTAACGTTCCACAGTGTACGTGCAAATCCACATGTTCGAAAACCGGTTCATTGGCGAACTTCACGCCAAAATCAATGATTTTAATGCAATGAAGACCGCACGGTGTCTTAATCAGTTTCATCCAACGCCTCCTTTATTTCCTGAAGATTCTTTGCCATTCCTGTTAAATAGCGCTGTTCATCATATGCTCCCCTTGTCAGGGTATCCAAATAAACCACCGGCGTATTCGTTTCCTTATGCACCATATCTCCTAAATTTTTCCCATACGGTGCTTCCGCCAGAATCATCACGCCAGCCTCCTTCGCCACCGCTTCCATAACTTCTGCCACTTCACCGGAACTTACTTGTCTTTCTTCATCCAAATCCATCAAGTAAGAAACCGAAAGCCCCATATCCTCTACTAACCCTTCATACGCCTCAGAAAACAAAATCACATGGCTCTGTCCACGCGCGGCATATAATTCTTTCAATTCATCCACCTGTTTGCAAAGCGCCTCTACTTTTTTAGCATAGCGGGCTGCGTTTTTTGAAATTCTATCCTTTTGTTTTGGACAAACCTCCTTCAATCCATGGGCAATCCTCATAATCTGTTTCTTATATAAGCGCGGACTCATCCAGGCATGCATCCCCACCTCTTCCGACATATCATCCATTGTCTCTGTCGCATTGATAGTAATAAGTTTCGGATATTCCTTCATCACATCCTGAAGGAAATTTTCCGCTCCGCTTCCATTTACCACAAACACATCCGCCTTCGACAAAAGTTTCATATCCTCCGGCGTAAGCTGAAAATCATGTAAACAACCGGTTTCCGGCTCGCTTAAGTTTTTAAGATGGATACCTTCTACGCCCGACACTAAATTCTGTGTAGCAACATACATTGGGTAAAAAGACGTAACAATAGTAAGCTTCTCATTGGTCAGACTTTCTTTCTTCTCACCAAACCGAATGGTAAAAAGAACCACCAATGCCCCAATCACTCCCATCATCAGTAACGAATACAGATACTTATTTCGCATGTTCTTACTCTCTTTCTAATCCAAACGGTGCAATCTCCTCTCCGGCGATTACACGATCCATCAGCGTCCATATTTCCTCTCTCCCCTGCTTTGTTTCCGCAGAAAACGGAATAATCAACGTTCCCGGCTGCACCTGCAGTCCGGTCTTAATGGCTTTGATTTGTTTCTGCACCTGACTGCGCTTAATCTTATCAAGCTTCGTGGCAATGATAATCGGTTGAAAGCCCTGATACAATACCCATTCATACATCTCTTTATCATTTGCAGAAGGGTCATGTCGAATATCAATGAGCAAAAACATTGCTTTCAACTGTTTTGACTCATGCAAATAGCGCTCAATTAATTCGCCCCATTTCTCCTTTTCCTTCTGAGAAACTTTGGCATATCCATACCCCGGCAAATCCACCAGATATATTTCCTGATTAATATTATAAAAATTCACGGTCTGCGTTTTGCCCGGCTGTGCACTTGTTCTTGCAAGGGACTTGCGGTTCATCAGCGCATTAATCAACGAAGACTTTCCCACGTTGGACTTTCCGGCAAACGCAATCTCCGGATGTTGATTTTCCGGCATGGTGCTGGTAATTCCACACACCGTTTCCAATTCTACCTGTTTGATAATCATGCGGTATCCTTTCTAACTCGTTTGCAAAAAGGCAGGAACCCCTGCCTTTATTTATTTCGAAAGGCAATCCTGGCTGCCTCTTCGATGGTCTCTAAATAACAAATTTTCATATTTCCAATAATCTCTTTGGATAATTCGGCAATATCCGGTGCATTCTTCTTGGGTACACAGACAATGTGCATTCCGGCCTTGTTTGCCGCAAGCAGCTTCTCCTTAAGACCACCAACCGGAAGTACACGTCCTCGCAAGGTAATTTCACCGGTCATGGCCACATATGGATTCACTTTCTTATTGGTAACAGCTGACAACATCGCTACCGCCATGGTCACGCCTGCAGACGGTCCGTCCTTCGGAACGGCTCCCTCCGGAATATGAATGTGGATATCGTTCTCTGAAAAAAATTCCGGTTTTACACGGTATTTCTTCGCCATATGACGAATCATGGATAAGCCGATTTCTGCCGACTCCTTCATAACATCACCCATATGACCGGTAAGCTTCAGCTCACCTTTTCCCGGCATAACATTAACCTCAATTTCCAAGGTATCACCGCCCACACTGGTCCATGCCAATCCACGAACGATTCCAACCTGTGGTTCCTTTGCTGCCGAATCGGTATGGTAAATCTCTTTTCCTAACAATTCCTTCAAGTTACTCTCCGTAACCTTCAACCCGGTCTTTTCCTTTAGCAAAATGGCTTTGGCTGCCTTCCGACAAAGCTGGCCAATCTTACGCTCCAATGTACGCACACCAGCCTCTCGGGTATAGGCATGAATCAGTTTCTTTAATGCCTTATCACTAATACTAAACTGTTCCGGTTTCAAACCATTCTTGATTCGTTGTTTCGCAATCAGATGGTTCTTCGCAATATGAAACTTCTCATTTTCCGTATAACTATTTACTTCAATGACCTCCATACGATCAAGTAACGGCCCCGGAATCTCTGCTGTGGAATTTGCCGTTGCAATGAAAAAGACCTTGGACAAATCTAACGGTACCTCAATATAATGGTCCCGAAACTGATGATTCTGTTCACCGTCTAAGACTTCCAATAATGCCGATGCCGTCTCTCCACGATGGTCACTGCTTACCTTGTCAATCTCGTCAAGTAACATGACCGGGTTCGCCACCTTTGCTTGCCTAAGACCATACACAATCCGTCCCGGCATAGCTCCAATGTACGTCTTTCGATGGCCACGAATCTCTGCCTCATCGCGCACTCCACCCAGACTAATACGTACATACTCTTTATTCAATGCCTTCGCAATGGACTTGACAATGCTCGTCTTTCCGGTACCCGGAGGTCCCACCAGACAGATAATCTGGCTATCCGATTGTTTGGTAAGAGCACGCACCGCCAAAAACTCCAGCATTCGTTCCTTTACTTTCTTTAATCCATAGTGTTCTTCGTCTAATATCTCCTTGGCAACGTTCAAATCCAGCCGGTCCTCAGACATCTTGTTCCATGGAAGCTCCAACATCGTCTCAATATACGTACGAATAACGGTACTTTCCGAAGAATTTCCGGACATAGTACGAAACCGCTTCAATTCTTTGTGAAGCTTCTCTTTTATTTTTTCATCTGCCTCCAACGCATCAATGGCCTTAGCAAACTCATCCGCGTCAGATTCTTCATCATTTCCCAGCTCTTTTTGGATTACCTTCATTTCTTCACGCAAAATGTAATCCTTCTGGTTCTTATCCACACGGGCTTTTACCTGCTTTTGAAAATGATCTTTAATCTCAAGCACACTGGTCTCATGAATCAGAATATCCTGTACCACACCAAACTGCTCTTCTAAGGTCTCCGCCTCCAAAAGGCGCTGTTTATCCTGATATGGAAAAGGGAGTCCTCCCACAATCATATCCATAACCTTAAGTGGATCGGTCTGACTCATAACCTGTCCTACAAATTCTTTTCCCAGCTTCCGGTGTACTCCGGCATAGTGAGAAAACGATTCTTCCAGACTTCGTGCCATTCCCTGAAGCATCACCTCTTCATAATCCGACACATCCGCCCGGGGAATAATCTCCACTTCACAACGTATGAAACTGCCGTCATCTTCATAATCCATTACACGAGCTTTCTTGGTGCCCTCTACCAAAACACGCACCAATCCCCCCTGCATACGAATCACCTGCTTTACATTGGCAATGGTACCAATGTCAAACACATCTTCCCGTCCCGGCTCATCCGTCTGGGTGTCACGTTGTGAAATCAAAAAAATCTGCTGATCTCCCATCATCACTTCATCAAGCGCTTCGATGGACTTCTTTCTACTAACATCAAAATGGGCTATATTACCCGGTAATATTGTTATACCCCGCAGCGCTACTGTGGGGTATAAAAGTTTATTATCGTTCAAACAAATCGCTCCTTATGCGCTCTTCGCCTTACTATGCTCAATCTTCGCCTCGCCACCATTTACGGTATCGCGCGTAATAATACATTTCTTAATCGTTTCATCCGATGGTATATGATACATTAAATCAAGCATGCTCTTCTCCATAATTGCACGCAAACCTCTGGCTCCGGTCTTTCGCTCCAAGGATTTCTCAGCAATTGCTTCTAATGCATCCTCTTCAAATTCCAGCTTCACGCCATCCATTTCAAACAACTTCTTATACTGTCTGGTTAATGCATTCTTCGGTTCCGTCAAAATGCGAACCAATGCCTCCTTATCCAGTCCGTGCAATGCCACTGTCAACGGAACACGTCCGATGAATTCCGGAATCAGACCAAATTTCACAAAATCACCCGGAAGTGCTTTTGCAAACGTCTCACCTAAATCCCGTTCCTTCTTAGAGGTCACTTCCGCATTAAATCCAATCGCCTGCTTATCAAGACGTGCTTCCACAATCTTCTCCAAGCCATCAAATGCACCACCACAGATAAACAAAATATTCGTGGTATCAATCTGAATCAACTCTTGCTGTGGATGCTTTCTTCCACCCTGTGGCGGAACCGAAGCAACCGTTCCCTCTAAAATCTTAAGAAGTGCCTGCTGTACACCCTCACCGGATACATCTCTGGTAATGGACACATTCTCGGACTTCTTGGAAATCTTATCAATTTCATCAATGTAAATTATTCCAAGCTGTGCACGTTCAATATTATAATCTGCTGCCTGAATCAATTTCAAAAGTATATTCTCAACGTCCTCACCCACATAGCCGGCTTCTGTTAATGCCGTAGCATCTGCAATGGCGAATGGAACGTTTAATATTCTCGCTAACGTCTGTGCCAATAATGTCTTACCGGAACCGGTTGGCCCCAATAACAAAATATTACTCTTCTGTATTTCTACATCTTTTGCTGCTTCTGATGTAACACGCTTATAATGGTTGTAGATACCAACAGACAAAACCTTCTTCGCTTCATCCTGTCCCACTACATACTCGTCCAAAAACTTCTTCATTTCCTCCGGTTTATACAGATTAATATCCAAATCCACATCTTCCGGTTCGATATCAGGGAATTCATCTTCCATCATCTCTGCACAGATATCAATACAATCGTCACAGATATATACTCCGCTTGGTCCGGCAATTAATTTTCTTGCCTGTTCCTGCGTCTTCCCACAGAAGGAACATCTGATTCTATCATCACTATTCTTTCCAGCCATTTCTTACCTCTTCAAATCTAAAGCTTCCCTTTCCATCTGTAAAGATGGTTGGGACAGTGCAAACACACTGTCCCTCTCTTGATTACTTACTTGTTAGTTAATTGCAAAACTCTTATGCCACGACCGTGGCATGTTGAATTTGCATAAAAATCATTCTCTCAAGTTAACCTGCAGAGACGATTTATTATGCAAATTGCTCATGCGGCATTCGCCGCAGAGCAGTTTCGCAAATACCTATTACTTACTTGTAATAATACTATCGATTAAACCATATTCCAACGCTTCCTGCGCAGACATATAGTTGTCACGCTCGGTATCCGCAGCAATGACTTCTACCGGTTTTCCGGTATTTGCCGCTAACATTTCGTTCAATTTCTTCTTTGTCTTCAAAATGTTCTCTGCAGCAATCTGAATTTCAGTAGCCTGTCCTCTTGCTCCACCGGAAGGCTGATGAATCATAATCTCTGCATTTGGAAGTGCATAACGTTTTCCTTTTGCACCGCCTGCAAGCAGGAATGCTCCCATACTTGCCGCCATACCAATACAGATTGTTGATACATCACACTTAATATAATGCATCGTATCATAGATTGCCAATCCGGCCGTTACCATTCCACCCGGGGAATTGATATACAAATGAATATCCTTATCCGGATCCTCAGATTCAAGGAAAAGTAACTGTGCAACCACAAGGCTTGCTGTTGTTTCATTTACTTCTTCCCCAAGGAAGATGATACGATCCTTCAACAGTCTGGAGTAAATGTCATAGGAACGCTCGCCTCTGCTTGTCTGTTCAACGACATAAGGTACTAAACTCAATATTCATCCCTCCGATTATTCGTCTTTCTTCTCTGCTTTCTTAGTTGTCTTCTTGGTTGTCTTCTTTGGCTTCTCTTCTCCGTCAGCTTTCACAACAACAACATTCTTCATAATCAAATCTACTGCACCCTGGATTTCAAGATCTCTGGTGATGGACTCTTTCTCTGCATCGCCAACCATTTCTTTGATCTTATCCAACTCCATATGGTACATTTCTGCCATCTTCTCAAGCTCTGCATTGATCTGCTTCTCGGTAACTTTTACCTTTGCATCTTTTGCAATTGCCTCTAATACAAGACTAGCCTGAATTCTTCTTAATGCTTCCGGCTTCGTCTGCTCACGCAATGTTTCGATGGTCATTCCGCTGAACTGCAAGTACTGCTCTAATGTAAGTCCCTGCTGCATCATGTTCTGAGCCATTCCCTGAATCATATCCTCTACATGATAGTTAATCATTGCTTCCGGAATATCCATCTCGGATGCATCGATAATCTTCTGGATAGCTTCATCTTCCTGCGCACGTTTCGCAGCATTCTTCTTAGCTTCTACTAATTTCTTCTTAATATCAGCCTTGTATTCTTTCAATGTGTCAAATTCAGAAACATCCTGTGCAAATTCATCATCTGCCTTTGGAAGTTCTTTCACTTTAATCTCATGAATCTTAACCTTAAACATTGCCGGCTTACCTGCAAGTTCGGTTGCATGATAATCTTCCGGGAAGGTAACATTTACTTCTACTTCCGCACCGGTCTTCTTGCCAATCAATTGGTCTTCAAAGGTATCAATAAAGGAATGGGAACCAATCTCTAAACTATGATTCTCAGCAGTTCCACCTTCAAATTTCTCACCGTCTACATAACCTTCGAAGTCGATGACTGCAATATCACCCTTCTTAATTCCTCTGTTGTCTACGGTTACCATTCTTGCATTGGCTTCTCTTTCTTTATCAATCTCTGCATTCACATCTGCAGCGACAACGGATGTATCCACATCCATAACTTCTACGCCCTTGTACTCACCAAGTTTCACTTCCGGTCTTACTGCTACCTCTGCTGTAAAAATGAATGGCTTTCCTTTCTCAATCTGAACGATATCAACAGTTGGCTGAGATACGATATCCAATTTGCTTTCTTCCATTGCCTTCGGATATTCCTGCTGCATTAAAAGATTAGCTGCATCTTCATAAAAAATAGCTGCGCCATACATCTTCTCAATCATCTGTCTTGGCACTTTACCTTTTCTAAATCCAGGTACACTAATAGACTTCTTCTGTCTTTTGTAGGAAGCCTCAATGGCTTTCTCTACTTCTTCTGCGGCCACTTCAATCGTTAATCTGGCCATGTTCTTCTCTAGGTTTTCAACTTTTACGCTCATGAAAACGATATCCTCCTTATATACAGAATGCCCCGCACTCTTACAAATCTTATAAGATTCTTGAGTACCCCAAGGCATACCTCTTAAATCTTATATACACTCAAAGCTAATTATAACATAAGCTTTTCCGAAAATCTAGCACTATTTTACTTCCACGGCTCTTTTTATCGGATGAATATCTTTCCTTATAAAATAGATTCGAATCGAACACAACACAGCGCCCACACCAAGGTAGAGCAACGCACATACCACCGGTCCGAAAATCGCACCAAAAAACGGTAATCCCATTCCGCTAATGGTAAATCCGTTTGACAATATGCCAAGACCCGGCGCTGCCCAGTTTTTGCCCGCACCCATAACCCAGCTAAGGTTATAACCTTTGTAGCCTTCGTAGGTTCCAAGTGCCAATCCGTATACCAACAGGAAAATTCCGACCCCAATCACCAGGCGGTTTCCATTCGGGTTGCCGGTGTTCAGATAGTTGCCAACGGAACCTCCCAATGTTGTCAGCCAGTATAAGATAGGAAAAATACCCATCAACAACATTCCTTTTAGCAAAAACAACTTATCCATATCCGTAACACGAATATGACGCATTTTTGCCTCCCACTGTTTCTTATCGCCTCCCAGCATGTTTTCTGACAGGTCCTCCATCTGTAGATGATTCTCTACAATGGTCTGACATATCTTCTTTGTTTCCTTAATGGTTCGCTCCTCTGCCTCCAGCATTTCTAAGCGTGTTGCTACGACATCATCCATGGAACACTCCTGCATCTTAATCTTACGAATGTCATCCACAGAAATCCCCAATAGTCGCATAACCTTGATTCTTTGTAACATGGCTACATCCTCCTTCGTGTATTCGCGATAGTTGTTGTCACCACGAAGCGGAATTAATAACTCCTTACTTTCGTAGTAACGAATGTTTGCACTTTTGACTCCTGTAAGTGCTTCTACTTCTTTGATTTTCATATCGTTTTTCTCCTCCTTGTGCCCTCAATTTACACCCTAAAGTCGCTTTAAGGTCAAGTAAAATCGCACATTTTTTAATTTTTATACCCTAAACCACGCATACACGCTGTTTCTTCCTTCCATCACTTCAAAATGCAGATTTTCGTACCACGTAAGTTACCACCCTTGTGGTCAGTTTGCTCGTAACTTCTCCCCGCGGAATTTCATATTCCTGCTCGCTAACGTTTCGCTTCAAAATCTTCCATCCTCTAAACGCTTCCTCCACGTACGTTACCATCTTCTTCGTCGGGAGATTTACTTCGAACTGTGGCACCAGCATCTCCCCTGTATCCTTATTTTCCTCCCGAACTTCAGAATTTAACACCAGGCAGGCAACTCCATTTTCTGCTGTCCCTTCGGCTATTTCTACAAGTTTTCTGGCAAAAATCTCCTCACTCTCCACATGTTCCAGCGCCGACACCGCATCCCAAATCCAATGCATGGATTCTTACATAATCCGCAAAAAGCGGCATGATTTCCCGCACCGTTTTGATAGGCTTTTTCAGCCACGAATCCGACTGATATAGTTTCTCATTTGTGTAGGTTGCGATATGGGATTGTTTTTCGCTTTCGCGGATTGTAGCCAAAACACTGTTGTTCATGATTCCTAGCTCCTTACCCTTCTATCTTTGTCCTTCTTCTCCCTTAAAATTCAATTTGTAGTCCCACCTTCAGCTGCGCAAGTCTTTCCCCCAGCTCTTCTTTCAAAATCCGAAAAGCTCGCTCCTTCGTGCAGTGCCCTGTACAGACAAACTTCACGTCCTTGCTTTTCAAGGCTTCCGCCACAGCCCGGATTTCGGACTCCTTCTTATTAAACAGATGCATCCCGCCAATAAAACCGTAAACTGTTTTCCCCGGAAATTCCGCTTTTACCTCCCGGACAATTGTTCCAACACCTCCGTGCGAACAGGAGTTTATAATCACGAGCCCCTTTTCCGTCTCCAGTACCAGGCTTTGCTCGTGGTCAAAATCATCCGGCCGCCATCCCTGCGCCGTTTTGCGATACATGGTTTCTCGCTTGCCAATCGCATCCAGCCCTTTTGTCGTATGCGGTATCAGATGTACCCCCTCCGTCAGCCGGTAAGTACCGCTGATTCTTTCGATTCTCGCGGGATACTGTTCCTCCATTCCCTTGGGAATCCCGATGTATTTTCGGAAAATAAATTTTTTAAAATAGCAGTCCTCCGCCGTAGCCTCTCGCACATACCATTTTGCCTTCGTATTACGCGCCATAAACCCCGGTATGCCGTTGGCATGGTCGTAATGCGCGTGGCTTAATACCGCGTAATCCACCTTCTCCTCCTTCGCTATAAATGCAACATAGTTGTATTGTACCACATCTTCCACCCAAAAATAAACCGCCGCCTTAACACGTTCTTCAAATATATCCTGTATCCTATAACCAATGAAGATTAAACGTGGAGGACTTGTTTATGTGCGCTATTCTCATTCCCTATGTAACTACCCCCCTTGGGGATTGTCTGTTGATGGAGGTTCGCTCTGCTCTCGTGCCGCAGCCCGGCGAAGTGTGCTTTCCCGGTGGTAAAATCGAAAAAGGCGAAAACGCCGTAACGGCTGCGCTTCGCGAAACATGCGAAGAGCTTGGACTTGACGCCTCTACCATCACCATTCTTCATTCCCTACCGCCAGAACAAATGGAAGACGGACGGGAAATTTTTCCCATAAAAGCGCGCATTTCCGAAAGTTCCCTGAAGAATCTTCGTCTTTCTTCCGAGGAAGTTTCAAAAACCTTTCTGTTGCCATTATCCTGGCTTCAGGAAAACCCGCCGAAAATCTTTCAACTTCCGGCTCCCGATGTTGCGTTGCTTCCTCCGCTTTTGCAGGGATACTTGTCGCACTATGCGCCTTTTACAAACACGCATACCACCTACTACTGGGAGTACGAAGGCCACGGAATTTGGGGAATGACAGCCCGCGTCATCAACCGCCTTCTTTCCTCCATGAGCTAAATTGCGTCTACGCAAGCAAGTAGTTTTCGATAGCCCATTGAATCTGCGGATAGGTCAGGGGTGCCTTTAAGGATTCAACTGTAACAATCAAGTCCCGTCCGATAATCATATTATTTTTCAAATACGTTGCGATTTTTGCAATCGCAGCTTCCACATACTCTTTGTCATCCATCATCCCTAAGTGTTCCCAATACATAAAACGATGAAATTTTACACTGTACACTTTAAAATCCGGATAAAAAATCGTTCCATCACCTAATACCAACTGCTCTTCATAATGAAATGGAATGTTATTGCGATATAAAAATTCATCTATTAATAGTTCTGATTTTGATCGTAGGATATTACCAGATATCGAAGGATGCCTCTTATTTTCAGGATATTTTTCATTCGTGATATACGCTGATTCGTACCACTGATTTATTTTCTCATTCTCATAGGTATGTTTGGGTAGTAGTTTGTGTATGGATTGCTCCGGCGAATACAGTGCCTGTGCATCCGGCGAACCACTTCGTATAGCAAGATATGCTTCCAACGCTTTCTGCTCATTTTCAAGTTCTGCCTCTTTTTCCTGCAAATATCGTTTATAAGCCATTTTCTCTGCTAATGAACGCTCGCTCTTGGGCAAATAAATTCGCGGTTTATCCGCCTGTTTTATATACCACTTTTCCCATTTTGAATTTCTCGTAACAGATAATTTCCCTTGGGGATACGTTTTTAATTCTTCTGTTATCCATTGATGTTGTTGCTTGATAACCTGCAGCCGTTCTTGCATGGCCGCGATGTTCATTATACTCATTTGACCTCCTTATTGACTACCTCAATCCGGCAGATAGAATTGATTTATGATTCCTGATTGGAATCCATGACTTGTCCACTTTATCATCTTTTATCGTAAAATGCAAGCATTCCTTTCTCGCTGGGGCAAATTTCACATTTTCCAAATTGTCGCCCCATTTTTCTGCCTCGCTGGGCCAATTTCCTCCCTTACGCCTCTTTTGCCCCAGCGCCCTCAGGACAATCCTCCTAGCCGCTGGGCCAATCCTCCTCTTTTCCACTTACATTGGCCCATTTTCCCGCCTCGCTGGGCCAATTTCCTTCCTTACTCCTCTTTTGCCCCAGCGTTCTCAGCCCACGCCTCTCGACGTCTGGGCCAATCCTCCTCTTTTCCACTTACATTGGCCCATTTTCCCGCCTCGCTGGGCCAATTTCCTCCCCCACTCCACTTTTGCCCCAGCGTTCTCAGCCCACGCCTCTCGACGTCTGGGCCAATCCTCCTCTTTTCCACTTACATTGGCCCATTTCCCCGCCTCGCTGGGCCAATTTCCTCCCCCACTCCACTTTTGCCCCAGCGCCGTACCTCCTTGTAGCGAATCTCTCTGTCAAACCAACACCTTCATCGCCAACACTTTCCTTTTCCCCCACAAACTGTTATAATAAGATGTTAGGTCTATTTGAAAAGGGGAATTCATATGAACAAGAAATTATTTGGAAGCATTTGTGGTATCATGACCGGCGTCTGTTGGGGCGTATCCGGTGTATTTGGTCAGTTTTTATTTGAGACAAGGGGCGTGGAATCCTTCTGGTTGGTTCCCATTCGCATGTTGTCTGCCGGCATTTTTCTGTTGCTCTACGGAACAATTACGGATTTGCCCAACACCAAACGACTCCTTCACAATCGCCGGGATTTTTTGCAAGCTATTTTAACAGGGGTTTGCGGAACCATGATGTTCCAGCTTTCCTTTTTCCTGGCAGTGCAGCATTCCAATGCCGGAACGGCAACGGTGCTTCAGTACCTCTGTCCTGTAATTACCATGTTGTACGTTTGTTTGCGGGACAGACATGCACCAAAGAAAGTGGAACTGCTTTGTATTTTTCTTGCATTGGCAGGCATTTTCCTGATTTCCACCCATGGAAACGTTGGCTCTTTGGTCATTACTCCGGCAGCACTTTTATGGGGCGTTGCAACGGCCTTTTTCATGTTTCTTAATACCGTTATTCCGGAAGGAATTTACAAACGTTATCCTTCTACGGTTGTAATCGGTTGGGCTTTCTTATTTGGCGGAATTGCCCTTTGCCTGATTTTTCGCCCATGGAATTACTCTGTACAGATTGACTTTGCCGTTGTTATTTCCATGCTGTTTATTGTCCTTGGCGGTTCCGTATTTGCCTATCTTTTTTACGGCAATGCCATCAAACGGATTGGACCTGCCAAATCCAGCTTGTTTGCTGCCAGCGAACCGGTGGCAGCCGCAGCATTATCAATTATTTGGCTTAAAACCAGCTTTAGCGTGATTGACATTCTTGGCTTTGTGTTGATTATTTCAACATTGTTTATTTTATCAAGTACAAATGCTTAGCTTACTATAACATACAAAGGAGACAACCATGTTTACAAAACCCAGACACCATCTTTTATCATTCATTCTTTGTGGAACCTTGCTTCTTCATCCCGTTCAATTGGCCTATGCCGCCGATGACAATTCTGTAACTACACAAGAAGACACATCGACTACACAAGAAGACACAGCGACTACACAACCGGACGAAGCACCGTTTTGGGAGAATCGGCAACTAGAGATTACGCTGCTTTCAAAACGCAGCCTTTCTCTATCCTGGAGCACTGCCACCAACGCCATCTCCTATCAGGTTTACCGTAAAGATTGTGGCTCTACCCCAATTGCAACGGTTACAGAGCCCTGCTACACGGATCATACCATATCGTTTGGTCATACCTATCAGTATTCTGTGGTTCCGGTTGGTGCCAACAATCTTCTCGGCGATGCCATTTCTGCAACTACGCATCCCCGTAATATTGTGAATGTAACCAGGCAGGCCTATAGCTACAAGGAGATGGAAAGCGACGGTAAGGCCCTTTCGGAACTCTATCCGGATCGTTGTGAAATCACAAGCATCGGTTCCACCGTCAAAGGAAGAAAACTATACGACATTGCCATTGGCAATCCCAATGCGACCAACTCTTTACTTGTGGTTTGCACCCTCCATGCCAGAGAATATGCATGTAGCGTTTTGGCTATGCGGCAGCTAGAGTACTATTTGCAAAATTATAACCGAACGCTGGGCGGAATAAAACCTTCCACCACCCTCTCCAATTTGCAAATTCACTACCTTGTTATGGCAAACCCGGATGGTGTTACTATTTCCCAGGGAAAGCATCCCCGTTGGAAAGCCAATGCCCGCGGTGTTGATTTGAATCGCAACTACCCTTACCTCTTTCATGTAAGCGGACACCCCGGATCAGAAGGATTTACCGGTTACAAAGCTGCAAGCGAACCAGAAACCAAAGCAATTATGAAAAAAATTGCCCTTCTTAAAAAAACACAGCATTTACGCGCCGTAGTGAATTACCATGCCATGGGGCAGATAATTTTTGGCGACTACCATGGTCCTAATGCTGCCATAAAAAAAGAAACCAAAGATTTGTATTGGATGGCACGTAACTTAACCGGCTATAAAGATTCCGGCTCCTATGGCGGCGTTGGAAGAGGCTGCTTGCGGGAATACTTACTTTACAAAGAAAAAATCCCCAACATAACCATCGAAATCGGACGAACCTGGTGTCCGGTGGTTCATCGGGAATACAATCAGATTTTTAATAAAAATAAACTGGTGGTTTTAAAAGCCGCTTCTTTTTATAAAAACAAATCGAAGAGATAGCACCTGCTATCTCTTCGCAATTGTGGACTTACTAAGCATTTTATCATGATACATCGCATCATCGGCACGGGATATGGTATTCTCAAGGGCAATGTCCCTTTCCGGATCAAAAAACGCAAACCCTGCCGATACCGATAACAGATACTCTGTCTTCTGATTCTCCTCACTCATTTGAACTTTCAACTGATGAATGCATTCGCGCAATGTGGTTCCATCCATGGTGTTGGAAAAGATTGTAAATTCATCCCCACCTGTTCTGCAAATCACACCACGTTCTCCAAATACCTCTTTTAAAATCCTTGCCATGGTTCGGATGGCTTCATCGCCAAACCGATGTCCGTATGTATCGTTTACGCTCTTCAAGAAATTCATATCGCAAACAACCACGCTGGTTTTCATTTTTTCATTTGCTGTCAGCATCCGATGTTCTTCTAACCACCGGTTCTCGGTAACGCGATTGTTCACGCCGGTTAACGCATCTGTCTCCGCCATTTTTTCAAAGTGCTCTGCCTTTGCTGCCAGCAACGCCTGATTTTTAATCTTAACGAATTCACTGACCACAAAAACAAGAACCAGAAGCAGCATGCCTAACGTGGCCGATACACCATACGGAATACGCAATCTCTGTCCGGATTCCAATAACATGGTGTCCACCCCTACCAACACTCCCAGCACAAGCGTTGCGATTAACACACTCTTCGTTTCCCGATATTTTCCACTCCATAGCGTATAAATAATCTCGAAAAAAACGCTTGCAATCAGCACGCCCAGTAGTATAATAAATTCCCCCAGACTCTCATAATAATCCCGTATATGCAGTAGCTGCAGGCACATGCTCAATACAAATTCTCCGCACAAAAGCGCTAAAATCACACCATTCCATTTTCGATAATCACGATAGAATACGCTTCGAAAATACAGCAAAAAAGAAATGGTCGCCATGCGCACTGCCACAAATGACAGAATGGATATAAACGGGGCATTTCCTGTATAAAAAGGCGCCATATGCGCTTCCGAAAATGTCCAAAGTCCAAACCAGATTGCAAACATGCTGCTGATAACGGAGGAAATCAACACTGTTTTCTTATAAATCAATAGCAATTGGTAAAACCCAAAAATGCATCCTATGGCAATAAATAGCACCGCCAGAATCATACGCCAGCTATAGTCTCGCCTCACCTTTGCATAAATTCCGGAATATGTTCCAAGCATAGCACGTCCAAATCCGTTCTGATACGTTTTATAGGGCGCCCGAATGCTTACCGTTAACCGTTTCCCGGTGCAATTTTCCGGCAATTTTACAAAATTCCACAGTGCACCATTGTGTCGCTCCAATCCTCGCTTTGCCATGGTTTTATCTTTGTTTGAATAAATCGGTTCCCCGTCAATAAAAATTGTGACCTCCTGAAATACCGACCACAATCCAAATGTATCGTAGTCCACTTTATCCTTCTGCGGCAAAATCCGGGAGATTACAATTCCATCTTTCTGGTTCTTTCTCATCCGGTCCATCATGGTTATTTCCTTCTTGTTCCCCTCCGGCGACACATAAGTCCATCCCCGATCCAATTCAAGTACCGGTTCCATCTGCAATTTCGTATTCAGATGCGGACGAAAATAGGCATACATCAAAAAACCGATTGCACACAGTGATACCAATACGTACAAGAAATTCGCAATCGGCTTCCCTTTTACTTTACTCATTTCAAAAATCCACCTTACATTACTGTCATCCTTTCTAGTATAGCATACCTATTCACGATTGAAAACAATTTTGAAATTAATAAATCCACCACCCACACTGCCATTAAGGAGCTGTCGCACTAAATACTTCATACGACAGCTCCTCACTTTATACCACTTCTATTTCTTTTATCAGGAACTCATTTCCCCGGACAAGATACGTGTGCTCGCTCCCGCAATACGGACATACCTTTCCATGTTCCACGGTTCCATATTCTTTCTTACAATCTTCGCAGAAGGTAACGGCATCAATCTGTTCTACAAACATCCTTGCCTCTTCCATAATTGGCTCCTTTTTTTTCGCCCAGTCCCAGCAATCAATCAAATAATCATGAATGATACCGGAAACCTCACCAATCTGAAGGGTAACAGAATTGACTTTTTCCACCTTATTTTCTTCTGCAACATTTTTTACGTCCTTTACAACATAAAAAACAACACCTAACTCATGCATGTTAACATCCTTTATTTTCTATGTGTAATGATTTTGCCTACACGTTTAATCTGATATGGCAAAATATGTTTAAACTTATCTTCCGCCGGTACCATTTTGGTGCATTCCGGATGATCACGATGTAACGTAATGGCATCAAATTCACATTTTGTAGTACATACACCACAACCAATACACTTATTCGGATCTACGATGGTTGCTCCACATCCCAGACAACGAGCCGTTTCTTTGCGAACCTGTTCCTCCGTAAAAGTAAGGTGGGCATCTTTAAAGGATTTTTCCGGAATCCGTTTGTCCATACCCTCCACCTGACGGGAAGAATTGTCATAACTTTCTACAGAAATATTCTCCTTGTCAAGTTCATTGAATTCCCAGCGGTTACGTCCAATCGTCATATGTCCATTGTGTACATAACGATGCAGAGATTCTGCCGCATAATGTCCGGCTGCAATGGCATCAATTGCAAATTTCGGTCCGGTGTAAACATCTCCACCCACAAAGATATCCGGCTGCTCTGTCTGATAGGTTAATTTATCAGCAACAATCGCCGGCCCGTTGAAGGAAACCTTTTCATTCTTAACAAGATCTCCCCAAACACTCTGCTGTCCTACTGCAAAAATGACACGATCACAGGCAATGGTGATGGTTTCGTTCTCATCATAAGTCGGGGCAAAACGACCTTCTGCATTCTTAACAGACAGACATTTCTTAAATACGATACCGGTTACCTTGCCGTCCTTGGTCAGAACTTCCTTCGGTCCCCATCCGCACTTAATCGTTACGCCATCTTCTCCTGCTTCACGAATTTCCTCGTTGCTAGCCGGCATTTCTTTTTCAGACTCTAAGCAAAGCTGGGTAACTTCAACCGCTCCGCTTCTTGCCGATACGCGGGATGCGTCAATGGCAACGTTACCACCGCCGACAACAACCACTTTTCCTTCAAAATGGGTATTACCGGTATTGGCATCATGCAGGTAATCAATAGCCGTAAAGGTACCGTTTGCATCATCTCCCGGAATGCCCGGACGACGTCCCGCACTGCATCCGATGGCAATGTAAAATGCCTTATAACCCTGTTTACGAAGTTCATCTAACGTAATATCTTTTCCAACTTCCACGCCGGTCTTGATTTCCACGCCCATTTCACGCATAACATCGATTTCTGCTTCAATCACATCCTTCTCTAATTTATAGGAAGGGATTCCGTAGCGAAGCATACCACCGGCCATTTCGTTTTTCTCAAAAACAGTCGGGAAGTAGCCTTTTTCTGCTAAGTAGAAGGCTGCCGAAAGTCCTGCCGGACCTCCACCGATAATGGCTATTTTTTCATCAAAATGATCCATATGGATACTTGCCGGTACCACTTTTTTCGGAATATAGCGTGTTTTTGCATTCAAATCCTGCTCTGCAATAAATTTCTTTACTGCATCGATTGCCACCGCCTCATCAATGGTTCCACGTGTACATGCCTCCTCGCAACGGCGATTACAAATACGTCCGCAAACAGCAGGGAACGGATTCTGTTTCTTAATCAAGGCCAATGCATCCGTATATCTTCCCTGGGATGCCATCTTTAAGTATCCCTGCACTGCAATATGTGCCGGACATGCTGTCTTACATGGTGCTGTACCGGTCTTGTGGCTGTTAATCCGGTTATTATCACGGTAGTCCGGATCCCACTTATCCTTGCCCCAGCGTTTTGCATCCGGCAATTCCTGACGTGGATATTCGATTTTGCTTCCATCCTTTAGACAAAGCTTCTGTCCAAGTCTGGTTGCTCCTGCCGGGCAATATTCCACGCAACGTCCACATGCAACACACTTTTCCGCATCCACATGGGCAACGTAGGCCGAACGTGACATATTCGGCGTATTAAACAACTGCGAGGTACGAAGTGCATTACAAATATTTACATTACAGTTACAAATACCAAAAATCTTATTCTCTCCATCAATATTGGTTGTTTGATGCACAAATCCGTTTTCTTCCGCACGCTCTAAAATTGCCATGGCTTCTTCATAAGTAATGTCATGACCTTTTCCGGTTTCGCGACAATAATCCGCAAAATCTCCCACGCCAATACACCAGCCAAAATCATCATCGGCACATCCTTCTCCAATGGCCTTACGGGAAGCACGGCAGGAACAACGTCCTACTCCGATATGTCCTTCGTATTTCTTTAACCAGTAGGATAAATGTTCCAAATCCACTGAGGTATTTTCCATAGAGATTGCCTTTTCAACCGGAATAACGTGCATTCCGATTCCTGCGCCTCCCGGTGGTACCATCTGGGTAACCCCTGCAAGTGGCAAGTATGTCATGCGTTCAAAAAACGCTGCCACGTCCGGATGATTTGCAAGTCTCGGATTGCTTCGATCCGGAAGTTCCTCCATATTGAAAAGCTCCGCAGATCCCGGCACAAACATTGGTAATACATAACGACGTTCGGTCTGTTCATGGGTACGTCCATTGTGATCGTAATGATATCCGTAGTCATACTCCAACAAGCCAATATAGCTCATTTCATCCAACAGTTTCTGGAATTTTTCCTCTCCATCCTTGGAAATGCCGCATAACTTACACATTTCCGGAAAGGTGTATGGTGTTCGCTTTTTCATTTTTAAGCCAACATCCGCCATTTCCTCCGTAATAATCTCTGCAAGTCCCCAATATTCCGGATCCTCCACTTTTACGCCGCCAATCATATGAGCGGCCACGTCCGTAATCTTCTTACCCAGTTTAATAATCTTTGGATTCGGCGGATTATCATGCTTGTGGTTCGCCGGCCACTGGTTGTACTTTTCCATATCAAATGCCATATCTTTTACTCTCCCTTGTTAAAATGTAACTGACGAAGACCCTCGACTTCGTCGCAAACTGTCTGCAAATTGCAGGCAGTACAATCCATAATTGCGCCTGTGGAAATGTGGTCGATTGCTTTGGTAATCGACTCCGCCTCCCGCTGTAGGCTACCCAATGTTTTGTAATCAAACGTATCCTTTGTTATGTAAAACAGTGACACGCTTTTTACTCCGGCATGCTTATGAAATGCCTTTATCATCTGTGCTCCTACCTTTGAAAAATCAAGCCCTTTGGTCAAGGCCTCTTTTCCAACGCGCACACTTTCTCGTCCTTTTGACGAGGAAACGCGCATCATAAATCCTTCCGGATAAAAATGATACCGCGTATACTCCAAATCACGAATCGCCCGGTACAAGCGTTCACCCTCTTGCAAAACGCCTTCTTCCATTTGTACAATTGCAACTCTCGCATAGGGAACATCCCCAGTAATCATTGGTAAATCTTCTCCAATGACCGTCACAGAATCCTTCTCTGACCATTCTTTGCTATCGGTAAACAATGTCATTCCAATGGCCGGAAGCCCTTCTCCTCCCAACTCGTATGCCATGTCACTTCTAAGAATCATACTGCGATCCGTCACACTCTTCCATGTGTCTTCTAACACCGGTAGCGTTCGTCCGGATTTTGTTTCCAATTGTTCAAGAACCCGGCCGATAACTTCATCATATAACTTCATTTCTATAAATGCTGATCCCTTTTGATTTTATCGTAATGTTTTAAAAAAAACGGTTCCAACTTTGCCGTAAGCTTCATATCCAAATTGAAGAAGTAAACCGTAAACGTCAAAACAAAAAACGCGACAACTACGATTGCCAGAATCAGCAGAATTTTTAGTACCAGTCCCATATGCTCCTCCTATCTTTCAGCCTTTTGTCTTGCAAACTCAGCTGCACCAAGGGCACCCATAAGCTGCGGATCAATCGGCAAATCTATTACCTTTAGATTCAAAACCTGTTCTATCGCGGCCTTTAATCCGGCATTTTTCGCACATCCACCGGTCAACGTAATATGATCCACCGCACCTGCCTTTTTACTCATAACAAAGCAACGCTTCGCAACAGACAACTCAATTCCGGCGGCAATCTCATCCATCGGCTTTCCCTCTCCTACAAGAGAAATAACCTCAGATTCCGCAAACACCGTACACTGAGCTGTAATAGGAATCACATTTTTTGCCTGTAATGACAAATTCGAGAACTCCGACAACTCCATTTCAAAAGCTCTTGCCATCGCCTCAAAAAAACGTCCGGTTCCGGCGGCGCACTTATCATTCATGGCAAAGTTCAAAACGGTTCCATCTGTATCCACCGCGATTCCCTTGACATCCTGACCACCAATATCGATAATGGCCTTTACCTTCGGGTCTGCTACATGAACGCCCATAGCGTGACAACTAATCTCCGAAATATTCTCGTCCGCAAACGGCACTTTATTTCTTCCATATCCGGTTCCCACCAGATACGTTAACTCTTGTGGCGAGTGTAAATCCGGAACCTTTTCCACCGCCTGATTCAACGCATCTTCACAACTGAGCACTGCATTGATACGACTGCGAAGGGTCACATCCGACACCATCTTTCCGTTCTCATCAATAATTACACACTTGGTGTAGGTACTTCCGGAATCGCATCCTCCATAATATTTCATCTACTTTTCCTCCAATTACCATGAATGTTCATCTGTTACTATTTCCAAACTCGGATCAATGGGTTCCTCCCGGAAAACCGTTCGCATGTAGCGATTCACTTGATCGCGAATTTCCTGTCGCGAGATTACCCGGGGATCAAACAAATCATGCCCTACCCAAATCAAATGAATGCCCTTTTCTCTGGCTTTCTCTTCAAACTGGCCGTGCATGCCCACCAGTGCCTTACACGCCATATGCTCCCACAAAATAACGGTATCGGCACGAAATTCCTCGCAAAACTCCCACAACTCATCCAACAGCACCTTGTAGCCGCCATGGGTACGATTTCTCATAATCATATTCTCCGTAAGCCACGCCATATCGTAAATTGCCTGTTCCTTGTCATCCTCTGAAAGAACCTTTGTACTAACCATGGACAACATGTCGGTCAATGGCAAAATTCCCCAGCAATTCTGCAGCCAGATTAAAAAATCCATATAGAAATGAGACTGAACACCCCATACGATTGCACGGTGGCGATACTCCTTCACCACCTTTGTTTGCTTCTTATAAGCGGCTTCGGCCAAGGCAGTTATCTTGCGGTCTGCATTAACAAAATTCTGATCTTTTCCACAGATGGCCATGTAATTCGTTTCCGTATACAACGCTAAATTTGAGCCGAACACCTGCGGATAATCGGTCTTATTCATTTCCAGCCATTCCAATCGATGGCGGGTTGACTCATTTACACGTTTTGCGCATGTAAAATAGTGGTCCCAATCCCACGTCGCACCGGTATGCTTTTCAATAAATGCAATGCAGTTGCGAATCTCCTGGGCTGCATATTCCTGCACATCCTCTTCCCTGTGTCGAAGGGGCGCTGCCAGCTGAAAACAAGGAATGCCATCTTCTAATTCCAGCCGCTTAGAAATGACGCCGTTCCCCATCAGTGAACCATCGCAGGTGGTATTACACTGTATAGCACATGCACCAAGTACCGGAAAATCATCGTCAATGGACACGCCGGCCTCTGCTTCGGGCATCGGGCATACATCTCCCGGGAGTCCATACTCTTGCGCTACATCTATGTAGTGGCATGCCGCAAACTGATTTAACAACACCGACACATAGACCGCCGGTGTTTCACGACTCAGTCCCAAAAGCGTTGGGAATCCCATCATAACAGCGGTCATCTCATTTTCGTCCATAAGTACCACTTTTTTTGAAAATTCTTCATCGTTTCCGATGCGACGATCCCCTTTAAACAGTTTATCAAGCAGCTTTGCCACATCATCCATAACCAGGTCAAACTCCGTATGCATAATGCGAAGTTGCGGACCACGTAATCCCTGGGTATGACGATCTACCATCATTGGTGCCGCTAAATAATTGGCCATCCAGCGATAGCGGAAAAACGCTTTGATATTCCTCGGTTTCACAATAAATCTGGTAAGGATTCCCATAATACGAAGCCATCTTGTATAATCGTAAAAAGTATCACGAATCCCGCGCCATTCCCTACGCTTTCGCACCTTTCCGTTGGTATATAGGCTTCCTAATTTTTCACTTCCAATTTCTTTTCCCATTACTTCCCTCCCCCTTGTATCTTCTTAATCTCTATGCTTTCCACAAAGGCTTGCACACGGGTACGCAACTGTCCGGAAATACCAAGGGCGTAGGGACGGTCAACGGACAATACCGGATATGCGTACTCCTGCCGCAAAACCTGCGATCCCACCATGCGCTCATAAGCCCACGGATCGCAAAATTTCATTTGTTCGTAAATAATTCCGTCCGCACGATACTCTTTGGCCAAATCATTGACGTAAGCACGTCTGGCTTGAATTTTCTCCTGATTCATGTAGCGGGCGCATTGTCCACGCATCATGTATTGATGGCAAATCTGCGTTAATGCATCCTCCTTATCCTGCAAAACAATAGGATCTCTTCCCGGAAATGAGCCATAGCAGAACCGATCCGCGCACACATAGGCACCGGATTCTTCTATCAGTTTCACAACATCCACGTCATCCACTTCCGACCCTACAAGCACCACTCTTGCCCGATAACGACTCTTTTCATCCGGTTTACGGTTCTTAACCTCCTCTAAGGTTTCTTCCAGTTTTTCAATCAGACGATCCTTCGGTGCCACATAGGTGGCCATTGTCAAAATATGATATTCGTAACCGGTAATTCGTGGATTCTCTTCTTTACGAAATTCTCCCAATGCGCGAATCAACTGACATACACGGTTATGCTCTGCCACCGCTTTTCGAATGGCCTCTTCCGACGTATCAATGCCAAACTTCTCCCTAAGCGGCTTTAATATATGATTCTTACATTGCAACACGTACAAATTCAGTCCATTGGCATCTGCCTTCATGGGAATTTCCATATAATCAAAAAAGACGTGCTCCTTTTTAAAGGTTTTTAGCAACTCCATATTCTCAATACACCGGTTCAGCATGGAGCATCCATCCGGTGAAATCATGGCATCTACAAAATTATAACCACCTTCCATGGCCCGCTCAAGCAATGCCCTTGTGTACTCACACAAAAAACTGGTCAAATAGTACGTTCCCATTTCCATGGAACCTGTTCGTGGTGCGCGTAAGCGCACGCTAAATATCCCCGGCAGATTCAAAAGCGGCTCCGGAACGTTCTCGCACACCGTTGCAATGCATTTACGTCCATCCGCCTGCGCCTGCCTGACCAGCTCGTTATTTGCATCTTCCAGCAATTTTTCAAAATAATATAAGTGTTTTAAATCCTTCATCCTAAAAGTTCCCCAACAATCCTACATAATCTGCATCTTCTGTAATGCTTGCTTCACACCTTTTACCACCGACGAATTCTCCGGAAGATAAAAAACATTCTCTCCCTTCAAATCAAATTCCGCCAAAGATGCATCCGATGGAATATATGCCAACACCGGAATATCGCCAATGTCCATAAAGTCTTTTACATTCTCTGCCGGTAATCGGTTGGCAATCACCCCAATTTTATCATACATTACCAACTCATCTGCCACCTTCTTAATGGTCTTTATTACCTGTGTTCCTTTTCGACTGGAATCCGTAATAAGTAGCAAATGTGTCACTTTTTCCATTACTCGGCGATTAATCTGTTCAATGCCTGCCTCACCGTCAATTACCACGTAATCAAAATTCTCTGAAAGAATACTGATTACTTCTTTTAAATAGGTGTTAATCTTGCAGTAGCATCCTGCCGCCTCCGGACGCCCTATAGCAATAAAGCTAAACCCATCTTGTTCCACCAATGCATCAAAAATACGATATCTCGCTTCTCCTAAAAGCTCCATAGCACTTCTTGTATCGCCATCCTCTACCGTCATAACCACTTCTTTTCGAATATCATCTACGGTGGTTGTCACCTCAAGCCCCAATGCGGTTGACAACCCTACTGCCGGATCTGCATCGATTGCCAAAATCTTCTTATCCGGATAACATTCCGTCAAGTGTCGTACAATCGTAGCCGCAATGGAGGTCTTTCCGACGCCCCCTTTACCGGCCACGGCCAAGATTTTTGTCTTCTTTACATCCATTTACTTACTCCAATTCTTTACTTCCTTTACAATCCAATCCGCCAAGGCATCGATTCCTTCCCCGGTCTTTGCAGAAATGTACAAGATATCAATGTTCGGGTTCCGAAGTCGTGCGTATTTTTCCACATTTGCCTTGTCAAAATCAAAATACGGCAAAACATCCATCTTATTAATCACCAACAAATCGCAGGTTTCATACATCAATGGATACTTCTGCGGCTTGTCATCGCCTTCCGGCACCGACAAAATGGTCATATTCTTCACCGCACCGGTATCAAATTCTGCCGGGCATACAAGATTACCGACATTCTCCAATACTATCAGTTCTGCATCGTCCATTCCAAACTCATACAGTCCCTGTCTGGTCATATCCGCATCCAGGTGACACATCCCTCCGGTATGAATCTGAATGGATTTAACACCATGTTCTAACATTGTCTCGGCATCTACTGCCGAATCAATATCCGCCTCCATAACGCCCATCTTGACTCTTCCTTCAAGCGCTTTTGCCAGCGCCAGCAACGTTGTGGTTTTACCCGATCCCGGAGAAGACATCAGGTTTAATAAAAAAACACCCTTCTCTTTCAACTCCGCCCGCAATCTGTCAGCATCTTTGTTGTTGTCCTCAAAAATACTGCGTTTAACTTCAATGACACGTACATCTTTTTCCATAAAAAACCTCCGGATTTTCCTTCATTTCTGTGCAGTATGCACATTCATTTTGCGCATTTTTTAACATAAACATTAAAAAATAATGAATTTTGGTCATTTTTCACTTAAATTTTACACTATAGCAAAGAAACTTGCAATAGCTATTTGGTTTCTTGTATCAATATTCATACAATGTTTATATTTTCGTAAAAAAAGACTCCCTATCGGGAGCTGCGATTTTATAGTATACTGTTATAGAATGGTTTACAGGAAAGGATTACTTATGATTAATTTAGAAAAAATAACAGATATCCACCATCCGGATCTTGCCGTATATTTTCAACTAAACGAAAGCCAGTTGTTTCATTACTACGAACCCAAAGAAGGACTCTTTATTGCAGAAAGTGCAAAAGTAATTTCTCGCGCACTGGCCGCCGGCTATGAACCGGAAAGTTTTTTGGTGGAAGAGGAAGTATTTACCTGCGTGGCACCTTCAGAGGCGCACATGGAAATTCGCAACCTTTTGGCCAATTATCCCGGTACGAAGGTATATCTCGTTTCGCAAACCTTGTTACGTCACATTCCGGGATATGCTGTTACAAGAGGCCTGCTCGCCTGCCTGCGTCGCGCCCCTATGAAGTCTTTAGCATCTCTGTGCGCAGATGCCAAACGGCTTGTGGTATTAGAATCCGTTGATAATCCGGCTAATGTTGGCTCCATTTTCCGCTCTGCGGCTGCTCTTTTTATGGATGGTATTGTATTAACATCGGATTGTTCGGACCCACTTTATCGCCGCGCAGCCAGAGTTAGCATGGGCTGTGTATTTCAGATCCCTTACACCAGATTGGAATCTGTTCCTTCGTCAAACTACATTGCTATGCTCCACCAGCAAGGCTTTACCACTGCCGCCTTGGCTTTAACCGACAATTGTATTTTTATCAATGACCCAATTTTAAAATCCATCGACAAACTTGCCATTCTTATGGGAAGCGAAGGACACGGACTTTCCCGTGACACCATTGTCCAATCGGATTATGTTGTGAAAATTCCAATGGCCGGGGGTGTGGATTCTTTAAATGTGGCAGCTGCAAGTACCTTAGCATTTTGGGAGTTACGACGATAACATGCACTCGTTTCTCAATTACCTATTCTTGATGCAAGTAGCGAAATATTATTTGTAACCGAGTATTCGTGCAACAGCCTCTCAAACCTGAGGGGCTGTTGCACACAGTCGCCCAAAATGATTTGCTCTATAACAACTTATACTTTTTTACCGAACAACTGTACGCATTAAAAATAGAATCTCTTCTGCAGCCTCTTCCACAAATTGCTCTACTCTCTCTTTCGTCAGATAACGGTATTCCCTGTGCAACTCCCCATGCTCATCGCTATGATAAAAACCACAGATATATTCTCGTCGGTTTTCAAAGGCATCCTTCGGAAAAGTTTCCAAAAATACGTTGGTAACATCCTCCGCCTCTTCATACATTCGAAATGCCCGGAAATCCGGATGTTCCTCCAGATACAGAAAATCCAAATCGTACCAGTCGTCCTTGTTTTTATTGACAAAGTCCCGATACGGCATTTTTTCCTTCTCCGCATTTTCTCTTGTCATTCCACCCGCTTTAACCATTTTCCCCCATGCAATATCCGTCAGCAAATGGACGTAATACCCCAGGAAGAAGGAATATTCCTGCTTTTCGTAGTTTTCAATTTGCTCTTTTGTAAAGTATTCTCTTGTAAACCTTTCGATATCAATCTTGTCTTTTCCGTCCACTTTGCTTTTAAAATGAGAAACATTTGTTGACGGTGTGAACACTGACCAGTCCTCGTTTGGAACGCCGCTGTCCGGTGCAATATTTCCAAGAATAAATGCGCATGCATTCAAATTTCCTATTTTATCCAGTAGTTTATCTGCAATTCTAAGATGTACCATCCATGAAGCCATTATATTTTCTCCTTTTCAGTTTCTCGTGATTACGACTTTTACGTGCGTTTATACCGTTTTACCAGAATGCACGTAGCACGAATGCCTACATTTCCAAAATCATACGTGCAAAATATTAAAATCCTTCAAATACACGTAATCCATTTGTCTGCTTTTGTCAATTGCTACGTGTGAAAATGCGATTTGCTTTTTGCACACGTACTCTCGCACCACATCTTACCAAAATAGTTACGTGTGATTCACGAATATCTTCCACTGACATGTAAACTTTCTATCTTTCATACTTTCCGGCTACCCGCAATTTTTCTACTTCTGCCCATCTACACGTAAAGTTTTCGATTTCACAAACTCTTGCTACGTGATTTATTTTGATTTGCGCAATCTGCACGTAAGATTTTTAGATATCACATATGTTTCATCCCTTCTCCCATCCAAGTTATTTCACTCCATACTTCTTCGTAATGACCTGACTATAGATTACCATCAGTGCAATTGTTGCAAACATCACGCCTAGCACCGACAGTAATATAAACGGACTGTTTTGGCCGCATAATAATGGCGTTCCCAATAAAATAAAAATGATTCCATAGCCGATAAACAAAAGCCCGGTAGCTCGATTATATCCCTTTATGTCTTTGACCGAAACCGTTTCAACATTCGCCCAAAAACCTGCCGCCTTTTTTGAAAAAATGTCTTTTATTCCTATACCGATGATTACCAAACCAACTACTGCCCATATGATGAAACCAATTTCTGCTCCGCTCATGACGTCTCCTCCATAATCCTTTTTTACAATTTTATCAGAATTCCCTACTTCTTACCATATTTTTTGCACTTCTAAAACGCAATTCCTCCCGGAGTTCGCGGATACGGCACCACGTCGCGAATGTTGTCCATACCGGTGATGTAGCGCATCAGCCGCTCTGTTCCCAGCCCAAAACCACTGTGCGGCGCACTTCCAAAACGACGCAAATCACAATACCAACCGTAATCTTCTTCGGAAAGTCCACACTCCCTGATACGGGTAAGCAACTGTTCCAATCGATCCTCGCGCTGACTTCCACCCACGATTTCTCCTATCTGCGGAAAAAGCAAATCCGTCGCTGCTACGGTTTTTCCATCGTCATTCTGATGCATGTAAAATGCTTTTTGCTCCTTGGGATAATCCGTCACGAATACCGGGCACCGAAAAACCTCGTCCGCAAGATACCGCTCATGTTCCGTATGAATTGCCTCTCCGGGCGCAGCCGGAAGTGCGAATGTTTTTCCGGATTTCATCAAAAGCTCAATTGCCTCCTCGTAGCTAATCCGCGCAAATTTACTGAAGACGGTTTTCTGCAGTTTTTCCAGCAATCCCGGTTCCACAAATCGGTCAAAAAATGCCAACTCCTCAGATGCCTCTTTCATGCAGTAGGAAATCACGCTTTTGCAAAAGCTTTCGATAAACGGAATCAAATCCTCCAGGGTACAAAAAGCAATTTCCGGTTCCACCTGCCAGAATTCCGCCAGATGTCTTGGTGTGTTGGAATCCTCCGCCCGAAAACTCGGGCAAAAATCATAAACCTTCCGAAGCGATAACGCCATGGCTTCTAAATGTAGCTGTCCTGTTACCGCAAGGTAGGCTTCCTGTCCGTAAAATTTTTCGGTTTTTAAGCGAAAAACTTCCCCTGCTCCTTCACCATCGCAGGCCGTCATGATTGGCGTGTGAATCTGCACAAATCCTTCCTCATCCAAAAACTTCGTGATTCCCCGCATCATCACCGAATAGGTCCGAAACACGGCCGCATACAGGTTTGTTCTTGGACGCAGGTGCGGAATGGTTCGCAAAAATTCGTTGGTATGGCTTTTTTTCTGAATCGGGAAAGTCTCATCCACTTCTCCCAACACAGTAATGTCCTTCGCTTTTACTTCAAAAGGCTGCTTCGCTTCCGGCGTACATAGCAGCGTTCCACAGATTTCTACGCATGCGCCGATGCCAAAGCTAAGTTTCGGATAGCATGCTTCTTCCACCACAATCTGTATCGGGTGGATAGTCGTTCCGTCCGAAATTTCCAGAAATGCTACCGCCTTTCCGATACGTTTGTTTTTCACCCATCCGGTGACGGTCACATCCTGTCCGTCAAGAAACGGGTACATGTCAAAAAAGAGCTTTCCTGTCATCTGTTCCATATTGTTTTCCTCCTTCTTCGCCCGATGGGCTTGCCTCTCGCGTGCTCTGCACTATCCTCTCACTAACACTCACCTTCGCTTCGTGAAGTGTTCGGATATGGCTCGCACTAACCTTGCCTTCGCCCGTTGGGCTTGGCTCTCGCTTGCTCTGCACTATCCTCTCACTAACACTCAGCTTCGCTTCGTGAAGTGTTCGGATATGGCTCGCACTAACCTCGCCTTCGCCCGCTGGGCTTGCTTCTCACGCGCTCTGCACTATCCTCTCACTAACACTCAGCTTTGCTTCGTGAAGTGTTCGGATATGGCTCGCACTAACCTTGCCTTCGCCCGATGGGCTTGGCTCTTGCGTGCTCTGCACTATCCTCTCACTAACACTCAGCTTTGCTTCGTGAAGTGTTCGGATATGGCTCGCACTAACCTTGCCTTCGCCCGCTGGGCTTGCTTCTCACGTGCTCTGCACTATCCTCTCACTAACACTCAGCTTTGCTTCGTGAAGTGTTCGGATATGGCTCGCACTAACCTTGCCTTCGCCCGATGGGCTTGGCTCTTGCGTGCTCTGCACTATCCTCTCACTAACACTCAGCTTTGCTTCGTGAAGTGTTCGGATATGGCTCGCACTAACCTTGCCTTCGCCCGATGGGCTTGGCTCGCTAAGTGCTCTGCACAATAAAAGACCACATTTTCTCAATGAAAAAATGTGGTCTCACTTTCTAAATTCCAAAAGAAAAACCACAGCCGAAAGGCATCTGCCAATCGCTGTGGTTCGCAATTGACGATGCCTAAATATTATTATTATTATTATTTGATAATAATACACAATAGCTCATCTTTCAGAATTTCTCCTTTGTTTTAATATAATGTGGTAATTCTAACACCGATAATTATAATTGTCAACCTTTTTCTTGTAATCAAATGAGTTCTTTCATTATCTTCTATGCAAGATACAATGTCAACTTAAGTTTACCTGAGCAGAACTGCTCCAAAAAAGGTAACCGTATTGTCGCCGTTATTGTATTTCATTCCCGCCTTTTTCGCCAACTCCGTAACATTAAACCCGTATCCCTCCAGTGAATGGCACAACTTCTCCGGAAACCTGCAGGGCGCATCCGGCCATGTACAGGTCTCACACCTTCCACAGCCCTCGTTGGAAAGAAGCAGTCGTTTATCTACCGGCAGTTCCAATAGCCGGTTAAAAGCCTCCACCGTATCTTTAAATTCATACATTGCCTTACGCATGCCGCGAATGTCAAAACAGTTTTTTACTGCGTAGACCTTATTGAACAAAAACATCTGCTCGTAACTTTCACACCGCTCTTTACACTCCTTTAGCGTTCCGACTGCTGGCGGGCACGCCCAGGAAGTATTATAATTTCGGCAACTATTTCCTTCGCAAAGCTCCCGCACCCATTCATCATAGCTCAAATCTGCGATATGCAATTCTCCGATTTCACAAAAGCCCGCCGCCTTGGCAAGCTGCTTAACTTTATCTGGATTCATAAATTTCCCCTGCCACATAAAAATCTTCTAGCTCTTTTTTTCAGTCTACTACCATTAGACCATTTTATCAACGTGCAAATTTAATATTGACAAACTTCTAATTCGATATTGACATCTGCAAAGCCGTCTACAACGCTACTTTGAAGAAAGACGGAGAAGACGCTATCGCTACCGCAGATGCAGGCAATCAGCCGGGATATGGTATCCGCCGGGCTCCTGACGCGCGATAATATGACCTATAGAAGGCCATAGAAAAAAGGGAAACTTTTACGAAAGACAACGCGTCTAATATACGAATATAGTTCAAGGAGGCGCAGCTAATATGAGGAAGCAATTTATAACCGGCCTAATGACCATGAGCCTGGTATTCGGTAGTGTGGCGACTATGGCGTTGCCGGTGAATGCACAGACCCAATGGATGGCAACTGCCATAAGTTATTATGGAGATGACGAATTTACCTGTGGGGATCCAATCTACGCAAAGATTCAGGCAGATACAGAGAATTATCGGGTATTATCGGACGAAGAGGTGCGTAAGCAATGTGCGATTGATCACGAGCCGTTTACCTTTTTCTCTAACGAGAAAACGCTAATAAAGGCATTGGAAAATGAAACCGAATTTACAAACTGGATACCGGAGAAAGCTTTCGGCAGTTACGTTTATAAACGTGTTGGAATAGAATCAGATGGCGAAAGACAGTTCACTTATGTGCGCTCACCGTACACGGTAACAGCATGGGATAATTCGGAGGAAGACTATTATACCTTCTATCAGAACAAGGATAAGAAAAGTGTAGGATTGTTCCGAATCTATTTAAGTGACGAAGACCACACCTATGCATATTTTAAGAAAAAAGTGCTTATTGGAGGTATCACCTACCCGGTTACAAGCGTTGCAAATAACGCACTTACAGGAAAAGCAGGGCTTTATGGCTTGACACTTCATAACAAAATAACAAGCATCGGTGAGCAGGCATTCTACAAGGCAAAGAACCTTTCTTCCATCCAAATTGAGGGTAACCTGAAGATGGTAGGTAAGAAAGCATTTGCCGGAATTAACAAACAGGCCGTATTTAAGATTAAGGCCGGAAAATCAAATTACAAGAAAATCGTAAAGCGTATTAAAGAATCCGGCGTACCGAAGACCGTTACGTTTAAGAGGATTGTTTAAACGCAACACGAAACTACTTGTATAAATTCTCTTCGTAATAGTGAATCCGTTTCTCAGCTGTATGCTCAAGGGCATCGGCATGACCGGTTAAAGCTGCAAACGGAGAAAATTGTGCAGCGCGCGTCAGGGCATCCATTTTGGGATGCCCTTTTATTTCGGGACGGGACAAGGAAAGAATGTCCCTGTAATCATCATTGGGTTTATAGAAACTCATGCCTTGTGACCTCCAATCTGTTCGTTGCGGTTACGGGCGGTGGCGCCCTCTTGCAGGTTCATACCCTTTAGCATGGCATTCTTGCCATAGCGATTCTTAACGGAAAGCATTGCTTCTTGTAACTTCCGTTCTTTCTCGGACTCTTTCGACGAGTTGCCATTGGCAGAGGCAATCGTCTTCTCCATAGAAAAAAGCGATAGTTGTTCGTAAGCGCGATTATCCTTAACACTCCCTTCTTCCACCACGTGATTTGCCGTCAGGGTAATGCGGCGTACCCAATAGGCAGGGTCAATAATCTGGTCGTAGAGAGTAAGACAGGCATCTGTTAATTGCTTTGTAGAAGAAGTCTGGCGAGGAAGGTTCGCAGTGCCGTGGGCAGACTTCGGAACAGCACGACCATAGTGGTCTATCTTAATCTCGCGGTCACCGGCCTGTGCGGTGGAAAGACTCTTGATGTCATAGCCTACGGTTAGCGTAAGCTGATCGGTGAGCATTTTTTTCGCAAAAAGATCTAAGGACAATTCGTCCACCATTTCATGCACAACAAGACGTGCATCGGCAGCTGTGTAAGCGCAAGATAGTACCTGGCCACTGCTAATACTATTGCTCTCAGGCTTGTAGGCTTTGATGTCTGCCATTGTGGTTGGTTCCACACCCCAGGCGTGGTCAATCAGGAGTTCCGCATTGACACCGAACAGTTGGTATAAAAGCTCCGGATTGTAAAAATCCTGTTCCGAACCGAGGGAGCAACGTGCTATGTCTCCCATAGTATAGAGACCGACTTTCTCAAGTTTCTTGCGGTAGCCGGCACCCACACGCCAGAAATCGGTGATGGGGCGATGCGCCCAAAGGGTCTCTTTATATTTCTGTTCATCTAAAAAAGCAAGGCGCACGCCATTCTCGTCCGGTTCAGCATGTTTTGCCAAAATATCCATTGCCACTTTCGTTAGGTAGAGGTTCGTGCCGACACCTGCGGTGGCGGTGATCTGCGTTGCCTGATATACATCCTGAATCATACGACGCGCCAGATCTTCTGTAGACATCTGATAAATGGTCAGGTAATGTGTTACATCCATGAAAACTTCATCGATAGAGTAACTGTGAATATCTTCCGGTGCTATATAATTCAAGTAAATATCATAGATCTGGCTGCTGACTTCAATGTAGCGTGCCATGCGCGGAGGCGCAATGACAAAGGAAAGTTCATATTCCGGATGGATGGATAACTCTTCCGCATCCGAACTCTTCCCCGTAAATACGCCACCCGGTGCGTGACGTAGACGTTCCTTGTTTACTTCCCGCACCTTTTGTATTACTTCGAAGAGACGTGCGCGTCCCGGAATGCCATAGGCTTTAAGGGCAGGGGTAACTGCGAGACAAATCGTCTTCTCCGTGCGACTCTCATCTGCCACTACCAGCAGTGTTGTCAGTGGATTGAGTTGCCTGTCCCGACATTCTACTGAAGCATAGAAGGATTTCAAATCAATAGCAATATACACAATAATCGAACCTCCGTTTGGTATGTGTTCTATTATAATCGTGAGAATAGAATACTGTCAAGTGTGAACCGCTCCCCGTCAAGTAGACAATCGAAAAAATATAAAGTTTCTGCCATCAGATTTTGGTCTGGTGGTCTAAAGGAGTATCTAACTATTTTGAAAAGAGGACGTTTCTATTTTAGCACGTTATCTGTGCTCACTTTTTTATTTCATCTTTCGTTTTTTCTATCAAGATTTTTAATTTTATACCTCCGACTACCATACCAAGTGCAATAAGAATCTTTGCAAGTTCATTATCCCCGCATGCTTCAAAAACTAGCGAAAGTATATATAAACCACCGATAAATACTATTAAAAAACCAACCACTGCTACAATTGCCTCAATTCCACTAGTATCCCCACCGGCTGCAGCAAATATAGCCCCTATAACAAAGACAATGATAAACATAATGATTCCCATAGGTAACCCTCCTAAATGATTTTTTTATTATTGTTTTGCCTTACATCCATTTTATTTCTCGTTCCATTTCCTACATTATCGTATTTTATATGTCCAATAATATGGTCATTTCACTTGCAATAACGAAATTTGTAACTAAAAAAATCCTTGACTTTTCTTGACTGGTACAAACAGTGAATTGAAAAAGTAAATTCCAGTTCTCGATTGAGAAGGAGCTTATCTTTGCAAAATCTTCATTGGCTCATGTGCTGCATAATGCATGTCTGGTAAACGGGACTAAAGTAAGCGTTCTGTATGCAATAGAGCTTATGTCCGAGAGCTATAAGCGGATACTGATGCATGAATCAGAAGAAGAACTCGTTTTGCCAACAGTGATTTCAATAGAATAGGTAATTGCGAAACTCGCTATGCTCGTTCGCAATCTTAATTCTGAAATATGATATTTCGCGCTTTAGCGCGAAATTACTGATGATTGCAGATTTTAGGCGCACTTAATAAAGCTAATACTATTAAATTGGTAAGTCCTCTAAAAAATCTTGTTTAAAGCGAGTAATTTTGGATACGTCAGGAACTTTTGTGAAACCACAGAATTCACGAAGTGGTTTTGAATAAGATAAAAAAGTTAAAAGAAGCTGGTCTGTTGGGATAGAGAAAATTCGTTGAATTATAAGTGCCCAAAGTAAGGCTTGTAAAGGGTATTTACGGGTTCGCCCCGTTGATGCATAGAAATGATTTCTAAATGAAATCGGAATAATTTCATCAATGTCGATATAGTTCTCTAATAGAGAAAGAAAAGCAGGTTTGTCATTTTCAAATTTATCTTGGCAATCTTGAAAAATATCAGCCAAAGAAAGAGCGTGTAAAATAAAGTGTGTAAGTTACCGGTAACTGATATGATTCCCTTTAAGTAGACAAGGTAAATAACCAAAATCTACTTAAGGGGGATTTTTTATGTCTAAATATACTGTGGATATAATTATTGCTGCCTGCGAAGATTATATTTCGAGCAATCTATCGCATAGAGAAATATGTCAAAAATACGGAATATATTACAATGATAAAAACCATAACTCAATGCTTAACAAATGGATTAGAAGATATCGTGCACAAGGAGAATCAGCTTTTTTAAAAGAAAAAGGAAATAAGAAATATACTTCTCAACAAAAGAAAGCGATTGTTGAAGAATACCTTGATGGAAAAGGTAGTTATAAAGATATAGCTGCAAAATAC
>FOXT01000005.1:350788-366844 GCA_900115795.1 Lachnospiraceae bacterium XBB1006 | reverse complement strand
TCGGTGAAAGGATGTAGGTACAATAAGGGCAACGCAGGGAAGTCTTCTTTGTAAAGCGGCTTTCGATCGGAGAAAACCTGTTTTGACAGACCTTGCAGAGTACCTGCCCTTTGGAACCGTTGTTTTTATAAAGGAACGGCTTCGGAGCATTGCAGCGAGGACATGTACAGTCATCGCTGATGTCACAAGCAGAACGACGGCGCACAGGGGGAATCTTTTTTCCGTATCGCCATTCCAGGTAAGGAATATAATCGCGGTAATCCCAGGATTCATGATAGAGGATAACCGGAAGCTTATCAATCTTAAATTTTTGATATTTAGGCGAATGGGAGTCGTCATAAGCCCACTGTTTAAGTGGAATATATCTACAGATAAATGAAACTAACCAGCAGTTTTGTTTATAAAGGTCTTGAATGATTTGTAATAAATAAAGTATAATGTTCACGAGCATTGTCTCCTTGGTATTTTGGATGTTTGGTCGCTGACATTATATCAAAAAAGGGAGGTCAATGCTCATTTTATTTTGAACTCCCGAAAAATAAAGGTTTTAATAATAAAAAGGTAGTTAAAGTTGACACTACCGTTTGCCAGGAGAGGGGTGATGATATGATTCCACCGATTTATATAGCAATAGACATGAAAAGCTTTTATGCGTCCGTCGAGTGTGTTTCCCGCGGGCTGAATCCGTTGACAGCGAAGCTTTTGGTTGCCGACGAGACTCGTTCCAATCAAACCATTTGCCTCGCTGTATCACCAGCTCTAAAGGCTATCGGCGTGCCAAGTCGCCCTCGCCTATTTGAAGCAAAACAGGCTATCCACTATTACGAAAAATGTCATAACACAAAGATTGATTATATCATTGCCTGTCCTAGAATGGCTACTTACGAACAAGTATCTGCTACTATTTATTCTGTGTACCTGCGCCATGCCGCCCCGGAAGACATTCATGTGTACAGTATCGATGAATGTTTCATTGACGCCACACCATACTTGCACTTTTATCGGGATGCCGCTATCCGCACCGGACAGCATCCAGCACATCTTATGGCGATGAAAGTCATTCACGACGTTTTACAGACCACCGGAATTACTGCAACGGTTGGTATCGGTACGAATCTTTATCTTGCCAAAGTTGCTATGGATATTGTTGCAAAGAAAGCAAAGCCGGATGCTAACGGTGTCCGAATCGCCTCTCTCGACGAAGACTCCTATAGAATTCGTTTATGGGAACATCGCCCTCTTACGGATTTTTGGCAGATTGGCTCCGGAAAAGCCCGCCGATTAGAGAATAACAATATGTTTACCATGGGAGATATAGCAGAGCGGACGCTCTATGATGAAGAATGGTTTTACAAGACCTTTGGGATTGATGCGGAGATTTTAATTGACCATGCTTGGGGAATCGAGCCTGTCCGCATGTGTGACATCAAGAACTATAAAAGTGACTCTTCGTCTCTGTCAAACGGTCAGGTATTGCCTCGTCCTTACCACTATGCCGAAGCCGTTATCGTATTCAAGGAAATGATTGACTCTTTATGTGCTGAAATGTATCGTAAGGGCGTCGTTTCCGACCATTTTACTTGGTGGGTAAGTTACGATTATAAGAGTCTGGAACACTGCCCCGGCTATGACGGTCCTTTGGTTGCAGATTACTACGGACGAATTCATCCACGCCATTCCAACGGAACGGTACGCCTATCTCATGGAACCAATTTAGCCAATGAAGTTCGTGAGGCTCTTGTTTCTGCTTTTGCCGCCAAAACTGACCATCGCCTGCTTTTTCGTCGTTTAGGTGTAAATGCCTGTTCCTTATCCCCGGATAATGGATTCTTTCAATTGGATTTATTCACGGATTATGAGGCTGTAAAGCGGGATCAGCGATTACAGCAAGCTATGCTCAGTATCCGCACCCAATACGGTGAAAATGCCATCCTCAAAGGAATGAATCTCCTTGATGGTGCAACTGCTATTGAGCGCAACCAACAAATTGGAGGTCATCGCTCTTAAAAATGGAGAGTAGTAATGAGAACACATGACTTTATGAAATTACCGGAGAAATTCCGTTATCGGAACGCATACGAACAAGGAAAGCCTGACCATAGTTCTTTTGACAGCTTTGCCGTCAAACACCCTCCTATGGCCCTTTCCAAGCGTGCCAAAATCTTTAGCCCCTTTGATGCCTTGAAGGGTTTTCACGATGCTGTCAGCGCAAAAGAGATGCTTTATGAAGACCGTCGGGCTCTCTCTGAAGAAGATATGAATGAATTAAATCAGCTGCTTGCCTTTCTTCATGCTCTAACGCATAATGGAAACGCAGCACGAACGAACCAGGTAACCATTACGGTTACCTACTTCGTGTGCTGCGAAGATTCCAATCATCCTGCCTACCATCGGCAAGGTACTTATCAGACCTATACCGGTATGCTTTTGCATGTGGACTATGTTGGTCGAAAGCTGGTTTTTGAGGATGGAACTACCATTTCTGTAGATGATGTATGGCATGTGAGCATCCCACCTACTTTCCCTGCTGACAAAGTATTCCCCACAAATATTCGTCCAGATACTTTTCTATAATTGCATCTGCATCTATCTCACCGAATCCATGATAGAACTCCTCTGCCACACCACCGGCAATGGCACCAAAGGTATCACTGTCACATTCTAAGCTGTAAATGTTGCGGATAAAAGATTCATAGTCTGTGCTTTCGTAAAAACAACGCATCGCAGCCGGAACCGAACCCTGGCAGCTCTCATTCCACTTGTAACGTGGGCGGATTTCATTCAAGCTGTATGCAATGCTATACTCATACTCATCCTTTGGGTACTGTTCCAATACATAATCATATATATCCTGCTTGCTTTTGCCATGTCGTGCCATCCAGATACAGGTTGCTGTAACCACTGCTCCTTTGATGCCTTCCGAATGATTATGTGAAACAGCCGCAACTTTTGCTGCCATCTGCTGCATCTCATCATAGTCTTCATAAAACTCACCCACAAAAGCCGTTCTCATGGCGGAACCGTTTCCCCAACTGTTATACGGCTCATGGGCATTTTCGTTAATCCAATCGTAAAAACGACCGCCATAACCGCAGAGCGGATACCTTCTGCCTACTTCCACCATGGTCTTTACAAGATCACTTCCTTCCACCAGTGCCTTTTTCACTGCCAGTGTCATTACCGAATCATCCGTAAATCCGATAGCGGTATTATTCTCATCCACCACCGCCACATGGTTCCAATCTAAATCCAACGGTCTGTCAAACTCATACTGTGATCCTAAAATATCTCCTAGAATTGCTCCTTTTACTGCCATAATGCTTATCTCCTTCCTTTTTTGCTACCACGTTTCTGATAATCCGCATTGATTTCTTCATCCCATCCACTGTCCATTAAGCACTCTTCCACGTCCATAAGACTCTCTGCTCTCATCACCGAACAGACTGCCTTAGTAACGCCTGCAAATACGTTGGCGGTTCCAACCTCATCACAGACATAATTCACAGCTCTGTCTCGCCGGATGCCATACCTTTGTGCCTCTGCGTATGCATCCATATTTGCTCCGATAAAAATGAATTCCCATCCGTATCGCTTCTGCTGTCGCTTTACCATCTTTTCAACTCGTTCTCTCGAATATCTGCGGCTGGCATTTTCCATTCCATCCGTTGTGATAACGACAATCGTTTTTTCCGGACGGTCTTCTGCTCTGGCATATTTATGTACATTGCCCATGTGGTGGATTGCTCCGCCCACTGCGTCCAAGAGTGCTGTACAACCTCTCACATAATATTGCTTATCCGTCATTTTTTCGATTTTTTCAATCGGAACCCTGTCATGAATAACTTCACACACGTCATCAAATAGAACAGTGGAAACAAGGGCTCTTTCTCCGGTCTTTCTTTGCTGTTCCATCATCGCGTTAAATCCACCAATAGTATCTGCTTCCAAGCCTCCCATCGAACCGGATCTGTCCAAAATATAAATAATTTCCGTAAATCCTTTACTCATTGTCCTTACCTCCTTCAAATGTGTTCCTCTCTTATGAGATGGTTGTCCTTTGATGGTTCTATCTTACACAATGAGCAAAGAAAAATGGTCAACCCGTAGGCGACCATTCCAATTTATCCATTTGAGATCGGATCCAATCCGTAATCAAACAGTACAATATCTATTTTTATCACGTTATAATCTTCATGTTCAATGAAGTATTCTACTACTGCGTCTGTCTGTGAAATTGGTGATAGCGCATAGCCTCCCAATCGCAAGAAATCGATTGTCTCATCCAAATTCAGCCGAAGTCCTACTGCCAGTGCCAGCATTTTTCCTTTAGACGGTTTTACCTGTCCTTTCAAAAGCTTGGAAAAATACTGTTTTGAAATATTGGCGTTGGCATAGACCTCTGAATTTTTTAGCCCTTTTTTATTGATAAGCTTTTGCAGATGCTTCTCAAAGGACTCCTTGTAAATACCTTTTAATACATCCTCCAACGTTTCCTGCTTTTCTACACTTTCTTCCAAAATAGAATACCGCGATTCTTCATCCAACCTCAGGAATCTATCCGCTTGGATGGAAGTGGAATGAAATCTGCGTTCTTCAGAATCACTCCGATACTCCGTTGCACCATACTCTTCTTCAAGAGCACTTTCCACATAATCGTCATCAATGAAGCTTGCAACTTCTTCTACCAGTTCCCCGGAGATCTTAACGGATTCATCCCCAAAAACAACCAGCGTAATCTCCATTTCATGCTCTTGCAAAAAAGCAGTGAAAGCATCCACTGCAATCTGGATTCCAACCTTCTTCGGAAAGCCATACGTTCCGGTTGCAAGCAGCGGAAAAGCAATCGTCTTACAACCTCTCTCAAATGCTGCCGTCAGCGCCTTGTCATAGCAACTGCGAAGCACCTTTTCCTCGCCCATTCTTCCATGCTCCCACCATGGTCCACTGACATGGATGATATAGTTTGCATTTAGTGCAAACGCAGGTGTTACTCCCACTTCGCCAGGCAACAATTCACCTATCTTCGCCCTCTCTTTTAAAAGCTGTTCTTTTCCGGCAGCCTTATAGATAGCAGAATCTACACCTCCCCCGATTGCCACATCCGGGTTAGCAGTATTCACGATAGCATCTGCTTTTACTTTTGTAATATCATTTCGGATAATTTGAAATGGCATGTTATTACTCCTCGCTATGTTCCTTTTTACAACCGTTAAGACTCTTATAATGATTATAACAAAATACTTCTTTTTTTCAATGTTGTGACATCAACCAAAAAGCTGACCTCGCAAGAAATTATCATCTCTCACAATGCCAGCTTTTTGTAAAGTTTATTATAAATGGTTCCTCTATCGGGGAGTACCCCTTAATCAGCAAGCAATTAAGGGGCATAAGTTATGAAAAATATACTAGCGTTTCCGCTAATACGCTACAATAGTATCACACTTTTATCACATCTGCAATACTTCTGTCCATTACAGATTTATTAAGCTTTAAATTACTCCCTCTACCTTACGCTTCATTACCCAATAAACATCTTCCACTTCTCGATCAGAGAGTTGCTCAAGCAGCTTAAAAAACGAACTGTATTTGGCAGCAAGCCTCTGCTCTTCATCTTCCGCTGTAAATTCAACAAAAAGCAATTCCCTTACATCAACATGATAGATACGTGAGAACTGCGCAAGTTCATCTGCCGTAACACTCCGTTTACCTGCCTCCATTTCACTGATAGCTCTTCTTGTCACTTTAACAAGAGCAGCTGCTTCATCTTGCGTTATCTCCGCTTTAATACGTGCTTCTTTAATCTTTTTCGCTGTAAATTCCGACATTTTTAACCTCCTTCGGATTTCCGATTTTCGGACATTTTTAAAATTTGACCTTTTTTGCGCCGTCCGATTTTCGGAAATTCTTCTTCATTTTTGCGTCGAATGCAGTCAACATTTTCATGTATCGAGTTCTATATACAGCATAATTGATTTATATTTTATGTAAAAAAATATAGGGTGCCTAAGCAGACACCCTATACTAGGAATAGCTTTATTTCAAGCTTTTCTGGGAAATGGAAAGTATTTTCCGGATGATAAATCCTCATACTCTGTCTCATAAATTCTTTCGAAATTTCGAAAGTTCCCAAAAAACAGCTTGCATCTTTTACTGACGTGACTCGGCGATAGCTGCCTGTGCTGTTTCCAACCGGTAGCGGCGCTTTTGTATCAATTAAAGATGCCGACTGCTGTTTTTTTTTCCAATCGGAAGCATCCTGCCTGTAAACCTCATTACCATATGCAGGATTAAGGTACCAAATAAAGACTCCGTGGTCGTAAACAATCTGATCAACAAAATTATCAATCACTGTTTCCGGGATCTTTGCTCTGGAATCAAAGGCTGCCATTTTAATGAACTCAGAAAGACTTTCAATACGTCTATCCTTTGCCCCCGTATCTTCCAATTCCAAAATCCGCTGTCTGCATTCATCATTTAGTTTTTCAAGATTCATAATTTGATCTTCTAATTTCTTTTTCTTACTGCGAAAGACTTCTCTGGAAATATCTCCGTCAGCACACATACTGACGAGATTATCAAGCTGACGGTTGAATTTTTCAATCTGACGCTGATTCTGCTCAAGCCTTTCCTTATCGTTTCTTTCAGGAGCTTTCACTTCAGCTACATCCTGAGCCATAGCCATAGCTTCCTGATAGATAGCTTCTTTATTACTTAGAAGCTTTTTAAATACGAAATCAGCCTGAACTTCTAATTTCCATTCCATAAATGATGAGTTATCACATATACCTTCAATATCAAGTCCCTTTTTCAATCTGCATGAAGGTGTTCCTGTCCGAAGCTGTTTATAGCACTGAAAAATATAAGTGTTTTTTCCATTCTTATTCTTATGCGCTACCCTCCGGTTCATAGCATACCCGCACGTACAGGTACATTTTGTGCCCCAAATATTCTTACAAGGAGTATGCCCAATTTTTCTGCCATTCTTATCAGGTTTCACTGCCTGATTTTTCTGTCTTAACTCTTGAACCCTGTCAAAGTCTTCCGGTGAAATCAGTTTCTCGTGAGAACCCTCTACATATACCTTTTCTACAGCACCGTCATTTTTAATCTTCTTCTGAGTAAGGTAATCCGGAACGTATTGTTTTCGGTAAACAATCCTTCCACAATAAAAAGGATTCTTAAGCACTTTAAGAACATTACTAGCCTGCCACCTTGTAAGTCCTGTGGCTGTCAATCGCCCCTCTTGCTCCATAATGTACTGAATCTTACGAATACCATTACCTGCCAGATAAAGTTCATAGATTCGTTTCACCGTCTGCGCCTGTTCCTTGTTGACCACCATTTGACTTCCAACTCTGTCATATCCAAGAATGTTCCCGTTCCCATAAAGAACTCCATTCTTGAAAGAAATCATCTGTCCGGCTTTTACTCTTTGAGAAATCTTCTTGCTTTCATTCTGGGCCAGCGTAGCCATGATAGAAAGACGAAGCTCTCCATCCTCATCATTTAATGTCCAAATATTGTCTTCTGTAAACCACACCTCCACGCCATACGTTTTGAGAGTTCTGGTCTGCTGCAATGTATCTACTGTATTTCTTGCAAACCGGGATACCTCTCTGGTTACAATTAGATCAAATTTCTTGTCTTTTGCATCTTTGAGCATCCTCATAAAAGCCTCACGCTTGTGAATCGATGTACCGGTAATACCTTCATCAATATACCGATCTACCAACGTCCAATCTTTATGTCTGCTCAATATATCATCATAGTACTGCACCTGATTTTCCAGTGCAGAAATCTGCGCCTCATGCTCTGTCGAAACACGGGCGTAGATAGCAACTCTTCTTGCCATATTATACCTCGCATTTCTCTAACCAAAGCTACATCATGAAGTACTGATATAGCTTTATTATAATATCATTTTCCAATTTACGCAATGAGTAGATTGCGTTTTTTTGCAATATAGTCTAGTTCTTCGTCCGTAATCTTTCCGTCCTTATTCAACTGCTTCATAATATCCAAAGCAGCATATTTAATGGCCATCTCCTCAGCCTCAGGAGGAAAATTAAGTTCATTTAATTCTTTCACGCCAATCCTCTCCCTAATCCCAATTGACGCATAAGCATTTCATTCAATTGTTCGATTTTTTCTTCTGACAAAAAACCGATCGCTCCTCGTACCGCCATCTTCGACACCGTCTGCATATCTTCCGGCAGAATCTCGGAAGCCTTTGGTAAATGATACCCACTCACATCAGACTTATCCAATCGGACATGGACCTTGCTATATTTCAGCTTGGAACTAATCGGGCAAACTGTAATCTGCGCAGCATAGCTATGATTGCTTTCATCACAACTTACTACCACCGCAGGCCGAATCCCGCCTTGAACGCCTCTCGGTTGCTTGCCGAAATCGACGTAGAGAACCTGTCCCTTTTTATATGTTTTATATGCCGTTTTTCTCGATTTTCCCCTACTCATTTTCCCGTTCCTCCACAAGATTCATTCCCAGTCGTCCTTCATCAACGGTCACGAACTCACCACCTGCTGCTCTAATCAGGCCAACCTTATAATACGCATCCGCCACTCCGGAAGATATTACTTTCATATTCGCAACAATAATTCCCTCTGCCCGTTCAGTTCTAATCAAATCCCGGATTTGCAATAATTGATTATTTACCTGTTGCATGCCCATGCCATGCCGGCGAACCACACCTACGATGTCTATATTATGGGCATTCGCATAGGTTCTAATATACTGTTCCTGTTTATCTTCTAATCGAAGTATTTTATCAAGCGAACCGGTCGCTGACAAATACGCAATACATTCGATTCTTGGTTCTTTTCTTCTCTTGCTCATCTTCCATCCCCTCCTTACGCCACCTGCTGTAATTCTGCTTGCTCAAGCATAAAGAGGAAGATTCTTGTCAGAAACTCTCTTTGTGCAGATGGGAGCTTATGCAATCTCATTTCAATCAAATCACTGCCATCTTCCCAATATAATCCTAAAAGGGTATTGGGATCCGTTTGTAAGACTTCCGCAAACTTGAGCATCGTTTTTAATGTCATGGACCGATTACCTCGCTCCACTTTGTTGATTGTTTCAACGCTGAGTCCGGTCAGTTCAGCCATCTCAGCAATTTTAATATTTTTATTTTTTCGGAGCTCACGAAGTTTAGCTCCGACTCTAAAGCCTTCATAATTCATTTGTTTTTACCTCGTTTATTCCGGTTGCCTGCAACCAATACATGACGTCGTTCACATGCTATATTCTACAAAACTGCACTTAATTTGCCGACCAACTCCGGTATACATTTCTGTATAGTTTACTTGACATTCCTTTATTTCACAGCATTTGCGGCACGCAATCCAGCCAACATTTTTCGTAACTCCAGCTCTGACATCATTGCCAATTCTTGCGTAATATCCTCGATAATAGACGCTTTATCTCCCTCGCAATCATATAAAATTTGACTCGGAGATACTAGAAGTGCCGCCATTAGACTCTCAAATGTAGAGATTTTAAAATCTCCTCCATTTTCAATGTTAGACAGCGCTCCTCTGGAAATCTCCATCGCATCCGCCAGTTGCTCCTGGGTCATGTTCCTCTGTTCTCTTAACGCTACAATTCTTCTTCCTCTTTCAATATTTTTCATTTCTTTCATCACTTGTTTTCCTTCCAATAAAATGAAAGGATTGAAGCTGTGGCCAACAGCTCCATATGTGCACACATGCGTCTTCATGACGCAATCCTTAAGGGATAGCATCCCTCAATCACGCATTCCCACTAAGGTGTAAAAGTGCATGATTCAAAAATGCTACAGTTTTTAAATAAAAAAAGCAGGGGAACCGTCAGTAGACTAATCCTACCGACTGATTCCCCTGCGTCTATGGTGCTTATTATCCACTTCCGGATAACGCCCTTACAGGTGGGCCCTATTCACTTTTAAACTATTTTGTACCTATATTTTCACCACATTGCCCTTCAACTGTCTGCGAAGCATTCCTTCCGAGAAATTCTCAAAACGAATCACTCTTGAGCAACGGCATGGCGCAAGCACAACATTTTCCATTATCAGTTTGGTGTCATCATTTACCAAATCATATCCAACAAGGAACTGATTGCACTTCCGACACCGGAATACTATTTCTGCCCGATACTCGCCTTTTTTCTTCTCTTTGTATCCGATATCCACTAACCTTTTAACTTCACGAACTTTAACATTTCTTTTTCTTGCTATTTCCAATTTCATTCCTTTCACAACTCGATTTACAGTTACTATCCCACCATCCGGAAACCATTTGCATATTTTTAGTTTCCTGTTTTAGTCTCATATATCAAGCGCAACAAAAGTTCTGGCATTTTTGCGAGTTTCCAGCGGGCAAAAACTTATGCCATTATAAATCATGGATTTTACTATTTCAAGTGCAAATCTTTTCACATTATGCGATTTTTCAATATTTTGTATTGCGCAAGCGAATTACTTGTTGTATAATCGTTGTTTGTGTGCAAAAACCAAAATTACAAAAGGAGATTGATTTTGAAAAGATTAAGCAAATATATTACCGAATTAAGACAAAAAAGAAATATGTCACAGGTCGAAGTCGCAGACGCTTTTAACAAACGCGGTTATCCCAAGGTAACCAACCAGATTGTTTACAGCTGGGAATCCGACCGTGTCCGTATTCCATCTGAGCATTTGCTCGTATTATGCGATATTCTACAGATATCCGATATTCGCGCCGCTTTTGACAGAACCGAAGTACCCTCGTTGCTTACTGAGCTTAACGATGAAGGCATCCGTATGGTCAAGCAATATGCTGACTTATTGCGCATTTCCGGATTATATAAGAAAAGCTCGATTCTACAAAAACGCACTTACTAGAGGCTGCAAGGGGCATTTTTTTGAATCACCGGCTTAGATAAGGGGATAGTGCCTCACACCATCCCCTTCTTCCTGATCTGATTTTCAGCCCTTACCACGGATACCCATTCGCTTCAAATTCGTGTTTCAATATCGCTTCTAAATGATGTCCAAACCGCTCCGGAACCTTCCCATTTAGAAGGATATCCGGAACATGAAACGAAACAGTATTCCCACTGAACTGATACTTATGAAAAACCACCTGCTTACGAGTTTTTCCTTTTCCGCCCACGCTTCTGACATAAAAATCATTATCCAACCAGCAACGGCGCATTCCCACATCCGCATACATAACCCAGTACATATGCTCAGTTGCTTCCTCCGGAAGAGATCCCCCATAGTACTCCTCAATTTTCTTGAAAGAAAGACTCACAGTCTTTTTATCTGTTGTTTTGAAGAATTGATACAGCGGGTTATTCTGAACATTCAACAATGCATATTCCTCTGATAACTCTGCCATAAGCACCTTTGCCTTATTCACTTCTTGGTACTCCGAATCCTTATAGTCCACGTATTCAATCACGCAATCCTTACACCTACTATGGATATAAGCCATTCGATCTATAAAACTCTTCTCTGAAGGATGCATTTCAAAAAGCTCTTTTTCTTCATCCTGCCGAAACTCTCTTCGACATATCTCGCAACAGCCTTCTTGCCTTGCCCATATTCGCTTATAGTCCCCGGTAACATTCTGTATTTCCCGATTGGCTTTTAACTGCGCAACTCGCTCATATGCGATATATGGGTTTACATCCAATGGTAGCGGCTTATACTCTGTAAAAATAGTATCCGACATAAAAAGAATCCGTTTCTCATTCGCTTCCTTGGGAGCAAAAACATGGCGCCCCTTTTCGTCCACATACCACAGCTTATGAAGTCTTTCATTTTCTGTCATGCCGGCAAAACGTTTTCTACTCAGTTTAGTCAAGCTAAGCGCAATAGTTGCGTCTATCTCCCGGAATGCCACCGACGCATCCGTCATTTTGTGGTAGCTAGCAAAACCAACAATCTTCCGGTTAAGTTCCTCAAACAAACTCGGGATGGAGCCTGCATAGTCCGTGATCAGCTCAATCACCGAATTCTGAAAAGATGTAATTGCAGCCTCGGACGGTGATGCAACCATATTATTGCCGTACCGCTTATAGCTACGCCTTAGAAAATCAAATCCATTCGGAACATAGATTATCTCTGTCTTATCGGTAGCCGGAGTCAAACCTCTTTCCGCCATAAAATCCCGAAAATAGGTGCCTATCATATAAGCAGTATGCTGATCTCTTGCAGAAATCAAAAAGTCATCTGCATACCGAACGACGTGACCATTATCATAATCTATTTTATCCTCATCCACGCCTGGATTCAAACGATAATAAATATAATCCTGCAACCCATCCATTGCCATGTTCGCAAGATATGGTGACAAGCGACTTCCTACACCGATGCCCCTGTCCATCTCATAATATTTGTCCGACAGAAAATATCCGGCATTCAAAAACTCATCCAGCACCCTTCTCGCCAACGGGATATTGTCGCGTATCCACTCATGGGAAATGGACTCATAGCATTTTTGAATATCCGTCTTAAACGCCCACTTCGGTGCATCCTCACCGGAATAGATCTTACTGATAAAATAATTAGCATCCATCGTACATCTGCATCTACGATTGGAAAAAGACTTCCGATCCGCCCAACTTTCCGCAACCGGTGCCAGTGAATAACCATATAGTGTCTGCATTGCACGGTCATAGTAGGTGTCCACGTGAAATCGTCGGTTTTTCCCTTTTTTATCCTCTTTTTCAATTAATCGCGCCGGCTTTGCATTATAGTCCTTGGAAGTAAGTTCTATGGCCGCATGCATTTTCTCATTTGCAGTCTCCCAGACTATCCCATCTACTCCAGGAGAAGCCTTGCGTGAAGTCACCGCTCTAACCGCAAGAAGTTTTGCATCCAAAGACGCCACCAACTGATATTGCAAATTTTTCAAAAAATCTAAATTATTCTCTTCTGCAGCCCGTGCAATCTTTGCCTGCATAATGGCTAAATGTTCTTCTGCCCGACTCCAATCCACCGTATTCCATGCGTTTGAAAGGTCTGCATCTTTAAGGGAATAAAAAAAGACGCCAGTTCGCTCCCGCTCAAGCATATCCTCATAGGTGAGGTTTACCGTTCTCTCATTGCGGAGTACCGGCTGCGAAGTATTAATTTTAAGATAGACCGGGCAATGGTCAGAACCGTAAATATCTTGATAAATATTGGCATCCTGCACCTTGTCCTTCAAATCTCCCGAAACAAAACAATAATCCAACCTTCTCCCCGGGCTGGTCTTCCGATTCTTATCACGAACCGACCAATGTGTATAAGCACGCTTTTCTTTCGGATGCAGAATACGATAGGTATCTGCAAATCCCGCCGCTGTCAGCTGTCTTAACTGATCGTTCTCATCCTTTGCAAAGCTTTCCTCGCCATCCTGCCATCTGCTTCCCTGTTCCATATCAATGCTGGATATAGCAGCATTAAAATCCCCACTGATAATTACCGGTTTCTTCCTATCCAGTTCACAAACATACTCCCGGAACCGCCTGTCCCACCTAGCGCGATATTCCCGCCGTTCTACTGATTTGGCAGCATTCCTTCGATCAACGGCATCTTGTGTATTCGGAGTATAACAGTTTACAAAATAAAAATGCTCATACTCTAATGTCAGTAGTCTTCCTTCCGTGTCAAAATCATTCGCTGGAAAAGATGTATAAACCGCAATCGGTTTTCTTCTGCAAAAGCACACCGTTCCTGATTGCGGAGATGTGGTATTCCCTGCTGTCGTCGGAAAACTCCAGTATGCATGGTATCCCGGTAACATCAGTCTATGATCCGGTTGAACCAGCTTCGTCTCCTGAAATGCAAAAATATCAGCTTGCCACATCCAAAGTAACTCATTCAAGCGACAACTTCTAAGCAGTCGCCGCGCCCCATTAATATTCCACGATATAATTCTCATGACATCAACCTTCCCCCGACAATTTCTATTGTTGCATTGCTCCGTATGCTACCCCGTAATCAAACATTTTCAACGCTTGATAATGTGCGATTTCCTGCATATTCGCCAGGATGATTTCCACATCTTCACCTATACGTGTATTCTCCCCACAATACGTTTCCATACGTTCTCTTGCAGCTTGAACCGCTTGATAACACAAATCGCAAAATGCCCCTTCTACGAATTCATCCTTCACAGGCACCTTCAGCTCCGACTCCATCTGCTCCTCAGCAAAACCATTCATTGCACAATAATACTTTTCATTCATCGTCCTTCTCCTTCCGCCATAAAAAAAGAAGCCTTTCACCAAAATGAACTGCTTCCTTACTTCCGGAACGAACGGACAAAATTCAACAAGATTTTTCTTTCCTCAGGACTTGCCGCGCTATAAACTTCCAATATTTCTTTCTGCTCTTTGGTCAAATCCGGATAACTTCCACCTTCGGAAAAGAACTGTGCCATAGATATTCCGAACGCCTCACAAATCTTCTCTAACGTCGCAAGTGTCGGTTCGCTATCTCCATGTGCAATATGCCCCAAAGCTGTCTGGGAGATACCGGACAACTGAGATAATCTATATCTGCTTATGTCATGCTTCTTACAAAGTTCTTCAATCCGTTTTGGAATGTACTCATCTGTACGCAAGTATATTACACCTCACCTCTTCTAATACTCATCTATATTGTATTAGAAAAAGCCAAATATTATTAGTCGTTTATTTCTTTAGTATTTTACTTTCGCACACATTAGTATTCTTGTAAAAATTTTTCTCATTTCATCAGTTCATTTTGTACTTCCCTTGCATAAGTTTAACCTACCGGAGAAAGGAATGCAAGAAATTGTTTTCGACAAAATTCGAGCATTCCTTACACCACATTTCTTAGTTGCATCCATTATATATAGCACCATTATTTCAACCCCTGGAAGATCATTTGTGTTAATCAGTTTCTCATCAACATTTGGGAGCTTATCTCCAACCCATTCCTTGCCATTATTATTTGTTCGGCCTCAAGTCATCCTCCCTACCTTCTATATTCCATCTCAATAGTTTCAAGTTGTTTCATCAGCTTATAATACGGCTCAAAAAAACAATCTTCTTTATAATTGTCAAACGGTACACCATTAGAAATACTCAAGAATATTGGTACCATGCTCTTATGCATCTTTGATTTTAATATTTCTTCCAACGTGTTCATAAGATTGATATTGATATATGGAGCATAATATTGTAAAAGTTTATCTATCTGTACACTCACCTGATCAACCTGTAAGCCAATCCATTCCCCTACGTGAAAACGTGCTTCATCCGTAACACATTTTGTATCCAATCTGTTCACATTATATACATGAACACGATCGTCAAATCTCAACTTGTGTAATTGCTCGACCCAATAGTCTTCTGACAATCTATTCTCATCATACCCCTCCATATATAAATCACCCAACTGTATAAATATCTCTTCCATAAGCCGAGTAATTGTCCTAATCCTATCGCTTACGCATCTATAAATCTCTTTATTCTGCTTATATTGTGGAATATAAATCTGAGTAATGAAGAAAATAAAATTTATTATAAATCCAATCGCAAACTGAAATAACAAATTAAACCAGTCCCCTGCATGTGGAAAAAGCTCTACTTTATCCATCGAAATAATATAAAGAATACATACCACCACAGACATACAAAATAATACAAATAGAATTCCATTCTTCTTTACAAACTTTTTCATTTGTCCATACGACTCCTTTATTAGCTATAATCCACTAGTTTCTGCAACTTGCTTCATTCAAGACTAATTATTTTCCTCTAAATACCGCCAATAAAAACCTTTCGATTTACTTCCGAAACTCTTCTCTTTGCACCCATCGCTCAACTCTCCGCAAGCATTCTATCTAATCATTACTAAATCCGAATAGTTTTCTATGATATTCTAAATAGCCCTTTTGCTCCTCTGTAATATCAACCTTCATATCTTCATTTATATTACAAAATACACAATTAATCAGCGTTGATACCATACGGCTAAAGCTGATAAAGATAGCTGCAAAAGTAGTAAAAACTGGCAGATATATTTATTTCAAGTTATGTAGTAGCTGTCCG
>FOXT01000005.1:57014-350758 GCA_900115795.1 Lachnospiraceae bacterium XBB1006 | reverse complement strand
TCAAGGGATTCCCATATGACGATCTGTCAAATTTCAAATTTTAAAAGTACTATGCGCAAAATGGGTAGGATCTATGGTTGCATGAATAATTCAGGATCAGCAATTTTACTTCTGCCAGTTCAAATTCTCTAGATGCAACATAATAAAGCACTTTATTTCCTTCTATTATTGTCTGGATATCCATTTTAAACCAAACCTGAAGTTGTTTCATATCATCTTTGACACTTTCGGCTCTGGCAGAAATGTCATATGCTCTCAACTCAGAAAGAATTTGTTGCATTGAAAGCCTGTGGCCTTCATCCGTTTTCTCTAATAAAATTTTTCTTAATACCAAAAGCTTGATTTTCTGGTTCTGTTGTCGTGCCATATGCTTCTCCTCATTGTTATCATCTGGTAATCATTTTTTCATAGAAATCAAATCACCCTTTACAACGATACTTTTCTTAATTGTATTTAACGCCTGATCCAGCCTTTCTTCTGTCTTATCCGTTAGTTTTTGAAAACCAAGAATTTCGATTAATTTATGATATAAATCCTCTTTTCTAACGGTAGCGCTTTGCTGTATCACCTCTTGTAATCCTTCTGCCAATTCTTCGATAGCAATATCCTGAATTTTGCGTTTTGAATTTGTATCAGATGGTTTTCTCAATTTAAACTCTGCTTGTCCCTTTAGATATAAAAAACCATCGCGTGAACATATTCCATATGCCTTTTCTTCAAATAGTTTATGTTCAAATTCCGTTTTGACTTTGCTTGTCACTTTTGTTTTTCCAAATACAATCTCAACAATTCTTCTTAGAAACCAATCTTTGGAAAGTGGAGCCTCCACCATCAACACATTCCTTACAAAGTTCAAAAAGGATCCCCCTTGCGCATACAATTTTTCAATATCAGCTAATACATACTCCGCAAACGCTTTCTCCTTTGTTGACTCATCCACAAAAACATTCTTCGTTTTCTGATTGTTAAAAAAAGGTTGCCTAATTTCTTCATCTTTCTTCGCATTTTTTACTGCTTCAAGCAATAATGTCTTTTCATCTACAAGATTATTATACCAATCTGTAGACCAAATCTGATAACAGCTCCAGCCTCGGCTTTTAAGTACATCGTTTTGTAATCGCTCCCTGTCGCGTGAATTCTTAATGCCATAATGCGCCTCTCCGTCCTCCATAATTGCTAATAAATACTCTGGTTTATTAGGATGTTTAACGCAAATATCAATTTTAAAGTTTGATTCTCCCTTTTTCACGTCCGCCTCATATCCATTCTCCCGAAGATAATCGCAAATCTGATTGTCTAATGAACACACCTCTCGCTCTTGTCTTTTTACTTTCTCTTCAAACCGGATACCATTCTCAGCATATTTCAAGTATTCTCTTAATAGTTTTGCACCCTCAGCTACTGTTTTCTGTACTTGAATATCGTAATAATGTATTGAAGCAACCATTTGAATGTTTTCTTTTGCTCTAGTCACCGCAACATTTAAACGCCGCTCCCCACCCTGACGGTTTAATGGTCCAAAATTGTGTAAGAACTTTCCATTAGCATCCTTTCCATAACCAATACTAAAAATAATTGTATCTCGTTCATCTCCTTGAACAGTCTCAAGATTTTTAATAAAAAAGGGTTCTTTGCGTTCTCTGCTGAAAAAGCTTTCCATATCCGGGTTTTCTACCCTTTTCTTAGTTAAAAGTCGCTCTATCATTTCCTGCTGAGATAAACTAAACGCTACCACTCCCAAACTTCTATTCGGAAACATCTCAAAATTTTTATATATTAAAGAAACAATATACTCGGCCTCAATCCAATTAACGCGTTTTTTTCGGTCATATACTCCATCCTTAACAAAATGAAAATCTACGCCAAACCATTTCTCTTTCATTTTAGTTTCCGGAAAGGTTACCAAATCTCCATCATAAAAATATCTGTTTGAAAAAGCAATTAATTCCTCAAACTTACTTCGGTAATGCCAACTTAAGCGTAATTGCTTCATTGATCCGGCACAAATATCCAAAATTGATTCAAAGTCAGCAATATCGCCGACTTCCTCCTCATCATTCTCTTCATCTGCAGATGTTGCTAGGAAAAAGTTGCTCGGCGGCATCTGTTTAGAATCTCCTACAACTATTATTTGGTTAGCTCTATAAATTGCACCAACTGCATCTTGCGGAAATATTTGTGATGCTTCATCAAAGATTGCAGTATCAAATTTTACTCCATTTGCATCCAAATATGTGCTAACACTTAAGGGCGACATTAAAAAACATGGTTTAATATTTTGAATCGCACTTCCAGCTTCTGCCATCAGTTTTCTTATACTTTTAATTTTACGCTTTTTTTGCCCCTCGCGAAGAATCATTGAAGTAGAACTACCTGGCGCAATTGCATCTATAGTTGGTCTCTTTTCTGAAAGCTCTGACCGTATTCTTGCTTTTGAAATATCAAATAACGCTCGGTCAAACTCTATAAACTGCTCTCTCTTCCGATCATGTGCCCTTCGGTCTAACAAAGGCAATACTTCTGACTCATTAAATATTTTTTCTATCCATTGTTTGTAATAGCAATGCTTAAATGCATTCACTAATTCATGAGGCGGCACATTGCTTTTTATGGATATATCCACAAACTTTTTTATATCCAGCACTTCCAATTTTCTTAATATCTGACAAAATCTTATCCAGCTTGCCAGACTACTCTTTTTTTGATCACAGACAAATAATTTTTGTAATATTTCCTCAACGCCCATACCATTGAAATCAAGAACCTTTTTGTCAAAACTTTTTTCCAAAACCGCCTTATATCCATTTGCTTGTTCAACATTATCTCTAACAGCCGCTGCGATCGTTTGAAACAGTTTTTTATTTTTATTATAGCAATCGTGACTCATCTCACATATTTTCTTTCCCCATCCCACCTCTTGCATCATACACTCCCACATTTGGATACCATTTTCTATCGGCTCTATTTTTCCTCTCATCTTTTCACACGCACTTTTGACCGCTTGAATATAAGCGTTTTCAATCGCACTAAATTCTTTTGCTCTTCTTTGGTATTCCGCTAGTTCCCTCATACAAACAATTGCCTGTTCATAGGATACCTTCCCGGTCATAATATTTAATTTTCCGATTCGGTTTATTTTTTCTTTATAGTCACTGTCAAATAATCTATGTAGTCTATGACTTCCTCCTTCAACCAATGCTGAATGCATTTTCGCTCCGTCCAAACCATAAATATTCGCTTGATAGTTTGCATCTATCTTGCACTTAATATCTACAATTGGCTTCTCCATCTCACAAAGTCTGTTATATAATTCAATAATAGTTCTAATTTCTTGCACTAATAATATACTTTCCACGACAACATTGTACCGTTCTCTTAATTTATTCTGTATCTCATGGATTCCCTTGAAAATGGTTATAATCTCTCTTGTGCCTTCCCTTACCATTTCGAAATCATGATGCATGCAACTGCAATCACTCGTCATTCTTTCTAAATATGATTGTATACTTATACCATTTTCCCTAATTATAGCTAGTTCTATTTTTACCTTCTCACAACTCTCTTTTGAGAAGAGTTTTTCTGAAATATAGTTGTTTTCCAATGCAAAGTCAAATACTTTTGCGCTACACTCTAAACTATGGACCGTCCGAATCCTAAAACCATATGATTCCTGCAAAATGTGTGTTCTAATTTCATTCAACTTATGATAACAGTTTACCGCCTTACTAATAATCTCCTTCTTATTTTCCGTGTTCTGCGTAGAAGTATCCAATTCAATAAATCCATACCAAGCATTTTCCATATACTTTTCACCAACTATATATGTCATATCCACATATCGCTGCAACACTTCTACTGCTTCATCAAAAAATACGCTATCCTTCCTTTCCAACTCCTTGAATCTGAAGGGTATTTGCCTAGCATCACTATACAAATAGAAATTTTCATACATTTGAAATAAGCTTTTGCCTACGCTTTCTCTATTTCGATGCAGTTCTTCATAATATTGGTTTAACATTTTCTGACAACTATTTTCTTTTTTAATTATCTCCTCTGCCTTTATTGAGATTGTAGTTTTTGATGTCTGAATCGTTCGGCAAAGTTCTTCAACAAACTGCTTTTTATTAGCCTTGTGGCTATGCAATTCAAGACAAAACTCATCCAGCTCTGCCTGTTTTAGTTTATCATACACAACATTTAAAGCAGCTTGTTTTTCCGATACAAATAAAATCTTTTTTCCATCACTTAACAATTCAGCAATAATATTTGTAATTGTCTGGCTTTTTCCAGTCCCCGGTGGTCCTTGCAAAACAAAACTTTCTCCGGCCTTTGCCATCTTAATTGCTTCAATCTGACTATTATCCGCATCTATAACATTATGCAATCTTGTCAGCATCATTTCTTCACACTCTTGCAAGCACTCACTTTCTGAACTACTTTTTTCACAGGGTTCTCCCAAAATTTCTTTTATATGTCTATTCTTTAAAATTGTGTTCTCATTGTTTATAATGTCCTTATACATATTCATTTTAGCAAATTGAAAAAGTCCAATTTTACATTCATTTACAACTTTCCACCCGAGTTTCTGTATAACATTACTGACTATATCAAAGTATTCTTCCAATGTTTCTCCTGCGTACTCCGGCAATGAAATCTTATATTCCGTCTCCAGTTTATACATAAATGTAGGATTCAAAATTGTGTCATCACCAGTCATCTGTATAAACCATGGGCTAACAGCCGATTCATTCCTAAAGATAATCGGTGTCAATAAGATTGGCGCTCTGTACTCTTCAGGTTTTCCCTTTTCTTTCCAATAAACAAAACCAAAAGCAATAAAAGCGACATTATTGCCCGTTTCCTCCAAATAAGCATTGGCCCGCTTGTCAATATTTCTTAACGCTTTAAGTGGATTATCTTTCTCATTGTATAGTCCCACCTTATTTTTTGCCCGTTTCAAATGCTCTTTACAGATTTTAATAAAATACTCTTTTCTATCCTCTTTAGAATCGCTATTTTCTTCCGGAATATATATTTCAAAAGATGCATCCGAATCAACTTTTGAAAATAACTTCTCTGGTTCTGGAAATATAATTTCGAGTGTGGATGTCTTTAAGTCAGTATAATTAATTAAATTATTCCTTTTTCCTGTATCCAGCAATAATGACGCCCATTTCTCTAATTTTTTGCTCTTCATAAACACCCTCATTTCTTACTTTCTTGAAATGTGTATATTTTTGTATATCCATACTATCTTATTACTATAAGTATATATCCCCATACGATAAAATTCAAGTGACATTCAGAAAGGAGCATCTTATGGGAATTCATTATCAAAAACTATGGGAAACCTTAGAAAATCGTGGCATGACCAAATATACTCTCACGCATTATTTCGATCTTTCTCCACGCATGATTACGAAATTGCAACGAAATGAAACAGTTAATACAACTACCATTGATAAACTATGCAGTATTCTGCAATGCAATGTGGAAGATATCTTAACCTATGAAGAAGACAATTTAAACCTGAATTATTCACGGCTTTTTAACAAAGCCACATAGTTACTGCTATAAAACCGCATATTGTTTTCACCCATTTGGTGAAGCTTTTTATATTAGAAAAGCTCCAAATCTGTTAGAATTGTAAGTGACCAAACCAACAATACAAAACAGAAAAGGAGCTTTGTATGTCAAGTTTAAACCACTCTACCTTAGAAAGCAATAAGCGTTTTAAAATTAATTTCGATGGAGGCGATTTATCCTCCGATTCCGGCTTGCTCTTAATAAAGGAATTCATGAGCAAACTACATTTTGATAAGCTCATTAACCAATACTTTGATACAGACGGTAAGAATGCTGGCAGGACTCATAAAGATGAGGATAACCTCCAGCAGGTTATCTACCAGATCCTCGCAGCATACTTCGAAGATGACTGCGCGGATGAGCTTACCAGTGATCCGATTATGACGGCAATCCTTTCAAAGGAGTCATTAGCCTCTCAACCTACACTTTCGAGGTTTTACAACAGGTTGGATGATTATACATTACAGCAACTTAATCCTCTTATGCATAAAATGAGAAAAGTTGTCTACAGCATCAAACGTCCTGAAAGGGTATTGCTGGATCTCGACTCTACGCTGCTTGATACGTATGGCAAGCAGGAAGGGGAAGGGTTCAATTTCCACTATAGTGCTCATGGATACCATCCGCTTGTATGCTATGATGGTTTTAATGGCGATCTACTCGGAATAGAACTTCGCGATGGAACTACTTATTCCAGCAAGGGGGTAGCAGATTTCTTGCGACCGATACTGGAAGACCTTACAAAAGCCCATTACGCACCATATCTTTCTCTACGGGGAGACAGCGGTTTTGCTACTCCCGAGCTATATGAAATCTGCGAAGAACCGAACTATGATGTCAAATATGCCATTCGCCTGAAATGCAACTCTACCTTGATGTCATTAGCAAAGCCGACAGAGGAACTGTTGACACAAAATGTTGATGGCTATTACACAGACTATGCCGTCGTTTACGGTGAGTTCGATTATCAGGCAGGCTCGTGGAGCAAACCTCGAAGGGTGGTTTTCAAAATTGAAAAGCCCGCAGGTCAGTTCACATATATGCATACCTTCATCGTAACAAACATGACTGTTGCTATAGAGGATGTCATAAAGTTTTATTGTGGTCGCGGCAAAATGGAGAACTACATAAAGGAAAGCAAAAGCGGGTTTGATTTTGGCGCAGTAAGCAGTCATTCCAAAATCGTTAATGCCAACCGGGTTCTTATCCATGCCCTGACTTACAACATCTTCAACTGGTTCAAACGACTGACATTACCGGCAAATATGCGTAAGCAGTGCGTTGATACCATACGGCTAAAGCTGATAAAGATAGCTGCAAAAGTAGTAAAAACTGGCAGATATATTTATTTCAAGTTATGTAGTAGCTGTCCGTACAAGAATGAATTCTATGAGACGCTGGAAAACATCAGCTCTCTTGTGCCACAGCTCGAGTAATAAAAAGTAACGAACATTGACAACTACAGATCTATCCATAAGCCGCATAGGGGTAGTCTACCCTTTTTCAAGGGATTCCCATATGACGATCTGTCAAATTTCAAATTTTAAAAGTACTATGCGCAAAATGGGTAGGATCTATGGTTGCATGAATAATTCAGGTTTATGATACCGTAGTTATTTTTCGTCATTATTTCCAAAGGTACGGTTAAAAAGCGCTTTTACTTCTTCTTCACTCATGCCGACAAGCACCTGATTAAAGAAATCTGCAAATCCTGCGGCTTCATAATACTCTTCTAAACACGAAATCATTTCTAAATAATCCATCGTAATCCTCCCTTGCGATTATCAATAATATGTTTATAACTTTCATCTATTTCAACTCTATTTATAGAGACTTTAAAAGAAAGAAAGGAAAGCTAGCTGACTTCTCGTTTCCCCTACTAGCCAAGATCGTTCCAAATATCCAAGGAACAGCAGGTTCCTACTATTCAGAGGAAGAGTCATTTTATTCAGACCCTGCTCATGAAAAAACTCTACAAACTTTACCACCTCAAAAGAGGCTATACAAGAAAAGTAATTCCATTGGAATTGTTGAGAAAGAAAGGTGTTTTTGCCTATTTAACTGGCAGTTAGTATAACCTCTTTTGAATTGGCAAGTTTATATTCTGCTTTTTACATTTTAATTATCTCATCTACAGTTTATATCCTTTTCGAATTATAACCTTTAGCCGCATCCACTTATGCATCGCTACTATGTATATATTACCGCCTTAAGTTCATTATTTTATCGAATTATACTTGTTATAATTATTACGTCATGTTAAAATATTACTATCTTTTATTGGAGGGAGTAGCAAAATGGTCAAAAAACCTGATTATAAACTAATAGTTCTAGAGTATCTAATCAAACATTCAAATGAAAATATATCCAGGGACTATTTAATTGAACAAACAAAGATTTCAAAATCAAGACTCAGTGAAGTCATAAACTCAATCAAAAATGATGGCTATGACATTATTACACCACCTAGAAGCGGTATTGTTCGACTTAAAACAACCGATGAACAAAATGTCCTTGCTCCAATTAGTGATACCGACATCCGCCAATGGATAATTCTTTTTTTATTGTCAAAATATAAAGAACTCTCGTTCAAAGAATTACTTATAAAAATATTAACTCTTCGTGACAATAGTTTTGAACAGATGAAATATCTAATCGATTCGGGCACAGACACTAAACGCTATGACAACGCAAGCATAATTAAATCCATCAGGAAAAATGCTCAAAATATTGGGGTTTATGCTGATGAAAATGGAAACATCAATGTTGCCCAGAATATCGTCTCTGTGACAGCACTTAGGAAAGACTTAAAACAGCTTCGAGAGCTGGGACTTGTAGAGATGAATTCATCCACAAGGACCTCATATCGTCTCACCTCAACTGCTCCTTATATTATTCCGATTTCAGCTGATTCTCTTTACGAATTTTGCATGAAATATAAAGATACTGCTTCTAGTATCTCTGAAATCGAACCGCTAAAACAGGCATACCACAAGATGAAGCTATTAATTAATTTGGATGATACCCTTGAAAGCTTCCATCGTTTTGGAAAAAGTAATTCCCTTAGTCATAGTCAACAGGAAAAATTTAATACCTTTATCCAAAGCCAATACACAACGCATCTAATACAAATTGAATATGACGATAAAAAGGACACCTTCGCAGTAGGCCTTCTCTTTTATAGTGTTGAAACCGGAGGACTCTATGCCCTCGGGAAAAATCTAGATAATAATAAAATCGAATCCCGCCGAATAGATTGGTTTAAAAATGTATCTACTTTGCCTATAGAAAACTCAGACTATCATGCCGATATTTATTTCAAAATCTATAACGAAATGTTTTCCTCCTCCTATGAAGACGAAGTCTTCAAGGTGAAAATACTCTTCCAGGATTTTGGCAATGTCGGAAAGCGATTTACAGACCTTGCTAAGATCCGCGAAAATGCGAAAATATATGCTGTAAAAAATAAACCGGATGACTGCCCTTACGATTATATTTACGAAGATTCACTTCGAGGCCTCACTGATTTTGCAAGATACTTAAGAAGCTTTGGTCGCTCCGTTTTAGCATTGGAACCCCCAAAATTAGTTGACGATTATATGCTCTTTACTTATAACCGAATAGTGGAAAAATATGGTGAACTAAATGAATAATATTTACAAATTTGATCTCTTAAGCAATATTATATCGCTAATAAATTCAGAAGAATATGACGCTTCAATCACTAATCTTGCAAATGATTGTAATATTCCTCTACCTTATATGCGAAAAGTTATGCTATCACTTATAAAAAACCAAACAACCCAATACTGTTTATATACTTCAGATGAATTATTCATATCTGCCGACAATGATGATGATGATTTTGATTTAGAGCAATCATTTATTGAAAAATATACAGATGATCCGAAACGGTATGCCGAGCTTATACTTAACGGAACATATGATGATATGACGTGGGAATTCAATCTAAGAGTTTTGGATAATATTTGTGATGTAATTCTTCCTCTTACTCATCTTGAATATGGTGCAATAACTGCTCTTGGAGAAAGTATTCTCTCCATAAAACGTGGTGCTTTGCTTGAAAAAAAAGAGACCGTTAATCCAATTTCACTTGAAGTCCAAAAGAATTGTGACACTATTTTAACCGCCAAAAGCAACGGATATGCGGTTTCATTTAGCTATCAAAAGAGTAATGGTGAAATCGAGCAAGTCACATGCCATCCGGTTGAACTAACAACAAATATTTCAGACAATTGGATTTATATGAGTTCCGCTGAAGGCAAAAGCTATCGTCTTGATCGTTTTAAGCAAATCCATCGAATTATTAAGACAACTTCCCCTCCGGAATACACAGAAAATCCGAAAAAAAAATATGCCTGGGGTTCCTATTTTAATGATGAACTTGAACCAATTCACGTAAAAATTCGCATAGCAGCAGAAACCAAAAATATCATCCGCAAGGTAAAAAATGATCTTAAATATCGTTCTCGTACTGGGAAACTCATCCAAGATGGGGAGTATTATTTCTTTGAAGATGATATTATCGGTTTGCCTGAGTTTCAACGATGGCTTCGTGGTTATGGCTCCTCCATCATTGTACTTGAACCTCAAGAACTTCGAGACGAAATCGTGCAAAACGCTAAAATCATATTAGATTTATATAACAAATCCAAAAGCTGGAGCATATAATGCTCTAGCATTGGATTTGTTCTCTCATCAATCCAATTCTACCGGAATAATCCTAATTGCCTCGTCATCACTATCCTCCGGCACTTGCAGTACAAGATAAACCGTCTCATCTTCCTTATATCTAGTAAGGATTAATGATTGCTCCGTCTCAATTTCCGTGCTAACATCAACATCCAAGCTATCACTTATTCTTTTATTATCTGCATCTAGCATAAACAATCTAACATTACAAGTGTCTGCTTGATATTCATTCTCTTTCAAAGCCATTAACTTTATTGTTATTCTTCTGCTTTCTATGTCAACTGTAACAGCTTTGCAAATGATAATCGGCCTGTCTACACGTGATATAGCAACTTTATATGGTTTATATAAAATTGCCTGTCCATTAGGATCTGTACCAAGTTTTGAACCATATTCATTAATTACATTTGATAAACGGCTAATGCCATCAAGTAATTCCTCTTTCTCTTCGGAATTCATCTTATCAAATGTGCTTTCATCAACGTCTGCCATTAATGACACACTCTTAGTCACATTTTCTATCGGTTTGAGAAGTTCCTTTCTTTCTTTCGAAAGCTGCAGGAATCTATCAATTGAATTTCTCAACTTCTCTCTAAGAATTGCGTTATTAATGACAAAATCATCTAAATCAGCTTTCCCATTTATTTCTAAGTCATCAAACTTTTCATGAATCAAGCCATTGATTATTTGTTGATCTGCAAAATAATCTTTGTATGAATCACTATTCACCAAAGCTTTGATATCTCGGATAAACTTTCTTTGATCTTTATTAGCTTGTAGCAAGACATTGTTGAAAACAATCGTTTTCAATTGCTGTTTCTCTACTTCACTAATCTTGCTTAGCACAGGAAGCATTTCATCAATCACGCTATATACTTGATATTCACGAGCTATGTAATACCTACCCGGCAGCTTTAAGTACTCCATAAACTCCACAATTATTCTAGCAATATCAATTCGTTTCTGCACTTCTGTAATTGATTCTTCTGCACAGCTCGCATATTCTTCGATTGACAATAAGTGTGTTAATTCAACATCCTTATACGTTCCTATAGCATAATCAATTAAATCATAATCAACCTTTTTTTCCTCGCCATGCTGAATCGCCAATTCCAGTTTTTTTATTTCTTTTTTATCGGCCTCCACATCAACATCAATTAAAATAGTTTCAAAATACTGCTCGTCCGTAGTATCTCGATCAATTCTACGTAGGCAGGTAAATCTTCTATTTCCATCTACAACTCTTCCATCCGCAAGAGTCACTCCTGGTTCCCTCTGTCCATATCTTAAGATATTCTTTTGAGTCTTCTTAATCGCATCCGGATTGCTCTCATATACAAAGTTTTCTATAATTTTGTTATACTCTTCTCTATCTAAAGATAGGAGCGAATCCTCTCCGTTTTCAGCACAGTATCTTGCTATCCATGTTCCAACCCTATCATTTTGGTCATTGTAAAACAAATAATCCAAACGAATTTTATAGATAGGATATGCCTGCTCTTTTCCACCTAAAGAAATTTTTTTCGTAAGTGTAGTCTTCTTCACCGCTTCGGTTCCAACCAAGTCTTTTAAGCTCGTTATTTGTTCTTTAGGTATATCTGCAACTTCTACATTTGTCGGCACATCAATAGATGAAGGGCCATCGATCACAAAGGCCTCATTTCCACCATTACGAACAACCTTGTATACTTCCTTAATCTTAGATGCTTTTGATTCGTCAATATAGAAACATAATCTATACATCGTATCTAAAGCACGTTCAGCATCTTGTTGTTCAATATCTTTCCTTCCAATGTGAGCTTTAGCATTTCTAACATCCAATAACTCATGCACATAGTTCCTACATTTATTGCTTTGCTCACCAAACGAGTCGCCAAATACCTCGTTCCATCTCCATTTCATAATCTTAATACATCTTGCAAAGTCTAAAGAATCTATCAGTTCTTCATCTGTTCCAGAAATTGGTAACGCTGGTTGCCTATTATAAAACAGACCTAAAATCTCTTGCCACCACTCTTTGCCATAATAAGCTTTCATATTTTTTTCAATATATTCGGCAAGAATCGGCAACAAGATTTCTGTACCTTCTTGTACAAAAGCACTGTATAATTTCTTTGCCATGTCTTCTCCTCCTTAAGCTTGTTCCCTCGTTAACTCTTCTTTATTATTGCAATTAAATGTATATATATTTGAACTTAGTAATTCATTTAATTCTATAAGCTGCTTAAAAAGAGCTTCTAGAACATCCACGCAAATGCTATTTCCAGCCATCTTGATGAGTTTCTCATTTGTAAGTAGCTTATAGTTTTTCTTATATTCTGGATTATCACATGTTACAGCGTCAAAATCACTTTCATCAAAGCCCATCAACATAAAGCACTCTCTTGGAGTTAAATATCGCCATTTTGCCTTACCCTCTGCACCATTATCATATGCAATTAATCCCGAGTTAGGATTTCTATCTTGCTTTGTTGTAACGGTGTTGACACATATTTCATTTATCGACCTTCCATCGAAAAGTAAATCATTTTCTTCATATATTTTAATTCTTGAAGGAGTATTATTTGGCTGACTAAGATTAGCTTCTACTCTATACTGAGCTTTTTTATAATCTAATCTTAGAACATCTTTTAAGCAGAACTTTCGATTCCTATAATCACATGCTACCAAATCATCCTCAAGATTATTAACAGTAAAATAATGCTCTATTAATCGCTCTTTGTGCGAATCACCATTACTGAGCACGCTAATCATATATGCTCTTTCTCTCTTTTGTGGTACTCCAAAGTTCTTAGCATTGAGCCTATATATATGATTCACATATCCCAATTCCACCAGTGTTGATTTCCAATCATCAAAATCCTTTTTATGCGTAGTCGAAAGAATATTAGTTACATTTTCCATGACTAGAAATTTAGGCAATTGACGTTTTGCAAGATGCATTTCTTTTAAAATACGCTCAACTTCCCACAACATTCCTGATCGATTATGTGCATCCCTAGCAATACCACTCTTATTACCATGCCAACAACCACATAACGATAGATCCTGACATGGGAAAGAATATGTCAGCAAATCTGCATTTTCCAGAATATCGTCTCCATGAACATCTGTTATGCTCACAAAGTTTCTAGTTTGCTTAATAGCTGAATATAACAAACGTTTAAACTCTGGTGACAATCTTTTAAATGCAATTTCTGATAACGGCTTTTTTCCGTCCATGCTTAATGTCTTATTCTTTAAGAAAAGCTCTATCTGTTCGTCCGTCTTATCCTTACTTATGCTTGTATCAATTCCACCATTGTGAATTCTACAGTATGCAATAATTGCATTTATATCCCAATCGCACGTATTTATAATTTCGAAATCTGCACCCAAGCGTTCCAACGCCTTTGCTTGAGCACCAATCCCACTAAACATCTCAACTACTCTAAACATAATATTACCATGAGGCATATTCCATTCCATCTAAATCTATCGTATATTCAATATGAACGACAGCTGTAGGATATTGATCTCCTTTAAATGATTCCTTAACAATTTTAGGGAATGATTCATCAACCTCGTATTTTCTCTTTTCTAATATTTTGTATTTCTTATTTCTAATATTTGCGCCTTTTTCAAATCCCTGACGTTCTAATTCAATTTCAAGCTTGTTTTCATCATATCCATTGGCCACTAGTATGTCTTTTGCATCATTAATTGAAAAGCCTTCCAAAGACTCTTCCATTCTGCAAAAATATAACCACAGCGGTTTTACATGTTCCAATTGATGCTGCCCTGAAATAGTAATTGTGGCCCCATACCTTTTAATTGTAGATTTGACCTCAACACTTTCAGTTGTACATTCTATATCATGGCTACCACTTCTTGTCGCAGCCCATTCAGTAGTTTTGTCGTCGCGATACTTTTCAACTAGCGCAAGCATCTCTGCAATTACGTTATACACACGTTTTTCGCGGCTCGTATTACCAACTAGTTCGCGCCACCGCTCCCACCATATATATGGATCCGTCAATATAGTATCTCGCTGTTTTCCGTTCTCACCTGGCTCAACAAACTCTGTACAAAGTGAAGCAAATTCATACCTATAATCTTCAAACATTGAATCTAACATTAGATAATTATTAAGGTTTCCCTCCATTCGAAGCTGACCTGTATGAAATCTACAGCTATTAAATCTTTCCGAAATTTCAAACTTTTCATCAACTTTGATTGCAACACCAAACCCATCATTTGTACGTAAAACATACGCCGGATAAGCATCTGGTAATGAACTTATTAGTTGTGCTCCATTTGTTTCGAGTGAAGCAAACCCCTCTCTTATTTCATCAATTACTCTCATTACACATTCTCCTCAAATGCTCTTAAAACAGATTTAGCCACTGCAAAGGATAACAATGGAGGTACTGCATTTCCAATCTGTTTATATGCATCCCCCATGGAACAATCAAAGAAAAAATCATCCGGGAAGGATTGAAGTCGCGCAGCTTCCCTTACAGAAATCCCTCTAGGCTCTATTGGATGAATATGACTATATGTATCCTTGCTCAAATGAGCTACCAAAGTATGTGATGGCCTATTTTCCTCTAATTTTTTCCACTTGTTTTCAAATTTATCTCTGTCATATACCGGAACCATTTTCCTCTTCAATTTCAAATAATTCTCCGACCCCGGAACATAATTAAACATTTTTGCTTCTTTTTCAAATATCTCATCGGCTATTTTGGCTGCCTCAGTAAAATTATCTCCTTGCTTCATCCTTTCAAAAATGCAGAAATCGCGCTTATTATTTCTAAAAGCATTAGCTGAGGAAGCAAAACTTTCATTGCCGTACCAAAGCCTCATTTCTTTTTGAAAATCATTCTGTGGTTCAGACAAATACTCCATTTCCTCATTAAGCTTAACAGCACGATACTTTGAATCCGCTGTCGGAAACAATACCGGAAGATCAGAAAAAGCTTCTCCCACTGTCACCCATGTTTTTTTTGCTTGATCTGCTGAATTTGGTATTCTAAAGTGCTCATTCTTATCAATATTCTCAAATCTCTTTTGGTATTGAGTCTGATAATCAGTAGCACATTTATGTGTAGGTATTGGAAGCTGAATTCTTCCAATTTCCGATTCTTTTATACCGAATACTATTACACGTTCCCTTAACTGAGGGACTCCATAATCTGCCGAATTCAATATCGTCCAATATGCTACATAACCGTGTTTTTCTAGGGATTCACACACAATTTCAGGAATATTCATATCCCCAAAGTTTGTAGATTCTGGCACATTTTCCATTACTACTGCTTTGGCATCTAAATTATATACAAAACGCAAGAAATCTTGATACAAGTATCCCCTAGCATCATTTGTATTGACTCTATCATCGCCCAAAGAACGCAGTTTTGCACGACCAGCTAATGAATACGCCTGACATGGCGGACCTCCAATTACGATACATCCTTCCTCTCCAAATCTTCCCTTAAAAACGTCTGCATCAATCTCTGTTATATCTCCACAGATGTGAGTTTGGTTCTTTCCATATCGGTAATCTAAATTGTAAGAAATTGTTTTACATGCCTCAGGCATTAACTCAATTCCAGCAACTATATCAAATCCTGCCTTTTCAAACCCTAGAGTCAACCCACCACAGCCAGAGAATAAGTCGATTATTTTAGGTAGCATCTAAATCAACCCCCGCATCCCGGAATAGAGATTTGGCATAAGCTTCCTCTCCTCCCAAATATAGAGCAGGATCTAAAACTAGCATTTTAGCGGTATTCAATTTCATCACCACTCGAAAAAGATCATCGCTATTCTTTCCTCTAGGTTTAAGCATAGACTTAGGTACGGAGGCATAACATTTAATAATATTACGATAGGCTTCTACATATGTACCTTTACGCCCTGTACGTTCTTCAAAGTTTAGTATCGTGTCCGTTGTAAAATGTGGACATGATAACAGCTGGTTTGTTGTCTCCAAATCACCCTGCCATGATAAGTGAACAAACCACCATAACGACCTCAACCAATTTCTAGTCGGCTGACTCCAAAAATGACTTTCATTATCTTTTCCCCAACGCTGTGCAACGATATCAGGAACAACTATTACCGACAAAAATCTCCAAAAGCCATCATTTGCCGCTACTCTCAGTGAAAATCCCTTTTGTTTATTTAAATAGTCATATAAAAGAACGCCAAATCTATAATCCAAATAATAGTAGGATTTTTCATACTCTGGGTTATTATTTCTTTCTTTGCGGACAGTATCATTAATTGCATGCAAATCAGCGCGTAACTGCTCAAAATCCGAATCGATAACCGGAAGATTAGGATAATTGTTTATCCAGTTTTGCATCGCTTCTTGCGCCTGTCCCCTTGTTAATGTTCTAATTATCATCACTGTATCCTTTGATCAAAAAATTTTCTTGCACTTAGGGATGTACTTTCCGGAGAAGACAAATCCCACTCTAACGTCTCCATAAAATAGTAAATCGCCTGACCAATACTACCTGTTTCAAGAGAGTCTCCTTGCATAATCTGCTCCCAGTATCCATGCTCAAGTCTTACTTTTTCAATTAGTACCGAGATTGCACTTGCCATAATTTCTGAAAGTAACTGACTATCAAAGTTTTTACTTTCCCTATCTAAATAAGAGTAATTCCTATGCGCCGTATTAAAATTAATAGAAACACAATCTGCCATTAAATCTGCTGTTGGATCAATCCAATCACATTTTAGATACCAAAGAGGCTGACCTGGTTCATTAACTTCATAAATAGGGAAGGAAGAACTAGCGCCATCAAGTTTAATCGTATATGATTCAAGCTCTCCTAATACATAGCCTTCCGTATTTGCTAGGTGAGCTTCATTCGCCTTAGGTACTCCAGCTTTAGCAATGTATAAAACTGTTGAAAAATTTACTTCACCTCTTAACTGTGCTTTTCCAAATTTCTTTTCTGCTTCAACTTCAAGTATTTGATCTGTTATACCAAAAGTACCAACCGGAATAACTCCCCGTTGCCTTGAATCAGGAGATGTCCATTGTATTCCAAGTCCTAGAATAGCGTCTTCACACGCAATCCCTCCTTCACCAAATAGGCATTGAAATGTTCTAAGGCAGTATTTTCTTCTTAAACACAAATTATTATCATCTTGAGTCCATACGCCATTTTCGTCTTTAATGGCATTAATAGATGACATAGCATCTATAGGCTCGTCAATGAGCTCATATTCATCTTCATTTTTATCTGTGTAAAAGAAATTAAATCGCTGTTTCTGAAATCTAATACGCCCAATTATCTCATCGTTTAATGAAGGAAATAACATTATACTATTTGACATTACTCGGCCTCCTTCTCAAATACAAACGATGGTTTTACATCTCTTCGTTCTAGTTTCACAGTCACATAAATCTTCATCTTAAGGTAATGCGGTTCATCAGAAAAAATGCTTAATCCATGGCATGTTCCATTTTTCGATTCTTTCTTTGCAAAAGTTATTTCATCTATTTCTACCGAATTACCATCCGACAAAATATCTTCCTCATTTACTTTTGATCCATCAATATTATCAATAAGTATTCTAAACTCCGATATTGAAAATGGGGTTTCCATTTTCATTTTGTTTTCCCACTCATTAATATCAATTTTCTTTGACTCTGAATCAATAAGCATATCAAAACCAGTTCTTGAAATCTTCTTTTTTGTAGATGTTTCAAGGACCATTGGAATAAGCATTTTATCAGATAAATACTTGATACCATTTGAATCTATTGCAAACTTAAATCTACTTCTTTTACCTTTTGGAGAATCGGGATTAACAGGTTTAGTCCCACCACCTGCTCCTTTTCCAAAGCCTTCCGGTGGTAATAATAAATCTCCAAACATCTTTCCTAAGCCTGAATTCACTTTAGGTTTAGAAGTTTCTTGTGCCACAGAAAACTCTCGACTAATTATCTTATTAACGCCATTTTGGATCTTAGAAACAAATCTGGGGTTATAATTACCTTCACTCCAATCACCCCAAGATGTATGATCTGCCATTTCGCTTTTTCTGATATATTCTTCAATAGTTCCCGGTGTAGGACTATTTTTCAGCTTGTTATATGAGCTCAGCACAAATATACCAATAATATATTCATCCTTGCCTGAAGACGGAATATTTGATACCCACGAGCCATCATTTTCATAAGATACAATCATAGCAGGTTTTCTTGTATAACAAATTGTTGGCCTATTTACCTCTGTATCTCTTATTTCATTGTTAAAATACATATAAGGCTCTGGCTTATTGTATGGAACATTCATTTTCAACAAGTCCCTATCTACTTTCACAAACGAAATATGTCCAATGGTTTGACTTTCCAAAGTATTTCTCACATGAATCTCTTCGATGTGAACATTTTGATTATCAGATAAAATATCCTCATCATGAACATACTGCGCTCTATTATATAAAGACTGTACTACCTGAAATATAGGTTCCATCGAATCAAGAGCTATGCCTCTATTATTTATTTTAGTTCTAAGATATGCCCCTTGCTGATAATGTTTGTTATTTAATCTAGGAGCATACCATCTCTGAACTGCTATGGAAAGGTATTCCTCTAAGCTTGTTCCCCAAAACGGTATAATTACTTCCTCTTGATCATTTGTATATTCTGTTCTGTTATTTCTCAACAGCTCTTCTTCGTTAATATAAGGAATGATAATCGTTGTTCCTGTATCATCCCCGGAGTATTCATCTATTCCAAAAATATCAAGAAATTCTCTAATATATCCTTCATCAGTGACGGGTTGTGTGCTATTCTCACCAGTTGCTTTTCCCCACCAAGCAATACCTCTTTTTATCATCCCATCATAAACAGGGATCATTGCATTAGGTGATAATTCATTCTCCACAAAAGAAGCTGCTAATCTAGACTCATACTGACCGTCTTCATTTACGATTCTTGAATAATAAATCACAAGACCTATTCCAATTCGAAAATAAACAGTCTTTCCGATTCCCCAAGAACCTCCAGCGCCTTCCGCTTCTTGTGGCTTACATATTTCATATACAAGTTTTAATAGATTTCCATATACATTATTCTGTACTTTTTTATAATCCATTACTCCAGTGAGCCCAACAGTATTTGAGTCACGAATAGCTATGTAGTCATATTCGCCATCACCATATTTTTGATTGAGTGAATCCGAAATCTGTTCTAATTCTTTTCCAAGTTTTGCACTCTTAAATTTACCTGTCAGATAATCTACTTCAACATATTTGGAACCCATTTTTCTAGCATCCAAACTATTCTGTATTGACTCTCTAACAAGCAAATCTAATACCGGCATATTATTATTCTGAATCAATCTAAGTAGTGAACTACCTGATTGTGTCATTCTTCCGGCTTCAGCTATTTCAATCTGCATCTATATCCTCCAAATCTGCATCACCATCGAAAACATCATTTGACATTTTGATTGAGACCGTAGTAGCATAACTAGTTTGTTTTCTTCCTCCAGGTATATACAGACATAATCCAATTAAATCTTCCGGAGCGTCTAAATCTAGTCTTAAAGTGTTTTCTTTAGCTTTTGAATCCTTATCAATCCTATAAATTATTAATTGTGGTGTTTCCTGAAGTCCTGACTTATCTCTATAAGCCATAGCACCTTTTGCATTGTAATGATTTAGGAAATCCTCTATTTCTGCTCTCAGCTCTGCATTGGTAATGCTATCTAAATCAATATCAGAAACAAGGTCTGCGGGGCCTCTTAAGACACCGATATTAATAATTCCATTATCTAATTCTGTTTGATTACACTTGCGGCTTCGTTTTACTTTATTAATCACAGTACCGTTAGGCAATTCCCATGTACCATTAGTCGGTTCTGATTTACCAGCTACAATTACATTCCAATCGCCTAATTTATTTGTATCCGTCATTTCTTGAAGCCAATCTAATAGTGGCTTTGTATCATTAAAGACACTTAACCGTTTTTGAAATTTAAACATTTCAATATATGAACGGATTCTATTAAACGAAACGTTTCTCCAAATAGCGACATTTTTCTGGTGCGGATATCGCTGCACTGGCACCCACTCATCTCCAAGCTGATATAAAAAATCCATAGTATTCTCGATATTCTGTTCAAGAATATCTGGATCATCATCAAAGAGGTACGTTTGATTAGACGCACCACTATAGTCCATTTCAGCAGGAGTTGCGCTCTGCATCCTATTCTTGGCAGTTATGCGAATAAAGCTAACCTTTGGAGAGTTTTTGACTTTAGGGCCATACTCCGATGGACTTCTACCGTTTACATCCATATACTGAATTTCATCGCGTAGTTCTTGATCTAATGCCGCGAGAAACTCAAATTGCTCTTTTGTCTTCTGCGTCATCCAAACTCGTGGCAGTAGCTCATAGTTTTTTCTATATCCGAACCAACGTCCCATCTGCATCAGTGTATCCGCTTGACCAACTGATCGAATAAAAAAGGTGCTAAATAAACCTTCTAATGTCAGCCCTCTTGATAATGTGGCGCCACCAATTACAATAAATGCAGGTGCAGGTGATGGCATTTTACTTGGTTCAGGATAAGCCAATCTAACATGATATCCGTCTTCTGTAATTCCGTTGTTCATACAGTTATCAATACATAAATGAATTCCTTTATGATATGATAAATCACCTTCATCATCTAACTTTATGTTTGAAATTCCATCACCTAAAAGCACACGGATTTCTTTTTCTACTTCCTCAAATGCCGGATACTGGTTAATTTCATCATCACTTCTATCATAATCAGGGTATTGTCTTCTAAAGTCATCAAAAGTAAATCTTGAAGTTTCAATATCCCAAACGTTTTTAGCCTTCTTAATAATTTGTTCCGTTGTATTTGTCGAAAACCATTCATTAATAACATCTGCTATATTCTGATGATGAGCTGTCTTTTGACTAGTGTGAACAAGCATGCTTATAGGCTTCTTATATCCCCAAATGCGCATGCATCCTACACCACATAAGAACCAAGATATTGCATCAAATAAAGCTTTCGGAGTTTCATACGAATCTCCATTATGTATATTTCTTAAATCATTAAGTTCATCTTCCTCAATGGTTCTAACAATATCCATTCCTTCAAACTCAACGGCCTCGCCCGAATATCCAAAAATATGCTGTGGTCCAAAATACTCTTTAGATACAGCCAGTGTACTTATGAAATTTCTTGGATAAAGAGAATCCTCGCCCGATTCATTAAGGATATTGGCATACGGCGTTGCCGTATACCCTATATAGTTCATAGCCTGGTACTGTGAATCAATGTCTTTTCCAACCTCATCTTTGCCATTCACAAGCGAGCAAAGCAAAGCATTAATTTTCTTTCTTTCATCTTCGTCAACATGGCCCGTATTGATTCCTGCCTGATCTGCCTCGTCATCAATCACAAGAATTTTCATCTGTCTCTGTTTATTTGAATCAACCTGCGCCCACTGAATCAACTTCTTCAGACGTGTTGAATTCTTCAGGCAAACAGTAAAATAACGATCTCGGGCTTTTTCTTCAAAATGAAGGCTCTGTGCTTTCTGTGAAATATCAACATTTTTACCAAGATGCTCAAGAGCTCTCCACGCAACATTACCGGTTTGATTCAAATCATTAAACAATCTTGTCTGTGTTTGAAGTCGCAAATTTTCAATTGTACCTGACAGAATAATAAACATATTCCATCCCCAATCAGCAGCCATTGCCATAAGGGCCGCCATATTAGCTGTTTTACCGGACTGAACATTTCCAATCACCAAGCCTTTAATTGGACCGCTTTCACGCGTATCGTTACTAAGGCGTTTCAAAATCTTGAGAGTAGCTCTTTCAATTTCGTCCACAGATTCTTTTTTAAACCCATCATTAAGCAACTTTTTCCTGTACAACTGCCATGAAGAATACTCATCCATAGGGATTGTGACTGCGTTATCTTGCTTGGAATCATATATTAACGCTGTTCCTTGACTCAATTCAATAAACTTCGTTTTTTCTTCTGAATCCTGTTGTAATGACACTAGAGCTTCCCAATCTTTAACTTCCAACTCTGGCCAAAAATTATCTTCCACCTGATTAGCTAAAAACTCAGCCAATCCTTCTTTATCGTACTTATTTGCTAATAAAATAGAGCTCCATTCCATATTCTTTTTTCTGGCATTTTTAATCCAATTTCTTGGATTATCAAACATTGGTAAGCTATAATCACTCATTTGTTCTCTCCTCCGTAAATATCAAAACTGTAATGGCATGCCCTCTTGAATCATTCTTTTTCGAGCACTCATAACAACCTGAGCTTGCTTTTCAGATGGAATTCTCCCCGTATAATTCATATTTACAATCATTCGTAGTATAGAAGCTTCCTTTTCTGAGAGTACATGATTATTTTCGCCCCATTCCAGCATCTGTTTCCAATAATCTGAACCTCTAGCCAGGATTTCCTTCAGTGAATCCACTTCATTTACAAGCTTTCTAGTAGCTTTCTCCTCTTTTACTTCATTTTCTATATCTTTTGCAGATACGAGCGAATATAAGAATGGATCATTAAAAGTCCATACTTTTGCTTTTGCCCGTGACCAACAAATTTCTTTTTTACACCACTCTGTTACATTCTCGGTCTCGCGTGGACCAGTAATGAAGTCATAAACCTCCTTAGTTAATACTTTAATCTGATCTTCCAATTCTTCGTATATATCCTGCATATTCCATATACGATCAAAATCAATTTCATAGCCTTTTTTGTTGTGACGAATGTAATAAAAAATCAAACTCAATGTATATGCTATAACATTAGCTTTATATGAGCGTTTTTCCTTATACCAATCAGTTTGCTTGATGATTTCATCCGTGCACTTATACATAATACCAAGAGCAACAACTCGCTTATAATAAAACGCATTAAATACTTCATTAGATTTCTGCCATCCTGCTTTTATTTCCTCAGCAAACTTCTGTAATGTTTTCTGTTTTCCTTTACTCACAATGTCTGGCGCGCACTCATATATCTCCATATATCGCGCAAGATCTAACATAGTAATAACCATTTTTTCAGGGTATCTGTCTGTATATTTTTTTAACTGACTAGATTTAGCACCAAACTTCATTTTCCCCTGGTTATACTGTCCTCTTGTTCTTTCATAAAACCAATACTGCTGAAACTGATTTCCTCCATTTGACGGGATAGGTGTCTTTCTAGAGTATTCTTCCATTCGAATGTGAAATGGATGATTCGAAAAGAAATCTGATGCATCCACTTTATTCTGTGAATTAGAGTACTCAGAAATCTTCGGAATAATCTTTTCAGCCATAGCATGCTCTAGAACCGATATCTTCATAGGCACATACAGGCGACTTAAATCAACCGTTTCATTTTTCTTTGCTGTTAATAAAGTGTTGGCAATCGATGCTGTTGTTTGCCCTCCATTAACAATCTGTAAATCCTTGATTCTTGTAATAACCAACCCCTGAGGAGTCATTTCTGTATCAATATCTGTTGCTGTAGCTGCAATGCCATTATTATAGGCAAAAAACATTTCAGGATAATTCTTGATTGTCGACTGAATACTCTTATTAACCTTACCTCTAACACTCAAAAACGAGCGTACATTTCCCTCAAGCAGCTTTGATCCATACTCTAAATACAAATCATTTAGTACCGTTCCTGGAACTACAGCAAGGTAAGATGAATATGTCACTATATTCTCTTGGCCTACATCATCGTCTTCTAATTCAGAATCATATTTAACCGGTACTTCAATATCTGCCTCTACATTTTCGTATTCAACTGCCTTTACGCAAGGTATGCCCTTATATCCCAAATCAGAAAGGTTTATTTCAACACTCTCTTTCTGTGCTTTAGAGCAAACCAAATCATATATACGTGAAATATCCCAAACATTTAATTCTACAGTCTTTTCGCCAATAGTATCATCCTTAATCGTTTTAGATCTCTGCTTGTTATACGCATCCGTAAGGAGGTAAAATCTATATTTTGTTATGTTTTCACTGTCGTAAAAAAGATCTCTCGCAAAATCTACAGCAACATCGCTTCCTTTCATATCATAATAAAGCTCATATTTAGTAGCCTCTTCAACAAAAAGGCGCAATTTTTTAAACGCAGAATTAATATCTTCGCTCATAATGGAATCCGATTCATCCGGACCATGATAATCGGTAATAAATAAGCAAACACTTCCATCAGTCTCATCTTTTGAATATCCATCAATGGTCATCTTGCCATTCCGTCTTGTTAGTCCCTCATAATGGCATTCCGTAAAATCGTCAAATTCCTCACCATTTGCCAAAACACCCGTGGCATATAACAAAAACTCGTCTTTTAAAGATGAACCGCTAGCTTTACTAGCCAATTTGATATCATCATGAATAAGTTCTCTATAGTTTTCTACATTCATTTCAATACCCTCCAAATTCATTCATAACATTTTAAGTTATTTCTTTTTCACCTTGCTGTGGTCTTATTTATAAATATAATACATACGTTAGTTCATCTCTTTTCCGAATTATACGCATCGTTACTAATAACATGAAGTATTACGCAATTTGAAAAATCCATCTTCTTCATTTATATCTTTTTAATAATCCAAATTGCTATCTTCAAAACTATCTTTCGCAGTTTCATTTTTGAGCATTATGTCAAATATTGTTTCCTCAATTACTTTTACACACTCCTCGGTATTTTTGATGATTTCCTTTCCCCAAAACCTAATTACAGTCCACCCCAAAAACATAAGCTGCTTATTAATTTCATCATCTCTTTCAATATTTCGTGATATTTTATTTATCCAGAATTGACTATTATTGCTTTTTTCGAGTCTCGGCTTTAACACTTCCCAGTCTTTCCCATGAAAGAATTCCCCATCACAGAAAATTGCAATCTTATATTTGGTCAATGCGATATCCGGCTTTCCCGGAAGTGCTTTATAATTCTTTCTGTATCTATATCCCTTTTTCCACAATGCCTTCCTTAACAGAACTTCTATCTTAGTATCATTTGATCGTATATGTTGCATATTCTTCCGACGCTGTTCCGGTGTCAAAACATCTGGCATGTGCACCTCCACTACCAAGTATTCTTTGAATTCTAATACCATATTTTTAATGTTAACTTCCAAATCCCCTTTTATAATCCGTGCACAAAAAGAAGAAGCCTTTCATGAAAATGAACCGCTTCCCAATTTCCATGACTCCCCACAATACTAGTGTATCTTATCAACATACTTTATGCAAGAGATTGCATAAAAATTTTCCACAGGCGCACTGCTAACTAGCACCAAAAAAAGGGCAACGCCACAAATGAACGTTGCCTTCCTCCGTTAAGTAATATCTACTAATTTAATTTCTCTATCTAGTGAAAATAACTCTCTCAATGTTTTTTGAGAATATGGTTGTTCAGAATTTTTCTCAATCATTTTAATAAATGTTGCAACCGTTATTCCCGAACCATGCACATTTGCTTCTGCTACCTCAGCGGCTATTTGCTTATCAATTGTTGATATGAAACCTCCAGCAATGTAAGTAAAAAAACCAATTGGATATCTTGAATTGCTATAATTTCCAATCTTCTCCACATAATTATGTACCATACGATTGTGATGATCTCCAGTAATACTATACTTACTATATGCTTTATTATCAATTATTGCTTGGTACCCTTCCGAATCAGACAATAATAAAACATCAGGTGCAGATTTTGCTCCTGTTTGGCCCAGGTGAACTGCATTATATCCAAAAGATGCTCTGAATATTTCTGTTGTCGCTTTTTCGAATTCTATAGCCTCTTCGGTTCCCTTGAAAGCCATTTCGTAATAATTCGCTAAAAAGCCTCCCATTAATCCATGAGGAAAAGCCTCCAATAAAGTATGTTCTACCAAATTTCGTTCAGACCCAGTCGTTTCAACAACATTCTCAACAATTGTCGTATCAATAGATACAATGGGCCTTGTTGCCGCAATAATCATCATCGCATTTTTTATTCGCTGCATCTCAATATTCCGCGAAGAAATTGTCTTGGTAGCAATTAAGTTCCTTGTATCTTTCCTATGCCATGGATCGATACCATACTTGCGCTGAAAAGTTTCTTTATCATCTGGATTCAGAATTAATGGGCTTTTTTCTTCAATAATTTTGGACACTTCTTTTTTCTTCTCTTCCGGAATAAAAATCGTGCCAGTATCCCTTCCAACTAACTGCGTATACTCTAACCAGTTAAACATTGTATTTGCTATATCTTTTAATTTCTGATAAGGGTCAGCGCTCTCGGGATTCACTTCAGGAATATACTTGCTAAAAAAGTCTTCCCCTAAAATATCATCTCCAAAGTTCCGATATGCAATTACTCGTTCAACCATTTTTTCATAATCTTTATCCGTTTCAGCTTCCGTAATTATTATTTTACCTACCTCATCGCTAGATAAATATCCCAGTCGCTCATCCATCAGAAGTTTAAGCAAAAAACGAAATGGTTTAATTCTAAAGCGTTCATCTACACCGACCGACATAGAAAACTGAGATGGAAATTGATAATTCAAAACCTGCTTTTTTAAGACAGCAACTGGAGATTTTCCTTCAACAATAGCCTCTCCAGCTAATGTCAAAAAAACTTGATTTGTAGTTGTCTCTTGGCAAATTAAGCCGAGGGAGCGAAGCCACGCAGCATATGTTCTCCCTCCGGATCCCGTCCCATCTCGCCTCGTTCCTACTCTTTTTAACCCTGCACGCTCTAACTCATTTTCAAATTGAACGTGAAGGTTCCTACTTCCATCCCACTGATGTTCCAAAGCCGCACTAGCGAAAACAGATAGTATTTCAGGAATTGTATTCAACTTTCTTTTTGGTCTCGTAACCCACCAATAATTACACCTACTCATGTATATTCGCCTCCACACTCTCATAGGGAATTCCCGCAAAGGAGTTTAAAATAGCAGTCACAACAATTTCACTCAACTTACACGGGACAGCCATTCCGATTTGTCTCCTTACTGATGCATATTTTCCAACAAACTCATAGTTGTCTGGGAAAGTCTGAATTCTGGCTCTTTCTCGATTACTCAATTCTCGGTCAGTCCAATGATATCCAAACGTTCCACCTCCACCAGATGCTGTAATCGTATAACTCGGTCTGTCCGGATCTAATTTTCTATAGATTTGAGAAATCTTTGTTCTTGTTTTAATCCTCAATTCCTCAGGCAGTTCTCCAGATGCCTCCGCCTGCCAAACATTCTGACCTGGTCTAATATATGAAAGTCTTCTAGTAACTTTACTGCTCAATTTTCGTATTTCCGAATTTGGCATATCACTCGTAATACCTGCGAGTGCAGTTCTTGCCGATATATCGTAATCGCTATATGGTGCTGGACTCGGAACTCTAAAATCAATGTCTATGTCATTCCTAATGCCTACTATTATAACCCTATGACGTGTCTGTGGAATTCCATATTCTTCAGCCTTATATAAATGAGTAACAATTTTGTATCCGGCTTCTCTCATGTCGTTAAGAATAACTTGAAAATCGTTAGATCCCGCCGAGCGAATACCTGATACATTTTCGGCCATGAACCATTTCGGCTGATACCTGTTTAATACTTCTATTCCATACCAATATAATTGTCCAAATTTCTCGTTTGCTAACCCCTGATGTTCTCCAACGCTTGAAAACGAATTACATGGAAAGCCATATGCAAACGCATCAATCTCTCCTAGTCCTTCAATCTCTAATTTCCTTACATCACAACAATGGACACTATTGGGATCATTGGGACAAATATTATTGCGATACGTCTCACACGTATCCTCATCATAATCATTCGCCCATGCATGTACGACACCAAATTGATTATCATCACTTTTCGCACGTAGCGCACCACATGCCAACCCCCCCGGTCCGCAATATAGCTCCCCTAATCTAAAAACTATTTTTTGTTCCATAATACTCCTTGATTTTACGTGTTCTCACGTTCACAGCGGATTATGTGCCGCCGCACATATTCAAGATAATTCTCAAATCAAACTATCCTGACATTCATTATAGCATAGGAAGCTCTTAAATGCAGCTCCTCCTGCCTAAGAACCTTGAATAATTTATAAACCCTGCTTGATTTTCATAAAAAGCTTGGCTGTGGTTAGTGCATCCGCCCATGCTCTATGAGCCTGCGGATTTTCAATCCCATACAGCTTTGAAACACTTTCAAGATTCATGCTTTTTCCGGAAAATCCAAGACTTTCTTTATTGCTCCGGATATATTGTAGCAAATCAAAATTCGGATTATTAACTACCACACCAGCATATCTCCCCGCTCTGGCCAGGAATTTTGCGTCAAAAGACGCATTGTTAAAACCAACAAGTATGTCATCCCCCACAAATTCCAAAAAATCTTTCGCCACTTCCCACATTTTCCTGGCATCCGCCAAATCCTCTTTCGTTATACCGGTAATCATAGTAATTTCCTCTGTTAATAATTTTTTGTATGGTTTTGCAAACTCACTGAAAATAAATTCTTTTGATTCCACAACCTCACCATCTACAACCCGGACAGCACCAAAATCGATAATAGAATCGTGTGCCGGTGAGAACCCAGTTGTTTCAAAATCATATGCTACAAAGGTATCAAAATTTGGAGTGTTAATAATTACCGGTTCCGGATAACCGGCTTTGGGTAACGCCTTCGGTTCCGCCTTTTGTCTTTTATTATTACAGTATTCCACACCAATGCTTTCCAAATAATCAAAATAACTATCTACCACTTTTTTCTTATCCTCCTTTGGATTTGGCACATATTCTTTAGTTCCTTTTAACTTTGCCATTTTATAGTTCTTACAACTTTCCAATATAGACTGATATTGCCGAATAATGCCATCATATGTCGAATATTTTTCTATTGCCGTTTCCATTATTTTCTCGACCGTATCATATCTTCTTGTCTTATTGTAAAAATCTGCTATAGCATAATAGGCCTGCCATGGTATATCATCCTTTTCCAAAATGCTATCTACGAAGTTCTCAGCTTCTGAATACTTATAGTCTCCTACCAAGGCAGACAGCATAAGACCTTCCACGCGAGCCATTTCCTTATCCGGTATTTTGTTACCATCAATCATACTAAAATTCTTATATAATAACTCCCGGTCTTTCTTCGCTACATAAATCTTTTTTCCTGCAAGGCTATGTATTTTCTGATATTCTTTACGAGGAGTTCCCAATTCGTCAGCCAATTCATACGCAATTCGAGCAAACTCCTCTTTACGCTCAAAATTTCCAGCTATTTCTTCCCACAAAGGTTTCATCCTTGAGCTCCTTAACAGTCCCGGAATATAAGCTACAACCTCATTACATAACTCATCAATATCTGTTTTATCCTTACAAGAATCACAAATATACTTATGTGATTCTTGTCCACAAATCAAACACTTCATCACTTATTACTCCAATCAAATAATACCAAGTCGTCTACGCACCTCTTGCATTACGTATTCGATTTCGTAGTCAGTAAGCCCACGGCCATCTATCTCTATGTTCTTTTCACCACGATATGCCTGCTCGAGACAATCTTCAATGATTGCCTCGAGATTTACATACCTGTATCCCATGAAATCCATGAATGCACCATGATTCATAAAGTTATCATCCCAAATCATAACTTCACTCCTCTCCTAATCACTAAGGCGTATTACATGTTAATTACATTTCCCTTAAGAAGTGTACGATACTTGTTATCACAAGTTACAAACAGCACTTGGTTACCTTTATCGGCAAATTGCTGAACAAGTTTACAAGCCTGTTTAGTTCTATCTTCATCCATATCCGTGAATGGATCATCTAAAACCACAAGTCCACCTCCATTAGGGAATAAATGTTCAAGCATTGCAAGGCGGAATGCAAGGGCTATTGTATCCTTTGTTCCTTCTGAAAGAATATCATACTTCAAAGGGTTCTCGCCACTAAAGATGTTCACATTCATATTCTCGTCCATAGACGTCAAGGCAACTTTGCCATCAGTGATGGCAGATAAATATTCAGTAAACTTCTCCTGGACATCCGCCATTGTACTTTCCCCAGCCATGTTATCCTTTGTTTTATTAAGGACAGCCATGATATGCTGCCATCTGAGGCACTCATCTTTTAGTTTTGTAAACTCTATTCTAGCATCCTCAATACTTGCGCGAAGATCATCCGGGTTCTTATCTCCAAGAGATTTCTCATGCTTTGTTAAAGATTTTTTTGCTTCCTCAATTTTTTCAGAAGCTTGGCTAATCTTCTTTTTAAGCTCCGCTTTATATTTATCAACATCTTCAATTTCAAGAAATCTCTCTGGGATATTCTCAGCATCCTTCTCAACTCTATCGAATTTTTTGATTTCAATTTCGATATTTTTCAAGCGTTCTTCTATCGCCTCGAGAGTATGCTCCTTACCATATTCCCCCTCAATCTGTTCAACAAGTTGTTCCTGCTTACCTGCAAATGCCTCAATAGTTTCACTGCCACAAAGCGCTTCAATTTTACTCTGAAGTCCATCGACTTTCTCTGCCTTATCCTTCACCTTTTCGAATTCTTCGGCAATTACAGAATATTCTTCACCGGCTAGAACATTCTCGTATGCCGCCTTTGCATTCACAACCTTGATACTAATCTTATCATATGTCTTCTTCTTTTCCTCCAGGTCATCGAAATCCTTAGCTTGATACTTCTTTAAAAGCTCATTAAGTTTTTGCTGTGTTTCTTGCATTTCTGCTTTGACAGATTCAGCGTCTACACCTTTTGCAGCGATTGTCATACTCATGATTCCAGGAACTGTGATTTCAACAGTTTCATTGATGTCAAACTTGCCTGACGTAATATCAATTTCTTTACCTGTTGCTACAGACTTAACCTGAATGTCCTTATCACCAAGCTTCTTAATAATTGCAACAAGGTCAAGGTTTGAAAGCTTTGCCTGAAGGTTTGCAACAGCCTTATCGAATTCCTTTGCCAAAGTGACATCAGAGTCTGTAACTTCCACTAATTCTGCGATTTCATGCTGTACCTTTACAAGTGCGTCTTTTGCTTCCTTTACCTTGTTGTACTTAGAAATAATCTTCTCAGCCCTGGCTAAACCTCTTAAAGCTGAAGCCTCACCCATCTTATTAAGAAGCTCCGGGTATGCTTCCAAATCGGCAGCCACCTTGCGCTGCTCTTCGGTATGTTTATTCTTCAGTTTCTTTCCGTTATTATAGATTACAAGAGCCTCTGAGTAGCGATCATATTCGTCCTTCTCCAGATTAGCTTCTGCCAAAACTGTCTGTGCTTGTAATAAATTAGTGTTATCTACGTCAATGGCCTTCTCAGCCTCTTCTGTTAAACGAAGCTGTTCTTCGAGTTCTGCCATGGTATAATAAGCCGTTAGAATTTTGCCATTGCCTTTTAACCATGGATTATCAATGCCACGTCTCTTCTCGGGTGCATTAATCGAGAAATCCCAATGTCCATTCAATTCCGTAATCTTATCAGCAATAATTCTGGCAACATCTTCCGGAGCAATTCCTCCGGTAGACGAAATACCTTCGCTAGCGATAATGGAAACGAGTTCCTGTTTCTCAACGGCCTTCTTATCAAGCTTATTTAAAATATGCTCAACCACATTTGCCTGTCTCTTTTGGGAAGCAAATACTACATCATCATAAAGTCCCTTCTTGTAAATAAGCTCGCTATCGATGATTTCCTTTACTTTTTTCTCATCCTCGATGATATTTCCCTTCTCATCTACAATTTCGCAAAAAGAAGATTTTCCCCATTTTTTCTGAAGGGTATACACTCCATCTGCTGTTGTGAATATAAGTTTTCCGTCTACCACATCACCATTAGAACCAGAAGGCATGAACTTCTCAATAAAATCCTTATCAGATCTTCTGTCAAGTTCTGCATTTCTAAATAAGGTCTGATAAATCAGTTCAACCATTGTGCTCTTACCTGTCTCATTTTTTCCAACAAGAACATTAAGTCCGTTCTCTAATTCAACTGTCTTGCCCTTTACTCCTGCAAACTGTCTTGTACTTACTTCTTTTATATTCATGGTTCACACCTCACACTCTTATTTCAATGAATTAACAACCTCATATGCCATCTGTAGTTCCACCGGATCATTAATAAGATTCTTCAGGAATTTTGCTGCAAATCCGATTTCCGAGAATTCATTCTCTATCTTTTCAATTGTTATTTTCTCACTTAAATCACTATCGATAATCTTATAATTCATAAAACGACTTAAGTTTGCATCGTAAATGCTTTCCTTCATCTCAAAATCAGCACTTGAAACGCTTCCTTTCAAAGTCAGTCGAACAATCGACTTACTTGGATAATCCTTTACGAAGTCGCGAATTGTCGTCTCCAATTCCATATTCTCTGTAGGCTTAAACTCTATTGTCTCGTCATAATACCGAATAGCTCCTGTAATAACACGTTTTGCAATAACACGTTTCATGTCATTCTTAAATTCGACTGTAATGATAAACGCATTCCCCTCAGTGTTATTATGCAGGTCAAGCTGCTCATGAGTTCCGGCATTAAAAATGGTATATCCTGATACTTCCTCATTTGCCGGGATTGCCGGCTCAGCAATGTGCGCATGTCCAAGTAACCATACATCCACGCTAATTCCCTGAAGTTCATTTCGGGACATTGGAAAATAAACACCTTCTGTATCGCATGCAAGGCCTTCCAATGCGCCATGTGCAATACCAATATTAAATTTACTGCTATCAATTTCAGCCTGCTTAATCCATTCCAGTCTGTTTGTTTCACTATGTTTCATATCACAGTGTGCAGGATAGAAAACAACCTGACCATCTGTACTATTGAGCTCAACCGGCTCATAAGCATTTAAAATAATGATGTTGCTATATGAATCTGCCACGTCTGTGAAGTCTTCCCAAAGTTTTTCATTTCCCGAATAAAAATCATGATTTCCGGGAAGAACTAAAACCTGCTGAGTAAAACTACCAAGGGTATCGACAACACGCTTTACATCTTTCTTAGCAATGGCGTACGTGTTATCAAAAAGATCTCCAGCAACCACAAAAAACTCACACTTTTCTGCTTCAGCCTGCTTTACCATTTCTTCCAAACATTTGAATCTGCTTTCAACAAGCTGATTCTTCACAGCATACTTATCAAATTTTCTGCCAAAGTGATTGTCACCTGTTACAAATAATTTCATCTGTATTTCCTCCTGTTCTTCATCTCGTAACCCAACCTTTAGGTCAACCTATGTGTCTATTTCCGGATCATATCCTGCCAAGGATCGATTTTGGCAGACTACAATCTCTTCTTCGCTCAGATCCTTAAATATACTCATAAAAATCTCCAGATTCGCTATCATTTCTAACATATCTTTCATCTATTTCAACTGTAACTGATAATATTTCGGAAAGGAAGGCTAGCTGACTTCTCGTTTCCCCTACTAGCCCAAGGTAGCTCCCGATAAACTAAAGGAGCGGCAGGTTCTTACTATTCAGGAGAAGAATCATTTCATTCAGTCCCTGCTTAAATGAATATCAAAAACAAAATATGTCAGCTCAAAAGAGGCTATACGAGAAAAGAGGTAAAAACTATCAAAAGAAAGAGCGGCTAACTATGATTAAATAACAATCAGCGTTTTGTATAACCTCTTTTGAGATGACATCTCATATCCTTGTCTTTACAATAATAATAGCACTGTATGTTTACATGTTTATCGAATTATAGGCATCACTACGATGACATTTGTGTTTATTTATCTGCTCTTTATGAATATAATATAGCGCAGTCGGTTTATCACTTTTCCGAATTATGCAAAAGTAAAAAACAGAGGTCCATTGCATCAACAGACCTCCTTCTCTTTAACTCTACAAAATTCCAACTAATTCTCCGATTTCGCCGCCCCAATAATACTTTACATGTGAAAAATCCTTATTTGCATTGAAACACTCACAGAACATTTTAAGTGCATCTAGCTTACTACCTGAATATGGACTTAGTTCTACTCCACCATGAGATCCTTCATTTAGGAGATACATAGTTCCTGATACCGGTTCGCAGAATTTATATTTATTTCTACCTCTAAAATCGGTATAGCATTCTATAATTCTACGCATCGTATTAAGCATCGTATCAGCGCTAATGCTCTCGGCGTTATATAGGCTCTTAAGCTCAACCCATAGATTCCCGTATGCTGATTTTACATCCTCATCTTTATTGTGTATTCGAATCGTTGCGGTTTTGCCGGCTTTTTTCTCTAATCTCAGCACCGTATTTTCTTGATAAAACTCATCCTTGTATGAGCGCTTTACATCCATAAAGAAGGATATATTATGTGTTAATATAACCATCTTTCCGTCAGATCTTTTTACCGAATCAATCACCCTTTGCAACTGATCGACAATTAGATATGTCATAGTATCATCATTAGATGACATTGGATCATCAAATACTATCAATTGAGGTTTATTCTCCGACACTCCTCCAATCTCGTTCAGTTTTTCTATAAAGTACAAAAATGCAATTACATTTTTTTCTCCGGTCGAAAGCTGAGTTACTGGTCTACTTTCTCCAGTTTCACAATCTTTTATTCTGTAATACCCTTTATGATCATAATCTTCATAATGTTCTAATTCAAAATTTACCATTGCCCTCAGTTTTTGATTAATGTTAAGAGCAAGCTTTTGTTCATTCTTAGTTTCCGCCTGAAGCTTTACAACCTGTCCTCTAAGATTAGTTATGTCACGTTCTATATTAGTAATGCTCTTCTTGATCTCTTCTATTTCCTTTTCTATTCCCTTACATTTATCTTCCTGATCTTTAACATCACTTTGTAAGCGTTCATAATTGCCTTCTTCAAGCGCTCTAGCCACAGCATCAAATCTCAGCTTTTCTGTTGCAGCCTTTTGTGCTTCTTCCAAATCTGACGAATTATTCTTAGAAAGCAGTTCTCGATAACTGTAATCAAAATCCTTTATTTTATATGGACGCTTATCTTCTGTAATCGAGTACTTCTCATGAGAATTAAAGATATCTTTCTGCTTATCTTCCAACAGCTCTATCAGTTTTTCAAAAATCTCCCCGTACTGAATAACTGTTTTCAGGTATTTTTCGTTAAGCTCTCTGACCTGTTCTTTATACTCCGGATAAAAGCTATCCGCATCAATTATGACTCTTCCCAACCCATCTTTGTATGCTTTCAGCTTAACTATACATTTTGCAATTCTCTCTTGATAACTTTTAGTCTCATCAGCAGAAAAGTAACTACCTAATTCTTCAAATACTTCGTTACTGATTATATTACCGCAAAAAGCACATACATCCCCTGGCTTATGTATATGCAAACCTTTCCTTGCAAATTCTTGCTTTTCAGCATTTCCTTCCAAACGACCAACGATGATTTTCTCCTCAATCTTTTCTACCAACAAAAGATTTACTTCATCGATAATTTTATCAAGCACGATTGACGGAAAATCTACATCCGGCGCTTTCTTTGTTTCAGATTTTAAAGTGTTAATACATTGCGCTCTTTCATCTTCTGAGATAAACGCCGCTTTACCGATATCTGCTTGAAAATGATTTTTGTTATATGTTGAAATAGATACAGATGGATTCTTTATGGATTTAATCTTCTTAGCTGAATCTGTATATAATTTTTCAAGTTTCTTCTTTGTGTCATCTAAAGCCTGATTAGCCAGATGTTCTTTGGTCCATAGGTTAGGGTTAGATGCCTCTTTTGGGGGGTGAATCTTCTTCTCTGTATCCTCTTTGGCACTTACCAATGTTTTTATCTGATCCTGAATTTCATCTATTTTTTGCTGAATGGCGGTATTTTCTTCACCAAGTACAACCGCACCCAATTTATTCTCGCTACCTACAACTGAATCGAATCCCTGAAAAACCCTAACATCAAAATCTTCTCTGAATTGGTTTTTAAGTACCCGCGTAATTGTAGATTTACCGGTTCCATTTTTTCCGAATAAATAAGTAATACTATTGTCTAGTTCTAGACTCTCATCCGTAAATAGCGTCTCTCCGCTCAAATCTAATTGCATAACAGGTCTCCTTTCAGTACACTTTGTGCGCATCTAGTACTATGTTTAAATAATTCATTTGCTCAATCGTAAAATATGATACCATCTTAGTGGTGTATATTATAACCCCCAACTAATCTTTTAACTGGTTATCATTTACATTTATTATTAAACAATTTGATGGCATTTCTCTAATTGCCTTATGCAAGAACATAATCTGTGAAGGTCAGCATCGTACAATTCTTGATTTTCAAATGTTCCAACAAGAAATGACTTTATATGTTTTGTCTTAATCCCGTCTATTACTGCCGCTCCCAGAAATAATGCTCCCAAGCCATCAAATAATCCCATAATGATTTCCTTCTTCAGCAGATTTTTCTTATTTCTTATAACCGGGAAGGGACCTCAATCCCCTTCCCGATCCTCATCTAATATCATTAGAACCTTTGTCAATGCCAGAACACGCGACTTTCACTTCAAATATTTCATTTCCGTGTATGGCAGCACATCAAACCCTGCTGATTCGTATACATGAATTGCCACATCATTTTCTTTTTCCACCTCAAGTCGAATCAATGCATCCGGATATTGTTCCTTTATGTATTTCAAGAAAAGACTGCCGACTCCCAGTCCACGGTATTCCTCTTTTACATAAATATCCTCAATCCAAATGCACTGCCTTCCATATTCTGTTGAATAGCTTTTGGCTATCATTCCATATCCCTGCACCGAAGAATCAATGTCAAATACAAAACCATCCGCATAAGTATGTGGCGGTTCGGTACACTGCTTAAAATTCTCCTCAAATATTGGTTCCGAACCATTTGTGGAAATCGCTGGGGACGCATAGAATGTACGCATCATCTCCTCAACTTTTTCTTTGTCACTAGGAAACATCCTTCTAATACTAATTTCATGCATTTTACCAGTTTCGTCCTTTTGTAATTGCATTTTTTGTTCTGCAATTTTATAAAAATCTTCTAAATCTTCCGCGCTTATTCGCTCGTCCGTTGCTGCTCTCTCAAGAATTTTCTTTGCTCTTTCATAATCAGCAAGTTGAAGCCCTTTATCATATTCGATAAAAACATCCCTTTTATAATGTTCACGGTAACGCTTCCTACTTGCAGCTTGCTCCCGCTCCCGTTCTTCCCGAATTTCTTTTGCCCGCTTCTCCACGTAGGCATCAATATCAAAATCTTTATATTTTTCTTTTAATGACTCATCTGTCAAACAAAAATATTCGATATTTCTTTTTGCATCATTTTTGCATCTATTTATATACTCTTTACTAGACTCGCTAATCTCTGCATAACTTAGACTTGAACTGGCATCGTTCAAATTGGATTCTAGCGTATCCTCATTCCACTTGCCTTGCTTTCCTTGCATCAGAAGTTTCTCCTCATCTGTATACATGTACTTACCTGCATAGATATTTTTTTCTAATTCTCTTTTGCTTAATCTCTTTTCATCAGCACAATATAATTCGTAGTTTTCTAAAGCGTGTAACGGATATGGTTTTATATTTCTCGTCTTAATCTCGTCTATTACTGCCGCTCCTAAGAAAAACACTCCTAATCCATCAAATAACCCCATAATAGTTTGCCTCCAATATTGTACAGCTTTTTATAATTTATTCACATAACCAGGAAGGGAACTCAATCCCCTTCCCAGTCCTCGTCCGGATAATCTTCATGAAACTCTTCTTCGTTTTCGTAATCCTCGTAAAGCTCTCGCATCTCATCATCGTCGTACTCATAGTCATCATCATGCTCATGATCAAAATCCTCTGATGATCATAACAATATTTTTCAAGTATCCCGGTCATTTCTTCGCACTCTTTAACAGTGCATTTATGCTCAATCGGAGACTCGATACTAGCATAACCAAATCCCAGCAACGTATAAAACAAGAATAATACCCATAGGAATCCTCCTAATACATATCTTCCGCCAAGAACCATACACACCGCTATTGTATTGTAAAAAATCACAAAAGTATTCCATATGAATAGACATCCTATATAGTCACCCATACCAGAATCTTTTTTTCTGTTGTATCTGCATTCTCTTTTATCCAGTGCAAAAATGACCTTATCTTGCTTTTCTTAACTTCCTTCGCATTATCAGCCATTGTTATTGCTCCCCCTCATTCTCACTTTCATAAAGTGCAATTGCCATCATTCCCTGCGTATCATTTTCATCCATGATTTCAAGATTATGATACTCAATCATTTTTTCAATGCCCTCGCTGCAAGGATACACCCTATCTTCCCAATCAAGAATTGACTCATATCCTAGTCCAACCTTTCTTAACATTGGTTTGCATATAAGCTTGTCGCTATAAATCGCTTTCACTACATAAATGATTTCATCATTTCCATCGTAAATTGCTGTCTGCCCAGCTTGTAATCTAATGTTCTCAGTAGTCTCATCCTTTTGCAGCTTTGAAAATTCAAATTTCCGATAATCCAAAAACAGCACTCCGCTGTTTTCATCAGCGTGTCTTATATAGCCGCTACACATGCCAACTGGCGCATGTTTTATACTATAATCCCGGAAAATACGAATTTCTCCTGGCAGTGTATCCGTATCGGTTATCGTTTTTCCATCCTTCCATCTGCAACCTAATTCCTGCAAGTCTTTTGCCAATGCTTCCTTATCCTGTGGTTTACATCTTAAATAAATGTATTGCTGTCCTTTACCCTTCTTTGACTTCCAATACTTCGGCAGCCACTCAACCAAGCCCCCTTTTAACGGCGGAGCGCTGGCATATCTGGCATCCATTTTCTCCTCTTTTTGCTGCGCATAGAGCTCTGCTGACTCTGCAGTTGAAAAAAGCTGATCTTTCCACTTTCCTATGTCATACAACGTTTCATTTTCATCCAGGATGGTTACCGGACTTCCATAAGGCTCCTTCAGCACCTTGGAAATGGTGTGCTGTTTTACCATAATACCATAATGCGGCAAAAACTTGAAATCATTCCCCTTTTCGGTTTCAACAAAATAAAACGTTTCTCCTACTTTCACATTTTTGACATTTAACATAATGCATCTCTCCTTTAAATAATTTTTTGCAAAAATAAAACAGCTTTGCTTGCTGGATAAGAGTTGCATTGATGTCAAATACACTCCTATCCATACAAGGCTTAGCACCTTACCTTACGGCAGGTTGCTGTGTGGTCATAAAGCTTGCCCTCTCGCACACTCTTAATAGAAATGATTTTCATTTATTAACTAAAAAAAAGCTTCCATCACTCGGATGGAAGCCCAATCGTCAATCTCTGATTCTTCCATCCGTACAAGGTTGAGCACCTTACCTTTCTTTTTGGTAGGTTGCTGTGTGGTCATAGAGCTTGTCCTCTCGCACACTCTTGATGTACTGCATTATCTTGCAAGCTTCACTATAACACACAATTCACGTAATTACAAGTATTTTATTATTATTCGTATTTTCCCAAATTCAATTAAAAGCATCCTGTCTCTTCACGATTCGAGTGTAAAATCAGCCCCCTTCCCAATCTACATCCGCTTACCTTCTAAATCTATTCAATGATTTCCTCACTCCCGCACAAACAACTGATCCAGCGCCACTCCAAAGTACGCTGCCAGCCGCATCGCTGTCTCCAAAGTCAACCGGCAATTATCATTTTCCGCATTGATAATTGTACGCCTGCTGACTTCCACTTCCTCAGCTAAATCTTCCTGTCGTAACCCACGCTCCTGTCGATAAAACTTCACCATAGAATGATAATTCACTTCCATCATGATCATCGCCTCCCCCTGAAAATACTTCTAATCGGGTATCTTCTGATATCTACCCTAAGTATAATCTGGGGCGTGTCCTATAATGCGGACACTTCATCCCGACTCAAAAGCGAAGTCATTGCCTTTGTTTCGACAAATTCGGCTTTACTGTTCCATCCTTGAAAGAACAAACATCGGGGCTTCTCCAATAACAACATCACTTGTTATCTCAATTACTTCGCAACCGTCTTTGCTATACTCAGATATAAAACTCTGTTCATTATCAAAAACCAATTCTTTCCCGTACCAAGGTTTTTTAGATTGTGGTGTCAGTTCTAGATATATAGTTTTGTTCTCCGCATAAAATGTCAGAACGGAATGAAATTTCCCGTGTTTTCTGTTATGTATAAGCCATATTTTACTTGGAATATTCTGCTCATCCAGAATAGCTTTCATCAGAACAACTATATCATGACATGTACCAACTTTTGCCTTCTTAGTGTCTCGTGGATTCTGAATACGATACTCTGCCAATAATCTTCCATAAAATTTCCTATCAAATCCCTCTGACATATCAGGTCTGTATGTCTTTCCATTCAAAAAAAATCCATATTCATATCCATTATCCAAAAGTTCCTCTTTCAGTTGATTACAGATTTCTTGAATCATCTTCATAACACTCTCCTTGTCCATACCGGCTCTATAAAAAAGGAAGCCTTTCATGTAAATGAACTGCTTCCTATTTTCTACTGTCTCCCCACATAATATATCGTACCTTATTAACGTAGTGGATTCAAGTGTTTTTACTTATTTTTTCAAATAATTTACGGCTATTTTTCTTCTTCGTCTTTACACATGTAAAGAATACAATCGAGAATGTCTTTATCATTATGCCCATGTTCTTTAAGCCATTCCATTAATCTCTGAATTAATTCCCCGGGTATCTCCTCGCCATCGGTTCTACTAATTTTTTCTTCGATTGCACCCGTAATAAAATCATTTAATGATTTTCCGGCATTTTCTGCTACACCATCAAGATAAATCTTATAGGCATTCGGCATTTCAACCTCAACACTCACGTTTTTTTCTAACTCCATTACACTCACAGGCAACGCTCCTTTCAACTCGGTATCTGTTCATTTTTCTAAAACAAAAACCTATATAACATCGTAACTAAGACTATCGGTGTAACCAACAAAACAAGATTAAATCCCAGCTTAAGTAACTCTACAGCTAATTCCTTTACCTCTGCGCTCATCTGTCTTTCGCCTCCATTGAATCAATTCATCAGTGCTATAGTCTATTATAATTACGTTTCTCAGCCGCCTCAAGTGCAAAAATTTGCACTTGTAAGATGGTGTTGCCGTACTGGTAATCCCCTTATTTCGACAAACTGGAATTGTTAGCACTCTGTCTTATTGCACCGGAGGCATAAAGCATAAAATGCAATCGCCAGAAACTGTGATACCACAGACACAGTGACAAGATACACAGGATTCAAATCATACAGGGCACCGAGAAGCCAACTGCCCAGAAACCACGCAATACCAAATCCTGTCTCAAATATTCCGAAACCGGTGCTTCGCATGGAACGCGGGACGATTCCGCTGACAGCTGCTTTCATAATACTTTCCTGCGCACCCATTCCAATCCCCCACAGAATTATCCCAGCTCCGATCAACCAGGCATTTCCAGTCATAAAAACAAAACATGAGAAGAATGTGCTGCATAGTGTGGAAATGATCAGAGCCTTCAGCCCGACCTTATCATAAAGCCAGCCAAAGAATAGTGCAGCAAAGGCATCCACAGCCATTGCCCCAGCATATAGCAGGCTGAGCATGGATTCATTAAATGTTCCGGTATTAGCCGAATGAAGTGTGATCAGGGTGAAGTCTGCAAAGCCAAAAGCAAAAAAGCAGATGGCCGCCATGAACAGAACAAATGACTTCCTGAATTCAAAGCTTGCCGATTTATCTTCCTGCTTTTCAAAGATCTCCGGATCAGGGTATCTTATCTTTGCTGTCAAAACAAGAGCTATGGTGATCATTGCAGGAACAAGCAGTATCGCAAAAGAGATCCTATACGTTGTAAAAAGGTCGTCTGTACCTTTTACAAGAGCTGTTACAAAAAGCAGTACCGGTCCGAGAAACGCGCCAAGCTGATCCAGAAACTCCTGATAGGCAAAGCCTTTTCCGGTTCCGATCTCGCTTGCCGCAAAGCTTACCAATGTGTTTTTGGCAGGCTTTTTTATCGCTTTTCCGATACGCTCCAGGATCACAAGACCGCAGGCCCAAATCCAGCCATGTTCAGGTACGAGTGCCAGTGCAGGAATCGCCAGAGCCTGTATTACATAGCCTGTGATAACAAATGTCCAGTATTTCTTCGTTTTATCTGCTATAAATCCGGATATGAGCCTTAGTGAATACCCGCACAATTCTCCTATACCGGACACAAATCCGATGGTTGCAGCGGATGCCCCTGCGAGGTTCAGATATTCGCCCAATATGCTTCTGGCGCCTTCATGAGTCATGTCCGAAAACAGACTTACGATTCCCATCAGGGTTATAAATGTTATGGCGCCAGACAAAGCCCTTTTTTTATCCATGTTCTACTCCACTAATCCCGATTTGCTTATTTCATTATCCTGAAAAATATCTTCCAATTTTATGTTCCAACGAGCTCGACAAACTGCCGATTTGTCTTAGTCATATATCCCGGAATTCAAAACATTTACATCATTCTAATCATCTGAACGGACATCTGCTTCCGATGCATTGGTTGTTCTGTTCGTAATGGATACACTTAATCTCAGATCTTTCCATTTCAATACCAAAGTTTTCTTTAACAAAATTAATAGCCGTCAGAATGGCTAAATATGAATCTCTCTTGCAACATCTCGGGCCATCTATGCTTCCAATGGAATCAAGCGACTTTGATGTCATCTTGTTGGACAGTCCCCAAGACTTACCGGTAAGAGGAGTAGCCTTTGAAATGATCGAAATGAACATTCCGGTACTAATGCCAGCTCCGCAGGCCCCCCAGAATCCACATGCACCACCAGGGACGCTCTGTCCTCTTTTCATCATCTCCGTCAAGGCATCCGATAGATCAACATCCCCGCCTGCGTTACGATATGCCGTCAATAATGCCGCGCCAACCATTACATGATGCTCAGGCCCGTGCATATGGCAAAAGGGCTCCGCCATCATTCTTCTTATAATCTCTACTGGATTTTTGCTCTCTTCACTAAGGCATATGCCAATAACAGCATCCAATCCCTTCATATGGCATTCATTACACACATAATGGCCATTGACGCATCTGGTCTTGCTTAATTCTTTCTTGTGACACAAGGCACACTCCATCATTTCGTCTCTTTCAAGATATTCCAACGGAGCCTTGCAGATAATGCATTCTTCTTTCATAGATTTTTTCCCATCGTAAGTTATTCTGGAATATAATTTGCCTCTAAAAATTTCGATTTGTTTAATACAATTATTTTAATTGTTCCTAACAGAAAATTCAAGCCCACCTATGTGATCATAAAATTTTATCCCCTATGACTGAGAATAGTAACCTTACTTATAATACTCAAAAAGAGACATACCGCTCCCTCGAACGATATGTCTCTTATCTTTACCTAAATGGCGTGTCCTGTGCCGGTTCCCATTCCTGCTTATTCTCTGCTGCCTGCTCCATGTGAGATTTTAGTTCTTCCTTACTTTTTTCCTTTTCTTCCTGATATTTTTCAAGGACTTCCCCGTATAACTTTTCCCGGAACTCTTTCGTTACCGGGTAGCATAGATCCTGATAGATTGCTTTTCCGGTTTCATCCACCTGCTTTGTCTTGTAGGATGGCATGGCAACAAATGCTCCGTTCTTTCCCTGAAGAATACTCACATTGCTGACAACGAAATTCTTATCGACATATACGCGGGCAAGCCCTTTGATACTGCTGCCTTCTCGTTCATAAGACACCACCGCAACCGAAATATCCGGCATTTCCTTACTGTCCTTATTAACTACCATGGTCTCGTTCTTACTCTCCTGTACTCGCCCGAATGCCTCTAAGATATTTCCATACAATTCTTCTCGAAATTCCTTGGTAATGGGGTTACAGACATCCTTATAGACCACTTCTCCACGCTCATCTTTCTCACTTGACTTATAGCGGGGCATGGAGACAAATACCTCTCCACGCTCCCGATTTTCAAGAATCGCGATATTGGTTACCTTCAATGCGTCTCCGAATGTTACCGACGCAAACCCACGAATATTCCCTTCGGGATTCTTTACTTCATTGACCTTAATTGAATACTTCATTTTCCTTCCTCCATTTCTACTTTTCCTTTACAGGACTGCATTCGCACACAAACCGCTTGGTTCCCTTATTCGCACAAGTAAACAGTGTTAGTTTTTCTTCTTCGCACTGCTCCTTAATGGATAGATCCGTCGGCTCAACAACTTTCGTTGTCCTAATCTCGTAGCGATGCACCTTCCCTTTTTTATCCGTAACACATACTTCATCTCCGACCTTTACTTTCGCTAACGGTGTGAAAAATGCCCCATATCGGCTTCCATTATGTCCACACAATACGCAATTCCCGTCTTCGCCAATTCCGACGGTATCCGCTTCATGCCCGATACCGGCATTTAATACTGCATTGGTTGTTCCCTCCATTACCGGATAACAAATGCCAATACTTTTGATTTCAATAATGCCGATGACATTGTCCCTCGACAATAAGGCATCCTTCGTTTTGCGATGGGTGGTCGGCTCTTCTTTCGCTTCCGCATGACGCTTTACTCCCTTCTGAAAATCCTGCATCAAAGCCTGTGCCTCCTGCTCGCCTTGATAACGCAGTACAAACGGCACTGCCATAATCAAAAGCCCCATTCCCACCAACAGGGCTGCTACTATTTTTCTTTTCTTCATTTCCCACTTGTCTCCTTTTCTTTATCTACTTCGTTTCCCACAGTCAGCAACCAGTTTTTCTTCCTCTACCGGCTGCTCAATCGTATTTTCCAAATCCAGCTGCGTATTTAATTCATTTTGCCTTGCCAGTTTCTCTTTCAGTTCTGTTTCATAGGCAAACGGCTTTTCATATTGCTCTTTAGAAGATTGCAAATCGTTTTCATACTGTTCGATTTTCTTTTCCAAAAAATCAATATTCCGGTCAAGTTCCGCATACAGATTATCCAGCTTCACCATATTTCCAACCGGACTGGTGGATGCTTCCACTTTATAGTCTGTCTGCCCTCGTAAGATCAGATTATTTGTTCCCATGAAATTCTTCTCTACCAGTAATTCAAAGCCTTTGTATTCTCCTAAATGCGTTATCTCTCCGGTCTTTGCTTTACTCATGGCTTCAATCATTACATTTCCCCCATCGCTACGCTCCGTAAAGGTGATGTCTCCAATCACTACGGAGAATTCTGCATAGCGCTCTTTGTCTGCATCCCGCTTCGCCACATCCGCTTTTACACAGGCAAGCTTTTCCTTCGCTGCCGATATCAGCTTCGGGAATCGCACCATGAAATTATCCTGCAAAGAATACCTCTGATTCTCGTAGGAAGCCTTTAATAACTTAAGCCGTTGCACCTCATTATCAATCTCCATCTTTTCCTTGATTAAGGGATTTCCTGTCGCCACCGCCTTAATCTCCGCATAGGAAAGCGTTGCTTCATCAATATCCTCACAGCTACGACTTACCGTTTTTGCCGTCATTACCTGACTGATAAACCGCTGCTTATTTTCCACTAGCGACCACGAATAAGCATCAAAAGTGCCTTTCGTAACATACCGGTAAACCGCAACTTCCTTATTTTCATTTCCTTGCCGGATTCCGCGTCCTTCTCTTTGTTCGATACTGGATGGCTTCCATGGACAATCCACATGATGCATTGCCACAAGATGTGTCTGCACATTCACTCCGGTTCCGCATTTATCGGTAGAACCTATCAGTATCCGCTTCTTTCCGGTTCGCATCTCCTTGAACAAGATTTCCCGCTGCGCATCCGTATTGGCATCATGGATAAAAGCGATCTCTGCCTCTGGGATACCTCGCTTTACCAGTTCTGTCTTCAGATAGTTGTAGATATCAAAGGAATATCCATCTTTGGCAAACCCCTTTTCCACCATGTCTTCCTTCCAGCTTCCATGAGGTGTTCCAATATCCGAAAAAATAAGCTGACAACCAATTCGGTCATCAGCCTTCGCTTTTTCGTATTCAAACAGTACGTTATCTACAACCTTATTTAACTTTCCATCCGGATTATTCGGTGCATCCGGTTCTAATAACCTTGCATCGGTTCCCAATAATCTGGCCTCATGAGTAATCTTTAAGAAGTTATCTTCCGTCGGATCAATGCCACCACTTCGTATTCGCTCCGCTCGTTTTACAAAATCCTCCATGACGAACTTCACGTACTCATCCGGCTCGGAATCAACGATGATATACTTTCCACCCCGAAGTGCGGGTACATTAAGCTCCAACATATCCGCTGTCTGTACATCCGCAACTTCCCGAAACAGTGTCATAAGCTCCGGCAGATTGATAAACTTATTAAACCGGCTCTTGAATCGGAATCCGCTTCCTTCTACCGTCAGTTCCAAAGCAGTCGTTACTTCACCGAAATTCGCCGCCCAGGAATCAAAATGATAAATGCCCATCTGTTCAAGTGCTACTTTCTGTAAGTATAACTGCATCACATACATCTCAACCATGGTGTTGGATATCGGGGTTCCGGTGGCAAATACAATTCCCCTTCCCGGTGTCAATTCATTGATATACTGGGTTTTCAAATACATATCCATCGCTTTCTTCGCGCCACCACTGGAAATACCGGACACATTGTTCATCTTGGAAAAAACCGCCATATTCTTAAAGCCATGCGCCTCATCCACCATAATGGAATCAATTCCAAGCTCCTCAAAGTTGATTAAATCATCCTTTTTGGTTTCATCCGCAAGGGTTTTAATCTGTTCTTCTAACTTCTTTTTCTGGGATTCCATCTGCTTAATGGTCCATCGCTCTCCGTTTTTTTCCTTCAGTTCCTCGATGGCGTAACTTAATTCCTCTACCTGATCCTGCAGCATTCGCGTCCTTCTCTCCGGTGAAATCGGGATTTTCTCAAACTGAGAATGGGACATGATAATGCAGTCATAATCACCGGTAGCAATCCGACTGATAAACTTCCTTCGCCGGCTTTTTTCAAAGTCACGTTCCGTTGCCACTAAAATATTGGCTGACGGATAAAGACGAAGGAACTCACTGGCGGTCTGACCGATTAACGCTTTCGGCACCACCATAACCGTTTTATTGGCAAGCCCCAATCGTTTCTGCTCCATACATGCAGCCATCATCTCAAAACTTTTTCCCGCTCCTACACAATGGGCAAGCAGCGTATTTCCACCAAGCAGTATCCGTGCCACGGCATTTTTCTGATGTTCCCGCAATGCAATTTCCGGATTCATTCCCGGAAAGGTCAGATGACTTCCATCATACTCCCGAAGCCTCGTATTATTAAAGGTCTCATTGTAGTAGGTAACATACTTTTTTCTTCTCTCCGGATCTTTGAAAATCCACTCGCGAAAGGCTTCCTTTATCTGACTTTGCTTTTCCCTTGCCAACATGGTTTCATTTTTGTTGACTTCATAGTGGTATTTCCCATCGCCATCCTCAATCCGGTCTTTTACGGTTACTGTCTTTAAGTTCAGCGTCGCCTCAAAAATGGAGTAGGCATCCATGCGACTTGTTCCATAGGTCTTTGTAGCCGCAACGGAATGTTTATCCATTGACTTATTTTCAATAAACCATTCCATCGTCGTCCTATTGAGATTGAGCTGTATCCCAGAATTATACCACTGATTCCGCACTGCTCTTGCCCGCCTTGGCGTATTCAGTAATTCAAAAATAAAAGCCTCATAATCCAGTGGCTCAATCCATGTTGTACCAACCTTAACATCAATCTCTGAAGCATCCAGGTCCTTCGGCTGTACCTGTTCAAGCGCCGTTACATCCGCTCTGAAATACTCCCTTATGGCATCCGGGATTTCTGCATCTTCCACTCTTGCTTTTGCAATCCGCAGTTTGTCCCTGACATTGCCGGACAGATATTCATCCGCTGTCTCCCAGCCGGCAGTAAAAGTATGCTCATTGTACTCCTTTGGATTTAAGTAAATGACTCCGGTAAGTTCTTCTACCAACTTTTCTACCGGTTGCTCCGGCTTATAGATACTTTGCATATACGCAAGATTCACCATTCCAAACTCATTCATGGAAATATTAAGTGCTTCCATCGCGGTCTCCACATGCTCAATCACAGATTTTGCCTTAATGGTCTGCTTATAAAACATATCTGCTTTTAAGACATTTCCATCTTCATCTACTACTTCAAGGGAACTAAGCAGCGGATAATCCGCATCATCCCGAAAGGCCCGCTCATTGCTCTTATCTACGATATAACCATAGTTTTTTACAAAGGAATCGTAACTTTCATTTAGCTTACGCTGACCTTCTTGCAATTCTTCCTCGCTGCATCCTTCCGTTTGTATCCGAATCAGCTCTCTGGTAACCATACGCACCTGATCAAGCGCTATAATGCGTTCTTCCATTTTTTGCGGAAGTTCCTTTCGATACATCATGGAATCCTCCCGATAATATAGTTTTCCATCCGCAAGCGTAAAGGTAAAATTCTTTACATCCGGATCTGCCGGAAGAATATCCTCCGTTACCGCTTCCTCTTCCAGTACCTCTTCAAAATCAATCCTTTCGATGCTTATTTTCTCAAGCGCTTCCGTCAATGCACGCTGAAGAATGAAATTCTCATCATCATTTACACAGACCGTATAATTACTGTCTTTCCCATAAATGCGGGTATCAAATTCCATGTGCCCAAGAACCATTTCCGGATGATCCACATAATAAGAATTGATGGAAATGCCATTCTCTGTGTAACCCAAATGAACCCAGTCCGGTTCTATTTCAATCTTTTTCTGCCGCTTTTGCAAAAACAGAATGTCCGTCGTTACGACCGTTCCTGCATTATCCTTAAATGCAGAATTGGGAAGCCTGACTGCACCCAGTAATTCCGCTCTCTGCGCTAAATATTTACGGATGGTCGGATTGGTTTTATCCAGTGTTCCTCTTGTCGTAACAAAAGCAATGACGCCACCCGGTCGCACCTGATCCAATGCTTTTGCCAGAAAGTAATCGTGTATCCGAAAGTTATACTTTACATACTTCGGATCATAGACTTTGTAGTCTCCAAAAGGCACGTTTCCGATTGCCGCATCAAAGAAATTATCCGGATAGGATGTTTCCTCAAATCCACAAATACTGATCGTAGCATTCTGGTAGAGATGCTTTGCAATCCGACCGGATAACGAATCAATTTCTACGCCGTAGAGCGTACAACCACGCATTTCCTCCGGCAGACTGCCAAAGAAATTTCCGATACCCATAGACGGCTCTAACACATTGCCCTTCGTAAAGCCCATATCGCTCAGCCGCTTACTGATACAGCCCGCTACCACAGGAGAGGTATAAAACGCATTGTTTACTGTAGCCCTTGCCGCTACATATTCCTCTTCGGAAAGCAGCAGCTTTAATTCCTCATATTCCTTTTTCCACTGCTCATTGTGCTCATCAAAGGCACCGGGGATTCCTCCCCATCCGGCATACCGGCTTAAGATGGTTTGCTCCTCTGCTGTAGCCAGACGTTCCTCTTTTTCAATCTGCTTTAAGGTCTTTATCGCCTCAATGTTCCAGCGATAGCGTGTCTTTGCTCCTCCGGTTTCAATCGCATCAAGGTCAAATTGGAAATTCTTTTTATCTTCCGATTCCTTTACGATTTCTTCCTCGATTACTTTCGCTGTGCTATCAACGGTAACCTTTTTCTCCGGCTGATACTCTCCGGTAAGGATAAGAGCCGCTATCTCTTTTTCCACATTCTTCCATGAAACATAGCCTTCTTTTTCGCCTTCTTCATCACGCCACAAAAACCGTAGTCCCTGTCCATGAAAGGTATCATAACCATGAAGTCCATATCCATCCAAGGGCCAACCGGCTCCTCCGATACCATACTCTTTCTTTATTTGTTTTGCCCTTGTTCCGGCATCAATCTCATCTGCAAAAATCTTACAAACCCGTTCTTTTCCGCCGGAAAATCCGGTTCCCCGAAGTAACGTTTGCACGATAAACTCATGGGGCACCGTCACTTCCTTCTTGGGTTGTAAGTAATGATAAGTCGCTACCGAATTCTTTTCCTTCGACCCAGCTTCCAGATTGAAATCTGCGTCAAAAAAGGAAGCCTGCCGATACTGGCCTGCTTCCTCTGTTTTACCAAATGATTCTATTTCACTTAGTTCTCTATTTAATTCTTCATCTTCTAGTGGAACCGATTCACTACCTGATGTAGCACGATTTCCTCCGCCTGCATCCTCGCCTGTTCTCGAATCCTCCACATCTGAATGGTGGAATCCTTCGCCTTCGGCAGATTGCTCTTCAGATATGCTTCCTGTATCTGTTCCATCAGTCGATTTGCTTCCGTATCCACCTCGTGCATCCTCGGTGCTAACAGTCCGAATCTCATCAGCGTCCGGTATCTCTGTGGCTCGTTCTCCTTGAGATATCGTGCTGCCATCAGTCCGTATTTCCCTACGTTCAAAAGAGTCTTCTCCTCTTTTGGCATCTCCAGATTCGGGTACAATAATCCGTCCACCTCTGTATAGGTGATTGTCATTTCTTCCATATTCTTCGTCTCCTCTCTTACCAAGCTGCATGCGCAGCTCATCTCGTTCCATTGCCTTGATATTACGGCTAAATTCTCTAAGAACATCACAGGAGACATCGCATACAAGAGAACCGAGTCGGTAAATTACTTCTTCCTCTGCGTATTTACTGATCTGACTAAAATCCTGTTCTTTGCCGGACAAATCAAATCCACTTCTCGTTCCTACCACATACATGATACTTTGAAAAATAAACTGCGCTGTAGTAGGCTCTTGCGTTTCATATTCTAATCCTTGGTTCCTACCCCTGGACTGCAACGCTTCCGCATCCCATGATCCTTCTCCCATCATCTGCGAAAGCTCGGATATTCGCTCGGAATAATCCTCTTTCATTATAGTCCAAACATTCGTTCCTGTAAATGATTTTAAGGCAGTTTTCTGTGACACATAATCCCCGGCATATTCCGTAAGCTTAACACCATGATTTTCAAGATATCTAAGATATTCGCCAAGGTTATCCGCTGTCAATTTCCAGGTAAGCTTTTCCTCTCTTCCTCCGGTATCCGTAATATCAAACACGTACCGCATGCGCGGATTCAATGCTCTGGATGGAAAAATGGCAATGCCTTTACTTCCTCGCTTGACATATCGTCCTACCTTTTTCCAAGTGTCATAATCCGCAATCAAAGTTGCCTGTGGCTTCTGCTCATACACCATCAGGATGTTATCAAACTCGTACCGGTACAACTGCCCGGCTAAATAAAGTACATTCCGCCATGTTCCCCTGCTTGGTAACTTCTTTATCTGATTTTCATACATCTTGCTGACTTTATAATCTACGCTCATCCTTCACCTCCATCTGTTTGCTATATTACACTAATTGCCTCCCGGTCTTGCACTCATCACATAACCGGAACCTTTATACGCTTTTCCATATACCACACCATACTTCGTTCCTTTTGCCTCCACAATCATACCGTGTCCGGCATAGATTACCACATGGCTGATGTTTTTATATCGACCATTCTTCTGGAAGGAGTAAAAAATCAAATCGCCCGGTTTCATCTGGCTCCATGATACGGTTTTGCCTGCTTCCGAAAGACCTCGTGCTTCCTCCGCTGCCGTCATGGCGCCATGATGGCTGATGTTTACCCCGGCTTCCTTCCATGAAAAATACGCCAAAGAACTGCAATCGTAATAGTTGCCGCTACACCGGAGGTTTACATCCTGACTGTACGGATATCCCACCCGGTGAAGTGCATAGGATAAGACTGTCCGTCTTGTGCTGTCCTTTATATCCGCCAGGATTTTCTCGATTTCTTCTTCCGTCAGACTGCATACCCCCGGCTCGCCACCACCTCCGGTGCTAACCGAATATCCCATCATTTCAAGACCTTCCGGACTCATCAGGTCGCCTAACAGTTTTACTTCATCCTCATCAAAATGATACGCATCAATCATATCCCGATAGCTTTTCAGCTTCACTTTTACCACGAGAATGCTCTTGCCATGCTTGTGTTTGACCACGATTTCATAGGTACACATATCTTCAACCACCTGCTTCATCCAGCCTTTGGTTTTCTCATTTAATATGGTTGCTGTCTCTCCGACACCATGCTTCACCATATATACGGCGATAATGTCACACAGATTCGATGGCTCCGCATCTGTTCCCTCATAATCCACATACACAAGCTCGCCGGAGTCGCATCCGGCATGTTCTCTCGCTATACGCTTTACTTCTTCCCGAAAGTCTCCTTCATACTCCTCTGCCACACTTTTTATCGTGTCTCCTTCTTCAAGTGACGGCATGAAGATTGCCAATGGCGAATTGTATAATACGGTAGTAACCAGCACCGCCGGAATCACAACAATAAACATCGTTACCAGTAGCACTAAAAAAGCGGCACCGATCGCCGGAGCTATGGATGCCACCCATGTCCATATTTTCCTTACAACCAGATCCTTTACTAACTTACCCACACTGTCGGTCTGCTCATGTTCTGCTTTCATCTTATCCATAAAGAACTGGATCATTCGGTTTTTCTGTGCCATCTTGTAATCTTGATTAGCCGAAACTCTTGCTTTCGTGGTTGCCTTATTCTGCTTCTTTTCTCCATTTCTCCAGATGCTCGCTTTCTTCATGCGTACCTTGGTATCTTCCGCTAATGCTTCCGTTACTTTTATCTTCGCCGCGCGATGATTTAGCTTTCCGCCCGGCTGAACCATCTTGATTTTTCTCTGCTTCTTAGCCAGCGCTTTTCTCTTAAATAACGCTGCACCCTTCGATGCCGTTCCAACCGCCGGCTTGGCTAACTCATATCCGAGCGCTGCTGCCTGCGTCGTCTCCTTTCCGCCCTCCACCTGCTCCGTAACCGTTTTTGCCGCCACTCCGGCAATATGGAGGTTCGTATTCTTTATTCGGATAGGCATCTTAGCTTCCCGGATGTTTCTCTTAAACTGCCGTAATCCGGTTTCCCTTGCATCCACTTCATGGATTGTGCTTTTTCGATACCGTCGCCCGTCATTTGCTTTCATCCGCTCGGCAGCACTGCGATACATAGTCTTCCCCACTGTAGCACCTCGGATTTTGGGCGTTCTTCGTAAGGTATAGACATTGCACCCTTTGAGCGTTGCCGACCGTCCTACCTTTCTATGAATCTTCGCTTTTTGCTTGGTATGAATCACAAGGGGTTTGTCATCCACCCTCTTAATATTCAATACAACCACCCTTTTCTTCTGCTATCTTTTCATGGATATTTGTATTATAGAGTCGATACAAATCCGTATCTTTGCTGATCTGATTATCAAACGGTATCACTACCGAACCACATTTCAGCAATCCCATACCGGAAGAGGTATTCGTTACAAACTTAAGTTGTGCTTCCGATACGCCAATCACGTCCGCCATTTTGGCACTGTCTGTATTTGCCTGTTTCAATAACGCAACAAACTCACTGTTTGCAAGCATGGTGGTTGCCGTATAGTTCTGTAACAGGTCAATTACATTCTGCGTAATTCCAGTACAAAGACCACCCTGCTTTCGTACTTTTTTCCATAACTGCTGCAAATATTTCGCCGAATACTCTGAGTTAAGAAGAACATGGAACTCATCAATATATAGCCATGTTGCCTTTCCTTTTTGCCCGTTTTCCACAATACGGTTCTGAATGGACTCCATCATTACCAGCATGGTAATCGGCGACAACTCTGTTCCAAGATCACGGATGCCATATACCGTAAATCGGTTATCGACATCTACATTGGTCTGATGGTTAAAAATGTTCAGGGAACCATTTACGAAAAGCTCTAATGACAAAGCGATATCTTTTGCTTCTTCCTCCGGCTGCTGTAACAAAAGCTCATAAAAATCCGACATAACCGGAATATACTTTTCCTTACTTCTGGCGATGTCGATATAGAGTTTTCGCACACAGCGGTCAATGATGGATTTCTGCCGGGAGTTTAAGCTGTCACCAATACACTGCTCGCATAACCCAAGCATAAACTCACCCTTCTCTCGAACCCATCCCTTTGTATCGTTCTGGTCAAGATTCCACACATCCATATCCAAGGGATTGACGTAATTGTCGGTATAGGTTGACATATTGACCACCGTTCCGCCATAGGTATGTGCAATGTCAAAATACTCATTCATTGGGTCAATGACGATAATCTCATCCTTACCGGATAAGAAGACGCTTCCCATTTCCATCTTACAAAAGAACGATTTACCGGAACCCGGAACACCAAATACAAATCCATTTCCGTTAATCAGCTTCTTGCGGTTACCGATATTAACATTCTTGGAAATCTGATTGATTCCGTAATAATTTCCACTGCTGTCATTTAATTCCTGCACATTAAACGGCATCAATACTGCCAATGACTGCGTCAACATTGTTCGCATGGTTTCAATCTGACGAACACCAATCGGAAGTGCCGTATTAAGCGCTTCCCGTTGTTTCAGATAATGGGTATCAATGGTACAGCTGTTTCGCTTTCCAATGGTCTGTACCGTTTCTGTCACACTCTCCAATTCTTCCTTGCTTCCAGCCATCAGAATCATAGTTACACCAACAAAAAAGAGGCACTGGTCGTTCTCCCGAACATCATCCATAATTGCCTCAATCTCTTTTTTCTCTATTCGTTTTCCATAGGAAATCTCTGTAGAGAAGTCATTATTCTTATTTCGCGCTCGCTGCTGTTTAATAATATCCGACTCAATGCCAAGATACTTTTTCTGTAAGGTTTTTGTGGTTAAATCCTTCGGAACCGGAACCACATCAATACTGGTTATGGAATGAACCGGTAATGAAGTAATCTCATTGATAAACCGGTCCGACAAACTACTCGGATATTTCTTAATAAATAACGCCCTGCAACATTTCCCCTCATCTTCAAAGTGATCCGGAAAATACTTCAACATCCCGTTGCATAAGTCATTGCGAAAATCCGCACCAACCCTTCTGGCTTTTCGCATATCGAACTCAAATCCATCTTCTTTTCCAAGGTGGTAATAATCATGAAGCACCTTTATCCTCTCGTTTCCCGATAACGGAACTATTTCGGCTCCCAGCTCGATAAATGCTTTATGGATGGTAGCCTCAAGGGTTGCAAACTGCGCTTTTGCCTCCTCGAAATTCTTACGCTCTATGGTAATGGTCAGGTATCGCTCCTGCTCAATGCCCTGCCTTCCTTCAATAATCTTCTCTTCGATGATGTCGTTATACACCTTGCGATACTTATCGTACCCATCATCACTTAAAGGCAGCATTACCTTGTTCCGCATCTCTTTCATGTTTTTATTCTTATTGTTGATTGTAATCTTATAGTTACAATCAAGGGAATTTAAGAATTTGCAGTATCGCTCAAATATGCTGATCTGCTCATCCTCCGTAGCGGTAGTATAGTTAATATCGCAAAAACGGTAACTTTTGGAAAAATGGTTCTTCGCCACTTCAAAAATCCCATTTTCAGCCACCGCCATAATCTCAATGGTTTCCTGTATGGATTTTGGCGTTTTATAAAGCGGTTCACTAGCCCGCTTCAACTCCTTAAACCCATCTGCAAATAGTTTCATCTCCAGCAATCCTCCTACTTCTTACGCTTCTTCTTTTTTCTTTTCTTATCTGTTTCCTGCTCCAGTCGGTCACTCATTACCATCTGCTCACCTTCGGTGGATTGATAGAGAAGTACCCTATTATGCGTGATGAAATACAGCTTCCTTCCCATATATTCATAGAAACCCATACCGTTATAAGAATAAAACCCGCCCAGTGCAATCGGCGCAACGCATGGAATGGTCACATACGCTGCACCGGTCAGTCCGATATATGGATATAGCAACAGCACCATGCCTCCTCCAACAGCTACACTTGCAATGGAAAATAAAAGCTGTTTGGCATTCAGTCCCATTGCCACCGTTTCTTTATAACGGTCTATATCCTTATTTATTTCAATTACCAATTCTCTCACCTTCCTTACAATCCAAATGCTTTACTCGTCAGATTCTGTGCTCCTTTTACACCACCGACTGTCAGTGCAATCGTAAATGTCATTTCGCACAGATAAATCAGGGTTTTTGCCCAATCCGCATAGTCACCGGTAAAGGTTGGCAATCCTGCACTGATAAAGGCATTACACACCATTATCGCCAGCGCCATTGTTACCGCCTCGAATGTTGCTGACAAAAAGTAACGGCTATAGGTTACTGCCGTATGCGCTACCGTTCGATTGCCTCCCATGGTTGAAAAGGCGATGGAACCTAACGGCACAATAATCAGTAACTTCAAAAACCGGAAATACACCGTGTAAATGATGAAGAATCCACAGATTAGAACGATAATGGATAACAGTGCCGCTAATATCAACATGATCAGACTTTCTCCGAATCCAAGATTTTTAATCACCTCTGCCTGCTCCGGATCAATCTTTAGCTCCATCTTGGAATTACCGGACAATGCTTTTACCCAGTTACCAATCGACGTGAAAAAAGCCTTCATAATGGTTACATTGTTTGCAACGAACCACTCCGCAAGTCCCACACGCATCAGCATTCGTAAAATCACTTCAAATCGCATTTCTTCTCTGACATCCACACTCTCCGAGCAAAAACCGATTACAAAAAATATCACCACCAAGGAGGAGCCAACCCCTACAAAGATTGGCTCAATTCCTTCAATGACTTCCCATGGTTCTCCACCTTTGAAATTTACGGGGGACTGACCAAGCATGGAAAAAACAAGACCGATCTGGTTATTCCAGAATCCAAACACCATTTCCAAAAGCGACAGTATTTTATCTCCCAGCTTAAATACATCCATGCCTTATTTCACCCCTTCCTAAATTCCAAGTATGGTTAAAACAGTGGATACACTTGCCATCATGACTCCGGCAACAATTCCTTTTAATGCAGAATGCATGGTAGAGGAATCCTGCTGCTGGTAAGCCTGGGCAAACTCCATGACGTTTTTAGCGATAATAATCACTCCTATCGCACCGATTACCGCAATCACCAGCGTTTTTAAGCTCTTTAATGGTTTTACAATTTTTTCTACATTACCACTGGTTCCGCCTCCACTTCCACCGGTTCCGCTGGCATAAGCGGTTCCAACCATATAATTGGCATAAGTAATGGCAGTGACTACTCCAGCCACTGCCTTCTGCTTCATCTGTATTAACTTTTTCATCGTTAATTTCTCCCTTCTTTTCGTATAAATTGTTCATAGCCTCGATTAAAATCCCGCATCTGTTCTACCGGAACATCGGGATAAAAGAACTTTAAGATTTCTTCTTCCGGCATCTTCATTTCGATAGCCTTGCGCAGTTCATCCTTCTGCTCTTTGGAAAACTGCATCTTAGTCATACGTTTCATAATCGAGTCGCCTTCACCCGTTGCTTCATTGTCTGCTTCCTCATTGGTGTATTCGAGCTCGTTTCCCTGTTCTTCATCTCTTTTTTCTTTCTGTTGTTTCTCAACCATCGATTGGAATCGCTCTCTTACCTCCATTTCCGATAGCAGCTCAAGCTCATCAAGCTTCAGGTTATCTATATAAACAGGTTTTCCATCCTGTTGCTGATTTTCATAGAATTTCAAGGCTCTTTCGCCCAGTAATTCAAACTCTTTTCCTACCACCTGCATCTGCCGTCTCTTATATACAAACGGCGCGCCGCCGCCATCTGCCGTCTGCTTAAACATCCGATGACCAAAGGGAATAAACTTCTTATCTACAACAGGGTCCAGTCCACGGATAAAGATGATACAGTTCTGGTTATCGAATTTTCTCGCCTCATCCGGCGTCAAAAGCTCCCTTCCGAGCACATCATAATTACGCGAGGAACTTCCCTGCCGTCCCCTTGTTTCTCCGGATGACTTCTTATCAATGGTTCCCTTTCCCAGCAATTCAGAAATATACTTATGTGTACTCTGCTCATTACCACCAAGATAAATAAGGGTATCGCAGTTACCGGGAATCGTCTCCCACGTATCCTTAAACAGTGCCTTTATCTGTGCTAGGTTCTGAATAATGATAATGGAGCTGATTTCTCGGCTTCGCATAGTAGAAAGCAACGAGCAAAAGTCGTCCGGAAGTGCCACATTGGCAAACTCGTCCAACATAAACGTCACATGAATCGGCAATCTCCCTCCATATTTGAAATCTGCCTGGTAGTACAGTTCCTGAAATATTTGGGTATATAACATGCCGATAATAAAGTTATAGGACTTATCCGAATCAGGGATCACACAAAATAGGGCTGTTTTCGTTGTCTCATCCCCATTTACGCCAATCCCTAACTCCGCCAGGTTTAATTCATCTTTTTCAAGCAGCTTTAACACCTGTTGATTTTCCAGATACGCCAACCGGGAATTCACGCTGATAATAATGGATCGCACTGTATCTCCCGCACCGCGCATAACTTTGTTATACTGCTTAACGGCCGGGTGATTTTCCTTCATGGGATTGGTTTCTTCCAAATACTTCATCCGGACATCCAGTTTGGATGGCTTGCCTTGCTCCTGCACCTCTGCTTCTGCAAGTAGCTTCAGCACTGTTTTGAAATTCTGTTTATCCGGCGGCTCTTCCATCCAAACATAATAGAAAAGAGCCTGTAAAAACAGGCCCTCCGCTTTTTCCCAAAACGGATCGGAAGGTGCGCTCCCCTTTGGTGTCGTATTACTGATAAGATTTGTAATCAGCTTCACCACATCCGTTTCTTCTCGAATATAGGAAAATGGATTATAACCATCGGACTTATCCATCTCCAACAGGTTGATTACTTTTACGTTGTAACCGTTACGCTGTAACATTCCTCCGCAACTACGCAAGATTTCACCCTTCGGGTCGGTACAGATAAAGGAACAACGCTTTGGCATTTGCATTAAATTCGGTTTTACCTCATAAAATGTTTTTCCGGCACCACTTCCGCCGATGATTAGAATGTTATTATTCAATTTCGTATGGCGGGTATCCAGACTCATTCGCACATTCTGACTCAGAATCCGGTTATACTGCGGATCTTTATCCCTAAGCTTTCGATTTGCTTCCTGAGGTGTTGCAATCCTCGCAGTTCCGTATTCCTTACCGGGCATAAAATTCCTTTGGCTGGTGTAATACATAATCAAAGCGATGGTGTAAACAAAACATGTCACAGCCACCGCTTTTAGCGTGTATTCATTAAAATAGTTACCTACCGGATGTTCCCATACCCTGCTGAACGCATCCAAAAACTGCCACAGATTCATCCCTTTTTTATATGCTCCACCTGCAAGATAACCGCCATAGAGAGATAACACCGCTCCTATGGCAATGAGCGGTAAATACGGCTTTTTCTTTGTTGTCTGCATCCGTTATCTCCTTTTCGCCTTCGTAGTCGTGATGGTCTTATCCTTCTTTACCTGTTCGTAGCGTTCACGCACCGCTGCTTCAACCTGATCATAGTGTTTATTATAAAGTTCCTCTCCCTTTATAACTTCCACCACACGGTTTTCTGCATCATACAGCTTGTAATCCTTACTCTTTTCAAGGAAGGTCAACATGGTTTTTCCATTGTAGATATCCATGATATTTTCTTTTTTCAACCACACATATCTTACGTTTTCGCCCCATGTTCCCGGTACGCGTGTTTTTACCGCAGTATCACTCTCTTTGGCAATCAAGGTCTTACTGATGGTCACATCCGCCAAGTTCATATCCTTGGATTTTGCTACAGCTCGCATACGTTCTGCCAAATCACGATATCCACGAATACGTTTTTCAAAAGCCTCCTTATCCATCAACACCGTGTGCTTTCCGGTTCCGTCACCCTTTGACAAAAGTCCCATGGTAATCAGCCGTTTTAGCACACTTTCTGCCTCTACCCGGTCAATGGAAAAGTTCTCCTTGATTCCATCTAGCGTGACCTTTTCTTCATCAATCGCATAATTTCCAACCTTTTCAATCAGGTTATCCAGAGTCGTATTGATTTCTACGCCATCTATGTCCTGCTCTTTATCTGCTACCTTTTTCTGCCTGCGAAAAAAGTTAATCAGTTTGTCTGCCTTGGAACCACCATTTTCCCGTACATACTCTTCAAAGCTCTTGACCTTCGCCTGATCGGATTTTAATTTCTGTAAAATCATATTGGCTCGTGGCACCGCCTCCGCATGGAAAATAATCTCTGACAGACCATCTTCCGGATTTACATCCGGTAAAACCGAATACAAAATTCCATACTTTTTCGCCATTTTCTTTACTTTGGACATATCGGATGTCTTAAACTGCAATACCTGCAAGTCACCGCCTCGCTTTAACAGCTTTCGCATACTGGTTTTTCCAAGGGACTTCTCATAATCCAAAAGTCCCTTGATAACACCCACCACCTTTTTTATGGTGCCGATACCACCACTTCCAACCTTCATGGCAATTTCAATTCCATCGTAGGCAACACGAATAATCTGCACTGCCTCCTGTATTTCTTCCGGCATGTTTCACACTCCCTTCTAACTACTGTAGCCGCACTGATTCAAGGAAACAGCAATCTCCACCAATTCTTTCATCTGTTCCGGCGATAAACCGCTGTGAATGATATGAATAAGCTGCTCTTCCTTAAGTCCCTTTTCAATAGCCGCACGAATCTGTTCTAACTGACCTTGCGACAACTGCCGCTCGGTCACCAACCGCACAATATCCCTTCGGGACTTTTTGCGAAAAGCAAAAGCCGCCAGAACTCCGGTACGTCTTGCAACATTCCTTGTATTTCGTTCCACCGGAAGACTTGCAATCACGTGTCCGCTGTTATCCGTCATCGCAGTATGGTATACTACTTCAACTTTCGGTTTCATTTCTTCGGTTTTCTCTTCTTTTACCGGTTTGCTTTCCTTGGTTTGACGGAGTTTTCGCTTTAATTCTTCCACTTCCGTTCGCTTTTGTGCTAAAGATGCCTCGCATCTTTCCCGATCGTATTTTTCTTTCATTTTCTCTTCATTACATTTTGAAAGTGCGCCTTCAAGCTTTTCTTTCTCCTTACGAAGCCTAGATAGCTCTTCCGCCTGCTCCTCAAAATGCTTCTTCAAATCCTGCACTTTTTGTTGTCCGTCAAGTAACTTCTGCACCGTTTCTGACAACTGCAAAAAACGTTTCTCCATGGAATGATCCGCTTCCTGCTCCCGCTTTAACTCATCTTCAATGATTGCTTGCTGTTCATCCATCTGCATTTTCTCCTTATAACGCTCGTAATACTGCATCAGCATATTGACATTACCGGTTCTCTGTATCCATGTTTCCACCTGCATTTTCGGGACATCGCCATCATAGATTTGAAGAACCGTCTCCAGATAATCCTTCTCGTACTTTTTCTGCTTGATAAGCGAAATTACGGAAGAATCAACGTGCTTATGCAAACACTTTGAAATCATCTTCATCTGCCATAAAGCAAGCTTCGGATCGGTATATTCATCGGTCTGCTCCGGAGTTAAACCCGCAGCCCAGTCCTCTTGAATCAATGCTATGGCTTCCTCAGAAAGCCGAAATCGTTCTTTTAGTTCCTCTAAACGAAGAATCTGACTGTTTTCTAATAGCTCCTTTTCCACTTTGCCACCTCTTTCCTAGCGTTTTCTTGTTTGTTTCTGTGTTTTCTCTTTTTCAATGACTCTGTTAGACGAATCCTCTTCTGTGATACGATTCAGTATCCGTTCTTCTTTCGCCAACGCTCTCACTTTCTCTGCACATGCATCCATCTCTTTTTTGTAATAGTCACGAAGCATTTGCACTGTTTCATAAGACTGGTGCTTCTCTTCCAAGCAAAGTTCCAGTTCTTTCCACTTTTCATGCTCCTCCAAGAAGGTCTCATCTCCCATCTGAAAAGCTCTTTCCGCCTCTAGATAATCCTTCATCTCATCCGCAATCACAAAAAGATTTTCACTTTTCTTCTTTTCCCGGAATATCCGTGTCTTTTGAGCCGCGTATGCTTTCTTATCCTGACGTAATGTCTCCTTTAATTCTTCCAGTTCTGCAATCGATGCAATATCATGTTTGATTAAGAACAGGTACTCCTCCTGCAGTTTTTCCATTCTGCGGATTTCATCCCTGTACTTCCATACCTGGGAATATGGGCGTCGCTTTAACAAACCGAGCCGGTAAAGTCTTGCATAATAGTTCTTTTGCATCGGTGTCAGCTTGGCTCTTTTTGCCTTTGGTAATTTCTGGCTCACGATTTTGATAGCATCCTCCACACTCTCTTCATGGAGTGTTTCTTCCGTCTCCATAAAAATGCGTCTCCGGATTGCTTCTTCCGCATACTGATCTCCAAGGGTTTTCAACCGCTTAAATCGCTTTAATCCAGGCGGTTTTACAGCCACATATTTTCCCTGCTTCACCTCATATCCAAGGTACTGAAGACTTGCAAGAAAATATTCATAGCTATCTGCCTTTGCAATCGCCGCATCAATATCCTTCTTAATCATGTCCGCCCATACAAACGGACCATCCCGATACACATTCCATTCTTTGTAATACTCATTTCCTGCTTTCTCATTTTCAATTTCAATCGTTGACAGGCCATACTCCTGACAAAGTCGGTTCGTAATGGGCTGAATGAATTTCGCCCAGTCTCCTTTCTGGTAGCGGTACTTATTTCCCGTAAGGAAACTAATACTGTTAAAAACAATATGGGCATGAATATGCTCCGTATTGTCATGCACTGCATAAACGGCTTCATACTCATGCCCTAGATATTCCCTGACAAACTTTCCTGTCAGTTCAAAAGCGGTATCTGCATCAATCTCATTTTCCGCAAACGAAATAATGATATGATACCCCTGTCTTCCGGTTATCTTTTGAAATTTACCTTTTGTATCCATCATCTGCGCAAAAGCGCAATCCGGGGAACAGTTCCAACCATTTACAAGACGCTGCCCCTGGGTTTTCTCCGGTGCTGTGATATACTTAATGGATTCCTTCAAGTGCCTTCCGTGAAAGGATTTTCCACTATCTTTCATGTGCAGGATTTTACTTGTCGCCAAGCTTACCAATCACCTCCTGCATAAGCCGGGTTACCTTCTTAAGATACGCAATCAATCGCTCTTTATCTTCTTCCCGGTATCCTTCGCAATCATCCCTTTTTATAATCTGATTGACACCAACACTAATCTTATTGATTTCATTAATCAGCTCTTTCATAAGCAGACGGATCTCGGGATAGTCATTCGGTTTTTGGCTCAAAAGGAACCGCACATAGGCTCCTTCCGACATACTTTTTTCCTCTGCTTTCTCGTGAAGAAGGGTCGCTTCCCTCTCCGTCATCAGAAAAAGCTTCTTTACCGTTTTTCTTTCCTGTTCCATTTTCCCTTCCACCTGTACATGGCAAGATACGCAAAACCTATATATGTTTCGCATCTTGTTAGGGGAGAACCCCTAAAACCCTCTTTTTAGCAAAAAGAACTGACCTTTTAAGTTCATTGAACTGACTTTTTAAGTTCGCTGAACTGACCTTTTAAGTTCACTGAACTGACCTTTTAAGTTCTTTTTTCGTTCTCCCCAGAAATCCTATTTTTTTATGAACTTACTTTTTAAGTTCACTGAACTGACTTTTTAAGTTCATTCTGATTTGGCTGCAAAATCTTTCTCTGAGACACCAACCACTCATTAAAATCCTTCGCACCATCCGGAACCGGAGCATATTCCACAGCGTATCCAAGCACCTGATATTTCTCCATCAGCACCTTGGTCGCCTCCTTCCCCGGTACATCTGCATCCAAGCAAAACCGAATCTGATTGATTTGCGAGTGCTCTTCTAAAAAGGTTTTCAGCGGTGCATCGGAAAGCATACCCAGGGCAACCATATTTTCATCATAATCCGAAAGAATATCCACATAACTCATCAGGTCAATGGCTCCTTCAAATACAATGACAAGGTTACTCTCCGGATTGCTAATGTTAAATCCGTAATTCTTGTCGTTGCCTGCCACATCGCATTTAAAGCCTTTACCCTCATAATCATGCGTGCCTCGCATACTGGCAAAACGTGTCACGCCGTTTTTGTCATTTCCATTAAACACTATGTTGTGATACTTTCGACTTTCATAGATCAGCTTTTTCTTTACGAAATAATCCACCACGTCCTTTCGTATCATCCGCTCATTGCACAAGTAAGAATATAAAAATGCGTTACTGCAACTTTCTTCTGGTAGAATAAACTCCTTTTTTTCAACCGGCTGCTTCGTCACCGGACGGTAAACCGGCTTCGGATTATAATCAAGCTTCGAATACCCGACAAAATCCAACAGCCAGAACACAGCTTCCTTTACATCCATTCCTGCAAACTCCTTCAAAAAATCAATCTGGGAACCGCCGTTATGTCCTTTATCATACTGCCGCGACCATCGAAACCAGTTCGTGCGATTGTAAATCCGTATGGAATCCATCTCTTTTAATGTGAAATAGCTTCCAACTCTTCTCGGTGTAAAACCAATTTCTCTAGCTACAGCAACCAAGTCTGTGTCTTTGGCAATTCGCAGTTCCTCTTCTGTAAATCCCGGCATCTATCTCACCTGTTCTTTAACACCAACGGTAACTTCCGGATTATTCATTGCTACTCCATCCAAACGCTTATTAGGCGTGTCCGTTGCCATGGTTACTTTACGCAGGTTCTTATCGTAATGATAAACCTGATTGGACAAGCGATCTGCCAAGTCTACAGTTCCCATATTAATCTCGTTTACCATCGCTGCTAACATTTCCGGCTCATGTCCATTGGTGGAGATAGCAATTACTTCATGTAGGGAACTTGGCAGGATATACAAATCACTGCCTAACTGTTCCGCCAGCTTATGAAGGTTTTCTTCATACAACAACGCCGATGCTCCAAACGTCTGCTTCTCGTTAGAAATCACATACATCTGCTGCTCCGCTGGAATCATATCAAACATCTGATCCATAACACTTTCCGGCATTCCATCTTTTGCAAACATCTCACGCATAAGGTCGTTCATTGACATTACTTTTGATGGCATAATCTTATTGGTATTGATGCTTGCGCAGGTAAACAACTCTTCTTCGGAAATCTTCATATCTTCCATCAGCTTATTAGTAACCAGTGTACTTGCGACTGCATTTCTTTCCACATCCACTACCCAACGGTAAATAATGGAAAGATCCTGAAACTGTCTGTGAGGGACTCTTTCTAACGTCTCTTTGTTCTGCTCGGTGTTAATAAGCTGGAAAATCACTTTATCCCTAAAACTGTCACGGTCAAGCATCTGTTCCACATTATGCTGTTTTGCCTCAAATGCCGCTTCTTGCAATCTGACAGCAAATTTGCCAAGCACGATATCTAAATCTCCGGTTTTCTGATACTCGGTATACATATCCTGCAAATAAAGCGTTGGTGCAATGCGACTTTCTCCATCATTTCTATGCAGTGTTACTCCGTCGCGCTCCTGATTAATCTTGTTAACCTTATGGAACTCAAGTTTCACTACATCCTTATCATCATGAAAATACTCCTGAAACTTCTCTTTTACTACTTCCTTAAACATCTCATACTTCATCATAAATCTTAGTCCTCCGTCTCTTTTTTACTAAATAAAATAAGAGCTCCTGCTAATAGCAAAGCTCCTCCAATTACTCCATACATCCATGGATTGAAATCATCTCCGGTCTGTGTCAAATGTTCATCCGGCTTGTTTGTTACTTTCAAGGTGTAGGTTACCATTTCCGGTGCCTCACCTTTATACTTCAGAACCACCTCATGCGGTGTTTCATCAAGGATATATCCCTTTGGTGCCTTTGTCTCGACAACATAGTATTTTTTATGCTTGCCGAAATTGCCATCCTTAAAATCGGCAATCAGCAATTCCTTGGACTCAGCATGTCCCTTTCTATCCGTTACCAGCTTGTCTACTACCTTTCCATCCTCATCACGGATTTCAAAATGACATCCTCTTAATGGTTTCTTTGAAATCTTATCTGTTTTTTCAATCATGATTTTTCCGAAGACCATCTCATCCTTCATAACAACCTTCTGGATTTCGTCTTTATCCTCAACGGTAAACTTCACATCACTGGCAATTTTATAGCCATACGGCGCTGCTTCTTCTCGAAGAACATAATCGCCAAGAGGAAGTTTTTCCATATAGTGTGGCTTTCCATCGGATTTCCAACTGGTTACCACGTTACCGTTTGCATCAAGTATTGACAGTTTTGCACCTTTCAGCTCATGCTCTCCGGTAATATCCTGTTTAGAAATTTCCACTCTGGTCGGCTTATCGAAAAACTCATGCTCTACCGTAATCAAATCTACCTCCGGTCCTTTGTAAGTTGCATCCACTTCAAACACTTCCGGTGTCGTAACATAGCCTGTCGGTGCTTCTAACTCTTTCACGTAATACTTTCCAAGTGGTAAGTCTAACATAAACTGTGCTTTACCCTCTTCTGCGGTGATAACACGCTCAATCAGCGTATCTTTTGCTACAATGACTTTTCCCTCATCATTTACAATATCTTCGGCTGCATACATTCCGAATACTGCACCGATAAGAGCCTCTTTCGTATCAGCATCCTTCTTTGTCACAGATACCTGAACCTTCTGGCGTTCATTTTCAATCTCCATACCGGCATAAACCACTTTCGTATACTGGTCTACATAGGAAAGTTCTGCCGGAAAAACATCTTTTGGCAATACAAAGCCCTCTAAAGTCTTTGTTTCCTTCAGATAGTATTTTCCAAGCGGAAGCCTTTCGCATTTTGCATATCCCTTTTCGTCCGTAACAATGGTTGCAACCAACTTGTCCTTCAGATAATAAATGGTGTTAAGACCATCTACGCTATGAATATCCTCTGCTGCGTATACCTCAAAGGTTACTCCGGACATATCCTTCTTAAAGAAGTTGAAAATGAAATCATACCAGTGATCCTCAACTTTGGTAATGTCTGTTACAAATTCACCCTTCTTGTTTACAATAATGGTTCCGGTAGGAACTTCATCCTTCATTCCCACCTTCTGAATCTGCGCTGTGTCTGCAACCGTAAAGGTAATATCTTCTGCCTTCAGATAACCATATGGTGCAAAATCTTCGCGTAACGTGTAGGTTTTTCCAACAACCAATCGTTTAATCACATGCGGTCTTCCTACTTCGGACTGCCAACGGTCAATTACGATTCCGTTGTCATTTAATACGCTTAAAGTAGCTCCCGGTAATTCCACACCACTTGTAATATCCGTTTTGGTTATTTCAAAGGTAGTCGGAATATTGTAAAACTCGGTACTGTACTCTGCCACCTTTACGTTTTGTCCCTTATACTCCGTTGTGAACGTTACCAGTTCCTTACTGCTTACATAACCATCCGGAGCCTTTAATTCCTGTGCAACATACTTTCCAAACGGATAATCCTTCTTAAACAGAATCACTCCATTGGCATCCGATGTTGCAATCTCCAATAACTCTCCTGCTTTTATAATGATATCGCCGTTGAAGTTCGCAATATCCTCATTGGCATACAAACCAAACTGAGCTCCTGCAATCGGAAGCTTCGTTTCCGTATCCTTTTTGATTACGGATAAAGACAGTTTCTGTCTGTCATTCTTAAAGGTTACGCCCTCTTTTACTACCGGCGTTTTATCATCCACATAGGTGAAGGTTACATACTGTTCTTCCGGATTTAAGACATAACCGTTCGGTGCTTCTACTTCTACAACTTTGTATTTGCCCAGTGGAAGATTCTTTACAACAGCCTTTCCATCTTCCCCTGTCATCACTGTTTTAATCAGTGTTCCCTTTGCATAATACAAAGAACGGTTGCCATTTTCATCAAGCTGCATATCGGCAGTATAGATGTCCTCTGCTGCATATACTTCATACACTGCTCCTGCAAGAGATGCTTCCTCGTATACAAAATCTTTTTCCTCCGATTTACTGAACCAGCCACCGGTATAATCCATTAAAATTTCTCCGCGTTTTTCAATGGTCAGTTCTCCTACCACCGGAGCATCCACGTACTCTGCTGTAATAATCACGTCGTTGGTATCTCCGTCCACTTCATAAGCGGTATCAGAGTCTACATCCACGAATACCGGTTCTTCATTCAGCACATATCCAAACGGTGCTTTCACCTCTTCAATACGGTAGTGACCGATTGGAAGTCTTTCCGGTAAAATCAGATCACCATCTCCATCCGTCAAAAAGCTTTCATGTCTTACTTTTGATGGATAGGTCGTAAACTGCACCACATAGGAATTGGTATCCATGTTAAAAATCTTAAACTCTGCATTTGGCTGTAATACAATTTTCTTTGTATCCGCATCTTTCTTCACGATTCTAAGCTTTGCCGTAAACTCGCGGTCGATAAAAACACGCCACTGCTGCGGATCATTTGGATGGTTTTCCGTAATCTTAACAATAAAAGGCTTGATTGGTGTTAAGTTATGCGGTGTAAAAGACTCCATCACCACATAGGTTCCATATGGAATCGGAATGGAAACCGCATAGCCCTTTTCATCCGTTGTAAGAACCGTGGAACCATTCTCGCCGATGACTACCGGGGTGCCGTGCTCAAAATCATAGCTTCCGTCATCCTTTAATGGTAATGCAGATTTTAAGTATGCCATAAACTGCGCACCGGCAAGTACTGGAGCTTCAGTATCATCTCCATTATCGGAAACCTTAATAAACTGGAACGGCTGCTTCATAACCTGCTCTTTGGACGTGGTCTCTGCAAACACTTCTTCCACCTGGTCCCCCTCATAGGAGCAAGTGATGTCATGCTCGGTTTCATCTAACAGATATCCCTCAGATGGTGTAATCTCTTTCACGTAATACTTTCCAAGATATAATCCATCGACTTCCGCTTCTCCCTGCTCATCCGTTGTTAGGGTTGTGATACACTCGCCTGCCCGGTAAAGCACTCCGGTCACACCGTCCGGATGCACGATATTTTCTCTGGCATAAAGGCCATATACCGCTTTTGAAAGTTTCGCATCTCCCTGCGGAACCGCCACACCATTTTCCTTATCCACTTTATGAAGGGCAATTCTTGCCGTTACTCGGTCGTTTGAAAACTCATGGGTAAAGGTTGCTGTCGCCTGTTCCTGCGGCATCGTTTCAAAAGAGAACTCAAACTGCTCCTCTTCATTACGGATATAGCCATACGGTGCCTGTGTTTCTGTCACATAGTAAGAACAGTCGATCGGTAAATCCACTGTAAATCTTCCGATTCCATTTCCACCAGTGGTAATTGTTTGAAGTGCTTCGCCTTCCTCTACAATAACCTCTCCTTCTGCATTCTCAATATCACAGGCAGCATAAATGGTAAACTGTCCTCCGGCAACCGGATTATGTGTATCAGAATCTAATTTTTTAACGGATACATCCGCCTTCTGACGCTGATTAAAGATTGTTGTGGAATCATAAGATACCGATTCCATACTTCCCCTTACGCGAACTGTCTTAGGTTCCTTATTAATGACATAGCCTTCTACACTGTCCGTCTCTGTTACCAGATAGGCTCCACTATATAAATCTGTGAGCACTGCCTGTCCATCCGGTCCGGTAACAAGGTTACTTGCTACAATATCACCCTCGTGATAAATCACGATTCCCTCCGGTGTCGTGATATCCTCTGCGGCAGATACCTGAAACGTCGCGCCCGGCAGCTTTTCCCTCTGATAGACAAAATTGCTTCCATTCCATCCCATCAGAACGTCACCTTCCTTATAAATGGAAAGTCCTGCCGTCTGCACCTTATCGGATGCCTTAATGGTTGCGGTTTTACCCGCCTTAATGGTCACTGTATGAATCTCACTGCTACATGCATAACCCTGTGGCGCCTTGATTTCCCTAACATAATAGGTACCGATCTGCAAAGCCTTTGACTTCGCAGTACCGCTACTATTTGTGGTTAATTTTGCCACCAGATGCTTGCACTTGCTGTCAGAATAAATTCCATACACAGCTCCGGATAACTTCTCACCGGTTTCCGCATCCACCTTGGTTAACTCACCATAACCAACACTCTCGGTTGCCACCTTAAGGTATGCTTCTATCGGGTCAACGGATGGTTTTTCTGATACAAATTCCTGATATCCCTTCTTACCGGTTAACCAGAATACACAGCTTCCCTTTGGTTCTACTCTACCGTCATTGGACTTCAGTGTTCCAAGTGTCCCTTTTTCATTGGCGGTTTTCGTATATACGGTCATGCTATTTCCGTTCTTCTCAACCTTGAATCCATCAATATGAAAATCGAATCCGCTAAGAACCTTCTTGTTATCGGTAAACGTCTTTTCATATCGCTTGTTTGTTGCATTCCAGTTCAAAACATAGGTCTTTGCATCGGATTTTTTCCTTGCTGCAAAACTAGGAACACTGGCATTATACGCCCGGTCGATATGATCCCTGAGTTTTTCATAATACTCATAGGATTCACTTTTATCCGGTGCTGTTGCACACAGCTTCTTTGCTGCAGAATCCGCACTGGCTTTTCCAAAGATATTCTTTTCGATAATCCAAACCATCGCCTGTGTCGCAATATATTTGTTACACTGCGAATTACTCGGTGTCGAGGTGGATTCTGAACTAAATCCATAGTACAGACAATAAGTAAGCAACTTCTCCTGCTTTGCGCTCATGTCTGTTTTCGGCTTTGGATAGCTGTTCATAAGCTGTCCACCGCTTGCTGCCAGGCCATAGTTCATACAATAGGCAGAATGCCCGTCCAACATGGCGTACAGCACTTTCCCATGGTCGTACCCGGCCTTTAATTCCTTAACTACTCCGGAATCTTTGGTAGATGCGTACCAAAAGGCAATGTTTGCACTTTTACTTGCTGCAAGGGCAGCTCCACCCTCCGACCAAAGACTCGTTACAATCGTAAGTACGGCAAGCAAACCTGCCGTAATACGCTTTACTCTCTGTTTCAACTTTCTTCCTCCTGTCTACATAATAAAAAGAAGATGCAAGTCATCGGCTCACATCTTCTCCTCACACATTTTCTCTAGCGATAGCAACGAAATTCATAATACGTTGTTTTTCTGTATTTGATTTTTCCTTTATAAGCGATATAAAAATACGGTTCCTTTTCAAGTAGCATCATTCCTGCAATATGCTCCGCGATTGCCCGCACACTCCGGAGTCTCCGTCCGGAAATGGTACTTGCTTTTTTTAGGTCGGTTTCCACAAAAACGCTGTAATAGCCAAGACCATCCGTCGGATAATAATCCTCAAACTCTTCCTTGGTAATTCTTCCTTCTTTCAAAGCTGCTTTCAGATGGTCCGCTGTGGAAATCATTCCATTATCTTTACAAATCTGCATTGCCAGCTTCACCACTTTCTTCGGACTATAATGCTTTGGCTTATATGCATTCGCAACGCTTCCCTCGCCTAATAATATTGCTATCACAATCATCACTGCTAATAATCTTTTTTTCATGCTTTTGTACCTGCCCTTCTCCTTTAGGAGTGACAGGCACGCATCCGTCCATGATACCCGTCTACTCCTCTTATGTAGACTTTTTCTTTATCACAGGCGCTTTTCCTTACCGGGTGAGTCCCGTGTTAAATTCATTCGTTTTCTCCTATTCTTCAGTTAAGATGTCAATATACGCAAATAAATACTGGAAAATCCTACGATTTTTCTTGTAATCATAATAGAGTTTCAACATCTGCCTTGCCTCCTCTCCGGGGTCCTATTCACCCATGTTTGCCCACTCCGATGCCAGATCACCCAGCACATCATCCAGTTTTTCCTCCGATACTTTTTCTGTTACCGGTTCTTTTACGGAACTCTTTCGTTCCGCTCCACCTTCCAAAAAGGCTTTTCCTGCAAAAGCGTAAATACGGCTATCAATCTCCTGCCCAACCTTTTCCACTATCTCCTGCACAATCTCATCTTTTGTCAGTTGCTCTATACCGGTCTTCTTACCCCGGCACCGTATTCGTTCATCAATACAGTCAACAATGAACTGGTTTCTTGACTTAAAGATGTTTTTATCCAGGCTCTGAAGGATTTCAAAAACCTCCCGGTGCTGCTTGTTATCAAGGTTTAGCCTAAGTGAATAAAATGCTGTGTTTTTTGTCTTCATCGTATCCGGCTACCCCCTTTTCATCGCGATCTTTGCTAAGGTTTCATATCCCTTGGCATTTGCTCTCACATCCAAGCGATACTGAAAATTGCTTGGATCATCCGGGGTAAAATTCTTGATGATACCGGCTCCGCCGCCAACAAAAATAAACTGCGTTGTCTTTAAGCTGTATCCCTGCTCTCTTAAAATCTTCAAGACTTTCTCCGCAAAGGCACGAAGCTTATCATCCATTATCTGCTTATATTCCGTTGGCAAGCTGCATCTGCCCGTCATGATATATTCCTTGATGACATGCTCTTCTATTTTTTCATTAAAAAGCCGGACACTCTCATTTTGAATCTCTCGCATACACGGAATAATTCCATCATTGATGGTGCATTCACTTCCCGTCTCCGGTTTGCGATTTACGATTGGCACAATATCAATCGTCCAGGAACCGATATCCACTGCAACGACTTTATTTCCCATTCCGGGAATCATGTCTACGATTGCTGCAAAACACTGTGGAAATACCATAACGCCTGCAACCATCATATGGTAAGGCTTTTGCTCATACCAATAGATAACATCTTCCGGTTCCTTAAAGTAGTCGATATAGCTCTGCTTTTCCTTGCCATATCGGGTTGGTGGCAATCCCACCGCTAAAAGCACATTTGCTTCCTGCAACTTACGATTCTTCAGTTCCTTTGCCACTGCTACATAAGTAAGATTCTTAAAATCCTCATCCTCCGTCTTGGCATTCTTTACGCCTAACCGTTCTCCGCCAATCTTATAGTAAGCATCCTTTACCTCAAGCACATCTTCAAAAAAGGGTGGCTCGGTTGACAAACTCTTAATTCCGGTCGGAAAGACCTCACTTACCGTTTTGATATGACTGTTTCCATGGTCAATACCAATGATTTCAACATTGCTCATTTCTTCCTGCCTCCTGTTTATATCCTGATTATTTCTGCTCTTTTTCATGAAACTCTTGTAATATCTTCTGGAAGCAAACCACAAAACAGGTTCCGGTTTCGTTTGCATACGGGCAATTCCCCACTTCATCGCGAGGACATCTTTTCAAAACTTTCGTTTTGGAATAATCGCCTTTTACGCACTTACACCGACGGTTTTCAAAGCACTTAAGAATCCCATCATTTTCAGTGCAGTATGTGCAATCATGCTTACGAATGAACTTAAGGACTTCTCTTTTTTCCTCTTTGCTCATACGGTTTCTGTCACCACGAATAGCGGATGTCAGTTTCCTTTCCCGTCCTTTAACCGTATCCGGAAAATGTTTTTCCACTGGTCTCACCTCCCAAAAAGGTAGGCCAGTATATGTCTGTTTTCATTCTTTTTTAACCTCCTGCATTTATTCATGGATTTCTCCATGTAGGTGTGCGTACTAGCCGCAGGCTGCTCCTAATCGCCCCGCACACATGGGAACTACAGATAAGCCGCATATGCGTTCACGGCGCCCTTACAAACGTAAGCACTACCTCCTCTTCTGCCATTGCGAGGATAAGGCCCATTCAGCCTTTGTGGTTTATTATCCTTCCGCAACACTTGTTACTCCTATTTACCGGACCTTCACTCGCTCCTCGGCGTTCATCTCTCGATCCTTCCGCCTACTGATGTGGTAGCGTTAGTCTACAGTCCTCAAGGCAAATGCCCCGGAATTTTACTTATCTGTGGTTGATATTCAGTTGTTGTCCTCACAGGCTTCCCTGCGATGTACCAAGTATATCTCATCTTGAAAAAAAGCAAAATGTACTAGACTGACCGTTTTTTCTAGTTTCTGGTCAATTTCTGACCGTTTTCTTTACTTTGGTAATCACTTCCTTCGTCCTCTACGCTTTGCGTACATCTTTTTCTATAATATACGCTCTGCTTACGCATAAGTCAATATAATTCGTAAATAATTTTATTTTATCTACTCATTTCGTATTTTCTGTGCTATAATGGGACAAGAAGAATTTATTTGGAGGTGCCACCATGGGCAATGGACAAAAACTAAAAGAAATATTGAAAGATAAAGGAATTTCGATACGCCAGTTAGCGCAAAAAAGCAATGTCCCACCAACCACACTGTACTCAATCGTGCAGCGCAATACGGATGTACGGTACGACATTGCTCTTAAAGTTTCTAATGTATTAAACATCCCGGTTAGCTCCATCTGCAATAAGATTCCGGACACGGAACTTTCCGTTCACGGCGAACCTTTAACCATTTCTGTTGATTCACCGGAACGCTCCTGCTTTTCCCGCCGGGCTCTCGCAATTGCAAAAATGCTCAACCAGGAAGATGCTTCTATTTTGGATAGATTGATTACTGAATTCTATGTGCTCGATGATGAGTCCCGGAATGAGATTTTTAAGATTATGGAAATGAAACATGAGAAACATGATGTGGCGGAGCGGGTTGAAGCAATTAACGCACCATTTGAGCAATAGTAAGGAAAAGGTCTCTGAGGCTTTTGAGGAGTCTCCCAAGGGAATCTCAGCAGCAGGCGGTATTGCCCCTGTTAAATCTGCTCAGTGTTGAACTTTATTCCAGTAGTCTCCTCCCGAGGAGACTCGCGTGAGTCACCGGATCACTTTAAGCGCATCTTTATCTGGCTGTACATAATGTTTCAGCTTTTCACTATTCTTTAATATCTGATAACACGAATGAGACGTCATCGATAGTAGCTTTATGACAGCCACTCCAAAGTATAAGCAAACACCTGTAGAACAAGCATTTTCGCTTATTGCACCATGTGCAATTTCATTTCGAATATTGGCACCAGCCTGCTCGTTTAATAACCCCCTAAATGTAAACAAAATATCATTATCATAACAATCTAATAGTTCTGGCAAAGAAAAAATCGACCTTAATACCTTTTCCATTGATGAACCATCCTCTTCCAATGTTACAGTTAAGCCTCCTGCTACTCTTGCGATATTTCTAAATAGATTTTCCACCTGTGGTGCAAGAATATGTAACGCTTCATAATAGTCACCTTTCAAGAACATATATAATCCACTTTGAAAAATCCTTTCTCTTCCATTAGGAATAATCGGATTATCTTTTACCAAAAACTCCACCAGAGATCTATTATTTATATCAAATTTATCTTGCATTACAATCAAAGCATTTTTCATCCATATATCACCAACGATTTTTTGTTTTCCCAATGCATTTTGAAACATATGTAACTCTACAAGTTTTGGATCTTTTTCCAGATTGCTAATGTCTAGTGGTGGCAATGACAATACTGTTTGTCCCTTCGCATTTATGAGTCTCTTTCCAAACAAATGCTCAATCGGATGATTTTTAAATTCTTCTAAAACACGTTCTTTTATATCCTCCTGTTTTTCGAATACAAACATCTGAGTCAATCGCATTACACATTCCTCAAACGATAACCCCTCCATATTAACTTTTAGATTATTAACAACACCTTTTATATCTAACTCAACAGAAAAAGGCACCATTATTTTCGGTATTTTACTCTGAATTTCAACAAGCCTTTTATGCGCTACTTCTGCCTTGCCTGGGGCTCCATTATTACGATATAACATTATGCCTTTTCTATAAAATTCGACAGCTCTTAATGCTCCCTGTATATCCTTCTGAAAGGTTTTCTCCGCCCAATTTATATAATAATCAGCCAAGCAAATATTATTTTTCGTTGCCTCTTCCTTTCTCCGCAGTTTATATAAACATTTCGTTTTCAATTCATATGCTTGTTCTTTCTTTGTAACAATATCGTTACTACTATCAATCAACTCATCTAATACTTTCAATATCGAGAGTGCATTCACATCGAAATTTTTTTGTTCCAGAAACAATTCCATTACTCTCAATGAAAAGAAGCCTTCTAAACTAGTTGCCTTATCATTTGCAAAGTCATTGAACCAGTCTTGTATCTCGTTATATAGTGAAATTTGCTTTGTTTGTACCGAAATAGCTACTGCTCTTCGAAGCATATCAAGTGAGCCTATGGTGTCTTCATTTTTATACCACAAGAGGAATATTTTCCAATATGCCTCCGCGGCAATTTTCGCCGCTTTATATTCTTTTTTATTACTCCACAATATATCCGCAATCAGCGCACGCAAAGTCAATGGTATTTTTTTCAATTCCAAATTTTGCAGCACTAAATAATCATCTTCAGAAATATCATCAATCGAAAAAGTTCTGCTACCATCTGTCATTACGAACATGGGTAAAAAAATTATCCCATGATTGCTAATTCTTGTTCCCATTGAAGAGACGTTCTTCAATAAATCAAAAATCGTTTTTTCATTTTCTTCTAATTTGTCCCTATCTCCTTCAGTAAACAAATTGGCAGACAGCGGCCGTTTTCTTTCACTAATTATACTATTCAACAATTCATATATATGCATGCACAATCTCATCTCCTCTCCAATTAGCAAACATATCCTATATTATCGTTATAAAAAACTAGCCCGGTTCTGATAATATCAGAGTGCCGGGCCTTGCTTTCATAGCTATTTTCTCCGCCGTTTTATATTGAGATATGTATTCGATTACTTATCCTTTTCATGCTCTTTGCGAATTGTTCCAATTCTTTTATCACTCCTTGTATCCCTACCATCCTTATTTCTAATAGTTCCGGGTGGCAATCCATGTTTCTTTTCAAAACTCCCAACAGTACAATCAGATCTCGTTTTTCGTGGCATTATTGTTTCCCTCCCATTCTAATTTGCCATTATTAATTATAAAAAATTTCGTTCACACAATTAATGATATCTCATAATCAACACAAATGCAATCAATTTGCATATTAGGGCGCTACCAATCATTCAAAAACAACTTTATACGCTTTTGAAAATTCCATAAAAGATTCGCTAATCTCTTCTTCGATTTCTATCCAGCTTTCTTCCAATTTCCCACTAACATATGCATCTCTTAAATTTGGTTTTTCTACAATGACATATTTTAGTTGTCTGTATGAATAATTGGCAAACGCAATCCACTGCGGATAATTTATAGCTAACGGATTTTTTGTAAAGCAAATTTTACCTGCATTAATTGCGGTTGCACTGGAATGTGCTATAAAAAGCATCGTTGCCAACTTAGGATGCCTATTCCTATTCAATGAAACTGGAATACAATCACAAATTCTTCCACCTTCCTTTAATCTTTTAATCGAATAAGAGATTCTTACTATCACTTCCGTTATCATAACTGGAATTGACATTGAACAAAAATGTATAAAGTCGTACCCTTCATAATACATTCCCTGCACAATTTCCGCAATGGTTTGTTCATATTCTCCAATGCTTCCAAACTGAAATAGGTTAAATACACCCATCAATGGTGCTGGTAAACCCATTGATGTAGTAATATCACTTTTAAAATGCGCAAGCTGTTTCGCTAACGCGGCAAAAATGTCACTTTCCTTCCTATCGGCATAATTTTCCATTACTTGTGATACCAACTTTCCTTCTTTATCGATAGTCGTCATTCTGCCTGTAAGAATATCAAAAACACCAACTACAAACCCCAGTAGTGGATCATGTCCAAGCGATAATAGTCGATGGTAATATGCCGATAAACCTTCTACTCGTATAGTAGTATTTCTATTGTCTTGTGCATCAAATGGCACCTTACTTTCTTTAGAATTCGCAAGTTTTTCCATCTCATCGCTCGGAAAAACTTGGTCAAATTTCTTTCTTATAAAATCAGAAAGAGTTCCCGCTTCAAGTCCTTCCTTTCCTCTTTCCGGAATTCCGACCATAAGAATATCTACGGCAGCACCCACAATACCCGCCACTGCGCAAATAGCGATGTCAATTTTATCCAATTTATGTACCTGCTTAAAATCGTTATAAAGCTTGCATAGCGCCCTATCATTACTCTTCAGCTCTTCATCAGTAAATAGAGATTCCAGTGTACAATCGGTTCCAACTACAGCTTCTGCTTCTGCGCAAAGATTTTCCCAAGACGGAACAATCAACACTTTTTTAGGGGTTGCCGAAGCTTTTGGCATGCTATCTGCTTCAATGTCCACTCCCTGTTTTCTACACATTTCCTCGAGAATCTCAATTTCAGCATCAAGCTCACTTCTTTCTTTTCTTCGTTCTGCATACTGATTCTGCAGTTCCTTTAGTTGTTCACTCTGATAGTTAATGACATTTATAGTCCTTTGTTCCTCTTTTGAATTACTATATTTTTTCATAACTATTCCTCCGAATTTGCTCGAATTTTTTCCCATAGTCTGTCAGCGTATTCGCGACGCTCTTTTTCGCTTTTTAATTCATTTATTATTGCTTGATGTTTCCTTAATGCTTCTTGAAACTCTTTATTATGTTTCTGTTCACTTCGCAGTTTTTTAGTTGTAAAATAATCCTTTACAGTGACGCCTACTAATGCTAATGCCAATAACGCCGTTGCAACTAATCCCTTATCAACTTTCGAACTATCTTTTTCATTTTCGCATTCTTCTGACTCATTTATTCTTTTTTCGTAATCTAACATAGAAGCCCTCCTACTCTTCCACACCTAAATCGTGCTGTAAGTCTTTAACAGCTCTTTGAAGCAATATGCTTAAACTCTTTAAATAGTCTATTCTCTCTTTATCTGCATTTACTTCTTCCTTAAGGGCCTTAATGATAGCTTCATGTTTTCGCAACACCTCTTGATACAATCTTTCTTTTTCTTGCCTTAATTGCTTACTTTTCAAATGCGCTGCCATACCAACGCCACCTGCAGCCAATATAACTGCTGGGGCGGTCAAAACAAAAACTCCAGCAACCATTCCACCTCCAACGATACCGCCAGCAGTGGCTAATCCAGATGTTATTCCCGCAGCAGAAAGTCCAACGGTACCGAGACCATATAAAGCTGCAAACGAACCTATTCCACCTATCCCTGCGCCCAATGCCCCAGCAAGCAACTCTGGAATCGCGCTTTCCTTAATCGTTCTCTTCTTATCATTTAACGCTGATGCTGCTTCGTTAACAATATTCACCACCGTTTGTAATGAATCCACCGACTGAAAATTCATTCTTTTTTTCTTTTTTTCATAAGTACTCATATACCTCACTCCTTTTTTTTAAGAATTTTTGCTAACCAAGTTCCCGCCAAAACTGCTCCCGTCGAAATCACCGGATTTACCATAGCAAATGCTAATCCAAGTGCACCGGCCACCCCCATAAATTCTTTAGACACAGCCCCTCTTGATGTTGTGCCTGCAAGAATAGATGGAGTAAGCATGTTTGCTTTTGCAAGCAATTTTTCCTTACTATCCTCATCATACTTTTCCGGATTATCTACAAACACTTCCAACAAACACCCTAACATTTCCGTTTCATCAGGAGATTTAGCCATCTCAGCCTCAATTACAGCTCTAATTGCTATATATTGAGTTTTATTTAATTTATTACGCTTTGCTTCCAAATTATTAATCGTTTGCCTAGTAACTCCAATTTTCTCGCCAAACTCCTCCGCAGTCCATCCAGCTGCACGTCTAATCAATAATAAATTCTCCTGTAATCTTTCACGTTCGTTCATCTTGCACCTCCCTTATGTTACAATATTAAACTATGTAAAATATTTTGTCAAGCGCTATTTTAATTCCGCATGCAACTATTTTTCCCTTTTCTTGTTCTCAAGTATATTTTTATTAACAACACCTATATTCTTTAGTTACATTATGCCCCTTCTGATTTCCTTTCAGAAGGGGCATAAATAAATTCTATTTGTAGTTTGTATCCGTTCTCTTAAACCGAATAGTCTTCATCGTTCCCAATGCGGATGCAGAAAAAGATAGTTCACCATCACTGTATGTAAAGACCTTCGTATCATCGCCGGACGCCAAAAGCGCTCCTTCTGTCTTGTCTTTATCGTTTTTTGACTCCCATACATATGGCTCGGTACCGTCCACCGGTGCTTCGTAAGTACCAGACCAGTATAATGATTTTGTATCACCATTATCCGAAATCCAATAAATTTCGATAACACCATCTTCAATATAGCCGCCCATCCAGGAATCATCATCGTGATCGGCTTCCCAATTACCTGTAAGATCCAAAACCTCTGGTTCCGCTTCTTTTTGTTCTTCCTCATTGGTAGTCTCTGTTGCTTGTTTCTGTTCCTTTGCCTCATCGGTTTTATCTTTCTCGGTCGTTCCGCATGCCGACAAAGATAATCCAAGTAAAATAATTAGCACCAATAATTTTTGTTTCATAACACTTCGCTCCTTTCAAATATCGGCTAAACAGCCTACAATTAATTGTAACAAACAATTGTGTGTTGTTGATGGCACGCTCCTGCCTCAAAAACAGATGAAATGCTTAAGCCACTCATCTTCACAATCTAAAAAAAGAAATTTTTCAGATACACAGTCTCCTCATCCTGATCCTCAAATCCCCAGTGATGATAAATCTCATATGCCTTCCTTGTCCTTGTTGTACCCAAACGAATAATATGGACATCATCCTCTAAAGCCAGTTTTCTTAAATGATTAATCATCAAACTTCCCAAACCGTTTCCTTGCTCAGAATCGGTAATAGCGAAGTCGTTCACCAAAATGTAATACTGACCATACTCTATGACCTTCTGAGCAAAAATGACACCTACAATTGCTTTTCCTTTTTTTGCAACAAAAGAAAAACCCGTCTCCGCAAAGTCCTTTGCAGTCCCTCGCTCTCCCATACCAGAAAATCTTGGAACAACACCCAGTTCCTGAACAAGTATATCATTTATTTGTTTCTCATCTTCTATTGTCATTTCGCAGATTGTATATATTTCTGCAGCCGTTTTCTGAACTTCCGAACACCGCCCCGCTTCAAGATTTCTCCACTGCTTCAAGCCCTCCTCATCCATGCCATTTCGGATAAAAGCACTGTGAAGAGTAGCCCACCAACCATCAATATGCTCGCTGAAATTCTCCGCAAACTCATAGTAGATCTCTTTGCGTTCTTCTTCTGCTGTATTTTCAAATTTTTCCGCAAACATTCTAAGCAATAGTTCCTGTTGTTTCTTCGTCATTCCCAGGTCGCCCTCCTTATATAAAATTATTAATTTCTCTAGTGCCTATTCTTCGACAGCTTCCTTTTCCAGTTTTTCAATAAGTAATTCTGAAAAAACTTCATAGTCGCCGTGACCACAAAGCAGCATCTTCGCCGCCAACTCCCTAAGTGCAACAAGAAACTCTTTTTCATCCTTCCGTTTTACCTTGCAAATAATCACCTGATAATCCGCATCCGGATACTGATAATCCTCTATAAAATACACACGCACTTTATGCCGGATAAAAAGCTGATCTGCCAGATGATCTTTCGTATCAATGAATGCGTACCATACTTTAAACAGTGAAAAATTGTCAAGTTTCAAATAGTTTTTTGAGTCAACTGCATTCATCTAGCCTTACCTCCGTTTCCTGCTTTTCCCGTTCTTCCCATCTCCATTCCGATCAAGTGTGCACAGTACACCCTCTGCCATCACGTATAAAACCGTTCCCGTCGCTGTGTCGCCAATCTTATCATACAAACGACCGGCGCTGTGGCTCTCTCCAATGGCCGTATACGGACTATTTGCCACATACCCTATAATTCCCACCCCAGGCATTTCAACCTTGATAGCTTCCGCATCTACGGGGGTATCCTGCTCCTTCTTAAGCCTGACTTTCATCTTCGGCTCCATAAAGCACTTGCCATGATAATGATTGGTCCCTGTAATCGTAAAATAAATCTTATCTGCCATAACTACTTCCTCCTTCCGAGCTCCCTACATCGACATTTCGTATCCGAATATCGAAATCTCTTTTAGTTCCGGTTGCTGTTCTTCCAACATTGCGAATATTCTTCTAACACGCCTACGCTCTGCTCTCTTAGCGCGTCGCTTCGCGCTTTGAAAATACTGCTTCTGCTGCTTGGTACTTTGCGGCAATTTTCGGTAATCATCGCGAATAATTTCCTTGGCCTTGTCATGCTTGCTTACATAGTCAATAATTGTCTCAAGACTTGCCGTTTTCTTCATGTCGTGTTGGCGATGATAGCCCGGTTTCCGCTCATTCTGATGATAAAGTACATATTTGGTAGAGTCCTGCTCCTTACATGCCTTCCACCTTCCAATCTTAGTCTCGATGAAAAATACGCTAGCATCTTCCCAGTAAGTAATCTTCAAATCATACTGACTTTGCCACTTCGCGACACGCTCCCGAAGCAAACGCTTTTCCCACTTCTCACCGCCACAATACTTGCATGCACAATAATGTCGCTTTTTTGCTTGCTTTACCGTGATTTCAATACGGTTGTGTTCACCGATCCGTTTCTCATATGGGCAATCCTTCTGGTGATAAACAGCATGTTTTCCTGCTCTGTTACTAAAAAATACATTCATAAAACAGCCTCCTTTCACGCCATCAGCGCCTTTTTGTTAAAGGGTTCTTTTTTTAACTATCTTGAGTCTACCACCTTGTCTGTCCAATAATCCGTACAACAAAAATATTTTTAATTCCACTATTTACAAACAAGAACATTTGTTCTATTATGGTATTGCGAGGTGATGCTTTATGAATATTCGCGAACGAAAGAAAGTTGATGTAATCTGCCAGCATAATGCAGACGGAACAATCATTCCAATTAAGATACGACTTATGACTGAGGACGGAGAATACCAGACTTATGGCATTAAAGGATACCGACTTCTCAAAGGTGATAATAAACAATACTCTGCTCCGGAATTTCCTTTTCTCCCACCGGGAAACACCTTCTACGAATGTAGGATTCTTACGCTCGATAAAATGCGAACCATCGTACTTTATTATCATCGTGAGAGCGGAACATGGACACTGTGCATACCGTAAATAAACACCAATACAATTTTCAGGGAAACCAAAAGCTGACCATACAAGAGATTATCCTCTCTCGTAAGGTCAGCTTTTTGTAAAGTTTATTATAAATGGTTCCTCTATTCGGGGAGTACCCCTTAATCACAAGCAATTAAGGGGCATGAGTTATGAAAAATATATTAGCACTCCTGCTAATACGAAACAATATTATCACACTTTTTTCTTGTCCGCAACCCTTTATTATCTCCTAATTCAAAATGCCTGCAAAGCAGATATCATCTGCAATGCAGGCATTCCATTAATTAAGTTTTAAAGAACTCCCTCTATCTTACGCTTCATTACCCAATAAACATCTTCCACTTCTCGATCAGAGAGTTGCTCAAGCAGCTTAAAAAACGAACTGTATTTGGCAGCAAGCCGCTGCTCTTCCCCTTCTTCTGTAAATTCGATGAAAAGTAATTCCCTTACATCAACATTGTAGATGCGTGAGAACTGTGCAAGCTCATCTGCAGATACATTTCTCTGACCAGCTTCTATCTGACTAATTGCACGCTTATTAAGTTTCATAAAATTAGCAGCTTCATCTTGTGATAATTCTGCCCTCATGCGAGCCTCTTTTAACTTCTTAGCTGTAAATTCCGACATTTTTTAACCTCCTTCAAAGTTTCGATTTTCGAAACAAACATCAAAATAGTAGTTTTTTCGTGTTACGATTTTTGAAACAAATGCTTCGATTTTTTGTCGAATGCAGTCAACAAATTCTTATATCATGACTTCATACAGCTTTGGTAGAAATATATTTTTTCTAAAAAAATATAGGGTGCCTAAGCAGACACCCTATACTAGGAATAGCTTTATTTCAAGCTTTTCTGGGAAATGGAAAGTATTTTTCGGATGATAAATCCTCATACTTTGCCTCATAAAATCTTTCGAGATTTCATAAGTTCCCAAAAAACAGCTCGGTTCTTTTACTGACGTGACTCGGCGATAGCTGCCTGTGCTGCAGCCAGTCTCGCAATCGGTACACGGAATGGGCTACAGCTTACATAGTCCAAACCAATCTTGTGGCAGAACTCTACGGAAGATGGATCTCCACCGTGCTCTCCACAGATACCGATGTGTAAGCTTGGGTTCACCGGTTTACCAAGTTTGATGGACATATCCATTAACTTACCAACACCAGTCTGGTCAAGCTTAGCAAATGGATCACTCTCAAGGATCTTCTTGTCGTAGTAAGCATCTAAGAACTTACCAGCATCATCACGAGAGAATCCATAAGTCATCTGTGTTAAGTCGTTGGTTCCGAAGCAGAAGAAATCAGCTTCTTTTGCAATGTCATCTGCTGTTAAGCATGCACGAGGAATCTCAATCATAGTACCAACTTCGTACTCTAATTTTGCACCTGCTGCTGCGATTTCAGCATCTGCGGTTTCAACAACTACTTTCTTAACGAATTTTAACTCTTTCACTTCTCCAACAAGTGGAATCATGATTTCCGGTCTTACTGTCCATTCCGGATGAGCATTCTGTACTTCGATTGCTGCACGAATAACAGCCTTGGTCTGCATCTTAGCAATTTCCGGATAGGTAACTGCAAGACGGCATCCTCTATGTCCCATCATTGGGTTGAACTCATGTAAGCTATCGATTAATGTCTTAATCTGCTCTACACTCTTGCCCTGAGCCTTAGCCAACTTCTCGATGTCAGCTTCCTCAGTAGGAACGAACTCGTGAAGTGGCGGATCAAGGAAACGAATGGTAACTGGGTTACCTTCCAAAGCTTCATACAATGCCTTGAAGTCTCCCTGCTGATATGGAAGAATCTTATCAAGAGCTGCCTCACGGCCTTCTACTGTATCAGCACAAATCATTTCACGGAATGCAGCAATTCTGTCTTCTTCGAAGAACATATGCTCTGTACGGCAAAGTCCGATACCTTCTGCACCAAGCTCACGAGCTTTCTTAGCATCACGAGGAGTATCTGCATTGGTACGTACTTTTAATCTACGATATTTATCTGCCCATGCCATTACACGACCGAACTCACCAGCAATCTGAGCATCTACCGTCTTAATCTGACCATCGTAGATGTTACCGGTAGTACCGTCTAAGGAAATGTAATCTCCTTCATGGTACTCTTTTCCAGCCAATGTAAATTTCTTGTTAGCTTCGTCCATAGCGATGTCTCCACATCCGGATACACAGCAGGTACCCATACCACGTGCTACAACGGCAGCGTGAGATGTCATACCACCACGAACGGTTAAAATACCCTGTGCAACCTTCATACCGGTAATATCTTCCGGAGAAGTCTCAAGACGAACAAGAACTACTTTCTCGCCTCTGGCAGCCCAGGTTTCAGCATCTTCTGCTGTAAATACAACCTTACCGCAAGCAGCACCCGGAGATGCTCCAAGTCCCTTACCAGCTGGTGTTGCAGCCTTTAATGCAGCAGCATCAAACTGTGGATGAAGTAAGGTATCTAAGTTACGAGGATCAATCATTGCAACAGCTTCTTCTTCTGTTCTCATTCCCTCATCTACAAGGTCACAAGCAATCTTTAATGCAGCCTGTGCAGTTCTCTTTCCGTTACGTGTCTGTAACATGTATAATTTACCATGCTCAACGGTAAATTCCATATCCTGCATATCACGATAGTGATTCTCAAGTGTCTTACATACTTCTGTAAACTGTTTGAATGCTTCTGGGAACTTCTGCTCCATTTCTGCAATCTTCATAGGAGTACGAACTCCGGCAACAACGTCCTCACCCTGTGCATTGGTTAAGAACTCACCGAATAATCCCTTTTCTCCTGTAGCCGGATCACGAGTAAATGCAACACCGGTACCACAATCATCACCCATGTTACCAAACGCCATGGACTGTACGTTTACAGCAGTACCCCAGGAATATGGAATATCGTTATCACGACGATATACGTTTGCACGTGGGTTATCCCAAGAACGGAATACAGCCTTAACAGCTCCGATTAACTGCTCCTTTGGATCAGCTGGGAAGTCAACACCAATCTTTGCTTTGTATTCAGCCTTGAACTGATTTGCAAGTTCTTTCAAATCTTCAGCTGTAAGCTCAACGTCCTGTGTTACTCCGCGGTCAGCTTTCATCTTATCGATTAATTCCTCGAAATATTTCTTTCCAACTTCCATTACAACGTCGGAATACATCTGGATAAATCTTCTGTAGCAATCCCAAGCCCAACGAGCATTACCGGATGCCTTAGCAATTGTTTCAACAACATCCTCGTTTAATCCAAGGTTTAAGATTGTATCCATCATACCAGGCATGGAAGCTCTAGCTCCGGAACGTACAGAAACCAAAAGAGGATTCTCTTTATCTCCAAATTTCTTACCTGTAATCTCTTCCATCTTAACGATGTATTCATTGATTTCAGCCATGATTTCAGGATTGATCTCGCGACCATCTTCATAATACTGAGTACAAGCCTCCGTAGAAATGGTAAATCCCTGTGGTACAGGAAGACCAATGTTGGTCATTTCTGCAAGGTTGGCACCTTTTCCACCGAGAAGTTCTCTCATGTTTGCATTTCCTTCACTAAAAAGGTAGCAGTACTTCTTTGCCATTAATAATTCCTCCTAATTTATAGCTTTTCTTTATGTAAACGAATTAATCGTTACAACCCATAACATCTTTTCTGTACTGCGCGATACCAAGCTTTAATAATTCCATTGCTCTCTCTAAGTCTGCCTGCTTTAATACGTACGCAATACGTACTTCATTCTTACCTTTGCCACCGGTATAGAATCCACCACCCGGAGCAAACATAACGGTCTCGTTATTATCTTCGAATTCTTCAAGCAACCACTGATTGAATTTATCCGCGTCGTCAACCGGAAGTGCTGCCATCATGTAGAATGCTCCCTGTGGCTCTGCACATACAACACCCGGAATCTTCATAATCATTTCATAACAGGTATCACGGCGTTTCTTATATTCTTCTCTCATTGCCTTGAAGTAGTTCTCATCGCAGCTATAAAGAGCTGCAGAAGCAACCTGATCAAGGGTAGCAACTGACAATCTTGCCTGTGCCATCTTCATGGCATGTCCCATTAACTCACTGTTCTTGGATAACAATGCTCCGATACGTGCTCCACATGCGGAGAAACGTTTGGATACGGAGTCAATAATGACCACGTTCTGTTCAATCTCTTTGAACTGTGCCATGGATGCAAGCGGTTCACCACCGTAAACAAACTCACGGTATACTTCGTCACCAATTACATATAAATCATGCTCTTTGGCAACATCTGCGATGACCTGCATCTCTTCTCTGGTTAATACAACACCCGTTGGGTTACCCGGGTTGGTTACCATGATTGCTCTTGTATTCTCTGTAATTACACTTTCAATCTTCTCTTTAACTGCGTAACGATATCCCTCTTCCGGAGAAGTTGGAATCGGTCGAATCTGTCCGCCTGCAACACGAATCATGGTGTTATAGTTCGGATAGAATGGTTCAGGAATCAGCACTTCACTTCCCTGATCCAAAATACATGCAAATAAGATGGATAATGCTTCACTACCACCGGTTGTAATAATGACATCATCTGCGGTAAAGTTTGCACCAATTCTCTTATAATAATCAACAATGGCATCTACCATAACCGGCAATCCCGGTGATGGTGCATAAGCAAGTACCGGCTGTGTAAAGTTACGCACTGCCTCAAAGTACTGCTCCGGAGTCTTAATATCCGGCTGTCCAATGTTTAAACGATAAATTTTCTTTCCTGCTTCTTCTGCTTTCACTGCGTAAGGATGAAATTTACGCATTGGTGAAAGAGAACACTGTTTGATTTTTTCAGAAATCTTCATTCCTGATTCCTCCTCACTTCTTACATTATTTTTCCTTCTATAAACCTACTATGTGTGTAAGTTCTGTGAACACATCCATAGAAACTTATTATAGACCACTTTCATGCTAAAATGCAAGTTTTTTTGCAAAATAAGCATCCAAATCTGCAATTGCTACACGCTCTTGCTCCATGGTATCGCGATCACGCACTGTTACCGCATGATCTTCTTCGGAATCAAAGTCATAGGTTACACAGAAAGGAGTTCCAATTTCATCCTGTCTTCTGTAACGTTTACCAATGTTTCCTCTATCATCAAATTCGCAGTAATACGTCTTACTGAGCTGTTCATAAATCTTTAATGCGCCATCATTCAATTTCTTGGAAAGTGGCAACACGCCAATCTTAACCGGAGCCAATGCCGGATGCAGATGAAGTACGGTACGGATGTCTCCACCCTCTAATTCTTCTTCATCGTATGCAGCACATAAAAATGCCAGTGCCACACGGTCTGCTCCAAGAGACGGCTCAATAACGTACGGAAGATATTTTTCCTTCTTCTCATCATCAAAATACGTAAGGTCTTCTTTCGATGCTTCCTGGTGTCTGCTCAGGTCGTAATCTGTACGGTCTGCAATTCCCCACAGCTCGCCCCATCCAAATGGGAACAGATACTCAATATCGGTGGTTGCGTTGCTGTAGAATGCAAGTTCTTCCTTCTCATGATCACGCAAACGTAATTCTTCTTCTTTCAAGCCTAAGCTCTTTAACCATTCCACACAGAAGTTTCTCCAATAGGAGAACCACTCCAAATCGGTTCCGGGCTCGCAGAAAAATTCCAATTCCATCTGTTCAAATTCTCTTGTACGGAATGTAAAGTTACCCGGTGTAATTTCGTTACGGAAGGATTTACCAACCTGACCAATTCCAAAAGGAATCTTCTTTCTTGATGTACGTTGTACGTTCTTAAAGTTCAAGAAAATACCCTGTGCAGTCTCCGGACGAAGATAAACGGTATTCTTCGCATCTTCCGTAACACCCTGGAAGGTCTTAAACATCAGGTTAAACTGACGAATATCTGTATAATTGTGCTTGCCGCAAGTTGGGCAAGGAATCTGCTTCTCTGCAATATAGTTCTGCATCTCTTCCGTTGTCATTGCATCCAACGGTTTGTCCATCGTCAGACCATTTGCAAGATTAAACTCTTCAATCAACTGATCTGCACGAAATCTTGCATGACACTCCTTACAATCCATCAACGGATCTGAGAATCCACCCACATGTCCGGTGGTCACCCAAGTCTGCGGATTCATCAGAATCGCGCAATCCACACCTACGTTATACGGATTTTCCTGAATAAATTTCTTCCACCATGCCTTCTTTACGTTGTTCTTAAACTCAACGCCCAGATTACCGTAATCCCAGGTGTTGGCCAATCCGCCATAAATCTCGGAACCAGGGAAGATAAATCCTCTGGATTTTGCTAATGCTACAATTTTCTCCATTGTCTTTTCCATGTTTCTCTCCTCTTACTTATAAATCACGACGATGTACTCGTCTCCATAGTTCTCAATAATCTGATGCTTCTCATCACGCACCGGAGTAACCGTGTTCTCATCTACAATCTTCACATTATCGGACACATAGCAAATGGTTCCACTAACCTTTACTCCCATACGTTCCTTCATAATCACTACCTGCAAATCGTTCTCAAGCTCATCGCTTCCAACCGTCTTGCCAAGCTTCTTTCCTTCCACTTTGTAAAACGTATCATCAAGCGCATAGCCTTCGCTCATTGCTTCTGCCATGGTTCCCGCAAAAAAAGGCTCTCCATGAAATTGCTTAAAGTCCTTTCCGCTTTCATACGCAAGGAACATCTTCGCCTTCTTATCTTCCACTTTCAGTTCTTCCAAAGACACTCCTTTGCCATCATGCTCTTTGTTATATGCATCGATGCTCTCTTCCACGAAGCTCTTTAATTCTTTCTCATCATAATATTTCTGAGCAAATGTCTCCACATTTGCTTCAATCACTTGCCCGTTGTCCTTTACATACACCGCGCTTTCCTTGGTTTCAAATGTGGAGCTGCATCCACTTGCCAATAAAACCATAAGAAAAAGACATACTCCTAAGCTAATTTTCTTCACGAACATCCCTCCTGTTCAAAACTTTTCTCATTATACCTTTTTTCTATGCATTTGTAAAGAAAACATGTCCCTATTGCTCCATCATTTGAAGGATTTCTAATGACTTAAAGGACCGATCAATATGTTTTTTCATAAAAGTATCAATAATTTCCGCCATTTCTCCATATATTTTTTCCGTCACCTGAAAGGTATACAACCGTTCTACCGGGGTATTCGTAATAAATGACAGGGCATACACCGTTGCTTTCTCCAGTCCGGCTTGTTCTCCCACCACCGGATACTCTCCATTGATTACCATGGCTTTCATTTCAAAAATACGACGAATGAGACGATTCTCTATTTTTTCGGACAAAAGTGCCCGCATTGACTGATACAAAAGCTTAAGCATCATCGTCTCATCTAAATTCTCCCGGGTGTAATAGTTGGCAATTTCCAAAAAGTAAAAACCGTATCCTGCAAGCACCGGATGCTCTGCCAGTTCCCGAAAGTAGTTCTTTACATTTGCTTTCACAACGCTGTAGGAATCCCGGCCTTCGTAACACTCAAATTCCGCAAAACAAAAGGGGTTGGCCGCTGCAATCATTGCCGAATTCTGTCTTCTGGCTCCTCTTGCAAAAGCGCTTACCCGCCCCCGTTCTTTGGTTAATATCACAAGGCGCTTATCGTAGTCTCCCACAGGCGCAGCTAGTAGCACCATACCGGTTAACGTTAATCGCTCTGCACTCATGGTCTACTCATCTATCCTCTTTTTATCATATCCGTAATTCTTCATCAATACATCGTTATCACGCCAGTCTTTTCTCACTTTTACCCATAATTTCAAGTTTGCATGGCATTCCAACATCTTTTCTATTTCGAAACGGGCATTACTTCCAATCTTCTTAAGCATTGCCCCTTGTTTTCCAATAATAATTCCTTTGTGAGACTCCCGTTCGCAAATGATGGTTGCCTCAATATCCATGATTTTCTTCCCTTTGCGCATCTTCATGCGGTCAATAACCACCGCAATACCATGTGGAATTTCGTCATCTAAGGCATGCAGTGCTTTTTCTCGAATCATCTCTGCTACAATCTGCTTCTCCGGCTGATCGGTAATGGTATCCTCGTCATAAAACATCGGCCCATAAGGTAAATATTTAAAAATCGTATCCAATAATTCTTCCACGTTCTCACCGCTTTTTGCCGATACCGGTACAATCTCATCGAACTCCATAAGTTTACGGTAGGTATCGATGAACAATAGAATTTCCTCTTTTTTCACCGTATCCACCTTATTAATGACCAGGATAACCGGAAGCTTGCATCTGCCAAGTTGTTCCGCAATATGCTTTTCTCCTGCACCGATATAATCCGTTGGTTCCACCAGCCAGACCACCACATCACTGTCTTTCATGGTATGCTCTGCCACGTTGACCATATATTCTCCAAGCTTATTATTGGCTTTGTGAATACCCGGCGTATCCAAAAACACAATCTGTCCCTTGCCCTCTTTGGTATAAACCGTCTGAATCTTATTTCTGGTGGTCTGTGGTTTCTTTGACGTTATAGCAATTTTCTGTCCAATAATGTAGTTCATCAACGTAGATTTTCCAACATTCGGTCTTCCGATTAACGATACAAATCCTGATTTTAATTCACTCATAGTTCTCCTTTTTAACGCACGTTACGGGCAGATTTTCATCTGCCCATAGCGTACGTTCTTGTATTTCTTTACTTTATTGTTTCAATTTGGTCGAAGAGATCGCTTGCTTTCTTAATATTCTCTTCGTTACCGATTACACAGTAACAGGATTCCTTCAAAGATTCTCTTAAAATGTGTCCAATCTCATGAATATCCTCCGTTGTTACATTCAAGGCCTGGCGTCTGTCTCTTGCCAATTCTTCCATGCCAATTTTTCTTAAATATAATCCGGTATCCCGTACACCTTTCTGTGCCGGTGTTAATGGTGTATCCACCATTCCGAAGGTACCGATCACGTATTTTGTCATCTCTTCTTCATCTGCCTCAAAGTTCTCAAGGAAGTCTGCCACGCCCTCAAACACGTCTAAGGAACGTTTGATATGCGGATCGCGATAGGTGGTAAACAGAATATTTCCATTCTTTTGCACCGCTGCACTACAACCATACGCGCCACCCTTGACACGAATGTTATTCCACAGATAGTCATAGGATAAAATCGGCTGTAACAACATCATGGCACCGGTGTAGTTAAATCCTGCATCTCTAAAGTTTGAAGAACGGCACACATACTGAACCTGAGAAGAATTGGTAAATCCTTCGTTCTTCGCCTCATAGGACGGTTCATCCGGCGAGAATGCGTAATCTTCATGGCTTAAGTGATGGCAGAGTTCTTTTAACTGTCCCGGAAGTTCCTCGTACTCTTCTTTCAGACAAGTAGAACTTACAATCAAATTCTCTTTACGGAATACGATTTCATTTAATGTCTTCAGATTTGCAATCAGCTTTTCTTTTTCTTCTTCAAAATGGTCATCCAGATTGGCAAGATACTGATAAAAACCAATACCCATAATCATATCTTTGACTGCACCCATTCTGGTATGGTGAGATTGTGCACGCAAAATTCCGTAACGGTTGCCGGCTGCGGAAATATCTCCCTGCATCCGGGAACGATTCTCAGAAATCAATTCTTTCAAACGCTTCTCATCTTCAAACTTGGTGCCCTCAATAATCTCTGCAATCAATTCCATTGCACGATCCATCTTATGATAGAATGTCTTCGCCCCAATGGTAAATTTCAAATCAAACTGTGCCGGTGTCTTAATATTCTCATAAAATCCAAAGCTACATCCGATTCCACCGGTTGCAAGGTCAATTTCCTTACTCAGTTCTGCGAAGGTATAGTTCTTCGTGTCCATCAATCCCCAAACGAACTGCAACACTCCAAGTGCCGGAAGCAATTCATTTGATAGTTTCTTTACATCAAACAACAAATTCACGTAGTGAATACCATTGGTAAACATGTCATGATGTACCACCGGAATGGATTCCGGTTTGTATACGGTATTGTTGATTTCAAGTGGCTCTTTTTTAATATCGGAACGTCTTAATTTCGGAATGGTTGCCAGCTGTTCCGGCGTATCCGGTGCTTCCTGGTACGCACGCAGACGTTTGGTCGCCTCTACAATCGCTGTAACTTCTTCCTTGCTCATTGCCGCCTTCTTCTCTGCAAGTTCCTGGCTAAGCGCCTCATCTTTCGCACCGGCCAGACCTTTCTCCGGCTCTAAAATCACATAGGCACTGTGCGGATTCTCAAGGAAATACTTGGAAATTAATTTTTCAAAATAATCCGTTTTCACTTTTTCCTTCAAGGACGCATATACATCAAGAATTTCAATAAACATAAATGGATCACTGTCATCATATAGCCAGCTGTCCATACTTCCTATTACATACATCAAGCCCTTCGGGAAGGAGCCAAAATCAGATTCTCTGTATTTAAATTCCATCGTATTTAAGGCAGCTTCCAAAACACTCTTGTCGATTCCTTTCTTCACAACATCTGACAAGGTATCTCTCATCACTTTCTTAAAGGAATCAAATTGATCAGGATTCACATTCTTTACTTCCAGGGAGAAGTAAGGCTGTCTAACTGCCGTCTCCCAGTTACTGCTGATTTCGTTACCGATTCCATTATCCAAAAGTGCCTGCTTTAACACTGCACCCGGAGATGCCAGTAGCGCATAATTCAACACTTCCATTGCAACATACAATTCTCTGTCGAGACTTCCTTCGGTTACCGTACCGTAGCAGAAAATAGACTTCTTATCTTCACTCTCTTCAGAAGAAATGGAATATTTCTTCGTTACTGTCTTTGTTTCTTTAAACGGTGTCTGCAATGCAATCTCAGAGTCAATCTTACGTGGTTCAAAGGTTGATAAATACTGCTTATCGATATAATCAAGCTTCTCTTCCATGTCCATATCACCATACAGGTAGATATAACTGTTGCATGGATGATAGTACGCACGATGAAAATCCAGAAATGCCTCTCTTGTCAAGGTCGGAATAAACTGTGGATCACCACCGGAATCCTTGCCATAGCAGGTATCCGGGAACAATGCTTTGCTAAGTTCCTCTCCTAACACCTCTTCCGGTGAAGAGTACGCACCTTTCATTTCATTGTAAACGACACCGTTGATGGTTAATGGATCACTTTCCGATTCCATCTCATAGTGCCATCCCTCCTGCATAAAAATTTCCTCATATTTGTAGATATTCGGATGGAATACCGCATCCAGATACACATCCATCAGATTTTGGAAATCCTTATCGTTGCAACTTGCAACCGGATAAATTGTCTTATCATTAAAGGTCATGGCATTGATAAAGGTATTCAAAGACCCCTTAATCAATTCTACAAACGGATCCTTTAATGGATACTTGTCCGAACCGCAAAGAACTGTATGCTCAATAATGTGCGGTACACCGGTATCTGTATTTGGCGGTGTCCGAAAGCCAATCTGAAATACCTTATTCTCATCATCGTTGGACAAGAGACATATTCTTGCACCCGTCTTCACATGCTTTAACACGTATCCCTCCGAGTTCAATGCCTCTAAATGTTGTTGTTTCACCAGCTCATAGGCCGGCAATTTCTTCATGTCTAGCATTCTTTCTTCCCCCTTCATGCTATATAATTTACTATTTGTGTAGTGTAATTTCCATCTGTGGGAATGGAATGGTAATTCCTTCCCGTTCAAAAGCCTCTACAACCTGTTCCTGAAGACGATATCTGGTTGTCCAATAGTCTTCCGTCTTCACCCAGATTCTAGCTCCTAATACCAGCTCCGACTCTCTAAGTGAATCTACAAACACCTCCATCGGCTCATCCGGCAACCTCGCCTCATCTGCCCGGTAGACTTCTTCAATTACCTCTTTGGCCTTCTTAATATCCGTTCCATAGGCAATCCCATATGTCAAATCTACACGGCGTTTCTCCATCTTCGTTACGTTGGTAATTACGCCATCGGAAAGCTTTCCGTTTGGAATCACCACAAGCTTGTTATCAACCGTTAACAAACGCGTATAACAAATCTGTATCTGCGTAACCGTACCTTCTCCGGAATCGGAAATAATATAATCTCCCAAGTCAAAGGGTTTCATAACCAAAATCAATACACCCCCGGCAAAATTAGCAAGGCTTCCCTGTAACGCTAATCCCACCGCTAATCCGGCTGAACCCACAAGTGCCGTAACACTGGCTGTGGTTGCCCCGAATCGTGTTGCAATAAATACCACCAGCAAAAAATAAAGAACGAATTTCGTAAGGGAATCCAAAAAGGACTTCACTCCGGCATCCAGGCGACTGCGATCCATCATTCTTCCAATCATCTTGCGAATAATTGCTATAACCTTCACACCAATGATGTATATCAAAAGTGCGATGACCACATCCACGGCAAAATCGAGGGCATTCGGAATCAGTCCCTTCAAATATTCCACAAACAAATTGCTCTGCTTCACAATCTCCTGCGAATTCTCTGATATGTCCTTTGTTACGGTATCCATATTCTTAACTCCTTATCACAAGCGCAAAAAGGACACACCCCCACAGGGCATGTCCATCTAAGCTTATTGTGCATCTTCTGCCTTTTCAATTGCTGCAATGGCAGCTTTCTGCATTGGAATACGGCAGTTCTTGTTGCTTCCGAACTCAACAATCACTGTATCTTCCTGCATGTCAATCAATGTTCCGTAAAAACCGCTGGTTGTAAGCACAGTATCACCAACTGCCATTTCGGAAAGCATCTGATTCTTTCTCTTTGTTTCTTTCTGTTGTGGGCGAATCATCATGAAATACATCAATGCGAACAATACCACCAACATACCAATTGTAATAAACGGATTTCCGTTTGCGTTTGCTAAAATCATCCTTTTTTCCTCCACTTTTTACAAACTATACCCTTATTTTACACAAAACGTTAACACTCTTCAAGTAGTTTGTTTAAATTATTCCAATGGGGTTGCCATGTTCTCTAATTTTTGTTTCTTGTAAGCCTTAAAACGGCCTTCATCTAAGGCTTCCCGAATCTCTTCCATCATCTCGTTGTAAAAATACAAGTTGTGCTGCACACATAACCGCATACCCAACATTTCCTTTGCTTTTAACAGATGGCGAATATAGGCGCGGGAATAATGTTTACAGGTTGGACATTGACAGCCCTCTTCAATAGGGCGGGTGTCCAACTTATATTTTTCGTTAAACAGGTTAATTTTTCCATGGTTGGTATACAAATGGCCATGGCGTCCATTTCGTGATGGATACACGCAGTCAAAAAAGTCGATTCCGCGCTCTACGCCCTCTAAAATATTAGCCGGAGTTCCAACTCCCATAAGGTACGTCGGTTTGTCCTGCGGAAGATACGGCACAACCTCTTCTAATACGTGGTACATCTGCTCATGGGTTTCTCCTACGGCCAATCCTCCGACTGCATACCCGTCTAAGTCCATTTCACTGATGCGTTTTGCGTGCTCAATACGAATGTCGTCAAAAATAGCTCCCTGGTTAATGCCAAATAAAAGCTGCTGCTTATTGATGGTATCCTCCAGACCGTTTAATCGATTCATCTCTTTCTTACAACGCTCTAACCACCGCGTGGTTCGCGCCACAGAATCCTCTACGTATCGACGCTCTGCCACAGCAGACGGGCATTCATCAAAGGCCATGGCAATCGTGGATGCTAAATTTGACTGAATCTGCATGCTTTCTTCCGGTCCCATAAAAATCTTCGCTCCATCTATATGGGAATGGAAATACACGCCCTCTTCTTTTATTTTTCGAAGTCCGGCTAAAGAAAATACCTGGAATCCGCCGGAATCCGTAAGAATTGGTTTGTCCCAGTTCATAAATTTATGAAGTCCGCCCAGCTGCTTAATCACTTTATCACCGGTACGAACATGCAAATGGTAGGTGTTGGATAACTCTACCTGTGTCTTTAAGTCATGTAAATCCACCGTAGATACGGCTCCCTTAATGGCCGCTACCGTTCCTACATTCATAAAAACCGGGGTCTGGATGGTTCCGTGAACCGTTTCCATCACTGCACGCTTGGCGCGCCCCTCTGTTTTGAGTACTTTATACATTCTTTCCATCCTTTCTTCCCCTGCTTGTTCTTGTCTTTCCTCGTATCTTGTTGTACTATAAACATAGAACTAGGCGTTTGCAAAACTGCTCTGCGGCGAATGCCGCATGAGCAATTTGCATAATAAATCGTCTCTGCAAGTTAACTTGCGAGAACGATTTTTATGCAAATCCAACATGCCACGGTCGTGGCATAAGAGTTTCGCAATTAACTACATAGAATACGAAAAGGAGTATAACAAATGGCAGGTTCTACATTTGGCAAATTATTCAAAATTACAACGTGGGGAGAATCCCATGGTCCCGCTCTTGGGGTGGTCATCGACGGATGTCCCGCAGGTTTTTCGATTGATATGACCGCCTTTGACGCTTATATGAAACGACGCCAACCCGGTCTTATGTCCCATACAACATCCCGTAAAGAATCCGACAAGGTGCAGATTCTCTCCGGCGTTTTCGAGGGGAAAACCCTTGGTACCCCCATTAGTATCATCGTTTTTAACGAAGACGCCCATTCTTCAGATTACGAAGACCTAAAGCACCTCTATCGTCCCGGACACGGAGACGCCACCTATGATTTCAAATATGGAATCCGTGACTACCGTGGCGGTGGCCGCAGTTCCGGACGAGAAACCCTTGGTCGGGTGGCCGCCGGTGCCCTGGCTACACAATTGCTTGGTACGCTTGGCATCACCTTTTCCACATCTACGCGTCTTTTGGAGGAAGAAGCCTTAGCAACCATTGCACAGTCCGAGGATTCCATTGGCGGCGGTGTCACCGTGGAAATAAACGGCGTTCCTGCCGGCCTTGGGGAACCGGTATTTGATAAACTTGATGCACGCCTTGGCGCTGCACTGCTATCCATCGGTGGTGTGAAGGCTGTTGAAATCGGTTCCGGTAAGGCTTGCGAATCCATGAAGGGCTCCACCCACAACGACGTTATACTGGAAAAATCAGCCCATGGCATTCATACCGCCACCAACTACGCCGGTGGGATACTTGCCGGCATCAGCAACGGAGAACCCATTATTGTATCCGCCAGCATAAAGCCCACCCCTTCCATCGGTCTTCCGCAACAAACAATTACCGATGCCGGACAACCAACTGAAGTAACCATTCGGGGACGTCACGACACAACCATTGTCAAACGTGCCGCCGTCGTGGTGGAATCCATGTGTGCCATCACGCTAGTAGACTGCCTGTTAGAACAACAGACAGCCCGCTTTTCCTTTTTTACTAAGACAACACCGTAGTCTCTTTTTCCTCGCGACGCAGGATGTCGAACTCGGAAAGCTCCATGCCCAAATCCACAAACAGCTCCTGCTGTGGGTGTGGTGCACTTTCCATTTCGTTGCCTTTGCTGTCACGAATATGCAATACCGTTGCCTTTATATTGTCGCCATTTGGTTTCATGACTTCAATTTCTTCTCCTACCGAGAACTTGTTCCGCTGTTCAATGCGGTATCCCTTCTCATTCTTCGGACCTACAATTCCAAGGTAAGTGTACTCACGCACGTACGTATTACTGTCATAAATCTGCGTATTCTCATCCGGTTTTCCAAAGAAAAATCCGGTTGTAAACTGTCGATAGGTACAGTTACTAATCTGATCCTGATACCAGTCCATATTCGCACGATATTTTTCCTCAGACTCCAAATAATCATCAATGGCCTTACGATAGGTTCTTGCAACCGTTGCAACATACAATGCTGTCTTCATACGTCCTTCAATCTTAAAGCTATCAATACCCGCTGCCATCATTTCCGGGATGTGCTCAATCATGCACAAATCTTTGGAATTAAAAATATACGTTCCACGTTCATTCTCATAAACCGGAAAATATTCTCCCGGACGTTTTTCTTCCATAACGGAATATTTCCAACGACACGGATGGGTACAAGCACCGCGGTTCGCATCCCTTCCGGTAAAAAAGTTACTAAGCAGGCATCTTCCGGAATAGGATATGCACATTGCTCCATGAATGAACGTTTCAATCTCCATTTCCTCCGGAATGTTCTCGCGAATCTGCGTAATCTCTTTTAGAGAAAGCTCACGTGCAGTCACGACACGCTTCGCGCCTTGCTTCCACCAAAACTGATACGTTCCATAATTGGTATTATTGGCCTGCGTACTGATATGTATTTCCATATCCGGAAGCACTTCCCTTGCAATGGTAAAAATACCCGGATCGGAAATAATGAGCGCATCCGGACCGACCTTCTTTAGCTCCTCAAAATAGGTACGCACGCCCGGCAAATCGCCGTTGTGTGCTAAAATATTCGCTGTCACATACACCTTAACGCCATGGGCATGGGCAAATTGAACCCCTTCTGCCATTTCTTCTAAGGTAAAATTCTTTGCTTTTGCACGAAGTCCAAATACTTCGCCTCCGATATACACCGCATCTGCACCGTAAATTACTGCAACCTTCAATACCTCAAGGCTGCTGGCCGGCACCAATAATTCTGTTTTTCTCATGGTTTCTCCCTTCTAACACTTAACGTAATGCCATCTCCCAATGGAAGAATGGACGTTACCAATTCCTCGTCATGTGTAATCGTATACAAATATTCCCGCATGCGTTTGTGTATTGTTCGATTTCTTCTGGTTACCGCAAAGCGGGATTGAATCAAATCTCCATCCTGCAATACATTATCCGACACCAATATTCCTCCTGGTTTCAATAACCGTTTGATATCCTCCCAAAAATGAATATATTGCCCCTTTGCTGCATCCATAAAAATAAAGTCATATGGGGTTGTCAGTTTCTTCAAAATATCTGTTGCATCCCCTTCTAACAAGGTGATGACCTCTTCCTTGCCGGCACGTTTAAAATTCGCTTTGGCAATGGGAATTCGTTTTTCATAATTCTCTATCGTTGTAATCTTACATGGTACCGGATTATACTCTGCCATCAGAATAGAAGAAAAGCCGATGGCCGCTCCTACTTCCAGGATGGCTGCCGGCTTACTCATACATAGCATCGTTTTTAAAAACTGCTGCATTTCTGTTCGAATGATAGGCACATGAGTACTCTTCGCTTCCCGCTCTATTTCCGTCAAAAGCGGTGTATTCCCGGTATTCAAGGAATTCATGTAAGAAACATAGCGTTCATCTACAATCATGATTCCTCTTTCTCCTCATCCGGATTCTTTCCTCCAAGAATCTCAATTATTGTTTCTGCACGCATATCTGTTGATAGCGTATATAGTCCGGGCTTCACATGGTTCCTGTATTCCGAAAGCTGCAATTGTATAAAGAACAGATTCTCACTCTCACAAAGTCCGTTCTCCTCCATTAACCGGGCAATCTCACGATCACTCATGCCTTCGGTTATCTGCACCGATACCACCCTGGCAGATTTGGAATCGCTCATGGCAGGCTCCGTATAAATTCGATATCCCAACTGATAGGAACTTTTTCCTACCATGACCGCTAGCGCAAACAGAATCACAAGGACAAGCATGCGGGCACAGATTCTCACCAACTGCAATACGACCTTATTCATACCTGCCCTCTCCTTCCTGTAAATTAGTCAACTTCCATAATAATTGGCATTATCATAGGTTTTCTCTTTGTCTTCTTCCAAACAAAATCGCCTAAGGAGTCTTTAATCTCTGTCTTAATGCGATTCCAATCCGTTACGCCACGATCCTCCAATCCGAGCACCGTCTCGTTTAATACGCTTTGTGCTTCGTCAAGCAGACTCTCTGCCCCGCGAATATACACAAATCCTCTGGATATAATATCCGGACCGGCTACAATCCGCCCACTTCCGGCCTCCATACTTAATACAACAATAATGATACCATCCTCAGCTAATTTCTGTCGGTCGCGCAAAACAATGTTTCCTACGTCTCCAACGCCAAGTCCATCCACCAATATATCTCCACAAGGCACCTGATCCACCACCTCGGCGCTCTTTCCGTCAAGCGCCAACACATCACCGGAGGATAGGATAAAGATATTCTCCTTTGGTGTACCCAATTCCTCTGCCAGTTTTGCCTGCGCAACCAAATGGCGATACTCACCGTGCACCGGAATCGCATACTGCGGTCGCACCAGAGAATAAATCAACTTAATCTCTTCCTGACATGCGTGTCCCGACACATGGGTATCCTGGAAAATAACGTCCGCACCCTGGCTGTATAATTCATTTATCACACGGGACACAGCCTTCTCATTACCCGGAATCGGATTGGAGCTAAAAATAACCAAATCTCCCGGCTTAATGGTCACTTTGCGATGCAAATTCGCTGCCATTCGCGGAAGGGCTGCCATAGACTCGCCCTGACTTCCCGTCGTAATAATTACCGTCTTCTCATCCGGATAATTCTTAAGCATTTCTATTTCAATCAAGGTATTCTCCGGGATATCCAAATATCCCAACTCAGAAGCAGTATGGATAATATTTACCATACTACGTCCTTCCACTACAACCTTTCTTCCATAACGATGTGCGGCATTGATAATCTGCTGCACACGATCCACATTGGACGCAAAGGTAGCCACAATAATACGTTTATCCATATTGTCAGAGAAAATCGTATCAAAGGTACGTCCAACGGTCTTTTCTGACTGTGTAAATCCGGCTCTTTCCGCATTGGTACTATCGCACATCAATGCAAGTACGCCCTTCTTACCAAGCTCTCCAAAGCGTTGTAAATCAATGGCATCTCCAAATACCGGTGTATAATCTACTTTAAAATCTCCTGTGTGGACAACAATCCCTGCAGGTGAGTAAATCGCCAACGCTGCAGCATCCTGAATACTATGGTTGGTTCGAATAAATTCCACGCGGAAGTTGCCCAGGTTAATGGATTGTCCATATTTTACAACCTTGCGCTTTACTTTCTTATCCAAGCCGTGTTCTTCTAATTTATGGTTAATTAATCCCATGGTAAGCTTCGTTGCATATACCGGTGCATTTACTTCTTTCAAAACATATGGCAACGCACCAATATGATCCTCATGTCCATGGGTGATGAAAAATCCTTTTACCTTGTCAATATGATTCTTCAGATAGGTCACGTCCGGAATCACCAAATCGATTCCATACATTTCATCTTCCGGGAAGGACAAGCCACAATCAACAACAATTATACTGTCTTCAAATTCGAAGGCTGTTATATTCATTCCGATTTGTTCCAGTCCTCCCAACGGGATTATTTTTAATTTTCCTTCATTCTTTTTCAAAAATTGCACTCTCCTTTTCTAGAAGGAGAAATCTACGTCCTCAAGCATCTCAGCAAATATTCCTGACAACGCATCAAGGAGCGCGTCATCCTCCACAATCTCATAGAAAAGCTCCTCACTTTCTTGACCGGACTGTTCCCGTAATATATATGCAGTACTATCTCCCTCTTCGTCCTCCGTTACCAGAAGATAATTCTCTCCATTCAATTTCGTCTGTTCAACCACGAACACTTCTAAGTTCATTCCCGATTCCTGGTCAAAAAAAGTAATCTTTTCCATGATAAACCATCTCTCTTTTCGTTATTCTTTGTCTCTCGCCATATAGTCAAGATAATTCTGCAGTATAAAAACCGCTGCAAGCTTGTCCACATACTCCTTGCGGTTCTCTCTGCGAATGCCCTCTTCCATCATGGCAGCATCCGCCATCACCGTAGTCATCCGTTCATCCCATAAAATAACCGGGAGATTGGTTCTACGTTCCAGCATTTCTTTAAATTCCTGGGTCTTCTCACAACGTGTACCTTCTGTATTATTCATATTCTTAGGATAACCTAAGACAATGGATTCAACTTCATAGTCCGCAATGATTTCGTCAATGCGTGAAAGCGTCTTCCGAAGCTTCGCCTCGCGTTCACGACGCACAATCTCTAAGCCCTGAGCGGTTATCCCAAGGGGATCACTTATGGCAACGCCCACGGTCTTTGATCCATAATCCAAACCTAATATTCGCATTAAAACTTCTTCTCCAAATAATACTTCAACACTTCTTCAACAATTTCATCACGTTCCACACGCATAATCAGACTACGTGCATTCATATGGCTGGTAATATAAGTCGGATCTCCGGACATGATGTAACCCACAATCTGATTCACCGGGTTATATCCTTTCTCCTTCAATGCCTCGAATACCTTCGCAATCACGTCAGAAACCGGAAGCTCTACTTCCTTCTCTACTCTGAAATACTGTGTGTTGTTTAAATCCTGCATAATTCTCGTACCTTTCTTCCTAATGCCTTGTTCTTTTCATTGTAATATAAACACGCAAAAATTACAAGACACCCATGATGTCTTCGTCAAGAAAATTCGTAAGTTTCACTTTAACAAAACAGTTGGTTTCCTCTCTGCAGGCGATCCCCGGAACCGCAACCTTCACATATTCCTTGGTATAACCCGTATAGAAAAATTTATTCCCAATTTGTTCCTGTTCCTCTATCAGGATCTCCACTTCCTGATTCTGATAGTATTCCATAAAGCGGCGCTTGTTGGCCTTTAAATCCTCTGCCAGAATATGGCTTCGTTCCGCTTTTTGCTTCTCTGTCAGTTGATTCGGCATGGTAGCCGCCGGCGTACCCTGTCGTTTCGAATACTTAAACAAATGCACCTCATAAAAGTCCACCTGCTGTAAAAATTCTCTGGTTTTGGCAAACTCTTCTTCGGTTTCTCCCGGAAATCCCACAATAACATCCGTAGTAATGGCCGGATGTGCAAAATATTTGCGCAAAAGCGTACATCCATCCAGGTATTCTTTTGCCGTGTAGTGTCGGTTCATTCGCCGCAACGTTTCGTCACATCCACTTTGCAGGGACAAATGAAAATGAGGGCAAAATTCCTCCACCTTACTTAACCGACTGGCAAATTCCTCCGTGACAATATTCGGTTCTAAGGAACCAAGCCGGACACGACGAATTCCTCCCACCTTTGCCACACCTTCAATCAGGTCAATCAGGCTTGAATCCACATCCTTTCCATAGGAAGATAAGTGAATTCCCGTCAAAACAACTTCCTGATAACCATTTTGTGCCAATTCCTCGATTTCCGAAATCACATCCTCATAGGTACGACTGCGGACTCTTCCTCTGGCATACGGAATAATGCAATACGTACAAAACTGATTACATCCGTCCTGCACTTTTACAAATGCGCGGGTATGCTCAGCTGTCTTCTTCATGCGCATCTGCTCATATTGTTTATCCTTACTAATATCCGGAACCTTGGAAATTTTGCCGCCTGATGCAAAAAATTCGTTCAAAATCTCCGGAAGGCGGTATTTCTGATTATTTCCAATCACCACATCGATGGCTTCATCTTCTGCCGCCTTTTGTGGACTCGTCTGCACATAGCATCCGCAGGCAACCACGGCAGCCTTGGGATTTCGCTTTTTTGCCTGATGAAGCATCTGTCTGGATTTCCGATCCGCAATGTTGGTAACGGAACAGGTGTTGATTACATATACATCTGCCATCTCATGAAAATCCACAATTTCATACCCGGCCTCTTCTAATAACGTCTGCATCGCTTCCGTTTCGTAGGCATTGACTTTACATCCTAAATTGTGTAATGCTGCTTTTAACATACATTCCTTCTTTCTCAGGCTTCTTCATTGACTTTCCCGCCTGAAACGAGTAAGATTAAACATAACAAAACCTAAGGAGGTCAAGTATGCAATCTGTTACAGTATCACTCGGTTCCATCGAAAAGGTGAAATCCTTTGTAAATGTCATTTCTCATTTTGACAATGATTTCGACCTGGTATCTGGTCGTTATTTAATCGACGCCAAGTCCATTATGGGCATCTTTAGTCTGGATTTATCTCGTCCCATCGAGCTACGCATTCACGTAGACGAGCCAAACGAAGAAATCCTTGCCGCCCTGAAGCCATTTCTTGTCTAATTTATTTCGCCTCAACAACAATCCGTTCTGTCGTTTCAATGGCTGTTTTTACTAAATCGTCAATGGTATCCTGAAGCTTTAATTCCGAGCGACGGATAACATTGATGTTTGGTTTCGTAACCGGATGTTTTGCCACGAAGATGGTACAACAATCTTCAAAAGGCAAAATTGAAGTTTCGTAGGTATCAATTTTCTCTGATACTTCCACAATTTCCTGCTTATCAAATCCAATTAACGGGCGATAAACCGGCAAGGTACATACATCGTTGGTTGCTGCTAATGACTGCATGGTCTGACTTGCAACCTGTCCGATACTCTCTCCGGTAATCAACCCTAAGCAATTGCTTTCTTTTGCAAAATGCTCCGCAATTTTCATCATATAGCGGCGCATTATGATGGTTAATTCATCATGGGGACATTTCTGATAAATCTCCAACTGAATATCCGTAAAATTCACCACATTCAACGTAATCGGTCCACTATAGCGGGCCACAATCGCTGCCAAATCCACAACTTTTTGTTTTGCACGCTCGCTGGTATAAGGCGGCGCATGGAAATAGGTGGCCTCAAGGCTTACGCCACGTTTTGCAATCATATAGCCTGCCACCGGGGAATCAATTCCTCCGGATAGCAAAAGCATTGCCTTTCCGTTACTTCCTACCGGCATTCCGCCCGGTCCCGGAATAATCTCCGTATAAATATTGATTTTCTGGCGAATTTCAATGTTTACATACAAATCCGGATTGTGAACATCCACCTTCATATTCGGACAGGCATCGAGAATCTTCTCCCCCATGTCCATATTGATTTCTGTGGAATTCATTGGATAATTCTTGCGGGCACGGCGAGCCATGACCTTAAAGGTCTTTTCCTTGTCGCCGTAGGTTTCTTTTAAGTGCTTCACCACTTCTTCCACAAGTTTCTCATATCCTTCGTCTTCCACCTGCACCATAGGACACACGCCCACAACGCCAAATACCTTGGTCATAGCAGAAATTGCATGGTCATAATCGTAATCGCCCTTGGCGTCTACGTAAATACGTCCCTGTTCTTTCCAGATATCAAACTCACCTTCCACCGGTTTCAATGCGTGAACCAGATGGCTGACCAGGGCATCTTCAAACAAATGGCGGTTCTTACCCTTGATGGCAATCTCGCCGTATTTTATCAAAAATGACTGATACATGGTTACCTCCTAACAAATCTCGTCAACATTGGAATCAATTCTTTCATCGCTGCAATCGTCGCATCCACCTCTTCCAAGGTATTCGTCTCGCAAAAACTAATACGGACGGTAGATTCCAGCTTTTCTTTTGGCAAACCAATTGCTTTTAATGTTGCGCTGATAGACGGCTTATTCGAAGAACATGCCGACCCCGCAGAAACATAAATGCCCTTATCTTCCAGACTGTGCAAAAGCACTTCGCTTCGCACCCCCGGCACACTGACACTTACGATATGCGGTGCATTTTCTCTTGTTTTCCTGCCATTTATGGAAACACCCTCTATTTTCTCTGCTTCTTCTATAAAGTGTTCCCGCAACGCATACATATGCTCTACTTTGGCTTCAAAATCGGTATAGGCCAATTCACAGGCAAGCCCCAGTCCGGCAACCCCCGGCACATTCTCCGTTCCGGAACGCATACCATTCTGATGACCGCCGCCATGAATAATCGGTTTTACCTTTGTCTTCTCTTTGATATATAAAAATCCAACACCCTTCGGGCCATGAATCTTATGTCCGCTAACAGCAAGCAAATCAATCTTATCCTGCTTCGGATAAATCTTAAATTTGCCGTAACCTTGAATGGCATCTACGTGAAAAAGCGTATCCGGATTGCATTCCTTAATCAGTTCCCCGGCTTCATGAATCGGCATAACGCTTCCAATCTCGTTGTTTACGTACATCATAGAAACTAAAATCGTGTCTTCCCGAATAGCATTTCTTAAATCATCCAGGGAAATTACACCGTATTCGTCCACCGGCAAATAGGTCACTTCAAAGCCCTGCTCTTCTAAAAACTTCATAGTAGATCCAACTGCCGCATGCTCTATGGCCGTAGTAATCAAGTGCTTTCCTTTACGCATATTGGCAAAGGCACTTCCTATGATTGCCATATTATCCGACTCCGTACCACAAGAGGTGAAGAAAATCTCCTTTTCCTGTACACGAAGGGTATTGGCAATTTGCGTTTTTGCCTTCTTAATATAATTCTCTGCTTCCATTCCCATGGTGTGAAGGGAAGACGGATTTCCAAAATCCACACGCATGGCCTGTTCCATGATCGCTAACACCGGCTCACTTACCTGTGTTGTTGCGCTGTTATCCAAATAAATCTGCATCTATTCCTCCATCTGCATCATTACCAAAGACATGGCCGTAATAGCAGCCGTCTCCGTTCGCAAAATGCGTCTTCCTAAACTAATACTCTGCATATTTTCTCGTGCCTTCGCAATCTCTTTTGCATCAAAGCCGCCCTCCGGTCCGATAAAGATTCCAACCGTATCCGTGGGCTTGATGTTTGCAAGAATTTCTTTGCTGGCGGAAATTCCACCTTCATTCTCATAAGGCACCAGGTTCACATCAAACTGCTCTGCATACGCAATTGCTGCACCATACTCCATCACCTCATGAATCTGCGGAATTCGACTTCGCTTTGACTGCTTTGCTGCTGCCTCACTAATGGCCTGCCACCTTGCCACCTTGGCCTTGGCTTTCTTATCATCCAACTTCACGACACAATTCTTCATGCGCACCGGAACAATCTCACCTGCCCCAAGCTCCACCGCCTTCTGAATAATCAGCTCCATCTTATCGCCCTTAGGCAACCCTTGAAAAAGCACAATGCGCCCTGCTAATTCCGTACTCTCGGTCAACTCCTGCGTAATCCTGCCGATGCCCGCATTTTCTTCGTATTCCGTCACTTCACAAAGATAATTTCCACCGGCATCCGTACTTACCCGAAAGGTCTCCCCCGGCTTTAAACGCAGTACGTTCTTCATATGGTTAAAATCCGCACCTTCGATGCTGACACGATTTTCTTTTATCTGACTCTCACTAATAAAAAACTGATACATGTTATTTCTCGGCGATAATTCCTACCCACTCGCCCATGTGGTTGACTTCCTTAATCGTAAATCCTGCTGCCGTTAACGCCTCTTTTACCGCATCTTCCTTAAAATCGATAATTCCGGAGGTAATAAACGTACCACCCCTCTTCACGGCCCGATAAGCCGCCGGCGCCATAGGAATAATTACATCTGCTAGAATATTGGCAAGTACCACGTCATATGCATTCTCTCCAACCGTTTGCTGAAGCTTCTCATCATCGATGAGATTGCCAATATGAATGTCATACATATCTTTGGTAAGATGATTCATCTCCATATTGTCAATGGCTGCCTGCTCACATATTGGATCAATATCCGTTAATACCGCATGTTTCGCACCTAGTTTCAATGCAATCACAGAAAGAATCCCGCTACCGCATCCAAGGTCCAAAACAGCATCTTCCTCCTTCATGTATTTCTCAAGTCCGCGAATACATAACTGGGTTGTCTCATGCTGTCCCGTTCCGAAGCTGGTACCCGGATCAATTTCAATCAGCGCACGGTACTTCGCCCCTTGTGGGATTGCTTCCCAATGAGGTTTAATCAAAATGTCGTCTAAATAAAATGGTTTAAAGAATTCTTTCCAATTATTAATCCAATCCACGTCTTCCGTCTCAGAGGTTACAATGCTTCCTTCCCCGATGTCCATAAATTCGGCCAGCTCCTGTAACCCTTCCTTCACGCTATCGAGCATCTGCTTCTCATCTGCATCCTCTTCCAAATAAAAACGCACGGCACCATCGCCCTCATCCGGCGGAAGCTCTGCCTCGATATCAATGTACATCTCTTCCACTTCTTCCTTCGTAAGGGGCACATTGTCAATAATCTCCACACTGGTAATCCCGCGTTCATAAAGCATATTACAAACCAGCTCCTCAGCCATGGTTGTAGTCTTAATGGTAAACTCTTTCCATTTCATAGTGACAACTCCTTTTTTCGACTCTATAACTGACTTATTATACACTTATTTTTTGTAAAGAACAAGCCATTTTACAAAAAAAGCCGATACCAACTACGGTACCGGCTTCTCCTATTTCTCTATCATCTTATAAAACGACCCTTTTCTTTTCATCAATTCACCATAGGTTCCCATCTCCACAATATGTCCTTTTTCCATTACGATAATTTGATCATATTTTTCCGCTGCCTGTTTTCTTAATCGATGGGACACGGTGATAACGCTTTTATTTAGTTTCAAAATCTGGTCTTCCATTTGTTCTGCTATTTGTGAATCCAAATTCGATGTAAACTCATCAAACACCAACCATTCAAAATCATGTAGCAAGACCCTCGCCAATGCCATTCGTTGCCTTTGTCCTCCGGAAAAATTCTTTCCATCCTCAGCAATCATTGTATCCAATCCATTTTCGAATTCCGTTTGTGGATTCGTAAATCCGGCACTTTTCAAAGCTTCATATATTTTTTCATCCGAAAACTCACGATATAGCGAAAGGTTGCTTCGCAAACTGTCTTCTATTAGCAAAACATCCTGTGTCATATATCCGATTTTTGCATATAAACTTTCATCTGAATACTGATTTATATCTTCTGTATTCAAAAGAACTTCTCCTTCTGTTGTAACATATGTATGCGACAGCAAACGAAGTAACGTAGTTTTTCCGCACCCGCTTTCTCCAACAATTAAATATTTCTGTCCGGACACAAACCTACAATTGATGTCCTCCAATGCCGGTGTTTTCAAACCTTTGTAGGAAAAACCAACGTTTTTAAAGCAAATTTCCTTTATTTCTTTTACTTCACTTTTTCCCTCTCTTTCATTCCCCCCATCCGCCTCCACAATTCCATCCAAGCGCTCAAAAATTGGTTTTGCTGCTTTTAAGCTAACTACAATCTGTGGAATCGTTGTTACCGGATAAATAATGCGCCCCACCAATTCTCCTGCAACTAGTACAAATCCTATGCTAACCATATGGTTGATTGCCATAAACGCTGCAGCCGCCATAACCAAAAGTGTCGTACCCAAGCCCATCGTCTCCCCACTGATCACTTTTCCAGCGTATATTTTTTTTTGCGTATAAAGCGCACTCTCCATGGTCTCAACAATTTCCTTATGCGCTTTCTTTTCATGTGTATACAAATTGTATAATCTTACCAAATGATAATTGGTCATTCTTTCCTTAACATATGTATTATAACGCTCGCGGCACTGTGCATAGTTTTGTGCAGCATCCTCCATCTTATCCCCGCCCAAGTTGGACACTATGACTGCTATAATCGTTATAATTATCATGACACAAAACATCGGAACGCTCGTGATTAATACCGCAATCACTACTACCAACATCTGTGTTGCCCCCTCTATGAAATTAAAAACCGTATCAATATACAAGTCACTAATCATATCGCAATCTGAAACCAAATGATTTATGTATTCGGCACTGTTACGCTCTTCATACTGACATGTTTTCAACGCAAAAATCTTCTCGAAAACGTTTTGACGCATTCGGACATTCATCGACTTCACCATCGCATACTTCCACAAATGTGTAAGATACTCCAATACAAGGTATGAAATTGCAATCACGCCAGCGCTTGCTAATGTTAGAAGCAGAACTCGTACATTCCCCTCCACCGCTTTATCAATCAAAGCCGCCATCGCATACGATAAAGCAGTTGCCAATGTCGTTGTAACCAGCATTGCTATAATATAGCAGATTAATTCTGTTTTGTTCTTTAGCAATTTTTCTTTCATTCTGTTCTCCTTTATTTACAAAAGCATGGCAAAAAGAAGCCAACATCAAACCAATATCAGCTTCTTATTTCTTTGCTATTCAATTACATCAGCGCGGCAACGCACTCTTCAACCTTCTTCATATCCGCCGTAGGCTCGAAACGTGCAACCACATTTCCTTCCCGATCCACAACGAACTTTGTAAAATTCCATTTGATATCCGGATTATTCTTGTAATCCTTATCAAATTTCTTCATCATGGCACTCATTGCCAATGCCTTCGGACCCTTACCGAATCCTTCAAACCCTTTCTGTTCCTTCAGATAACGGAATAATTCAATGGCATTCTCACCGTTGACATCCGATTTCTTCATCTGTGGAAACTGGGTATTGTACTTCAACTGGCAGAACTGATGGATTTCTTCATCGCTCTCCGGAGCCTGACCGGCAAACTGATTGCACGGTACATCTACCACTTCGAAGCCCTGTTCATGATACTTCTCGTACATACTCTCAATTGGTTCATAATGTGGGGTAAAACCACATCCGGTTGCGGTATTCACTACCAATACTACTTTACCTCTAAAATCCTCCATGGATACCATGCTGCCATCTGCAGCTTCTACCTTCAAATCATAAAATCCCATGCCGGTCGCCTCCTTTTACTTTTTTACTTATCCTTACAATAATGCTTTAATTTCGCTTTCCAGTGTTTCTTTTGGCTTGAATCCTACCAAAATGTCCTGCTTTACGCCATCTTTTAATACAAGAATAGCCGGAATATTCATAATTCCATATTCTGCAGCCAAATCCTGGTTCTCATCTACATCTACGTTGTAGAAGTTTACATCGCTCATCTCCTCGGACACTTCTTCAAGAACCGGTGCAAGCATCTTACATGGTCCACACCATACTGCGGAAAAATCTACCACCGCACATCCCTTTCCTGTCTCACTCTTAAATTCTGCACTGTTAATCTTCTTAACCATACTTCGCTCCTCCTTGTAATCTTATTTCTTTAAACTATTTAAATATTCTACCACGCTGATTGCTGCAATATTCCCCTCGCCGGCCGCCTTAATATATTGATATGGCGCACCTACGATATCTCCGCATGCAAAACAGCCTCTTATATTGGTATCCATCTTACGGTTTACCTGAATATGGTTCCCGTCCATCGCAAGTCCCGGTACCAATTGTCCCGGTGATACACTTTCTCTTAAGATGAAAAATCCGTCAGCCTCAATTTCCTGTTCCTTGGTTGCCAGTGACATGGCCTTCAAGCCACCTTTAATTTCCACCGGTTCTTCTCTTACAACCTGTACATTCTCATTCACATCTACCTCATCCTGATAGGTTGGAATATAAATAACCTCCGAACAGATTTCCGACATGAAGTCCGCTTCTGCTTCTTCCTTCTTGGATGAACCAATCATGACAATCTTCTTCCCCTTATATAAAGGTGCATCACAGGTTGCACAGTAGCTAACGCCTCTTCCTAAGAATTCATTCTCACCCGGATACGGCTTTCCAAAATTCACGCCGGTTGCCAAAACAACTGCACTTGCTTCTAACATCTCATTTGCCGTTGTCTGCAGGCTAAAAAACTCGCCCATGGCGTATACGGTATGAATCTGGTGATTCACAATCTCCACACCAAGGCTCTTGGCATGATCAAGGAATTGTTTCGCCAAATCAGAACCTTTCACTGCCGGAATTCCAAGATAGTTATTAATCTCATGGGCCTTCTCGACCTTCTCACTTACCTCGGCATTTCCAACTACCAATACGGATTTGTTTCGAATCTTCAAGGTAATGGCTGCTGATAATCCTGCCGGACCGGAACCTATAACAATTACATCATAGCGCATCGCATGTCCCCCCTTTCCTTGTTTATATTGTGTTCAATTCAATTGTGTTTTCTTTTGATAACTACACTATACACGAAAGTACCATCTTTGTCAACAGTTTTTTTCAATTTAATTTTGCACAATCTTTTTATGATTTCTGATACTGCATTTTTACGAGAAAAATACCAATTACCACAATCGCTATCCCAAGTATCTCCACTACGCTAAGCTTTTCTCCAAAAACAAAAAACGAGTACACTGCAGCAATCGCCGGTTGGGATAAAGCAATGATGGAGCTTAGGTTTACACTTAGTTTACCCTGACAATGTACAAATAATCCCTGGCCAATGGCTTGTTGGCAAATTCCCTGTATTTAATAACCCCAACGTGCTAAAACGCACCCAAATTCCATTGCTTGACAAAAAAGCGGCTGCGATTACCTGCAGCATCACATAGTTTGTTGCATTTTGTCGCTTCTGCATCCCCTTCTCCTCACCTTCTCATAATGTAATGTAGTAGCGCCTTGTAAGTACCGTTCCCCGCTCCAGATGATTCACCACCTTGTTTTCCAACACGCCCCCATTTTTTTCAATTACTCTTGCAGACGCAATGTTGTCATCATCGCAGGTAATCAGAACTTTTTCCAGCTTCAGTTCCTCTTTGCAATAGCCAAGCGCCATCGTTAGCATCGTGGTGCCATAGCCTTTTCCACTCTCCGAATACCGAACCTCATATCCTATGTTCCCACCGTAACGCAACAGTGCGGGGGTTAACTCATGCCGTATGCCGATTTCTCCCAAAAACCGTTCTCCCTCTACCAGCCAAAACGTGGTCTGGCGTACATACCCCATAGGCAACATAACCCCTTCTTCAAATCGTTTTGCCGTAGCAATCACCGTATCCGGATCTGCCAGCAGACATTCTTTCCCCACCCGATAGACAGCATCTTCCTCGATTGCTTCCCGGTAGGATGCTAAATACTTCTCCCCAGGTCTGACAAGCTGCACCGTTTCAACCTCCTTTGCTCACGTTTTACCAGCTCTTTGACATCTTCCCCATGGGCCGTTAAAAAACCAAGCAAACGCTCCCCTTCCATCAAAGTCCGGATATATTGTTCTTTCGTTATCTCCCCATAGTCATAGGCTTCTTCCAACTCATCTCTGTCAAGTTCAATCACCTCATCACTATCCCCCATAATCACGTAGTCCAAATACATATCTCGAAAATACGGATCTTCTGTCTCCAGATTGTTCCCATCTGTCATGTCCACATATATTTCCTTTAAACAATTTTTTTCGTCAAACATTGCCGTAAGCCAAAAATATTCCCCTTCAAACGCAATCTGTAACCACGAATAATTGACATCCGCCACCGTAATCCATTTCTCCTGATAACACACCAGAAGCGGAGCCCGTAAATCCTCTATGGTAAAAAGTGAAATCTTTCCGTTTTTTCCGGAATGCTCATAGTTTTCCATATAAAATCGCTTTCGGTAAACGCGCTTCCAATCAGAGCGTGTCATACGTTTTGTTTTCATACTTCTCCCTCGTTTCCATCATCATACCATACTTTCTATAGGAAAAGCTACCGCCTTAGCGATAGCTTCCATATTTTTTCTTAAACTCTACTTTGTAATCGTACATGGCTGCATCGGCGCGTTTGAATACATCTTCTACGTTCGTATCTCCCTCCCCAAAGCTTGCCATTCCCACGGACGCCGAATAGCGTTCCCAGGTTTCCTTGTTTTTCTGTAAGAAGGCTTCCATAAATGTCACACGAGCCTGCGCCAGCTTCGCCTCCCGGTTGTCATAGTCCTCTCCCCGCAAAACCGCTACGAATTCGTCTCCGCCTACGCGAAATACCGGTGAGTGTTTATATACATCACAAACGATTTTGCAACAACCCTGAATGTAACGATCCCCTTCTTTGTGTCCAAAGGTATCATTTACGTATTTCAGATTATTGACATCCACCATAACAATGGCAAATTTTGCTTCGCCATTTTCGATTTCCTCTTCAATTTCTTTGGCCTTCGCCTCATATGCGAATTTGCTTCCCACATGCGTCAATACATCCCGCATCGCCGACTCACTCATCTGATCAAGGGCTGCCGCTGTGGTTTGTATGTCATTCTTCGCCTTGCTAAAGTTGGTCATATAATAATGACTTTCCTTCAACGTCGATGTAAAAATCTGGTACAGTCGTCCAATTTCATTTCGATCCGGAATGTCAAGCTGCTCCATCATCTGGATGTTCTTAAGCCGGTCTTCCTCCGTATCATATTTAAAGGATTCTGTACATTTTGATATATGATTCAGAGGACCTGTTATGCCTTTTCGCATTGCCCGAATTCCCGCCACCAGGATAATCGTTACCACAATCGCCAACACCAACCCCAACGTCAGCAAGAATTCCACATTTTCCATATGCATCCGATCCATAGAAAAATCCACGCACACATGGCACACATAATTCCCCTTCTCGTCAAACAGCGGTTGCATATACGTTAGCAAATATCCATATTGGGTTACATCACTTTGCACCGGCACATACTGCCCTTTCATCAACTTCTCCTTATATGGAACATATGCTTTGTCATATGGATAAATGGTGCCCGGCTCATCTCCCTGACCTTCGCCATCCAAATCATCCATATCGAAAATCACCAGACCGCCGTCTTCCTGGAAATGGTATACATACATGTACTCAATTCCCGGATAACTTTTTTCTAATTCCGTAAAGTACGCACGAATTTCCCGATACTCCTTCATCTTGAAATTCCGTTCTATATAGTCGTCTATCTTTTCCGTGTCGATTTCCCTGGCCATAAGCCGCGTTACGCCCTGTGCCATTTGGGTAAACTCACGTATCATCTGTTTCTCAAATTGGAAATAAACACTTACAAGCACAATAACGACCACCAACAGCGTACTTGCCGTGTATAGAATCGGAAGCTTTAACGAAAGTGACTTCCATTTTTTTTCGATGTTTTCCATAAATCCGTCCATAGGTACACTCCTTCAAACGATTTGATACGTTCATTATATCATAGCGTGATTTAAAAAAGCGTGAATGTTCCATGAAAAAGAGGCTGACATAGTGCCAGCCCCCTTTTCCGTTCTAATTTTTAGAACAATACTTGAAGAAGAAGTAACCAAGTGGTGTATGATACATTCCGGTAATACCATCCTGTAAGCAGTATTTATCCATATAGAAGTAAAGCGGTGCTACAATGTTGTCTTTCATCATCAAATCCTCTGCTTTGTGCAAAAGTTTTTGTCGTTTCGCAGCATCTCCTTCTTTGATCGAATCACTAATCGCCTTATCGTAGTCTTTATTTGACCAACGTGGATAGTTGTTTCCGTCTATATTGGAAGTGGTATACATATCAAGGAAATTCAACGCATCGTTAAAATCCGCTACCCAACCGTGTCTTGCAATCTGGAAATCTCCGGTTTCACGTGTCGATAAGAATACGTTCCAGTCCTGATTGGATCCGTTTACCGTTACGCCCAATACGGACGACCACATATTTCCGAGCGCCTCGAATATTTTCTGGTGTGAATCCATAGTGTTATATAGATATTCTACAACCGGAAATCCTTTTCCATCCGGATAACCGGCTTCCTCCATTAACGCTTTTGCTTTCTTACAATTTGCTTCGTAATCTTCTGCTTTTACGCTGTAGTAATCACCGCCATCTTTACGGAAATCGCCTCCGGCTCCGTTATCAATTCCGGATGGCACCCAGGCACCTGCCGGTTCCACACCGGTTTGCACAACGTTTTCGGCAATGTAATTACGGTCAATGGCAAGAGAAAATGCTTCGCGTACCTTTGGATCGTCAAATGGCTCTTTTTCCACATTAAATACCACACAATAGGTTCCAAGCTGGGGTACGGTTACTAGCGTTCCATCGTCCAACAGACTCTTTGTTTCATCCACCGGAACCTGATTAATCATATCCAGCTCTTTTCCTTGGAAACCTGCTAAAATAGAGTTATCATCTGCCATTAATTTCCAAACGATTCCCTCGTTTTTCATTTTATCCTTATCATAATAATATTCATTTACTTTCATAACGATGGACTGATCATGTGTCCAGGATGTCATCTTGTAAGGTCCGTTGGAAACGTAGGTCTTTGGTTCAAAGGTCCATTTTTCGTTTCCTTCTACGATATCTTCACGCAGCGGAACCAGCTGTGCCCCCGCCGTTAAGCTTGCAAAATATGCAGTTGGCGCAACCAAATGTACGACAAAGGTTTTCTCGTCCACCGCTTCTACCCCAAGCTCCTCCGGTTTCTTGTCGCCGGCCACAATGTCTTCTGCATTCTCTACGCAGTTGATATAGGTGGCATAATCAGCTGCCGTTTTCGGATTTACCAAACGTCTCCATGCATAAACAAAATCATTTGCCGTTACATCTTTTCCATCCGACCATTTTGCATTTTCACGAATGTGAAACGTATAGGTCTTCTGATCGTCGCTTACGTCGTAGCTTTCTGCCATGCCGGGCTCAGCTTCTGCACCCCCATCGCTTGTTGGCTCATAACGCATCAAGCCCTCGAAGGTATGCAATATGTAGGTGGCACCATCCATGGAAGAATTCAACGTCGGGTCAATGGTCTCCGGCTCTGATGCAATGGTTACCGTTAACATATTTCCGGTTGCTTCATTTTTTTCCGAACTTGTCTTTTTTTCGCCTCCACAACCTGCGAACAGGGTTCCTGTCAACGTTGCACACAACAACAGCGACAACAGTTTTTTACCATTTTTCATGTAAATAGCCTCCTCTTAATTATTATTTTTACAGCCTACGCTGCAGGTATCTTATATCAGGTGACATGCTGCATAATGTCCCGGCTCAACTTCCCGAAATGCCGGTGTTTCTTCTTCGCACCGCTTTGTTTTATACGGACAACGGGTGTGAAATTTGCAACCACTGGGCGGATTCACCGGGCTTGGAATATCTCCTTCCAACACAATGCGCTCTCGCTGCCTGCTTTTTTTCGGATCCGGAATCGGCACTGCAGATAGCAAGGTTTTGGTATAGGGATGGATTGGATTTTTGTTTAGTTCAAAACTTTCCGCCAATTCCACCATGCTTCCTAAATACATAACGCCAATACGATTGGATATATGACGTACCACACTAATGTCATGGGCAATGAATAAGTAGGTTAGCCCCATTTCTGCCTGCATGTCTTCTAGCATATTCACGATTTGGGATTGAATGGATACGTCCAATGCGGAAATCGGCTCATCGCAAACGATAAATTCCGGGCCTACGGCCAATGCCCTGGCTATTCCCACACGCTGCTGCTGTCCTCCCGAAAATTCATGGGGATACCGATTTGCCTGTTCCTGTGTCAACCCCACACGTTCAATCAACTGATGAATTCGTTCGGTTCTCTCTTTTTTGGAGTTGCAAAGTCCATGCACGTCTAAAGGCTCGGCGATAATATCTCCCACCGTCATACGCGGGTCCAGGGATGCGCTTGGGTCTTGAAAAATCATCTGCATTTTCTTTCGAAAATCGAACATATCCGGCTGTCGTGAGGCCGCTTTGTCAAATACCGTCTGCCCATCGTAGATAATTTTTCCGGCAGTGGGCTCATATAATCGCAAAATGGTTCTTCCCAACGTGGTTTTTCCGCAGCCAGATTCTCCTACCAGTCCTAAGGTTTCACCCTTCTTAATTTCAAAACTCACATCTTCTACCGCATGTACATATTCCTTCTGAAATGCGTTGGTACTTACATCAAACCGCTTTACTAAATGTTCAATACGCAATAAGGTTTTCTCTTCGTTCTTCATGCCACTTCACTGCCTCCTTCTAACGCTTGTAATGCATTTAGCCAGCATGCGGATTGATGTCCATTCCCTACGCTGGTATAATCCGGCATCTCATCTAAGCAGATTCTGCGACAATGCTCACATCGGGGTGCAAAGGGGCATCCCTGTGGCGCATTTAGTAAATCCACCGGTGTTCCCTCAATTGGGATTAGCCGTTCATAGCTTTCTGCGTCCACACGGGGCATGGAGCGCAAAAGTCCCTGGGTGTATGGATGAGCCGGGTGCTCAAATACGTCATCTACCAATCCTTGCTCTATAATCCGACCACCGTACATTACCGAAACCTTGTCGCAAATCTCTGCCACAACGCCCAGATTATGGGTAATAAAGATACAAGACATTTGAATTTTTTCTTTTAATTCTTTCATAAGTTCCAAAATCTGTGCTTGAATGGTTACATCCAGCGCCGTTGTTGGTTCGTCGGCGATCAGAAGCTTTGGATTACAAATCATTCCCATTGCAATCATTACACGTTGCCGCATACCGCCGGAAAATTCATGAGGATACTGCTTCATACGCTTTTCCACATTATTGATTCCTACTAAGGTAAGCATTTCCATGGCACGTTTTTTTGCCTCCTCTTTGGAAACATGTTCGTGACACAAAACCGCTTCCATGAGCTGATTCCCAACAGTATATACCGGATTTAAACAGGTCATGGGATTTTGAAAAATCATACTCACACTGTTTCCACGAAATGCGCGCATTTTCTTTTCATCATAGGTAAGAATGTTTTCCCCTTCAAATAGAATCTCTCCTCCAATCACCTTACCCGGACTTTGCAATAGTCCTATGATAGAGTAAGCCTCCACGCTTTTTCCGCTTCCGGATTCCCCGACAATTCCCATTACTTCTCCGTAATTCAAATCATAAGAGATTCCGCCTACGGCTTTTACCTCTCCTGCAGGGGTAAAAAACGATACCCGCAAGTCCTTTACTTCTAACAATTTTTTCTTTTCCATAGCCGTCCTCCTATTTTTTTAACCGCGGATCTAAGGCATCACGCAATCCATCTCCAAATAAGTTCAGCGCCAAAATCATAATCGACAATACCAACGACGGAATAATCAATCGGTAGGTATAGGTATAGATTCCCTTTAATCCATCACTTGCCAGCGAACCAAGGCTTGCCAGCGGTGCCGATACGCCCAGTCCAAGGAAGGACAAGAAGGACTCCAGAAAAATGGCCGATGGAATTTGCAAACAAGTTGTTACGATGAGTTGGCCAATGCAATTTGGCAGCAGGTGCTTTTTGATAATAAATTTTCCTTTGGCACCAATGGAGCGGGCTGCTGTAACATATTCTTGCTGCTTTAACGTTAGTATTTGTCCGCGAATGATACGCGCCATTCCAACCCAGTACAAAATTCCAAAGGTTATAAAGATGCTGATTAGTCCCGTTCCAAGGGTATTCATAAAATTAGCCAATCCCGTCTGCGAATGAGAAAACCAGTTGTCTAACGGTGTTTTTAATACCACCTGCAAAAGCAATACCACCAGCACTTCCGGTACGGAATAAATGACATCTACTACACGCATCATAATGACATCGGTTTTTCCCCCCACATAACCGGCAATGGAACCATAAATGGATCCAATCACCAGGACGATTAACGATGCCACCACACCAATGGCTAACGATACCCGGGTTCCATAGAGGATACGTACCAGAAAATCTCTTCCCAGACTATCCGTTCCAAAAATGTGTGGAAATACCGTTGCTCCGTGCTCTTTCGCTATCATTTCCGTCTGGGAATACGTAAACGGTCGCAAGTTTTCTGCTCCGCGAATCTGCTCTGCGTAGGTATACGGAATAAATACCGGTCCTACGAATGCCAACACAATATACAAAATTATGATTACCAGCGCAACCATTGCCACTTTGTTTGCTTTTAACCTTCCCCACGCCTCACTCCAAAAAGACGCCACCTCGCGTTCTACAATCACACTTTGCTTTTCTTCCGGTGTTGCAACCCGCATTTCTTCTACCGTAAATATTCTACTATCCATCTATTCCCCACCCTTTCCTAACTGAATACGTGGGTCAACAAGTTTATACACGATGTCAACTACCACCATCATAATTACAAGTAACACAGCCAGCAAAATGGTAGTTCCCATTATAATCGGGTAATCTCTACACATGATGCTTTGTACAAAATATTTTCCCAACCCCGGAATGGCAAACACGGTCTCTACCACAAATCCTCCGGTTATCAAATAGGCGATCAACGGTCCCAAATACGTCACCACAGGAATCAACGAATTTCGAAGGGCATGTTTGAAAACAATCGTGCGATTTCCAAGTCCCTTTGCCTTTGCTGTTCGAATGTAATCCTGGTGAATCACATCCAACATGCTTGAACGCGTGAGTCTGGCTATGTAACACATTGGATAAAATCCCAAGGCAAATGCCGGCATCAAATACCCTTGCCAGCTGTCCAATCCCGACGTTGGCAGCAGTCTTAATTTTACGCCAAATACAATCAGGAGTAAGGATGCCACTACAAATCCCGGTATGGCAATTCCCACCGTTGATACAACGCGAAGAATACTATCCAGTACCTTGCCTCGATAGTGTGCTGCCAAACATCCCAGCACGATGCCTACCGTTACCGACCAGATCAATGCCCAGATTCCAACTTTTACGGAAACCGGAAATTTTTCAAGAATAATTTCGCTAACCGGCCGATTCTTCTGCATCTTTATGGAGACCCCCATGTCTCCTTGTACAAAGCTTACAAGGTAATTCTTCAGCTGTATCGGCAATGGCTTATCCATACCATACTTCGCCTCCAATGCCAGCATGGTATCATCACTTACCCCATGCTCCGTTAAAAACGGGCTGCCCGGCACTGCGTTCATCAGCAGGAACGTCAAGCTTGCAATAATCAAAATGGTAAAAATTGCAATAACAAGACGTTTGATGACGTATTTTGTCATAATTTGTTGTCCTCCAATCTTCATTATTTGAATTAGTTAATTGCGAAACTCTTATGCCACGACCGTGGCATGTTGAATTTGCATAAAAATCGTTCTCGCAAGTTAACTTGCAGAGACGATTTATTATGCAAATTGCTCATGCGGCATTCGCCGCAGAGCAGTTTCGCAAATACCTATCATTATTTGAACATATGTAAACCATATATGAACACTTTCTTCATTCAGTTTACATTTCGTTCATTTATTTTTAATTTATTTTACATTTACGTCATCTTATTTGTCAATATATATCCATCTTCTTTATTGCGCATATTATTAATCGTATTGTATAGAACATTCAGTTTTTTTAATGGTGTTTGCCCTGGCAAATAGAACAGCACAAAAAAAGATTAGCAACCATCTCGGTGCTAATCTTCTTACTCATTTTCTTAATATCTTGCGCGGAATTGCGTCTGCATCTCTTCGTACTGCTTACTAATTTCCTGCACAATCTTGGTATCCCCGGCCAAATTGTCGGGATGATAAATCTTCATCAAATCCTTATAGCGCTTCTTAAGCGCCAACTCATTGGTCACCCCGCGAAACAACAAACTACAGTCTTTATCCGTGATTGCAGAATCGTGCAAAATCGAGGACTCAAATTCACGAACTTTATAATTGAACTCGTCGCGTTCATTCGCCAGATTTGCAGCTTCTTTCTCCAACAGTTTCCATTTCATCTCAAATAACTGTCGTTCCCGCTCCAGCTTCTGCTCCTCAAACGCAACTTTACGCTCGAAATCTTCCATATCCCACTGAAGCTGTCGACGCATCTTCTCTAACTCAAGCCGCTCCCGCTTCAATTCTTCCTTCTCTCGCTCGAATTCTACCGTATCTTGAAACAACCACTGATTAACAACCTCTTGTTCCTTCTCAGCCGAATATACTGGTTGGTCCATGTTCTCACCTACTACTTTCGTACTACTACTAAACTGGTGCCTAACGCGTACATCCCTGTACTTATTGTGTCTCAACTCTTCTCTAGTATACAATATCTTGTACTTTTATGCAAGAAAACAATTCACAAATCTATCATCTTAAATTTTGATAATTTTCATTGTTGTACTTAACATCGACCATTTTTTTCCAAATCTTAATCGTTGTCAAGAATTTTCCGTAAAAAAAGAGTATGTGCCTTGCGATTCACATACTCTCTTTTGCTAGAAAAATTTCTTTTTCTTCTTCTTTGTATCGTTATCTTTCTTATCTTCGCTCTTAAGACTATTTCCTGCCAATTCATCAAATTTGCGAAGTGCTTCCTTCGCCTCTGCGCTAAGGGTTGTTGGTACATCCACAACCAACGTAACATAATGGTCTCCCCGGTAGTCCTTGTTGCGAAGAGATGGCACACCTTTGCCCTTCAAACGGATTCTGGTATCCGTCTGGGTTCCCGGCTTAATGTCATATAACACATCCCCGTCAATGGTGTGAATCCGTAGCTCGCCACCTAGCGTAGCCTGAGCATAGCTCATGGATACGGTTGAAAACAGATCCATGTCGCGTCTGGTAAAAATCGGATGGCGTGATACGACTACTTCTACCAGTAAATCGCCTCTTGGTCCACCGTTTACACCCGGCTCTCCTTTGTCACGAATGCGGATAGACTGTCCATCATCAATTCCAGCCGGAACCGATACCTGAATCCGTTTCTTAACAGATTTATAACCGGTTCCGTGACAATCCGAACATTTCTCCTTTACAACCTTACCGGTTCCGTGACAATCCGGACAGGTCTGTACATTCTGCATCGTTCCAAAAAGAGACTGTTGTGTATAAATAATTTTACCCTTTCCACCACATTTACCACAGCTAACCGGGGTAGTTCCTGGTTTCGCTCCGGTTCCGTGACACGTTGCACATTCTTCCTTCAGTACAATTTCAATCTCTTTCTCGCATCCAAAAACGGCTTCTTCAAATGTAATACGTACTGCAGCTCGTAAATTCGCGCCACGACGTGGTCCATTGGAATTGGCACTCCGGCGTCCTCCGCCAAAGATATCTCCGAAGATATCCCCAAAAATATCGCCAAAATCCATACCAGAGAAATCAAATCCTCCACCGCCACCGGCACCACCTTCAAAGGCTGCATGACCAAACTGGTCATACTGTCTACGCTTCTCTGCATCAGACAATACCGCATACGCCTCCGAAGCTTCTTTGAACTTAACTTCTGCTTCCTTATCTCCCGGATTCATATCGGGATGATATTTCTTTGCAAGTTTACGATATGCTTTTTTAATTTCATCATCTGATGAGGTCTTAGATACGCCTAAGACCTCATAGTAATCTCTTTTCTGTTCTGCCATAATCTACGATTATACCTCTTTGTAATCTGCGTCTACGACATCATCCTGTGGCTCCTGCGTCTGACCCATATCCGGTCCGGCCTGTGGGCCTGCTCCGGCTGCACCCTGTGCTGCCTGCGCATTGGCATACATCTTCTCAAATACCTTCTGCGCACTTGCCATTAATTTCTCTTTCGCAGCTTTCATTTCGCCAACCTGTTCTTCGGTCATTTCCTCTGCATTTGGATGTGCCTCCACCATATCTTTCAAAGCCTTCAAATCTGCTTCTACTGCTTCTTTATCTGCTCCGTCTAAGGAAGCGCCAACTTCTTCTAACGCCTTCTCTGTCTGGAATACAAAGGAATCTGCATCGTTTCTGGTATCGATGGCTTCTTTTCTCTTCTTATCCTGTGCTTCGTATTCCGCTGCCTCTTTAACTGCCTTATCGATATCTTCATCAGACATGTTAGAGCCTGCTGTAATTGTGATATGCTGCTCTTTTCCGGTTCCAAGATCCTTTGCAGACACGTTTACAATACCATTGGCATCAATATCAAAGGTAACTTCAATCTGTGGTACTCCACGACGTGCTGGTGGGATACCGTCCAAACGGAACTGTCCTAAGGACTTGTTATCTCTGGCAAACTGTCTTTCACCCTGTACAACGTTGATATCTACAGCAGTCTGGTTATCCGCTGCAGTAGAGAAAATCTGGCTCTTCTTGGTTGGAATGGTTGTATTTCTTTCAATCAATCTGGTTGCAACACCACCCATTGTTTCAATAGACAAGGACAACGGTGTTACATCAAGAAGAAGAATCTCACCTGCGCCGGCATCTCCTGCTAACTTACCACCTTGAATGGAAGCACCAAGTGCTACACACTCGTCCGGATTCAATGTCTTACTTGGCTCTTTTCCTGTCAAAGCCTTTACCTTGTCCTGTACAGCCGGGATTCTGGTAGAACCACCAACCAATAATACCTGACCAAGATCTGCTGCGGTTAATCCTGCATCCTGTAATGCTCTGGTAACCGGTGTTGCTGTTCTTTCTACTAAATCATGTGTTAACTCATCAAATTTTGCTCTGGTGAGGTTCATATCAAAATGCTTTGGTCCCTCGTTGGTTGCTGTAATGAATGGAAGGTTAATGTTGGTTGTTGTTGCAGAAGACAATTCCTTCTTCGCCTTCTCAGCAGCCTCTTTCAATCTCTGAAGCGCCATCTTATCTGTGGATAAGTCAACACCTTCCGCCTTCTTAAACTCTGCTAACATCCAATCAACGATCTTCTTATCAAAGTCATCACCACCAAGACGGTTATCTCCGGAGGTAGACAATACTTCGATAACACCGTCACCGATTTCAATGATGGAAACATCGAAGGTACCACCACCTAAATCGTATACCATAATCTTCTGCTCATGCTCGTTATCAAGACCGTATGCCAATGCTGCAGCGGTTGGCTCGTTGATGATACGTTTTACATCAAGTCCTGCAATCTTACCTGCATCCTTGGTAGCCTGACGCTGTGCATCATTGAAGTAAGCCGGTACGGTAATAACTGCTTCCGTTACTTTCTCTCCCAGGTATCCTTCTGCATCACCCTTTAATTTCTGAAGAATCATTGCAGAAATTTCCTGTGGAGAATATTTCTTATCATCTATGGTTGCCTTGTAATCGGTACCCATTTCTCTCTTAATGGAAGAGATGGTCTTCTCAGCGTTGGTAACTGCCTGACGCTTTGCCGGTTCTCCCACAAGACGCTCACCTGTCTTTGAAAATGCTACGATGGAAGGAGTTGTTCTTGCTCCCTCTGTATTGGCGATAACAACCGGTTTACCGCCTTCCATAACTGCTACACAGCTATTTGTTGTTCCTAAATCAATTCCAATGATTTTTCCCATGACTGATTCCTCCTATTAAAAAACTATATTGTACTAATTAATTGGCTACTTTCACCATGCTATGGCGTACCACAGTATCATGGTAGCAATAGCCCTTCTGGAATTCTTCAATTACAACGTTCTCGCCATAATTTTCGTCATCCACATGCATGACAGCATTATGCAGATTCGGATCGAATTCTTTATCAAGTGCTTCAATGGCTGTTACGCCTGCTTCTTCTAAAGAAGCTAACATTTGTTTATATATCTTATCCATTCCATCAACAAAAGGATTCTCCTTTAAGTCCTCCGGAACGGAAGATAAACCGCGTTCAAAATTATCCACAACCGGGAGTATCTTCTCTACAATAGATTTCGCTCCCATGTCAAACATCTGGCCCTTCTCTTTCTCCGTACGTTTACGGAAGTTATCAAATTCTGCCATCTGTCTGGTTACTTTATCGGTTAATTCTGCAATCTTCTCGTCTTTCTTATCTTTCTTATCCTTCTTGTCTTTCTGCTCTGCTTCTTCCTCTGATGTCTCTTCGCTTACCTCGTCGGTTGTAGGCGTCTCTTCCTGACAGGTCTCTTCTACTGTTTCTTCTACTGTCTCTTCTGACAGATTCTCTTCTCTTTCTTTCTTCGCCACCTATTCTTACTCCCTTCTTCTATCCTAATTCGGCTTCTCCGAATCATTATTCTTAAACGCGACATCAAGTTGCGTCTTTATACTCTTCAAATTCTCCATTACATTCTCATAATCCATACGCTTCGGACCTACAATGCCTATGTGTCCGGAAAGTCCGTTTCCTAAATCGTAGGTCGCTGTTACGACGCTACAATCCTGCATTGTCTGAATTGGAGACTCGTTACCAATATAGACCTGAATGCCATCCTCTTTGTTATCATCCTTGGTCTCAGCCAAAAACTCAATCAGCTCTTCCTTATCTTCAAACGCAGATAGCAATGCGCCTGCCTTCTCCGTGTCGGCCAATTCCGGATACTTAATCAAATTCGTCGCGCCACTGGTGTATACCTGCAACTCTTCATCTTCCGAAAAAGCTTCTGCCACCGCATCAAGCACTTCGTTGACAATCTGAGAATAGGCACCGGATTGCTCTTTCATCTTCGCAATCACACCAAGGTTAATTTCTTCCCTTGTCAATCCATTCAGCGTTGAGTTTAACAGGATATTCAGCTTCAAAATTGTCTCTGCGTCAATGTCCTCCGGAAACTCCATAATCTTATTCTTTACAATGTTCCCTTCCATAACAATAACCGCCACAAGCTGTCTTTCTTCTACCTGCGAAAGCTGAATGAACTTCACCTTATTCCGGCTGGTATTCGGAGAAGTAATTAAGGTTGCGTAATTGGTATTCGCTGCCAATGCCTTCACCACATTCTTAAGCATCTTCTCCATCTTCTCCGTCTTCTCGATAACAAATTCCTGCATCTTCGCAACATCTCGATCATGCTCTACCATCAACTCATTTACGTAAAAACGATAACCAAGATCTGACGGAATTCGTCCGGCCGATGTATGGGGCTGCAGTATATAGCCCATATCCTCCAAATCCGACATCTCATTCCGAATGGTTGCAGAACTTAAGGTAATATCCAACATCTTCGAAATCGTACGGGATCCCACCGGCTCGCCGGTCTCTAAATAGCTCCGAATAATTAAACTTAATATCTTTCGTTTTCGTTCATCTAATGGAGCCATCTCCACGTTATTTTCCAAGTCGTCACCACCTTCTTTTGTTCCTGTTAGCACTCGATAAAAAAGAGTGCTAACATCTATGAATTAAAGATACCACCACCGTTCTCCTTTGTCAACACTTTTCCACAAAAAAAGGGCAACTTTTTCTTACAAAAGTTACCCTTATCTTATCTGCTATAATTATTTGCCAATCTTGCCTGTCTTTATTGCATTAATTATTTCTTCTTTCAAATCACGCGCCTTATCTTTCATTCGGCTGTTGGCTGCCGGTGAAGTGATAATGCTGCTAATCATCTTGCTGGCAATTTCTAATTTGCCCAGGCGATAGCTCATGGATGCCAATAAGAAGTCCACTGTACTCTGATCCATCCCCACCATTGGGAACTGCTCGGTTGATACAGCCTTCATGAATCCATCGTAAGCCTGATCATAATAAGCGGCCTCTTCTTTACGTACTGCATCGATGGCTGCCTGATCCTTATTCTCAGCCTTCTCTAATTCTTCTGCCTTTCCACGTAACAACCAGGACATGCATAAGCAAATATATGCCTTCTCACTATTCTTACCCTTCTTGGCAATGCTGTTAAACAATGCCAATTTGTAACGTTCGATGGCATAATCATACGTATAGGAATCCATTTCTTCTACCGGACTCGGTTTGAATTTGTCACAAATGTTCTCCTGAATCAACTTACGCTGTACAGAGGTCAGCTCACTGATACTTCTGGCAAGTCCGGTGTATCCGCAATTCGGACAAGACTGAACAGAATACTTCAGCGTATCAATGTATGCGTGACGTGGACGTAAATCTCTGTCCGGCTCTAAACGTTTCACTCTACCATTCTTAACGGACTTCTCTGCAAATACTTTCTCGCACATTGGGCAACGAACGTGTTTTTCCAATAAAAAGTCTGCTTCCGTTGGTTCCGGAGCCGCTTCTTTTCCATCCTTGTTGCCTGCACCGGCAGAAGCCTTGGTTGTAGATTTCTCATCTTCAAAAATGTTCATAGTTCCGTCTGCTGACAATCCAAATTTCTCTAATCCTGATAATAAATTCATATGGCCTCCTATTGTAATTTAATATGCTGATGTGTAAATAAATGATCCTGACAATATTCATGATTGCCATCACATCTTGAACAGTACCGGAATTGCAAATCTTCGCCATCCTTCTCTGTTCTTCCACATATTGTGCATTTGTGCTTGGTTCTATGCTCGCTCTCTTGCATCCTCTGCTGGAACTTCCGCTTCCGATGCCGTTCTTGCGGTGCATATTGTCTGTAATTCCTTGTTGAAAGATAAAAGATTATGAAGTTCATAATCGATGCGATAATTGCTGTTCTTACTACCCAGTCACTTTGCAATATCTCATAGAACGTAATCAACGCATATACCACTGCCATCCACTTCATCTTAATTGGGATGATAAACCACAGTAAAATCTCCAGATTCGGAAAACATACCGCAAAAGCTAAAAACAGCGATAAATTTATATACTGGGTGCTGAAAAACCAGCTAAGCGGCATCTTAGTTCCTATTATAAAATACAATACAATTGCCGCAATGTCCGTAAAGACAATTCCTTCCCACATATACAGGTTGAAACGAAACGTGCCCCAATATTGCTCTAACTGTCCACCAATCTGATAGTAAAAAATCATCATGATAAGACTTAAGATACTTGTATCACTTGGAACAAAAATCCAGGAAACAAGTCTCCAAACCTGACCGCGAAAAATATAGTACGGTTCTAAGGTTAAATAAAACAACATCCGGGGAGCGACGTAAAACAACACCAATCCAATGGCGTAGGCTCCTATAATATAGGAAATCAAATGGGGAATCGCAATCTTCCCCAAGGAGCGTTCTAGTTTATTCATTCCTTTCATGTTGCATCCTCCTAATAGTTAATTATAAATTCTACGCATAACTTTGTCAAATACTCAAGTATAAAGATATTGTGTTTTCTCAAATCCTGTCGTATAATGTAATTTGTGTACCTTGTATGTTGTACACTATTTAATAAGTAGAAAATGGTGAAAATGATGAGTATTAATAATTTGTACAAACTAGGAATTGATATTGGTTCTACCACTGTGAAAATTGCCATTTTAAACCCGGAGGGAGATTTAGTTTTTTCCGACTACAAGCGACATTTCGCAAACATTCGACAGACATTACAGGACTTAACAAAGGAAGCTTTTCAAATTACCGGAGATGTGCAGATTGCACCCATGATTACCGGTTCCGGAGGATTAACATTGGCGAAGCACTTAGGTATCCCATTTGTTCAAGAAGTTATTGCCGTAGCCAGTGCACTAACCAACCAGGCACCACAAACCGATGTTGCCATTGAACTTGGTGGCGAAGATGCCAAGATTATCTATTTTGAAGGCGGCAACGTAGAGCAGCGTATGAATGGAATCTGTGCCGGTGGTACCGGTTCTTTTATTGACCAAATGGCATCCCTGCTACAGACGGATGCACCGGGGCTTAATGCCTATGCTAAGGATTATAAAGAGATTTACCCTATCGCAGCCCGTTGCGGTGTTTTTGCCAAAACGGATATTCAGCCTCTCATTAATGAGGGTGCAAGCAAAGCAGATTTATCCGCCTCAATTCTTCAGGCTGTTGTAAATCAGACCATTAGTGGTTTGGCCTGCGGCAAACCGATTCGCGGTCATGTTGCATTTTTAGGCGGACCTCTACACTTTCTTCCGGAATTGAAGAAAGCATTTATTCGTACCTTGAACCTGGACGCAGAACACATTATTGACCCGGATAATTCTCATTTATTCGCAGCAATTGGTTCTGCTTTGAATTATAAAGAAGACACGGTTATGTCTTTGCAACATATTGTTGACAAGTTGGATTCCGATATTCATATGGAATTCGAAGTAGCACGTCTTGACCCGCTTTTTTCCTCAAAGGAGGATTATAAAGCCTTCACCACCCGCCATGAACAGGCCAGTGTGAAGAAAGGCGATTTACATACCTATCGCGGTGACTGCTACCTTGGAATCGACTCCGGCTCTACCACAACCAAGATTGCGCTTGTGGGTGAAGACGGTTCCCTTTTGTACTCTTTTTATAGTAACAACGGCGGCAATCCTTTGATGACTGCCATCCGCTCTATGAAAGAGTTATATTCTCTTATGCCGGAAGGCGCAAGAATTGTACACTCCTGCTCTACCGGATATGGCGAAGCACTTTTGAAAGCCGGCCTTATGCTTGATGAAGGCGAAGTAGAAACCGTTTCCCATTACTATGCTGCTTCCTTCTTTAACCCGGAAGTGGATTGTATTTTAGATATCGGTGGTCAGGATATGAAGTGCATTAAGATTAAGAATCAAACCGTTGACAGCGTTCAATTAAACGAAGCTTGTTCTTCCGGTTGCGGTTCTTTTATCGAAACATTTGCCAACAGCTTGAATTTTGCAGTGAAGGATTTTGCCAAGGAAGCTCTGTTTGCCAGCCATCCGATTGATCTTGGAACCCGTTGTACGGTATTTATGAATTCCAAGGTAAAACAGGCGCAAAAAGAAGGCGCTTCCGTGGCCGATATTTCCGCGGGTCTGGCCTACTCCGTAATTAAGAATGCTTTGTTTAAAGTAATCAAACTGACGGATCCGGCTGAACTTGGAAAGAACATTGTTGTGCAGGGTGGAACGTTTTATAACGATGCCGTTCTTCGCAGCTTTGAAACCATCAGTGGACGCGAAGCCATTCGCCCGGATATCGCAGGAATTATGGGTGCCTTTGGTGCTGCTTTGGTTGCCAGGGAGCGCCATGAAAAGGGTTACCAGACCACCACGCTTGATCTTGCCGGTATAAACGCCCTTACCTACGATACCAGGCTAACCCGTTGCCAGGGTTGTACCAATCATTGCTTATTAACCATCAATAATTTCGGTGGTGGCAGACATTTTGTAACCGGTAACCGATGCGAACGTGGTCTTGGCAAAGAGAAGAATAAAGAGAATATTCCAAACTTGTTTGAATACAAATACAAACGTTTGTTTAACTATACGTCGCTCCCGGCGGCTACTGCTCCCCGTGGAACAGTAGGTATTCCGAGAGTGTTAAATATGTACGAGAACTATCCGTTTTGGCATACGTTTTTCACCCAATTGGGATTCTCTGTACTCCTTTCTCCACAATCTTCCCGTAAGATTTATGAGTTAGGTATTGAATCCATCCCAAGTGAATCCGAATGCTACCCTGCGAAGTTGACCCACGGACATATCAGTTGGTTAATTAAAGAGAATCCGGATTTTATCTTCTACCCTTGTATTCCGTACGAGCGGGAAGAATTTTCCGATTCCAACAACCACTACAATTGCCCGATTGTCACTTCCTACGCAGAGAATATCAAGAACAACGTGGACGAAATTACCCGTGGCGATGTCCGGTTCCTGAATCCGTTTTTTGCGTTCACATCCGAGAAGATTTTGACGGACAGCCTGGTTTGCGAATTCACCAAAGAATTCGGCATTCCGGAAGCCGAAATTAAGGCTGCCGCACACCTTGGATGGAAAGAGTTAGAGACCGTTCGCGAGGATATCCGGCGTAAGGGCGAAGAAACCCTTGCTTATATGGAAAAGACCGGACGCAACGGTATTGTCCTTGCAGGGCGTCCTTATCACGTAGATCCGGAAATCAACCACGGAATACCGGAACTGATTAATTCCTATGGCATTGCCGTTTTGACGGAGGATTCCGTTTCCCACCTTGGTAAAGTGGAACGCCCGCTTATTGTTATGGATCAGTGGATGTACCATTCTCGTCTTTACGCTGCTGCAAACTACGCAAAGACAAGAGACGACCTGGACATCATTCAGCTTAACTCCTTTGGTTGTGGACTGGATGCCGTAACGACGGATGCTGTAAACGATATTTTGACAAAATCCGGTAAGATTTATACCTGTTTGAAAATCGATGAGGTAAACAACCTGGGCGCAGCCCGTATTCGCGTGCGCTCCTTATTGTCTGCCCTTCGCGTGAAAAAGAAGAAGCATAAGCCGCGTAACATCGTGTCATCTGCACATAAGCGTATTATTTTTACGAAAAAAATGAAGCATGAATACACGATTCTATGCCCACAGATGTCTCCAATTCACTTTGACTTAATTGGTCCTGCTTTTGATGCAGCCGGCTATAATTTTGAAGTACTTGGAAATGACAACCGCGCAGCCATTGATATGGGACTGAGGTTTGTGAACAACGATGCCTGCTTCCCTTCCCTTATTGTGGTTGGACAGATTATGGAGGCCATAGAGTCCGGTCGTTACGACTTAACCAAAACAGCGGTTATTATTTCCCAGACCGGTGGTGGTTGTCGTGCAAGTAACTACATAGGATTTATACGACGGGCTTTGGAACGCGCCGGTCATCCGGAAATTCCGGTTATTTCCATTAACTTAAGTGGACTTGAGAAGAATCCCGGATTTAAGATTACTCTTCCACTTGTAAAACGTGGACTGTATGCCATGATTTTTGGAGATATCTTTATGCGCTGCCTTTACCGCGTTCGACCATATGAGAAGATTCCGGGCTCTGCCAATGCCCTTCATGAAAAATGGAAGGAAGAAGTGATTGCTTTTGTAAGTGGCAAAGCGATACCTACCCATCACAAATTCCGTAAGATGTGCCGTCAGATTATTTCTGATTTTGACACCTTGCCGATTACCGATGTAAAGAAACCACGGGTTGGTGTGGTTGGTGAAATTCTGGTAAAATTCTCTCCTTTGGCCAATAACTACGTTGTTGACTTGCTTGAGGCTGAAGGCGCAGAAGCTGTTGTTCCGGATTTAACCGACTTTTTGCTTTACACCTTCTACAACAACCGTTTCAAAGTAGAACATTTGGGTGTTCGCTCCCGTAACGAGCGCATTGGCGACATGGGAATTAAATTCTTAGAATGGCTTCGAAAGGATGCACGAAAAGCTTTTGAAGAAAGCAAACGCTTTACCCCACCTGCTCATATCGAAGACCTTGGAAATTATGCCAAAGGAATCGTTTCTCTTGGAAACCAAACCGGTGAAGGCTGGTTCTTAACCGGAGAAATGTTAGAATTAATTCATTCCGGCACACCAAATATTATTTGTGCCCAGCCGTTTGGATGTCTCCCGAACCATATTGTTGGAAAGGGCGTTATCAAACGCTTGCGTGCAAGTTATCCTGGCTCTAATATTGTGGCCATTGACTACGATCCGGGGGCGTCGGAGGTAAATCAGTTAAACCGAATTAAACTGATGCTCTCCACTGCCGTAAAGAATCTTAAGAAAGACGAATCGGATTCCCATGAGATACAATCGGAATCAAAGATTTCTTAATTATTGAAAAAAAGCTATCCGGCGAGGCTTTCCTCAACCCGGGTAGCTTTTTTATACTTTTATTTCTTTAACCAAGCTGTTTCCTTCGGTGTCTTCTTTACGAATGGTCTCTTTAACGTTTGCTTTGCTGCATTTGGAAGTATATATTTCAGCTTCTCTTCTGCCTTTCGCATCGTCGATGCATCCGGATTATCCCGGGTAAGTTTAATGGCATCGAATTCACAACGTGTGGTACATAAACCGCATCCCACACACTTATTCGGATCCACAATGGAAGCTCCACAACCTAAGCAACGGGATGTTTCTGCCTTTACCTGTTCCTCCGTAAAGAGTTCCTTGGTGTCACGGAAGGATAACTGTCCGTCTGCTGCTTTCTTGTAACCTGCTGTCTGTCGTCCCACATGATCATAGTCCTTTACAAGAATATCCTCTTTATCAAGTTCCACAAAGAAATTCGGATCTCGTCCTATCGTCAAAGAAGAATGTGGCTGTACAAAACGATGAATAGACACTGCACCTTCTTTTCCACATGCAATGGCGTCAATGGCAAATCGTGGTCCATAGAACATATCTCCGCCCACAAAAATATCCTCCACATTGGTCTGGAACGTAACCGGATCTGCTACCGGTGCCGGACCTCTGAATTCCACCTTCTCGCCTGCTAACAAATCTCCCCAAACGGTGGTCTGACCGACGGACAAAATTACATTCTTGCAAGGCAGTTCCATGGTATCATTTTCATCGTATTTTGGATCAAAACGTCCTTCGGCATTCTTCACCTGGGTACAACGCTTGAAGATAATTCCGGTAACTTTTCCATTCTCTGTTCGAATCTCCTTCGGTCCCCATCCGCCTTCAAACAAAATGCCTTCCGATTCAGCCAACGCAATTTCTTCCGGAAGTGCCGGCATGCATTCTCGTGTCTCTAACGAAACCTGCGTAACCTTCGATGAACCACAACGAATCGCTGTACGGCTTACATCAATGGCAACGTTTCCTCCACCGATGACAACTGTGTCTCCCTGTAAGCAATAGCTTTCATCATCAATTACGGTATGTAACAAATCTACACCCTTCATTACGCCCCTGGCATCTTCTCCCGGAACCTGGATACCACGACCGCCCTGGCAGCCGATGGCAAGGTAAAATGCTTTGTAACCCTGTTCACGAAGTTGGGCCAGGGTAATATCTTTACCAACTTCTACGCCTAAGCGGATATCTACTCCCAATGTCCTAAGAACATCCACTTCTGCTTCCACCACATCTTTTTCCATAACGAAAGACGGAATACCATAGGTCACCATACCGCCCGGTTTCTGGTTCTTATCAAATAACGTCGGCTTATATCCCTTTAATGCCAAATAGTAAGCACAGGAAATACCTGCCGGACCTGCTCCGATAATAGCAATTTTCTCATCAAATCCGGCGCCCAACTTTGGAATCACCTTCTTTGGAATGTAACGTGTATCCGCCTTTAAATCCCGCATTGCTACGAATTTCTTAACTTCATCGATTGCCAATGCCTCATCAATGGTTCCACGGGTGCAGGCATCCTCACAACGGCGATTACATACGTGACCACACACCGCCGGTAACGGATTGTATTTCTTAATCAGTGCAAGGGCTTCCTCATATCTTCCCTGGGATGCCATTTTAATATATCCCTGTACCGGAATATGGGCAGGGCATGCCGTTTTACATGGTGCAGTACCGGTCTTATGCGTATTAATTCGGTTAATATCCCGATAATCTTCTGTCCACATTTCCTGCGACCACTTCTTTTCGGTCGGAAGCGGCATTTTCGGGTATACGACCTGTGTTCCATCTTTTTTACAAAGCTTCTGTCCAAGGGTCGCTGCTCCTGCCGGGCATACCTCCACACATTGTCCGCAAGCCACACAATTTTCCTTGTCTACATGGGCCACATAAGCGGAACGCGACATATTCGGTGTATTAAATAACTGAGACGTACGAAGCGCGTAACATACATTCACATTGCAGTTACAGATTGCAAAAATCTTCTCTTCTCCATCAATATTGGTAATCTGATGTACAAATCCATTTTCTTCAGCCTGCTTCATAATGGCAAGGGCTTCTTCTCTGGTAATATAACGACCACCTTTGTTGGTTTCCACAACCCAGTCCGCCATATCGCCAACCGCAATACACCAGCCTTCCGGATCGTCCGCGCACCCCTCTTCAAATGTTGTTCTGGATTTACGACAGGAACAAGGAGATGCTGCATATTTTCCCTCGTATTTATCAAGCCAGTGAGAAATATGTTCCAGACTACAAGAATTATTTGCCATCTCAATGGATTTCTCCACCGGAATCACGTGCATACCAATTCCTGCACCACCCATAGGCACCATGTGGGTCAATCCCTCTAACGGGATACGACTCATACGCTCAAAAAACGGTCCTACCTCCGGATACTTCTTAAAATTATCCGGATTCATATTTCCAAATTCCGCCGATCCCGGTACATACATCGGTAAAACATACTGGCGCACGTGCTGCGGATTCTCGTAATTATACTCAATCACGCCATTATAGGACATCTCATCCAATTGCTTCTGCAATTCTTCCTTCGAATACTCCGGACAACGAGCCGCAATTTCCTCAAACGTCTTTGGTTTTCGTTTCTCCATCTTCAAGGCAATCTCGCACTGTGCATCCGTAATAAGATTCGCAAGACCCCAATATTCCGGGCTTTCCTTGGTAATCTTCTCTCTTCCCAGCTTAATTGCAGCCCGGTCGGTTACTGCAGTTGCAAATCTTGCAAGGGGTTCCCGAAACGGTGCATTCATATCCACGCACTCCGGAATGATTCCCGCACGAGGATCTTTCCTATTTCGGTTCGGATCCAGTGAGTACGGTGTTTTCGTGTCTTTCATGTTCATATTTTTCATATCCATATCTTGTTACCCTCTTCTTTCTACAACACCTTGTCCTGTGAAAAAGTAAACTTTTAACTAATTATACCATTTTTAGCATAAAAAAGAAAGAGGCCGCGATCATGCGTCGCGGCCAACTTTCTTTTTTATAAGATATCAATATACTCCCCACTCAGTGCTTTATTCATGCTACGCACGGCGCAGAATTTTCCACACATACTGCAAGTTTCTTCGTGATCCTCTTCCGGCTTACGGCTTTCACGAATGGCTTTTGCCGTTTCCGGATCAAGGGCACAAGCATACTGGGCTTCCCAATCAAGGGCACGTCTTGCATCGGCCATTTTGTCATCCTGCTCACGCGCTCCCGGAATTCCCTTTGCAATGTCTGCTGCATGGGCTGCAATCTTGGAAGCAATAATTCCCTGCTTTACATCCTCTACATTCGGCAGTGCCAAATGCTCTGCCGGCGTTACGTAGCAAAGAAATGCTGCTCCGCTCATTGCCGCTACGGCGCCTCCAATTGCGCTGGTAATGTGATCATATCCCGGCGCGATGTCCGTAACAATTGGTCCTAATACATAAAATGGTGCGCCCATACAAATTGACTGCTGGATTTCCATATTGGCGGCAACCTGATTAAGCGGCACATGTCCCGGACCTTCCACCATTACCTGCACGTTATGCTCCCAGGCACGTTTGGTTAATTCCCCAAGACGAACCAGTTCTTCAATCTGACAAACATCCGTTGCATCCGCTAAACATCCCGGACGACAAGCATCTCCCAGGGAAATGGTCACATCATGCTCCTCGCAAATATCCAGAATTTCATCAAAATACTCGTAAAAAGGATTCTCTTCTCCTGTCATGGACATCCATGCAAACACCAGACTACCTCCGCGGCTGACAATGTTCATTTTACGCTTATGATTCTTAATCTGGTCAATGGTTTTTCTGGTAATGCCACAGTGCAATGTAACAAAATCCACGCCGTCCTCCGCATGCATACGCACCACATCAATAAAATCCTTTGCTGACAAGGTTGCCAAATCACGCTGATAATGAATTACACTATCGTACACCGGAACGGTACCAATCATAGCCGGACACTCGCTGGTTAATTTTCTTCGGAATGGACGGGTATCCCCATGGGAAGACAAATCCATGATTGCTTCCGCCCCAAGATTAACCGCCTGCATCACTTTTTGCATTTCAATGTCGTAATCCTTGCAATCCCTGGACACTCCCAGATTCACATTAATCTTGGTGCGAAGCATACTTCCCACACCCTGTGGGCTAAGTGCCGTATGATGTTTGTTTGCGCAAATAACTGCTTTTCCTTCTGCTACAAGCTTACGAAGTGTTTCCTTATCCATCCGTTCTTTTGCTGCAACTTCCTCTAATTCTTTTGTGTAGATGCCTTTACGTGCTGCATCCATCTGTGTTGTGTATCGAATCATCTTTTTCCTTCTCCTCTACTCTTTCTTTTCCGTTAATGTGGCAGCATGATTTAACGGGCCGCTGCCATGCCCTAAGTCAAGTCCAAATAAAATTATTCTGGTAATGTAATCCTTGGCACAAACGATGCTGTCATATAAACTACACCCCTTCGCCAAATTCGCTGCAATACTGCTCGACAATGTACAACCGGTTCCATGGGTATTCGGATTATCCACCCGTCGGCCAAACACCCAATGCAGTTCCCCGCTAGGAGCATAGTAGAACACATCATCCGCATCATTTTTCCGGTGACCGCCCTTAATTAAGATACTTGTTTGGAATCGTTCACCCAATTGAACGGCTGCACACTCCATTTGCTGGCGACTCCGAATACACTTCCCAACCAACGCCTCTGCCTCCGCAATGTTCGGCGTTAAAACACGCGCAAGGGGATACAATTCTTCACATGCTCTAAGAATCGCGTCCTGTCCCGCGAGGGTTGCCTTACTTGTGGCAACCATAACGGGATCCACCACAATGTTTTTTGCTCCAAATCGGACAAGTGTCTTTGCAATCACACTAATTAAGTCCGGATCGGAGACCATTCCAATTTTTACTGCATCCGGCATAATATCTGTAAATACACTAAGTAACTGTTGTTCTAAAAACTCCGGTGGCACCGGGTAAATGCTTTGCACACCCATGGTGTTTTGCGCCGTCAAAGCGGTAATGGCACTCATGCCGTACACGCCATTGGCCATCATCGCCTTTAAATCTGCTTGAATCCCTGCACCGCCACTGCAATCACTTCCTGCTATACTTAATACGCTTTTCATCTTCATAGCTCTCTTTCTTATGTAAAAATCTCCTCCGTAAGCCTCCGCAACTCCCTACTGCTATTTCGTATATCCTCTGCACCGAATACGGCAGAAACAAGGGCAACACCTGCAAGTGGAATCCCTTCTAATTCCCTAAGATTATCCTTGGTAATTCCACCAATGCCCACTGCCGGAATGGAAACACTTTCACAAATTTCCTTACATTCCGAAAACGTAATGCGTTTTGCATCCTGTTTGGTCGGCGAGCCAAACAACGCACCAACCCCTATGTAATCGGCACCCATAGCTTCCGCTCGCTGTGCCTGTTCCACAGTCTTTGCGGTAATGCCGACCCATAGCTTCTTTTCTTTTAAAAATCGGATATCCTCCGGCAAATCCGACTGTCCAAGATGCACCCCATCCGCTCCACTATCCAATGCCACCTGCCAATTATCGTTTATGATAAGCGGCACCTGATAAGCGTGGCAAAGGGCACAAATTTCCTTTGCCTTCTGCAAAAATGCTTCCTGCGAACAATTTTTTTCCCTTAATTGAATCATGGTGACACCACCTTCTAACGCACTTCTCACCACATCCTTCATGGAAACATGCACTGCGTACTTCGGATCGGTAATCGCATACAATCGCAACGTTTCCCGTCTCATTTTCAAGCCTCCCTCCATTGATCGGTAAACCGCCTGGTTAGCCATGCCACATCCTTGCAGGTCATGTATTCTCCGCGCACACAAATTCCCTCGGCACCGCTTTTTTTCACCTGGGAAACATTGTTCACACGGATTCCTCCAAGGGCAATTACCGGAATCGTAGCATTTTTTGCCACATCCGAAAGAACCTTCGTTCCAAGTGCATCCGCCAGCGGTTTGCATGCAGTTTCAAAAATTGGACTTAAGGTCACATAAGTTGCGCCGAAACACACGGCCTTTTGCACCTCTTCCCGGCTATGACACGATGCCCCAAGCATCCAAAATGCCCGACGCTCCTTGCCCTGCATCTGTGACAGCGTTCCCATGGAGACATGCAGATACGGATGTTTCAATCGAAGCGCCACCTTTACATGCTCATGCAAAATCAGACGCGTATCGTACCGCTCACAAATCGGCAGGACTTTCCGTACCAGCCACTCATACTCTGCATCCGTTGTGTCCTTTTCCCGAAGAATCAGTCCATAGACACCGCTTTGGCAAATCTCGTCTATTCTGTTTAAAAAATTTCCTTTTGCCACGTGACTATCCGTCATTGCAATTATCTTACACATACAAATAATCGTTTAACACGGGCTGCAAGCCCTCTCCTTCCATATCTTCATACATGGTCTCAAAGCTTCTGCCATCATCAATCTCAAACTGCTCATCCCCGGCCTGTTCTGCTTCCTGTCCATGGTATTTTTCCTCGTGATCACCAATGCCCGTAGAAACTCCCGCTGAAATCTTCGTAGCCGCAATCTTTGCAATCCCGTTTCGGAATGTGGCACTTTCTCTAGACGATACCGTAATCCCCGCGTAAGGCAAAAATATACGATAGGCACAGATGATTTGCAGCAGCTGCCGCTCATGTACATTTTCCGAATGAATCGTTTCATTCCCTTTGATTGGACGAAGCCGCGGACAGGACAGGGAAATCTCTGCATGGGGGTATTTTTTTTGCAAAAGCGACGCATGAAGGGCTGTAGCAAGAGCATCCTTTCGGAAATCCGCCAATCCTAAAAGTGCCGCAAATGCTACCCCACGCACACCGCCTCGAAGCGCACGTTCCTGTGCATCAAACCGATATGGCCAGCAGCGCTTGTGTCCGGCCAAATGGAGCGATTCATAAACGGTGGTATCATAGGTTTCCTGAAAGACCGTAACATAATCCGCGCCACATGCATGCAAATACGCATATTCCTCTGTGTTAAGCGGATAAATTTCAAGTCCCACCATACGGAAGTACTCCTTCGCCATTTTTACCGCCTCACCAATGTAGTGCACATCGCTTTTTGCACGGCTTTCTCCGGTAAGAATCAGAATTTCCTCCATACCGGAATCCGCAATGACCTGCATCTCATGCCGAAGCTCCTCGTCCTTCAACAGATTTCTCCGAATATGATTAAAACAATTAAAGCCGCAATACACACAATAATTCTCACAATAATTGGCTATATAAAGCGGTGTGAATAAATACACCGTATTGCCAAAATGTTTGCTGGTTTCCGTACGCGCCCGCACAGCCATTTGCTCTAAGTAAGGTTCTGCTGCCGGAGACAAAAGCGCTTTCAAATCCTCCACATCACAGCTTTTCTTTTGTAGTGCAAACAACACATCTTCTTTTTTGTAAATGGTTGGATCGTAATCTTTTATGGCATTTAAAACGGTTTGCTTAATATCCGAATCGATTACCTCCATGCCTTCCTGATAGGCCATGTGATTCGTGCGACTTTCCGGTTCCTCTTCCAACCGATGTTTTTTCAAAAGCGCCTCTTTGGAAAGATATTCCGAATCCACCAAAAACTGATTCTCCATACCGCGCCTCCTAATCCCGCAAAAATCCGGTTAGCGGATCACTGCTTTCTGCACCGCGGCTCATAACTCGGCCAAGTCCTGCCAGGTAGGCACTTCTTCCCGCTTCAATGGCCGCCTTAAACGCACTTGCCATTTGTGGAATATTTCTCGCTGTTGCCAATGCGGTATTCGCCATAATTGCAGCAGCTCCCATTTCCATTGCTTCACACGCCTGTGACGGGCGTCCAATGCCTGCATCCACGATAATCGGAACATCCAATTCGTCAATCAAAATCTGAATGAACTCCTTCGTTGCAAGTCCTCGATTCGAACCAATTGGTGCTGCAAGCGGCATAACACAGGCTGCTCCTGCCTCCACCAGCTGACGCGCCACATACAAGTCCGGATACATATACGGCATAACGATGAATCCCTCTTTGGTCAACCGTTCCGTTGCCTTTACTGTTTCTAAGTTATCCGGCAGCAAATACTTTGAATCCCGCATAATTTCCACCTTAACAAAATTACCGCATCCAAGTTCTCTTCCTAATCGCGCAATGCGAACCGCCTCTTCGGCATCTCTTGCCCCGGAGGTGTTTGGAAGTAAGGTCACTCCCTCCGGAATATAATTCATAATATTATCGCTTTCTTTGGTATTTGCACGTCTTACGGCAACCGTAATCATCTGTGCCCCCGCATCCTGCACCGCTGCTTTAATCAGGTCCAGAGAATATTTTCCGGATCCCAATATAAAACGGGATGAAAAAGACACGCCACCAAGTTCAAACTTATCTTCCATCTTCTTCTCTCTCCAATCCTTCTATCCTCGCTAATATGGAAAGGGCCTGATGTCCCGCGCAGATACCTACTCTGGCAGCTACCAGACTCCCCTGTGTTGCCACATCGCTTACCCCGTCTCCACAAACCGTCAGGGTAGGGGTAATGTGTTTTGTACGAATGGCATTTGCATCCCCGAATCCTGCCATGCCGGATCCGGTTACCACCGGTTTTTCCGGAAAAAGCGTCTGCATGGTATTTACAAGCATCGCTTTATTTTCCGGCTTATCAAAGGCCTCACATACCACATCCGCTTCTGCTAAAAGCCCACCGATATTTTCCTCCGTCACAATTACATTTTTTGTTATGACATCACAGTAAGGGTTCACCTCTCCAATCAGTTCTTTGATACTATCCGTTTTCTTTTGTCCAATTTGGCTTATCCGATATTGTTGTCTATGAATATTCGAAAGCTCCACCTCGTCGTGGTCTATTACCACCAACCGTCCCACACCGGAACGTGCCAACATCAAAGCAATTGCCGAGCCTAAGCCACCAAGTCCGCAAATTGCCACTGTTGCGCGGGAAAACAGGTTGGTTCGCTCGTTACCCTGTCGCTGGCAAAGCGCTTTTTCATATGCTTCCTTTGTCATATCAACCGCCTCCTACAAAGCTAACCACTTCCACGCAATCGCCAGCTTCAAGCTTTACCAGACCGTACGTTTGTTTTGGCACAATCTCCAGATTTCGCTCTACCACAATCCGGTCTATGGGATACGCTTCCCTTTGCAAAAACTCCGAAAGAAGCATGCCCTCTACCGGAAGCTCTTTTCCATTAACTTTAACCATACGTCGCCCCCAATTTCTTTTCTACTATTTCTGCATGAAAAAAGGGCTGAGGATCTGCTCCTCAGCCCAAAAACTCATGGTTTAAATTATGCACTATGTTCCTACGTTGGCATTATCCAAATCAGGTTTAAGGGTCGAAAGACACACTTTCCTCTCAGCCTGCTTGCGCAAGCTCCCCTTTTTCAATTGACAATCTTACTATACACCAAATGTGTCCAAATTGTCAACTCTATTTCCTGTCAAATGCCAAATTATTTCAATTTGCGGTTGTGATTCACGCGGATCTTAAAGGATAACGTCTTAGTTGGCGCATAGCGGTACTTTCCAATTCCGGTAATCTTCGCGGTTGCAGTTCCTGCGCCAAGATTATTGACATACGTTACCTTGTAATCTTTATTCTTCTTTAAGGTCTTCTTTCCAACCTTTACCGTTACCTTCGGACAAATCCTTTTTCCTGTCGCTTTGAAGGTTTTCTTTGAAAGGCTTGCCTTCACTTTGCTGAAGAAAAGGATGTCATCATGATAAAAAGCGCATTTTGTCTGGGTACCGGCAGCATTTTGCGCAACGAAGGTACAACGCATCTTCTTATCGGTATTCTTCACCATAGTAAGTGGAAGAAGCGCATCTCCCTCTTCGTTAATATCCTTCTTCTTCAACGTATAACTTGCCTTCTTATTTGGCGTATATTCTCCATCTTCAATCTTCACCGGTGTAATCACGTCTCCGGCCTGTAACTCATGATCTGCAAAAACGTAGAATTTTCCTTTTTCCTTATACAAATACAGACTTTCGTAATCCTCCCCGTTTACGCAGGCAATAAATTCATAATCTTCATAGGTCGGGTCTTTTTCTCCCAAATAAACCGGCTCTCCGTTAAATTCCGGATAGGTGGTCAACGGTTTCATGGTAAAGGATGCTTTGTCCGTAGACTGGTTGCAGTAACGTACCAAACGCTCTTTTCCGTTCTTTACCACGTAGCCCTTTTGTCCAAAGAAGGTTAAGTAATCCAGGTTATCACTTAGCAACTTAAACGTATACGTACCTTTCTTCTTGTTGTAGGACAGGGACGTCTTTGCTTTTTCCGCCTGTGCACGGGTAATCCCGCGGGCTACACTATAGGCATACGCCTGGTAGTAGGTACTAATGCCAAGCTTGTCATAGTCAAAGCGCGCGTAATTTCCATCGTCATAACTATCTTTTTGCGGATAATAGAAGGAAATTCCCTCCTCCTTAGCGTATGCTCCTTCCGGTGCGCCTTTTACTAATTTTAAACAATACGTTTCTTCAAAAAGGCTGGTCTGTAATGCCTTGGCCGCATCCAGATACTGGGCTAAAATGTCCGCACGCTCCGTACCTGTCTTGGTACCGCCTCTGCGATACAAGGCCTCGTTCCTGGTTGCATAGGAAATGGTTTTCTTCAAAAAAGAATACATTCCCACCAAATCCGTATTCACATCGATTGCCTGTGCCGAATACGCTGCCTTTTCAAAACCGGCCCGTAATTCATCGTCGTTATGGATTAACGTCATGGCCCAGGCAAGCTTATCAAACTGTCCAATCATCGGACGAACCTTTGCCATATCATAAGCTGCCATAAATGCATCCGGATCAAACATACTTAAATTCTTTGCTTCTTCCGTTAAATAATACTGCTCGTAAGCCTCACAGATTGCCTTCGCAAAATCGGCGCCGGTGTAGTCGTAATTCTTTGCTCCGTTTGAAACCGACTCGATAATTGGTGTATAATACCATCCATCTCCGGCCTCTAACGTCATCGATGCCGCCATATAGTTTGCATGACGGGATGTCATCGCCATAGTCTCAAAGGTAGACATAAGGCAGGCATCGTAACCAATTACATCATATTTTCCTCTCGGAATACTTCCTTCACATTCTGTCAGCACATGGTCAATTTCTACCAGGCTTAAGCTGTCACCGGTATAATCGTCAACACATACACCACCTTCGGTTCCACCACCATGATTCCAAAGAACCAATACGTTGTGATCGTAGTTTGAATCCACATCCTGAATAAAATCCTTCAGAGTCGCTTCATCTCCCATGCCGGAAGCTGTAACGCCCAATTCTTCTGCCTTCTGTGGATTCGCGATTCCTTCGTTATCAGAAATACAGACGAGACTTGGATATACAATCCTCTCTCCGTCCTGTACAATCGTATTGTCATACTTCACGCGATAGCGCTGTATATAATCTGCATTAATATTCTGAATGGGAATTCTGGCAATGGTCTCATCGGTCATTCCCAATTCGTTACGATAAAAATCCTTTAGATAATCCTCATAAAACCACTGTTTCGCACCACCGGTCTGGATAACAATATCCACATTCGACGAAACATTCTTCGCTCTCATAATCTCAAGCAAATCCTTCGTTGCTTCTCCTCCATCTGACTCTAAATCGGATCCACACATATAGATATTGATATTCCATCCACTTCGTGTCACCGCTCCTGCCTTCACGTTTGTACCCGGTACAAAAAAGCCGGAAATCATCATCGTCGCAGCCAGCATGGTTGCTACTGCCTTTTTCCAAATCTGTTTTCTCATAGGTCTTAATTCCTTTCCTCTATGACTGTTGTCTTATCCCCTCCATCATAGCATAGTAAACCTGTTCTTTCAATGAAGTTTCTGTTAAAGCCCCTCCCCTTTCACATTCTTTTCGAATCCGTATGCTACACTGAAAAAAAGCCATGGGGAGGACACGTTATGCAGGCAAGAGCAAAACGACTACTGGCTTTTGTGTGTATGACCGCACTCGTTTTACTTTTTAGCACACACAATGTCAGTGCAAAAAAAACAACACAATATCCCAAATCCTACGATCTTCGCGCACACGGTATGGTCACACCGGTTCGCTTCCAGAAGGACGCCGGATTATGCTGGGCATTTGCGGCCACCTCCGCCATGGAATCCAATGCACTTATGAAGGGGCTTGGAACTTACGATTTATCCGAGGTACATCTTGCGTACTTTTCTCTTACCGGAGTTACCAAACCACTCCCGGGCTTAGAGGGAGACGTCCTGACGTTTACCGGAAACAAGCCGTGGTATCAATATGGCGGCTATAGCGGATTTGCCACAGTTCATCTTATGAACGGCTACGGTGCCGTACCGGAATCGGTTGCCCCCCTTTCCATGCTACCGTCTCAGCCGTCCCAAAGTCTTGCCACCGGTCATGCGGTTTTGTCCCTCACCGGTACCAAAGAGATTAAGGCTTCTAATAAGAATGCCGTAAAACAGGCTATTATGACCACCGGTGCATTGGTATGTGGTACTCATTTTTCACGCAACGGGTCTGCCTACTATAATGCAAAAACCGGTGCGCTTTACGTCAATAAGAAAAAAAACTTAGATCACGACATCACCATTGTTGGTTGGGATGACAACTATCCACGCAGCAATTTTGGAACCACAAAGCCAAAGCAAGACGGTGCCTGGCTTTGCAAGAACTGTTGGGGTTCTTCCTGGGGAAACAAAGGGTACTTCTGGCTTTCCTACGAGGATGTTCCGAGCCAGCAGGATACCTGCTACGCCTACGAAGTAGAAAAAGCGACCCCTTCCCTTTACATTTACCAACATGACGGTGGGTATGCCCTCTATGGCTACGAACATTGCACGGACATGGCCAATGTGTTTACAGCCGTGTCAAACACCACATTACTTCGTGTGTCAAATTACTTAGAACCAACAAGCGGCACCCTGACCATTTATAAACAGGACAAAAAGAATGCCCCCGGCAGCGGCGAAAAACTGCTTTCTCAGCACTTTTCCACCTCCACGACGGGCTATCGTACCTTTTTACTAAAGCAACCGGTTTCCTTGAAAAAAGGAGAACGGTTTACCATCCTGTTTTCCTTTGATCGACCAACGTTTGCCTACACCGATTATGACGATATCGGTGATTGGTATATTGATTCCGATATTACTGCCAAATCCGGGCAAAGCTTTGTAAAACTAACGGATGAGGATTGGTTTACGGATGCTACTTGGAACTTGCGTATGAAAGGCTATGCTTTCTTACAATAAATTTCAGGAGGATTAGTATGAATCACAAAATAAGAAAACAGTTTGCAGCGTTCTTTTTAGGGTGTGCACTTCTTATAAGCAGCACACCTTTTATGGCGCAGGCAAACCCGTCAAGCCACAGTGTGGCAAATCGTTTTACCGCTAAACGTGCACAATTCAAGCAAACCATCAAGGCGACTGCAAGGCCCTATACCCGTACCCGCACCACCTATCCTGCAAGCTACGACCTTCGTTCCCTTGGTTTGCTAACGCCGGTAAAAGACCAGGGTGAAAGTGGCTTATGCTGGTGTTTTGCCGCCTGCGCATCCATGGAATCCAATGCGTTAAAACAAGGACTTGGAACCTATGATTTATCAGAGGTACATTTGGGCTATTTCGGACTAAACGGTGTGAAAAACCCACTTCCCGGCTTAGAGGGCGATACCATTACCTATACCGGAACCTATGCATGGTATGAAAACGGCGCTTACAGCGGCATTTTAAGCAGACTCATGATGAACGGATATGGGCCGGTGTCCGAAAGTGATGCTCCGTTGTCGCTTTTGCCATCTGCGCCATCAGAGTCCCTTGCCTACGGTCATAACGTACTTACGTTAAAACAGACCTACGAAATCAATCCTGGCAACCGAAAAGCTGTCAAAGACGCACTGATGCAAAACGGTGCGGTGGTATGTGGCATGGATTCCAGCGTTTTGGATTATAACATCAATCCCAACCCTAATTTTAATTTTGAAACCGACGCATATTACGTTGCCAACAGCGAATATCCGGATCACGATATTTGCATTGTTGGCTGGGATGACAATTATAGCCGCAACAACTTTTCCACCATCAAACCTGCCAAAAACGGTGCCTGGCTTTGTCGCAACAGTTGGGGAACCGAGTTTGGCGATTATGGCTACTTCTGGATTTCCTACGAAGATAAGGGAATAAACAACGACACTGTCTACTCTTATGTGGTAGGTCCAAAGGATAGCTACAAAAAAATCTACCAGTACGATGGTGGCATGCGTGACGGCTATGGATACGAAAACATCAAAGCAGCGGCAAACGTCTTTACTGCCACTGCCAACGATGAGTTGGTTGCCATTTCCAACTATTTAGACCCTACCAGTGGAACAATCAGTATTTACATAAATCCGTCCTCCGATAATCCGGCAAGCGGCACCAAAGTGCTCAGCCAGAAATTTACCGTAACCCATAGCGGTTTTGAGACCTTTGCCTTAACAGCACCGGTTGTATTAACGAAAGGAACGAAATTCTCTGTAGTTTTCACCTTCAACAAACCGGTATTTCTTCACGTAGATGACGATGATGATGAAGAAAGCTCCGATGGTGCTTATTATGTGTCCGACATTACCGCCCATAAAGGCGAAAGTTTCCTTTTAGAAAAGGGTTACCAGACCTGGGACACCAGTACTGACTGGAATTGTCATATGAAAGCCTTAACCGGAAATGGCTCTACCCTTATTGCCACTACAGCGAAGAGTGGTAGTATTTCCATTCTCTGGGCAGACATAACAGGGGCTACCGGTTATGATGTCTTTAAAAAAGATGCATCCGGACAGTTTACACCTTTGACCACAACTCCATCTAACGTAACCACTTATACTGATTCCGATGTGACCCTCGGCACCACTTACGAATACAAAGTTTCGCCGAAGCTCTCCTCTGGACAACCAGTGGAATTAACAACCACCGGCAAAGCAATCCTGTTGGCTCCAACCGGATTAAAACTCAGGAAAAGCGGAAAAACACTTTCCCTTTCCTGGAAAAAAGATAACATGGCATCCAAATACGCTGTATATCGCAAGGTAAAAGGAGGAAGCTATAAGAAAGTTAAGACGTTGAGCAAAACAACGTTTAAAGACACAAACGTAAAGAAAGGCAAAACTTACTACTATTATGTAGTTGGTATTGCTGCAAATACAACCAAGAGCACCAAAAGCATTATAAAATCCATTACGTTATAACATAACAAAGATAAGGGCTGGCACTTTCTAAAAGTACCAGCCCTTCCCGTTTCTCTATGCAGTTGCAAGTTCTAACATAATCTCGTTGCTACGATTTACAAATGCAGTCATCTCTTCCGGCTGCAATGGTCTATTGGTCACAACCGCTAAATCATACAACTGTTTTGCAAACAGTTCTGTCTTGTCGGATTCCTTGTGTTCCAAAATGTACTGAACCAGTTTGTTGTTCACATTCAATGTCAGCTTCTCGTCCGTCGGCATACCAAAATTCATTCCAGCCATACCATAAGCACGCATCATATCTGCCATACGACGTCCTTCCTCAGACAAAGTGAGCATCGAAGCCACCGATTCATCTTTCAACTTCTCGACATCAATGGTCAATCCGTCTTTCGCTAATGCTTTCTTAAACACATCCGCCAAAACCTCTTTCTGCTCCTTTAACTCATCTTCCGATACGTCTTCCTTAGCATCCTCACTTACCTGTGCGTCGATACGCAAGAAACGATAACGTTCATTTCTACGCTCAAGCTGAGTAATAAAAGACGTATCAATGTTATGGTTCAGAATTACAGCCTGGGTATGATTCTCTTTGAAAAGCTTAATGTACTGGCTCTGCTGTAATTCATCTGTTACATAATATACGATGTGACGGGTATCTTCTTTCTCTTCTGCGTTCTGCTCAGTCGTCTCTTCGGTCTTTTCGGAATCCTGCTTTTCGGAATCCTGCTCTTCAGAAGTTTCCTCTTCCTTCACCAGAAGTTCCGGCAACGTCAAATACTCGCCTTCCAGGTTCTTGAATAAAATGTAGTCATTCATCTTATCACAGAACTTCTCATCCTTCAGACAACCATATTTAATAAATGGGCTAATGTCATCCCAGAATTTCTCGTAGTTCTCTTTATCTGTTTTGCAAAGACCGATTAACTTATCTGCCACTTTCTTAGAAATGTAATCGGAAATCTTCTTTACAAATCCATCATTCTGCAATGCGGAACGAGAAACGTTCAATGGTAAATCAGGACAATCTACAACACCCTTAAGAAGCATTAAGAACTCCGGAATAACCTCTTTGATATTGTCTGCAATAAATACCTGGTTATTGTAAAGCTTAATGGTTCCTTCTATGGAATCATATTCCGTATTAATCTTAGGGAAGTACAAAATACCCTTTAAGTTAAACGGATAGTCCATGTTCAAATGAATCCAGAAAAGCGGCTCCTTATAATCATGGAACACATTTCTGTAAAATGCCTTGTAGTCATCGTCACTACATTCGCTTGGATTCTTTGTCCAGAGTGGATGTGGCTCATTTAATGCAACCGGGCGTTTCTTAATCTTTAACTTCTCCGTACGAGGTGTAACTACCACGGTCTCCTTGGTGCCATCCTCCTTCTCTTTCTCTTCTGTCTTCTCTTCCTCAACGACGGTCTCAATCACTTCATCGGTATCTAATTTCTCTTCCGGTAAAATGGTCTCAAACTGTGGTTCTGCGTTGGCATTGCTTAAGAAAATCTCGGTTGGCATAAAGGAACAATACTTATTTAACACCTCACGGACACGGTACTCGTTGGCAAATTCCAAGCAATCCTCATTTAAAAACAGGGTAATCTTCGTACCAACTTCGGTACGATCGCCATCCTTCATCTCAAATTCGGTTCCGCCATCACATTCCCAATGTACCGGCGTAGCACCCTTCTTATAGGATAAGGAATCAATGTGTACCTCATCTGCCACCATAAATGCAGAATAAAAACCAAGTCCGAAATGACCGATAATCTGGTCTTCGTTGGTCTTATCCTTGTACTTATTCAAAAAGTCCGTTGCACCGGAAAATGCAATCTGGTTGATGTACTCTTCTACTTCACTTGCAGTCATTCCAAGACCATTGTCAATAAAGGTCAAGGTCTTCTCCTTGTCATTGGTGATTACCTCAATCTTCGCCTTGTAATCCTCAGGCAACTCATATTCGCCCATCATATCTAGCTTCTTAAGCTTTGTAATGGCATCACATCCATTACTTACCAATTCTCTTGCAAAAATATCATGGTCAGAATACAACCACTTCTTAATAATCGGAAAAATATTGTCACTGTTAATGGATAAACTTCCTTTTCTCATTTCCATTGTCACACTCTCCTTTTCTATCCAATTGGCATTTCTGCCCCTAAAAACTATGATAGTGCAAAGGAACGAAAATGTCAATAAAAAATTAGCACTCTTTTCAAAAGAGTGCTAACAACCGTTAGAAATCTAATTTTTTCGGTACCGGTTTCCAATCTATAAGCTTGCCCCGTACTACAATTCGCTCATAATTCTGTCCCAATGGATTACAAGAAGTCAGGGTCACACAGGAATATCCCTGCAAGTACAACACGCTTACATCCTCGGGCTTTACAATCAACGTTTCCTTATAACGGTAGGTAAACAAACGCTTCTTATATATCAGATAAATTTTATCGCCTTTCTTTATCTTATGAATGTATTTAAATAGATTGGCATAATGACTTACACCTGCCCGATGCGCCGCAATAGAAACGTTCCGGTTCCCTTCCCCCGGCAGTTGGGAACAGGCATACAGTCCCGGTCCCTGACGAAGCTGTTCTAACCCGGTTCCATCCATGACGTATTCATCGCAATCAATTCGCGGAATCACCAACCGCATATCCTTATCCTTAAACGCCTTTCGCTCCTTTGTTAAAAACAACTGATCCTCCGGCCACTCGTCTTCTTCCATGCCAATCAGGGGCAAATCTTTAAAATCATCACTTTCCACATTTGGTGGATTCTGAAAATCCTGATATTCGATATAAGCGCGGTACGCCTCTCTTGCGAAAAAAATAAGAGCAACCACAAGCAAACACCCTACGACTCCTTTGATTACTTTCAACTTTTTCATAGTAAAAATCTCCTCCTCTTCTCTATCATTTTACCATTTTTTTCCTCCAAATCGACTTGCAATTTTTCACAATATGTTCCATAATATTTGTTGTATATTTATGTAAATATATACAAAAATGGTAGAGGGGGATTTACGTGAAAAATACCAACGAAACACTACAACTATGTTTATTAGGTCAGTTCGAATTGTCCATCAACGATGTGGTCATATCCGAAAGTGAACGCCACTCCAGTCTTCTCTGGAATCTGCTGGCCTATCTGATTACGAATCGCAATCGACAGATTTCTCATAGTGAGCTCATTGAAAACTTATGGAACAACGACACGTCTTCCAATCCATTAAGCTCCCTGAAAACTGCTTTGAATCGCCTGCGTAAACAATTGGCACCCATTGGCGAAATTGCAGGGGAATTGATTCTGTCCTCCCGCGGCGCGTATCAGTTCAATCCCAGCATCCCGGTTATTGCGGATGTAGACATATTTAAGGAAGAATTCCTTCTTGGCATGGATACCCAACAATCCATCGAAGATCGCATTTTTCATCTTCAGAAGGCGTGCACGGTATACAAAGGCGACTATCTTCCGCTCCACAAGGACGAGCTCTGGCTTTCTCCTATGGTGACGAATCTGCACCTGACCTTCCGCGAAGCAACCCTTACATTGTTTAGTCTGTTGGATGAAAAAAAAGACTATGCGTCCCTTTTGCCGGTGATTTCCCGTGCCTTGATGATTGATCCACTTGAAGAGGTGTTTCATTGTGAATTAATCGAGGTTCTCATGAAACAGGGAAACACTATGGATGCCATCGAGCATTGCCGTTTTACACAGGATTTGCTCTACCAAAACCTGCGTGTCCAGGCATCTCCTCGGCTTTCGGCCTTATTCAATCAGCTCTTAAAAGACAAACATGCTCTTGGAATGAGTGAAGAAGGAATCATTGAGACGTTGAACACGTCCACTCGAAACGATGGCGCATTTTATTGCGATTACGCCATTTTTGAGGAAATTTATCGTTTAGAAAGCCGTCGCAACCGCCGTAGTTCTAAAACCTCACAGATTTGCATTTTGACCTTGAAGCAATCCAATGAGATTCCTTCTCTTGAGATTCTCAACATGGCAATGCCCTGGCTTTTACAGTCCATCAGTCAATGTCTGCGTGGCGGTGACGTGGTGACAAAGGTAAGCGGTGCCCAATATCTTTTGCTTTTACCTATGGCTGATCGAGAAAATGCTGAGCGGGTGGTGGAACGCATCCGCGAAAACTACTACAAACATCACCGGAAGAGTTTGCTTCAAATCGCGTCCTATTTACATGATGTGGATAGTGTTTCTTCCTAAAGAAAAGGCTACGTTTGACATTGTATTTACGGTGCTTCTTAAAAACAAGGAGCGACAGAAAATATATATCGATGTCGAAGCACAGAAGGAGTTTCACCCAGGATATGATCTGACAACAAGAGGGATTTATTATCCCGCAAGATTGCTGTCTGCGCAAGCGGATACAGAGTTCACTGGTGAGGATTATGATAACATCAAAAAAGTATATTCCATCTGGATATGTATGAATACTCCAAACATTACAAAAGATGAGAAAAAGCAAGTTGCCGATGCGATTGTAAAATATAGTATTAAACCAGAAGTAGTGTATGTGGATGGAAATCCGGAGGATGTATACATAGGAAGGTATGATTTATTTACAAGCTTCTTTATACACTTAAGGGCTGATGAAACGGAAACATCGAAAAATAAGTTGATAGGAATGCTTACCGTATTACTTTCCATAAAAAAGTCTACATCTGAGAAAAAGGCAATATTGGAGAATGATTACGGCATGAAAATGTCCAAAGAAGTTGAAAAGGAGGTAGATGATATGTGCAATTTAAGTGATTTAATCGAAGAGCGAGCAATGGAACAGGCAAAAATCGAAGCAATCGTAAATATGCTTAAGTTCGGTGTCTCTGAAGATAAAATTCTCGAAGAGTATCCGGAAGAACTTCTTGCGCAGGCAAAGCTCCTCCGAGAACAACAACAAACAACAATAGTTTAACCATTATTCAAAAAGCACGCTGCGGCGTGCTTTTTTGTGCTTATAATCGACTAAATGCAAAAAACAGGTTCATCAAACTAAATGCAAACAGACTTTGCATTTGATTTGCAAAATAACATTCCTAAAGAAAAAAGACCCCCGGCTTATATGCCGGGGTATCTCTTATTTCTTAGCTTTTTTCTTTTCTATTACGGTTACGAGTCCGTAAACTCCAATCAGAATTACTACTACCAACGCTGCTTCTTTGACATGTACAATGCCAAATCCTGTCTTTGCTAACAACGGGTGATCATCCTTTGGAACGTCATCATCTGTAATGTGGATGTTGGTCTTTGGCACATCATCATCATCAATGTCCACGTTCTCGTCATCATCGTCATCATCGTCATCCGGCAAATCCTTATCATCCTTTGGCACATCATCGTCATCAATGTTGGTGTTATCATCCGGTGGATTCGTTGGGTCCTCAGATGGTTTGTCATTTGGATCTCCACCACTCGGATCCGTTGGACCGGATGGCCCTCCCGGATGATACTCCGGTGTTAATCCATTGCAGTAGAATTCCCAATTGAATAACGTGTAGCAATTCTGCCACTTATTGGAAATGGACGGTCCATCCATTTTTATCGTTGCAACCAAAGTCAATTCCTTACCGGAAGGAATGGTTCCGATACAGATACCGGGCTTTGCTTCCGTCTTAAAAAATCCTTTTGTCACAACTTCAGCGCTTACGTCATACGCCTTATAGAATCCTTCCGACCAGTCCTTATCATTTCCGGTACAGGGTCCAATGTAAATCTGCTTTCCTTCTGCAGTCTTAATATCAAGGCTGATATGCTTCAATAAATCATTCTTGAATGCTTTGCCTTCTTCCACTACGATAGGTTTGCCATCTTTATCTAAAACATCCAGGTTCTCGGACATATACAAAGAGACATCTTCTTTCGAACCGTTTTTAAAAACGAATTCCTGTTTCACCGTATCCCCCGGTATCATAGTGGCATTTACAATTCCCTCTTCCGGAAAACTGAGCTTGTTATCGGCACTTAGCGATACAACTTTATTGGAGCTGCCGCCGGAAGCGAGAACCTTAATTGAATTATCCGCCATAACCAGCGATGAAATGCATAAGGTCGCCATAAGTAAACCTAATATTCTTTTTTTCATTATAACACTCCTTTGTGGTTGTATCTATGTTCCTGATTATTAGTTCTGTCCGTCAGCAGCACCTGTAGCGTCTGCATCTGTTCCTGTCTGTGTATCCACGTTTGTTGCATCTGGAGCTGGTTCTTTTTCATATACCAGGTTTTCATCGTCCATATCAACTGCATGAGTATGTTCTGCCTGAATAGCACGATACTCAACTGTAATCGTGAATTTACCCTGCTGATAATAGTTCGTCATAGCAGCCCCTTCAAATTTAACGTTGCTAAACGCCGGAACCTCTTTTCCTTCAGTTAAAATATCCCCATCATCAAACGTTCTATTATTATTAACATCAAGACCTGTCCAATCAGTTGCATACTTATCATCTCCTAATTTGTTCTTTAAAGCCACTGATTTTCCATCTACCTTCAATTCATCAAAGTTCTCACCTTCACCATTTCCAAATTTAACAATCTTATCAAGAGTATTTTCGCCCTCTTCAAATGTGTTGCCATCATTTGGCTTAAAGCTAACAACTACTCTATACTGTACTCTTGCATTGATAGAATTCTCAGCTAAATAGAACGTTGGATCCTTGACAACTACATCGCCAGGTGTAACACCTTCGAACGTATCTTTGCCTTCCTCTAATGTATCCTCATAATTTGGCTCTTTTAACTGCACGTTTAACTGGTCAGTAGCAAGGAAGTTTGTTTTCTCACCCTCCTGTGTGAACCAAGCAAGTGTTCCTCCAAGTAATGTTACTGCTGCGATTGCTGCTACGCTTGTAGCTAAAACTGTTTTTCTTTTCATTGTTTTTTCTCCTCTCTTTTTTGTGGGGCTCTGCCCAATATTACTTATTATTTGTTTGCTTTCATGCCCTATCCTATCCCTTCGCATGCATTCGGAGAGAGCGCTTATGTACTAGTGTATTTAGCTAAACAAAGCATGAAATATGGTGGGGATAAATCCCCTAAGTTACCTCTTTATTGCAAACGCCCCGTCGGGCGATTTTGCCTTAATTTGTTGTGCTCTGCTGAGGCTTAAAATTCTTAAAGGCCTCTACACAACTTGTGTCGCCATCATTATACTGAATGGTCTCTGCGTAAACAATAATATCTGTATTGCTCGGCATATCCTTTATAGTTAGTCCCTCCACCGGTTCTATTACATGACCATTTTCGTTCTTTTTGAATAATGAAAGTGAAACTTCTTCTTTTCCAGCCGGAATGGGTTTATTATAGTAATAGTATCCGTCTTCATCTTTTTTTATCCAAAGAACATCTTCACCCTCTTCATTATTTAGAATGGGCTCTTTGAATATTTTTTTACCTTCATTCCCCACTGGAATTCCAACATATACTCTCACCCAACATGCGGCATGATTCTTACAAACAACTGCCTTAATATCATTCTTGTAACCATCCTCAATATCTTCTTCGATGTTCACATTTAGGCTACTTGTAGTCATTTGATTTGGTCTTGTCCCATCCTGGGTAAAATATGCCGCTGTCGCTCCTACTGTTGCAAGCATGACCACACCAAGGATAGCAGCTGTCAATTTTATTTGCTTCTTCATCTTGCTTCTCCTCCTATCTTATGGCTCTTGCCAACATTTTTGCACATGTTGATATTACTTTTGTTACTCCAAATGCTAATATACGCATTCTAACTAGTGACGTTTTGTTATTATTACTAAAATGAATAATTCCATCCTGTAACTCACCGTGGTTTACAACACAAGCGCTTCCTGAGAATTCGCTTTCTTTTACTTTCGTGTTTGTAAAGGTAACGGCTCCGCCCTGTGTATCTTCCAAAGCAATGGTTTTCTCTTCCTTATCTGCTTCATAGCGCATATGGGATACTTCCGTAATCTTGTAACCGGTTTCGAATGCAAGATACAAATCATCAATGGTTACTTGTTTAGATTGATCTCCTTTTGCAAAAGCAATCTCTTTGTATACAACGGATCGATATCCTGGGCTGTTTTTGTCCATATTTTCAATCTTAAAGATGAAAACGTTGTCATCCAGATTATCCTCGGTTGCTAGATTCTTGTTAATGGTTAGGCTTGTTTTCTTTGGTGTAAAGTTGTTGATACAAGTCACATCTGTTAATGCATCCCATGTAACATCACCGACAATTCCTTCGTAGGTTGTCTTCGTTTTCTTTTCGTACTTAAGTGTATCGATACAGTAGTCTTTTACTGAATCATAACGCTGGTTCCAAGCTTTGAAGGTAATTACCTTATTGTTATCCGGACCAGTGATTTCCTTGTTGCTGTACTGGTGATTGGTTGCCCAGGTAGCAAGTTTCGTTTTGGTATCAGTTGCGGAGTAATATCCGTCATCACCGAGTAATTCTACATCATGGTAGCTAATTTCTTGACCTGTTTCTTTAACATAGCGTGTTTTTCCATCTTTCCGGATGGTGTACCAAGTTCCTGAAGCCTTATTTGGCAATTCCGGTGTCCATGTATTAATTACATGCGTTCTTTTACATATTAAGACAACCTGTCCACTTTCCAAATCATAGAATGTATACTCATCTGGCTTGTCAAACCACCAACTCTCACCCGTTGTCACTCTACGAAGTAGTTTACCCTCATATTCATAATAGTCCGACACATCGACAGCTGTTAATTCATTTGCACTAACTGTGTCTGGTGTTCCATCCGAATATTGTACGTTCACTCTTCTGTTTGGCTGCAGCGTCTTTTCATACGGTTTTTCCACATACCACATTCCATCTGTATAGTGATAAAGTGTTCTTTGTGCATCTGCCAACTCAGCCTCGGTTGGTCCTTCAGTCCAGACACCATTTATCTTTCTAAAAAGACCTTCTGTTTCGCTTATTTTACGAGGTCTTTTCACCTCATACGTAATTGGTAGATTTGTTTCACTGTCATATTTCGTTGAATCATCAGTTATGGTATAATAGGAAACTTTCTGAACTCCATCGCCTTTGCTTTCAGCTTTTACAACCCCGGAAACAGATTCTTTGTTCTTTGTTTCCTCCGCTTTGCCGTTTACGCTAACATTCCAACTAATTTGGTGCTCATAATATGATGAGACGGTATTGTCCTTACTTTCATCTACTTTAAACTTTGAACCACTTGGAATACCTTCCAACGTCACGCTTTCATTTTTCTTTAAAGTAAACGTACATTTCCACTTATTATTTTCTGTAGTAGCGTTATAATTCGTCGGTTCCACAGACGCTTTAATACTACCTACATCCAACGCATTCTTTTCTAATTCTACAGAGAACGCATAATTACCATCTGGATCAAAACTTCCTTCGCTCAACTGCTTTGTTACTATTAACGTGCACGGCGCTTCGTTACGTACGACCGGCTTCGGGAACTCAGCTGTCTGCTCTCCTGTCTGCGCTTCACTCGTATACGTTAGTTCTGCATTGTCATTGGAAATATATCCCTTCTGCTCTGCATAGGTTCCGGTATCTTTATCACCCTTTACTGCCCAATCCCCGTCAAAGGTCTCGTTTACATCCACCTCTTCATTGGTATGAACACGGTATGTCAAGGAAATTCCTTCCCCAAAACCTAATTCCTTATCAATATTCCAAGATAATGTTCTTGTCCCAAGATCATATGTTACGATATTTTCGGAATTATTGGCATCCACAAAAGTAACTTTATTTCCTTCCGTTGCGGTATACCTCAAAGTTATATTTTCACTTCCATTCTCCCCGTTTATATGTAATACCATATCTCGGTCAGTATATATATCCACGTAATCAGACAATTTGTCATCCACTTTTTTAGCTTTGATTCTTGTGTCTTCCACTATTTTGGCAAGGATATCATCAAACGTATTGGCCATGGCATCATCCGTTTTTGCCTCATAATACGTCTGACCATAATTAAAATCTCCTGTTGGATCTAGCAAGTATTTACCAGTAGTATTCATATCCTTACCGATACCAACCGTAAAAATAGATACCCCATTCATTCCATTTATGCGGTTCGCCACATTATACGCTTCTGTTCTAACCTTTTTTGACAACACATCGTTACCTGTTACCACATTTTTATTTTCAATTATTCCGTCTTTATATGAATATGCTGCGTTATATTGTCCAGAATTATATTCCCCACGATATTGGCTACTAAAAGTCGGTTTGCCATCTGACATATAAACCACATATCTGTTTCTTTTCTTTCCTGCTTCTGATTCAGCAAGCGTATTTAAATTTTCTAATGCTCCAATAAATCCGGCTTTACAGTTTGTTCCTCCACCATCCTCATCATAAGTTCTTCCATCAACTGTTTTCTGTAGAGCTCGAAAACCATTTTCTCTCTCAAATGTATACTCGGATTGAAAACTCGTATATTGATCAACTGTAAGTCCATCTACTAGTGTTTTATAATCACTTCCATAATTATAACCACCAGCATACGCGATTACACTCACTCTACTTTCTGAACTCAAATTTGATATATTTTCTAACATCGCATTAATATTGTTCTGCATTACATACCATCTTGTCTCGTTCCAAGTAGAAGCACTGTTTCCCCACATATTTTTAACCATACTATTTGATGCATCTAATACGAACACCAAATCAATCGGTTCTGCTTCTTGCTCAGTTGTTGTTCCATCGCCTCCGATTGCCAGGGTAATATCGTAGTCTGTCTGACCCGGCGTAAGATTATCTTCGCATTTCACCGCCTTCTTACTAAGCAATGGTCCTTTCTGCTCCGTTTTGCCTCCGTTCTCTGCCTTCGCACGAAATTCACCTACCTGCACAGATGTTGCCGCTAACACTACGGCCATGAATAACGCTACCACTTTGCAAATTCTTTTTTTACTCATATTACCCTCTCCTACTTCTTATTTGTGTATGCACATCTTGAATATTAACGTTTCGTTCAAATCAAGTTAAGATTCTCTTCATCTCGACATAACAAGCTTATCACATTGTAGTTACTAATCGGTTACATTTTCCTTTTTTAGGAACTTTTATTTGTGACATTCATGTGAACGCTATCAACAATGCATACTATAACACGCGCAGGTTACACTTTCCGTTACATTTTCTCTTTTTCCATTCATTTTGCAAAAAAAAATACTCACCAAGGATTGTCCCTGGTGAGTTTCAATTCTTTTCTATTTTGCAGATGCGTCCTCGTCATCCTCTTTTTCGTCCAAAATGGCCGGTAATGCATACAACAGTATTACGATGATCACGCATATCGTACATGCGATGATTCCTTTCGTTGTTCGAATGTTCGCTGATATGTATCCAATGAGTGGTATGGTGAATACCGCTTTTCCTATAAGCTGTTTAAATGGGATTGGCTTAATATCTTCTGCGTTATTTGCATCACCTTTGGTAACAAACTGCTGATTCTCCTTGTCCACTTTCACAACTCTATGGGTTGCTATCTCGCCATTTTCCAAATGGAATGCAATCGGATCCTTGACCTTAATCGCATCAGCCTTCACATTCTTGTTTATGTAGACAACCGACCCTACGTGGTACGTTGGCTCCATACTACCACTTAACACCGTAAAAATCTCGAAATTCGCAAACCTTGGCACGATTAACGCTATACAAATCGCAACCACTACCACTAGCACAACATTGCTAAGTACATTACACATCTTTATTATTGCCTTACGCATACAATTCCCCTTCCTACTATCCTCACTTGTGTTTTATTCGTGAGATTGTTTTTCTTGCTTCTCATAACGCTTTGCTGATGGCCTCAATCAACTTGGTTTTACTGGCCGGTTTTAGCATGTAACCTGCCGGAAGCAGGCGAAGTACCGCTTCAATATGCTCTCGATCATTCACACTGGTTAAAAAGATGACCGGAATATCCTTTAACTCTTCTTCCGACTTAATCATCTCAAGGGTTTGCTTTCCATCGCAAACGGGCATCTCATAATCAAGCAGAATGAGATCCGGTCGTTTCTTTCCCATCATGGTCATGGCCTTCACACCGGAGGGTGCAATCATCACTTCATAATCCTGTTCAAGCATTCCCTTGATACTACGAAGGGTTGTCGCCTCATCATCAATTACAAGAATGCGCTTCTTATCCGAAGCCACCACTTCTTCCTCGTCAAGTCCATCCACCGACAAATGAAGGCGTCGTGCTATCGCCTCGCGTACCTGACTGTTTTCTAAGGGACGAACAAGATTTTCAAACTGATCGCCTTCATAATATTTTAAAAATCGTTGGCGTTCCCCCTCTGTTCCAATTGTCAGCACCGGAATCTGCTTATTCGCAAGCTCGTTAAAAATTCCGGTATTAACATCCTGCATTCCAATAAGGCTAACCAACACAAGATCCGGAGTTGAGACACTCAACAAACCGGCTAATGTTTCCCTGTCATCCGAACACAACTGCATCTGAAAGGATTTCTCCAAAAAAGCATTGATGTCCTTCATAACTTCATTCATTTTTCCTACAAACAAAATCTTCTTCATCTTTTGTTCCCCTGTTTCTATAATTTCGCAGATAACGCATCCATGATTGCACCCGCCGCATCCTCAGAAAGCCCGGTTACTGCCTGATGCAATGCTTTAATCTGGCTTAAAAGCTCCTCCGGGTAATCGTATGCCAACAGTTTCTCCATAAGTGCGTCTGCCTCATCCACATCCATCTCTTCCAATGCCTGTCGCAAAAGTGCAAAGTAGGCTTTCACCTTTTCTCGCTCATAGGGTGGCTTTTTTGCTTCTACTTCTTCACCGATACCAAACACACCGTGAAGCTTCTCCTTATAAGCGTACCACTCTTTTAAGAACACCGCGTGAATGGAATGAATTGTTTCCAATTCCTGGTCCCTGGCGGCATATTCCAACACCTTGGCTAATCCCGCCAACGGTATGATTCCAAGCATCGCTGCCAAACCCTTCATCGCGTGAACCAGGATACGATACTCTTTTACAGCATCTTCCTCCGGAAATCGTTGATACATCGCATTTAATTTTTCTCCATGAACCGGCAACATTTCATAGAAATCATGCAACGTATCCCTTAACAATGTCTCCTCCTGCAAATGCATCCAGGCAATCTCCCAATCTACGCCATCCACCATTGGAAACTCCGGCATAACACTTCCTTGTTCGCTGTCGGTTATCTCTTCCTCCGGTGCCGGCAAAAGCAACTCATCCGGCAGGGCATTTCGAATCGCTTCTTCTAATTTTCTTGATACAATCGGCTTAGAAACAAAACCATCAAATCCCTCGGCTAAATATTTTTCCTTTGCGCCGGTAACTGCATTCGCCGTCAAAACATAAATCTTCGTATCTCTGCTAAGGGCTTCCTCATCCGCCCGAATTGCCTTCATGGCCTCCACGCCATCTACTTCCGGCATCATATGATCCATGAAAATAATATCATAACGCTTCGCTTTTGCCTTCTCAATTGCCTCTTTTCCACCGGCAGCTTCTTCAAACTGCATCTGCGTCGCCTTTAATAAGCTTAAGAATACCCGGCGATTAGTAGCATTGTCATCCACAACGAGCACCTTCGCCTCCGGTGCAATAAAAGACTCCGTATAGGAATACTCCTCCGCCGCCGCTTTTACCCTTGCTTCAAAATCTCCGATTGGTGTTTCATCCACAATCTGCTGCCGCAAATCAAAGGAAAACATACTGCCCTTTCCGTATACGCTTTTAACCTCCGGTCGGCTTCCCATAAGTGCCAACAGCTCTAAGGTAATATTCATGCCCAGTCCTGTTCCCTCAATGTTTCGGTTTCTCGCCTCCTCAATCCGCGCAAAATCCTCAAACAATTTGGGCAAATCTTCTTCCTTAATACCAATGCCGGTGTCCTCTACCTCAAAGTGCAAAATCTGTTCCAAATCTTCCCGATGGCCGCTCACTCGAAACCACACCGTACCTTCGTTGGTGTATTTCGCAGCGTTGGTCAATATATTCGTCAAAACCTGGCGAATACGCACATCATCCCCATACAGCCTGGAAGCCAAATCCTCCTGCACAGAAACTACAAGCTCCAGATTCTTCGCTTGCGTACGAACCGAAATCATATTCACCAAATCGTGAATCATGGAACTGACATCGTATTCCACCGGAACAATTTCCATTTTTCCGGATTCTATTTTTGAAAAATCCAAAATATCATTAATCAGGGATAAAAGCATCTGTCCGGAAGTGAAGATATCCATGGCATATCCCCGGATATTCTTCTCCTTGCTTTCCCTAAGAATCATCTCATCCATTCCCAGAACTGCATTAATCGGCGTTCGAATTTCATGAGACATATTAGCCAGGAATTTCCCCTTTGCTTCATTTGCCAGCAGTGCCTCTTGTTTGGCTGCTTCCAACTTCACATTCTTTTCTTCCAACACGGCTTCTCGTTGTTTGGCGGTTCTACGGTTTAGCTGTACCATAATTGCCACCTGCTGTCCTGCCAAAAACAGGAAAAAGGCAGTTTGCATCATTGCCTGTAAGGCGATTGTTATGCCATTTTCTCCATTTTTCCATTGGAAAATTGATATCGCATCCGATGCCAGCAAAAGCGCAAACCCTACTATTTCCCACCAGATATAAGGCCGTTTGCCACGAAGGCGCAAATGCACAAGCATCATAAACAATAGTACAAAGCTTATCATGCGCACAAGCACAAGCAAACGCACGTAATAGCCGCTATACTGTAATGCCCCTACAAACTCCAGAAGCACTGTGAAAAGCATAAATGCCAAGGTTCCATACAGCTGTGACAAATATCGCTTTGGAAAAAAAGGTTCAATATCCTTCCGGTAAAAAAGAATTAGACAAGGAGCCGTAACTGCATAGGCCAAAATTCTGACATTCTCGAGCATCCACTCATTGCCCATCATCAGGAACAGAACATCCATGCCGGATAGTTCATATATCATCGTAGCGAGTCCCATGATTACAATATAGCCGCCTATTCGCACCTTCTGTTTGGTAATCATCTGTGTCAAATCCAAAAACAGGATTACGGCAATGGCAATTCCAATCATAATACTGCACACCATAGAAAATGCACTGTTTTGAATGGAATGAATAACCGCCACATCCCGCTTTGCAATCGTAATACCGGAAATTGTAACTGCACGGTGCTTATCTACCTGGCTTAGAACAATTCGAATCGTACCATTCTTCACTTCTTCCGGAATGGAAATCACAATCCTTCCTTCTTCCTGCTTCCCTGTGGCAGTCTGCTGGGTTTCCTCCTGCAGTTCTACCGCCGATGCAGCCTGTTTCGTGTCCGGCTTTTTCTTTCCCCGACCATAAATCGGCATATCGCCAACAAACACCTGCGCCGTGGCATTGTTAATTTCCATGCTCATCGCAAGACCACTGTACTTCTCACTCATCGCATGGGTTAACGTCAGACTCGATGCAATGGACGCAGGTGCCCGATATGGAACGTTTCCGACAATCTCATCCCCCTGTCCGTTACGAATCGTCCAGTTACTTTTAACCGAATACACCTTGCCGAATGCGCTGGCAGCTTCTTCTTTGTCATATGCTCCAATGATTCGATTCATCATCATCACAATAACTATGATAAAAAGAACCGGCCAAAGATTTTTCCCGATTTTCTTCATGTAAACTCCTTTAACAATACTTATCGCTGCTCTACCGTTACAACACCCTTCTTGCTATCTAAATTTACATACGCACCGCTCTTTAAAATAGATGTTGCGCTGGTTGCACCGGTCAGTACCGGAATATCAAGGCTCAATCCCACAATCGCTGCATGGGAATGACTGCCAAATGCTTCTACAACCATACCACCTGCCTGTTTTAAGTACGGCATCATTTCATTGGTCGTCTCTTTTGTAACCAAAATATCCCCCGGGTGGAAGTTCTTTTCCATCTCTTCTACCGTACCAGCTACGCAAAGATGCCCGGTTACGCTCTTATTTCCAAGTCCCTTTCCTGTCATCAGGATATGGCCTGCAACATGCACTTTAATCAAATTCGTGGTTCCGGATACACCAAGTGGCACACCTGCTGTAATGACTACCACATCTCCGGATTCCACAATGCCCTTCTTCATGGCCACATCCACTGCCGCGTCAAACAAATCATCCACGGAATGATGCGCCTCTAACAAAAACGGGCGAATGCCCCAGCCAAGATTCAGTTGTCGACAAACCTTCTCGGTTACTGCAAAACAAATAATCGGACTGGAGGGACGATACTTGGAAATCATTCGCGCTGTCTGTCCGGACTGTGTAACCGTAACAATTGCCTTGGCGCCCAGGTCCATGGCTGTCATACAGGTGGCATGGGAAATAGCGCTTGTAATATCCGGATTCTCGATGGTTCCACGCTTCTTAAATCGTGATGCATAATCAATACTTTCTTCCGTTGCCAACGCTATCTTGACCATTGTCTTCACTGCTTCTACCGGATACGCTCCTGCTGCCGTTTCTCCGGAGAGCATAATTGCTCCGGTTCCGTCAAAAATCGCATTGGCCACATCGGTGGTCTCCGCTCTGGTAGGACGCGGATTTTTTATCATAGAATCCAACATCTGTGTTGCGGTAATCACCACTTTTCCCGCATTATTCACTTTTCTGATAATGCTCTTCTGGATTAGCGGCACTTCCTCAAACGGAATCTCCACGCCCATATCACCACGTGCCACCATAATACCATCGGTGACACGAATAATCTCATCTATGTTATTCACACCCTGCATATTTTCAATCTTGGCAATGATGTGAATCGTATCGCATCCTTTTTCATCAAAAATTTTCCGGATTTGTAAAATATCATCTGCGCTTCGTACAAAGGAAGCTGCAATAAAATCAAATCCTTCGTCAATGGCAAATTCAATGTCTGCCCGGTCTTTTTCACTGATATACGGCATGGACAAATCCACATCCGGTACATTGACACCTTTCCGGTTAGAAACCACGCCGTCATTTAATACCGTACAGCAAATCGAATCCTCCGTCACCTCATCCACCCGCATTTCAATTAGTCCGTCATCAAGCAGGATACGTGCACCTTTCTTTACGTCATGGACAAGTTCCGGATAGGAAATGGCAACCTGTGTTTCATCTCCCTCACATTCCTTTGCCATTAAACAAAACGTCTGGCCTTTTTTCAAAGCCACTTTGCCTTCCTTAAAATCCCGGATTCGAATCTCCGGTCCCTTGGTATCAAGCAGTGCTGCAACCGGCCGATCCAGTTTCTCCCGCAAAGCCTTTAACTGCTCATATCGCTTCTTTTGTTCCGCGTGTTCTCCATGGGAAAAATTAAAGCGGGCTACATCCATGCCCTCTACAATCAATTGTTCCAACACGCCTTCTTTATCCGTTGCCGGACCTAACGTACATACAATCTTTGTCTTACGAATCTTCACGGTTACCTCCTTACTACTCATGAAGGCTTTGTTCCTCCATCGTGGTATAAATGAAAAATTTCAATAGTGACAACAATAAGCATGCCGTACCTACCGCCTTTGAAACACGCATTCCACAATCCGGCATCGCAATCTTTGTTGGTGCCAGCAACAGCACAATCGCCAGCGCCATGTAAACCGCCAAACGCAGCAGCGAACGCACCGGAGGTTTCCCCTCTCCGTACACCGCCACTAATACGGCCTTATCCAAATAGACTGCGCCACCAAGAATCATGGTTGCACCAAAATAACTTATCAACTCTTTCAGTTTCATCATCGGCATGTACATACTAAGTATACTGACGATAATTCCGCCAAGCACACTCATAAGGCTAAGCCTAACTACTTTTCTTTCCATGATCTACTCCCGTTTCAGATATCCCAAATAGTTCTCAAATACTGCAAAAAACTCGGCGGTGGTACAGTCTTTATCCTCTTTAAAGGTAACCGCATCCCACACTTCATCGTTCACTTCAGAGTTCTTCTCTTTACAGAAATTCTGATAAACATTATCAAATGCCGCTTTTGCACGTTGTTTCAAAATAAGCTCCTTATTCTTGTTGGTAAGCTCTCGATTAATCTTCTCCACTACCTTCACAAAGTAATACTTACCATTCTCACTGATGCACTCTGACACTTCACCATCACCTAAGCCCATCAGCGCCAAATACATGGTATTGCTCATCTTTTGTCGATACAGGGTAACGTCCTGTGCCGTCTCTGTATTATAATAACTTGCCAGATTATCAAATCCGGATCCCTTTCTTAACTTCTTCTCAACGACCTTTGCCGTTGCTTCATCATTCACCACTATCTGCTTCACAACCATAACCCGGGCATCGTCATCACTGACTTCATCATCCACGCCACCGGTCAATCCGGTATAAAGTTTTGTTGCTAACGCCATATCTGCGTAAATCTCTTCCACATCTTCCTGCGAAACATCTAAGGCATCCACATCCTTCTCGGTCAAGGACTTATAATATGCTTCCGCAGCCTTTTTCACCTGCTTATTCTCTTCTGCCGTTAACGTGACCTTCTTCTCCTTTGCCAAAAGCACCATGGTCTTCATCTTCGCTAACGTGGACAACGTGGTCTTCTTGGTATGAGCCTCCAAACTCTGCTCTCCCGTTCCGATTTTCCACACATCTTTCCCGTAGGTATTTGCATATAGGTTTCTGTAATTTAGCAAAAACAGTTTCGCCTCCGACAGGCTGACACGTTCATCCCCTACCCGGCATACTGTGGAATGTCCCATGCTCGTGGTCCAGACTACCTTCGGTGCCTTGCACCCGGTTAATGTCGGCAACAAAAGCGCCCCCGTCAGGGTTATCACTGCAATCCGTTTTCCTTTTATACTTCTCATTATCCTTCTACCACCAAAAATCTTCCTCCGGAAAGGGCAAACAACTCGCTTTGTGACAACAGCTCTGTGTCGCTCATTCCATAGGCATCCATTCCTGCTTCCTCCAGGTACTCCCGTACTTCTTCAAGGTTCTCACACACGCAGGCCATACAATCTGACAAAAAGGCATCTGCCTCTTCTTTCGTCGTAAATTCTACGCGCCCTAAAATTTGCGCCTGTTTTTTCAAAAAAACTTCTAAACATTCTTCTTCGTACTCGTACATTGGCACACTCCTTATCGTTCGTACTCTCGTAGCAACTTCCCGATTCTGCCCACCGGCAATCCGACCACATTGTTATAATCGCCGGATATTCCCTTAATGTATTGAGCAAAAAATCCCTGAATTCCATACGCCCCGGCCTTATCCATTGGCTCCTTCGTACGGATATATTCCCAAATTTCCTCTTCTGTCATGCTATACAAATTCACTTGTGTGGTTTCGCAGAAGTTCTCCATCTTCACGCCTCCACCATCTCTAACTTCAATGATGCATACACCGGTATGCACCTGATGACCTTTTCCCTGAATCATATGCAGCATTTTAAACGCATCGTCCTCATCCTTTGGCTTTCCAAGAATGCGGTTCTGATATGCAACAACCGTATCCGCGCCAATAAACCAGGTATCTCCCTGAGGAAGCTTCCCTTCTGCAATATAGGAAAGATACACTTCCTGCGCCTTCTGGCTGGCAAGCAATTTCACTGCCTCCTCCGGCGATTCGTTTCCAATTTTTTCTTCGCCCCTGGCCGGGCACACTTCAAATTCTACGCCAATTTGCGTAAGCAGATCTTTTCTTCTTGGCGATCCGCTGGCCAATATAATATTTGGTTTCATGTTACCTCCTAAATATCACTTTTATTATAGTTTTAATTAAAGGTAACGTCAATCACTTCCTGCAAATGGAAAGAATACAGAAACACTTTTTTCACAGTTTTTTGCAGACTCCGCTCCATTGCCTCTTTATAAAGCTCCATCTGCTTTCTATATCGTTTTATCAACTCCTCTTTTTCCCGTACCACGTCCGTTTTGTAATCCAGCAAAACAAGGCCGTCCTCCTCTTCGAAGAACACGTCAATGATTCCCTGGATTAAAATGCCTTCCTCATCCGCGCCGCTTAATCCCGCTTCTTTTGGGGAAATACTCATAACAAAGGGCTGTTCTTTTCTGAGTTTTTGGTGAATGGCTGCTTCCCGCATACTTGCAAACAACGACGTGTTAAAAAAGGTCGTAAGCTTCGCCACAGAAACCAGCTTACAATCTTCTTCCCGCATACGTCCTTCTTGCACCACCGCCTTTACACATGCTGTCACCGCTTCTTGCTCCGGATGCACCAATGCCGGATTCGTAAAATCAATGCACTCTAAAATCCGGTGTGTGGCCGTTCCGCGCAATGCTCCCTGATTTGTCGTCTCCACTTCGTCAAAGAAATCCGGAAGAAACGGCGTTGCCTCTTCCATCGCCTTTTCTTCATCAAATGCAGCGCACATCACTTCTTCCATAAATCGATGCTTTATCTCCGACACGGACATTTTTATCGGCAACAAAAGTGCCTCTTGATGAGCATAGGATTTTCCAAACAACGTCTTTATCTTCTCAGCACCCTCTGGCGTACCTTCCGGTGTCAGCAGTGCCTTTTTGGTAAGAAGCTTCTCTTCTAAAGTTTCAATCGAAGCTTCCGCTTCCTTTGGCACCTCGCTTACCACCTCAACCACAACATTGGCCGACGTATAAATGGAACGCGCCATTAACGCAGGCAGAATCAAATCCCAAAAGCAACCGGCCGCTAATTTACCGGTATAAAGCAACTGTTTCCCACGTATTCTGGCTGCATATTTCTCCATTGCCTTATCATAGTCCCGAATAGTTCCGGTTAAAATCAGTGTTTCCTTGGCTCTGGTTAACGCCACGTACAACACACGCATTTCTTCCGCCAGATTCTCTTTATCCATCTGATTTTTCATGGCATTGAAGAAAATCGTATTTTTCCTTATGCGCATCGTTGCATCCGCATACCGCAATACAATGTGGTCTTTTGCACTGACTAACAACGATTCTCTGATATCGCTTTTATTAAATTGACGTCCCATCCCCGCCACAAAAACAACCGGAAATTCCAGTCCCTTACTCTTGTGAATGGTCATCAGACGTACTGCGTTCTTTCCTTCGTTTACTGACCCTTCCGAAAGGTCAATGTCATACTTCGTAAGCTTATCTATGTAACGCAAAAAATGAAACAATCCGTGATAGCTGGTACTTTCATACGCTCTCGCCCGCTCCACTAAAATATCCAGATTTAATCGTTTTAATTCTCCATTTGGCAAAAACGATACATAGTCCGCATAATCTGTCCGTTCATAAAATGCTTTAATCAACTCATGAATTGGCAGATACCTGGCCATTTCCCGAAACTCTGAAAGCATCGAAAAAAAGGCTTCCAGCTTCTTTTTAATTTCCGGGTTCTCGTCATAGCATCGTACTGCTTCATAAAACGGCACCTCAGGGTTTGCCCCCCGCACCTTGGCCAGTTCTCTCTCAGAAAGCCCCACTACGGGACTATGTAGAACGCAAAACATCGGAATATCCTGCCGCATGTTATCCACCAATCGCAGGAAGCTTAGCACCGTTGTAATTTCTGTAGATTGAAAATAGCCGGTTTTTTCCATCGCAACTGCCGGGATTTCCATCTTTCCCAGTTCTTCCACAATCACCGGCGCCAGGGCCTTTGACCGAAGCAAAATTACGATATCCCGGTATTCTAACGGTCGTTCACTTGTTTCCATCAATTCCTTAATGTGTTCTCCAATCATTCTTGCCTCTGCCACTTCCCGCTTTTCTGAAATGGCGGCCTGATTTAGCACGCACACCGTGGGATGGTACAATTCCTCCATATCCCGGTTATAATCTGCACCGTATTTTAAGCTGGCATGTTCATCGTATGCTATATCGCCCAAATCCTTTTGCATAATTGCCTCAAAGATCTGGTTTGAAAACTGCAACACCTGATTACGACTTCGGAAGTTCAAGTCCAAATCAATTTTCTGACTGGAGGATTCCTCGTAAGTATATGCATCGTATTTTTGCACAAACAAATCCGGTTCTGCCTGTCGGAACCGATAGATGCTTTGCTTCACATCCCCCACCATGAACCGGTTATTCACCCCATGTCCATTGGCAATTGCGGAAATGATTGCCTCTTGCAACGCGTTGGAATCCTGATACTCATCCATCATGATTTCTTTAAAGTTCTTTGCATAACTTTCTGCTGCCTTTGACGGTTTCCCCGGCTCATCATAAAGTACCGACAAGGTTAAATGCTCCAAATCCGAAAAGTCGACTACATTACGTTTTCGCTTTTCTGCCGTAAATGCATCCATAAAACGGCTTGTCATTTCACAAAGAATATCCACCATATCCTTCATGACTTCCTTATCCCGCTCAACCTCCTGCGGGGTTTCAAAAAAGTATTCCTTCGCCAGGTCTTCCAATAGCTTCTTCGCACTATCCCGATATACTTTTGCGATTGCTCTGGCCTCTTTTTCCGGTTCCGCAAGCTTTGAAGCCCGCGGGAGATTTGCCACCTTATACCCGGCCATAATCGGATAACATGCCTCGTAGGTAGGTAACGTAAGCACCGGTTGTATTTTTGCAAGTTCCCCTTCCACATGGTCCAAAAAGGGCTGCAATGCCGGATATGCAATCACCTCTTCCTTTGCCATCATGAATAAGTTAACGGCATCCTCCACCTTCTGTTTCATATCCGCCAGCAAACGTTCCATTGGTCCCTCATCCGCCTTCATGCAATCGCGAAGCCATTCTTTTGGCCACGGAGTAGACATGGCGCAATCATATACCTTCCCCACAAACATACCAAGCCGTTGGTCATTTCGCCCATCCACATAGTTTTCCACAAACGCGAGAAAACGCGGGTCTTTCTGCTCATAATACGCAGTTAAAACCTTATCCATGACATCTTCAAAAACCAGCATTCGCTCATTTTCATCCATCACGCGAAAGCCCGGTTCCAGATCGGTTAAGTAAAAATGCTCTTTTATAAATTGCAGGCAAAAGCCATCAATGGTGGTAATCAGTGCATGATGTACCAGCGACAGCTGTTTTTGCAAATGCAGGTTTTCCGGGTCCTGCTTCACCTTTTCCTGCAATGCCAAAAATAAACGGCTTTTCATTTCCTGCGCCGCCGCCTTGGTAAACGTAACGACCAGCAATTCATCAATATCCATGGGGCGTTGTTCATCCATTACCAGTTGGCAAATGCGCTCAACCAAAACCGTTGTTTTACCGGAACCTGCTGCCGCAGATACTAATAAATTCCGATTTCTTACGTCGATGACCTGTTGTTGTTGTTCTGTAAACTTCATTGGTTGTTGGTTCCTTTCTCCATGGTTTCTTTCATTTTAAGAAGCACATCCTCCGGTTTTTCCTTCTCTATCAACCGAATAGCCTCCTGTTCTCCATCTTCTTCAAAGCCGCAGCTTCCCTGATACGGACAATACGCGCAATACAGTACGTCGGCTTCCTTCGTTGGATTGCCCGTTACTTCCCCCTGAATCATGTCACATCCCAAGGCATGAATTTTGTATTTCGTATACGCTAACAACGTATCTAACCCTTCTTCCTCTGCCCCATCTAAGGCCAGTTCCTTTTGCAATTTTGATTCTACTACTCCTACGCCTTCTCCCGGTTCTAGTTTCACTAACGGATCCTTCATGTGAAAATAGTACACGCCGTCGCAAGCTCCCGCCTGCTTTTGCTCCTGTTCAATAATTTTCCCGCCGGCATAATCATAGGTAACAAGCTGAAGCTGGCATCCTGCATAAACCTGATTATAATCAAGTCCTGTGTTTCCACTTTTATAATCCACCACGCGATAATGAAGCTCCTCTTCCATTTGCTTCACATCGATACGGTCAATTTTTCCGTTCAAGCGCATGGCCATTCCACCGGGTAATTGTAACATCTGCGGTTCTGCCTCCGGTTCAAGGAAAAACTTTTTTTCAAAATACGTCGGCACATAGCCATCTTCCTGCTTGTGTTTTCCCATTGCCCAGGTTGCCCGACGCACAATTCGGCGAACCCGCTCAATCTGATAATTGTTTCTTGCATTTTCGAATAAAAACGTCTGACTTAACTCTGCCACTGCTGCCTGCACCGCTTCCTCCGCAAGCCGGATACGCATTTCATCGGGAATGGTATCTGCTTCATACTCACTTTTTTCAAGTGCCTTTGCATAATACTCCATTGCCCCATGCATCAAAATTCCCACATCCATTAACGTAAACTGTCCGGTGTTTCGTTCTTTTAACTTAAGTCCATACTCCAAAAAATGACGTCTTCTGCAATGGGCAAAGGTTTCTAACCGGGTAATACTTCCTTTCACCTCATCACCATATAACCGCTTGAGCAAAGCCTCCTCAAGTTGGGCTATATCCTGCTGTCCAAGCGCTGCACTTGCAAGGTTTTGGATACGCTCCTTAAACATATCGTCCTGCTTCAAGTACGCCAACAGCTCTTGACTTTCCTTCGTAAACGGCTGCTGCAAGCAATAAGAAAAAGCCATTTCCGGGCAAAAATAGGCTTCCTCGGCTTTTACATCCTCCCCTTTACTTTGGGTAACGTTCGGCAAAATATCCCGAATCACCCCGACAATATAGGAAGGATTTTTCACCTCTCCTCCCATGGAGTAGGCCGGATAGGTAACATACAATTTTTGGCTTGGCTTTGCCATCATCTGGTACAGATAAAACTGTCCGGTAAAGATTCGTTCCTTCGGACCGGCTGCCAATTCAATCTTCTGTTCTAACAACATCTCCCGCTCCCGTTGGCTTAAGCACATGGATCCGGATGTTACCCTCGGAATTACGCCTTCGGAGACTCCCACAAAAAAAAGCACCTTAATATGTTCTAAACGGGTACGCTCCATGTCGCCCAATACTACACAGTCACGGCCGGCCGGCAAAATGGCCACCTTTGTTGCCGCAAGTCCCGCTGCCACCATTTCCCGGAACTCGGAAAACGGCATGGTTTCTTCTCCCATCAGGGCCACATATTTCTGAAACATGGAAAATACCGTGTCATAAATCGCTTTATACTCCCGTGCCTTGTTTCCTTCCTGTTTTTCCTGCAACTGATCTGCAAATACATCCAGACGCTCCTTTATATGCAGCGCCTCCAGGCAGGAATACAGTGCCTGACACCGCTCTTTTACACTATACTTAGCACTTCGTGTCTCATAAAAGGCCATTACCGGTTCTACAACCTTTTCCCGAATAGCATTGATGGAAACCAGGTCCTGTGCTTCGTACCCCATTGTTAATTTTGAAAAAGGATACTGATACATGGCGCCACCGTGAATCCTTGCGGCCAGGCAATAGTTTTCCAATTCCTGCACCTCATCGTCCGTCAGATTGGAAAAGCCGGTTTTCAAATATCGAAATACACCTTCGTAGGTAAAATCCTCTTCTACCAATTCTAACAGTCCCAAAATCACTTCTACAAAAGCATTTAATGTAACTTTCTTCTTTTGATCGATAAAATAGGGAATCCCTGCCTTTTTCAAAACACCGCCGATTTCATCTGCGTAAGTATCCAGGTCCGCCGTTACAATGGCCATTTCCTGATAACGAAGTCCCATTTCCCGATAACGATAAATCATGGATGCTACATAGGTTAATTCTTCCCGCGGATTTTTTCTGCATACAATTTCCACATCCTTGCATGCTTCCAAATAGGGCGTTTTTCTTGGGCGAAACAGGTTCTTCTCTAAGGCTGCCAATCCCGCACACCTGGTAAACCGCCGCTCTTCCGGCTCCTTCATACATAGCGGTTTTGCCACAATGGTACCGGTTTCTTCCGCCAATTTAACAAGCGATGATACATATTTTTGGCTTAAATAAAACAATTCATGCTCTTTACCAACGCCCAAACGATACTCCATCGGCTCTAACGTAACGGTTACATACAGTTCCTTCACCAAAGGCATCACTGCCTTCACGAAAACACGCTGCACCGGGGTAAATCCGGTGTAGCCATCAAACACCAGCACGCTATTTTTCACCCATTCAGAGTCCCCTACTACATCCGCAAGCAAACATAAAAGCGTCTCCTGCGTCAAAAAACGCTCTTTTATCGCGTCGTTTAACTCTTCATAAATCATGGTTAAATCCTGCAATTTGTAGTACAAAAGACCTTCCTTCATATTCGCAAGTGCCTGGTGCAATTCCTCTGGCTGCACATGATATTGGGAAAACTCGGTAAGCAGGCTCTTTACCTGATCTAAATATCCCGGTTTATCAATATTTCTGCGAAGCACCTTCAAATCCGCGTTTCTTTTTCGAACAATCCGGCGAATTAGCAGCGTCTTTCCGATATCTTCCAACACCGTCACATCGCCCATCCCCAATTCCTCAAATACGCGATAGGCCAATCGTTCAAAGCTTAAAACATCAATGTTCATGATGCATCCATGCTCACTTCGTTTTACAAATTCCTTCTGCGTGCTTAGGGTAAATTGCTCCGGAACCAATACCAGATAGGTCTGCTGGGGATGCTGTTTCGCCTCGCTGATTATTTTTTCATATAAAAACGTGGACTTGCCGCTACCGGCTCTTCCCACTATCATATTCAGTGCCATAGATTTTCTCTCTTTCTTATAGGAATGCTGCACCCGGAAGCCCTGAGTGCAGCAATCTGTTTATTCTTTATGAGCAGCCATAAAGGCTTCAATTTCTTCGGTGGTACGAATAATATCTTTGGATAATACTTCGCATCCATCGTTTGTGATTAACAAATCGTCCTCGATACGAATACCGATGGATTCTTCTTCAATGTAAATTCCCGGTTCATTGGTCAACACATATCCCGGCTGAAGTTTCAGACCATCCACATGGGTGCAGTCATGAACATCATACCCCAACATATGGGAAACACCGTGCATATAATATTTGTCCAATTCAGAATCCTCCTTGATTAAGCCGATTCGTTTTAGTCCGGCTGCCAGGGCCTCCTTACAGATGTCATTTAACTCGCGTGTGGTTACCCCCGGTTTTGCTGCCGCAGTAACTTTCTGGTTGGCATCTAATACAATGTCATAGATTTCCTTTTGACGTGCTGTATATTTTCCGTTTACCGGATAGGTTCTGGTAATGTCGGAACACAATCCGTCAGTCTTACTTCCTAAATCAAGCAACAACAAGGTTCCATCTTCGCACTTGCAATGATTGGTTTCATAATGAAGCATGGTTCCATTAAACCCGCTTCCCGCGATGGTTGGGAAAGATGGACCTTCTGCTCCTAAATACTGAATCATAAACTCATAGTGTGCCTGCGCCTGGTATTCCATCATCCCCGGTTTCAAATGCTTCATCACATGCTCTAATCCCTGACGTGTTACATCCACTGCATGACGAATGCGTTTTATTTCTTCTTCGTCTTTGGTCATACGCATCAAAGAAAGAATTGGATACATATCCTTTACCTGAATCCCCTGGAAGCTTTCCTTAAACGCTTTTGCCTTTTGCTCATTGTATCCCGGCATATCATTGATATCTGCACGGTATAAATCAAAATATGCACATTCCATCATGCGTCTGGTAGCCCAGAAACCAAGGCGTGCTTCAAATGCATCCAAATACATTACATGATCCACACCACTGATTTCTTTCGCTTCTTCCTTCGTGAGCTTCTTGCCAAACCATTTCTCCATCTTTGGATCGGCCTCTTCAATAAACAAAAAGCTCTCCGGTTTTTCCCCGGTCTTATCAAGCACAAGAATCATGTTGTCTCTTGCAATATCCGTTAAATAGCGGAAATTCTTATTTACCTCAAAAGGCAAATAGGCATCCTCACTCATATGCACGGCAACCCCGGAAAACAAAATTGCAATGGAGCGTTTCTCCATTTTGTCAAGCACCGCATCACGGCGCGCTTTTAAGTACTCTGTACCCATTATATACTCCTCCTGTCCTTTTGCCGGATTACTGTAATCTTCCGGCCATTTCATATATTAAGCGTACGGAACGCTCTACAGCTTTTTTCTCAAATGTTGGATAATCCTCATGGGCACTGTTATCTGCTTTATCGGAAATTGCACGCACAATCAAAAACGGTACGTTATTCAAGTAGGCTGTATGTGCAATGGCCGCCCCTTCCATCTCCGTACAGAATCCGCCAAATGTGTCCACAAGGTACTTCTTCTTCTCATCTCCGGATACAAACTGGTCTCCGGTTAAAACCCTTCCTTCATATACATGAATGTCCGGGTTGACTTTTTCACAGCTTTCTTTGGCAATGGCACGAAGTTTCTCATCTGCCTGGAAGGAAAAAACATCCATTTGTGGAATCTGTCCCACCGGATAGCCAAATGCCACTGCTTCCATGTCATGTTCCACTGCATCGGTGGCAAGCACCACGTCTCCGATATCAATCTTTGCCTGCAAAGAACCGGCAATTCCCGTATTGATTACCGAATCCACGCCAAAGGTATCAATTAAACACTGGGTACATCCGGCCGCATTCACCTTACCGACTCCGGCACGCACAACCACAACCTCTGCACCATTTAACATTCCCTTTACATACTCTCTTCCGGCTTTCTTCGTTATTACGACATCACTCATCTGTTCTTTTAGCTTTGCCACTTCCACATCCATTGCTCCAATAATTCCTATCACAGCTGTATCCTCCGTTATTTCTTAGTAATATCGCTGCCGAAGTATTTGTTACTTAACTCCGTCAACACCCCTTCCTCAGAAAGTTCTTTAATGGCCTTATTAATCGCATCCACCAGACTCTGGTTTTCTTTTCCTGCACGAACCGGAATGGCTACTAACGATGCATCCTCAGAAAGCGCTGCAATCTTCATCTTTGCATCCGGATGCTCTTTCAAATAGTCATAATAGGATACTTCCGCATTTAAGGTTGCATCCACACGACCGGCCTCTAATAACTGAATCGTCTGGATTAAATCATCCACACCGGTAACACTGGCACCGTAGCTTTCTGCAAGCTTCGCATACGTACTCTGCAATGTATTTGCAGTCTGCTTTCCTTCCAGATCTTCAAAACTCTTAATCTCGTTATTATCATCCTTTACAATCAATGCAGTACGCATGTAGGCATAGGGATCGGTAAAATTGTATTTCTTGGCACGTTCTTCATCAATTTCCACACCATTACAGGTAATATCATAACGCCCTGCATCAATTCCTGCAAAAATACCGTCCCACTCGACTTCTTCAAACTTCACATCCACGCCAAGCTTTTCGCCGATTTTCTTTGCAACCTCCACGTCAAATCCTACCAACTCATCTTTCTCGTTATGGTAGGTCCATGGTGCCCAAGTACCTTCCGTTGCTACAATCAACGTTCCTCTCTCCTGAATCTCTGTCAGCAGTTCCTTCGGCCCTGCATTCTTGGATTCCTTCTGTTCCTTCTTTCCGCAACCGGTAAATGCCAAAGCACCTATTACCATGGTCATTGCTAATCCCAATGCCAAAACTCTTCTTCTCATAAACTTACCTCCTATATCTCTCTTTCTTGTAAAATAGTATGTAAAAATGTTTTGGTTCGTTCCTCCTTCGGGTTCGTGAAAAAATCTTCGGCACTGCCGGATTCTAACACGTTTCCGTCCTCCATAAAAATCACCTTATTCGCCACATTTCTTGCAAAAGAAATCTCATGTGTCACCACAATCATGGTCATTCCTTCCTCTGCAAGTTTCCGAATAACGTTTAACACTTCCCCTATCAGTTCCGGATCTAAGGCACTGGTTGGTTCGTCAAAATAGATAATTTCCGGATTCGTCGCCAAGGCTCTTGCGATTGCCACTCGTTGCTGCTGTCCGCCGGACAATTGATGGGGATAATGGGTTGCCCGATCCGCCATACCAACTTTGGTAAGCATTTCCATAGCAATCCTATGTGCCTCATCCTTTGGCATCTTTCTTGCCACCGTCAATCCCTGCATTACATTCTCAATCGCCGTTTTATTGCGAAACAGGTTATAATTCTGGAATACAAATGCGGTCTTTTGTCTAAGACGCAAGATGTCTTTCTTCCGAATCTTGCCCAATTCAAATTCTTCACCATCAAACACCATGATTCCGTCATCCGCTTTTTCCAAAAAATTCATGCAGCGAAGCAATGTGGTCTTTCCGGACCCGCTCGGTCCTAAAATGGCAATGACATCCCCCTTATTCACGTGCAAATCCACGCCTTTTAGCACCGGAAGTGTTCCGAAGGTTTTCTGTATTTTCTTAATTGTCAGCATCTTCCTTCCCCCTAGTCATAAATATTCAACTTCTTCTCGCCATAGGCCTGTAACCAGGTAAGAATGGTACAAAACATCAAGTAAATAAACGCCACCTCTAAATACAGGGCGAGGGCCTCATAGGTTCTTGCCACAATTCGCTGGGTTGCCATAAACATCTCCACACAGGTAATATTCGCTGCAAGGGACGTATCCTTCACCAATGCAATCAAAGAATTGGATAACGTTGGGAAGGCTGTTCGGAATGCCTGAGGCAACACGATATGCCACATAATCTGTAAATACGACATACCCACGCAATATCCCGCTTCAAGCTGTCCCTTCGGAACCGACTCAAGCGCTGCACGAATGGTTTCCGCATCGTAAGCACCGGTATTTAGGGCAAACACAATTACCGCTGCCGGGAAGGGTTCAATTAATATTCCCAGATTGGGCAAGCCAAAAAACACCACAAACAATTGTACCAGCAACGGGGTGCCTCGAATAATCCAAATATAAATACGCGCTATCTGTTTTAAAACCGGCACCTTGGCAAATTGTATCATTGCAACCACCACTGCAATCACGAGCGCACATGCAAACGAAAGCAAGGTAAGTGGAATGGTCATCTGCAATCCCGGTACCAAGATCTTCATGAAAGAATCTGCCAAAATATGCATCAGTCGTTCACTCATTCATGATTCCTCCCAAATCTATGCAACTAGTTTTATTTTACCATTACTACCTATCTACATGCAATGACTTTTCTATTTGTCACGCAATTTTGTGAATTGCTTTTATCTTCCCCTTTTGTTATACTATTACGTGAAGTGATTTTTTGGAGGAAAATATGAAAAAGGAATTATTATCTAGAAAAGAAATCCCGGAACAATTAACCTGGGATTTGTCGCTACTATACGACAGTGAAGAAGCCATGTTAAAAGACGTAGATCGCTTAACCGAAAAGGTTCTGCACATGGTAGATACCTATCAGGGTAAGCTTACGGATGCAACCACCATCTGCGCCTGCTTAAGAGAACTGGAAGAAGTGAATATTCTGATTACACTCACCAGTCATTACGCAGACTTAGGTGCCAGTGTAGATTTCTACGATACCCATTTGCAGCAATTGAACAATAAGGTTGCCACCATTCTTGCCAGGGAAAGCAGCAAACTTTCTTTTGTAGAGAGTGAAATTGTCAAACAGCCGGACGCGGTAATAAAAGAGGCCATGAAACTTGAAAAATCCACAAGTCACTACCTTGCCGACTTGTTACGTCTAAAGCCTCACATGCTTAATCCGGAAACAGAGCGTGTACTTAGCGCCCTCTCCCCAACTTTGCAGGCACCCTACACGCTTTACAACACCACCAAATTAGCAGACATTCAATTTGATGATTTTACAGTTGAGGGAAAAACCTACCCACTCGGCTACACTTTATTTGAAAACAACTACGAATACGAAGAAGATACAGCGATTCGTCGCGCTGCGTTTACCGCTTTTTCCGAAAAGCTACGTCAGTACGAAAACACCACCGCGGCGATTTACCAGACCCAGATTCAACAGGAGAAAATCATGGCCGACTTAACCGGTTTTGACTCTGTATTTGATCGATTGCTCTTTTTCCAGAAAGTGGACCAGAGCTTATACCATCGCCAGGTAGACGTCATTATGGAAAAATTAGCGCCTCACATGCGCAAATATGCAAAATTAATTCAGAAAGTCCATGGTCTTGATAAAATGACCTTCGCAGATTTGAAGCTTCCGTTAGACCCTGGATTCACTCCGTCGGTAACCATTGAAGAATCGGAAGAAACCATTGCCAACGCCCTTTCTGTTCTTGGAGAGGATTACGTTGCCATGGTACACGAGGCATATCGCAATCGTTGGATTGACTTTGCGCAAAACAAAGGCAAGTCCACCGGTGGTTTCTGCGCTTCTCCATACAGCAAGAATTCCTATATTCTGCTTTCCTGGAATGAAAAAATGTCCGACGTTTTTACCCTGGCTCACGAACTTGGACACGCCGGTCATTTCAAACGCTGCAACCACGACCAATCCATTTTTGATACCGAGGTATCTACCTATTTCGTAGAAGCACCTTCTACCATGAATGAGTTACTTTTGGCAAACTACCTAAAGAAAACCAGCGATGACAAGCGTTTCAGACGTTGGGTACTTGCAAACATGATCAATAACACCTATTATCACAACTTCGTAACCCATTTCATCGAAGCCTATTATCAACGAGAAGTATATCGCTTGATCGACAAGGGTGAAAGCGTTACTGCCGAGATTTTAAGCGGCATTATGAAAGATACACTGGAAAAATTCTGGGGCGATGCCGTTGAAATCACCCCGGGAGCTGAACTTACCTGGATGCGTCAGCCCCACTATTACATGGGTCTTTATTCCTATACCTACAGTGCCGGTTTAACCATTGCCACGCAGGTTAGTAAACGCATCGAAAAAGAAGGAATGCCTGCTGTAGAAGATTGGAAAAAAGTGCTTTCCTCCGGTTCTACTTTAGACCCAATCGGCCTCGCGGCCCTGGCAAAGGTAGACATTACCACCGATGGTCCACTCCTTGATACCATCGACTATATTGGTGGAATCATCGATGAGATTTGTAACTTAACAGAAGAATTAGAGGCATAAATGATACAAGGTGGCAGCATCCTTGGCGGATGTTGTCACCTTTTTCTTGTTCTTAAACTATTCTAATGTCTCGAAGCGGATCTCATCTTCTGTTATAATCATGTAACTATGTCCGCTACCATCCTTTGGAATCGATACGGATCCCGGATTAAGGTACGTAAACGTTCCACACGGCTCATTTGCCGGAACATGGGTGTGTCCGTAAAGCAAATATGCGCCATTTAAAAAGGGCAATGGATTCTCTTTGTTCACCGTATGCCCGTGGGTAGCATAAATCACTTTATCTCCTACGGATAATACCATATAATCTGCCATCATCGGGAATTCCAACACCATCTGATCCACTTCGCAGTCACAGTTGCCCCGAACCGCTACCACTTTATCCTTAATGGAATTTAACATCTCATACACTTTAGGGGGATCATACTCCTTCGGCAACGCATTACGCGGACCATGATATAATAAGTCCCCAAGTAACAATACTTTATCAACTTCTTCTTTCTCAATTGCTTCTAACAATAACCGGCAATAATATGCCGAACCATGAATATCCGATGCTACTAACCACTTCATACGTCAGGCTCCTCCTTTTGCTTTTGCTATCATTGTACCAAATTCGATAACACTTAACCACCTTCTTTTCGAATTTTTCGAAGGAATGTAGCAATTTGTTTTTTGTATTCTTTTTATACAACTGCATAATTTTCAGTCTTTTTAAATGTTATTTTTATATTTTGCAAATTTTCTATTGACATTCCTACTTTCGTGTGTTAATATACTAATACAAACAAACGAAACCAATTCATATAGATATAATAATCTAGATTGAGGAGGTACAGTCCAATGGGATAAGTAAATGAATTCCGATAAGTCTAAGTAAAGGAGGTACGGTCCACCAAAAGTTTAAACCACTACTCATGAATAAGAAAGAATAGGAGGTACGGTCCAATGGGATGAATAGTTGAATTCAGAAGAATTCGGTAATTGTTTGAGATAGAAATAGATGACAGGAGGCGACTACGTGACACACGTAAATCGAAGATAGAAATCCACTGTATTGTGAACTCAGTGCAGTGGATTTCTTTTTTTATTATAATAATTCAAGAATAGCTTTCTTAAGCATTTCTCTGGAGGTCACCTGAACCGCCTGCATTCCCAGTTTTCTCGCCGCTTCAATATTTTCACTTCGATCATCAAAAAATAAGCACTCTTCTATCCGCAGCCCATACTTCTCCACCAACGCACGATAAATTGCTTCATCCGGTTTTGCTTTATGAATCATGTAAGAAACCATCATGCCATCTACATACTCCATAAAATCAGCATGTTCCGTGTGCCGCTCAAATAATTCCTTCGAATAATTGGATAAAAGATACACTCCGTACCCTTTCTCCTTCAGTTTCGGGAACAAGTTCCAGATTTCCGGACGCGGAACATGCATATATTCTCCATGTGATAAAAAGAACCGTAATGCCTCTGCATCCTTTGGGTAACTTTCACAATACGAAGCAATCAGTTCCGGCAGACGAATCAATCCCTTATCGTATGCTCTCCACCGTTCCTTCGGATCATTAAAAATTGCCTCCCCTATACGTTGACTCTCCTCAGGTGACAATCCATAATCTTGCATCATTTCCCGCCATCGATAATGGAACAACACATCTCCCACATCAAAAATAATTGTTCGAATCATGTTTACTCCTCTCCTGTTAAATCCGCAATAGAAAATGGAACAAAGGTTGCTATTTTTTCCGGTTCAAGCTGAACCTGATAGCCAATTTTACCGGCACTCACAATTACCGTTTCGAATGTTTTACAGCTTTCATCCATGACGGTTTGGAATGCCTTCTTCATACCAATCGGCGAGCATCCTCCGTGTACATATCCGGTTAGCGGCAAAAGCTCCTTCTGCTTTATCATTTCAATCTTCTTCTCACCAACCGCATGGGCAGCTTTCTTAAGATTCAATTCCCCTTCTACCGGAATTACGAACACATAGTGCTGTCCGCTTTTCCCAATTGTTACCAACGTTTTAAAAACCTGCTTCGGATTCTGCCCCAAGGCTTTTGCCACGTCTACTCCACTTACCGCTCCGCTATTTGTATAGTCGTAACTTCCATAAGCTATTTTTTTCTGTTCCAATAAACGCATGACATTGGTTTTCTCGTCTGTCTTCTTGCCCATAATTTCTCCTTTAGTAAGTATAAGGAAAGACCTTGCAGAACGCAAGGCCTTTCAATGAACGTCACATTAGCAGTAACGAACAACAATCATAATGGTTGAAATTAATAACACCAATACAGTTGCCGGGATGGCACTCTTACAGTACTTGCCCCAACCGACTGGATAACCCTGTTTCGCTGCAACGGATGTACCCACAACGTTTGCAGATGCTCCAATTGGTGTTGCACTTCCACCAATGTCGGTACCCATTGCCAACGCCCATGCCAATGTAGAAATATCCACACCAGTGGTTGCTGCCAAGGTGTTAATTACCGGAATCATAGTTGCCGCAAATGGAATGTTATCCACCACTGCACTGGAAATACCGGATACCCAAACAATAATGGCTACCATAATCACTGCATTACCGCCGCTGACTTTACCGATGAATTTCGCAATCTCTTCCAAAATTCCGGTCTGTTCCAAACCGCCTACAACGATAAATAAGCCAACAAAGAACAATAATGTCTTATAATCAACTCCAACTAATACCTGTTTCACTTCTCTTCCTGCCGCAAGCAAGGTTACAACCGCAATCACGGTACCAATAAACGCAACGGTCAAACCGGTCTGCGCATGGGTAACAAGCATAGTAACTGCTGCAAGGAAAATCACCGTACTAATTGCAAAATCCTTCTTATTGGTAATTGCCTCCGATGGTTTCGGCATATTCTCTACCGAAATCGGTTCGCCGGTAGTCTTGCGCAATTCCTTGTGGAAAATCAGGTAAAAATAAACGATAACCGCAATCAGTGAAACAAACGCAATCAACCCGGTGTTCATTACGAAATCCGCAAAGGAAAAACCAAGGGAAGTTCCGATAATGATGTTAGGCGGATCACCGCACATAGTTGCCGAACCACCTAAATTCGCACAAAAAATCTCCGATAAAATCATAGGGATTGGATTAAATTTCAGTAGCTGTGCTAACTCTAAGGTTACGGCCGCCAAGAACAAAATTACGGTAATACTGTCAATAAACATTGCTAATACAAAAGACATTACCATAAATGTCAAAAAGATTGGAACAACCTGATACTTTACTGCCTTCGCAATGGTCATACACAACCATCTGAAAAATCCGGCCTTGGCCATTCCTTCCACCATAACCATCATTCCTGCAATAAATATAATAGTTGCCCAGTTAATACCACTGGTGCTCTCCTTCGCCTGTCCAGCTTCGTACCAGAAATCCACGGTAAAAATGTGGCGGATATTCAAGGTTTCCACTACGGCATTCATGTCATGCATTGCCAGTCCAAAAACCAGTACCAGTGTAGCTAGACCACAAGCAAGGGTAACAATGTGACGTTCTATCTTATCCATAATAATCAGAACGAACATCAGCAAGAAAATTGCCACTGCTAAAACTTGTGCTATCATATTTTCATCTCCTATTCTGTTGGATTCATTCCAAACGAATTGTATCATAGCACTTCTAGTGCTAAAACGCAACCCCTTTTTCTTTTTTTTTACAAAAGAGTCGTAAAGATTTAATCTTCGTTCATTTTTGCAAGTTTCGCTGCCTGGTCTGCAGCAATACATGCATCGATAATCTCCTGAATATCACCATTCATTACCTTATCCAATTTATAAATTGTCAGGTTAATACGATGATCTGTTACACGTCCCTGCGGGAAATTATAGGTACGAATCTTCTCCGAACGGTCTCCGGTTCCAACCTGGCTTCTACGTAATTCTGCTTCTGCATCGTGTGCCTTCTGTTGTTCAATATCGTATAACTTCGCACGCAAAAGTGCAAACGCCTTTGCTTTATTCTGAAGCTGAGACTTTTCCGTCTGACTGTATACCACAATACCACTCGGCATATGCGTCAAACGAACCGCAGAGTCGGTGGTGTTGACGCACTGACCTCCGTTTCCGGATGCACGCATTACATCGATACGAATGTCCTTATCATCAATCTGTACATCTACATCTTCCGCCTCCGGCATAACTGCAACGGTAATTGTGGATGTATGAATACGTCCACCGGACTCTGTTTCCGGTACACGTTGTACACGATGCACACCACTTTCGTATTTCATCTTTGAGTATACACTCTGGCCACTTAGCATGAACGTTACTTCCTTCATACCACCAATACCAATTTCATCTACGCTTACGGTCTCAACTTTCCAACGCTGGCTCTCTGCATAATGCACATACATACGATAAATCTCTGCCGCAAACAATGCTGCTTCGTCTCCACCGGCACCGGCACGAATTTCGATAATAACGTTCTTATCATCATTCGGATCCTTTGGCAAAAGCAAAATCTTAAGCTCTGCTTCTAACTGCTCAATGCGCTTCTTTGCATCATTTAACTCTTCCTTTGCCATCTCGCGCATTTCTTCATCACTCTCATCATTCAACATGGCAAGTGCATCCTGTTCATCCTGCTTGGCCTGCTTATATTCCCTATAAGCATCGCAAATAGGCGTCAATTCTGCCTGTTCCTTCATAAGACTCTGAAAACGCTTGGTATCGTTCGCCACATCCGGTTCACTTAAATCTCTTAATATTTCTTCTAATCGAATTAATAAATTGTCTAGTTTATCAAACATCTGCTTATCCTTTCCTGGCAATAACCACACGGTCACGACCTGCCAAATCCTTCTTCACTATTCTATCGCAATATCCGCTTTCTTCTAATAAATTCATTACGTCCTTTGCCTGATCATGGCCTATTTCAAAACATAAATAGCCATGCGTCGAAAGATATTGCGTTGCTTCTTTAATGATAAGACGGTAAAAATGAAGTCCATCTTCCAGTCCATCTAGTGCGGTACGCGGTTCATTTCCCATAACCTCCGGTTCAAGTTGCAAAACTTCTGCGCTTCGAATATACGGTGGATTAGATACAATCAGTTCAAAGACGCCTTCAACTTCATCGAACAGATCCGAATGCAAAAACGTCACTTCACACCCATGCACAGTTGCATTCTCCCTTGCGACCTCCAACGCTTTTTCAGAAATATCTACCCCGGTTCCAACAATGCCCGGTCCCAATTTCATAAGCGCGGTAATGATACATCCGGATCCTGTACACATATCCAGGACTCTGTCGCCTTCGTGCAAAAGTGGCAAAACCGCCTCTACCAGACACTCCGTATCGTAACGGGGAATCAAAACATCCGGTGTCACTCGAAATGTCAATCCCATAAAATCCTGCTCACCGGTGATATACTGTAGCGGAATATGCCGACACCGTTTTGCAATTGCCTCTTCGTAAGCATTCCACTCCTTTGCCACCATTTCTTCCTGCCCTCTCATAAAAAAAGAAGTCGCCGTCATCTGACAGCAATGGTATAACAAAAGCATGGCTTCATTCTTCGCTTCCGGGATACCCGCCTGAACAAATCGTTCCTCGGCTTCCCGCCTTGCCTGCTGATAGGTCATATGTCTTTGCCTGAACATCCTTTCCGTTATTCATAACTAAAACGGGTTGAGGAAAATCCTCAACCCTATCAATCGTCTTATTATTCAGCCTTGATGCCGTATTTCTTGTTGAACTGATCAATACGTCCACGAGCTTTGGTAGCCTTCTGCTGTCCAGTATAGAATGGATGGCATTTGGAACAAATTTCTACGTGGATAGACTCTTTGGTTGATCCTGTAGTAAATGTATTTCCACAGTTACAAGTTACCGTTGCCTGATAATACTCTGGATGGATTCCTTCTCTCATTCGTTTCACCTCTCATACTATATTTAAATAATAATTATTTACCTACTTTCTGCTCGCGTTCTGCAAACAGCTTATTTATTGTATCATAGGTTTGACGGATATGCAAGTAATTTTGAAACTTTTTTAAAGAACTTTCTTTCTAATAAATTCTTTCACCACTTCCTGGTTGTTTCTCGAGTTCGCAAACGTACGAATTACATATTCTGCCGCAGTCTCCGGTTTGCTTCCGTTAAGACCTCTACGCATAATATCCATCGCCTGACGTTCTTCTGGAGAAAGTAACAAATCTTCACGACGCGTTCCGGATTTGATTACGTCTACTGCCGGGAACACTCTTCGTTCGGACAACTTACGGTCAAGCACCAGTTCCATGTTACCGGTTCCTTTGAACTCCTCGTATACCACATCGTCCATCTTACTTCCTGTATCAACCAACGCCGTTGCCAATACGGTAAGACTGCCTCCCTCACGCATGTTACGCGCTGCACCAAAGAATTTCTTTGGCATATGAAGTGCTGCCGGGTCAAGACCACCGGTTAACGTTCTTCCACTTGGTGGAACGGTAAGGTTATATGCTCTTGTCAGTCGCGTGATACTATCAAGTAAAATTACAACATCATGACCGTGCTCTACCAAACGTTTACCGCGCTCTAATACCATCTCCGCTACACGCTTATGGTGTTCCGGCAACTCATCAAATGTTGAATAGATAACTTCTACATTGGTTCCCTGAATCGCTTCCTTGATATCCGTTACTTCCTCCGGTCGTTCATCAATCAAAAGAATAATTAACTGTGTTTTTGGATTACTGTATAGTAAAGATTTTGCCACCTGTTTTAATAGGGTTGTCTTTCCTGCCTTTGGCGGAGAAACAATCATACCACGCTGTCCCTTACCGATTGGTGCAATCAAGTCAACAACCCGCATAGCTGTTGAACAACCCGGATGCTCCATATGCAAACGCTCGTCCGGGAAAATCGGTGTTAATTCCTCAAATGCCGGTCTTTCAAAACAATTCTCCGGTGTTTCTTCATTCACACTTAACAGATACAGCAATGCCGAATATTTCTCGCCCTGATTCGGAATACGAATCTTACCTTTTACACGATCTCCTGTTTTTAAACGGAATCGACGAATTAACGATGGTGCAACATAAACATCCACTTCTCCCGGAAGGAAATTATCGCTTCGAATAAATCCATATCCATCGGACATAACTTCCAAGATACCGCAGGCTACCTTTCCACTATCTAAGGCATTGACTTCATCTGACATCTTACTTTTTAAAATACGATCGCGCTCTGCTTCTTCCGGTGTCATCTTATAGGATGGAATCTTTAAATAGCGCTCTTTTCCAAGTCCATCATGAGCCTCTCCACGATCCTTACCGGTATCAACTTCTATCACTTCCTCATGGGAATTGTTCTCGCGATTACTGCGTTTTTCCACATTTTGTGATGCTTTTTCTTCTTCATCTTTCTTTACCATCACATCAATAATCTCCGCTTTTCTAAGCCCACTCACCTTTAATCCACGGTGCTGCGCAATGTCACGTAATGCTGCTACTGATAAGCTTTCATATTTTTCTCTCATATTCTCTCCTTCACTTCATTCATTTCATGTTTCCTGTAAATCATCTCTTGGGATATCAGTCAGATACGACAATGTAAGTCCGAAATTAGCCTCATGAATATCTTTGTTCATTATACAACTGATTTTCCTAAAATGCAAGTCTTTTTTTTATTTTTTTCATTCCTTGACTTTCTGTGTCGTAATGATATAATTTGAAACGTACATATTTTTAATAGGAATTAATAAGGAGAAAAGTTATGGAATCGTATTCATTTTTACTGTATCTGGCAATTATTCTTGCCTCAACAAAGATACTAGGACTCGTCAGTGAGAAAATCAACATGCCCCAGGTCGTTGGCGCGCTGATTGCAGGAATTGTCCTTGGTCCCAGCGGTTTTGGTGTACTGGAAAGCACCGATTTTTTTGTTAAAGTTGCAGAAATCGGTGTTATTATGTTAATGTTTACTGCAGGTATTGATACCGATTTAAATGAACTAAAGAAGACCGGTTTTCAATCCTTTGTGGTTGCAATGATGGGTGTATTGGTTCCGCTTCTATTGTGCGGCGGACTCTACTTTTTCTTCTTCCATCAGAGTTTTACAACAACCAATGTGCTTCGTGCAGCATTTGTAGGTGCTGTTTTCTCTGCCACCTCCGTTGGTATCACAGTCGAAACACTTAACGAGATGGGACGATTGAAGACTCGCACCGGCACCCTGTTACTAAGTGCCGCCCTGATTGATGACATCATCGGAATCATTGTCTTATCTGTTTTAACCGGATTTTCCTCAGGCAATTCCAGTGTCTTGGTGGTAGTAATTAAGATTTGCCTTTTCTTTGTTTTTGTGGGCGTGATGGCATTGATTTTCCACAAAGTTTTCAGCATTGTGTCCGAAGAACATTGGCACAGTCGTCGTGTTGCTATCTGGGCTCTTGCATTTTGCTTAACAATGGCTTACTGTGCAGAACATTTCTTTGGTGTCGCAGATATTACCGGTGCCTATTTTGCCGGTCTTATTCTTTGCAATATCACCAAATCCCGCCAGTTCGTTGCGAAAAAGATGACCGTATCTTCCTACATGCTTTTTACACCGGTCTTTTTTGCAAGCGTAGGTATGAAAACCAATTTACGTGTCATGAATAAGAGCATTCTTATTTTTGCTCTTCTGCTAATCCTTGCAGCGATTATTTCTAAGATTATCGGTTGTGGATTAGGAGCAAAAGTTTGCAAGTTATCCAATCATCAATCTTTGGTTGTTGGCATCGGCATGGTAGCAAGAAGCGAAGTCGCCTTGATGGTTGCACAAAAGGGAATTGATGCCGGCATGATTGATCCGAAGTTATTACCGGCCATCATCGTTTCTGTCATCGCTTCTGCCCTAAGCACTCCGGTTTTATTAAAAATGGCAATCAACCGTGGACCTGCTTTGGAATAAGTTCTTGTCAAATTGTCTGGTGCATGATAGGATAGATATATGAAACAACAAATACCACATTGGGGAGACAAGCCATATGTCTCCCTTGATTATTCCTTAAAACAACAGTATGGGCACAAGGTCTACCGCATCGCCATTGACGGCGGCATGACTTGTCCCAATCGTGATGGCAGCCTCCATGATCGAGGCTGTATTTTTTGCAGTGCAGGCGGCTCCGGTGATTTTGCCGGTAATCGTGCGACTTCCATTACAGAACAAATCGAAAACGGAATTCAGGATTTGGAGAAAAAGCGACCGGTGAAGTATTTTATTGCTTACTTCCAGGCTTTTACCAACACGTATGCACCGGTGGAGTATCTTCGTCGTATTTTTACAGAAGCAATTTCTCACCCACGCATTTGTGCTTTGGCAATTGGCACTCGCCCGGATTGTCTACCGGAGGATGTTCTTTGCCTTCTAACCGAGCTCAATCATGTAAAGCCCGTATGGGTTGAACTTGGGCTCCAGACAATCCACGAGCGCACCGCACGTTATATTCGCCGCGGCTACCCACTCTCCTGCTTTGAAACGGCACTTGGGCAGTTACGTAAACGCAATCTCACCGTTATCGTTCATGTTATTTTAGGTCTACCCGGAGAATCAACAGACGACATGCTTGCAACGGTGTCCTACCTTGCCCACCGGGATATACAAGGTATCAAACTACAACTACTTCATGTCTTGCGCCATACGGATCTCGCGCTCGATTATGAAGCGCACCCTTTCCCGCTTTTTAAGCAGGAAGAATACTACGACCTGATTTGTCAATGCATTGAATTGTTGCCACCACGCATTGTCATCCACCGGCTAACCGGTGACGGGCCAAAGAAGGATTTGATTGCTCCCTTATGGAGTTCAAATAAACGCTCCGTTTTAAACGCCATTCATCAGGAGCTCAAACAACGTAATACATGGCAAGGAAGGAGATTTTATGAATAACGAAACCGCAACGCTTTACAAACTAATTGTATTATATATGTTACAAAATGCCGACTATCCGCTCTCCAACTCCGACATTTCCGACTTGGTCTTGGATTTAGAGTATACGAATTATTTCACAATCCAACAGGTTTTAAGCGAATTAGAGAATTCTGATTTAATTTCCTCTGAATCTGCTGGTCCCAATGCGACCTTATATCGCATTACCACAGGCGGAGAAGTAACCCTTGGCTTTTTTGAGAATAAGATTTCCGATGCAATTAAGGACGATATCCGTGCCTATTTCCAAACTCATGATATTGCCCTTCGAAAAGATACCTCCATTACCGCAGAATACTATCCGGTTTCCGGACAGCAATACAACGTTCGTTGCCAGGTGCGTGATAAGAATGCCGTAACCTTCGAATTGTCTTTTCGAATGCAGGGAAAAGAGCAGGCCGAAGCTGCTTGTAGCAATTGGAAGAAAAACAATGACGAAATTTATGCATATCTTATGGATATGCTCATACAATAAAGGAGATGCCAACCGGCATCTCCTTTATCTATTCTTCTTTCTTTTTTTCTTCGGATTACGCTTCCGAATCGAATACCCAAACGTTCCTAGTTCTTTCCCAAGCACAAAATATCTGCCATGAGAATACGTAATTAAATCAGCATTTTTTAAATGAAGTGTGTTTTTCTCATCCATCAGGGAAGCATCCACGCTTACATGAACCACTTCTGCAAGAAACATATCATGGCTCCCTAATTCCAATACCTGTTTCACCTTGCACTCGATATTTACCGGGCTTTCTTCAATGGAAGGCGCTGCCACCTTCTTCGATGGTATGGGGGTTAATCCTGTTTTTGCAAATTTGTCTACATCCCGTCCGGAAGTAACACCACAATAATCCGTCGCCTTTACAATGTCCTTGGTGGTAAGATTAATTACAAACTCGCCACTTTCCATCAAAAGATGATGGGAAAAGCGCTGTTTCTTCACAGAGATAGAAACCATGGCCGGATCCGAGCACACCGTTCCTGCCCACGCAAGAGTAATAATATTAGGTACCTGCTCATCTCCCTGGCAGGTTACCATAATAGCAGGTAACGGATAAAGCATATTTCCGGGTCGAAAATCAATCTTACTCATTTAAAATACTCCTTGTGTAAAAAGAATATAAACTACCAAAACCAATAGATTCATAATGGAGAACCATGTGCCACATCGCACATAAATTTTCAATGATTCCATCTGTCTATTTTGCATTTCTGCTTTTGCCATTTTCTCATCTAACTCATTTAAAATAGCCTGGACATTCTTGAACGCTTTCACATTCTCCACGTGTACCTTTTCAATGATGGCATTCTTATTCTCATCCACAGCATGGGTAAGTGCCTCTGTTTGCATTGCAAGTTTGTCTATTTCTTCCTTTAAAATATCTGTTTCTAACTTCATGGATACCTCATTTTTTTCCTTTGTAGTCTCTTTCATCACCTTAACAGGTCGTCGCGGTGGACTTTGGTGTCCTCCTAAAAAGGTATCTAATATACTCATAGTTCCCTATAACTCCTTATCTTTCTTTCTCCTATCTAGAACATATCTTCAAACGCAGGTATCTGATTGTAGCTGTTGTACAATCCGTTTCTTGCATAAAGACTGTTCTGATTTGCAGCATTCTTTGCAGACATAGACATGTAAGACGCATTTGTCTTAATGCCGGCTGCATAAGAGTCGCGGTTGTTAAATAGGCTTTTAACTTTGTTAATGTCCGCATTTACAAACGTATCTTTGTCAATGGACATTTTGTTATCTTTGTCTAAGGAAATACCTACTTCTTCCAATTTACGCTTGTTTGCGATGGTTGCATTCACCATCGTATTTCTAGCCGTCTTAATGGAGGACGCCGTAGCGTTCTTCGCATTATCCAGGGTTTTGTTGTAGCCCTCAACAAATGAGGACACCCCTTTGTAAATCTCTTCTGTATCAACTTTCTTGTCCTTATTCTCCGTAAAAACGGACGTATTTCCTCTGGTAAGTAAACGATCGGCCGCTGCAACCAATCCATCTGCACCACTCTTAATCTCATTGTATTGCTGTGCTTTTGCATTCACCTTCTTGGTGCTGGTGGTTGTCGCTTCGGTCGCCCTCTTGCCAACCTCATGGGTCAACTCATATTTTGTCTTTGTAACTTTCTTCGTATCCGGTGACGTTGTCGCCCTTGGTGTCTGTCCACCGTAATATTTCTTTGCAAGCTTATAGTATGAGCCATTTTTTATTGATGCATAGTCTGCTAATACATTACCGGTTGAACTTCCTTTTCCAATCGATGAAAACAACATACTTACCGAATCTGAAGAGATTCCGTAAAAACTTGCCATACTTCTCCCTCCTTAGAATGTAAGTGGGTCAATCTGCCAATCAATTGGCGTCTGACCGTCTGCCAATAGAAACTCGTTTGCACGGCTAAAATGCCGGCACCCAAAAAATCCTCGATACGCGGATAATGGGCTTGGATGTGGTGCACAAAGCACCAAATGCTTCGGATTCGTTATCATGGATTGTTTACGCTGTGCAGGTCTTCCCCACAACATGTATACCACTCCACGATTCTGCGCATTTACCGCACGAATCGCTGCATCCGTAAACTGTTCCCAACCCATTCCCTGATGAGAATTGGCTTCATGGGCTCTAACTGTCAAAACAGTATTTAACAAAAGCACTCCTTGCTCTGCCCATTTGACAAGATATCCATGTTCCGGTATCGTACATCCGCAATCATCATGCAATTCCTGATAAATATTCTGCAGGGATGGCGGAATCTTTTGTCCCGGCTTCACAGAAAAACTCAACCCATGCGCCTGTCCAAAATTATGGTAAGGATCCTGGCCAAGTATTACAACCTTCACTTTGCTAAGCGGTGTCAGGTGAAACGCATTAAACAATTCTTCTGCCGGTGGAAACACTTGTGTCGTATTGTATTGCTCTTTCACATATTCATATAGTTCTTTGTAATACGGCTTTTTAAATTCCTGATTTAATACTTCAAGCCAATCATTCGTTATTGCAGGCATTTAAACAATCCCCAGTTTCACTAATTTCTTATATAATTCGGTGGAATATCTACTTCTACTACGAATACGATATAGGCTAACTGCCTCATCGTATTTCATTTTATACTGTTTTTTTAGCGTTTTTGCCGCGCGTTTTTCCATTTCTGTCATCTCATCGGTATAACCAAGTTCCTCTGCACGTTCCAGATTTGCATCGTACCGTCCAACCACACGAATCAATGCATCCAGTGCCAATTCATGTCTTCCGGTAGATTCCAAGGTTTCATAAGCCTCTAACAGCTCTTGCATACCGGCCAAGATGCTCACCTTGGTTGCATAATCTGCCTGTTCCTTCTTCTTGAAGCTCATACCGGCAATCTCCGCATATGCCTTTTGGTAATCACCCTGTTCGAAATAAGACTCGGAATTCTTCATCACCAAACGCGAATGAAAACCGTTTCCTGCAAACAAAACAGCGCCTGCAAAGGAAAATGCCATAACAAAAATCAAAAATACCGGCAGCTTTGGTAACGGAGGTGTATTGTCCTTTACCTTCGGCTTCTTTTCTTTCTTTGGTTTTGCGGCTTTCTTTGCCTGCTTTTCTTTCTTCTTCGCTTCTTTGGCGGCCTTCTTTTCTTTCGCCTTCTCCTCTTTGGCCTTTTTCTTAGCCTCTTTATCAGCCTTCTTCTTAGCCTTTGGATCATCTGCGCTCTCTCCGCCACCGGCACCATCGCCACCCTCTAATGCTTTTAAAATGTCCAGATTTTCATCGGACAAACCATCTAAATCATCTGCAGTTGTAACTTTCATGCCCTCTTCTTTTCCGGCTTCTTGTTCCTCTTCATCCGGGCCAAACAATGCATTTTTAAGTTTTGCGAGAAATCCCGGTTTCTTTTTCTTCTCTTCTGAGTCTTTCACACCTTTGTCCTCTTTCGATACTTCTTTTAAACCGGATAGCTCTGCTACATCCGAGGGGTCAATCTCCATGCCATCCGCTGTTTCCGTCGCTGCTTCAATTGGTTCATTGTTCTCATCTGCCTTAAGTAACTCCGATATGCCTGCCAAATCATCATCCTCTCCCCCAAGTCCATTCAAAAGGGAAAGAATATCATCCGCATCACCATTCTCTGTTTCACTTTCGCTACCAGTATCCGTCGGAGCCTCTTCTGAAGGCTGCTCCGCAGGTGGTTGCTCATCCGGTGCTTCTTCGCCACCCATCGACGCTAACAATGCTGCTAAATCGTCCACATTCTCTTCCGCCAATGCCTCTTCATTTCCATCTACGGCAACCGGTACATCCGGGACACTCCCGGTTCCAATAACAGAATCCGGTTCCGGTTCCGGCTGTTCACCTGATTCTCCACTCATGGCAGCACTTAACCCTGCAAAAAAAGAATCATCCATTGCCGGTTCCGATGTCTGCACCGATTGTGGCGGTTGCTCATCCCGCATGTTCTCCTTATATTGTTCATCTGCCAGAAGTTGTTCCATCTCCAGATCAAAATCCGTTAGTTCACTTGATTCTTCAAAATTCTCTAATTCTTTCTCGAAATCATCGATGAAAAACTTCTGTGCGTCTTTCTTTCGTTTGCGCCGCCTGTCTTCTCGGCTTTCTTCCTGTTGTCTGTCCGATGCCGATGCCTTTGTATCATCTGCACCAATAACGGAATTCAATAGCTGATCCAAGTAATCCTCATTCTTGTCTGTCAAAGAATTCCACCTCCTACTATCTATCATGCAAAAATGCCTCAAAGCACCCCAGGTCGCCCATGGAAATGTTTCGAGGCAAATCTTTCATTCCTAGTTGTTTGATAGACTACTCTCATCAATCAAACGATCAATTGCATCTACCAACATTCCAATTTCCGGTTTGGTCAACTGTGCATCTGCACCAAGCTGCTCACCTTTTCTACGCATCTCTTCGTTAACAAGAGAGGAGAAAATAACCAATGGGATTTCTTTAATAACCTCATCCTCCTTGCATAACTTGGTCAAACGATGTCCATCCATAATCGGCATCTCGATATCGGTAATGATACATTTTACCTTGCTGTAAAGATTTCCTGCACCGGCATCACGCAACTCGCACAACGTATCCCATGCAATCTGTCCATTCTCACATAATGTAAGCTTCGTATATCCGGACTTCTTCAAGCAATCTGTAATCATGCGTCCAAGCATTGGTGAATCCTCTGCGATGACAATCGGACACATACTTCTGTCTCTTCCTTCGTAGTTCTCGATATCTGTAACCTTCAAACCGGTATCCGGGCTAATATCAGTAACGATTTTCTCAAAGTCAAGGATTACAACTAACTTATCATCAAACTTAACAACACCAGTTGACACTCCATTGTTCTCAGCATTAATTGTTGAGTCCGGCTTAATAATATCTGCCCAAGAAATTCGGTGAATTCCTATTACGCGATCCACGTGAAATGCGATATCCAACTTATTGAAATTCGTAATAATAAATAATCCCTTATCCTCTCCCGGCTTCAAACCTAAGCACTCTCTTAAACTAATTACGGTAATCATCGTATCACGCGGCATGAAAATTCCTTCCACGCAATAGTGTCCGTTTGGTATTGGTGTTACCGGCTGATACGTAAGAATCTCACGAATCTTAGCAACGTTAATACCATAATGATTATCCCCCAGAACAAACTCTAAGATCTCAACCTCATTCGTACCATTTTCCAAGAGAATATTTGTATCCATGAAAAATCCCTCCTTGACTCGTTACTTTTCAAAATAATTATAGCATATAAGATTCAAAAAAAACACTTCTTTTGCAACTTTTCACTAATTTATCAGAATCATCTTGGATGTTGCCCCATCTTTCGTTACCAACGAAACTTTATCAATGGAATCTGCTACACTCTTATCCACTTCAAAGATAAGAACAGTATCCACCGACTTTCCACCTCTTATTTTCTGCTGGAATGTTCGAAAATCGTTGGGCAACAATGTCATCATCGCCTTTGTTGTACTTTCTGCATCATTGATTTGCAAAGAAATGGAAGGATTCTTTCCAAGAATATCAACCATTACCTTCTGACTTGTGGTATTTGTCAGGCGTATTTTCAGAACAACATAAACCTTGCCCTCTTCTGCATTCATTGCGAACACATTATCCTGCACATAGTCACGCTGCACCTTATATCCCTTTGATACCGCTTCAATTCCGTTCGTACCTACTAACTCAGTCAGCGTACTGGATTCTACAGTCTTCTCCTGCCCGCCTGTACTGCTGTTGTCTCCCCCCGCTTCACTTTGCGATTGCTGCTCCCCCGGTTGTACCGATGTCTCCGCCTTCTTCGGATTCTTAATCCGGTCAATCTGTTCTGCGTTAAGCGGACGATATCCTTCCGGCTGTCCACGGTTAAATTCCGAAATAATATGCGCCGAAAAATGCACTATCTCCGCTCTCTGCTCATCGGTCAGTTCAATCAGTTTTTCCTGTTTACCACATCCGGTAAACGAAAGCATCATCGCAACGATTAGTACTAAAACTGTTTGTTTTTTCAATTGCACTACCTCAAATCTGTCTTATAGACTCTTCTTCTCTATTCTCCGTCTAACACTTCGAATTTATAGCCCATTCCCCAAATTGTCTTAATGTAGTTACCTTTTGCTCCAATTTTACTTCTTAATTTCTTTACATGTGTATCAATCGTTCTGGCATCGCCAAAGTAATCATAATTCCAAACATTGTTAAGAATCTTCTCTCTGGACAACGCAATTCCTTCATTTTCAAGGAAGAAGCTTAACAGCTCAAATTCCTTAAAGCTTAATTCAACCGGTTTGTTATCTACGGTCACTTCATGAGCAGCTCTGTTAATTACAATGCCGCCATAATCTAACACATCACTTGTGTCAATCTTGTTGGAACGTCTTAATAAAGCGTCCACACGGGCTGCCAAAATCTTCGGTGAGAATGGTTTGGAAATATACTCATCAACACCAAGTTCAAATCCCTGCAGCTCATCGGTCTCCGTCGCCTTTGCTGTTAACATAATGATTGGCACCTTGGAAGTTTCGCGAATTTCACGACATACCTGCCATCCATTCATCTTCGGCATAATAACATCCAAAATCACCAATGAAATTGCTTTGTCCGAGTAAAAAATATCAAGTGCCTGCTCTCCATCTTCTGCCTCTACAACTTCATATTCCTTCTTTACAAGGAAATCCTTTACTAATTTTCTCATCAAGGCCTCATCATCAACGACTAAAACTTTAATCTTTTCCATAAACCTTCTCCATTTCGTATTCCAGTATTGCTGTTCGCAATTCTGTTAGTATTCTTTACGGCTGTTCATAGCCATTTATAATATGATACTTTTCTTCATATTCCTCAATTTTCTGTTCACGCTCCGTAAGCTGTCGATCCCACTCCTCGTAGCGGTCAATCAACTTGTTCTCGTAATCCACAATTGTTGGAACATCGGAAAAGTGTACCATCAAAAACATGGCGGCAATTGCCATCACAAGTAGCAAATTCATAACCAATGACAGGCGGAATTTCTTTCGATATTGTGCCACACCTCTTGCCGTTTCTTCCTGCTTGCGAAGTCGCTGTTTCTGTCTCAGCTCACGCTGTCCCGCCTTATAGTTCTCAACGGATCGCTTCTTGTTTATCCGCATAGACTCTTTGTCATCCCATTTCACCTGTTCTACCACCGGTGAAAAATCAATTGGATGAATCTCGCTGTTTACAATTGCCGGCGAAGCAATTAAGTACTCCTGCAGCTCTCGCAAAAAAGCATATCCTATGGGTGTGGTAAAAATCTTATCACGCAGAATCCGATTGTACACATTCAAAACCGCCTCCGGTTCATTCATGTTCAAGGTTTCCTTCGTGTATTTAATTCCTTCTACCTCGCGCCTTGCCTGCTCTGCCTGTCTTTGCGTTTCAAACACATATCCATCAACAACGTAATTCTTTTCATTACTCATACGCACACATACTTTGCCTTTACTTAATGTCTTCTTGAAGAAAGGTTCTGCTTTTCGCAGAACCCCTCAATTACACACGAATGTCGATATTCTGACCTAAGTGTGGCATTACCGATTTCTCCAGCATATCTGCCATATTCTCACCTAAGTCCTGATAATTATCCAGACTCATGTTAAGCACTGCTGTCGAAACATCATTGGAAACACGTGTTGTACTTAACGCCATGGAAAGTCCTGCAATATCCATATTACCATCGCTCCTTTCCTCGTCCCACAACCTTGAGGGGTGCTCGCCTATTTTGATACATATCTTTTCTTTCAATTATCTTAAGTTTACCACACTTATCAGAAAAAGAAAAGTATTATTCCATGGTTTACCTTTGAAAAAAGTATGAATTTCTGCATTTCTTTCTTTTTTTCGCGGAAGCTTGACAGAACTTTTCTTTCTTACTATAATAATAAAGAATATACAAATTTTTCAGCCACCCAAATCAGGGGTTGTACTGGTTTCGACGGGGGTTTTGAAGTTTTGGCAGCCATCCGCGGGTCTGACCGCGTCAACAACAGAAACTTAAAATTAAACGCTGAAGATAATTTAGCTTACGCTGCCTAGTTGCAGCAGTCGGACTTAGGTTCCTACAGCTTAAGACCCCGGCTTCAAATCCGTAGGGAACTTCGCCATCTAAGCTTTGCGATGGAGGAAGATTTTATGAAGCTACTAAGATCTCTAGCCTGTCTGCAGGCGATTGATTAAGGGAATGTCAGTATACAGACTGTGATGGGAGATACCGGAATGGACGGGCTTTCGGACAGGGGTTCGATTCCCCTCAGCTCCATTAGAAAAAGCAGGTCATCAGGCCTGCTTTTTCTATACATTTCTTTAGTTAAAATTGCTCTTTACCACCTTGGCAAAGGATAGTTCTTTTGTCAGGCTCGCTTTCATACTGGTACTGGTAACCATAACCTTCTTACCACTTTTATTGAAATACAGAATATACGATTCTTCATAATATCCATCCGGAGATTTTACAACATAATGTGCGGTCAAGGACTTTCCGCTCTTCTTCGCACTCATTGTAAGCGTGGCGTTGGCACCATCTTTCCCCTGCTTGGTGATGTAGCTTCGAATCTTCTGCTCAGCCGTACTTCCCTTCGTATTATAAATCGTTTCCATAGCTGCAATGTCCTCGGATGTATAAGCACCCTGTTCAAAGGATACGGTTAATCCACGTGTTCTTGCTGTATTCGCATACACCGAAACCGTCCCACCAGCCTGGGTTACTTCCTGAACAAGCTTTAACTTTTTCGGAACACGGTATCTTACACCATTCACACTGTGGGAATAGGAATCCACCTTCTTTTTCTTCTTAATCGTAAGGTACCACTTTGTATAACTCCTCTTATAGGTTCCGGTTACCGTCACCTTCCCCACTTTCTTTGCCGTAACAATTCCCTTCTTTGATACGGTTACAATTCCTTTCTTCGACATGGTGTAATGCACTTTTGAAGGGGAAATGGTCTTTCCATTTAATTCCACAATCAAACGTGCCTTATCCCCTACACGCATGGTGTGGGAACCATTCTTTGCCTCTGCACGATTGCCCGGAACTGCCACGCAGCCAAAGGTCAACGCAACCGCCAGCAAACATGCCATAATTTTCTTTTTCATGTTTTTCTCCTTTTTCCTATCGTTTACAGTTACGTTTCCCATTTTATCACACTTTGATTTTTTTGTAAAATCAAAGGACAGGCCAAACACCTGTCCTCACATCACTTCTTATCTTGCCATAATTTCTTTGTCTGTTTTAATTCATCCTTCAACATTTTAATACAAAACCTTGCAGAATCGGCCGCAGACAAATGAATCTGTTTCTGTTGCATATCCTTTAAATTAGTCGCAATATCTTCATGCTTCTTTGCCATTTCTTCCATCTTGGTAATCGCCGTACTCAGTTGTGTTTCAATCTCAAAACCGTAACCAATCCAATCATCCAGTTCTTTCAAAGCGATCAAATCTTCCTGAGAAATCTGTCCCCAACAATATTGTACTACCAATCGATGAACATTGGATAAGCGAGATTTCAATTCTTCCGGTTTCATAGCGCTACCTCCTAAAGAAATACATATCTACTATATATAGTATAGTCTTTTTCTTATGGAATCACAAGGGCATAGTGCTTTTTCACTTATAATTAACACTTTTTTCAAATTTATATTTGCAATATCTATCCTTTATCAAACACTATACATAGTACTGTGCCTGGGCGTTCCACAATGCCTGATATTTGCCTTCTTTTTCCAAAAGCGTCTCATGTTCGCCCCGTTCCACAATCTCCCCATGATCAAAGACCATGATTTCATCGCAAAAACGGCAGGAGGAAAGTCGATGGCTGATATAAACGGCCGTTCTGTCCTTTACAATATCATCTAACTGGCTGTATATCTCCGCCTCCGCAATAGGGTCTAACGCTGCTGTCGGCTCATCCAAAATCAAGAATGGACTATCCTGATACAATGCTCTGGCAATGGCAATCTTTTGTGCCTCGCCGCCGGAAACATCCACACCCTCTTCTCCAAATTCCCGATAAAGCATCTGGTCAAGGGGCACTTCGTAGCCTGCATCATGAAGTACCTGCTCTACCCGCTCTGCATCATATTCTTTACAGCAGGCCACGTTATCCCCAAGGGGCTGTGACAAAAGCTGAAAATCCTGGAATACCACGGAAAACAGATCCATGTATTCCCGATAGTTGTATTTTTTAATATCAATGCCGTTTAATAAAATCTGTCCCTCCTGCGGGTCATAAAGACGGCACAAAAGCTTAATAAATGTGGTTTTACCGGAACCATTTTCTCCTACCACCGCCATACGTTTTCCGATTTCAAATTTTACATTCACATGGCGCAGTGCCCAGGTATCCGTTCCCGGATATTTAAAAGATACATCCTTAAATTCCACATTGTACTTACGATCGGCTCGCTTTTCCGTAGTAAGGCTTCCCTGATACATGTTGTTGGGAGTATCAAGAAAATCGAAGATCTCCGCTAAAAATTCTCCATTGTTCTTCATATCCTCCATCATCACAAAGAGCGCCTTGATATTTCCGGAAAGTTGGGTTGCCGCTCCCACATACTGGGTAATTCCGCCGATGCCAAACGCACCGCCAAGGGCTTTTAAACAGGTAAACACATAAATGATGCCGGTAAACAGGGTGGCAATTCCCGCTGCGAAAAAATTACATACACCTACTCTGCCTTTTCCCAGCTTTGCGAAAAAGCCATGGGCTCCCCAGCTTTCCATCATATAAGCCCTCTGGTAGTACTCTCCCATCTTCTCCATAGGATAAAGCCTCATATCCCCGGTATCTGCTCTTGTAGTATCACATCCCATTAAACCAAAATGGCCAAAGATCCGGTTTCCCATTCTGCCTTTTATGGCGTTTTTTGCATAAACCGACTCTCCCAGTCCCTCCAGCTTTCCGGAAAAAATACTAAGAAGAACCATGCTTCCCAAAATCACCACCACGCACAGCGGATTATTTAGAATAAGAAAGCTTCCTTTTTTCACCCGGCTGGTAAATAGTGGAATCAATAGCACCGCGGCACCCAGAATTCCCACCACATTTTCCACCAACACCGGAAACAGCTGAACTACATAATTCCATCCCCAGCCGCCCCAGTTGGCGTTTTGTTCAATCTGCACCAGCTGGTCCCGCTTTTTTATGCTTTCCACATCCACAAAATCCATGGTGAGCATCTTTTTCGGTAAAATGGAGGAATACTCAAACGAAAACCAATGTTCTTCCCTGCCTTCCAATCGGGTAAACAGCATGGAAAGTCCTGCCAGGATACCACTGACGCTGACCAACAAAATTGCCAGCTTTAACAGCACCGCTTCCCTTCTTGCCCCCGCAATTTCATCTAATAGCTGTGCGGTAAAATACAGAGTAATATACGGTGTAACCGCCTGGATCAGCTTTTGAAGCGCCATAAGCGGAAAGAGCTTCGGGCAATGCTTATGCAATAGCTTTACTCCCCTCATGTGTAAACCAAAGGCTTTTTTGAACTCCATTAAAATTCCCTCCCTTCTTTATAGTAACGGCTCTGCACTTCAAACAATTCTGCATACGCCCCGTTTTTTGCAAGTAATTCCTCATGGGTCCCCATTTCTTTAATATTTCCTTCTGCCACAAATAAAATCCGGTCGCAAAAGCGGGTAGACGCCAATCTGTGGGAAATAAAGAAGGAGGTTCGCCCCTTTGCCATATCGCTGTAGGTCTGATAGATTTCGTTTTCTACCAGAGGGTCAAGGGCTGCCGTGGGCTCATCCAAAAGTAAAATCGGGGCATCCTTATATAACGCTCTGGCAATTAACATTCTCTGTTCCTGTCCACCGGATAAAAGCACCCCCTCATCCCAGACATTGTGTCCAATCTTGGTTTTCACTCCCGCCGGAAGCTCCTGTACCTTTTCCGAAAGTCCAACCTTCGCTAAACAATCCTTTACTTTTTCCTCATCAATCTCCGTGGCGGATACTGCCACATTTTCCTCTAAGGAAGCCTCCATCCCTTTGGATGTCTGGAACACTGCGGAAAACAGGCCATAGTATTCCGGTCGGTTGAAGGTTTTAATGTCGATTCCGTTTAAAAGCACCCGCCCACTGGTGGGATTTAAAAAACCGCTTAAAATCTTTACCAACGTGGTTTTTCCGGCACCGTTTAATCCTACAATGGCAATTTTTTCTCCCGCCTTCACCGTCAGATTCAAATTGTGAATGGTGTCTTCTTCCGCCTCCGGATAACGATAGCATACGTTTTCTAACACCAACTCGTAGGTATCCGCCTTGGGAATGGGATCTCCCCCCTCCATCACAAAGATTTCCGGATAGGTTATATATTCCCGCATGGTGGACACTTCCAGACTTTCTTTATAGAGGGTATTGTATTCCCGCAAAATACTTGTAATCCAGTTGGAGAAGCCTCCTACTGCGGAAAAATACAATACAAACTCTGCTGCCGACAGATTTTTGTTTAATACCATGTACACCAGATAGCCGTAAGCAACGGCGTTTCTGAGAATGCTGAAAAGCACATCGAAGACTCCGCCGATCATGCGATAGTTTTCGCCTCTTCTAATAAAAGCACTGTAGGCTTTTAAAGCACTTCTGTAAATGGACGAAATCCAGTCCTGCATGCCAAGAATGCGGATATCCTTTGCCAGCTCTGTCGATTTCATTTTTTCCCACATATAAAATAGCTTCTTCGTATGGGCTGCTTCCTCCTCCCGATGCTCGTAAAACCATTCATCCGTTTTTTTCGAGATAAAAAAGCTCACTACTGCCGTTACCAGAATGACAAAAATCAACAGAATATTGACCCTGGCAACCACAAGAAGAAAAAGCACAAATCCTAGGATTGCGGTTTCCAGATTTTCCAGCGTCACCCAGATATGCTCTGCCGCGCCCCAGTTAGAACCCACCACATGCAAGGCTTTATCCATCATATTCTTCACCTTTGGATCCATACGAAGCTCGTAGGACATGGCGTTTACCTTGTGCCGCAGATCCTTAATAATATGCATCCGCACCTCAATACGATAGCTCTGAATAAACGTGTTAAAATACGCATGCAGCCCGCTGTACAAAAACTGTATAGCCGCAAAACCTCCAATAATAGCAAGCAACACACCCATTCCCTGCTTTTGTTCCACGCACTGTAAAATCGCCGGTGCAATGAGCAGATCCGCCACGGACAGCGCCACAGTTAAAAGCATCATCCCCCAGCTTACCGTAATGGTTCCTTTACAGCTTTCCCAGGCATGCCGGTACATATAGGCAATGTTACTTAGCACACCAAATTTTGGTTTTATTTTCTTTTCCATGCTATCTTCCCCCTCGGTTTTTTGATGTTCTCATTGTACACGAAAAAAGTCCCCGCAGCACACTACGGGGACGAACTGTTCTAATTGGGGGATGAAACGTTCACCTGAGGTAATAAAATCTCTGTGGTAAAGGCTCCATCCTCGCTGTTTCTACTTATGTAACCGTCATATTTTTCCACAATCCGGTCAATTCGGGATAAGCCGAATCCATGTCCTTCCCCTTTGGTGGTGGCAAACAGCTTCCCCCTCTTTGTCAGTTTCTTTTCTGCTGTAAAATTGGTAAAGGACAGATAAAGCTGGGTATCCTTCATATCCATATAAATCCGAATCAGCCGTTCTTCTTCCGGAAGCTTCAAACTGGCTTCTATGGCATTTTCAAACAAGTTTCCGATAATCACACACAAATCCACTTCCGATGTGGTTAGCGCCAGCGGAATGTGGGCATCCGCCATTACCTTGATATGTTTTGCTTTTGCCAGGGATAATTTGCTATTCAAAATGGCATCCGTCATGGCATTGCCGGTCTTTACCGCCACATCCACAGTGGACAAATCCGTATCCAACTCATCCAAATATTTTTTTATAGCATCCATGTCGCCCTTTGCAGCATAGGCTTTCAACACCTGAATATGGTTCCGGTAGTCGTGACGCCACCCCCGAATCTGCCGATACATATTATCCACTTCTGCATAGTGCGTCTCCATCAACTCCTGCTGATAGGCAGCGATCTGCTTATCCACATGCTTGTCCAGAAATCTCATTTTATCCCCCTATAACCGCTCAATAAATGCACGGTTCAACTTCTCATACTGTCCACGAGGCAACGGTAACACCGTTCCGTCTTTCAAAAAAACTTCTTTTTTGGATATCTTATAAATTTGCGTCAGATTCACGATATAGGAGCGCCCCAGCCGATAAAAGCGCTGATCCAGTTCTTCTTCAAACTCACCCAGGGTCTTTTTCACAGTAATCTCCTCGCCGGCATGTACCGTCACATAATTTAGCTGTACTTCCAGATACCGAATGGAAAAAAGCGGAACCCGCACGCTTTCCCCTCCCTGGTTTAGCAAAAGGCTCTTTTCGTTTTTCGCCAAATTGTGTACCGCCCGATTTAATACCTCGTAGAATTTTTCTTCCTTCACAGGCTTCATAAGATAATGAAGCGCCGCCACCTCATATCCCTCGGAAATATATTCACTATAACCGGTAATAAACACAATCTGCACCGTTTCGTTTTCTTTCCGGATACGTCGGGCAAGGGACACGCCATCCAAACCTTCCATCTCAATATCCAAAAGTAGGATATCATAATCCTTTACCTCTTCGTAGTGAAACAAAAAGCTTTCCCCGGAAGGAAATGTTTCCACCTGTATACTCCGCTCACCGGCCCAGTTTTTCACCAAACCTGTTATATACTCTCTTTCTGCCGCTTCATCATCGCAAATAGCAATTTTATATTCCATACCTTATCCCAAATTTCGTATCTTAAAGTCTCTTTGTGCTTCTCTTCGCTGGTCTTTCTTGGCAATATCAGCACGCTTATCATACAATTTCTTACCTTTTGCAAGGGCAATCTCTACCTTCACAAGACTCCCCTTAAAATACACTTGTAGCGGCACAATCGTATACCCCTGCTCCGCAATCTTACCCACCAACTTGTTAATCTCTTTCTTATGCATTAACAGCTTTCTTGGACGAAGGGGGTCTTTGTTAAAAATATTTCCCTTCTCATAGGGATTGACATGCATACCATAGATATACACCTCTCCCTTTTCAATTCGCACAAAAGCCTCCTTGATACTGCAATGTCCCATACGAATGGATTTCACCTCCGTACCTGCAAGGCTGATTCCTGTTTCGTATTTTTCTTCAATAAAATAGTCATGGTAGGCTTTCTTATTATTTGCCACCAACTTCACACTGTCCTTACTCATCCTCGTCTATATCCTCCACAAGCAAAAAATCAATGGTGCGCATTAACTTGTCGATATTCGAAAGACGAACTTTCACGCTCTGACCAAGCTTATAATGTTTATTCTTTGCCTTGCCAATCAATTCAAATGATTCCTCATAAAACTCATAATAATCGTCATTCAAATCTGACATGCGCACAAGCCCTTCCACCGTATTGGGAAGTTCCACATAAAAGCCCCAATTCGTCACGCCGGAAATAACGCCTTCAAACACCTCGTCCCATTTATCCTGCATGTACTCAATCTTCTTTAATTTTACCGTTTCGCGTTCCGCTTCCTCTGCCCGTCGCTCCCGCTGGCTGCAATGAAGTCCCACTTCCGCCATCATATTGTCATAATGTGCCAATCGCTTCTCATTCAACGTTCCATGTAAATTCTCTTTGATAATACGATGAATCTGCAAATCCGGATATCGTCTGATTGGCGATGTAAAATGGCAATAAAATGGCGCTGCCAGGCCAAAATGTCCGGTATTCTCTGCCGTATACTTTGCCTGTTTCATACTACGCAGTGCCAGTCTGGAAATCAGCGGTTCCTCCGGTTTTCCATCAATTCCGGCCAAAAGCTTCTGCAGCTCCTTCGGATGAACTTCTCCATTGTTCACGCCTTTTAACGTCAATCCGAAGTTATGAATAAAAATCGAGAGCTTCTGCATCTTCTCCGGATCCGGTTTTTCATGGGTACGGTACAAAAATGGAATCTCCTGCCAATAATAATCCTGAGCCACGGTTTCATTTGCCGCCAGCATAAAATCTTCAATTAATTTCGTAGCGGTATTCCGCTCATAGGGCTTTATATCAATACATCGTCCCTTTTCATTCAATACCACTTTTGTTTCCGGAAAATCGAAATCAATGGACCCACGCTTTCTTCGATTATTGCGTAAAAGCGCCGCCAGTTCCGCCATACGTTCAAACATCGGAACCAACTCCTCAAACTCCTTGCAGTACGATTCCTCATGATCTTCGATAATCGCACGTACCTGGGTATAACTCATACGCCGATCCACATTGATTACGCTTTCAACAATTTCGTGATCCACAATCACACCTTTATCATCGATGGTCATAAGACAACTTAATGCCAGTCGATCCACGCCTTCGTTCAATGAACACAGTCCATTGCTCAACTTACGCGGCAACATTGGAATCACCCTGTCTGCCAGATAGACACTGGTTCCACGGTTATATCCTTCTGCATTCAATGCCGTCTTCTCTCTTACATAATGTGACACATCCGCAATGTGTACACCCAGGTAATAAAACTGGCCATCGTACGTAACATTCACTGCATCATCCAAATCCTTGGCGTCTTCTCCATCAATGGTAACCATCTGCACCGTGCGAAGGTCCCGACGCCCCTTTTTCGCTTCTTCAGGCACTTCATCTGCTACATCCGCAAGTTCTTCAAGCACCTCCGATGGGAATTCTTCCACCATACCATACCCCTTGGCAATAGACAAAATATCCACTCCCGGATCCTTCACATTTCCAAGAATCTCTGTAATTTTTCCTTCCGGTTTGTGTTTTCTGTCCCCATACGAGGTAATCTTTACAACAACCTTATCTCCTTGTCTTGCCCCCATGCAAAAATTCTTTGGAATAAATATATCTTCATTTAATTTCTGATTATCAGGACGGACAAATCCAAAGGATGTATTTTTCTCAAAGAATCCAACAATCTCCTGATGTGCATGTTCCAGGATGGCTGTAACCCTTCCCTCCTGTCGTTTTCCCACGGGGCTAGCTGTAAGCTCAACTTCAACCGTATCTCCATGCATGGCGCCCATACTTTCACCCGCAGGGATAAAAATGTCTTCTTCCCCTTCTGCGAATTGTACAAATCCAAATCCGTTGGGATGGCCACAGTACGTTCCGGACAATCGCACTTCTTTTGCAATACTATATTTTCCTCTCTTTGAGCAGGTAATCTTTCGTTCTGCCAAAAGTGCATCCAACGCTTCTATCAGCTCCTCGCGTCGCTCCTTTGGCAAATCCAGCATAATCGCCAATTCCTTCTGTTTCATTGGCACATAAAATTCATCCTTCATCAGATCAAGGAGTACCTTCTTACGTTTCTCTAAGTTCTGGCTCATAGCTACCTCCCTATTCTTCCACTTCTATTATAGTAAAAAAGGCTGTCGAAAATCGACAGCCTCATAAAATTACCACTAAATGCTTGCAACGTTCAAAACTACAGAAATAACCAAGAACGCAACAACCAAAGCCGTAGTAGCTTTCACTAAAATTCCTTCTAAGGAACGTCCTTTATTCTTACCCCAGTAGGTGTCCGCAACACCACTGATAGCGCCTAAGCCCTGAGCTTTTCCTTCCTGCATCAGTACGATGACTGTGATAGCCAGTCCGACTAAAATGAACAAAACTGTCAATAAAGTTCTTAACACGATTACACCTCCCGTGGATATATTCTCTATAACTACATAAATATATCACACTTTATTTCGTTTTTCAAGAGCTTTTCCATTTTTTCATTCAAAAGACTAGCCATTTACCTTCTTCGCACCACTCCATGTTCCATATTTCTTTTTGCCATTCACAAGCTTATAAGCGCGCACACGCACATAATACTTCGTCCTTTTCTTTAAAGTAACACTATACGATGTTTTTGTTGTATGGGTTGTAGAGACGATACTTCCTTTTGCAAACGTTTTCTTTTTTGCTACTTGAATCTGATATCCTTTGCAATTCTTTGTAATCTTTTTCCACGTTACCAAAAGTTTGTTTCCCTTCTTCATGTTTACAGATAGAAGGGCAACCTTTTCCGGAACCTTTCCTTGTACAACGTTATTTTCCCCAAGTGGAATATCATTCTCTGTAATAGTAGAAGGCGGTGTAACCGTCTCTTCCTCCTTCCCCTTTTCCGGAAGTGGGGATGGCGTAGGTGTCGGTGCTGGTGCCACATACACAGGCTTCGGCGCCGATGTTGGTGTTACCGGTGTTACTTCACTCTGTTTTGGCTCATCCTCTTTTGGTTCATCCTCTTTTGGCTCATCCTGCTTTTCTTCTTCCTGTATTTCTTCTGTTGGAAGCTCGTCTACATACCAAAGGCTCAATTCAACACTACGATATCCGCTTTCTGTTTCAATTCGCAATGTGTGTTTTGCTTCCTGCGGTACGATGTAAAAATTAAATGCGGCCGGATAAATGGTAAGGATTCCATTCTCTCGATCGATGTCACATTGTTTCAAGTACGCATCGCTACGAAGCGGCATACTCAAATTATCTACATACATTTCCTTGATGGCTTTTACAAAGGAAAGGTCCTTCGCCTGAATTTTAAACGGCTCACCCTTTAGGGTCTTCAATCCTGTAAACTCCGGAGCCTCCTGTCCTTTATAAAATTTAAAGTCGATTAAACAACCATAGCTACCGTCTTCTAACATATTCTGTACTTTATTCGGTCCCTGATAGTCAGCAGCCTTTGCTGTTTCTGCAAACTTGCGGAAATTCAATGTTTCTCTGCCATCCAAATGCAATTCTGCAAAGTCATTAATGTAATCCCGATAGGAATAGAAAGCTTCGGCGCCTTCATCGTAAAGATACTCCACCTCCGTCAGTCCATAGAACTGGGATACCACATTTTCTGATGCTGTATTTCCCATTTTTAATTCATCAAGAACCAGAGCGTTTGTTATTAAATCATAGTTTAACACAAATTTCCCCTGGTACATTGTTCCACCGGAACTTGGCTTTCCATCCCCACCGATTGTGATAGTGGACGTTGCGCGGGAAACCGCATCAACGCGACTGTTGTTCTTTCGACTTGGCTTTTTGTTCCGTCCGCTACGTGTAGCCTTCTCATATACTTCAAAACGCTTTGACACCTCCGGATAGCCGGTGAACTTAATGCTTACACGGTACGTTCCCGGCTCGTCTAAGCAATTCTCATACAGCGTAAAAAGAGAACCAATCAAACTCCAGTCGTCGATTTCTTTCAGTTCCACTGCATTTCCACTTGGCTTTTGTAAAGTCACCGTCTTCTGATCATTTCCAAGAGGACTTCCATAATATTCCCCGCGCTGACCTTCTAACGTAAACTTTAATCGTTCCCCCACTTTGGTTCCCAAGGCATTTTGTTTTAAGGTATATTCCTTGTTTGTTACCAATTCAAATGGTACGGTAACACTTTCTTCAGACACCGTAGAATGAATATTCATCTGATAGATTCCGCAGGTTCTCATGTTACTCTGCCCGGTTGGAATGGTAATCACTCCATTGGTTCCATATGCCCCTTCTTCCACTTTCGTAGCATATTTCAATTGGCTATTCACAATAGTATTATCCTGATTTAATATTGTGACCTTGTCAATTCCTTCAAACCACTTTTTCTGTGCATCATTTTCAATCGAAAACTCCGCAACAATGTCCTTTCCCGAAACGCTATTTCCCATATCGTCAATGACAACCGCCGGAACATAGGATTTCGTGGTTACATTCTCCGAATTCACCTTTCTTGTATGCTGTAAATCAAAGGTTGTATGGGTTGGCAAAACTTTATCCGTCCCATCTGAATTCTTCGGATTTAAATAATAATCAAATGTCGAAATTGTTCCCCTTGCCAAAAAATAATCCGGTGCGTCAGAACTGCTTCCGGCCTTCACTGTTACCGGCGAATATCCCTTTGTAATTTCCACCTCTTGTCCGAACATTGGATTATCCTTCTTATAAATCTTCAATGTTCCCGGCTTCACCACCGTGGTTAACCACTTTACGACGGTTCCCTCATCATCCACCTTTGTAAGCGCCTTGTTTATACACGTCTCCCCAAAATACAGATTATAATCCTCCACAGATCCTTGCGCAAACGTAATTACCACATAATCCGCATAGTCTAAGTGCACCAGCTTCGTCTGTGATTCATTCACGTATGAAGTCTCATCTCCCCAGAAAAAACTATTTCCCGCATGCGTAGGAAACTCTGAAAACAAAGCCCCACTCGCCGCAAGCGAAACAGCAGTTGCCACAGCAACCGCTTTTTTCAGCATTACATGCTTCATGTTATCCTCCTCTTTCTTGTGTTAGTCTGCCCTAATATATATTAGTCTATTCTAATTTAACACAAGAAAAGGAGAACGTCAACTATTTGTACAATATAGAAGTCAAATTCATAAATAATGAAATCCCCGTACGTAAAAGCGGCGTATCTTGCTCTGTGCGTTTCCTATCTGCAAAACGTAAGCAGAGACCTATTGGCTGTGCGTTTCCACCCCGAAGGGTGAGTTCGCACAACCAATAGGTCTCTGCGCTTCTTTACACGTTAATCTCAGCCGTCATTCCCAACAATTCTTTATTCTCATCAAGCACCGGTTGTACCACATCACGAAGGAACACTTCCGTTTGATACGGCGCTCTTCCCACATAATTCTTCGGATCCATGGTTGCCTGCAATTCTTCCAACGTCAAGTTGAAACTTGGATCTGCTGCAATCAACTCTAACAGATTGTTATCCAATCCTTTTTCTTTCACATTGCGTCCCGCTTCCATAGAAAGCTGACGGATGCGCTCATGCAATTCCTGACGGTCTCCGCCTTTCTTCACGGCATCCATCATAATATTTTCCGTTGCCATAAATGGCAGTTCGCTCATAAGACGTTTGGTAATTACTTTATCGTATACCACCAAGCCATCTACCACATTCAGGCAAAGGTCTAAGATTCCGTCTATTGCTAAGAATCCTTCCGGAATGGAAAGACGCTTATTCGCTGAATCGTCCAGGGTACGCTCAAACCACTGGGTAGCCGAAGTAATGGCCGGGTTCAACGCATCAATCATCACGTACCGGGAAAGGGATGCAATACGCTCACTTCGCATCGGATTCCGTTTATAAGCCATTGCAGAAGAACCAATCTGTGATTTCTCAAATGGCTCTTCAATTTCTTTCAAATGTTGCAACAGACGAATATCATTGGAGAACTTATGGGCGCTGGCTGCAATTCCTGCAAGCACATTTGCCACACGGGTATCCGTCTTACGGGTGTAAGTCTGACCGGAAACCGGGAAACAGGCTTCAAATCCCATTTTGTTCGCAATCATGGTATCGATTTTATCGATTTTCTCATTGTCGCCTTCAAACAGTTCCAAAAAACTGGCTTGTGTTCCGGTCGTTCCCTTGCTTCCAAGCATCTTCATACCGGAAAGAACGTAATCCAAATCTTCCAAATCAATCAGAAATTCCTGTAACCAAAGGGTAGCTCGTTTGCCCACGGTAGTCGGCTGCGCCGGTTGAAAATGGGTAAATCCCAAGGTTGGCAGCTCCTTATACTGATTCGCAAACTTGCTCAACTCATAAATCACATTCACTAACTTTTTCTTCACCAATCTGAGTGCTTCCGTCATCAAAATAATATCGGTATTATCCCCAACATAACAAGACGTAGCTCCCAAATGAATGATTCCCTTTGCCTTCGGACACTGCGCACCATAGGCATGCACATGTGCCATAACGTCATGACGAACCTCTTTCTCCTTCGCTCTGGCAACATCATAATTGATGTCCTCTGCATGGGCTTTCAACTCCGCAATCTGCTCATCCGTAATGTCAAGTCCCAATTCCTTCTCGGTCTCGGCTAAAGCAATCCACAATTTTCTCCAGGTACAAAACTTCTTATCCTGAGAAAAAATATACTGCATCTCCTTACTGGCATATCGCTCAGAAAGCGGGCTACTATATCGATCCGTACTCATTCGTACTTCCTCCTATTTCTCATATTCTCCTCTAATATCCTCTTTTGGCGGCTCCAATGGATACTTACCGGTAAAACATCCCTTACAAATGGAAAGTCCGTTTACAAGCTCCTCCAACCGCTCTACGCGCAGATATGCGAGGCTGTCAGCGCCAATCACCTGACGAATCTCTTCCACGCTTCGATTATATGCAATCAACTGTTCTCTGGCAGGAACATCCGTACCAAAATAGCACGGCCACAAAAACGGCGGACATGCCACACGCACATGAACCTCCTTCGCGCCTGCCTTCTTCAACATACACACAATCTGATCACTTGTGGTTCCGCGCACGATGGAATCATCAATTATGATCACGCGCTTCCCCTTCACCGCATTCTTTAACGCATTTAATTTCACGCGCACAGAATTCTCTCGAGCAGTTTGCTGCGGTTTAATAAAGGTTCTTCCTACATACGTATTTTTTACAAAAGCGGTTCCATAAGGAATTCCGGACTCCATAGCGTATCCCATTGCTGCCGCGTTACCGGATTCCGGCACACCCACTACGATATCAGCATCCACCGGAGAATCCTGTGCCAAAAAACGTCCCGCCTTAATCCGGGATTCATACACCGAAACTCCGTCAATCTGACTATCCGGTCTGGCGAAATAAATATATTCAAAAATGCAACGTCCCTCCTGCTCTTTTTGCAGACACATAGACGTATCCGATTCAATGCCCTGTGGCGTAATGGTTACCACTTCTCCCGGTAATACATCGCGCACAAAACTTGCGCCAATGGTATCAAGTGCGCAAGACTCCGATGCCAAAATATACGCATTATCGCGTTTTCCAATTACCAACGGTTTAAAACCGTACGGATCACGGGCTCCGATTAATTTACGCGGACTCATGACCACCAGGGCGTATGCTCCCTTAATCTTACGGCAGGCACGCCCCACTGCTTCCTCTACAGTAGCGGAATGTAAACGCTCTCTCGCAATATGATATGCAATGACTTCCGAATCAATGGTGGTCTGGAAAATTGCTCCCGTCAAGGACAACTCATCCCGAAGCTCCAACGCATTAATCAAATTTCCATTATGGGCAAGAGCCAACGTTCCCTTTACATAATTCAAAACCAATGGCTGCGCATTCTCTCTGGTGGATGCACCTGCGGTAGAATACCGTACGTGCCCAACTCCAATGTCACCCTTTAACGGCGCCAACGCCTTTTTGTCAAAAACCTCATTCACAAGGCCCATTCCCTTATGAGACAAAACCTTGCCCTTTGGTCCCATGGTATCCGACACCGCAATACCACAGCTTTCCTGTCCACGATGCTGCAGCGCAAACAATCCATAATAGATGGTGGAGGCAACATCGCCCCCATCAAAATCATACATGCCAAAAACGCCACACTCTTCGTGTAATTCATCACTGATGTGATTCATGTTCTCATTATCAATCATGCTATCCCTCACAACTTTATGCTAATCCGATGCGCTTAAATACTTCCTGATAAGCGTCTTCCACATTTCCAAGATCACGACGGAAACGGTCTTTGTCCAATTTCTCCTTGGTCTTAGAATCCCATAATCTACAGGTATCCGGTGAAATTTCATCTGCAAGAATGATTTCGCCATGATATCTACCAAACTCAATCTTAAAGTCAATCAGGTCAATTCCTGCTTCCTTAAAAAATGCCTTCAAAATATCATTCACTTTAAATGCATATTCGGTAATCTTATTAATTTCTTCTCTGGTTGCTAAATTTAATGCGATTGCAAAATAGTCGTTGATAAGCGGATCACCCAACTCATCATTTTTATAACTGAACTCGATGGTCGGAGCGGAAAATGGGGTTCCTTCCTCTACACCAAGTCTTTTAGAAAAACTACCGGCTGCCACATTACGTACAATCACTTCAAGCGGAACAATCGAAACACGTTTCACTTCCGTCTCGCGATCGCTTATTTCCTTTACGTAATGAGTTGGCACGCCGGCTTTCTCGATTTCCTGGAATATAAAATTGGTCATACGGTTATTAATAGCACCCTTACCTACAATGGTACCCTTCTTCTCACCGTTAAACGCTGTGGCATCATCCTTGTAATCAACAATTAAGATGTCCTCATCATCGGTCAAAAAGACCTTCTTTGCTTTGCCTTCATAAAGCTGTTCTAACTTCTTTGCCATTTTTTCACACCTGTCCTTTTTATAAAAACTTTTTCCAAACAGATTTCTAAAATTGGGAATGAAATCCGTCTGCACACATAGTGATTATAATACACATTTTGCACAAAGGCAACCATTTCTGCCTTCTTGTACGTGTAAAAAAACGGCTTTAAAATTTCAAATTATATGGCAATTTTTTTCTTCTTACGCTTTTTCTTTCGCGCGTTCTTCGCACACTTTATACAAACACTGCCAAATTCTATTGGAATACCACATTCCTCGCAAAAAATACCGGTCATGCCGGTTCCCGGAATGTACTGAATTCTTCCGTCACGAATCCATCGGTAAATTCGAATCTTTGGAACACGTAACTCGGTACTTAATTCTTCCACCGTCGGTTCCTCATCATCAATGTATCTTCGAATGCAGCCAAAATAGTTCCTGTCCTGACACTTCGGGCAAACAGAACCTTCCTCATCAAACGTAAAATACGCAACACCGCATTCCTCACATTTTTTAACTATCTTCTGCATCAAATCTGGCATATCAAAACTCCTTTAAGTAGAAAAAAGGAAGACACATCATCACGTGCCTTCCCTAAGTAGTCAAACTGTATCTCACCAAAAGGTATAGTAACACATTTTAGCCATATTTGCAAGTTTTTTTCATTATGTATCTTTTTAGTAATCCGATTTATGATAAAAATGAGGCTTAGTGAATTGTGTGTTTGCATCCCGAAGGGTGCGTAAACACAATTCACCAAGCCCCAGCTCACTCAGAAACTCATATACTTCGAATACCCAAATCCATTTACCATTGCCTCAATCTGTATTTTTTTCTTACAAAATGGACAATTTCTTGGTTCGAAGGCTTCATATCCCGGCAAATCTTCCGGTGAGAAAATGTAGTCCACCTTCGTTCCGTCAATGGAATCAATGGTAGAGAACAACGAATTCACACCTACTACGGTTCCCTGATAATACGTAATACACTCCATACTGCGTCGAATGGTCTGTCCGGTGGTTGTAGTGGCCATCAACAGCAAAACATTCTTCCCTTTAATCGTACGGGCAATGTTGTCTCGAAACATCAACTGGTTGTTCCGGTTGTATTCCGGCGTAACCACATAAATCGTCTCATGCTTATTAATGGTCATATAGTTATGATCCTCAAACTCTTGTCCTAAAAAGGAACCAATGGTCTCCGTACCATCCATGCAGACAATGGTATCAATAATCTTATTCGAGCCACGATATCCCGACTCAATTAACTTCGCAACTTCCTTTGCCTCATCTACACGCGTCTTTAGTGATGTCAAATCAATATAATAATTGATGTGGGAATGGCTGGTTGCAAAATGTCCCGAAGCCGCGTGCAACGGCACCAAATTACTCTGTGATGAATAGAATTTTACCAATCGTGATTCAATATCCAGTTCTTCCATGTTGTAGACCCCCTTTTTTTTCTTATTAACATTGTAATCAGAAAACTCTAAAAATGCAAGATAATTGTATAAATTCATCAAAGTTTAGAAAAAAAGGCAAATTCCAATTCCCATCGCTAAATAAGGCCCTAATGCAAACGCCCTCCCCTTGCGATACCTTGGCAGTTCTGTTACAAGTGCTATGAAAAGACTAAGCAACAGTGCACGATACCCGTTGGTTGTTCCCAATAGCACACCGGCTGCTGCCATAAGTTTCACATCTCCTCCTCCAAGCATCTTCCCCTTTGATAAGATAAAAATCATCCACAAGGGAACTCCCAGCGCCAGTGCATCAAGAACCATTCTATGTACCTGCTGCCCGGCCAAAATAGAATAACCCACGCCAACGCATAAAAGATACATCCAGTACTTCTTCGGTATGGTGTGGGTTTTATAATCCGTCACCGCCAACGCGATAAGCACCGGCAGACACAACAGAAATCTCACATAACTCAACCCGTTACTCCCTTCTATTTCCCAGTGGAACCAAATCCTCCCTCGCCACGTTCGGTTTCACTTAAATCCTCTACTTCCTCAAATTCCACTGCCAAAAACGGCATAATCACCATCTGTGCAATTTTTTCCCCCGGTGTAATGGTACGTTCCACATCACTGTCGTTGTGGAGTGCCACCATAACCGGACCGCGATAATCCGCGTCTACCACGCCTACACAGTTTGCCGGACGAAGTCCCTCTTTCGTAGACAAACCGCTTCGTGCAAAAATCCCACCGAAATATCCGCTTGGAATTTCCACGCTGATTCCCGCCGGTATCTTTTTGGTTTCTCCCGGTAAAATCTTTGTTTCTTCAACATCCGCATACAAATCGTATCCTGCTGCCTCATTGCTTCCGCGACTTGGTAACACTGCGGTTTCACTCAATCGTTTGATTCTGATTCTCATCTCCAAATTCCTTTCCTAACTGCAGCAGCCTTTCGCCGCCTCTTTTTTCTCAATTAAGGTCGTATCCACTTCCTCCGTAACATGTAGAACTACTTTTCCACACTCCCGTGTCCGGTTCATGTCAATCACCCGCTGGTTGCTACTGCCTACCCAGTGAAGCAGATTGTCCTTCTTGTCCACTTCAAACGGACCCTCCGCCAACACATCCACATAAGCAAGCACCGGCAAATCCTTAATCTGTTCGTATACATACCCGGTGTACAACCAAATTGTTTTGGAAGGGAACTGTTCCTTAATCTGTCTTGCCAGTTCGGTTACCTCGCCCCGATTCCCGTGAAAAAGCGGATCCCCACCACTAAACGTGATTCCGGAAATGTAATCCTTTGAAAGGATGTCAAAAAGCTCCGCCTTCGCTTTCTCATCAAACAACAGGCCTGTGTTTGGATCCCAGGTAATAGGATTCTGGCAATCCTTGCAACAATGGTCACACCCGGACAACCATAAGACGGCCCGCAGGCCGTCCCCATTATTCATATCATCCTTGGTAATATTATGAAATCGCATCCTCAAACTCCTACCATTCAAAATTGCTCCCCTTCGCCATCCGGAAGCCGATATCTCGAAAACTTCTACTCGCCATCCGAAAGCCGATGTGGTTATGGGGTGTTTGGAATCCCGTAAGTGGGATTTTACAAGACGTCGGTACTTGGCATCTTGATGCCTTAGTACCGTTACGTCTTGTATAAGCGCAAGCGCTCCCAAATACGGGAATCCAAACCACCCCATAGTTACATCGACTTCCGGTCAGCGATTTCTTTCATCTTCGCATCATTCAGTCTTGTATCCCCTTTTACCCGGGAATAAGATAAATATCCGTTCATACGGTCAATCTTCGTTAAGTTCCGGCTACCACATTCCGGACAAACATCCATATCCAACTCTTCATGACCACAATCGTCGCAATATGCAAGGGAAAGGTTCACCCCTTCGTAAAAGCCCATATCCATAGCGCGTCGCACCAACGTCTTTACCGCTTCTTTGTTATAACTGATTGGATAACGCACATACTGAATTTTACCACCGTTAAACAGCTCCCAGAATCGATATTCCAGATCTTGCTTTTCAATCGGAGTAATGTTCTCTGTCACATGGCAATGGAAGCTGTTTGACACATATTCCCTGTCCGAAACACCCTCTATGATGCCATATTTCTTACGGAACTGCTTTACCTGAAGTCCACAAAGATTCTCCGCCGGCGTTCCATAAATCGCATACAAAATGCCATCCTCCTCTTTGAACTTCTGTATCTTCTTGTTAATGTATTCCATCACTTCGATGGCAAAAGCGCCATCCTCTACCAGTGATTTTTTATTATAAAGCTCCTGTAATTCATTCAACGCAGTAATTCCAAAGGATGCCGTCGCTGCATCTAACAATGGACGAATCTTGTCATGAATTCCAAGATGTCCACCCAAAAATCCACCTTCGCAGTAGGCCAACGGATTCGTAGATGCACGTAATTCTCCTAAGTAATCTCTGGTACGAATATGCAGGTTGCGAATCAACTCCAAGTAATAATCCAGCACTTCATAAAAATCTTTGCTTTCGTGACGTGCTTTTGCAAGAATCATCGGTAAATGCAGAGAAATCGCTCCCATATTGAACCGTCCGATAAAAATCGGTTCATCCTGTTCATCTGCCGGATACATACCGCCACGCTCATACCATGGAGATAAAAAGGCACGACAGCCCATAGGAGAAATAATTTTGCCATACCGCTTGTACATACTGGCAATGTATCCTTTTCCTGTTAAAGAAAGCCAATCCGGATACATGGTCTTTTGCGAACATTCAATGGCAACTTCAAACACATCCTCTAATTCCTTGCCCGGTCCATGCAAATTCTCGTCGTACAAAAATACAATTTTCGGGAAAAGCACCGGCTTCTTACGCCCTTTCTTTCCCTGTCCGTTCTTACGCACCTTCAACATGGATATGGTTGCCAGTTTTGCAAAACGTCCCGTACCGGTACCTGCTGTAACCGTTATAAACGGATAGTCGCCACGGCTGCTTGCCACGGTGTTGAATTTATACTCCCATCCCTGAAAGCCCTGCTCAAAATCATTGGTAATATCCCGCATGGTCTCTTCCTGCGCACGTTCCGTTGACACACCCATGGCGGTGTATTTTTCCATATATTTCTCGTAAGATTTTTCTGCATACGGCTCTAAAATTGTCTCTACACTCGGAATGGTAAATCCACCATACTGTTGGCTTGCCGCACTAAGCACAATATCACCAATCACATCAAAAGCTACCTCCAAGGTCTTTGGCTCATTGTACCATAAATTTCCCATTTCAAAACCGCCGGTTAGTACGGATTTCACATCAAACAGGCAACAATTCATGGTATCCCTTCTAGCCGACATATCGTGAATATAAATATACCCGTCCCGAATGGCCTGGATTTCTTCCGTAGTCAAAAAAAACTTCTTGTACAGCTCTTTATTCAATTCATTAAAAATCAAGCTTCGTTTTGTAGAAACAAGGGCTGAATCCGTATTAGAATTCTCCTTATCACCGATGTACATAATCGACTGACTCTTCTTATATACCTCGTCTAACATCGCCACGAAATCCTGTTTGTAATTTCGATAATCGCGATAGCTTTTGGCTACCAAAGGATTCACGCGCTCAAGCGCTCCTTCTACAACGTTGTGCATGGTTGCAATCGGCACTTCAGACAGATTCAAATCCCGTACCTTCTCTTCAACGAATTCGCAGATGAACTTAAGCTCCGCTTCCGTAAACGTAATTAGCGCACGGTATGCCGATTTCTTAACTGCATCCACAACCTTCTGCACATTAAACTCTTCTTTCGCTCCATCTTTCTTAATCACGTAAATCATGGTAGTATCCCCCTATTCGTACAAACTCAAGTGTAGCGGCAATCCATCCGCATAAGAAATGTCCGGTAATCCCTGAATCAGCGGCAACAGGTAATCCATCATCTCCTGTGTCACATCGTCTCCGGAAGGCGCAATCATCCTAAGAGGCACCTTTTTCTCCCGATTCGATACCATACTTACATCCACCAATTCGTATTCTACTGCATAATCCTTTGTCTGTAATCGACGAAGAGCCGTCATTTTACCGCTCTGTCCTGCAATGGCTGCTTTTGCCGCCATGCTTCCTAACTGATAGGATTCCAATAAATCCCGTTTGCTTGCAAGGGACGCACTGGCACGTTGCATCAGGTTAAAAGCGATGGCTCTTGTCTTACATCCCAATTCTTTCTTAATCTGATCAGCAAGCACCGTTGCAACTCCGGCTATCTGCACATGCCCAAATGCATCTGCATCCGCCGGCTGGAGCACCTCCGATATATAATGACCGCTATCATCCTTCACGCCTTCGCTGATAGCAATTAACACCGCATCCTGTTTTTCAAACAATCTACGAATCTTACTAATACACTCTTCCAAAACAAATGGACGCTCACAAAGATAAATCATATCCGGTCCCTTTGCCCCATGAATACGGGAAAGCGCAGAGGCTGCTGTAAGCCAACCTGCATTACGTCCCATAATCTCCACAACTGTCACAGCTTTGGTGGTATATACATGACAGTCACGTTCAATCTCTGCAATGGTAGTTGCAATATACTTTGCAGCTGAACCAAATCCCGGACAGTGATCTGTTCCCACCAAGTCGTTATCAATCGTCTTCGGAGCACCAATAATGCAAAGATTCTCTACACCATTTTTCCGACAATAAGCCGATAATTTGTCTACCGTATCCATAGAATCATTTCCACCAATATAGACAAAATATCCAATGTCATATTTCTTCATGATAGAAACAAACACTTTATAGGACTCTGCATCCTCATCTTCACTTTTTAATTTCCATCGACAAGATCCAAGTGCTGCCGCCGGCGTTTGCCAAAGGATACGTATCTTTTCACGATTATTGGAAAGCTCCGTTAAATCTAAAAAGTTCTCTTTCAACACGCCTTCGATACCATTGATTCCACCAAGAATCCCATCAATCTGCGGATTATTTGTGGCAGCATCAAGCACTCCTGCCAGCGTTGCATTAATGGCGGCCGTCGGTCCGCCGGATTGTGCTACTAATAATTTGCTCATACTATTCGTCCCAACTTAAATCGGAATGTTCAATTCTCTTATCTCGCAACATTAATTCTCTAACCGCATCTTTAGCAGGAAAATCTTCAAACAATACACGGTTTACCTGCTCCACCAACGGCATCTCCACATTGTATTTCTTCGCAAGCTGCAATGCCGCCTTGGCAGAGTAGACGCCCTCTACTACCATTTTCACTTCATCCATGGCTTCCTTCATGGTCTTTCCCTGTCCAATCAAATAGCCCGCCTTACGGTTACGGCTATGTACGGAAGCGCAGGTAACAATCAAATCACCAATACCGGTTAATCCCTGTAAGGTTTCCACCTTTGCTCCCATGGCAACAGCCAGACGACCAATCTCTGCAATTCCTCTGGTAATCAACGCTGCTTTGGTATTATCACCATAACCAAGGCCATCTGCCATACCTGCGGCCAAAGCGATAACATTCTTCAAAGAAGAACCTACTTCCATACCAAGCACGTCCGGAGATGTGTACACACGGAAGTTCTCATTCATAAAGATATTCTGAACAAGCTCCGCAACTTCTTTCTTCTTACTTCCTGCTACAACCGTGGTCGGAATTCTTCTTCCAACCTCTTCCGCATGACTCGGTCCACAAAGAACCGCAACTTCTGCCTCCGGAAGTTCTTCTTTGATAATCTCTGCAAGGGTAAGATTCGTATCTTCTTCAATACCCTTAGCAACCGTTACAACCAACTGGTCTTTTTTCAGATATGGTTTCATACTCTTTGCGGTACTTCTGGTAAAAACAGATGGTACGGCAAGTACCAACATATCCTTATCTGTCATGGCTTCTTCCAGGTTTGCCGTCAGATGAATCTTCTCATCAATGTGAACCCCCGGCAACTTTGCCTTATGCTCATGATTCTTCTTTAAATCTTCAATTTCCTCTTCCAGAATGGACCAGATGGTCACATCATGACCGTTATCATTCAATACGATTGCAAGGGCGGTTCCCCAGCTTCCTGCACCAATTACACTTACTTTACGCATGATTCTCCTCTTTTCCGTTTTTATGAAAACTAATTTTATTCTCTGTTTTATTCTTTAACTTTACAATGTTATTACGGTGTCTTACAATTGCCAAAATCATAATAATAGCTCCCAGCAAATAAATCTCGTTCAAATATCTCGCTGAACAATGCAACAACCCCATATTTCCAAACAAAACCAATTGAATGAAAAACAGGCATACTACCACGATAGAACCCAGGGAAACGTATCTGGTAATTGCAACAATCAGCACAAAAGCGACAAGACACACCGGCACCATCAGCGGGCAAAAAGCAATAATAAATCCTGCCGTACAGGCAATTCCCTTTCCTCCCCGAAAATTCAGGTAAAACGGGAAATTGTGGCCAAGAATAGCGCCCAATCCTGCATACATCATCAATAAATACACTGCCCCCGGATATTGGGTATGGTATATCGCATATATGCTTATAATGGCAATGACACTCTTACACACATCGCCTAACAGCGTTATAATACCACCGGCAATGCCAAAGGTACGCAACGCATTGGTAGTTCCCGCATTGCCACTTCCATGTTCGCGAATATCGGTATTCTTGGATTTTCCGTAAAAATATCCGGTCTCAAACAATCCACATACATAACCAACGAGCAGGGATATCAGTCTCGCTACAACCATCTTATTCGCCCTTTCTCTCACGTATAATGAATCGCAAACTCGTACCCTTAAATCCAAAGGTATCACGGATACGATTCTCTAAATAACGCTGATAGGAAAAATGCATCAGCTTCTTGTCATTAACAAAAATAACAAATGTTGGTGGCTTCGTGGACGCCTGGGTAATATAAAATAGCTTCAGGCGCTTTCCTTTATCCGTTGGAGGCTGCTGCATGGCAACCGCTTCCGTCATAATCTCGTTCAGCACGCCGGTAGCGACACGCATAGCATTGTTCTCGATTACCACGTCAATCATATCATAAATCTGATTCAATCGCTGCCCTGTCTTTGCGGATACAAACATAATCTCAGCATAAGACATAAAACTTAAAATATCACGAATCTTCTCCGTCTCACGGTACATGGTCTTATCGTTCTTCTCAATGGCATCCCACTTATTTACAACGATGATAATACCTTTTCCCCGATCGTGAGCAACACCGGCAATCTTCGCATCCTGTTCCGTCACGCCTTCTGTTGCATCAATCATCAAAAGCACCACATCTGCACGTTCTACTGCCGCCACCGCACGAATAATGCTATAGTGCTCTATTTCTTCTTTAATCTTATTCTTACGACGAATTCCTGCCGTATCGATAAATACATATTCTTTGCCGTTGTATTTCACATTGGTATCAATGGCGTCACGGGTGGTTCCCGCAATATCCGACACGATAACACGACTTTCTCCACATAACTTATTAACCAAAGAAGACTTACCCACATTCGGTTTCCCAATAATGGCAACCTTTGGACGCTCATCTTCCAATTCCTCTGCACTCTGCTGTGGAAAATCCTTCACGATTTCATCAAGCAAATCGCCAATTCCCAAGCGTGAAGCTGCAGATACCGGAATCGGGTCACCAATTCCCAAATTATAGAACTCATATACATCCGGCATATATTTTGCAAAATCATCGACTTTGTTCACTACCAACAACACCGGTTTCTTACTTCTGCGAAGCATGTCCGCAACCTTGGAATCCGCGTCAACAAGCCCCTGATGCACATCGGTGATAAACACAATTACATCCGCCGTCTCAATGGCAACCTCAGCCTGTGCACGCATCTGACTTAAAATAATATCCTTCGACTCCGGTTCAATACCACCGGTATCAATCATGGTAAAAGCATGATCCAACCAGGTTACGTCCGCATAAATACGGTCTCTGGTAACACCCGGCGTATCCTGCACTATGGAAATTCTCTCTCCTGCAATTGCATTAAACAAAGTAGACTTTCCAACATTCGGTCTACCTACAATTGCTACAACTGGTTTACTCATAGTTTCTTCCTTTCTCAAATACTTGTATTAGTATAGTACAAAAAACAATTTTATTCAATCATCGACTGCAAAAGATCTGCACCATCGGATTTTACAATACGAATTGGTTTTCCGATAATCTCTGAAACCTGGGACACCGTATAATCATCAAGCAGCGTTTCCTCCCCACTTCGCAACATGCTAATAGGAATTAAAAGGGTATCTTCCGGGCAATCGTCCTTCACTTGCGCTATTAAATCCTGTCCGGTAATCAATCCTGCCACCGTAATCCGTTCTCCAAAAAAATCATTGCGAATCGCCTTCACCCGCACATGAACATTGGGAAATTTCTCCCGCACACGTTCACTAAGTTTCGCAATGGTAGGTGCTATCAACCTGCCGGTTGCAGCCAGTATATGCTTTTCTTTATCCGATGGTTCTGCCGCCGCAAGTGCTTCGGAAAACTCCTTTTCCAGAAGTGTAATCATTCCAACACCATTTTCAAGCTGCAAAAAGCCATCGTAGCGTTCTTCTTCCGGCAATGGCCGATCTGCCAACAAATACCATTCATCGCTGGCCTGTGCAAAATGAAATCCGAATCGATCATAAGCAATCTTCTGCCATTTTTCAATAATATCAATGGTCGCTCCGGCCTCTTCTTTGTTAAAGGGCTCTAAGGGATACAACCCTTCGCGATACTTCGATAAGCCCACCGGCACCACGGAAACACTTTGCATCGCCGGTGCGAGCTTAAACAACTCCTGCAAGCTATATTCTAATTCCGCTCCATCATTCACGCCTTTGCACAAAACAATCTGTCCATTCATTACAATTCCGGCCTCTGCAAAACGATAAATCTTCTTAAGGGCTTCCCCTGCAAAACGATTATGAAGCATCATACAGCGAAGTTCCGGATTCATAGTCTGCACAGACACATTAATCGGTGACATCTTATACGTAATAATTCGCTCCACATCTTCTTCGCTCATGTTTGTCAATGTCACGTAGTTTCCTTGTAAAAACGACAGCCGGCTGTCATCATCTTTAAAATACAACGTTTCACGCATTCCCGGCGGCATTTGATCAATAAAACAAAAAATACATTTATTGCTGCAAGAACGATAGTCATCCATCATCCCATTCTCAAATTCAATGCCTAAATCGTCTTCATATTCTTTCTCAATATCAAATTCCCACTCTTCTCCATCAGGCTTCTCAATCACCACTGTCAGGAATTCTTCATTACACAAATAGTGATAATCAAAAACATCCTTCACCTTCTGGCCATTAATTTCTACCAGTCGATCCCCCGGTTCAATTCCAAGCTCTTCGGCAATACTGCCCGGCGCTATGGATTTCACAGTATGTTCCTGTTTCTTCATAAATTTCCTTTCCGTATACGTCAAAACACGTTCACACGATATACCTTTCAAAAGTATAGCACATGAACGTGTTCTTTCCAACTATTAATTTTTTCTTTTCCTATTACTGTTCAAACGGAACCACCTTTGCAGACTTCGGCAACCCATGACTATAGAGCATTTCTTTGTATTCGTCATAGTTATCCGCAGGAACTTCAACTATCACCTTCGGATTGATATCTTGAAAAGCCAAATTCGCTACCCGCTTAATCGTTTTTGACTCTATCTTTAGCCTTTGAATATTTTGATTAAATTTTAAAATATTGTCGCCAATCTGCTCAACGTCGTTTGGAATATCTAAGGTCTTTAACTTGCACTCTGCATATTGATAATACATACTAAAAGCTGCATCACCAATTTTCTTTACTTTATCAGGCATACGTATATCTTTTAAATTTGTACACCCCTCAAATATACATGCAGGTAAAACATTAATCTCCTTTGGAAGTTTTATGCTTTCTAGCTCCGAAAACCGAAACGCTTTCTCTCCAATATACTTTGCTGTTTCAGGAATTACAACATTTTTCAACTTCGTTCCACCAAAAGCACTTTGTCCGATAATTTTAAGCCCTTTGTTCATTTCGATTTTCTGTAGCCCACTATCTTTGAAAGCTTCTTCTCCAATCAATTTCAAATTTTGTGGACATTGAAACGTTTTTAAGCTATTACAATTCTTAAATGCGCTTTTTCCTATTTCCACTACATCGCTTGCTATTTCAACTCTAGATAGTCTATCAAAATCACAAAAAGCTTCTTTTCCTATGTACTCAATTTTTTTCCCGATTATTATGCATTTACATCTGCTACTATATTTCCACCATGGTGGCGCGTAATCCTCAACTTGTTCTTCACAAGATTTCTGCTCGTAATCATGCATTTTTATAATTTCATCGGTATCGTTATGGAACTTCATAGTCTGTGTCATCGTATTGAATTCCCAACCCATACCATAGGAATCGACACCTCCACGCTTTATCGGGAAAAAATATTGTACAGCCAAAACAGTGCCAGCTATCAGCGCGCTAGCTACCATGATTATCAATTTTCGATTTGCTTTCGCTACCATTTTCTGTCCTTTCCTTGGTCTTTCTATTCTATCACACTTTTTTCACATTTTCAAATTTACCGCCATGGCTCGCACTAAGTTCGTCTGCGCCCTTCGGGCTTGACTCACTATTCCTCTGCACTATCCTCTCACTAAGGCTCCGCCTACGGCGTCGCCAAGTGTTCGGATATGGCTCGCACTAAGTTCGTCTGCGCCCTTCAGGCTTGACTCACTAAGTGCTCTGCACAAAAAAACCACCGCACCTTCCGGAAGGAAAGTACGGTGGTTCCGTCGTTATCAATATAGTACGAAGCTTTAATTATTCAGCACCGTATAATTTCACTAATTTCTCAAGATGAGCTCTCTTAGCCTTTGCATTGTTCTCTGCTACGTTGAAGAGTTCCTCAGCTCTTGCTGGGTTAGCACGTACAAGTGCGTTGTAACGAACTTCTCCGTTTAAGAACTCTTTGTAATCGCCGGTTGGCTCTTTGCTGTCTAAGCTGAATGCCGGTTTTCCTTCTGCTGCAAGTGCTGGGTTGTAGCGGAAGTTGTGCCAGTATCCTGCCTCAACTGCTAATTTCTCTTCTGTCTGAGATTTAGCCATACCTTTCTTGATACCATGGTTGATACATGGAGCGTAGCAAATTACGAGAGATGGTCCCGGATATGCTTCTGCTTCAGAAATTGCCTTTACACACTGGTTGTAATCAGCACCCATGGATACCTGAGCAACGTATACATAACCATAGCTCATTGCGATTGCTGCAAGGTCTTTCTTCTTAACTTCTTTACCACCAGCAGCAAACTGTGCGATTGCTCCGGTTGGTGTAGATTTAGAAGACTGTCCACCTGTGTTACTATAAACCTCGGTATCGAATACTAAGATGTTGATATCTCTACCGGAAGCAAGTACGTGGTCTACACCACCAAATCCGATATCGTATGCCCATCCGTCTCCACCGAAGATCCACTGGGATTTCTTAGCTAAGAAGTCTTTGTCATTTAAGATTTCTTTGCCCTTGTCGCATCCACATTTCTCTAATGCAGCTACTAATTCATCTGTTGCTTTACCATTTTCTACGCCACAGCTGAAGGTATCTAACCATTTCTGTCCAGCTGCCTTCACATCTGCATCGCTACCATTTGCAACGATATCAGATACTTTCTCTTTCAAACCGTCACGAAGTGCCTTCTGAGCAAGGAACATACCGTAACCAAACTCAGCGCCATCCTCGAATAAGGAGTTAGACCAAGCCGGTCCTTTTCCTTCCGGAGTAACGGTGTATGGTGTAGAAGGTGCAGAGTTAGCCCAGATGGAAGAACATCCGGTAGCATTTGCAATGTACATTCTATCACCGAATAACTGTGTAACTAACTTCGCATATGGAGTCTCTCCACATCCTGCACAAGCTCCGGAGAACTCAAGGAGTGGCTGTTTGAACTGAGATCCCTTAACAGAAGCTGCTTTGAATTTCTCAACAACGTCTTCTTTAACGGTTACAGTTCTACCAAAGTCGAAGTATTTCTGATCATCTGCATTTACTTCGAAGTTCTGCATAGATAATGCCTTCTCACCCTTCATACCTGGGCAGACATTGACACAAGAACCACATCCTGTACAGTCATAAGTAGAAACTGTTACAGCAAACTTGTACTGTGGCATTCCGGTCATGTCAAGCATCTTCATGCCTTCCGGTGCCTTCTTAGCTTCTTCTTCTGTCATAGCCACTGGTCTGATTACAGCGTGTGGACATACATAAGAACAGAAGTTACACTGGATACATTTTGAAGAATCCCATACAGGAACGTCTACTGCAACACCACGTTTCTCGTATGCAGCTGTTCCGGATGGTGTTGTACCATCAACATACTCTTTGAATGCAGAAACAGGTAATTTGTTTCCTTCCTGAGCGTTAACAGGAATCTGAATATTGTTAACGAAGTCGATAACTGCTTTGTTGTCGCCTTCAGCTTTCTTTCCAAGGAACTCATCTTTGCAATCTTTCCAGCTTGCAGGAACGTCAATCTTAACGATCTGCTGTGCACCCTGATCAATTGCAGCGTAGTTCATCTGAACGATGTTGTCACCTTTCTTACCATAAGTAGCCTTTGCAGCTGCTTTCATAAGTTCAATTGCCTTTGCTTCATCAAGAACTCCGGAGAGTTTGAAGAATGCAGACTGCAATACGGTGTTGATACGTCCGCCAAGTCCGATTTCTTTACCAATCTTAATTCCGTCGATGGTATAGAATTTAATGTTGTGCTCAGCGATGTAACGTTTCATCTGTCCCGGTAAGTTCTCTTCAAGTCCTGCCATATCCCAGGAGCAGTTCAAAAGGAATGTACCGCCATCAACTAAATCCTGAACCATGTTATATTTATGAACATATGCAGGATTGTGGCAAGCTACGAAGTTTGCCTTGCTGATAAGGTATGTGGAACGAATTGCTTTCTTACCAAAACGTAAGTGAGAAATTGTTACACCACCGGACTTCTTAGAGTCATAATCAAAGTATGCCTGTGCATACATATCTGTGTTATCACCGATAATCTTGATGGAGTTCTTGTTAGCTCCAACGGTACCGTCAGCTCCTAATCCCCAGAACTTGCAGTTGATGGTTCCTTCCGGAGTTGTTACAGGGTTCTCTTTCACTTCAAGAGAAAGATGTGTAACATCATCGTTGATACCTACCGTAAATTTAGCCTTATCATGGTTGTTGTAAACAGCGATGATCTGACCCGGTGTAGTATCTTTAGAAGCAAGACCATAACGTCCTGTAAAGACTGGAGTCTTGTCGAATTTGCTTCCCTTTAATGCGGAAACAACGTCTAAGTATAATGGTTCACCCATTGCACCTGGCTCTTTGGTTCTGTCAAGAACAGTAATCTGTTCTACAGTATCCGGAATAGCCTCGATTAAAGCTTCTTTGCAGAATGGTCTGTAAAGACGAACTTTGATAAGACCTACCTTCTCACCTTTTTCTACTAAGTAGTCGATGGTCTCGTCGATGGTCTCGCAAACAGATCCCATAGCAACGATAACATGTTTCGCATCAGCTGCACCATAGTAGTTGAATAATTTATAATCTGTTCCAATCTTCTCGTTAACCTTGTCCATGTATTCCTGAACGATAGCCGGCATAGCGTCATACTTGCTGTTGCAAGCTTCTCTTGCCTGGAAGAAGATATCAGGGTTCTGTGCAGAACCTCTATGAACCGGATGATTTGGATTCAATGCATTTTTTCTAAATGCATCGATTGCATCCATATCTACCATATCTTTTAAATCTTCGTAATCCCATGTTTCAATCTTCTGAATTTCATGAGATGTTCTGAATCCATCAAAGAAGTTGATGAATGGAATTCTACCCTTAATTGCTGCGCAATGTGCAACCGGAGTTAAATCCATAACTTCCTGTACGGAAGATTCACAAAGCATAGCAACACCTGTCTGACGACATGCATATACATCAGAGTGATCTCCAAAAATAGATAATGCATGGCTAGCGATACAACGTGCAGAAACGTTGAATACGCCTGGAAGTCCTTCACCTGCAATCTTATAAAGGTTTGGAATCATAAGAAGTAATCCCTGAGATGCTGTATAAGTTGTTGTTAACGCACCTGCTGCTAAAGAACCATGTACCGTTCCGGCTGCACCAGCCTCAGACTGCATTTCTGTTACCTGAACAGTATGTCCAAAAATATTCTTTCTGCCCTGTGTCGCCCACTCATCTGTTGCTTCTGCCATAACAGATGACGGGGTAATTGGATAGATTGCTGCAACGTCAGTATACGCATAGGAAGCGTGTGCTGCTGCATGGTTTCCATCCATTGTTTTCATTGAACGTTTCATTCTATTCCCTCCTACATATTGGTCTATATTTAAGGTCATAACCCATATAGCCTCTAATAAATTATAATAATAAAAATGGACGATAAAATCAACCCCTATCGTCCATTTTTTCATAATTATTCAGCTATTTTCTTTCCTCTTCGTACGTTATTCCGTCCCTGTCATACAGGTTGTCAAACGTTACCGTCTGATCATTACAAATTATCTTATGGTTTTCGCAATAAATCGTGCAAATTCCATCCTTTGACAGGTTGTCAATGGCCGCCTTATCCAATTCATCTGCTATATACACAGGAATCATGTTCATAAGAAGGTCAACGCAACCCGATTTTTTTCCCGTCATAATCAAATCATTTTTACAACTTCTGCAGATACCGTCTTCCACCGATAAATACGGGGTACGAATTTCTTTGGTTTTCTTCGTTTCGTAGTACTGGTATTTATCTTGCACGCTCATTGAATAATTATGTAGGTAAATAATGCTGCGTGCACCCTTGTACTGAAGCTTTCCGGCCTCATAATACTGGGATCCGTCCCGATCATAGAATGTCATATCAAAGTCGGAATGGGTACTGTCAAAATTGTTTGTAAATCCATCACAACTGGCGATGTAACCTGCCGTATGATTTCCTTTCCGCATTATATCGGCCACATAGTCTACGATAAATGCGTTTTTCATCCAGTTAAAATCAATGTAACTGTGTACATCCACACTTTTCGCATACTCCTGATAGGCTTTGGATACAAAAAGTTTCACTTTATCATTGCCTAAAAGTTCCAGTTTTACACTCTTATCATCTTTTGCAAACGCGCAAAGCTTTTGATATTTCTGCTTTACTTCCTCGTTTGCAATCGGGTCAAACAAATAGGCTTCCTCATCTGTCTCAGCGAAAAAAATCTGGTCATAACTATCATAGACCGAACCAAGATACAGATTCCGAAGCCCACTTTTTTCTACCTGCTCAAAGGCATGGTATAATGTATGATCTACCTTAATTTCCTCTCCGGGGTGTTCATTAATGTATTTCACATTATGCACCCCGGAAAAGGATTTGTCATTATGAAAGATTCGGAATGACTTTACGATGGCATCTGTATACAAACGTTTCAATTCGTTATACTCTACCGAAGCCGTTGCTCCGTTGTAGCCGATGTTGTAGTAAAATACAAAATCATTGGCACAACTTTCATTGGTAGATTCCGCCGTTACCTCGCGCCATCCCGGCTGTTTAATAATGGCTTTTGCTAAACCATAAGTTAATGATCCTACTCCAACGATGAGAAAGAACACAGCAATTAAAATTTTTCGTTTTGCCCGCTTCATTTCCGGGTCCACTTTTTTCTCTTTGCTATCTTTCTTTTCTTCGTTAAGCATGATAACTCTCCTATGCTTTCTTACTTAGATTAAACCGATAATCAATCCAAGGAGGAAGATGATAATCAGTACCGCACGGAAAATCAATCCGGCAACTGCACCTTTCCTTAGCTGTAAGAAGTTACGATAATACTTCTGTGACTTATAGCCATACGCTGCGACCAAACTTAAAATAGGGAGGAAGAAAGCGATTACACGTAACCAAATACTTCCGTTGTCGTTGGTCGGTGCATTTAAGAATTCCAACTCAGCATCCGTAAGTTCTCTTGTCTTTTGAACTCCTGCAGAAATTTCTTCATCCGTTGCTGCAATCTGAATGGATTTAATTCTTTCACCTTTTTCACGTAATTTCTTATACTCTTCGATTTCTTTTTTGTTACCATATACCCAATGGTCATGTCCAATGTTTACAAACTCAGGCTTGTCCACACTGTAATCATGCATAGATGGGTCATAGGTACGAAGCACCTTTCTCTTCTCAAGTTCCGGATCCGGAATCGGAATCGCGGAAATTAAAGAGTGGGTGTACGGATGCAGTGGGAAGTCAAATAATTCCTCTGCCTCCGCAACCTCGACGATGTTTCCTTTGTAAATAACCGCAATACGATCAGAAATGAATCGTACGATGGACAAGTCATGTGCGATGAAAAGATAGGTTACCCCTTTTTCCTTCTGGAATTTCTTCATCAGGTTCAATACCTGTGCACGAATAGACACGTCCAATGCGGAAATCGGCTCATCGGCTACAACCAATTCCGGTTCCATAACCATAGCTCTTGCCAAACCGATTCTCTGTCTCTGTCCACCAGAGAACTCATGTGGGTAACGGGTTAAATGCTCAGGAAGCAAACCAACCTCGTTAATCATATTTTCTACTTTTTGTACACGATCTGCTTCATTCTCATACAAATGGAAGTTATACAGACCCTCTGAAACGATATAATCTACTGTTGCACGCTCGTTCAGACATGCAGCCGGATCCTGGAATACCATCTGGATGTTACGGATGACTTCCCTATCAAGCTGTTTGGAAATCTTTCCGGAGATTTTTACACCTTTGTACTGAATCTCGCCGGCTGCAAGTGGGTTAACACGGATAACCGCACGACCAATGGTGGTCTTTCCTGATCCGGACTCACCTACCAACGAGAACGTTTCTCCTTTGTAGATATCGAAGGAAGCATTTTTAACTGCTTTTACCGCTTCTTCGCCTTTTCCAAACGTAATATCAATATTTTTTATAGACAGTAATACCTCTCTGCCTTTTTCATCCAATGGGCCATGTTCCGGTAAAATTTTACCATTATTCTGCTTAGACACTTTATATTCTCCTATATGTTAAATGCTTTAATTAATTTTTCATGTATATCCTTGATACCATCCGGCTTATCAATCTTTGGTGCGCTCGGATGTAACAACCATGTCTTTGCATAGTGTGTATCAGTGATTTTGAACATAGGTGGCGCTTCAAGCGTATCAATCTTCAAACAATACTGGTTACGTGGCGCAAATGCATCACCCTTAATCTTGTTATACAGTGATGGCGGCGTACCAGCGATTGAGAAAAGCTTGGTATCTCTTTGTGCCAACTGTGGAAGTGAGGAAAGAAGTGCCCATGTGTATGGATGATGTGGATCATAAAATACTTCTTTTACCGTACCAACTTCTACAATCTGTCCTGCATATAATACCGCAACACGGTCAGCAATATTGGCAACCACACCGAGGTCATGTGTAATGAAGACGATGGTGAAACCAAATTCTTTCTGTAAGTCTTTAATCAACTGCAAAATCTGTGCCTGAATGGTAACGTCAAGTGCAGTGGTAGGCTCGTCACAAATCAAAATCTTCGGCTGGCAGGAAAGTGCAATCGCAATAACGATACGCTGTCTCATACCACCGGAATACTCAAACGGATAATCGTCAAAACGTTTTTCCGGATTTGGAATACCTACTTTACTCATTAACTCAATCGCACGTTTTCTTGCTTCACCAAGGGAGCAATCCTGGTGCTTCATGATTACGGCTGTAATCTGTTTACCAATGGTAATGATTGGGTTCAAAGATGTCATTGGATCCTGGAATACCGTAGCAACTCTACGTCCACGAATCTTCGCCCAATCGGCAGGGCTCTTGACATTTGCAAGATCAAGCACGGCTGTTCCATGCAACTGATTCTCAGTTTCATCTTCGTAACGAACACGGAAGGTAACCGGTGCAAAAATTCCATTCAGCTGTGTATCATCGTCTAAATCAGCTCCAACCTTCATTGCCTTGGTTAACTGTTCAAGTAATCCGCTAATGGCTTTCTTTCTCTTGAATGTGCTAAAACGTCCAACAGAAAGATACACCTCTTTTGCAAGAATCTCATTTCTCTTCTTGGTTTCTTCCGGAACCGGAGCCTTGATTTCCTGCTCATACTGTGCTTCTAATTTCTTACGTTTTTCTTCATACTCTTTCATATAAACGATGTCCGTCTTGGAAATTTCCGCACGTTTTTTTCTTTCCATCTCATGAAGTTTCTCGAAGTTCTTGATTTCGGCATCCTTTTCTTCGATCTTCTTCTGTGTTTCTTTAATCTTATCTTTTTCCTTTGAATCGAATGTCTGCTTTAAGTTGAACAAATCAATCCGCGCATCACGCATTTCTTTTAATTTTGCTTCATACTCATCCATCTCTTCCTCAGAAAAGCTTTCTCTGGACATTCTTTCTTTTTCTAACTTCTCAAGTTCGCGGTAAGTTGCTGCACCGCCTTCTGCCTTTGCACACTCATCCAGTGCCTCTTTAATCTTGGCAATGTCATTTCTTGCTGCTGTATTAAGCGGCACTACGGTATCAGCCAACTCGCTATCGTTAAAAATAATGCTTCCATTGTCGATGAATCCGTTGGAATCAAGCATACCGGCAAAGGTCTTTGTAAATACGGACTTACCGGAACCGGATTCTCCTACAATTGCGATGGATTCATTTTCATAAATATCCAATGAAATTCCACGAATCGCAGTTAAGATTCTTCCACGAACATGGAACTTAACCTCCAAATCCTTTACGGATAATAATACTTTTTTGTTTTCCATTTACTCGTACCTCTACATATGTGTTCTAGGATCTGCCGCGTCACCAAGGTTCTGTCCCGCTACGTACAATACAACGGTGATAATCGCAGATACTGCAACCGGTGCCCAGAATTCAAATTCCCAACCCGGTGTAATCATCGCACTCTGTGCTGCCTGAATAATCTTTCCTAAAGAATCTTCCGTAAGTCCCATTCCGATGTAGGAAAGGAATACTTCGTAAGAAATGTAGGATGGAATTTCAGCTGCTAAATAAGTTACGATTACAGAGGTCATAAATGGAAGTACATTTCTTGTCAAAATACGTGATACCGGGGTTCCCAAACACTTAGAAGCTAAGTTATACTCACGGTCACGGATAATGATAACCTGCGTACGAATGAAGAACGCAATGAACAACCACTCCGTCAAACACATTGCCAAAACCATGCTCCAGAAGGTAGCTGAGAAAATCATTACCATCACGGAGATTAAAAGTACCATTGGTACGTTCGCAATGATGTTATAGGCCTCAATCATAAACATATCAATTTTCTTAACGAATCCCCACAAACAACCAACGGCTACACCCAATGTCATGTTAATTGCTGCACACACAAGTGCAAGGGATACGGAGATTCTTGATCCAAACCAGATTGCATCGAAGGTCGACTGACCCTGTGCACCGGTACCAAGAATACTATGTAAGGAAAATCCCATGGCATCAATAGCTTTTGACGGGTTTAAATGCTTCATGGCTTCCTCTGTTAAGTTTGCATATGGATCATAATTTACAAACAGTGGATATACATAAGTCAAAAGCAAAACCACTGCCAATAATCCTAAGATAAAATAGTTTATCTTTTTTCTAAAGAACACGCGGAACACGGATTTCCAATAGGAATATCTCGGTGCCGTAATTTTCTCTGAACTTGCTGATCTGTTGTCTATTCTGGCAAACAGTTCTTCCTCAGACAAGCCGTACTTTTCAAATTCATTATTCATATCAACCTTACCTATCCTTCTCAGCAAATGAAATTCTTGGGTCGACGGTCGCCATCAATACGTCACCTAAAATATAGGAGATAACGGAAATGATTGCGTAGAATAAAACAACTCCGACGACAACGCTGTTATCATGTTTGTCCAAAGCTTCGACTAACATACCACCGGTACCAGGAACTACGTAACAACGCTCTGTAATAATCGCACCGACCAAAGCGGCTAAGATTGTTCCCGGGATACCCTGAATAATCGGAATAGAAGCATTCTTTAAGATATGCTTTCTATAGATTTCACTTTCGGATAAACCTTCGGATCTTGCGAATTTAACGTAATCCATGTTCATCTGGTCAATCATGTAACGGCGTAACCATCTCATAATTCCACCAATTCCAGGTAATGCTAATGAGATAATAGGCAATACATACATTGCCATGGTTGCCTTGTCAAGGTCAAAGGTGGTCGGCATTCCTAATGCTCCACCGATTGCTCTTACTAAGAAAATGTAAGCAAGAGATGGTACAGAAATAATAACTACGATGTAGATTGTACCAATCTTATCTGCCAACTTATCTTTCTTACGCGCCATAAGAATCGCTGCCGGAACAGCAATGAGATATGCCAAAATGGATGATAAAATACCATTTACAAAGGAGAATCCCATTCTTGATTTCTGATTCTTAACGGTCGCTGTATTTGTATAATCATCTGTAAAACGAGCGCGTAATAAACGGCTGCTCTTGCGAGAACCTGCTACATAGGTTGCACTATGTAAATCATCTGCAGAAACCTCACGATATCCTGATGGATAAGTAATGTTTGATTTTACGTAACCACCCTGTGGCTCGATCATCGTATCTGCAACATCAATACCCTGGTTAACAGAATATGACTTACCTAACTGAATCTTAATCAGGTTCTGATGCATATATGGAAATCTTCCATCAAAAAACAACAGATATCTGTGTTTTGTACCATTTCCCATTAATGCCGGAGAGAATTTCTTTCCGCCCTTTGCCGGATCATGCCAGGTAAAGGAGTATCCACGCTTGCCTTCCACATTCTTTGCATAATGAATGTTATCTACACTTACAAGCTGTGAAAAATAATTTCCTAATCTGCTTAATAACGGAATATCCTTATAAGCAAACAATGCCGGTTGTCCACCGTCGGCAATTTTTCCACCACCAACTGTGACTGCATCTAATCTTTCTACTGTATATCCTTCTTTTGCATATTTTTCTGTGAATTTTTCAATATACTCTTTGGTTAAATCAGAGTCCTGCGCCTGTGTTTTTCCCAATAATACCGCACGACTTCTTGTATCTTCATCAATGGTACCTGATTCCGCCAACTTCTGTAAATAATCGGCATACGGCACATAATGCAAATAACCATAATCTTCCCAACGATCGTACATATAAAGAACTTTCTTATTGTTACCAATCTTGGAAAAGGTCGGATCTTTGGCGAAGATCAACTGTCTGTCCATCAATCCGTAAATCAAAATCATTACAATCGCAACCACGATTGCCACGGAAATCAATCCGTGTATTAATCTTCTAATAACATATTTTGTCATAATCGCCCACTCTTCTAATACAGCAGAAGAACGGGTAGTGTGCCCGCTCTTCTGTTGTATTGTTATCCTACCTTGTTTATTTTAGTAAATACCTAAGCACTTGCACATATATCCACTATATTCTGGTAATAAAGTATCCAAGAATGTGGAAGGATCACCATAGTCAGGACCCCATCCGGAGAAGTCGAACATATCATAGTTCATTTCATCACCCTTCTGGCAGTAGTAACCACTGTATCCCCAATCATCAAAGTTTGCAGTTTCAATAACGTTTACAATAACTTTCTTGTCTGTTGCAGACTCGATTGCTTTCTTGTAAGCCATTGCCTGGTTCTTGAAGTAAGATACTGCAGAGTTTGTAGCAACGTCTACGTAGATTGGATGATCTGCATCAACGGTTACACCCTCTTTACCTAACTCTTCAATTGCAGTAGCAAGCTCTTTCTTAGCGTTATCAACGTTGTACCATCCATCATAACCAACTCCGGATCCGTTTCCATCATCTGCTTTCTCATCGTATGCTTTTACAGGAAATCCGTCAGCATCAAGCTGTGCCTGTACCATCTTAGCATATGGTGTACCAGCTTCGAAGGTTACGTCTTTACCGTTGATCTTAACAGTTACTTCATTTTCAGTATAAACTAAGTTCCATCCGGTATAAAGATTCTTAAGAGCGGTAGCCTTCAAATCATCTCCGGCTCTCTGTGCTCTGTATGTCTGTCTGTCAAATGCATAGCTTAATGCCAAACGGAAATGTCTGTTAAGCATTGCTGCTCTCGTTCTTTCCTTGTCCTCATCAGACTTCGGAGAAATTAAGTTCTTTTCATTGTTGCTGTTGTGATAGATTGCACGGTTCAAGTTGTAGAATGCAACGAACGTTGTTCCATCTACATTAGAGGTACTTGCATATTTGTCAAATCTACCATCTTCTTTTGCCATAGTAATGATTTCCTGAGTCAAACCTACAGCATCTGTTGTTCCGGATTTTGCATCCTTGTACAACTTAGTTGGATCCTGTCCATCTGTATATCTCCAGTTAACTTTCTTAACTGTCTGGTTCTTCTTATCCCAGTAGTTCTTGTTTGCTTCGTAAACGATGCTGTTCTTAGCTGTATAGCTCTTGATTACGAATGCTCCACAGTAAGCGATATCTTCTGGTGTTTTACCATATTTGTAATCGCTGGAGGAGTTATCATATTCCTGACCGAACTTACCACCCTTAGAGGTGTAGTACTCTCTGTTCATCGGCATGAAAATGCTGTATCCAAACATGGATAAGAAATATGGAACCGGCTCTTCAAGAGTATACTCTAATGTATAATCGTCAACAGCCTTAACACCAACTTCATTGAAGTCTACGATGTCACCATCGATGTAACCCTTAGCATTCTTGATTACACCACTGATTAAGCTTTCAAGACCACCCTTAGCGTCACACATGTGCTGCATACCTGCTACGAAGTCATCAGCGGTTAAATCGCCAACTTCACGCTGCTGGTTGTCAACCCATTTCAAACCTTTACGAATGTGGAAGGTATAAGTTAAATGATCATCAGATTCTTCCCAACTCTCAGCAAGTTTTCCAACCATTTCGTTCTCTACATTGTATCCAACTAATGGATCGATGGTATCAAGAACCGGATCGGTATCTGCCTGTAAAGAAGTTCCAAGGCAATCCCAAGTCTTAGGATCGCTACTATAGGTAATGGACAATTCGTCTTTTAATTTGTATCCCTTGTCCTTTAAGTATTTCATTTCCCAATCTCTAAATGTGCCTTTGCCTCTATCCTCAGCCCATTTAGCTTTCATTTCGTTAACTTCATCGGTCTTAAGGAACTCTTTGTCGTCAACTACTAAGTACTGGTATTTCTTGTCTTCTTCAAGTCCCCACTGTACACTTGGTGCACTGTATGGAGCAACTCTTGTGAAACGGTAGTTACCACCATTTCCCTGTGTTGGACACATGATACCACTTTCGAGCATCTTTGCTTCAGCGATTGCCATCTTTGCATAACGCTCATCATTGTTATCCGTAACTTTCTTTGCTTCATCATAAGCAGCTTTGAAATCGCCCAAAACGGCATTGTAGATGATGCCACTTGCTTCATCATACTCTTTGCCTTCAATCTGCTTTAAGATGCTTGCACTGGACTCCTCACTGGTGCCCTTGCTCGTGTTATTGTTGCTTGCCGGCTTCTTGTCGCCACCGCAGGCCATAACACTGAATGCTGTGGATGCTGCTAATGCAACACACATAAATTTTCTCCACTTCATTGTTTCTTACTTCCTCCCTAAAATTTTGTCACGCCAATGTATGGATATAGCCATGCCATCAGTGTATATATAAACAATAGCGCTTCGTTCCCCCTTTTGTCAAGGTTTTTTCACATTTTGAACAAATGTGTCAATTTTTGAGGTGCAATTTCGGTTATTTTGTCACTTGTTTTTTGCTACACTAACAAATTGTTGTTATTGTTTCGAATTCTTGCTAAATTATTCGTTTTGTGTGTCATTTCCATAAATTATTGAAATACTCACGTTTTCGCATACTTATACATGCGCTTACGAAGAAAAGCCCCTCGCTATACGCGAAAGGCTTTTCTCTGAGAGATCACATATTTTATAAACTTACATTTACTTGAATCAAAAGCATTGCTGCTGCGAATACCGCAATAATTCCCATCAATGGCATAATGAACTTCAACCATTTGTCATACGTTACATCAACCATTTCCAAACTTGCCAAAATCAATCCTGTTGGTGTAATGAAGGAAATTAATCCCATACCGTAGATGTATGCGGAAATAATTACTTCTCTTGGAAGTCCAACGGTATCAGCAAGCGGTGCCATAATCGGAATGGACAAAACCGCAAGTCCGGAAGATGAATTAATAAAGAATCCAAGAATAATGAAAATTCCTAACATTACAACAATGAAAAGGTTTGGATTCATACCGGTTACTAATTTTGAGAAGTTGTATAAAATCGTATCGGAAATCAATCCATTCTCTAATACAATGTTAATACTTCTTGCAATACCAATAACCATGGCAACACCCATCAGATCTGCTGCACCGGCGATAAACTGTTCAACAAATTCTTTTTCCTTAAGTCCGGCAATCACACCAATCAACAATCCGGAAACAAGGAACAACGCTGTCATCTCAGTAAACCACCAATCAAGCTGTGAAACACCGTAAATCATAACCACGAAGGTTGCTATAAATAAAATCAATACAATGTCAAATCGAAGAGTCAGCTTTGGTGCCTCTACTTCTTTCTTAAATTTTGCCTCGATTGCTTCCTTATCTGCATGTACCAGGGAGTAATCCGGATTTTCTTTTATCTTCTTCGCATAACGAAGGATATAAACTAACGTAATGAGTGTTCCAAGCACCAGTCCAACCAAACGGAACGTTAAACCGTTGGTAAAACTGATTCCAGCCGCATTCGAACCGATAACCGTTGAGAACGGGTTTACGGTTGAGAACATGGTACCGATGGAAGATCCCATATAAATTGCTGCAATACATACTAAAATATCATATCCTGCTGCCAGGAATACCGGAATCAAAATCGGATACAGTGCAATGGTCTCCTCTGCCATTCCAAAGGTTGTTCCTCCAAGAGCAATCAAGAATGTGATAAACACTATCAATAAATACTCTCTTCCCTTTGTCGCACGTGACAGTGCTGCAATACCTGCACTAAATGCACCGGTATAGTTTAACACACCAATCACACCACCGATGATAAATACAAACAAGATAATGTCAATACTGTCGTAAATTCCATCGATTGGCGCCTTCACAACTTCCAAAACGCCCTGTTTATGTGGCGCAACTTTCTGGTAGGTACCCGGAATTGCAATTGGTTTGTTAATACTGCCTTCCTTAAACTTCGCTATGTCAGTCTTTACCTTCAGCTTATCAAGCGTCGCCTTAGTTCCGGGCAATTCTTCCTGATTTCCTTCCGGATCGGTAACAACAAACACTTTATTGTCTCCGTCATACTGCAATTTTGAATAAGATCCTGCAGGAATCAACCATGTCATAATTGCTGCTAAGATCAATACGATGAATAACACCGTAAACGCAGTCGGGAAGGAAAATTTTTTCTTCTTCTTTTCCATGATATAAATCTCCTTTTTTGTATAATCCCTCAACGTTCAACATTCTAACACCATTCTCGCCATCTCGCAAATAGATTCTTTGTTTTAGCGGAAAGTTTGGAAATATGTGCTAAAACACTTGCAAAAAATTGACAATCTTGTACAATAGAAAAAGCGAATGTTTTGAACAGAAAGGAAACTATATGATTAGTGCAAATAACATCTCCCTTCGTTTTGGGAAAAAAGCATTGTTCGAAGATGTAAATATTAAATTTACCGAAGGAAACTGTTACGGAATCATCGGTGCCAACGGTGCCGGTAAATCTACCTTTCTTCGTATTCTTTCCGGACAATTAGAACCTACCAGTGGTGAGATTGTCATTACACCGGGGCAACGTCTTTCCTTTTTACAACAGGATCACTTTAAATACGACGAATTTCCGGTTCTTGACACCGTCATCATGGGAAACCAGCGTCTTTACGACATCATGAAAGAAAAGGATGCCATCTATGCCAAGGAGGATTTCACGGATGAGGATGGAATCCGCGCCAGCGAATTAGAAGCAGAATTTGCTGAAATGGATGGCTGGAACGCAGAATCCGATGCCGCCATGCTGTTAAACGGTCTTGGCATCCCAACCGACCTTCATTACAGTGCTATGAAGGACTTAGAGGGCAATGAGAAAGTCAAGGTATTGCTTGCCCAGGCATTGTTCGGTAATCCGGATATTTTGCTTTTGGACGAGCCTACCAACCATTTGGATTTGGATGCCATTGGGTGGTTAGAAGAATTCTTAATCAACTTTGACAATACTGTCATCGTAGTCTCTCATGACCGCTACTTCCTTAATAAGGTATGTACTCACACAGCAGACATTGACTACGCAAAAATTCAGCTTTATGCAGGAAACTATGACTTCTGGTACGAATCCAGTCAGTTGATGTTAAAGCAAATGAAAGAAGCCAACAAGAAGAAGGAAGAAAAGATTAAGGAGTTACAGGAATTCATCTCCCGTTTCTCTGCGAATGCTTCGAAATCCAAGCAGGCCACTTCTCGAAAGAAAGCTTTGGAGAAGATTGAACTTGACGAAATCAAGCCTTCTTCCAGAAAATATCCGTATATTGATTTCCGTCCATCCAGAGAAATCGGAAACGAAGTGCTCACCGTGGAAGGTATTTCCAAGACCATCGATGGAGTAAAGGTATTGGACAATGTGTCTTTCATCGTCGGACACGATGACAAGATTGCCTTCGTTGGCGGCAATACCATTGCAAAGACAACGCTGTTCCAGATTCTCGCCGGAGAGATGGAACCGGACGAAGGAAGTTACAAGTGGGGTGTTACCACCTCAACCTCCTACTTCCCGAAGGATAACACCAAGATTTTTGACGGCAACGACCTACAGATTGCCGATTGGCTAACCCAGTTCTCCGAAATCAAAGATGCCACCTACGTACGTGGTTTCCTCGGACGTATGCTCTTTGCCGGAGATGATGGTGTAAAGCGTATGAAAGTCCTTTCCGGAGGCGAGAAGGTACGTGTACTTCTCTCACGTATGATGATTGAGGCTTCCAACGTCTTAATCCTAGATGAGCCGACTGACCATTTGGACATGGAATCCATCACCGCGTTGAACAACGGTATGATAAAATTCCCGGGCGTGCTGCTTTTTGCATCCCGTGACCACCAGGTTGTACAAACAACCGCCAATCGAATCATTGAATTCTTACCGGACGGCACCTTTGTTGATAAGGTAACCACCTATGACGAATATCTTGAAAGTGATGAAATGGCTCGTAAACGTAGTGTTTATACGAAGTCGGAAGATGACGAAAATGATAATTAATTTAAGAAAGTCGGTACATGCGCTTTGCGCCGGTACCGACTTTCTTTTTTATTCTTAGCCTTTCTTATGATCCGTATCAAGAAGAATGGTCACCGGTCCATCATTTATGCTTGCCACCTGCATATCCGCACCAAATTCTCCTGTTTCCACCTGAAATCCTCGCTTTTTGCACTCTGCAATCACATGTTCATACAGCGGAATGGCTGTATCCGGTCTGGCCGCCTTGGTAAATCCCGGTCGTCTGGACGATGCATCTGCATACAACGTGAACTGGCTCACAATTAACAGACTGGCACCTGCATCTAACGGTCCTACATTCATCTTCCCCTCTTCATCTTCAAACACCCGCAACCCGCAAATCCGATCTGCAATCCAATTTGCCTGTTCCTCCGTATCTTCCACATGAATCCCCAAAAGCACCAAAAAACCCTTTTCAATGGCTCCAACGGTTGCACCGTCAATCTCCACAGACGCCTCTTTCACTCTTGTTACAACTGCTCTCATACTTCCTCCTAATAAAACGCATTTTTTATAATCTGATACTTCTTTCCAAGAATCGCCACCACATCATATCGAATCGGATAGTCATCGATTCCCTCAGCATGACAATACCATCGGGCAACTTCTTTTATTTTTCCCTGCTTGTGCCCGTTGACCGCCAGCTGTGGCTCGCCAAAACGCAGGCTACTACGATACTTCACCTCAATAAAAACAAGGTACCCGTCCTCCTTCGCAATCACATCCACTTCTCCGCTGCGGCAACGATAATTTCTTGCAATCACTTCATAACCATGCAAAGAAAGAAGCTTTGCTGCCAAGGCCTCCTTCTCTTTTCCCACTATTCTCTTATTCATACATCCTCTACAATCCCAGTTTTGCTTTCATTCGATCCATATCATTGACGAAAACAAGAATCTCGGCCACTACATCATACAGCTCCGGCGGAATTGCCTCTCCGATTTCCAGCTTTGACAACGTAGCCGCAAGCTTACTATCCTCATACAACGGCACATCCGCTTCCTTTGCTTTTTCAATAATACGATCTGCCACCGCACCGGTTCCGGTGGCCACAATTTTCGGTGCCGCATCGCCCTTTTCGTAGCTTAGGGCCACCGCCGTTTTCTTTTTTTGCTTCTCCTGCATACCTTACACCTTCACATCAAAGGAATAGCGGCTGACCGCTTCTTTCGGTGCAACCTCCTGTCCCAACAATTCTTCCACAAACTCCTTTTGTGTCATCTGCTGTTCATTGTCCTTTACCGTCATATCCACGTCATATCCCTTATCATTTAATCGCTTCGTTAAAATGTCAATATGTCCCATCACCAAATCCAGGGATTTCTCATCGGCCAGCATAAAATTGGTAGACAGATTCTTTCCCCGCAAACGTACAAATACATCCGTTGGACCCAAATGCTCCATATCCAAATGCAAATGGGCTGAAATATCATCACTCTTATTGCGAAGCGCCTTCTTATTGGTGTAAATATACAAATCCCCCGTGGCATTCTGATTGGCCATTTTCAACGGAATCTGCACATAATTATACAGCTGATGCACATCGTTCATAAAACTCAAATTCCCACGGGTATCCGTAATCTGACGCGCCATGGTGCTATCGCCCTTTCCAGCCTCACTTAACACCGCTTCCAGCTTCGCAAGCTGTCGATCCATCCGCTGGTACAACTGCTTTAATTTTTCCTTATCTTCCATCTCCTCCGGCTTCATAAACCACTGTTCCTCCGACACCCGCTCAAGCAGATTTCGATAGGTATCCGAAGAAAACAATTGTTTTATTTCCTTTGGTTCGACTGTATGCTCCTTTAAAAACTGAGTTAGATTCCTCAGTTTCTCAAGATTTGTTCCCTCGCTCTTTTCAAGGGTTTTCAAATACTCGATTGGTTTCTCCACATTCTCTTTTCCCTCAAGGGATGCCTCTTTTGTTAACGAAGCCGCCGGTTTCTCCGGCATCTCTGCTTCTTGTGCCACGTTGGTTGTCGTCGCCGGTTTCGGTGCCGCTTCCACATCCTGTGCCGGCTTTGGTGCCACTTCTACTTCTGATGGCGTTCCGGCATCGGCCTTATCCGCCATCTGTGCTTGCGTAGTTTTCGCAGACACCTCAGGTTGTTCCCGCAAAACCGGTTCCTCCGTCGTGCCATTCTCCACCGCCGCGCGCTCTCTCATCACAGGTTGTTCCGCTTGCTTTTCAACCGTAAAATCTTCTTTCCCTTCTGTGGATTGCATTTGCGTTTTTCCTTCCGCCTCATTCTCCGTAAAAACAGCAAGCAACCGTTCATTCATCTGTAAGGCGGCTTTCGCATCGCCGGCCTCATTCACCAGTGCCGGCAAGGCTTTCATTACCTGCTCAAGACGGGTCTGCACCTTGCCTTCCCCCTGGCGATAATGCTCTAACTGTTCTATATTCTGCTCATTAATGGGGAGCTTCAGCTTTTCTAATTGCGTCAGCGTATCCACGCTGGCATTCGGAAAAGAAAAGGCCACTCTTGCCATAGTCCCCAAACTTTTTGCATCGATGGGCATCTGCTTGCTCATCATACTTTGTACCATATCCAAATTGCGCTGTGTCACCGGCAAAGAAGCCGTAGTAAGTGCTTTTACCAACGTCGGATTGGAAAACATGTCCTGCGTTACCGCTTTCAAAGCAATCTGCCCTTCCACATTGCTTTTCACCTGAAAAAAAGTTGCTACGCCTTTCTGCAATGAAACGCCCTCCTCTACTCGGGCGCTCAGACTGCTTCCATTCGCAAGGCTAATGAGTACCTTTCCCGCATCCATCTTGGTAACGGTTCCCTCAAAAACCTCACCTTCCTTCATGCCCAAAAGGCCCTCCATCGCCTTCGCTGTTACGGTTTGCGGGGTCTCCACTGTTTTTCCACCGTTTGCCGCCTTGATCAGCTGTTGATTCATTTGTTGACTGACCTGGTTAAAAATATCGGATATGTTCATGTATTCCTCACTTCTCTTCCGCTAGCAGATTTTTTACAAAACTCCGTCTATGGATCGGCGTCAGCCCATATGCTCGAATTGCCGCAATGTGAGCCTGCGATCCGTATCCCTTATTGCTCTCAAAACCGTATTCCGGCATTACTTTCGCATACTCTTCCATCAAATGATCCCTGGTGACTTTCGCCACAATACTGGCTGCGCCAATGGAAATGCTCTTCGCATCGCCTTTGATAATGGGCACCTGCTTGATGGATATCCCCGGAATGGTAACGGCATCATTTAATAATATATCGGGTTTCACTTCCAAATTCTCAATAGCCTGACGCATTGCTTCATAAGTTGCCTGCAAAATATTAATCTCATCAATTCTGCCCGGTCCAACCATGCCGATTCCAATAGCCACCGCTTCCTCTTTAATCTGTTCACAAAGCTCTTCCCGCTTTTTCTCCGAAAGCTGCTTCGAATCGTTGATATAAAGCATGCGGCATCCCTTAGGCAAAATAACCGCACAAGCCACCACCGGCCCTGCCAACGGTCCGCGCCCCACCTCGTCAATCCCGCAAATATATTCATATTCCTGTTCATAACGATTCTCGTATTCACGTAATTTTTCGATTCGCGCCTTCTCTGCCTCTAATTTTTCCAACTGCTTGCGTGCCTTCGTTAAAAGCGCCTGCACGCCACTGCGCTCGTCATCCTGATAGGTTTCTATAACAAAAGGCAGCTCATCGCCCGCTGCCTTTAGTTCTTCCTTTATCAGGGCAATACTCTTCTTTTCCATTTGCTTGTCCCTAATTCGTTCCATTTCCATTGTTAATCTTGCCAAAGGACGAAAACGGATAGATGCGCAAAATAGCTCTACCGATAATGTCCTCTTTCTTAATACATCCTACATCCTCATAACGACTGTCTTCACTGTCATTTCGATTATCGCCCAAAACAAAATACTCATCTTTACCAAGGATAATCGGTTCCGCCGCCATTCCCGGATCCTGCATAACTTCCCGACCGTAGCTTTCCTTTAACTCGCTTCCATTAATCAGGATGGTACCCTTCTCAGTAATCTGCACAGTTTCCCCTGGCAATCCAATGATACGTTTAATATAATAGGTATCCTCTCCATATGCATAAGGGAACACAATAATATCAAATCGTTCGGGATCGTGAAGTGCATAAGAAATCTTATCGACCACCAGATTGTCTCCATCCTGTAAGGTCTCACGCATGGACTCACCAACCACCACCGTTCGCTGTCCTACGTAGTGCACAATCAAATACGTTGCCAACAATACCGCTACAATATAAAGTACAAAATGCAATATCTCCTTCGCAGTGCTCTGCTTCTTCTTTTCGTTTTCCATTATTTATCCTCCGGTTCTTCTAACGTAATCTCACCAAGCTTGCCGTCACGGAATTCATCCAAAATCAAAATTGCCGCCTTATCATAATCCGGCTCGCCGCCTTTTTTCAAAATGTTGCGATTCTTTGCAATTGCCATCAAAATCTCATAATTCTCGCCTGTCTCCTCTACCTGATACCGTTGCGTAAGTGTTCCGGCATACTGCGTACGCAAAAACGAAACAAGGCTAAGTGCCACCTCATCCACATTCAGCACTTCATTCCGAATGGAACCAATCATAGCAAGCTTCATGCCCACCTGTTGATCCTCGAACTTCGGCCACAAAATTCCCGGGGTATCAAGCAATTCCACCTGCTTATTCAAACGAATCCATTGCTTTCCCTTCGTCACACCCGGCTTATTTCCGGTCTTGGTTGCCGCCTTGCCTGCAAAAGAATTGATAAAGGTAGACTTTCCCACATTCGGAATTCCAACCACCATAGCACGTACCGGACGATTCTTAATTCCCCGCTTCCTGTCTCGCTCAATCTTCTCTTTACAAGCCTCCATAATCACATTCTGTATGCTCTTCATGCCACCGCGGCTACGGGCATCAAGCGTGACCACAAAAAAGCCCTTCTCTTCAAAATAGGCTGTCCAAAGCTTTAATTTCCGCTTATCTGCCAAATCGCTCTTATTTAGCAAAATCAGTCGTGACTTATTCTTCGCCAAATCGTCAATATCCGGATTCCGGCTACTAAGCGGCACTCTGGCATCAATCAACTCAATTACCAAATCAATCAACTTAATATCCTCTTGCATCATACGACGCGCCTTCGTCATATGACCCGGATACCAGTTAATCGTAACCTGTTCACTCATATCCTAATTCCTTACTATTTCATAAAACCAAATTTCGACAACGGGCTAATCTCAAACCAGCCCTTTCCCACAATATGCTCCTTCTTAATTAATCCAATGTTGGCATAGCGGCTGTCTTCACTGTTATTACGATTATCTCCTAACACAAAATACTCATTCTTGCCCAGTTTAATTTCATCCTCCGCAAGTCCTGCGTAATCCATGGAGCGAGCATCAATGGCCTCTTCATACAACTCCCCATTGACATACAACGCACCATCCTTAATCTGCACCGTATCCCCGGGTACCCCTACTACACGCTTCACGTAATAATGGGACTTCTCATTTCCATTAGGCAAAAAAGCAATCACATCATTATGCTTCGGGCTGGTAACCAAATACACAAAGCGATTCATCAAAATGCGATCACCATCTTCCAATGTGGGAGACATGGAGCCGCCAATTACCCGGGTACATTGTCCAATATAATAAACGAAGACAAAAGCGATGCCAAGCACAATCAGCACTTCCAATGCCCAAAGCAGCACCTCTTTCACCAACGGTACATTCATTTTTCTTCTCTGGCGTCCAAACTGTAAGCCGCCACCTCGTCTCATTCTTCGCATAGAATCCTTTTCCTCACAAAAAACGCTACTTTAACTATACCATATCACGTGGAGTCATGGCAAGTAAAAAGGAACAACCACGTCTGCAGTTGTTCCTCATTATCTGGTCTTTCATTCAACTATTTCACAAGTTCTTTAACCTTAGCTGCCTTACCTACGCGATCTCTTAAGTAGAATAACTTCGCTCTTCTTACTTTACCAGGTCTAACAACTTCAATCTTCTCTACAAATGGAGAATGAAGTGGCCAGGTCTTCTCAACGCCTACACCGTTAGAGAACTTACGTACAGTAAAGGTTTCACGGTTGCTTCCGCCCTGTCTCTTAATAACAGTTCCTTCGAAAACCTGAATTCTTTCACGGTTTCCTTCCTTAATCTTTGCAGATACCTTAACTGTATCACCTACATGAAATTCTGCAATGTCAGACTTTAATTCTGCTGCTTCAATACTTCTGATAATATCGTTCATTGTGCTACCTCCTACTATTTTGATGTTCTTAATATCCCTATTGATAACAGAGGACCATCTCTAATCACACCAAGACATCATATCATATTTTCCATTGGTTTGCAAGCACTTTTTCTATTTCTTTTCTTCATTTTGGACGACTTCTTCACGTATAGCCATAAACGCATCTAACACCTTCGGGTCAAAATGGCTGCCTGCATCCTCCTGCATAATCTCGTAAACCTCTTCTAACGGAAACGCATCTTTATAGCAACGTTTTTCTTTTAAGGCATCGTATACATCTGCCACCGCCATAATCCGGGCACAAAGAGGAATTTCCTCTCCGCACAATCCCTCCGGATACCCGGTCCCATTGTATTTTTCATGATGGTACGCCGCTATCTCACAGGCAATTTTCACAAGCTTCTGATCATCTAAGTTTCCCAGTGTATCAAGGATCACTTCCTTGCCAAACACCGTATGTTCCTTCATCTTCTCAAATTCCGCGTCTGTAAGCTTTCCCGGCTTCATCAAAATCGTGTCCGAAATCTTAATCTTGCCAATGTCATGCATCGGTGCCGCCAAACGAACCGTTTCTACGTATTCCTCGTCCAAAACATCCGCAAATTCCTTGCGTCTTAGCAGCTCCCTTCCAATTCTCCATGCCACATTTGCCGTCCGCTTAATGTGTTCTCCCGTGGTAATATCCCGGTTATCTACCAGATTCGACATGCTGACAATGAATTCATATTTCATCTCGTTAATCTGTCGCTTCTGCTCCTTAACCATTTTTTCCAAATGTAAGCGGTACTCCCCAAGTTCAATGGTTCGACGAATCCTTGGCATAATCCCAACCGGTCGAATTGGTTTCACGGAAAAATCCACTGCGCCTGCTTCAAAACACATTGCTTCCGTTTCCGGGCTTGAATCCGCCGTCAAAAAAATCACCGGGATATGTTTCCAATTCTCGTTTTCCTGAAGTCGGCGCATCACTTCTAAGCCATCCATATCCGGCATCTTAATATCCAGCAAAATCAAATCCGGCTGATGTCCTTCCAGATACTCCAGGCACTGTCTTGCACTATTGACTAAAATCGGCGTAAAATCATCCTGCAAAATCTTCTTTGCCATCACCAGATTCGTCCGTTCATCGTCTACCACCAGAATCCGTTTCGTATTCTCCTCCATACTAATCCCCTTCCTGCTCTTTGTATTTTTCATACAAGTCCGGGCGATTCTCCTTCGTCAGCCGAATGGATTGTTCCAAACGCCATTTTTCAATATTCTTGTGGTGTCCGGATAAAAGCACCTCCGGCACTTTCCTTCCCATCCACTCTTCCGGTCTTGAGTACTGAGGATATTCTAACAAATAATTGTGAAAAGTTTCCGTTTCCCCAGACTCCTGATTGCTCAAAACTCCCGGCACCATACGAGAAATTGCATCAATCATTACCATCGCCGGTAACTCCCCACCGGTTAACACATAATCGCCAATGGACACGTAATCCGTTACAATCTCTTCCAGAACCCGTTCATCCACACCTTCATAATGTCCGCAAAGGAACACAATATTCTCTTCTTGTGCCAGCTTCCTTGCCTTCGTCTGTGAAAAAGTCTCCCCCTTTGGTGTTAAATAAATGGTACGGGGACGTTTTTCGATGCGCGCAACAATTGACTGATACGCGTCATAAATCGGCTGTGCCTGCATCACCATACCTGCACCGCCTCCGTATGGATAATCATCCACTTTTCCATGTTTATTCGTTGTAAAATCCCGAATATTCACCGCTTCAATCCGCAAATGTTCATTCTTTACCGCACGACCAATGATACTGGTATGCAATCCATCCAATACCATCTCCGGAAATAGCGTCAAAATGTAAAACGTTGTCACGATAATTCCTCCAGTCCCGGCATCAAATGAACTACCATCTTCGCAGCTTCCACATCTACCGACACAATGCACTCACCAATTGCCGGCAAATACCAGGTCTTCTTCTTATCATCTATTACTTCGTATACGTCGTTGGCGCCGGTTTCAATAACATCCTTTAAGGTTCCAAAAAAGCTTCCGTCCTCAAGATATACCTCCATGCCAATCAAATCTGCAATGAAGTATTCATCCTCTTCAAGTTCTACCGCCTGATCTCTTCTTACCCACAACGTACTTCCCTTCAGTGGTTCTATATCGTTTAAGGAATCGTATCCTTTTATTTTCAAAATTGCAAACTGTTTAAAGTATTTCACCCGCTCGATTTCGGCCTCAAAACTTCGTTTTCCAGTATCCATAATCACGGTATCAAGGTCAGAAAAACGATGCACATCATCGGTGGTTGGAAACACCTTAAACTCACCTCTCACCCCGTGGGTACTGGAAAAAACGCCTACCTGCAATAACTCTTCCATGTTCTACTCCTCATAAAAAAATAAGGCTGCCGTTTCCACAGCAGCCTGCGTGTTATTATACGATATCTACAATAACCTTTCTGTCTTCCTTTGTCGCTGCCGCCTTTACAACGGAACGAATTGCCTTCGCGATGCGACCCTGCTTTCCGATAACTTTACCCATATCGGAAGCTGCAACATGCAGCTCAATTACGAGGGCTTTCTCGCTACTCTTTTCGGTAACGACAACCTCGTCCGGATTATCAACGAGTGCTTTAGCAATTACTTCTACAAGTTCTTTCACGTCACACACCTCGCTAAACTATTTTACAATCCCAGCTGCCTTGAAGATCTTACCAACCTGCTCTGTAGGCTGTGCACCATTTGCTAACCATTTCTTAGCTGCTTCTTCGTCAACATGGAATTCACTTGGGTCCTTTGTTGGATCGTAAGTACCGATTTCATCAACGAATCTACCATCTCTTGGAGATCTTGCATCAGCAACAACGATTCTATAGAAAGGAGCCTTCTTCTGTCCCATTCTTCTCAATCTGATCTTTAACATTGTTCATTCACCTCCTGAATTTGTTACTGGTAACCATTCGAAACCAAATGGATATCTATTAGAAAGGAAATTTAAACTTTCCTCTTCTACCTTTACCACCCATCATGCCGCCCATCTGCTTCATGACTTTCTTCGACTGTTCATAATTCTTCACCAGTCGATTCACCTGTGCAACATCCACACCTGCACCCTTCGCTATACGATGCTTGCGGCTGGGATTCAAAATATCGGGATTCCTTCGTTCCTCCGGCGTCATGGAATAAATCATGGCCTCAATCTTCGCCATCTTCTTCTCATCAATGGCGTTCTCAAGCTGCGACATCTGGCCACCGCCGAGGCCCAATCCCGGAAGCATCCCAAGAATGCTGGAAATTCCACCCATCTTTCTCATCTGATTCATAGAATCCAGATAATCCTCAAAGTCGAATTCCAACTTCTTCATCTTCTTCTCAAGCTTACGACCAGTCTCCTCATCCATGGCCTCCGCTGCCTTCTCAATCAAAGAAAGCACGTCGCCCATGCCAAGAATACGACTCGCCATACGATCCGGATAAAACTGTTCCAAATCGGAAAGTTTCTCTCCCATACCTACATAAAAAATCGGCTTTCCGGTTACCGCACGAATCGAAAGTGCCGCACCGCCTCGGGTATCACCGTCTAACTTGGTAAGAATCACACCATCAATTCCAACCTTCTCATCAAAGGTTGAAGCCACATTCACTGCTTCCTGACCGGTCATGGCATCCACTACCAAAACTGTCTGGTGCACATCCACCGCATTCTTTATCTCAACTAACTCCTGCATCATCTCTTCATCTACCTGAAGTCGACCTGCAGTATCCAAATATACTACGTTGTGTCCATTCTTCTGCGCATGCTCAATGGCTGCCTTCGCAATATCCACCGGGCTATGTCCACTCCCCATGGAAAAAACTTCTACGCCTTGTTTCTCACCATTGACCTTCAACTGTTCAATGGCCGCCGGACGATATACATCACAGGCAACCAAAAGTGGTGTCTTGCCCTTCAACTTAATCTTTCCTGCCAGCTTCGCACAGGTAGTTGTCTTACCTGCACCTTGCAAACCGGTCATCATAATCACCGTAATCGCCTTACCCGGCTGAAGTGCAATCTCGGTCGTCTCACTTCCCATCAGGGCAACCATCTCTTCATTAACAATCTTAATGACCATCTGCCCCGGATTTAAGCCATTCATAACGTCCTGTCCAATGGCGCGTTCCTGCACATCCTTAACGAATTTCTTTACTACCTTGAAGTTAACATCCGCTTCCAAAAGCGCCATCTTAACTTCCTTCAAAGCCGCCTTGACATCTTCTTCCGTCAGCATACCTTTGCTCCGCAAGGACTTAAATACGTTCTGTAGTTTTTCCGATAAGCTGTCAAATGCCATACTATAGCTCCTCTATAATTCTTTCCGAGTGCGCTCGAATCGCCTTAATCATCTCTGCATCTGCGCATCCCGTATTCGTTAATTCCAGAATCTCTTCTGCCTGTTTCTTTACTTTCTTAAACTTCTCAACCAAATGAAGCTTCTCTTCGTAATCTTCTAACGTCTTGTTACAACGCTTCAGCAAATCATGTACGCCCTGTCGGCTGATGCCTTCTTCCTTGGCCACCTCCGACAAGGAGTAATCATCAAATACACAGGCTTCATACACCTGTCGCTGATGTTCGGTTAGAAGCTCACCGTAGAAATCATATAACAGGCTCTGTTCCACGATTCTCTCAATACCTGCTTCCATCTCATTCCTCCAGTGTCAAGGTGTTCTCCTTTACACGACAATAGGTAGTTTACTACAAAAGCGTATCCATGTCAAGTATTTTTTCTTGACAGAGAGAACTTTTCCTATGTCGTCACCTATATTTATGCTATAATAAGGCATAGGGTTCGAAAAGGAGATAGTATTTTATGAAACTACAACCAATTATTACCAGTTTACTGGAAACAGATTTGTATAAATTATCCATGGGACAGGCAATACACAGCCAGTTTTCCAACTACCGCACCACCTGGTCTTTTAAATGCCGCAATAAAGATGTGCATTTCACACCGGAAATGGTTACCGAAATCAAGGAACAGATTCAAGCCTACTGCAGCTTACGTTTTACCGAGGACGAACTTCGCTACTTGGATGAAACCATTGTTTGGTTTAAGTGTTCCTATATTGATTTTTTACGCCTATGGCATCCTCGTTTTGAAGAATTTGAAATCACAGCCAACGGCGACTGTGGTCTTTCTATTGAAACCACGGGGTCCTGGCTCAATACATCCATGTACGAAATTCCTACGCTTGCCATTGTCAATGAAGTATATTTTCGCATGGCCTATGATTACGACCAGCTTTTGGAAAGCTTTAAAGAACACCTGGATGCAAAGTTAGAACGCATCGCCAAGGGTGGCGACCTATGGCTTTCAAACTTTAGCGAATTCGGCCTTCGTCGGCGTTTGTCTTCCGAGGCGCAGGAGCTTGCCATCGAAAAGCTTGTAAAGACTGAGTTCGAAGCTTCCCATTTTGTGGGCACTTCAAATATATTCCTTGCCAAGAAATTCGGTGTCAAACCCGTTGGTACCATGGCGCATGAATGGATTATGTGCGTCGGTCAGGGCAACCACAAACACAACCCTGCTTATTCCAATTGGTATGCTATGGACGCATGGGTGAACGAATACGGAATTTTAAATGGAATTATGTTGACCGATGCCATCACCACCGATTGCTTTTTGAAGGACTTCAATTTAACCTACGCAACGCTTTTTTCCGGTGTACGCCACGATTCCGGCGATCCCTTCGAGTGGGGAAATAAGATGATTGCTCACTACAAGAAATTAGGAATCGACCCCAAGAGCAAGACCTTGCTCTTCTCTGACGGCTTAAATTTTGAAAAAGCTGACAAACTAACGCGCTACTTTAAGGATAAGGTGCAGGTTGCATTTGGAATTGGAACCTACATCGCCAACGACACCGATGTACCTGCCTTGAACATTGTCATGAAAACCACTGCCTGCAACGGCATGGATGTGGCAAAGATTTCCGATGCCTCCGGGAAAGGCATGTGCAAAAATCCGGAATACGTGGACTATTTACAACGTTGCATCAACTGGCGCATGACACACGAATAAATATCTTGCCTTCTCTCACATTTTCCCCACATATTTCACCATACAAAAAACAACCCAAGCCACGCGCCTGGGTTGTTCTTCTCTTCTCTACTTATAGATTTGGATTATGGAACTGTCTTCTTGCATCCGTAGAAAGAGTTGTCAATAATGCATTTAACTCATTTACCTTGGTAAGGCTATACTCTGCATTCTTAACGCCTTCTTCGTTAAGATACTTGGTAAGTTCCTCTTTCTTATCTTTCAAGGACATTGCTTTTTCATCCGATGCTTTCACATTTGTATACATCTGTTCCTGAATTTCTTTCAATGCAGGAGCGGTATACTTCGGCATTAAATCGGTATAATATGGTGTTGTTAATACGTCCACCATCTTATATGCCCAATATGCGGAATCTGCACTGTAATTCTCGGTTCCTTTCTTATAGGCATCCGGAGTCTCCGTAATACCATTATAGAATGGAACGAATACGCTGTGTTCCGGTGCACCAAATGCTAACCAATGAACACCACTGATTTCGATTGGCATATCCTGACGCCACTGAATAATGTGTGCTTCCATTGTTCTCTGCACATTAATCGGACGATAGTTTCCAACATTTTTTCCATAAGAATCATACTTGGTTCCATTGTAGTGAGAACTTAACACCTGTTTAACCATATCTACGGTAATCTTCTTATCCGCTTTCTGAATCATCGGAATCTTCTTAGAAGTAATGCTGTATTTGCCCTTCTGAGATGGAGTCAAAATTCTCTGTCCGTCCCAAACACGGCAAATATTGTATTCCGCATCCTCTTTATTGTTGGTGCTGAAAATGTTACGCACATTAAATGTCTTCTTTGATGGGTTTAATTTATTCTTTGCAACAAATTCCTGAATTCCGGTGGACCACATAAATTTCTCCGTGTTGTTGAAATCCACGTTACGAATCGCCATCTGGTTTGCAACAACTGCATAGCGATCATCCGGAATACGAACTGCTACCCAATGATGTCCGGAAACAATTTCCATCCACCATACTTCATTCTGATCGGAAAAAGCAACGCTATTGTTCTCTGATGCACCGTATTTCTCGACAATCTGTCCTAAATACTGCACACCCTCTTTTGCAGTACTAACATAAGGAAGTACCACGGTAAGCATGGAATCCTCTCCAATACCATTGACAACCAATGGATCTGCTTTCGCAGTCTTTTTATTATATTCCGTACTCTCGGTTGCGCTCATTGCCACACCCTTCTCATTGGTACCGGCTTCTTCAAACTGTCCATATTCTGCTGTCCACTCCGGTGTTGCAGTATATTTCAACTGTTCCTCCGGCAATTCCATGGTAAAACGGTCTTTCTCCTCCAAATCCGTGTTGGTGGATACATACATGGTTCCCTTTGGATTCTTCTTCGCCGGATGTACCACAAAATACTTTGGATTATGTGTAGATGCATCCTCGTTTCTGGCAATGATGGTAGAACCATCCGCTGACGCTTTCTTACCTACCAATACTGTTGTACAAGCTGCCGCACTCATGGATGGCAACATTACTGCAACTGCCATCGCCGCAGCAGTAGCTGTCCTGAAAAATCGTTTGTTTCTCAGCATATTTCTTCCTCCTAACTTTATGCCCATAATCTATTAAATTGAGCACCACTGAAACTATACCATTCCATCCTAAGAGTGTCAACATATATTCTGTGAGCTTTTTTTGATTTTATAATGCTTTATTCTACATAAAAAAATCGATTTCCAAACACATCCTTATAAAACTCCACTTCAACCATATCCCCCTGCTCATAAGACTTATAAACAGACTCCCCTACCATCATCTGCGTCTTTTCCAGGTTCTCACTATCAATGGTAAAATAGTATTTGGTAATGCGAGCATACCGTCTTTCTTTTTCCAAAATTTCACACTGTTCACTTCCTTGATTGGTGGCTGTCATATAGGACGTCATTGGTAGCACAATAAAGCACTGCATCGCCACCAAAGGCAAAAACACTTTCATCTGTCGCCAAGCTATTTTTTTCACCTTTCCAAGCACAAGGCCACCAGCCACTATCAAACACACCATTCCCACACTGTATATTAAAAACTGATCACTATTTTCATAATTCATATTTCGTACATGGCCTACGTAACCAAACAAGGACGGAATTCCTATGCCGGCCATAAGCCATAACGGCCCCAACGTCCCCTCAATTAATTCACGGATGTAACGAATGCAAAAAACAATTTCTACAACAAATGCGGCCAAATACAAGGCTGCAAACACCCCTCGCTCCTGTGTGTACGCCCACATAAGCCCAACAAACATCACGCCACACATTCCCCAATAAGCAATTTTCAAATTTTTCATTTCCCTATATCCTTTCTAAAAAAAGACATGGCAAGAAACCACAGCCTTCTTCCGACCATGAATTCTTGCCATGAACCTAATCATCTTACAAAATAGCTCTTGTCTCTTCTACTTTGTATCCCTCATCACGAAGCGCTTTTATAATCTGCTCTTTGTGCTCTGTTCCGAAGGATTTCAATGTAATATTTACGCGTACAGAATCTGCACTACCGGTTGCCAAATGATGAATGTGCTCAATATTTACCACATTACCCTTCTGCTCTGCAATCAAGTTGGTTAATTTTGCAAGTGCACCCGGGTTATCAGAAAGAACAACCGTAACAGCAAATACACGGTTACGCATAATCAATCCATGTTCAATCTCAGTAGCCATGGTATCCACGTCCATATTACCACCGCTCACGATGCAGACAACCTTCTTGCCTTTTACATCCAAATGTTTTGCAGCAGCTACCGAAAGAAGTCCGGAGTTCTCTGCAATCATCTTGTGATTCTCAACCACATCAAGGAACGTTGCAACCAATTCCTCATCCGTTACAGTATCCACATGATCCAAATTCTCTTTCAAATATGGGAAGACAACGCTTCCGATGGTTCTTACAGCCGTTCCGTCAGCAATAGTTCTTACCGTATCAAGCGGTGTTGGTCCACCTGCCTCTAACGCAGCTTTCAAGCTTGGTGCGCCGGCCGGCTCTACACCGATTACTTTAATGTTCGGATTCAATAATTTTGCAGCAGAAGAAACTCCTGTAGCAAGTCCGCCGCCACCAATTGGAACAAGGACAACATCTACGTCTTTTAACTCGTCAAAAATTTCCATCATGACAGTACCCTGTCCGGTTGCTACCTGTTCATCATCAAATGGATGAATAAAGGTATATCCGTGCTCGCTTGCCAACTTATATGCATAGTTACAAGCTTCATCATAAATATTTCCGTATAAAACAACCTCTGCACCCAATGCTTTGGTACGGTTCACCTTAATAAGTGGTGTAGTAACCGGCATAACGATGGTTGCTTTTACGCCATACTGTCTGGCAGCATACGCAACACCCTGCGCGTGGTTACCTGCTGAAGCAGCGATTAAACCTTTCTTACGCTCTTCATCACTCAACTGGCTGATTTTGTAGTAAGCACCACGTAATTTGTAAGCGCCGGTTTTCTGAAGATTCTCTGGTTTCAAATAAACTTCATTCCCCGTTGCATCGCTCAAATACTGGCTGTACATCAGCTTTGTCTCGTTGGTCGCCTCCTTCACAATTTTACTTGCTTCCTGGAATTTTTCTAATGTAAACATTCCCATTTCCTCCTAAAAAAATTTATCTTGTAAAAAGGGCATCCACGAACTGATCAGAATCAAACTTCTGCAAATCGTCGATTGTCTCTCCTACGCCAATATATTTTACCGGAATCTGAAGATCCGACTGAATTGCAACGGCAATGCCGCCCTTCGCCGAACCGTCCATCTTTGTCAGCACAACACCGGTAATGTCGGCCGCTTCATTAAACTGTCTTGCCTGCTCTAACGCATTCTGTCCCGTCGCAGCATCCACAACCACCAAGGTTTCACGATATGCTTCCGGAAACTCTTTTTCCAAAATACGGTTAATCTTATTTAACTCATCCATCAGGTTCTTCTTATTATGAAGTCGCCCTGCGGTATCCACCATCAAAATATCCGCTTTACGCGCCTTCGCCGCCGCCACAGCATCATACACTACAGCCGCCGGATCGGCGCCCTCCTGGCCACCAATCATATCCACGCCGGCACGATTCGCCCACTGGGCAAGCTGACTGCCTGCTGCCGCACGAAACGTATCCGCCGCGGCAATCACAACCTTCTTGCCATCCTCTTTAAACTTGCCTGCAAGCTTACCAATGGTGGTAGTCTTACCCACACCATTCACACCAATAACCAGCAGCACCGACGTCTCATTTTCAAAACGATACGCCGTTTCACCTACCTGCATCTGCTCTTTAATGCTCTCAATCAGCAGTTCCTTGCACTCCTGCGGCTCCTTAATATGATTCTCCTTCACCTTCTTCTTCAGGTTCTCAAGAATCGCATCCGTAGCCCGCACACCGATATCGCCCATAATCAGGATCTCTTCCAATTCCTCGTAGAACTCATCATCTATATGGCTAAAACCGCTGAACACGCTGTCAATTCCGGACACAATATTGTCTCTGGTCTTGGTCAGCCCTTCCTTTAACCGGGCAAAAAAACCCTTCTTCTCTTCGCTCATACTTACTCCTCTAATTGTCCTTCAATCAGGTTCACACTTACCAGGGCAGAAATACCCTTCTCCTGCATGGTAATACCATACAAACGGTCTGCCGCCGTCATGGTACCACGACGGTGGGTAATGACGATAAACTGAGTGTATTTGGTCAGTTTATTCAGATATTTTGCAAAACGGGTAACGTTGCTGTCGTCAAGGGCCGCCTCAATCTCGTCCAGCAAACAGAACGGTGACGGCTTCAGATTCTGAATCGCAAACAGCAGACAAATTGCCGTCAGCGCCTTCTCCCCACCGGACAACTGCATCATGTTCTGTAACTTCTTTCCCGGCGGCTGCGCAGTAATAATGATACCACACTCCAGAATATCCGCATCTTCCTCCAATGCCAACGTTCCTTTACCACCACCGAAAAGTTCTTTAAACACCTTATCGAACTCCCGTTTAATTTCCTCAAACTTCTCAGCGAACTGCTTGCGCATGCCCGTATCCAGATCGTCAATGATCTCCACCAGCTGTGCCTCAGCCTTCACCAAATCGTCATGCTGGGTATGTAAAAAAGTATACCGTTCAAACAGTTCCTTATATTCCTCTACCGCATTCACGTTTACGTCTCCAAGCTTCTTAATCTCATCCTTGGTATCCGCAATAAAACGCTTCAACGCCGCTGCATCCTGATAACTCTCATCCCGCAATTTCAAAGCCGCATGATACGTCAGCTCATATTCTTCCCAAATATGATTGGTCTGATTCTCCATGCTCTCGGTCATACGCTCTTTTTGCTCATTCAATCGCACCATCTCGCGATCCAAATCGCTGTGTCGTTTCGCCAACTCCTCACGCTGCTCGAAAAATCCTTTGTGATCCAGGTTTAACTGCTCTTTCTTTGCAATGGTATCGCGAAGCTTCTCTTCCAATTGGCCAAACGCATCGTCGCCGGCCGTAATGGTCTTTCGAATCTCTTCGATATCCTGCTGCTTCTTCTCAATATCCTCCAAAGAAAGCTGTGCTGCTTCGGAAACCTCCTTTAATTCCTCGGTTAACTTCTCAATCTCCGCATTCACACGGTTCTTGTTCTCCTCCGCAAAACGCACACGTTGCTCCACGCCACCTTGTTCCATCTGCAACGCAGCCACAAGCTTCGACTGTTCCTCTTCCAATTGCATCTGCAATTCCAGCTCATCTTGAAATTTGGCGGTTTCCTCGCCAATTTCCTTTTCCCGACGCTCCGAAGAAATCAAATCCTCCTTGGTCTTATCCACACCAAGCTTGTACTCATTTAACTCTAATTCAATCTGAGAATTCTCCAGACTCAATCCCTCGTATAAATGATCGCTTTCTTCCTTCTGTTTTCGGGCGTTCTCCACGTTCATGGATGCCGTATTGGCTTCAATCTGCAATTTATTAAGCTTCTCCATCGCAGATTTACGATCCTCTTCAAGAAGCTCTCTGGCCGTTCGAATATCCTCAATTCGATTCTTAAGCGCATTGCGTTCCTCCAAAAGAGACTTCATGTGCTTCTCAATATCCTCAAGCTCTCTGGCACGACCAAGCAAATTGCTGTTATTCTTAAAGGCACCACCGGTAATAGAACCACCGGTGTTTAATACTTCACCCTCTAACGTAACCATACGCAGGGCATACTTATATTTTTTCGCAAGACGCAACGCATTGTCAATGGTATCCACCACAATCACACGGCAAAGCAGATATTCCATAATATCAGAAAAACGCTCCTCCGTCTGTACCAATTCGTCCGCGCGTCCCAGCACACCAAACTCTGTTTCCTTAAGAGCCTGTTGTGTCTTCTCATCCGGACGCCCGGTAACCGACGTAAGCGGTAAAAACGTAGCACGTCCAAGACGATTCTTTTTCAAAAAATCCACCATCCGCTTCGCCGTTGGCTCATCCGTGGTAACAATATTCTGAATGTTACCGCCAAGGGCCGTTTCGATGGCAATCTCATATTTCTTCTCAACGGAGATAATGTCGGCAACAACACCAATCAATCCCTTCTCCGTATCCTTCTGCTCCATAATCTTACGAATGGAATTACCATATCCTTCATAACGCTCCGCAAGATTTCGCAGCGACTCAAGTCTCGATTCCTCTTTGTGGTAGGAAATACTTACCTGCTCGAACTTCGCCGCCGCCTCACGCTGCTTCACATTCCACTCACCGCGCTTCTTCTCCATGGACGCAATCAGTTCCTTCTTATCTTCAATATCCTGGAGGGTCTTGTTGTACACCTCCTCGAATTGTGAAAGCTGAACCTCCATGGCCTGTTCGTCGCTCTTTTTTTGCAAAAGGCGCTGATTAAGCTGCGCACGTCGGATATTAATCTGTTCCAACATCGTATCAAACTTCTGCTGCTTCGCCTTCATTGACGCACGGGCGTTTAAAAGCTCAATAATCTCGTTCTTTCCATTCTCAATGCCCAGATTGCAGGCCGCAATCTTTTCCTGAATAGAAACCAGGGTTTCCTTCGAATCCGTCAGCTTCTTAGAAATGACATCCATCTGTCCTTCTAAATCCGCCTGTTCCTTCGCATATTCGTCCCGCTTCTGCTCTTTCTCCTTCTGTTCGGACAAAAGTGCCTCCTTGCGGCTCGAAAAATGTTCATCGTTGTTCTTCGCCGAACGAATCTGCTCATTCAACAAGGCAATCTGACTCTCTAACTTTCCCTTATTCACTGTGGTGTTAGAAATCTCATCCTTGGTCTGATCAATGGTCTCGTCCAACGCAGCAAGCTCCTGCTCCATGCGCTCGTACTCTGCCTTGATTGCCTCAATGGCGTCATCTGTCTCCTTCAACTCATCCGCCGTAATCTGGCCTTTCTTTTCGATTTCCTCCAAACGGGCATTCACACGCTCCGTCTCCATCAAAAACAGGTTCACTTCATAATTCTGCAATTCGCCACGCTTCTTCAAAAACGTTCTCGCCTTCTCAGCCTGCTTCTCAAGTGGACCAATCTGTTTATCAATCTCGCCAAGAATATCCGTAATACGCACCAGATTCGCACGCTCATTCTCAAGCTTTCTTGTCGCATCCGTCTTACGACGTTTGTATTTTACAATACCGGCAGCCTCGTCAAACAGCTCTCGACGCTCTTCCGGGCGTCCACTCAGAATCTTATCAATCTGACCCTGTCCAATGATAGAATAGCCATCCTTACCGATACCGGTATCATAAAACAGCTCATTCACATCCTTCAAACGGCAAGCCGTACCATTGATCATGTACTCACTTTCACCGGAACGGAACACCCTTCTTGTCACCGTCACCTCATTAAAATCAATGGGCAACTGATGGTCACTGTTATCTAGCGTAATCGACACTGTAGCTGCACTCAATGGTTTACGATTCTGCGTACCTGCAAAAATAACATCCTGCATATTCGCACCACGAAGCTGACGCGCCCGCTGCTCACCAAGCACCCAACGCACCGCATCACTTACATTACTCTTACCACTTCCATTCGGTCCAACAATGCCCGTAATACCATTGTGAAACTCAAACTTTATCTTGTTTGCAAAGGACTTAAAACCATGTACTTCCAAACTCTTTAGATACATCTACTGTTTCCCCTTCTTCTGTAATGCCAGCAGTGCATGATACGCAGCTTCCTGCTCGGCTGCTTTCTTTGTAGGTCCTTCACCAACGCCTACACACTTCGAACCGATTCGTGCTTCCACGCCAAACAACTTCGCGTGATCCGGTCCTTCCTCTTTCACCAGTGCATAATTCAATTCCTCAGAAAACTCTGCCTGCACCAATTCCTGTAAAATAGTTTTGCTATCATAAAAGAGCTGCTTGTGCTCAATATCCGTCAAAATAAACTTGGAAATAAACTCTTTTGCACTAGTAAAACCACCATCCAGGTAAATCGCTCCAATCACTGCTTCCATCGCATCGGACAAAATAGACTTCCGCTTCCGTCCGCCGGTCATATCCTCACCTTTACCAAGCAATAAATAACTGCCCAACTCCAAAGGCTTCGTACAAAGCGCAAGGGTCTGTTCGCACACAATGCTTGCACGCAACTTTGTCAAATCTCCCTCCGGCACATCCCGGTACTGCTGATACAGAAATTCACTTGTAATAATCTCTAATACCGCATCGCCTAAAAACTCCAGGCGCTCATTATCCGACAACTTCTTAAGTCGCTTCTCATTCGCATAGGAGCTATGGGTAAGCGCCTGTTTCAAAAGCTTCTCGTCTTGAAACTGATATCCAATTCTCTCCTGAAATTCTTGTAATTGCTGCATAATTCTCCTTCTTATCAACAGAAAGAAAAGCCCTTTCTTCAGGGCTTTTCAAAACTGCCTAGTTAATTGCTTTCTTTATCTGTTCTACTGCATCTCCCACCGTAGTAATGTTCTCTGCCGCATCATTGTCAATATCAATATCAAATTCTGCCTCAATTCCCATGATAATCTGATACACATCCAGGGAATCTGCACCCAAATCATCAACGAACGTTGTCTCCTTCGTAATCTCTGCAACATCCACATTCAATACTTCTGCAATGATTTCTTTTAACTTTTCAAATTCCATACCTTAGTTCCTTCCTATTTCTCTTGCTCGGGAACGCGAAAGCATTCCATAATCTTCTGGTTTACATTCTGCTCCTTAAAGGTCTTACACTGAAGAAGCGTATTGTATACCTCTTTCGCGGTTGCACTTCCGTGTGTCTTCACTACCAGGCCCTTGCAGCCAAGAAGCGGCGCACCACCATATTGTGACGCATCAAATTTCTTAAGCGTCTCCTTCAATGCAGGCTTCACCAGTAACGCACCAATCTTACTACGCACGCTACTTAACAATCCCTGCTTCACAACGGAAAGCAAGGTCGCTCCCACGCCTTCATAAAGCTTCAGAATAACATTTCCGACAAAAGCTTCGCACACCACCACATCCGCAGCGCCATCCGGAATATCTCTTGCCTCAATGCTTCCAATAAAATTAATATCCTCGCAGGCTTTCAATAACGGGAACGTTTCCTTCACCAACTGATTCCCCTTCTCTTCTTCCGCGCCAATATTCACAATGGCAACCCTTGGATTCTCAATTCCCAACACGTTCTGTACGTAAATCGAACCCATCTTGGCAAATTGAACCAAATGAGAAGGGCGGGCATCTACATTCGCTCCGCAATCAACCAAAAGCGCAACACCATTCTTTGTTGGAATCAACGGTGCAAGTGGCGGACGTTCCACACCTTGCAAACGACCAACCAGCAACTGTCCACCGGCCAATAATGCACCGGTACTTCCGGCAGAAACAAACGCATCTGCCTTTCCTTCCTTTACCAGCCGAAGTCCAACAACCATGGACGAATCTCGCTTCCGGCGAATTGCCAGAACCGGAGGTTCCGCTGTCGCAATGACTTCTTCCGCATGACAGATAGAAATCTGTTCTTCCGGATAGGTATACTTTAAAAGTTCCTTCTTAATGACCTCTTCCTGCCCTGTCAAAATAACACGTAATTCCGGACGATCCTTCACTGCATTCACAGCACCTAATACAATCTCACCCGGTGCATTATCTCCACCCATGGCATCTAGCACTACCCTTGTCATCTCTTCCATGTCTTAACCTCCTATCGCCTATAGAAAAATATACTATATCTATCCCAAAAATTCAACCAAAAAATGCGCCTTTACACAAAAAGACCTTTTCTTACTCAACCAAGTAAGAAAAGGTCCGCTGTTTGTTTAAATTAATCCTGAGCAATGATCTCTCTCTTGTTGTAAGAACCGCAAGATTTACATACTCTATGAGGCATCATTAATGCACCACATTTGCTACATTTCACCAAGTTTGGAGCAGTCATCTTCCAGTTTGCTCTTCTCTGATCTCTTCTACCTTTAGAAGATTTATTCTTTGGACAAATTGACATCTGTTACACCTCCTTAAATTTATTAAAGACATCTTGTATAGCAGCCATTCTTGGATCTACTACCGTCCTGTCGCAAGCGCACGTGCGCTCATTTAGATTACAGCCGCACTTGTGGCAAATTCCTTTGCAATCATCCTTGCACAGGACCTTCATAGGCCAGTTCACTAGTATCTCATCATAGACAAGTTGGTCTGTATCCAAAATTAGTCCGTCAATAAACTCAGCTTCGTCTAAATCCTCCATCACAAGCGTATGATTCTCAATCGAAAATTCCCGCTCATAAGAAAGATCAAGTGGTATTGTAACATCTGTTAAACACCTGTCGCATGGAGCTATTGCACTGATATGTGAAGAAGCCCTCAGGGTAATCGCTCGCCCCTTGTCGTTCTTTACATATAACTGCATCGGACTCTTCTCTGTAATAGGGTACTCCCCTGTTCTTGTGCGAAATTCACTCATTTCAATCGGAACTTCGCGGCTTAATTCTCTACCCGGATTGCTCACCAGGTCAAATAAGTCAATCTTCATGGCATACTCCTATCCACACTCAATCAATTATAAACATCCAACGGTGTTTTGTCAACAGATTTTTTACAAAACCCGGGTTAAACTGTTTTAATTTCCACTTCGTTGACGCACTTCCATGCAATTACACGATTTCTTGGCGTTACCCGCTTATCTTTCCCAGGGCCGAATTCCATAAAGAAGTTACCATGCACGCTGGAATATACGCCTACATCCCAGTGCATAATTCCATCAAATCCATTCCATAAATAGATACATCGAAGTCCATCTTCCGGCAGCTCTCTTTTCTCCGTCAAATGAAATCCCTTCACCGTAAGGCAATAATTATCTTCCTTAAGCACTTCTTCGTGCTTTACTTCCTCCGGTTTTGACACCGCTTCTACTTTTTCTTCTTTTTCTATTTTGTCTTTTCTTTCTTCCTTCGCAGCAAACCAGCCGGTGAGTCTTTGCCATAAAGATTTCTTCTTTGCATGGGGCACGCGCTTCTTCTCTACCGCCTGCGCCTTCATAGGCATCGCATGTTCCAGTGTCCACTTATACTCATATATGTAATGAAGTGCCTGCTGTGCATACCGTCCTTCGTTGTTTCCTCCCTGCAGGTGGAATTTCCCTGAAAAAATACGTTTTCCATGGCGAATCGAATAATTGTTATGATACAAAAGGACCTTCTTGCTTCCTTCCATCGGCACCAGCTTCCACGTATCTTCTCCTTTGTGGATAATCATCGCGCCGTCCTTCAACTCGGTAATCGCCCGCATACTCACATACAAATACCGCACATCGCCCATGGTAAGACCCACCCGTTTAAAAAAGGCGATATACTGATCCATCTTCTTATAATCTTTCGCGCCATAATTCACATAGGCATGCATTGCGCAATGCTTACACTGCCAAAACTTCGGATTATAGGTTTCAACCTCTCGAAGCTGAACTCCCCGCTCTTTCAACAAAAATTCGCATCCCATGTCGTGAATGATATGATGCTCGTTGTCAATAATAAACCCCTTGCGTTTGTTATTTGTTTTCATTCCCTTTCTCTTTTGCAAACTCCTTTCCATTTTGTAAAAAACCTCCAACTACTACGTTATCAAATCCCCAATCAAATGTCAATGCAAAAGCATGTCTTGACACCACTGTTTGTTTTGATTTGATAAAAAATGTAAGAAATCAGTATTCTGTGCTTATTTCCAAGTGTTGTCGACTTTCCAAACCTTCCGTCTTCAAATCAGAATCTAAATAGTCGTAAGTTTCCGGAACAACCTTAATTAAATTCATAACCTGCGGCAATTTCTTCATGGCCTCCAAAGGGATTTTCTTGTGCTCCATTAATTTCAGGTATTCTTCCGAGAATGGCTCCACCATAGAAGCTCTTCCTTCCACTTGCAAACTATGCAGTTGTCCAAATCCCCCATACGCCTCAAGAATTGCAATTCCCACCTTCTTATTTTCTTTCAGACCTCTGAACTTTAATCCGCCTTCCGAGAAAAAATAAAAACACCCATCCACAAAGTTGTATTCAATCGGGGTATTGCGCACACTTTCTTTCGAAGCAGTCGCCAATGCACAGGTATTATGTGCACCAATGAATGCTTCTATCTTTTCTTTTAACGCAGCACGCTCCATATGGGCAGAGGCTTTATCGCGCTCTATCCAAACAGATGCTGCCGCATCGTAATCTGGTTGATACATCCTATTATCCACTCCTCTCCTAATCTTATCTATCAAGCTTTCATCTGCCGACAGCCACTGCAACACTGCCTAGTGTCTCTTTCGTCAACCACTTTGCGGCCTCGTGCTCTTTTAATACAAGGTCGCCTTTGACAATTTCCGTATCCAATTCTTCCATAATCTCACGCTTCAAAGCTTCCTGTGGGGTCTCTCCTTCTTCAATTTCACCACCCGGAAATTCCCATCCGCCTTTCAGATCACCATAACCACGCTGGGTTGCAAAAATAATAGGCTACTCCTTTTCATTCGTTGCTTTTATAATTGCTGCCACTACTCTTACTGTCTTCATATTATACCTCTATTCATTTACAATGTATTCATACAAATCTTCCCGCACCGGAACATCTAACAACCACTCTATCTCTACTGCTGTTTTTGTCGTATTCGGCATAACAAATTGTCTTGTGTTCCCACTGGCTTTCATATGTCCCAAATAGTAGAATTCCTTGGAAATCTTATCGTCCTTATTTTTGCGCACAAATAAATGCACTTGAATGCCTCTCTCTGTGGCATGAAGAAAATTCTGCACATCTTCAGAATCATAACTTCTCCCTGACTTCGATATGGCAATTAGGCTATTTCGGCTGGTAAAGTGATCCTAGTATTTCGTAGTATCACTGATATCATCCGCGAAATGTCACAGCATTTAAAATCCTAATTATTTGAAAAAGCCAAACTCCTTCAAAACCTGTTTTTTATCTTAATCAAAGCATATCCTTTTTACTTTATATTGCAAAAATAGGTTTAAAATATGCCATTTTTGGATAATTATTTTCAATCTGTTCCATCTGACTTTTTATTGCTTTCTCTATATTCTTTTTTTCTGATGAATCACACCATTCTATAGTCTTCTCTTCTATACAATATCCATATTCATTTAATTTTTCTAGTTGCACTTTACATTCTCCTTCACTTTTTCCCCATGAATCCATAAGCTTTTCAAATGCCTGCTTCGAAAATCTTTTTGTGGTTTTAATTCTTGAAACCACCATCGAAATGTCAACAAATGGTTCCTTAGGGTAAATCTTGTTTCCACAATCCATTTCATCGTATATCCAATCACATATCGACCACTCAGCTCCTGCATGTTCATAGGTGTATTCCTTATCATCTACTGTATCTTTATCTCTTTTAAATAACGCAAAATCTACATGATACCCTGTTGATGTATATTTTAGTCTAACACAACTGGTCTTTACTTCTGGTTCTTCTGCAAACTGCTTCGTTTTTCTTTTTAGTGCATCTGCTACCATGTTTCTTGACGCAAGCGGTCCTAAACCATTTAAATTGCTTGATTCAAAAACTATACCAACATCAATATCATAATCGCCTTCGTCATTTTGAACGTTAGTATGCATAGCCATACTACCTTGAATTCTATCTTCAGAAATTTTATAATCCTTCTTATTTTCTTCGTTATATTCTAACAGTCCCTCTTTCAGTCTTTTTACATTTAGCTTTCGTTTTTCACGCAGTTCATTCTGCTCGGTCTCTGGAAGAACCACCGATGTACGATAAAATTTATTAAATTCTTTCGAACAATCATACATAATTTACAACCTCCAATATACGGTTCAATTATTATCCTATGAATTTACTTTACCCTTAATCTCCCCCACCAGTTCATGTACCGTTGTACACGGGTACATCTCCGATGGCTTTGTTTTTCCATCTCTTTTACATTGTTCAAATTTCTGCTGTGCTATCTGAATCGCCTTTTCTTCATCGCCAGCCTTGCAAATTCTACTGTACATCTGCTCGTCAGCCTTGGAATACTTCTGTCCGGTCTTCGTTTCATACACTCTTCCAAATTCGGAACAGCAGGTCCAAGAGTCCTGTATTGCAGGCATGGAACCAAAGTAAGCATACATCCATATTTCAAAACATGGATTAGACCATCCCACTTGGATTCTTTTCCCTGCAGCCTCTGCAATGATATCATCAAATCCCTGTACCTGATCCCTATCAAACACGATCCAAGGAATACGATACTGCGCATCATAAGCGGTGAGTTCCAAACATTTATCAATCATGGTACGGGTCTTTGTCTCTACCACCTTTATGACTAGCTTATTTCTAACGTTCTCCGGCAAAGCCTGATGCAAACCTGTAAAGAAACACCGCTCCGTAGCTTCTGTATCCGTAACAATCAAGTAGTATCCTAATTCCGGCACCTTGAATTGTTTTCTCTGATCTCGTGTTTTTCTGTTTCCAGCTCTATCCTTTTTTGCCATACTCAATCCTCCTTAAAAATATCAATACTCTTTAAGGCAGGAATTGCACCATACTTTCCAATCAGATAATTCTTTTCATAACTTTCATCCTTACGAATACGGGTTCCATCCTCATCCACAAAATCAGCCAAAGAGTACAAAGTAGATACGCCATTTGCGTCCTTTTCTACAAACCATATTTCGTCACGGCGTAGTAATTGGTTAGACAATTGCCATGTGTCATGGGTTGTAAATACAAGCTGAGCGTGGTTTTTATTGATTTCCGGATTTAAAAATGTGAGAAGAAAATTCCTTACAAGTAACGGATGCAGGCGCGCATTCAGTTCGTCAATAAAGAAAACACTTCCTTTCTCCAGCACCTCCTGTAATTCCGGATATAATGCGAACATTTTCAAAGTTCCAGCCGATTCCATACCCAAAGGAATTTCTGCCATTTTATCCGAGTCAATCATTTTGTGAAGTGCATTAATTTTGTAAGTTTCCTCTTTGGCCTCACCTTCATGTGGAACCTTTTCAATTCTGAAATCCTTAATATGCTCATCAAAGGATGCAAAATATTCCACAACCTTTTGCTGAATTTCCTTGTTTTCCACAAATTCCTTCGGTAGTCTTCTTGACATAAAGAAGTTGGTAAATGGATCTCCAAAATCCGCAAATTCATTTGCAAGGAACCAGTCTCGGATTTCCTTACACTTACCAACCTTCAGCTTGGCTCCCAATGATATAATCAGAACCTGCTTTTCCAATGCCACCTGAATATTATCTCTGCTGCTCTTGGGAAATCCTGACAAATCTAACTCTTCATCCTCTGTGTTACGATAAAATACCGTACTATATTTTCTTGCAGTTTTGGCTTTGGAATTCAGCCACTCTTCTGTCACGCCTTCTTTGTTGATACAGAAACCATAATTGTATGTTTTCTCTGCCTTATCTCCCGGCAACGTAAAATACACCTCAAAACTTGACTCGGCATCTGCAGATGTGGAATCAAATAAAAACGGGGTGGGTCTGTATTCCTCAAACTTTTCCTCTTCATCTCCATACTTAAAGGATTCCGCAACATAGTCAGACATATATTCAAATGCATTGTATATATTGGATTTACCGCTGGCATTTGCACCGTAAATGGCTGCAACCGGAAGGATCTTTTCACTTCCTACTGTTACAACTCTTTCCGAAAACTCTGTCATTTTTGTCGCTGAAAGATCCAAAGTTGCTTCATCCTTAAATGATTTATAATTTTTAAAACTAAACTGTATTAACATAATCCTGTCCTCACATTCTTCTTTCCTAACTATATTATATCCATTTTCTCGCAGAAATCAATGTCTAAATGTGATATTTTCTCATTTCGTTGTATTTTCCATGCAAAAAAGAGCCATTCGGCTCTTTTTTATACACACAATTCAAAACGGTAATAGGTTTGTTTATCTTCCAAACATCCTGCATCAAAAATGCATATAGTCCGCATTCCACATCAACTTACGAGTTCTCTGCAAATAGTCCAATCGCGTTTTCCAATACTCTGCTTTCCCAGAATTGGATGGAAAATAGGCCTCACCCAATTCTTGTTGTGTAATTCCATGTCTTCTTCTTAGTTCAGCTAATTTAAAATTCATAGCTTCTACCACCCTTCTTCATCAGAACACATTTCCCTGATGCTTCAAATGCATAGGCCAGTGGAATGGCTCCATCAAAATGCGAACATCCAACTACATAGATTTCATTTTCAATCGCTCTTGCTTTTGCCAAAGTTGTCCACTGTTCCAACTGCAAATAAGAAATCTTCAATGGAACAATGTCCTCCGTTATACCTGGAAACTTTTCATTTAACTGATCAATCATAAGCAAGCCAAGATACAAAAGTCCCATCCGCCATATGCCGATTGGAATAGTCCTTCAGATGGGGCACTAAGTCTATCTCTTCTGTTGCTCCTTCTTCACGAAGCTGTCTGATTCTCATCTGAATAAAAGTATCTAGTTCTTTGTCAGAAATTAGACTTTGTTTTATTCCTTCGAGTGCCTTGGTATTGCTCCTTAATATGTTTAACTGTCTATACGCCTTTTCGCGTAATAGCTTTAACCTATCAATTTTCCCGGTTCATTTCTAACCGTCTGGAATTCCATACGGTTAAAATCCGGGTTATATAACTGTTCCCACATCGCCAAATAATCTATTGTCGAGTATGCACTAACTTCTATTGAGTGTTTCTTCATATATAGCAGTCCTCTATTCCATCTTGAAGTTTCTTCTTTGGCGTCTTCAGATAACCGGCCACTAAAAGAAGACTATAGATATTCGCAGGTTCTTCCAAAAGAACGCGATATACTCCATTCTGATCAACCCTCGCGATGACACGTTCCCCTTGAAGCAAAGAGTACAATTTCTCTATAATGTCATCTGTTGCCATTTTCAGCACATCTTCCAAAATTTCATTTTTCCCAGTGTGCACCCAATATGCCTGCGGCAGACATCCTTTGGAAAAATAATTAATCACAGACCATGGGTTATATATTTCTTTCTTCCCAAAGAAATATCCATCATACTCATTATCCATAATAGAATTAACGGTAAGATTATTCAACCCACTAAAAATACTCTTTTGCGCAACTCTTAAGATTCCTGTCAAAAAACCATAGGACAGATTCCCGTTATCCTTAAACGCACCAGAAAAAAAGTTTCTCATAAAACTCTTTCGAATAACCTTCTTGGATTGGCGTATCATATTCATCGATAATAATGATTGGCGGCGTTTTATAATGAGCACAGAGCATTTTAGAAAGCTTGTGAAGTGAAGTCGAAAGTTCGACTTCATTTGTCTCTCTTTGTCAATAATGCACAATTTTTTCAAAATTTTTTTGTAACATTTGTAAACACTTTCCGATAGTAATATGCTATTATAATGAACGTAACCCCCCCCCAATACATTATATAATTTTTGCTAACCCCATAGTAAAAATACCTTCTCCTAAAAGACAACCGATCGACAGGTTGTCTTTTTTTTGTAAAAATCAAGAGAATGCCCTTGGATAATATTGCATCATCCAAGGGCATTCCTATATTATCTTCTCCTATGATATTTATATTAGCACAATTCAGGAATATGCACAAGATAACATGCAAAATTTTTAATTTTTTTCTATTAATTCAACTTCTTGCAATTATATGCGCAAAATATCTTAATCTTCCCCCCAAACCGCCAAAAGAAATTTCGCACGTTTTCCGCTCTCCCCTGCGCTTTTGGTGAATTTGCACAACTTTTTTCAAAATTATTTGTAACATTTGTAAACACTTCCCGATAGCAATATGCTATTATAATAGACGTAAACCCCCCCAATACATTATATAATTTTTGCTAACCCCATAGTAAAAATACCTTCTCCTAAAAGACAACCGATCGACAGGTTGTCTTTTTTTGTATTTAATTATTTTTTTATAAATTTCAATTAAGAAAGCCGGTCAAGTTACCGATATCCATGATAGATAAGGAAGCGTATGCCTTTTTGGCTAACAAGGATGTAAGCAATTTTATCTACAGGGAGGTAGAAGGTATGAATGGTATCAATCGTCTATTCGCGTATTCGCAGGGGCGAAATGCTGTCAATTCTTATGGGCGGAAGCAGCAAAATTCAGCTAATCAAATTCCGGAAGCCGAAAACACAACTGCAAAGTCCAAAGAAATGCGGCAGTTGTTACGAGCCCTTGACCAGGATTCCGGTACTGGGATCACCGACCCTTTGGTGAAAGGAATCTGGGAGCAGTCAACAACCACCGAAAGAGAGGACACCAAGAAGTCCTCCAAGCCGGTAACATACAACTATCGAGAGGTTTCCGCCAAGATTCGTCAGGCCAAAACCTCGCAAAGTGCAGGACAGGCTGTTTTGGCAGCCCGCAGGAAGGTTCTTGACATTCGAAGAAAAATTGCATCCCACGACGGCGATGCGGAAGAACTCCAGCTCGCACTAACCCACGCGAAACGAATGGAAATGGTGGCCCGCAAAAAGAAACATCATCTTGAGCTTGAAGAAATGGTTGTGCAAACGCAAAATCGTGATGAACAACTCGATAAAATCAAGAATGCAGCCACCGACATGAAAAATGCAATGGTTACCGCGGAAGAAGAAACCTTGTCTGACCGCGAGGATGCTATTTTTGAAGAACGTGAGAAAATCATGGAAGATACGGCTGCCGAGCTTCGTGAAACCGGCGCACAAAATGTAGACGAAATGATGGAAAACTTAGGCGAGATGGTCGCTGAGCTTGGCGAAGAGGAACTAAAGGAATTAGAGGAAGCCATGGAAATGCTTGAATGCATGGAGGTTGTAGATCCTCATATGAGCGAAGAAGATTTAGAAGAACTAAAGCGCAAGCACCGTGCAGCTGAAAACAAAGCGATTATGAAGGCGGATATGGATTACCTGAAGGGTATCATCAAGCATCTCAATGAAAAAAACGTTGGTATCCCGGGAATGAACGCCGGTCAAATGGCAACCAGCGGCGCAGTTTCTCCGGTAGCCGTAAATGTCGAAGCAGTCATACCTGCAACGGAAACCTCCGGTGGTAGCACAATCGATATACAAATATAAAGAGAATGCCTTTGGAAAACGCATATGTTTTTCAAAGGCATTCTTATATTATCTTCTCCTATATTAAATATACTAACACAGTTTGAATATTTAAACAAGATAATACACAGAAAATTTATAATTATTCCTGAAATTTATCTTGTTTGAATTTCTCCAACATTTCATCAGAATTCCTGCTTCCAATTAATTTAAAGTTTTTCCATTTTTTAACCTTTATTTAAGCTTCGCCCCCTATACTTGCCTCAGAAACAAAAAAGAAATCATTCAGGAGGCGATTCACATGAAAAGAAAAGAATTTTTAAAAACACTCATGGTTATTACCCTTACATCCAGCCTTTTAGTTGGTTCTGTTGGCTCTGCCACAGTTTTTGCGGCAGACAACACTACACAGTCCACAACGCAGACCGACACCCCGCCGACTCCACCGGATGGTCAGACTCCACCGGATGGTCAGACTCCGCCGGACGGTCAGACTCCACCGGATAAGCCGGACGGTCAGGGTGGTGGCCCCGGTCAGAATAGTACAACCGTAGAAGCCAATGGTGCTACGGAACTCACCAAGAGCACCAAAGTTTCCGGCAAAACCTACAAAAGTACCACCTCAGACCAAAACGCCCTATTGGTAAAAGGGGATATCTCCACTACCCTTTCCAACATTAAGGTAACCAAAAGCGGCGACTCCGAAGGTGGAGACAGCAATAATTTTTACGGAACCAATTCCGGTATCCTTGCAAAAGATAAAGCCGTTGTAAACATCTCCGGTGCCACCATCAAAACCACAGCCAACGGTGCCAACGGAACATTTTCCTACGGCGGCAACGGCGCACAAAACTCTGCAGCCGGTGATGGAACCACCATTAACATTTCCGATTCCAGCATCACCACCACCGGAGATCAGGCCGGTGGCATTATGACAGCCGGCGGCGGTACAACCAACGCCACGAACGTAACCATCAAGACTTCCGGCAGGTCTTCCGCAGCCATCCGTAGCGACCGCGGCGGCGGTACCGTAAACGTAAACGGTGGAAGTTATACCACAAGTGGAGTAGGCTCCCCGGCGATTTACTCCACAGCAAAAACCACAGTAAAAAATGCTACTCTGACCTCCACTACCTCAGAAGGCGTTGTTATTGAAGGAATGAATTCCGTTGTTTTGGAAAATACCAATTTAACAGCAGAGAATACCAAATTAAACGGCAATGCTACCGAATACAACACGGTTATGCTTTACCAGTCCATGTCCGGTGATGCAGCCAACGGCACCTCCCTTTTTACAGCCAATGGCGGAAGCATTACCAGCAAAAAAGGAAATGTGTTCTACGTTACCAACACCTCCGCCCAGATTAGTTTGCGTAACGTAGCCATTAAAAACGAAGACAGCAGCAATGTTTTGTTGAAAGTTGCGGAAGGTGGCTGGGGCAAATCCGGAAGCAATGGCGGTAATGTGACCTTTAGTGCCGCAAAACAGCAATTAAGTGGCAACATTATCGTAGATTCCTCCTCCACTTTAAACCTTTTGCTTTCCGATGGCAGCACCTACGAAGGCGCCATCAATACTGACGGAACTGCAGGATCGGTTTACGTAGAAGTTCCGGAAGGTTGTACCTGGAAACTCACCGGCGACAGCTACATTTCAAGCCTTAGCTGTGTGGACGGCTCCATCGACTTAAACGGCTATACCCTGACCGTTGGCTCTACTACGTACACCTCCGGTAGCAGCACCGGAAAAGCCGTTAACAACATTGCGGCAAACGTACTTACCAAAGATGCCTCTGTAAAACCAACCGGCACCAGCGTAAGTTCCGTAGCGAACACTTCCTCCAGAAAAGTTACGGTAAAATGGACCAAAGATGCAAGCGCTGACGGCTACCAGATTCGTTACACCACCAAGAAAAACGGCAAAACCGTCACCAAAACAAAAACCATCAAGAGTAAAAACACCGTAAAAACCACCCTCTCCGGTCTAACGAAGGGAAATACCTATTCCGTATCCATTCGTAGTTACAAGACCGTGAAGGGAAAGAAGGTGTACTCCTCCTATAGCACTACAAAGAAAGTTAAAATACGTAAATAACTATAGTACAAAACCATGTCGAAAAAAACTTTTTTGCGACATGGTTTTGCGATTCCACTCTCGATTCTTATATGATATAATAAACTATTTTAATCCCATATCATGCAGAATAGAAATTGTTTTTTGCTTTGCACCCTCGGCACTTATATTTTTGCGAACGTCATCCAGATCGATGTAATCTCCCTGTTCTACGCAAGCTATGATTGCCTCGCAGATATAGGCATCCAGCGCTATCGGATTGGAAAAGGTTTCCTCCACTGCACTATTCATCCTCTCATCCAGCGCATCCACCATCGTCCGATACATGAAATGGTCTGTGCCCAGCAAAACGCCAATCCGGTTCAGGCAAATCAGAGCTTCACGCATCCTTTCCACCGTAATACGTCTTCGGTAGTTCCACTTGCAACTTCCACCACCCAGCAACTCATCCACCGATGTGTTTAGGATTAGCGCAATATCCGGTAATAATGCCGTGTCCGGAAGGCTTTCTCCTCTCTCCCAATTTGAAACCGACTGTGCCGTTACCCCCAGCCGTTCGCTTAATTCATTTTGGGTAAATCCCGCTCTTTTTCGTAGTGAGCAAATATACTCACCGATTTTTTTCATATCCATAATTTAATTACCTCCTTCGCTATCTAGTGTTAGTTAATTGCGAAACTCTTATGCCACGACCGTGGCATGTTGAATTTGCATAAAAATCGTTCTCGCAAGTTAACTTGCAGAGACGATTTATTATGCAAATTGCTCATGCGGCATTCGCCGCAGAGCAGTTTCGCAAATACCTATATCTAGTGTAACCCCTTTACAACCCTAAAAGAAGCGAACAACACTTGTTATATTTGGGGAAAAATTCAAGTACTGCTTTACGTTGGGTCTCCGAAGGATCTAAAATAGGAAAACTATGTTTTCTCGACAAAACTGCCCTCTCTATAGCATATATTTATAACATACATAATCATCCAGATGCTCAAATCCCACCTCAGTGCACTCTTCCACCTCGGCATCATTTTCCGGCCAGTGGTAGTTATGTTTTGCACCTCGCTTGTATGCTGCATTGAGAGCGGCTTTTAGCAGCTCTTTTCTGCCTTCGGCCGCCGGCTTAATACTATCCATTCCAATAATTTGGGCACAGTCATCGTCAAAAACATCGTTATAGATAACAGCTGCCGGTTCGTCGTCTTCTTTCCACAAAAACAACTCCCAGACACCTTCCTCTTTCCATGCCTTGTAAATACGGTCGGAAGTCCAATACATTTCGCCTTCATTCACTTTGTGTACCGTCCGAAAATCTTCAAAGTTCTCCTCCGTCACCGGAATCACCTTGTGGGATACTTCAAACGTCATATTCGGTTTAAAGCGAAAAACATACATCTTGGAGTGTTCAATGGCTCTCCATCCCTTTTCCTCGCAAAAATCAACTGCCGAAGTATTCGTTGTCGAAACCCCTAGCATAATTTTCTTACCCGGGTAATGTGCTTCCATGTAGGAAAGCACTTCTTCCAACACTTTTGCAAAATCGCATGCCACATAAAAATAATCGAAATTAATGGAATTGTCCTCTTCCAAGCGGTATAGAATATAGCCGAATATCTGCTCTGCTTCCTCGTATACCAAGGTACCGAAATCCGCATCCTTATTTTCGATTTTGTTTGCAAAACGCTCTATCCGCTCAACGAGATCGCTTTTCTGCTTCAATCCGTCCCGCCAGTTCGGGTAAACTCCCTTGTCAATTCTAGCCGCAAGTTCATACATGTCTTCGGTATGCTGTAGTAATTCTTCTTTTCCTAATTCCCTTAACATCTTTTTGCTCCTCTATCACAAACTCCAATTTCTTCGACGCCGCCTTATAATTCTTCGTGGCTCCGATTTTAACCACAACGAAGTACTCCCCCGGGCTGGTCGGCTGTTCAATCAAGATCCCCTTTTGATTGTAAAAAGAAATCCTTCGCTCTCCAGTTCTATTTTCGCAAAAAATGTCGACATCAACGCCCTTCTCACTCTGGGCTACAACGATTCGAATTTCGGGCTTTGCTTTCGTAATCCGGAATGTCTTTGACACCGTTACTTCCTTGTAGGTTTTCGTTTGGCTTTGCACCACTTTCACCAGATACTTGCCTGCATCCTTCGGTGCCTTCTTTAACTTCGTTTTACCTTTGTAAAAATAGGTTTTTATGGCACCCTTTGACTTCGTTTCAATCGTCAAATGCGCCGATGCGCGTTTGTCATCGTAGGTATAATCCTTGATTCGAATAGATAATTTCGGATTTTTCTTATACACCGTGTCGAAACGCTCGAAAGTAAATCCCCTGCTCTTAAGGAAGCGAATCGCCCGCGGCAACGCTTTTCGATCGGTCGAAGAGGTATTGTGCATCAGCGGTACCATTCCATTATGGTAGTAGGTTCGAAACTGCCCCACCACAGAATCCACGGATGGCTGATGGTTCACATCCCAGTCAAACCAGGCATTACTCCAAAAAAGTGTTTTGTATCCCATGTCAGATAATACCTTCAACACCCGCTGGCTGTAGGCCCCCTCCGGTGGTCGTAAAATTTTGTCAATGTCCTCACCGGTGCACTCTTTCACCGCTTTTTCCACGGCACAAACTTCCCGCTTTATCTTGCGTACACTGCAATCCGGAAGTCTGGGATGCGTCTTGGTATGATTGCCCACCAGATGCCCTTCTGCTTTCATACGTTTAACAAGAGCCGGTTCTGCTTTCACGAATGGTTCCGTCACAAAAAACACCGCACGAATGTGATACCGTTTTAGCACATCCAGAATTCCCTTTGTATTTCCATTTTCATAGCCACAGTCGAAGGTAAGGTAGCATACTTTACGCGAGGTATCGCCATAATAGTAGGCACCATATTTTTTCAGGGATTTTGCCGTACTTACACCACCGGGTGTTTTGTGCAACCGATTCCTCGTAAGCCCCCATCCATGCGATGCATTGGAGTACTTTTCGTAATTTGTCGTCGCCAGTACCGTTGTCTGAAAAAGCACACAGCACAACAATACGGCAACCGTTCCGACGAAGATTTTTCTCATAAGCGCTCCTTTCTCCCTTTTCTTACATTATATAACGCTTATGTGAAAAAATTTCTTCTGCGTTGCATCATTACTCATAATTCTTCAGCGCTTTCCAAAAGCGACTTTTTCACTTCATTGACATCCTTCCCGGTTTCTTTTGCATACGCTTCTGCCTTTCTTTCGATGCGCGCCTCATCTATCACCGTCGGATCATATGTCCACTCATCCGTTGCAAACTCCTCATCGCTATTTGCTACATTGTAAAAAATATTCTCCTCCTCAGATGCACTTCCTTCGTTGTAGTGATTTGATGCGCTACTGTCTACCGGATCAAGTTTTCCGGACATGATGATTAAAAACGCTATTACTAAGATGTATTTTACCTTTCTCATGACAACCTCCTACAAATAAACCTTAACTTGACAGCCCTTTGATGGTATCATCTACACAAAGAACATAACAAAAATTTTAAAAAAATGCAAACAAAGTTTGAATGAAAATCATTTTTCTGGCAACTCCCCCCTCTTTTATGTTATACTGTTTTTATGAAGATTACAGGACTAATTGCAGAATTCAATCCGTTTCACAACGGTCATACGTACGTATTAACACAGGCGCGAGCACTTTCCGGCTGTGATTTTGTGGTAGTTGCCATGAGTGGTGATTTCGTACAGCGAGGAGCTCCCGCACTACTAGACAAATCGATTCGAACCAAAGCAGCGCTTCAAAATGGAGCAGACCTGGTGGTGGCGTTACCTGCGCTGGTTAGTACCGGCTCGGCCAGAGATTTCGCTTATGGCGGTGTGAAAACCCTGGCTGCATGTGGCGTAGATACCCTGGCCTTTGGATGCGAATGCACCGACATTGCGCTTTTGCAAAAAATGGCCGCCATTCTTCATGAGGAACCGGCAACCTTCAAGGAAGTTCTCCAAACTGCGCTACGAAACGGGAAGAACTATCCTTCGGCACAGACCGAGGCACTCCTTGCCCATGTGAAAGGCGCTTACACTGACACCACATTGGCTGAACTTGCCCATTTGTTGCGCCAGCCCAATACGATTTTGGCGTTGGAATACCTTCGTGCCATTCGAGAACTTCAGATTCCTATGAAGATTCTTCCCATTTCTCGTGTTGGGGTATCCCATCACGCGCAGAAAGCAACGCAGACTTATGCCTCTGCCACCCACATCCGCCAGATGCTTTTGTCCGGCAGACCCTTGACGGATTTTGCAACCGTGCTTCCGGAAAATGCATCCCTCCTATACGAAGACGCACTGACCAGGCAGCCGCTTTTATCCGAAAGGGATTATCAACCGCTTCTGCCGTATGTACTGCGCTTACAAGCTGACCGATTACCAAACTTTTTGGACAGTAGCGCAGAGATTGCCAACCGATTATTGCGTTGTCTTGCCACATATGAGGATTTTGATTACTTTTTGGAAGCGATTACCACCAAGGACGTAACCCGCGGAAAAATGATGCGGATTCTGACTCATATACTCCTGAATTTGACCACTGACCAAATGCACCAATACCGCAGGGAACCGATTCCGTATCTGCGTATTCTCGGGCTGCGTAAAGATGCCCGCCCGCTACTTGGCACCCTTTCCAAACATGCTTTGGTCATCACTTCCGTGGCACAGGCACCTGCCGAATTGCCACTTTTACAAAGTGATCTTTTTGCCAGAGAAACGTACCTTGCCTTAGCACAAACAAAAGGCGACGCCACCTCTCTTCGAAATGACTATCGCCTTCCTGTACAAATTTTTTAATTACCACCCCAGATCCAGGAGCCAGTTATTCAATCGTCGCTCGTTCTCTGCCGTCGAATCGCCTCCGGAAAGATACTCACCCTTGATGTTGCCGTCCACAATGTACAGCACACGCTTGCATCGTGCTGCAACTTTCGCGTCGTGAGTTACCATCATGATGGTTGTTCCCTCGCCATTAAGCTTTGCCAACTCTTCCATTACTTCTCCGGATGCCGTACGGTTTAACGCTCCGGTTGGTTCATCTGCAAACAAAAGCTTTGGCTTGTTTACCATGCTCCGACAAATACATGCACGCTGGAGCTGTCCGCCGGATACTTCATTAATGTCGTTATCCGCCACCTCAATAATGGACAACTTACGCATCAATTCCTCCGCCCGCTTCATTTTTTCCGCTTTACCGGCTCTATCTGCCTTATTCTCCAAAGCCGGCAACGCTATGTTATCAAGAATCGTGAGATTTTTCATCATATACATCTGCTGAAAAATGAATCCCATTTTGTTAAGGCGAATCTCCGCCAATTGGTTGGCCGAAAGTTTCGTAATATCCTTGCCGTCAAAAAGCACATGCCCGCTGGTTGGCGTATCCATGCCGGATACCGCATATAAAAGAGTAGATTTTCCCGAGCCGGAAGGTCCCATAATGGCTACCATTTCCCCTTCTTCCACCGTAAAATTCACATTCTTTAACACGTTGTTCTGTCTTTTTTCTATAACATAGGTTTTGCATAAATCCTTTACTTCTAAAATTGCTGCCATCTGCCTTTCCTCCTCTTACTCAATGTTCGTAATGCTGTTGCTGGTAATCTGATAGGTATATAATCCGGTAAAAAATGCCGCCAGCAGGCTTATTAGTAAAATCGCCCCCGGATAAATCACCAGCAAAGTAAGCGGTCTAAAATAATACGATACGTCGGTAGCTCCCATCATGGACCAGATTGGATCTGCCCACAGCTTCGTTACCGGATAGGTCAACAATACCGCCAATCCTTCTGCAATCAAGCTTACTAACATAAAGCGTGCCACATGCCACGTTAATACAAATCGATTAGAGAATCCAAGCGCTTTCAAAAGCGCAATCTGGTTGGTTTCATCCTGTATAAAGGACCGCTCCATCAGCACCGTTACCAGTACAACCACGATGCAGGTAATGAACAATAGCAACTTGGAAACCGTATCCATGGTTTTTGAAACGCCCATGCAATCATCGCAGAAACCGGCCGCATCGTACACGCCCTCGATGTGGTAGCTGTTTTTGATTTTTTTCATTCGCTCAGTAATTACCTCAGCCTCCGGATGGTCTTTAAAATCCACCTGGAAGGACATCATGGTGCAGGCAAATTCCATCTCTGTGGGTGCATCTTCATGAATACGAATAACTTTTCCAAGCTGATTCATGCTTTGAAACATTCCCACAACCATACACTCCACTTTTTCCGTTTTATAATCGATGGTCACCTTATCACCGATCGTGATTCCAAGCTCCTCCGCAATCACCGGCGTAATGGCAATTTCATGTTTATTCTGCGGTGCGCTTCCCTCGTAAAAACGATGCTCCGTGCACTTCACCCGCTTGTTTTGCTGCAAACAAACGGAGCTAACCCGTCCATTCACCGTAATGGGGTAGGTATACCAAATATCCATGGCAACCCTTGCCGGCATGCCCATTTTTTCAAGCTTTGCTTCCATGCGGTCGCAGGCATCTTCCACCTGTTTTCCCCCTTCCGGAGACAAAAAATCTTTTTTCAAAAGTTTCGAATCCGTAATATACACGTCGGATTTCTTGGCAAAGGTTTCCACTAGCCGGTCGCTCTTCATGGTATCCGTCACTTCCACCACGCCAAACACAAAAATGGAACAAAGGAAAAACGAAAATACAATAATCACGAACCTCCTCGGTGCACTCAGCACGTCATTCACCGCCATATAAACTGCGTTTCCCAAATGGCTCTTTTTCAAAGAGTATCTGGACTTACTCTGGTAACGCTCTCCGGTCTGTCCATTTCGGATGGCATCCACCGGCGTCGCTTTTTTCACCTTGGCGGTGCAAAGGTACGCAAATCCAATCATAATCAGTACCACCGCCAGCGCACCAACAATATTTAACCCGATGCCAACGGAATTACCAAGCACCATCTTCTTGGAAACTGTCGCTAACAGCATATTTCCAAAGGGAATTCCTGCTACAAATCCGATGCCCCCGCCCACAATGGCAATTCCCAGGTATTTCGTCATATACAGACTTCGAATCTTATAATTCTTGATTCCGATAGCCTTCATTACACCGATTTCCCGGAATTCTTCACTAATGGAAAAGGTAATGACAAATTTCAAAAGCACGAAGGATACCAACACCAGACATGCGCTTAATACCAGCACAATCATAGCAATAATCATGTCCATCACGTAGCTTAACTTAAAGGTGGAATATTCCGCTTTAAACAATACATTTTTCACTTCGGAAAGTTCCCCTGCAAGGTCCTGCACCTTTGAGGTATCAATGTAAAAAAAGTTTCCTTTATATTCCTGCAGGTTCTCCTCATTCTGATAGTATGCATAATCCTCATCGCTAATAAGTAATCGCGTATTTCCCATCATTTCCGAGCCCAAAAGCGCATCCTTTATCTCTCCCGCAATCTGATAAGTACGGTCGGTACCGTGGGACTGAATCCGCATGGTATCACCAATATGGTAGTTGTTTTTATCAAACATGCCTGCCGTAATATAGACTTCGCCTTTTTTTACCTTGGTTACTTTACTGTTATCTTCATGGAAGTACGTTATTCCGGTATCCTGCAAGGATTGAATAATCAAGGTATTATTCTTCACTTCGATCTGCTTTCCGTTTACCTTGATTTCATCCCTGGATAACCAGTAACAGTCTTCCTTCTTATAGGATGTGACGTACTTGGACGTATTCAAAATCTCCTGCACACCTCCATCACCGTTTTGCGTAACCACCACATAATCACCGATGCCTGCTTTATCCAGGAAATACTCCGTTCCATTCATAACCGTCACAATATTGCTTAGTCCACTGGATACAAACATTGCCGCCAGTATGGTAAACAGGAGTAATATGATATTCATGGTTTTCTTACGCTTCATGTCTTTTTTTAAAATATTTCTATACATGCCATTCCTCCTTTGCTTTTCTATAGGTATTTGCGAAACTGCTCTGCGGCGAATGCCGCATGAGCAATTTGCATAATAAATCGTCTCTGCAAGTTAACTTGCGAGAACGATTTTTATGCAAATTCAACATGCCACGGTCGTGGCATAAGAGTTTCGCAATTAACTATTTTCTTTTCTAACCATACTATACCGCGACAATTATTAAAGAATCCTTAAATGGATTTCATTTTTTTATTGTAACATATTTTCAAACTGATTTAAAAAAGAAAAAGAGCGTTGTCTGTAACAACACTCCCTTCTATAATTCACGCTCAATACGCCACAACCTTCGCCGTCTCCGGCAAACCATGGCTGTATAGCATTTCTTTGTATTCGTCGTATTGTAATCCCTTTGCCAAAAATTACACTTCTACACCGCCATGCATAGGATTCACTTTGGTTCTTTTTGTCATTCTTACACCTTCCTTAGCACCACCGTAATCTGAAATCCGCCGTCCACCATTTTTGCAAAAATCTCTCCATCCATACGATGCATCAATTCCTTACAAATATAGAGGCCCAGGCCACTTCCCGCAACCTTCTCGCTGTTACTTCCCCGGTAAAACGAATCAAACAGGTGCGGCAATTCTTCTTCCCCGATTCCGCATCCGGTATTCGTAACCTGCACCAGCTTGCAGTCCTCCTCCTCGGCAAACGCAATCGCAATGCTCTGGCCATCGCTGTACTTAATCGCATTTTCCATTACATTCTGAAAAACCTCCACGATGCGGTCCATATCCCCTCGCACCAGACAGTTTTCCACTTCCTGTACCAAAAATTGCGTGCGCATTTGTTTCAGTCGGTCTGCATAGTACGTCTGAATCTCTTTCAAAATTGCATGCAAGTATACTTCGCCATCCTTAACTTCAAAAGACATCACATCATTACGAGAAGCATCCACAATCGCATTCACATAATCCTTAATTTCTGCAACGTTCTTCTCGATTCCATCCACGGCTGCTCCTTGCTTCTCGGCCGTGTCATACAGTCCGCTTTTCAACGCTTTTCCGTATAGTTCAATAGCTGAAAGCGGTGTCTTCACATCATGGGAAAGGGACAAAATCAAGGTCTTTCGCTCCCGCAAAAGCGCAAGCTCTCTGGTTCTGTCCTCCTCTAGCTTCTCCCGCAGCATATCCATGCCCCAGAGAAACTGCCCGAAAAATTTACTTTTCTCCTCCGGAATGGGAACCGTCAAATTTCCCTTGGCAAGCTCCGACGGCAAATTTCGAATGTTGACAAATGGACGCACCAGTTTTCTACCCATTCCCCATAAAAAACCAATGGTCAGAATCAGGATGCCACCAAATATGCTATTCATCACCCTCAGATTCTGTAGGGCATTTTTCTCCCGATAGGAAAAACGATATAGCTTTCCATTCACCTCTTCCACCATAGAATCATACCGCTCATCTGCTCCCGGTACAAAAGGTTTCACAGACACAATGTCCGGATAATCTGCTAAATCAATATTCTTAAGTGCTTGTCCCTCTTCCATTCGGTATACAATCCGACTAATTTCCACCCGGTACATCCGATGATTGGTATTTTGCTGATACCGAAACAGATAAACATTGGCTACTGCAATGAACAAAAGTTCCGCCAGCACCACGACTACTGCAAATTTTACATATCTACTCAAAACGATACCCCACGCCCCACTCCGTCAAAATATGCTTTGGATGTTTCGGGTCTTCCTCTATTTTTTCTCTCAGCCACTTCACATGCACCGTTAGTGTCTGCAGCTCCGATTCACTGTCACTTCCCCAAATGGTATTAAACAAATACTCCTTCTTCATGGTCACCCCCTGATTTTCCATGAAAAATTTCAATAACTCAAATTCCTTCAAGGTAACATCCACCGTCTCGCCCCGCGCCACAACCTGATTAGTCACGGTATTTAAACAGATATCTCCGCAAATCAATTCTTCCATGGCATATTTTCGTTTAAAAATACCTTTCACCTTGGCAAGCAAAATGTCAATATCATAGGGTTTTTCGATGTAGTCATCGGCGCCAAGCCCCAGTCCTTTCAGCTTATCGTCCTTCGCTGTTTTGGCACTGGCAATAATAATATGTGCATTTGAACTCTCCCGAATCTTCGAACAAACCGCAAACCCATCCATCCCCGGCAACATCAGATCAAGAATAACCAGCTTGGCACCATACCGTTCAAACAAATCAAGGGCCTTTTCCCCATCTTTTGCAACGCTAACCGTATAATTTTCTTTACGTAAAAAATCGCACAAAAGCGTCGCGATTTCCACATTATCTTCCACAATAATAATATCTAACACCAACAACTTCTCCTTATCAAACAATAACATACGTAAAGCGACCTGTTACAGCCGGCGGATTTTTGACAACGTAGCGCAAGCGCTCCGCCGCTGTAACAGGTCGCGAAAAACCTTAATGATGGAACAACCGTACTCCGGTAAATGCCATCGCCATATCATATTTATTGCAAGTCTCGATGACGTTATCATCACGCACGGAACCACCCGGCTGCGCAATGTAGCTTACACCGCTTTTATGTGCACGCTCGATGTTATCCCCAAATGGGAAAAACGCATCGGATCCAAGTGCCACACCTGTCAACGTATCCAGCCAAGCGCGTTTTTCTTCTCTGGTAAATTCTGCCGGTTTTTCGGTAAAATAGCGCTCCCAGCATCCGTCAGCCAACACGTCCATGCACTCATCACCCATGTACACGTCGATGCAATTATCACGGTCTGCGCGTCCCAATCCCTCTTTAAAAGGAAGATTCAGAACTTTTTCCGACTGACGCAGATACCAGTTATCCGCCTTCTGTCCGGCCAAACGCGTACAATGGATACGACTCTGCTGTCCGGCACCAATACCAATGGCCTGACCACCCTTTACATAGCAAACAGAATTACTCTGGGTGTATTTCAAGGTGATTAGAGAAATCAAAAGATCCCGTTTAGCATCCTTAGGAATCTCCTTATTGTTGGTAACCACGTTGGCAAGCAGGCTCTCCTCCATACGCAGGTTGTTTCTTCCCTGTTCAAATGTTACGCCAAATACCTGCTTATGCTCAATTTCTTCCGGCACATAAGTAGGGTCCATCTGCAAAATACAGTAGTTGCCCTTCTTTTTGCCTTTTAACATTTCGAATGCTTCCGGCTCAAATCCCGGTGCAATGATGCCATCCGATACTTCTCGCTTGATAATGCGCGCCGTATCCACATCACACACATCGGATAATGCAATAAAATCGCCAAAGGATGACATTCTGTCTGCTCCCCTTGCTCTTGCATAAGCCGTAGCCACTTCACTTAACTCACCTAAGTCGGACACCCAGTAAATCTTTTTCTCTACCTCGGTCAGTGGCACGCCTACCGCAGCCCCTGCCGGCGATACATGTTTGAAAGATGTCGCAGCCGCCAAACCGGTTGCTTCCTTCAACTCTTTTACCAACTGCCAGCCATTTAAGGCATCTAGCAGGTTGATGTATCCCGGTCTTCCGTTCAAAATGGTAATCGGCAATTCGCCTTTTTCCATGAATACCTTTGCCGGTTTCTGATTCGGGTTACATCCATATTTTAATTCTAATTCTTTCATTTCTAATCCTTCCTACGCAATTGTTCGCATTGCTGCTTCCACCACATGGGACACAAGCACGGAAGTTGTCACGCTGCCAACACCGCCTGGTACCGGCGTAATCATCTCTACCACCGGTTCCACCTCATCGTAAAGCACGTCACCGCAAAGCTTGCCCTCTTCGTTCACATTAATTCCAACGTCGATGACAATCTGTCCTTCCTTGACAAAAGAGGCATCCACAACGCCTGCTTTTCCCGCAGCAACCACCAGAATCTCTGCTTCTTTCGTTACACTTGGCATATCCTTGGTTCTGGTATGACAAGTGGTGACGGTTGCATTCTTTTTCAATAACATCTGTGCAACCGGCTTACCAATTACCAGACTTCTTCCAATTACCACCGCGCGCTTACCGGTGCAGTCAATTCCGTAATGGTCTAAGATTTCAATACACGCCTGTGCAGTACATGGCGGAAAACCAATTTTCTTTCCTGTAAAAACACCGGACATAGACAAATCCGTCATACAATCCACGTCCTTCTCCGGCACTAATGCATTCTCAATCTCCGCCTGGTTCAAGTGCTTCGGAAGCGGACGGAATAACAAAACGCCATGAATATCGTCATCTTTGTTCACTTCGTCAATCGTCTTAAGCACTTCGTCCTGTGTTACTGTTTCCGGTAAAAGAATCTTCTTACAGTTGACGCCTAAGGTCTCGCAACGCTTCGTTGCACCTTTCTCATAAGAAATATCACTTGGATTCTCTCCTACGCGGATGATACAAAGTGTTGGCTCGACGCCTTTTTCCTTGCACTCCGCTACCTGTCCCATAATGCGTTCGTTTAATGCTTTAGTTACTTCTTTCCCCAATAACTGCTGTCCCATGTTGTTCTTCTCCTTTATAATTTCATATTTATTTACGGTTCTTATTAATGATTCTTGTTTCATAAGAACCACTTTCTATATCCATATAACGAACAAACAAGGAAACCTTGTTCTCTTCGTTTAAGCTCTCCCATAACAGGTTGGTGAAGGCTTCTATATCATCCATCGTCTCTACCAGCTTCGGTTCCCCTTCAAAACTTGGCAATGGATTTGCATTTTCCTTATATGTATGAATAAAATGTCCTTCGCCGGCAATCGGATTCTCATACGCAAAGGTATAACGATTGGTTGCCTCAGGGTTTCCGTTATTGCTTTTTAAAATAGACATGGCATAATTGAATCGTCCGTTCTCCACATGCATAATTCCGGATATTCTTGGGGTATAATTGGGTTCATCCGGCTCAAAAGTACGGGTGCGAAGGGCCTGTTCAAAGGTCTGCTGTCTGTCCATCAAATCATAAATCGTATCTGTCTGGTCACCATTGGTCACGATGGTCTTATTACCAAGCACTCTGACCGGTGCATAGATAATTAAGCTTGGGTCACTTAATTTTGCGGGGTCAAAGGCTTCCGTACGAATACCTTCACCATCTTCCACAAATACACGGTTTCTGCTGTTCTCGCTTCTGCCCATTATAAAATACGCAGCCACAGCCTTCTTTCCGTCCGGTGTCTTGCCAAGAATAATTCCACGGCCCGGATACGCATTGTTTGATAGTTCCGTCTTCAAAGAAATTGACTTCATACTACATCTCCTCATAACTTAAAAGTTTTTTCACATTTTTTATCTTACCATAACCCCCACGCAAAAGCAAGGCACTGATGCGGCAGTGTATAATCGCTGATTTTAATAATACTTGATTTTTTACCGTTTCTCGTATATAATGAGAAACGGTTTTTCTGACCACATATTTCTATTTTTCACTTAGAATATTCATTTTCGCATATCCATCTTTTCTGTGGAATGCGATGAATCACACAAGTATCATTTTATGTTGGAGGTAAATAGTTGAACAAAGACACTTTATTCATTGAGAAACAATTAGAAAATTTAAACTTATTAGAGCAATCTATTAAAGAAGCCTCTTATGGCAATTTGGCATTACAAAGTCACAAACTACGGGTTTCGCGGTCTCATGGTAAACATCAGTATTACACTAGGGAAGCGAATTCAAATACCTGGCACTACTTACCACAGTCTGAACTTGAGAAGGCACGATGCATCGCCCAATTCGAGTATGACCAGCAATTATTGCTTAAAATCAAAAAGCTTCGATATCATCTGGAACAGTACTCGAAGGATTACTCCTTCTATCAATTAGAAAATCTTTACAACCAACTCTGTGTTGGACGCAAAGAGCTGATTAATCCTCGCATCATTTTATCCAACCAGGCTATTCGTACCTGGTACGCCGAACATCCCGGTTCACAAAATCCTAAGGAAATCGAAACACCTTACGAAACAGAGCGCGGCGAAATTGTTCGTTCTAAATCAGAGAAAATTCTTGCTGATTTGTTCTATCATAAAGGAATTCCTTATCAATACGAACCCGAATTAATTCTTGGAACACGCAAGATTTACCCTGATTTCATACTTTTTCATGTTAGGAAGCGCAAATCTGCTTTTTGGGAACATTTAGGACTAATCAATGATCCTTCATATTGCCAATATAACTTTACCCGCTTAGACGACTACGAATTAAATGGCTTTCTTGTTGGTCGCGATGTTCTTTTTTCAATGGAAGCAACCAAACATCCACTAAATATGAAGCTCATCGAACAAAAACTTGATATTTGGCTTAACAACTAGTCTTCTTCCCTCTTTTTTACGGCCTACACAGCTACTCTTCTCCTAGGCCGTAATTCAAACACTACACCAGCGCCTTTTTTACGGTTCACACAGCATCCCCTTCTCCTGAGCCGTAATCCACACACCTCACCGGCGCCTTTTTTACGGCTCACTCGGCTCCCACATCTTCTGAGCCGTAATCCAC
>FOXT01000005.1:51200-56854 GCA_900115795.1 Lachnospiraceae bacterium XBB1006 | reverse complement strand
CCCACATCTTCTGAGCCGTAATCCACACACCTCACCGGCGCCTTTTTTACATAATATCCTCGGTTCTATTGTGGTATCTTCGTATCCATCTTTAAAATGTGGTTATACAGCCACTGGCACAAAAATTCAAACAGCGACTCCAGGTACTCACTTTGGTTATCCTCGAATTCCCCGCCATCCCCCTTGCTGCTTTCCTCAAGCTTATCCACAAAGGCCTCATGCGCTGCCCGCTGACTTTCTAATCCCTCGTAGCCCTTTTCCTCCATATAAGCCTCTTCATCGGAAAAATGCTTCACGGTATATTCCTTTAACCGTCCCAATATTTCCATAATCGGGTCGTATTTATCGTACAAGGTATCATCCTTCATCACGTCATACACTTCTCCCAAAATATCAAACAGCACCTTGTGTTCTTTATCAATCAGCTCGATTCCGGTTAGGTACTCCTTTGTCAATTCCGGTTTTTCGCTGATGCTCTTGGTTTTTCCAATTAATGTATCCGTATATAAGATATGTCGGAACAGCCATCTTGCCATAAAATCCAGAATTTGCAGCACACTTTCTTTATTCAGGGGCATATCATCAAATTCCAGCAACGCCTCACGGAATCGCAAGTGTGCAAAAATCTGAAGTTCCAACTCCGGATCGTTGTGCTCCCGCATATATTTCTCTTCGTGTTCAAAATGCACCGCCGCATACTCGGAAAGCCGTTTCAAAAGCGGATCCATAAGTTCCACACCGCCACCTTTTTCCACAACCTCCATCGCTTCATTTATCAGCTTAAAAAAATGCTGATGTTCTTCATCAATCTGCGGGATTCCGGTTTTGCAATCCTCCGTAAATTCATATCTCATAAACGTAACCCTCCTTAGTACTGTAATCCCTCACATTCCGCCATAGTCTCTACCACGGTAAAAATTAACACCGCCGCCAGTTTCGCCGTTGTATTATCAGAATCAAAACGCGGTGCCACTTCACATATATCAAATCCCTTCACTTTTCGGGTTCGGATGGTATGTTTCAAAAGCGGCAACATATCCTTTGGATCAAGTCCCAAGGCCTGCGGCGCACTTACACCCGGCGCAAACGCCGATGAGAACACATCCGAACATACCGTTACATAAAGGTTTTTATTTTCAAATAAAAAGTGATCCATTTTCGCAATGGCTTCCATTAGTCCGCCTTCCTGCAGCTCCTTTGCGAGGATATACTGTACCCCCAACCGTTCTGCCGTCTTAAATAAACTCACCGTATTACTGTGCATCTGAATTCCGATTGGCAGATAACGGAACGCACGATGTTCTTTTTCACATATGTCCGCAATCTGGCGAAACATACTTCCTGATGACGCACCATTTTCATATGGGCGAATGTCAAAATGGGCATCGAAATTTATGATTCCCATATCCGGTGTTCCGTACTGCTCCGCCCGATAGTCATGCTGTCCCATATAATGTCCAAATGTGGTTTCGTGTCCTCCACCCAAAACAATAGGGAACAAGCCCAAATCCAGGGCTTTCTTTACTGCTTCCGCCAGTTCCCGTTGACCATGCTCTAAGGTTTTCTCCACACAATCCACGTCTCCTGCATCATACATTTTTACCTCTTGCTTAAAATTACATGGCAACGACGCCATCTGTTTTCGTATAAAATCCGGGCCGAGGGCTGCACCGCTTCGGCCACGGTTTCTTGATACTCCCAGGTCCGAGCAAAATCCGATAAATACAAATCCTAGTTTTCCGGTAAAAGGTTCTGCCGTCTCAAGATCTATCGCCTCTACTTTCTGATGCCACCGAAAGGATTCGTAATCCGTCTCGCTATCTACCCTTCCCTGCCAGTACTCCATTGCATTTACTAAATTCATATACTACCTCCATATTACGATTTTGCTCTATGCTTTTTTATAAATTCTTTCCCATACTCCAGGCATCTCCGATTTTTTCCCCTATCACATGATATGCGTTATTAAAGGGGTCAAACATAATGGGGGCCACTTTGCTAACATCTACTTTGCCCTCTATAATTGCGTTCTCATCTACGCTTACGTTGACAATCTCACCCTTCAAGATGCAGGTTTCATGGTCGTAACTTTTTACCTTACATTCCATGCATACCGCAAGTTCATTGATAATCGGAGCATTTACATGTTCACTCTTGGTTGCCGTAAATCCGGCTTTTGCAAATTTGTCCACTTCCTTGTTTCCGCTGGCAATGCCAACGTAATCGCATCCTGCCGCGTGCGCCGCATCCGCCATGCTAATGGTAAATGCACCTGTCTTCTCAAAATTCTTGCACGTCTTGTGCCCCACCGACAAACATATGGAAACCTCGTTTGCCTCGCTAATGCCACCCCAGGCCGCATTCATCGCATTTGGTACCCCATTCTCATCATAAGTTGCAATAATCCACACCGGCTGCGGATAGCTAAATGGTTTTGCACCAAAATCAACTCTGCCCATCGTAAAACCTCCTCGTAAAAAAATAAACTATACACTGTCATTATCGCACGAGCCCAAGGGATAATCAAGAGACATTCCTTTCTTTTTTTGTGTATCCTTGATGGGCTCTCTAAAAAGACGGCATATGCAAAGAACAAACTCGGAAGAAAAATCCTCCGAGTTTGTTCTTGTTATTCTATGAAACTTTTGTAACTTCGTTGTCGTAGGGAATTACGGCTGATTCCCTCCCTGCTCAGACGCTTCTCCATTAATTTCTACATAATACTCCTCTGATATGCCTTTATAATTATCAGACGGTTGTACTACCACGGTAATCTCATACAGGCCCTCTACAAGATTTTCAACGTCCTCTACTTTCTCCCAGTTGTCCTTACTAGTTTGCTTTTTGTACGTTACAGTTTTGACACCATCAGTTGCAGTAAACGTAAGATTCTTTGTTTGTTCTATCGTCAACTGCGTTGGACTTTCTGCTTTAGTACTTAGGCCATTAACACTTGGCGTCAATGCATTTTCTGCTTTTGCAACCGTGAACTCGGCGGATTTTGATCCTGTATATTGTTCACTATCTTTTTTAGCGGTTACAAACACAGTATATTCTCCGGCATCTCGAACGGTTGCCGCTTCAGTACCCTTTTTAAATTCTAAGGTGTAATTAGCTGTATTTAGAGCAGTATTCCCTACTTTTACCGTAACAATTGGTGTTAATACCGCTCCGGTATAAGTCAATTCACCAACTGTAATTGTAGCCTCTTTTAAATCCGTTTTCGTGGTTGTTGGAGTCGGTTCACTGGCAACAGGAGCGATTTTTAACTGTGCACGATACGCCTCTTCTGACTTACGTCTGGTCTTTGGTCGCAAAGCCCTTGATCCTACGCCCTCAAAAACTGGCTGAACCCCACCTAATACCAACTCATATACAGTAGTTCCAACCTTTACATAAGCTGTTTTTAATTCTGTCATGGTGGTTCTCTCGCCTCCCATATTCACCTCTATAGGATGCCAGTCTTTAAATGTTTTATCGATACTTTCTGTACCATCATTTTTTATATCGCCATATGTTTTTATCGCGCCAATGGGTGTTCCCCCACAATCTACTTCATTATAAACCTTAAGTATTGTCTCATTTTTATATAGAGCCTCTTCTATGTCTTTGGCATTCGCAAACGGCATTCCATTGGGATCAGTAATAAACCAGCCATTTTCACTCACGGAAGCCACTGAAAGGTTTCCAGAGGTTAATTTACTAAAAACATATACGTTTATTCCCTTTCCTACAGAAGCCTTAAATGCTTCTTCCACTGGATCTTCAACCGGAGCACTCGGCTGGCTTGGAGTTGGTATAACGGTTCCTGTACTTTCATTATTGGAAATGTTCGTAGAGCCATTTCCATCAGTACCGGTTGTTGTTGTTGCCGTAGCATTATTGTTTACGGTTGTATCTTTTCCATCTTTATCGGAAACTTTAATATCTCCACCGGATTTGTTATCCGTAATGGTACTTGCAGTTGTTGTTTCTGTTTTTACAGTTGATCCTGCAGAACCACTATTAAGCTCTACCTTGGTATCTTTTGCACTGTTGCTTACTTCTACCTTGGTGTTAGCTTCTACTTTTGCTTCGGTTGCAGATGCTGTTACGGTAACCTTTACTGCTTCGGTTGTTGTACCGGTTACTTTCACTTCTGCTTTTGCAGCAGAGACTTCTACGGTACCTACCTTTGCACTTGCGCTTGCTACTACCGTTTCTACCTTTACGGATGCGGTTGCAACAACTACTTTGGCTACTTCTGCACCGGCCTGTGCTTCTACTTTTACAACATCGGAAGCTGTCTTGGTTCCTGCCGGAGTTGCAATGATGATGTTATTGATCTTTGCGCCGGAGCTTACAACGATGTGTGCAATCTTTGCTACAACGGTGAATGCGTTACCAATTGCTTTTTCAATCCAGGTATTTGGAGCGATCGCCTGAATGGTAACGGATTTCCAGGTTGCGCTGTTCTCGATGGTTGCATTTGGCGCATTGACTACTAAGTCAACACCTGCATGTGCACCGGAAAGAACGATTTTCTCTGTTGCCTGGGTAGAAATTGTCAGCTTCTTAAGATCAGCGTTTGCTAATGCTTCTGTCACTTCTGCCTGGGTAGCAACGGTGCTTTCCGTCACTTTGGTGTCATCCTTTGTATCCTCCTCGGTGTCATCAACTACCGTTTTCTTTGTAACGGTTACTGTAATGACTTTTTTCACCGAGGTGCCCTTCTTATTCTTAAAAGAAACGGTAACTTTTGCAGTACCCTTCTTTACGCCTTTTACTACAAAAGCGCCGGATACTTTCTTGCCCTTTGCTACCGTTACGGTAGATTTTGTTACCTTCGCAATCTTCTTATTGGAAGATTTTACGTTAATACAAACTTTCTTTTCTGCTTTCTTATTCAGCGTGAGCTTTACGCTCTTGCTCTTGCCTGCAACAACGGTAACCTTTGATGGTTTTGTAATCTTTGTTGCTGCTGTTGGTTGTTTTTTTGCTGCGGCTGCGTAGGTGTTTACCGGTACTGCTGTAAGTACCATAAGAAATGTGAGTAACACAGCCATACTACGTTTAAACTGTTTCATGGTATCTCCTTTCCATAAATCATATTGGGCGTGTAAGTTGTCCTTCCGTATCGCATCGCATACGATGCAACCGGAATAGGAGCCGACAACTTTATCTGCTATACACTCCCTGATTTTTTAGTTGCACACCCATTATATTTGGTTTTACCCCCCCTCGCAAGATAAATCATGATTTAACTAGTTTAAAAATAGCCAAAATTTCACCACTTACTTTTATGAAGAATCACTAACGCGTTTTGTGAATGCGTTGGTGTCACAAATTCAATTCGTTCACATTTTGTGTGAAAGTTTGCCCTCGATTCTTAAAAAGGCCGATTTCGCCATATGCGTTGTTATTTGATGGTTGTGTTAAAAGATTGAACAAAGGAAGAAATAACGTGGAAATGTGGTAAAAGGGCATATCCACGCACACTTTCAGTTGACAGGAAAAAAAATAACCGTTACAATTTTAAACAATAAAAGGTAGACTTTTCACGACGTCGCGAATGAGCGTAAGCGTTATCTCGTGGGCAAACGGGCGCGTCTCCTTTCGTTGAAAGCTACCCTATAGGTAGGGGGGCTTTCTTCGACTGCGGGACTTTTCACGAC
>FOXT01000005.1:0-51020 GCA_900115795.1 Lachnospiraceae bacterium XBB1006 | reverse complement strand
GCTATCCTATAGGTAGGGGGGCTTTCTTCGACTGCGAGACTTTTCACGACGTCGGCACTTGTGCCTTTGGCACTTACGTGCCGCTACGTCGTGAATGAGCGCAAGCGCTCCCGCATTGAAGGAAGCCCCACCCACCCATAAGGGAAAAAAACAACGAAAGGAGGCACACCATGCCGAAACCATTATTCTACCACGTCGACGTCAACTCTGCGTTTCTAAGCTGGGAAGCCGTCGCCCTTTCCCGGACCACTCCGGACGCGCCTGACATTCGCACCATTCCGTCGGCCGTTTGTGGAGACCCGAAAAGTCGCCATGGGATTATTTTAGCGAAATCCATCCCCGCCAAGGCCTACGGCGTTACCACAGGGGAACCGGTTAGTCAGGCATTAAAGAAATGTCCACAGTTGTTGCTTTTGCCCTCACACTATGGACTCTACGTGGAGAATTCCAGAAAACTAATGGCTCATCTGCGGCGTTATGCGCCGGTAGTAGAGCAATTCAGTGTAGACGAAGCGTTTTGCGATATGACCGGAACCGGGCGCCTATATCCGGATCCCATCGCCTTTGCCCATACCTTAAAAGACGAAATCTATCAAGCCTATGGATTTACGGTGAACATCGGTATTTCAAGCAATCGTCTTTTGGCTAAGATGGCTTCCGACTTTGAAAAGCCGAATAAGGTACACACCCTGTTTCCGGAAGAAATCGAAACCAAAATGTGGCCACTGCCGGTACAAGACCTTCTTTTTGTTGGAAAAAATACGGCTAACCGGCTCCATTCCCTAGGCATCCATACCATTGGTGCCCTTGCGAATAGCAACCCGGAACTATTAAAAAATCATCTTGGAAAAATGGGCATCACCGCCTGGCAGTATGCCTGTGGCCGCTGCTCAGAAACCGAGTTCTCCCACACACCGGAAAACAAAGGCTACAGCAACGCAACCACCCTTTCTGAAGATGTCACCGACGCCTCGCAGGCAAAAGAAATCCTGCTATCCCTATGCGAAACCGTGGCCAGTCGCTTGCGCTATGACGGAAAGAAAGCCGGTGTCGTCTCTGTAACCATACGTAGTACCGATTTTGAAAACCATTCCAAACAAACTTCCCTGTACTCCCACACCAACGTAACAGAGGAACTCTACACCGAAGTTTGTCGCCTGTTTGATGCCCTGTGGGACCACACACCGATTCGTCTGTTAGGTGTCGCCACCGCAAAGGCCGAAGAAGAAACCGCCTATCAATACGATTTATTTGATAATGGAAAACACGAAAAATTAGAAAAACTAGATGCCGCCATAGATAAAGTACGTGCCCGCTATGGAGACGACTCCATAAAACGGGCAACCTTACTGAACAATTCCTACAAACCTAGACGAAAATGATTTCCGATGGCTGGTCGCGCTTCGCGACAGCAATCGGGAAATCGTCTCCCTTGTACGGGCAATCTCCCAAAGTCACTTCCATCTTCACCGTTTCGTAAGCCAAACGTTCATAATTATTTTCTTTTGACAGGTGTCCAAGCAACACCCCTTTGAATCCATCATGTAAAATCCGACTAAGCAATCGTCCGGAATTCTCATTGGATAAATGTCCACGATTTCCAAGAATACGCTGTTTCAAATAATAGGGATAACTTCCTACCTGAAGCATTTTCACATCATGATTCGCCTCTAACAAAAGCGCATCCAGCCCCGACAAATGGCGGACAATTTCCTCATCGTAAACGCCAATGTCGGTTGCAACCGCCACACGTTTCTCCCCGCAAGAAGCAACGTAGGCACAAGGCTCATTGGCATCATGCGGAATCGGAAAGGCATCAATGGTAATGTCCCCCAACGTAAAATCAACTCCACATTGAATCGGACGCACCAGACTTTCATCAAACTTCCCCAAACCGGAATAAGCAAGAATCCCCCTTGCCGTCCCCGGTGTTGCATAAATTGGAATTCCATATTTGCGGGATAGCACACCCAATCCCTGAATATGATCGCTGTGTTCGTGGGTAATCAAAATGCCTTCCACTTCCTCCGGTTTTATGGCCAAATCCGAAAGTCCGGAAACAATACGCTTACAGCTAATACCTGCGTCCACCAATAAATGGGTGTTGTCGGTTCCAATATAAATACAGTTTCCACTGCTGCCACTGGCAATACTTGTTAATCTCATGTATTCACTCATTTCTAACTAATTCTCTACCCAATGCACTTCCACCGCATCGCCTTCGTTGAGCGGCTGCGTATACGTCGCAGTCTGTCCGTTCACTAACGTCTCTACGGAACGTCCATGGGCTTCGTTTATATCAAAATCAATATGTTCAAAAATATCTACAAACATATAGTCCTTACGACCACTCAAAACAATGGGTGCACCATTTACCGTCACGTTGATGGCTATAACTTCCTCCGGATTGATTTCCACTTTTTCCTGCTGAATCGTCGGCGCAATCTCACTTGGGAGATCATTGACAATCTCGTCCACAGCCTCTTCTACTGCGGATATTTCCTGTCCATCCTCTTCTGTTGCCACCTCATCATAATGCAATTTCGAGCCGGTCTGCGTCCAATTCACGGAAAAATTCTCATACACCAACGTTTCCAAACGCTCCGGCACATTGTTTACCAGAATTTCGCGATCCGGATCAATCTCCACATCCATAAATTGACAAAGCTGCTCCACCGTATAGTAATTACGAAGGATAATCTGATCCCCTTCCTTCACCTCGTAACTTGATGGCTCCAGACTACCGTTCACCTCTACGAATTTCGGACAAACCACGGTTCTGCCATTTACCACAAATGCAATGTCTTCCTTGGTATATTCCTGCAAATCCTCAATGGTACAACTTGCACTGCTTCCCTCCGTAGATGGAATGATTTCAATCTCTACGTTCGAATAAATCGGCGTTGATAAGCTTACCTGTTTGCCATTCACTTTCACAATGGCAGACTCACCGCTCTCACCACGGGCAATGCGCGGTTTGCCGTTTACGGTAAAATTAATTTCCGTACCACGGCGCGGGAACAGCTGCTCTGTCGGGAAGCCCGCCTGCATAGCCGCATCCATAACCGTCAATTTATTATTATCATAAAGCTTCATCCGTTCCCCATTAAATCGAACAAAAATGAAGTTGTTGGTCTGATCATAATAATTAAGACAAATACCCACCGGTGTTACAATAAGCGGATCTTTCTCAATCTCTTCCTGCTCAAAGTGTACCTTCTGTAATACTTCTTCCCCTCGTAGCGCTACACGTTCCTTAGCAATCTCCAACTTATCCGCAAGCATACTGGTAAATCCATGGACTTTTCCACCACCGCCTACAACAAAGCAGGCACTGACACTCTGGTCACCGTTTAATTCAATAATCTTATTGGCAACTTCTGTCGTAATCTTATCCACAAGCGGCTCCACTAATTCCCATACTTCTTTGGATGGAATCTTATGTTCCAACATCATAATATCCTTATAAACCACCGTATCTTCATAGGTACTGGTACGTTTAATATGCTCCGCCGTCTTAAAATCCACCAGATAGTGCTGCACCAAAAGCTCTGTAATCTCATCTCCTGCATGCGGAATCATGCCGTATGCAATAATGCTTCCGTCTTTGGTGATGGAAATATCGGAGGTTCCTGCTCCAACATCCACAAGGGCGATGTTTAAAAGGCGAAATGCTTCCGGAATCGCCACGTTAATAGCAGCGATAGGCTCTAACGTAAGATTCGCCACCTCCAAACCTGCTGCATTTACAGCCGAATACAATCCATCTACCACATCCTCCGGCAGGAAAGTTGCAATCACATCCGCGGTAATTTTTTCTGCCTTATGACTTTCCAGATTGGAAATCGGATCGTCATTCAAATAATAGCGTACTACGGAATATCCCACACAATAAAACCGAAACTTCGTATCGTTCTCTTCATTTAATTTACGTTGTGCTTCCTCAACACCCATCAACTCCAGGTTGTGAATGTCCTCACTGGTAACCACCTGTTCTTCCGGGAACTCATATTCCACCCGAACTTCTTCGGTCTTTAGCACACGACCAGCCGCCGCAATACACACATCCGACAACGTCGTATTTGCAAGTTCCTCCAACTGTTCCTTTACTTTTCCAATCGTGCGTCCCACACGTCCAATATCGTGAATCTGACCGTCAAGCATCGAACGGGTCTCGTGCTCCACATTGCACTGCGCTACAACATAAAATTCATCTTCCTGTTTATAGCCTACCGTTCCCACCACATTTCTGGTTCCGATATCCAGACCAAACACTAACGCTCCATCTTGTCTTTCCATGTTTGTATATTCTCCTTTATCTGCGCATAGGTATCTTCCAGACTTCCGTCATTATCAATCACCACATCACAGCCCGCTTTAAACTGCTGTTCCGTAAGTTGACTTTTCATCATCGCACGTATTCGCGCTTCCGAATACCCACGGTTTTCCATAAGGCGCCTGCGCCGATGATCCTCACTACTATAAATATACCACATAACGTCACAAATTTCATCGTAATGTTCTTCAATTAATAAGGCAGCTTCAATCACCACCAATTCTTCCGGGGCGCTTCGGCTTATTTTTTCGCAAATATACTGTCGCACGAGAGGGAACACCACCCCATTCATCTCTGCTCGTTTTTCCGGATTTTGAAAAATAAACGCCGCCATCTTCTCCCGGTCAATCTCTCCATCGCCGGTAAAAACCGTCGCCGGAAACCGTTCCTTCAAAACAGCAATTGCCTCCCCTCCCGGGGCCAGCAACGTTTTTGCTATATCATCCGCCATCAGAATCGTCGCATGGTATTCGTTTTTTAAAAACTCCAGTACCACCGACTTGCCGGCTCCAACGCCGCCTGTAACTCCAAGTACCATATTATTTCGCCTCGTACCAATTTTTTCCTTCATGGGCATCTACCAGAAGATCCACGGAAAGTTCCGCCGCATGGCCCATTTCTTCCGTCAAAATCTGAATAACCGTATCCGTCTCTTCTTCCTTCGCCTCAATCAGCAACTCATCATGCACCTGTACCAATAACTTCGACGCAAGTTCTTCCTTCCGAAGCCGTTCACTTACCCGAATCATGGCAAGCTTCATAATGTCTGCTGCCGTTCCCTGAATCGGAGCATTCATAGCCACACGCTCACCAAAGGAACGTTGCATGAAGTTTTTGGACAAAAGCTCCGGCATAGGGCGCCTGCGATGATACAGTGTGGTCGCATAGCCGCTTTCTTTCGCGCTGGCAATTAACCCATCCAAATATCCTTTAATAGATGGATACGTGGCAAAATAGCTCTTAATATACGCATCCGCTTCCTTCACCGGTATATCCAAATCCTGACTCAGGCCAAACGCGCTGATTCCGTACACAATGCCAAAATTCACTGCCTTGGCGTTTCGACGAAGTTCCGGTGTTACCTCCTCAAACGGTACCCCAAATACCTGGGCTGCCGTAGATGCATGAATATCTTTTCCACTACGAAAGGCCTCTAACAATTTCTCATCCTTTGAAAGGTGCGCCAAAAGACGAAGTTCAATCTGCGAATAATCCGCATCTACAAATACATAACCCTCCCGTGGCACAAATACCTTTCGAATCTGTCGTCCCAATTCCATACGAATCGGAATGTTTTGTAAATTCGGCTCCGTCGAACTAATACGTCCTGTGGCCGTAATGGTCTGATTAAAGGTCCCGTGGATACGTCCATCTTCCCCAATGTAATTTGCCAATCCATCTGCATACGTGGACTTTAATTTCGTTAACTGCCGGTATTCCAAGACATCTTCTACCATCGGATACTCTCCCGCCAGCTTCTCAAGCACCTCTGCCGAAGTAGAATATCCGGTTTTTGTTTTCTTTGCGTGAGGCATCTGCAATTTTTCAAATAAAATCGTTCCCAACTGCTTCGGAGAATTGATATTAAAGGTTTCTCCTGCAGCCTCATAAATCTGCTCCTCTAACTGAGAAATCCGGCCCGTCAGTGCCTCGCCATATTCCTTCAGGCTATCGGCATTGACCCGAATACCGTTTCGTTCCATTTCCTCTAATACATAACAAAGAGGCATTTCCATGGTATCAAATAGCTCCTCCATCTCCTGCTGCTGCAATGCCTGTCGCAGCGGATGTTCGCTCTGGTAAACTACCTCTGCCTCCGTCAAGGCATAGGTAACTGCTGCCTCGTCCATGGCTTGAATCGGCTTCTTTCCTACCAATTCTTCCTTTCCCTGTACCATGCGTCCTAAATATTCGGATGCCAGATAATCGTAGGGATATTCCCCAAGCACCGGATTCACGAGATAAGCCATAATGGTTACATCCTGAAGAATCCGTTTCTCATAAGCACACGTCTTCTCCTCCACTGTAAGAAATTTCATCAGACGCTTTGCCTCGTTGGTAACCACACACAATGCCGTGGTACACACCCGTCGAATTCCCTCTCTAAGAAGCACCGTGTCCGCTTCTGTCTTTGGCACAAACACACCACCTGTCGCTTCATCCACAAGAAGAACCACAAACAGGCCCTCCTCCTGTACTGTACAGGCCACTTTCCTGCCGCCTGCCGCCATAGTTAGTGCTTCAAATGCCTCTGCTGTCAACGCCCGCTCATAAGGACTTTCCTTCGGCTGTGACACCGCCTTATTCTCAAATCGTGACAGTAAATTCTTAAATTCTAATTTTTTACAAAGTACATATGCTTCTTCCGTAAAAAGCTCTCCTAACCGTGATTCCGGGAGCGCAAGTTCCACCGGACTGTCCGTGACAATGGTGGCCAGCTTCTTACTCATCACCGCCAAATCATAGTGATTACTAAGCGACTCCTTCGCCCGGTTTGGCTTCACCTCTTCCCGATGTTCATAGGCATTCTCAACACTTCCATATGTGGTAATCAACGCCGTTGCCGTCTTCTCGCCCACTCCCGGAATTCCCGGAATATTATCCGCGGTATCTCCCATAAGTGCCTTTACATCAATGAATTCCCGTGGCGTGACGCCGTAAGCTTCCTTCACATCCTTCGCAAAATAATCTTCTATTTCGGTTCCGGTACGCTTCGTCTTTGGAATCCGGATACAGATTTTCTCTGTTGCCAGTTGCAGCATATCGCGGTCGCCGGAGATTAACCGTACCTCTAAGCCCGCCGCTTCTGCCTTAAACGCTAAGGTTCCAAGCAAATCATCGGCCTCGTATCCCTCTAATTCCACAATTCGCACCCCCATGGCGCGAAGCATCTGCTTCATAATGGGAATCTGCTCCGCCAATTCCGGTGCCATGGGCTTTCTCGTTCCTTTGTAGGCATCAAACATTTTATGGCGAAACGTAGGTGCCTTAAGATCAAAGGCCACTGTCAGATATTGCGGTTTTTCTTCCGCAAGAATCTTCAACATAATATTCAAAAATCCATACACTGCATTCGTATGAATTCCTTCGCTATTGGTAAGATCCGGGATTCCGTAAAATGCCCGGTTCAAAATACTGTTTCCATCAATTAACACAAGTTTTTCATTCATCACTATACACTCCTATGGTTCTTATTTTACAATAAAAGCGTCCGTTAGAAAAGCAAAAACTTTGACAGTAGCATAAAAAAAGAGTTATAATGTAGCGATAAAACGAATATATTGGAGATTTAAAGATGAGAAAAAGAATTGTATTGCTTCCCCTCTTGTGTGCGTGTGCCCTGACAGTCACCGGTTGTACGGAAAAAGCGCCTACAACGACGCACAAGAATGTAACGGAGGAAACCACGGAAGCAGAAAACAAACCACAGACCAAGACGGAGAAGCCGAAGACAGAAGAGAAACATGTACCGGACATCTCTTCCACCGCCTTAGAGCGTGAAATTGCAGCCAATGCCAAACAAAGCTTAAAGAAATTTGATTTAAATAATAGCGTATTTCGCTTTGACAACGTCATGTACCAACTCCCATTTTCCTATGCGCGTATCAGCAAGGATTGGCATTTTTCTTTAGAGGACTACGGTTTAAAAGATGACTTTAAACTAGAGCCGGGACAACGTACTACAGATAACATTCGACTTACGAATCCACAGACCGACAATGTCATCGAAGTCGGATTATATAACCCCTATGACGTTTCCATCAGCGTAAACGAAGCCATGGTGTGGGCCATTACTTTTTCCATAGAAGATTCGGTGGACAAGCCAAAGGTTCGCCTTCCAAAGAAAATTCGCTGGAATTCTTCTTTGGTCGACATTACCCTTGCCTACTCCGACCCGACCGTTCCATTTACCCATGACCTGGAGAGCAAGCTATATACCTATACCTATATGAAAGACTATAACCATTATTTAACTTTATACATAAGTGAAGAGGAAGGTCTTGTAAAATTCACACTCAAAAGGTATAATTAAGTTAAGATAATGTAATATTTTTGGATTCGCTATTAAGATTTCAGAATTATTGACCGATGTTACTTATAGAAAGGTATTTTATTATGGAAAGGGGGTTTTCATATGGCTGTAAGTAGAATTTCATCAAATAGCGATTCCGCAATGGAATTAATTCTCAGTTTGCGAGAGATTCGTAACACGGTTCGTGATGAACGTAAGAAACGACTTGCTAAGGAGCCCGCCAAAACCCGTCTAACCTACCACTCTGGTCAGGAAGTACGTGCCGGCTCAAGACCCGGTACCGGAAGTCGTTCCAACAATCGCGGAAGCAGCAGCATGAGTTTTGCTCGTTCTCGCAGGAAAAAATAGAACAGTAAAGAGGCAGGAGATTTCTCCTGCCTCTATGTTGTCTTAGCCAATATATTCTGCAATCAATTTCAATGTATTCTCTGCACCTTCGCGATGACTTCTCTCATATCCGTGAGAAGCGTATACGCCGGCACCAATTAATCCATGTTTTACATCGTAGCCTGCACGAAGGGTTGCTTCCACATCAGAGCCATAGTGTGGATACACATCCACTGCATACTTCGCGTCAGCCTTCTTCGCCGCCTCGATTAATCCCTTCACTACATCATAGCTGTAAGGACCACCGGAATCCTTTGCACAAATAGACACCATGGTCTCATCGCAATCAAGACCAACACCAACGCATCCCATATCAACAGAAATCGCCTCGGTAACACCTGCCGGAACCGATGCACATCCGCCATGTCCAACCTCTTCATAAACGGTAATGTGTCCGTAGGTTCTACGTGCCGGAGTCACACCCTCATCCTTTAAGTACTTCGCATAACCAAGTAAAATTGCTACACTTAACTTATCATCCAGGAATCTGCTCTTAATATACCCCTGTTTGGTAATACGTGTTCTAGGATCAAAACATACAATATCGCCGATGCTGATACCAAGTTTCTTAACATCCTCGGCATTCTTAACTTTCTCATCCAGAACGATTTCCATGCTGCTCCATTTTCTCTTGCTATCGCCGTACTCACCGTTAACGTGAACGGATGCATTTGCAAGCTGGCAGGTTCCTTCGTATTCACCATTGAACTTGGTAACTACGGTTACATTCTCTGCTTCTGCATTATTTGCTTCCATTCCGCCAAGTGGAGAAACCTTTAAACGACCGGTTCCTGTGATTTCGCTTACAATGCCGCCCAAGGTATCCATGTGGGCCTCTAACAAAATCGCATTCTCATCATCTTTGCCGCCAAAATCAAGAACTACGCCACCCTTCACTGTCTGGGTAGCCTTCACTCCAAGTGCCTCGAATTCTTTCATAATAAACTTTGCAGCTTCTGCTGTATAGCCGGTTGGACTTGGAATTGCCAACACTTCCGATGCTTTCTGCAAAATATAATCGCCATATTGATTTTTCATTCTAATATCCCTCCAAACAATTTAAAATCAGACTTCATTTTAGCACATTTTCTGCCGTTCGTCTATAGATTGCAAATACCATAACCAAAATAAACGCGTTGTATGCCTGCGGATTATTTACACACCCTTGCACAAAATAGGCTAAAAGCGCTAACTTTCCGGCTATTAAGAAGGGCTGTTCCTGTGTTTTTTCCCGCATCGCACTGATAAACACCGCCAGATAAGCACATACCCCAAAGCCTCCGGTGCACACCAGATATTCCAGCAACTCGTTATGTGCATTGCGTACCCAGTCGCTTCCTGTTTGCGCCTGATAGTATTTCCCAAAGCAATTTGCACCGCCGCCAAAGATTTTTTGCACAGGCGAAAACTCCTTATAAATAGCAAGCGCTTTCTTCCATATGTATCCGCGATTGGTTCCCCAGTGATTATCAAATTGTCCTGCCACATAGATGATTCCCACCAGTACAACCACCAGGCTGCTTCCCAAAAGCACCCACGCCACTTTCCTTCGTTTCTTGTCCGTTCTCCATTTTGTCACACCATACAATAGCGTACACACCAAAAGTCCGCTTCCCCATATTTCAGGTCGCAATGCTATCCTTGCCAGACCATCTGACGGCACCATAGGAATCCATCTTGAAAGCAGCCACACACAGCCTACGGACACACATAATAAGCCATCCATCCGCCATACCAGCAGCAACTTTCCATTCTGCAATCCGTAAAATGCACTTCCAATTATCAGCACATATAGCACCAAAAAAATACCATCGCAATGAATGGTGATGGCACTCATGCCGCCAAGCCATACGCCAAGGGCACAGATTCCGCGCTGCCATCTTTTTTCCCCGTATATAGCTCCATAGTAGAAAAATGGAAGTACCAGTGCCAGAAAGCCCACGTACCAATTGGTATTTCCGATGCTTCCTACATACCGGCCATAGTCTTCCTTTGCCAGGTGATTGTGATATCCGAAAATATCCAGGTAAAATCCGTTGGCCACCACCCACGCAAATTCAAGGCTCACAAACACCGCCACACCATACAGCCACGCTATCGGCACAGTTTCCACACGCCGAAGTCCTGCATAGACGCCTCCCAACAAAAGTAGCAAAAGCGTACCCACATGCCAGCCATAGCTTCCATAAAATGCTTCTTCTTTGTAGGGTGTAACAAGGTTCGCAAGCACCACGGCCGTCAAAAACCAGAGCACCGTCCAATCAATGGGATGTCTTTCTTTCCACATTCCCTGCACCACTATCAGGGCAAGCCCCCCTATAGCCAAAAGCATGACACATCCTGCTTTTGCTTCTAACATATTAAAATAATACGCTTCGGTATAAAACATACCAATCACAAAAGCTCCCACAACCCAAAGGCCGGAGAGCTTCTCAATTAATCTCTTCATCTTACGCATAGGCAACCTGTCGTTGCTCTGCAAACAGCCAGAACAACGTGGTCATCTGCTCCATTATAAATTCGTAATCCGTTTCTATAGATTCTTCTTTCGCAATCGCGTCCAAATAATCTTCATGCTTCAATTCCATATTTTTCCAAAAGGAAATGGTCGACATACTCACCGCATGACTATGAGCCCCTTCTTCCTTCAGGCTCTCCTTAAAATAATCGTGAAGGCGCATTTCATATCCGCGATGATCCATACAAAACCCCGCCATTCCCATACGATTATGTGGCGCGGTAAAATAGTCTGCCACATGATGACTTAAACATCCCAATCGAAAACAATCTGCGTAGTGGTTATAGCGACCGGAAATCAGCTTCACCATCCGCTTCTTCGTCTTATGATTGGTCACCGTAAACATGTGCGGTCGAATCAAACAAAGTGGAGAACAATCCGGAAAGATTGAACCAAAACAATAAAGCGCTGATTCGATATATCCAAACTCATGTCTGTTATCCTTCAGTAACTGTCTTGACAATGCATAATGCGTTCTTTTCTTCATATTACCTCTCTTGAAACACTACCTGTATGCAACAAACTTTATCGTCCTATCCTTTTGTCACATTCAATTTACCACGGATGCTTCCAAAAGGCAATATCCTATTTTGTTTTTAAATCAGACCAAAACGCTTTTTTATTTCTGATACCGTTTCTACAAACTGGTTATATTCCGGATACTTTTTCACCAGTTTCTCAAGGTCATGCTGCAGCACACTTAGCTGCTGCGCTTTTTGGTAGTCAAAGGATAAGCAAAGCACATCATAGTCGGTTGCCTCTTTGGTCACAAATGACTTATCTTCTACACGATTTAACGCATGGGTTGCAAGGGAAATAGCATTCGGCAATAACAACTCCAAAAAAATCAATTCCCGCTCCATCAACTGATTACAAATGATTTCCATTTCCTCGTCCGACACCATCTCCGAACGTTCCTGATGAAGATGTTCCACTAATGCATCCTCGATTATCTCCGGTTTCAGTGCATCATATGACGCAAAGCGTTTTACCATCTCATCCCGCAATTCCACTTCTTTTTGCAATGTTGGCAACAAAATCCTCATAGACATACCTCCTCGAGACCCACTTTTCTAAATGTATTATACGAAATCCGCCTTTGTTTTGTCTATCCAATTCTTTAATTTTTCACACTATATTTTTTTCAAAAAAAGACTTGCATTTTTTACTGACGTATGATAATATATTTCTTGGCTGTTGAAAACAAGCTATGCTGGCGTGGCGGAATGGCAGACGCACCAGACTCAAAATCTGGCGATGGCGACATCGTATGGGTTCAAGTCCCATTGCCAGCATTCGAAAGCAAGGAACAGAAATGTTTCTTGCTTTTTTATTTGTAAAATCTCCTCTGCCGGGCGCTTTTAACTACTTATTATGCTGTAATCTTCCTATAATTCTTCCTCTCTACTTGCAAACACTTCATATTCCTGCACATTGCGATACACTTCCCCATCAATCTGTACACTCACCGGGCGATCAAACTGCACTTTCGCATGGCGCACTTGAAAAAATGATACGGTGTCCGTGTATTTCACATGCTCTCCCTTAAATATCTTTGGAAATATGGTCAATAAGCGGGTGCGATGCTTCTGATGTACCACCACCAGGGTCAACGCCCCTGCTTCATCCAGACGGTTTTGCATTGGGGCCACCATCATACCTCCGCCAAAGTAGCGCCCCTTCATGGTCGGCGCCATCCAGACGTTGTCAAATAAATACGTTCCATCTTCGGTAATAACCTTTGCCTTGCATGGCTTATACTCATACAAAAGTCCCTTTAAGGCTATGGCTGTATAATTTATCTTCTGCTTCTTACGTTTACGATGTTCATCTGCCTTCTCACATACATAACCATCAATTCCCATGGCAAAATTATTTAAAAACAAGCGGCGCTCTCCATGAAATTTCACCATTGGCAAGTGTTCCATATATGGATTTAGAAGAACCGGCCCCTGTTCCTTTTTAAACCCAATGTCATTGCCAAAATCATTTCCGGAACCCACCGGATAATAATAGATTTGCGTTTTCAATGCCCCGGTTGGTATGTCATTGATAAAATGCTGCAAGGTTCCATCGCCACCACACAGAATCACCTGATCCTCCGGTTGCATCTTTGCGAAAAAATCCCGATAATCCCGCACATGGGTAATGGACAAAAATGCCTTGTCCCCTTTCACGCTCATCAACGCTTCTTTTGCTTCCTTCTCTCCCCGGCCGTTATTTGCCCAGGGATTATATAATATGGTTATCATACCTATCATCTCTCCACAGTTTTTTCATACTTATTGTACCATATCTTAGGTAAAATCGGTAGGATTTTGGAACCAATTGTGCTATAATCACGGTAGAGTATTTTGGAAGACAAAGAACAGGAGGGTTATGCATGGACGTACATGCGATATCGCAACTATCCGACAAACACGCTGCCCAAACCAAGCGAGCAGCTCGGGGAAACAACCAATTTTCCAACGAATTAACCAAAGCTTCCAAGAAAACAACAACCTTGGATGCAATTTTCAATAAAGCGGCTGCCACCTACCATGTGGACGTAAATTTGCTAAAGTCCATGGCAAAGGCAGAATCGGAGTTTCATGCAGATTCCACGTCCCGTTGTGGTGCAAAAGGCATTATGCAGTTAATGCCCGCCACTACAAAATATCTTGGCGTGAAAGATGCGTACGACCCGGAGCAAAGCATTATGGGCGGTGCCAAATACATTAGCCGCCTTCTAAAACAATACAATGGAAACGTAGACCTCGCCCTGGCTGCTTACAACGCCGGAAGTGGTAATGTGCGTAAATACGGCGGCATTCCGCCTTTTAAAGAGACCCAGAACTATGTCCGTAAGATTCGCGGTTTTATGAAAACCGGAGTCACCATTCCATCTCATTTGAACGTTGTGGAAAACAAGTCCGGTACCGATTACAGCAAGGTTCCTACCTCAACTGCGGCCACCTTGAACGAGCCAGCCGCGCAAGAGGCTACCGCTTATGTAAAGCCAATTTCCGATGAGGAACCTATCCGGACCGAAGAAGTGAACAACAATCCGGACGATGTAGCAATTCTTAGTCTGAGCGCTGAGCAAGAAGCAGATTTGCTACGCTTAGAGCAGGAGCTTTCCACTATTCATTCGATGGAACTTCTGATGGATAAGTTAGATGCGGATCAGAATCAAGTTATCTCCGAATCCATCCAATACAACCGGGCCGTTTTGGAACTGCTAACCGGCTCCGACGAAGAAAAAGATGAGAATCGGTAGAATCGTTTAAAATGTTTAAATTTTTTATAATATTCGCTTGACATATTCCCTGAGATATAGTATAGTATTTATGTTGTCAGTTCAACAAGCTGCTATGGCTCAGTCGGTAGAGCGTCACATTGGTAATGTGGAGGTCACCGGTTCGATTCCGGTTAGCAGCTTTTTTACTTAAAGAAGTCTGGAGACCCCAGACTTCTTTTTATTTTTACGAAAGCGAGGGAAATTTTATGGATAAAGCCGAAATTCTAAAACAGTTACCCGTTAATGTTGTTGTGCGCGAAGTGGATGGCGAGAAGAAATACTTCTGCCCTACTTGCGATCGCGAAACTATTTTTGGACAGACCACTTGTAAGTTCTGCAAGCAGACCCTTTCCTTTGATAAGATCAAGGAAGAGGAAGTCAAGTCCGCCGGTTATGAAACCATTGCAACCCTGTCTTTTTCGGTTGCCAACGATTTCACCCCGGGGGATTGCAGGAAATGTCCTATCAGCTTCATTGCCAAAGATCCAACCGGCAATATTTACACCTGCCCTCTGAACCCTGAGAAGAAGGGCTGTCCGTTGAAATTAACAAAGAAAAAATAGTATAAGTTAAGGCAGTCAGCGCCATACTGACTGCCTTTTTCATTTATATTGACTTATTATTTTGCATGTGAAATCTTATCCACACCATTTGCTTTTCCATCCTTCGGTCTAAAGATGGTATTTACACCCTCTCCTGCCAATACCAAAGCAAGCACCATTAACAAAATTCCAAATATGGACTGTACCCAGGGACCCCAGTCAGCCTGACCGGATGTAATAACCTGAATCTGATCCTTGGTGTTCAATACTAAGGATGCAATGGTTACAAACAACATGAATACCATCGGTACCAAAATCATCTTGTTGTTCTTTCCTACATTTGCCAGCCATGCTGCCACTGCCAAAAGTCCAATCGCAGCTAACAACTGGTTTGCAGATCCGAACAATGCCCAGATTTTCGCATATCCGTTTAATCCAAGAATAATACCCAATACTACGGTAATCAATGTTGCTACCAATGGATTGCAAAGGAATTTCTTGTAGCCGCTAACGTTTTCCATTGTCTCACCCTTGGCAGAGTCAATCCAGAACTCCTGGAACATGAATCTCGCAAGTCTGGTTGCTGTATCCAGAGATGTCAAACAGAATGCGGAATAGGTAAGTACCAACAAGGTAAACAATACACTGTAGGTTCCCGGAATCACATCATCAATCATATGTGCAATACCACCACCGAAAATAGCGGTTGCTCCGGTTAATGCTCCATCCGGATGTGCTGCATTATAAGAATATGCATAAGCAACTGCACAAATTGTCATAATAGCCAGTACACACTCAAGAAGCATGCCTCCGTAAGCAATTGGTTTTGCATCTTTTTCCTTGTTTAACTGCTTGCTGGTGGTACCGGAGGATACCAGTGAATGGAATCCGGAAATCGCACCGCAGGCGATGGTAGTAAATAATACCGGGAATACATAGGATGTAGAATCCGCCGACTGAATCAATGACAAGCTATCCAATGACGGATGTGCTACAACAACTGCCACAAATGCCAAGCCAAGCATCGCGTAAAGCAGGAAACTTGACAAATAATCACGCGGCTGTAACAAAATCCATACCGGCGTAATGGATGCGATAGTAATATATACACCTACAATCCACATCCAGGTATTTGCAGACAGATAAATCGGATGGAACTTTAGTCCAATTGCAATGATTGCTGCAATCGCTAACACACCGATGAAAGAAGAAAGTAACATTGGTGCATTTTTTCTGTATACCATGAAACCAAACACAATTGCAATTAAGATAAACAAAAGTGATACCATCGCCACCTGTGCATTGGCTGTAGAAGCCACCTTATCCACTTTTCCATCAACAATTGTTGCACCAAAGGTGGTTGCTACAATCGATGCAAAAGCAGCTACTACAAGAATCAATGTCAGATACGCAAAGATGATAAACAATTTCTTTGCCCGATTTGACATATTAACCGCAATAATTTCACCAATGGATTTACCATCATGTCTTACCGATGCAATCAATGCACCAAAGTCATGTACACCACCGAAGAAAATTCCACCGATGATAATCCATAATGCACATGCCAACCAACCAAAGCCAAGGCCAATCGCGCTAATGGGTCCGGTAATTGGTCCTGCGCCTGCAATAGATGAGAAATGATGTCCCATCAAAACCGGTGCTTTTGCCGGAACGTAATCAACGCCATCTTCCATTGTGTGTGCCGGCGTTTCACGGTCACCCTCGCCGACTCCCCATTGTTCGCATAGCCATTTTCCGTAGAAAATGTAGCCTGCCAACAGCAATACTACTCCAATAATCAGTAATGCCAGTCCATTCATAAACATTCTCCTTTGCTCCTAGTATGCTAGGCTAATTTTATTTTGTCGCTCATTTTTCTTCTGTGGGAAATGAGCTCCTTTAAAAATTTCACCGTCTCTCTGGAATAACGATTGCCCGTGACTTTCCCGGTATGTAAATCCACTGCCACGGTATGCATTTCCATCCAGCCTTTCAGCGAAAAATTAAAGTTCTTGTAAATCCTGCACTTCTTGACAATTTTTAGCGCCTCATCTTCCGTCGCTTCAGCGATAACCACCATTACAAGTCTGGTACACATATGCTGTCGTTTCATATTTTTATCTTCTAAATGAATCAACGGCATACCGCATCCATAGGCATCCTCAATGAGTTGTTTCGCAACTTCCGTCGTAAGATTTTTCACATGATAAATATAGACATGTTCATCCGACTCTGCCGTCCACATACTGAACTCTTTAAAAACAACGCATTGCGACTCTGTAACATGATAATGTGCCTTCGCTACCAAGGGAGTTTCCACCTCTGTATCTTCTACCATGGTGATATCATAACTACTCTGATATCCTGTAAGCATATCCTTTAAAAATTGTTCGTATTCTACCATCTTATCCTCCCTTGTCAGACATGTTATGTCATGTCCTATATCTAGCATACCAATTTTTGCCACAATTGTCAACTTTTCTTCGCACTTCTCTGACAATTTGTATATATTGCAAAAAATCCCCCACTATTTTTGGGGGATTTTCCTAATTATCTTTATTCAAGTGCAATGCGTAAATACCATGTTTTAAATGAATACTCATGGCATGCATAGCTCCAACGCCATCCCTGCGCCTAATAAATTCAACAATCATGCGATGATCTTCTAGAGTATAATGCGTAAAATCCATTTTATCTCCGTACACCCGAATAGCTTCTGCAATAGAATCATCAATAATTGGTAACAACCGCAACAGAAATTCATTATGTGCCGCCATCACAATCGCATTATGAAACTGTTGCCCAAGCCGGATATTCTCTTCCCCTTTCCTAATGGCTTGCTCTAATTTCGTCTGAATATCCACAATTTCTTCAATTTCTTCTTCCGTAGCCCGGATGCATGCCAATGCTGCCATTTCCGGTTCAAACAGCAATCTTGCCTCATACAAATCCTTTAGCTCTTTCTTTACCCTCTCCAAGCTACTAAAATCGTATTCCCGCACGTTCAAGTCCTCCGCAACAAAAGTTCCTTTTCCCCTTCGAACGCACAAAATACCTTGCCCTTCTAAAATTTTAATAGCTTCCCGCAATGTTGATCGACTAACGCCCAACATCTTCGCAAAGGCATTCTCCCCCGGAAGTCGCTGTCCCGCAGCAAATTGCTTTTCCCGAAAAATCAAGTCATCAATTTTACGAACTGTACTATCTGTAACCTTCTCTTTTCTCATAAAAAACGCTCCTGATTGTGATAAATCCCCAAGCACTTTCATGCTCGGGGATTCTATCCGCTATACTAAAGCAGCAGTTTCTCTTGCAATCTTTAATTCTTCGTTGGTTGGAATGACGAATACTTTTACCTTAGAATCCGGAGTAGAAATTAATACTTCCTCTCCACGGATATTGTTCTTGGCCTCATCAATGGTAATTCCAAGGTATCCGAAATACTTGCAAATTTCTGCACGGGTAGAAGCGGAGTTCTCACCAATACCTGCAGTAAATGCAATTACATCAACACCGTTCATTGCAGCTACGTATCCACCTACGGTCTTTGCTACGCGATAATGGAAAACATCCATTGCATATTTTGCACGCTCATTTCCTTCTGCAGCAGCGTTATCTACGTCACGACAGTCAGAGGAAACACCGGAAATTCCTAAGAAACCGGATTTCTTATTCAAAATTGTCATCATCTCATCGTAAGAAATGTTTTCTTTCTTCATGATGTACTCAAGCGCACCCGGATCGATGTCTCCGGAACGGGTTCCCATCAAAAGGCCTTCCAATGGAGTAAGTCCCATAGATGTATCAACGGATTCACCATTTAATACAGCCGAGATACTGCTTCCATTTCCAAGGTGACAAACGATGGTCTTGCAGTCCTTATAATCTTTTCCTGCAAGTTCTGCTGCTCTTGCAGATACGAACGCATGAGAGGTTCCGTGGAATCCGTAACGACGAACGCCATATTTCTCATAGTATTCATATGGTGTTCCATAAAGATATGCTTTTGGCGGCATGGTCTGATGGAACGCAGTATCAAACACACCTACCATCGGTATGTTTGGCATCAATTCCTGTGTTGCGCGAACACCGATAATATTCGCCGGGTTGTGAAGCGGTGCAAGATCATTACATTCTTCCACTGTCTTAATTACTTCTTCTGTAATAACAACGGACTTGTTGAATTTCTCACCACCATGTACCAAACGATGTCCAACGGCATCGATTTCGGATAAGGATTTCAATACCCCATTCTTTTCATTTGTCAATGCATCAATTACCTGCTTGATTGCCTCTTTGTGTGTCGGCATATCGACTGTGATCTTCTCTTTCTCACATCCTGCCGGCTGATAAATCAAGCGGCTCTCATCCATACCAATTCTTTCGCAAAGTCCGGAAGCTTTTACTTCTTCTGTCTCAGAATTAATTACCTGAAACTTCAAAGAAGAGCTTCCACAATTGATTACTAAAATGTTCATTGTGCTTCTCCTTATTACTTCATATTCTTTTTTCTTTATGAAATCAACGACCATATGGTCAGTTTGATCCTTCTTCCAACAACGCTCCTGCTTTCTTCTTAATACGGTTCAGCGCATTGTCAATGGACTTCTCACTCCGTCCAAGTTTCACCGCAATTTCTTTGTAACTGTCCCCATGGATATACATGCAAAAAACTTTCCACTCCAATTCGCTTAATACCTGATGAATCCGACCGAGCAAATCCGTTACATTCTCCTGTTCAATATAAAGATTCTCCGGCTCTCTCTCTTCTAAATCAATCAACAGATTCTCTAAGGTATCGCCATCTCCCTCGTGGCTTTCTACGTCTAAGGATATCGCGCCATTTAACGGCTTGTGCTTATCCCTAAGGGCTGCCGAAATTGCATGATGCATCTGTCCGGATACACAAATATTCGCAAAGGTCTTAAAAGAAGCCTCCCTGTTCGGGTCATATTCCCGCAACGCCAAAAACAGGCCAATCATCCCTTCCTGTATTAAATCCTCCGCATCCGCGCCCATCAAAAACAGGGTATTGCTCTTTCGCCGCACCATCGGCTTATAGCGTTCCAGCAACTCATTCGTGGCCTCGTGATCACCCTGTTGACTTAGTAAAACCAATTCGTTGTCACTTCTTGGTGTCTTATCCATGGTCATTCTCCTGCTATTTCATCAAACGCTGTCTTACAATTTCATACGCCAATACTCCGGCCGCAACTGACGCATTCAGGGAATCGATATCCCCTTTCATCGGAATGGACGCAATCATATCGCAATTCTCTTTCACAAGTTTGCCCACTCCTTCCCCTTCATTTCCAATTACCATACCAATTGGACCTGTGAGATTCAAGTTATACATGCTTTCACCATTCATATCTGCGCAGACAAACCACATACCTTCTTCTTTCAATTCTTTTATGGTATTGGTCAGATTTGTCACCTTCGCAACCGGCGTAAAATTAATTGCACCTGCACTGGTTCTTGCAACCGTGGCTGTTAAGCCAACCGCTCTACGCTTTGGAATAATAACACCATGTGCGCCTGCCAGATTCGCGGTACGAATAATCGCACCCAAATTATGTGGATCTTCAATATTGTCCAAAATAAAGAGAAACGGATCTTCTCCCTTCTCTCTTGCCCGTTGCAAAATGTCTGAAACCTCCGCATACTCATAAGCTGCAATCACGGCAATTACACCCTGATGGGTTCCGGTTTCCGAAAGCTGATCCAAACGCTCTTTCTTAACAAACTGCAACAGTGTATCATGCTTTCTTGCTTCGCGTACAATCGTGCGAATCGGTCCATCCTGACATCCGTCTAATATGTACACTTTATCAATCGTTTTGCCGGCGCGAAATGCCTCTAATACCGCATTACGGCCTTCAATCTTCTGTTCATTTATTACTTTATTCTCTTCCATAGATACCTCTTTATAATTCTTCACCGTCTAAACCAATCTTTACTAGTTCAATGAGTCGCGGCACCTGGTCCGTTAGATACAAAAATCCCATCAATGCTTCAAATCCGGTGGCTCTTCGATAATCCGACATGGTGGCATTCTTCGCCATGGTCGGTGACTTGGCATTTCTTCCACGTCGATAGACTGCCTCTTCTTCTTCTGTCAGATATGGCTTTAGTTTCTCCATCATAGCCGACTGACTGGCAGCCTTCACCACGTTGCTGGTACGCTTATGAAGCTCGCTGGCACGGGTGTTTCCTTTTCCCACTACAATAGTTCGGATAATCAGGTCAAAAATTCCGTCACCAATATACGCTAGCGTCAACGGCGAATAGCTTCGAATATCCACATCCGGAATATCAAACTGCTCTTTAATATAACGATCAATTCCTTCTTCTAACAAATCATCACTCCCTATACCAGTTCCCAGACCGTTCCTTCTCTGGTATCTTTGATAGCTATGCCCTTTTGCAAAAGCTCTTCACGAATGGCATCTGCCTTAGCAAAATCCTTTGCTTTCTTTGCTTCCTTGCGCTCTGCAATTTTTTCCTGAATGAAGTTTTCCAATTCTGCATCCACGTTAGCAGTTGCACCATTTTTCAACGCATCCGCATTTTTTAACAAGTCAAGGCTCAATACGTAATCGCAATCACCAATAATCTTGCGTTTGGTTGCGCCATTTACGTCGCTCTTCAATAAATCATAGATAACCGTAATAGCGGTCGATGTATTCACATCGTTACACAAGCAATCCTCAAACTTACGGCGATACGTAGCATATGCTTCTTCGTCCACATCGCCCTCTGCAGGAATTTCCGCAATCTTCTTGATTAATTTATCATACGTATTCTTCATATTATCCAGAACATCATAAGAAAACTCCAACGGTTTTCTATAATGGGACTGTAAGCAGAACATACGGTAAATTACCGGGGCATAGCCTTTCTCGGTCAAAAGGGATAACGTTAAGAAGTTTCCTTTTGACTTACTCATCTTTCCGCCTTTTTCATTCAAATGGTGTACATGCAACCAATAATTACACCATTTATGTCCCAGGTACGCCTCAGACTGGGCAATCTCATTGGTGTGATGCGGGAACATGTTATCAATACCACCGCAGTGAATATCCATGTATTCCCCTAAGTGCTTCATACTGATGCATGAGCACTCAATATGCCATCCCGGATACCCAACGCCCCATGGACTATCCCATTTTAGCGCCTGATCTTCAAACTTGGACTTGGTAAACCACAAAACGAAATCACTCTTATTCTTCTTATTCTCATCAACATCCACGTCATCGCGAACGCCTTCTTTCAAAGCTTCTTTCTCTGCCGCGGAGGAAAATACCAAATAATCGTCCAACTTGGATGTATCAAAATATACATTGCCTCCTGCAAGGTATGCATATCCTTTTTCCAAAAGCACTTCTATCATATGGATAAATTCCGGAATACAGTTCGTTGCCGGTTCCACCACATCCGGACGCTTAATATTCAGTGCTTCGCAATCTTTAAAAAATGCATCGGTGTAGAACTTGGCAATCTCCATAACCGTCTTGTTCTCACGCTTTGCACCTTTTAACATCTTATCTTCACCGGAATCTGCATCATCGGAAAGATGACCCACATCCGTAATATTCATAACACGTTTCACATCGTAGCCGATAAAACGCAGGCTCTTCTCCAGTACATCTTCCATAATGTAGCTTCTTAAATTCCCTACATGGGCAAAATGATATACCGTTGGTCCGCAGGTATACATCTTAATCTTCCCGTCTTCATTCGGTATAATTGTCTCTACGGTACGTGTCAGTGTATTAAACATCTGAAATCTATTTTCCATTTTCTCTCTTCCTCTTTCTGTCATTCTTCCTGATTGGTTTGTCTACGGCATCCACAACAGTGACTACATCGATCCGTTGCCCCACTAGCCTGCTGGCTATCCGCCACTGCAAAACTGCCCTCATAAAAATTTTCAAGTAGACAAACCGCCTGCGCCGAAATCCCTTCTTCCCGTCCGGTAAACCCCAGGTGTTCTTCCGTTGTTGCCTTCACATTCACCTGTGACTCCGAAATTCCCAACGTCTTTGCGATATTTCCTTCCATTTCTTCTATATACGGGCGTAGTTTCGGCTTCTGCGCGATAATTGTCGCATCCACATTGCCTACTACATACCCCTCTTGTTCTATTCGCTCCTTGACATGTGCCAATAGCTTCAAACTCGAAATTCCCTTATACCGCTCATCGGTATCCGGAAAATGCTTTCCAATGTCTCCAAGCGCTGCTGCCCCAAGCAAGGCATCCATAATGGCATGCAAAAGCACATCCGCATCCGAATGTCCCAACAATCCTAACGTATGCTCAATCTCTACACCGCCAAGAATCAACTTGCGATTCTCAACTAATTTGTGAACATCGTATCCCGTTCCAATTCGCATAGAATTCGCTCCTTTTACAATCAGAACCATTATAGCATTATTCCACTCTTTACGCAAATAAAAAAGAACAACCTAGAGTTCACTAAGTCATTCCCCTTTATCTTATACTAGTATTATCGGACAATTGGATGAAAGTCTTTACAATTGAGAGAATAATTGTCCTTGATTTATTTATTATATCATAGTCGTCCACAGTTTGCAAATACTTTTTTCATCTTTTTTTCACATTTTTTGTTTCATTTGCAAGAAAAAATAACCCTTGAAAACCAAGGGTTATTAAGTAGCGGAGAAGGGATTTGAACCCCTGACACCACGGGTATGAACCGTGTGCTCTCGCCAACTGAGCTACTCCGCCATGGATGGGACCAATAGGGCTCGAACCTATGACCCTCTGCTTGTAAGGCAGATGCTCTCCCAGCTGAGCTATGATCCCATGTTGTCGCTGACGACTATGTTAGTATACTATAGAGTTGTCCGATTTGTCAACACTTTTTTAAAAAAAGTTTCAATTTCTTTTTAACACCTACCCGGGCAACGCAAAACCGCCCGGGTAAATGTTAGAGAAAATGATTAGATTAATAAACGCTTCCATACCAGCTAAAGCTATAACCGGATGTGTTGATTCTGCTTGCATTCTGTGCAAAAGAAATCTGATATCCGTTGGAGTCCCAAGCATATACGAGATTTGTAGATGCATTGGAAGAAGTGTTTGCGGTGTTGTAGGAATAGCCATAGCCTGTGATAGCGTGTCCTGCGTTGTAAGTTGATAAGCAGATACCAAATGGCTTATCTGCATTCACGTTATTCTTAATCTGGCTAAATGGAAGTTTGTTATTGTATACACTAAATGATAATCCATAACAGCCAAGTGCAGTACGAATCTGATCGATGGTAGCACCATCATCGTATCCGATGCCCATCATATCAGCCACGTTCTTTCCGGTTAAATTTCTACCGGTCATGAAGTTGGTGATTGTTCCTACCGTACAAGCCCAGCAAAGTCCGTAGTTACCCTGAAGTAAGAAATTGGTGATTCCACATTTCTTAGTAACTGTCTGACCCTGATTCTGTCCTGGGTCATCCCACCACCAATCCCACCAGCCATCGGTGGTATCGTTGTTGTTAAAGGATTTTTCTACGCCAAACTTATTCATCTTTGTACCAAAGGTTTCAAATTCAGCACCGTTATCATCCATAACATCCAACTTTTCCTCGTAGGTTAATCCATCAAAGGAATACTTATCATCATGAATCACATAATGTTCATCACTAAGTTTGGTTGTGCCATCTTTACTCTCTGCGTAATATACACCGTCATCCACATAAAGAATCACATCTGCTGCATCAACCCAGCCAATTGCTACCAATGCTTCCAGATTATCGGTTACGCTTACGTCACCGGCTTCGCTAACGTGTGCAGCAAAACGCATGGTTCCGTCACAATAAACCGGATATAAGAAAAATGTTTCCTGTGAATCTACGTTGTAAACCGATACATAATCATCAACACGTATCGCTTTGTATTTGTTCTCGGATAGTCCTGCTACCATCTCTTTGATTGTTGCTACGTTCTTCTTTGACAAACGGTTTTCTTCCTTTAGGAAGGTTGGCTCATGTGATCCGCGGAATGTAAACCCTTTTGCCTGTGCCGGCATTGCCGTACAGGTTGCAAAAATCATTGCAGTCGCCATTGCTACACTCGTCACTCTTTTAACCCAATTATTTTTCATATATACTTTCCTTCTTTCGTGATATTCCTTTTACGCAAAAGTTAGTGTTCTGAGCTCTTGCGTTTATATTACACTCGTTTTTTTTCAAAAACAATAGACATTTTCAGACTATTTTCTTTACAACTTTGTCGTTTCCTCCAATCGGACAAAGTTGTAAAGTTTTTCCTACTACTCTGTCTGTTGACTTCATGCGCCTTACACATTATACTTGATTTATGCAACAAAACGAAGTATTTTGGAGGTATTGTCATGAAAGTTAGCGTTATTAAATCTATTATGAAAAAGTATTTATTTGTTGGTATTTGTAGTTTGACGTTGGCAGCCGGAGCTGTGATAACGCTTCAGACCATGATGCCCGTAGCAATCGAGACTGCCCAAGAACCGGAAATCACCCCGGACAGTGATGTCGCTGTACCAAACCCGGGCGGTGGGCAATACGTCGGTATTGTATAATTAAAAAAAACAATTCTTTATTTTGTTTCCTTATCCCTCAATATCACGAAAAAAAGAACCGAAGACTCTCAGTCGGTTCTTTTTTTCAGTGTTGCCATCTTTTCTTTCAAGAATGGTAACATGTACTCCCGTTGTATAATTTCCGCTATAGTGTAGCACCGCTGTAACGCCCTGTCGCCAACACTTTCCGGATGTTGCATCCATTCATTCCACCAGCAATTATACATATGTTCCATCAAATAGCAAAGGTCATGTTTTCTTAGATTTTCCTCCACAAAAATCCTCTCGTACTCCGTAGATAACTGATACTCGCCAATATTGCCGTACTCACTGCAGACAAAGTTCATAATAAAGTCCTGATGTCCACTGACCATCTCCCAAGTTTCTCCTGCAAGAAAAGCTTGATATTGTTTGCAAATAATTTCCAAATACTTTCGAACATTCTCCTCATCCCCGGCATAGCCCCTTACCATATCCGTTAACAAAAGTAATTCTCCCCAGGTAAAATAACCAATTTCAATCTCCTGTAGCCTTTCTATTGGCAAGGTTTTCTGTAATAATTCCAAAGTGCTGTTCCGGAACTCTTCTGTATCTTTCTCCTTAAGGTTCCATGCCATAATATTATATAAACGATCTATAATCTGCTGGTTATAAGTAGAATGCTCTGTCAGGTTTTCACTCAACCTTCGGATAATACTCATCATCGCTGGGTTGTGAATGTTATAATTCTTTGTAAACTCTCTATATAACTCTCTACCACGCCAATCTCCGTATAACATCTCCCCATATACTGTGCATACCGGCAATCGTAATTTCGTAAACAAAGCACATAGCACGTCTCCCTGGGGCATGGTTCCACCATTTACCAGACGCTGTAACGTTCGTCGACTACAGCAGCCTTCACACAATTCCTCCGCTGTCATTCCTAACATTTTCCATCTTGCCGTTATCACATGTTGAATTCCAAAAAATCCGCCATGATTATAGACAATAAGTGAGTCCCGGTTTTCAATAGGGATTCCATACTCATCATATAGTTCCTCTAAATCGTCAAGCCACCGTACATAGGATCCCTTACGCTCCGGATTTCCACCCAACTGATTCCGCAAACGCAAAATTTCCCACAAGTAATAGGCGGAAGCCGTTCTTCGTAATAAATTCAAGGCATCATCCAATGCATCCTTCTTATCTTCATTCGATATATTGGCATGTTGACAGTATAGTACTACTGCCTTTGGAAAAACCTTCGCCTGGCAGCTTTCCTCAAAACGCAAATCAAGGGCGTACTTTGCCAATCGAAGAAACATATCCGGTCGGGGTTTTTCACTGCATTCCTCGTAATCAAGTAACATATCCACTTCCTGAATAGACAAAATCAACCCCTCAAAGTGGTCCAGCTCCTTAAGCGGCATGGTTAATCCCACAGCTTCCTTTAGAATTTCGTGCAATCTGACGGAGGACGCCCCAAGGTTACGCTCTGCCATAGATAGCAAATGCAAGCCAACTTGTCTTGCTATCTTTTCACCGGAACGCAATCCCTCCAAGAAATTCTCTGTCACCTTTTTAGCCTCTTCATACTTCTGATGGTACAGCAATTTAATCACCCTGGCAATACCTTGCTCCTGCTCATACTCTCTTCCACCTACCAGAAAGTAGAATTCCCCCAAACTAATCCCCAATCTACTCAACAACCGCTCAATTGTTAATACATCCGTACTGCGTTTTCCATTTTCCAGCCCCGAAAGAAATCCCTCACTGCAAATTCCTCTGCTAAGCTGTCGGCTCGTAATTTTCTTTTGTACACGAGCATCTCTAATAAATGTCGAAAAAGCAGTCATTTCTTCATTCTTTTGTTCCAATACTATTTCCTTTCCTAATTATGTTCCGTATATTTCGCCTTTTTCATTATAATCAAAGGCACTCAGAAAGTCAAAAAAAATCACCCGAAAAAAATTGCTTTTTCGGATGATTTCCATTTGTTTTTTTATTTAAAATAATTTACGCCGGACTCGAAAATCTTCATGTCCTGTTCCCCATAAATATTCATAGCAACATGATCGCCCCGTCGCTCTGCATGTGCCATTTTACCGAATACCCGTCCATCCGGGCTGGTAATTCCTTCAATTGCACGGTAAGAACCATTTACATTCCAGGTCTCATCCATAGATGCAACCCCCGCAAGGTCCACATACTGGGTTGCAATCTGGCCATTCTCCTCCAATTTACGAAGCCAATCATCGCTGGCTACAAAGCGTCCTTCGCCATGAGACGCTGGAATCGCATAGGTCTTTCCTACTTCTGCAAGAGACAGCCAAGGTGACTTATTTGATACCACCTTTGTATATACTACCTTGCTGATATGGCGTCCAATGGTATTATAGGTAAGCGTCGGTGAATCATCCGTCTGTACTCCTATTTCTCCATTCGGAACCAATCCTAATTTGATCAATGCCTGGAATCCATTACAAATACCTAGCACCAATCCGTCCCGCTCGTTCAAAAGCGCATGAATTTCATCCTTCAACACTTCATTACGAAATGCAGTTGCAAAAAATTTTGCGGAACCATCCGGTTCATCACCGGCAGAAAATCCACCCGGGAACATAACAATCTGTGCTTTTGCAATTTCCTTACGGAATGCTTCTACCGATTCCCGAATCTCCTGCTCACTTTGATTCTTAAATACCATATGGGTTGCTGTTGCACCTGCACGCTCAAAGGCTCTGGCCGAATCATACTCACAGTTGGTGCCAGGAAATACCGGAATGAATACGTGGGGTTTTGCAACCTTATGCTTACAAATATAAATATTGCTTGCCTTATATTCCTTTACCGGAACTTCGGTTGTTTGTTTTTCTGCCTTGGTTGGGAATACCTTCTCCAAAGGTTTTTCCCAATTTGCAAGTGCCTCTTCCATGGTAATCTCGGCATCTTCATAGTAGAACATACCCTCATCGTTCACTTCACCAATCAGAACCGCCATATCCGTTGCAAGCAACGCATCTAGCTTATCTTCCGGCACTTCGCACACAATGTTTCCATATCCCGGACCAAATACCGTCTGCGATGCAACCTCGTCATAAATGGTTACGCCTAAACGATTGCCGAATGCCATTTTACTGAGAGCTTCACACAAACCATACTGCTCTATTGCATAGGCGGAACAAATACTTCCATTCAAAATAAATGCATGAACCGTATCGTATACCTTCTTTACCTGTTCATAAACCGGAACGTCGTATTCATCTTTCTTAATCCGGAACAATACCAAACCATTGCCCGCTTGCTTTAATTCCGGTGTAACAATCTCTTGCTGCTTTGCTACATCCACCGCAAAGGAAATCAATGTCGGCGGTACATCAATATCATTAAAGGTTCCGGACATGGAATCCTTTCCGCCAATACTTGGAAGTCCAAATCCAATCTGTGCATCATAAGCACCTAGAAGTGCTGCCACCGGCTGACTGTATCGTCTCGGATCCGCTGACATTCTGCGGAAAAACTCCTGGAAGGAGAAACGAATCTTCTTATAATCCCCACCGGTTGCCACAATTTTGGAAATCGATTCCAAAACCGCATAGATTGCACCATGATAAGGGCTCCAGGATGATAGATACGGATTAAATCCATAACTCATCATGGTTACCGTATCACATTTTCCTCTAAGTACCGGTAACTTTGCCACCATACTCTGGGTCTCTGTCATCTGATACTTACCACCATATGGCATTAACACACTACCTGCCCCGATGGAAGAATCAAATCGCTCCACCAAACCTTTCTGGGAGCAAACATTCAAATTAGAAAGGGTATCCAACCAGGTTGTTCTTGCATCTTCGATTTCATCGACAACAAAGAAATTCTCTTCTTCCTTCGGCATTTCTACAATAACTTCCGTTTCCTGATGCGCACCGTTGGTATCTAAAAATGCTCTGGACAGATTCACTATCTCTTTGCCTCTCCAGGTAAGAATCAATCTCGGTTCTTTTGTCACTTCTGCAACGCAAACCGCCTCCAGATTCTCTTCCTTGGCAAAGTTTAAAAATGCCTCCACGTCTTTCGGATCAACTACCACCGCCATACGCTCCTGGGATTCCGAAATGGCAAGTTCCGTTCCGTCAAGACCCGCATATTTCTTTGGTACCTTGTCAAGATCAATAGCGAGTCCATCGGCTAATTCTCCAATAGCAACGGATACACCGCCGGCGCCAAAATCGTTACATTTTTTAATTAAGGAAGCAACCTCTTCTCTTCGGAAAAGGCGCTGTATCTTTCGTTCTGTCGGTGCATTTCCTTTTTGTACTTCTGCACCACAGGTACTTAATGATTCCTCCGTATGCGCTTTTGAGGAACCGGTTGCGCCACCGCAGCCATCACGACCGGTACGACCACCTAAAAGGATAATAATGTCTCCCGGATCGGAGTTTAATCGTTTCACACATCGGCGCGGTGATGCCCCCATAACAGCACCAACCTCCATACGTTTTGCAACGTAATTCGGGTGATAAATTTCTTTTACATAACCGGTTGCCAGACCAATCTGGTTACCATAAGAACTATATCCATGCGCAGCTTCCGTTACAATCTTTCGCTGCGGTAATTTACCTTCTAATGTTTCGGAAACCGGGCGGGTCGGGTCTGCCGCACCGGTAATACGCATTGCCTGATAAACATAGGAACGTCCGGAAAGCGGATCACGAATTGCTCCACCCAGACAGGTTGCAGCACCACCAAACGGCTCAATTTCCGTCGGATGATTGTGGGTTTCGTTTTTAAAACTAACCAGCCATTCTTCCTCTTTTCCATCCACTTCCACCGGAACAACAATGCTACATGCATTGATTTCATCCGATTCTTCCTGATCATCTAATAACCCTTCACGTTTCAGCTTCTTCATTGCCATTAACGCGATATCCATCAGACACACATACTTATCGTCACGTCCCTGATACATATCCTTCATGGTCGCAAGATATGCTTCGTAGCTACGTTCTATTGGCTTCTTAAAATAACCGTCTTCAAAGGTTACTTTCTTAAGCTCCGTGGCAAACGTCGTATGACGGCAATGGTCAGACCAATAGGTATCCAGCACGCGGATTTCTGTCATGGTCGGATCACGATGCTCTTCGTCACGATAATATTTCTGAATATGTAAAAAGTCCTGAAATGTCATGGCCAATCCTAAGGACTCATACAATGCGGAAAGGTCATTTTTTTCCATTTGAGAGAAGCCGTCAAAGATTTTCACATCCGAAGGCTCTTCGTATTGGGTTAAAAGAGTCTTTGGCTTTGTTTCATCCACTTTCTTCGAATCCACCGGATTAATACACAGGGAAACGATGCTGTCAAGTTCCTCCTTGGTAACGGAACCTTCTAACACATAAGTGGTTGCGGTGCGAATCACCGGCTTCTCTTCCGGGTTCAAAAATTGTACGCACTGTTCAGCGGAGTCAGCTCGTTGGTCAAACTGCCCCGGCAAAAATTGGGAACTAAACACAGTGCCGTTCTTTGCATCAAAGGTTTCCTCATGAATCATGTCTACCGGCGGTTCTGAAAAAATTGTGGTTAACGCCTGCCGATAGGTTTCGTCCGAAATATTCTCAATGTCATACCGAATCAAAATACGCACGCCTGTCACGGATGTAATCCCCAAATACTCCTTAATCTGCGCCAAAAGTGCTTTGGCTGCGACTGCATACTCCTTCTTCTTCTCTACATAGATTCTTCGTACGTTGCTCATAAGGCAATCCTCCTAAAAATAGTTTTTTCTATATAAAAATTTCACACAATCGAAATAATATCTTTACAATCCCTATTGTAACACGGTATAATGAATTAGTGAAGTTAATATATTTAATGTGTTTAATAAGGTGGTCTAATATATGAACGATATCAATTATGAATACTACAAGATATTTTACGAAGTTGCCAAATTCGGAAGTTTTTCTAAAGCCGCAAAGAAACTCTATGTTTCACAGTCTGCAGTTAGTCAATCCATTAAGAGTTTGGAGGAGAAGTTAGGGCGCGCACTGTTCGTGCGTACCACGAAATCCGTATCCTTAACCCCCGCCGGCGAGATGCTTTTTTCGCATGTTGAGCCGGCGCTTAGATTGTTATCTCAGGGGCAACGCCGCATTACTCAAGAAAATACATTAGAAGGCGGGCAACTACATATCGGTGCTCCCGATACAATCTGCCGGTACTTTTTACTACCCTACTTGCGGAAATTTCATCGCCTTTATCCCCGGGTTTCTATTAAAGTAACCAATCAGTCTTCCCTGCGGTGTGTAGACCTACTATCCACCGGCGAAGTTGACTGCGTGGTTACCAATACCCCGAATTCCAGGTTAACAGGAGAATTCTCCACACGTATCATTGGAAGTTTCCACGATGTATTTGTTGCCGGTAGTGGCTATTTGCCCCTAAAGAATCAGACCCTAAGTCTGAAAGAACTATCCGAGTATCCGATTCTCATGTTGGATCGACAGAGCACAACCAGTGAATTCTTACATGATTTATTTTATCGGGAACAGTTGCAATTGGAACCGGAAATTGAACTTGGAAGCAACGATCTGCTAATCGACTTAGCGAAAATTAGTCTGGGCATCGCCTTTGTTCCGGACTTTTGCCTCCCTACAAATCCGAAGGATTTATTTGTCGTTTCTACTCTCGCAGCGCTTCCAAAGCGCCATATGGTGTCGGCTACGCTACGCAGTGTTCCGAATTCTCCGGTGGTAGATGCCTTTCTAGCGCTCTTGCCAGAAGTCGATTAGCTTCTTTGCAATCGTATCCAAATTGCAGGTCGTCCGGTTCGCCCATTCTTTCGGAAAAAGTGTTTGATAATCTCCCCGGCAGAATCGTTCATCCAATAGAACAATAATGCCCCGATCCTCTTTCGTCCGAATAACGCGCCCGCCGGCCTGTAACACTTTATTCATACCAGGATAACGAAAGGCATAGTCAAACCCATTTTTTCCTGCCTCCTCGTAATGTTTTTTCAGAATTTCCTGTTCCACACTTAAGCCCGGAAGGCCTGTTCCGACTAGGATGGCACCGATTAATTTTTCCCCTGTAAGATTAATTCCCTCTGAAAAAATACCACCCATGACACAGAATCCAACCACTGTTTTCTCTGCTTCTTCTTCAAATTGCTGCAAAAAAGTTTCCCGTTGCGCTTCCGACATATTTCCGTCCTGCACAACAATGGAAAATGTCTCCTCGTCCATCAACGACAGGACCTTACGAAGATATCCGTAGGACGGAAAAAAGACCATATAGTTGCCCGGCTTAACCTCCACGATTCTACGAATGTACGTTGCCATTTTCTGATACTCAAGCGCATTGCGTCTGGTAAATTTACTGCTTACATCCGTTGCCACAAAAATACCGCTTTGTAATGGAGAAAACGCAGTTTGCGCATAAATTGCATAGGGTTCTTTTTCCGTAGTCAGCATCTGTTTATAATACGTAATAGGTAAAAGGGTTGCCGAAAAAAACACCGTGGATCGCGCCATCAGCAGCCGATTTCCAATCACTCCCGCTGTATCTATGCAATACAACTTGATTACAAACCGTCCTTCCTCATCATGGGTTGTATAAACTTCATAATTTTCATCCATAATATCGCACATATTAAGAAAATGACGAAGTGCGAAATAGAATTCCCCAAATTCCTCTCCCCCGTCAAATCCGGGATACTCTTTAAAAAAACGCTCCAGTTCCCCGGATAATCGTAAAAGGGAAAACAGAAATGGCGAAAAGGTTGGCAAAATCTTATAGGTTTCGCACTCCCGTTTATAGGTTAAAAGATGGCGATTACAAGCTTCCAGGGCTTTAACCACCCGCTTACTATACGGTGTCATCAGCCGTTTCATTGCCAAAAAGCTTTCTTTATATAATACAGCGGAGTACATTTCCCGTCCCCTGTCAATCAGGTTGTGCGCCTCGTCCACCAAGAATACATACTCTCCTTCTACACCATCTGAAAAAAAACGCTTCAAATAGACATTTGGATCAAATACATAATTATAATCACAAATAATTGCATCGCACCATAACGAAACATCCAGAGAAAATTCAAACGGACAGAGCATTTGTTCTAACGCAAATGCCACCAAACGCTCCCGATCAAATAATCCTTCCTCCTTCAAAAATGCGAACACCGCATCGTTTATCCGATCAAAATATCCTTTTGCATAAGGACAATCAACCGGATTACAGGAACGTTCCTCCAAAGGACAGACCTTGTCCTTCGCCGTCAACAGAAGTACTTTTCCACGATATCCCTGCTCAATCAACAGGGCAAAAGCCTCTGCTGCTGCCGTGCGGGTAATGGTCTTTGCAGTCAAATAAAAAATCTGCTCACACAAGGATTCTCCCACCGCCTTCACCGCCGGAAAAATTGTACACAATGTCTTTCCAACCCCCGTTGGCGCCTGCACAAACAACGTTTTTTTTCGAAGAATGGATCGATAAACATCCTGTATCAGTTCTTTTTGCCCATTTCGGTATGGAAAAGGAAAAGAAAGCTGCCAAATGGACGTTTGGCGCATAGCGCGTGCCTCCACCCGATACCGTACCCATTTCTGATACTCCTGGTAAAGTACTTCAAACCACTCGCACAAGGTCTCTTTGCTGTATCGCTGACGAAAACGCTTAATCTCTTCAGAATCCAGATTACAGTAAGTCATCTGTACCCCTATTTCCTGCAAGTCATTCTCTACCAGATATATATAGGCATAGCACTTTGCCTGCGCTTCATGAAGTAAAATCGGTTCTTCTAATGCATGTACATCCATGTACATTCCCTTAATCTCATCCACGAAGATTCCCTCTTCGTCCTCAAAAATGCCATCCGCTCTTCCTTCCAGACTAAAACTGTAAGTTGGCTCTTCTTTATATAATTTTAAGGTAACCTCAGCCTGATAGCCACCTCCCATGGACTGCTGAATTTTGCGATGAATTCTACTGCCCATTAACATAGCATCTGTTTGTCTAAGGTTACCTCTTCGATCATCAATATCACCGCTTCGCAGTAAGAATTCCACAAAATTACGAACACTAACGCGAATAAACGGTTTTTCTTCTTTTCTCATATACGTTTAGAACTCCTCTTCGGATTCCTGACCAATTGGAATCGCCCGTCTTACCGTACGGTTTCCTTCCTTCACTAATGCTGTCATCACTCCGGTAATCAGTTTCTTCTTTTCCGGTTCTAAATGGTTCATCTCTCGAAGCAATGCCAGTGCATTCTTCAACGGTTCTTTCTGAATGGAGGATACCGTAGAAAATCCTGCTGCCACAAGAACAGAAAACAGAGCGTCCACCGTTTCCTTCAAATCCTCCGGAGACAATTCTGACAACCAGGCAGAAATCGTGCTGTCAATCCGGCGGCTTCCGGCGCTGACGGACTCTAAATAGATAAAATGGCGTCCCAATACTTCCCAACTCGTGGCATCATGCTGCATCCCACCACTTTGCGTACTCCGTACAACCGTATACTCTTCTTCATGCTCCAATAGCATCCCCACTATAGAACTTTCCGGTACAATGGTTCGAATTTTCGGCAGCACTTGCCGATACTGTTTCGTCTCGATAATGTCCTTTCGAAACCCCGGGCCATCGTTGTTATAAACACGAAGAATGCGTTGTTTTAATTCATCCTCACACATCACTGCCGCATATACTGCCAGATTGCCCCCCTTTGAATGACCGCCAAGGAAAAACTTTTTTTCCGGAAAATGTCTCGCCACACATTGAAAATAGGCCACTGCCTCTGTTTGTGCCTGCAGATGCGAGGCATAGCACATATTAAAATCTTCCTTCCAGCCAATCAAGGTATTGTCCGTACCCCGGTACGCCAAATAGATTGCGTCCGTTCCAATATCTACCACTACCGCAGCAAATTGCTTCTCCGCAGCCACATCGGTGTGCGCGTTATAAAAAGATAAAGTACAATAACGGAACCGGTTACTCTGCGCCATTTTCGCAAGCACCTCCGTGGCGCGAATTTCCTGTGCATCCATGTCGCACCGATCCGCTTCCCCATATTTTTCAAAATATGCATTCGCCACTTCTTCCACGGTACGCGGATTGCTTCCATCTGGCTCCACCAGCTCTTCAAACGGTGCATAACACATCTGTGCCAAAAGCAAATTGTCTACTTCGTTGAATCTGGACTGCATAAATGTCAAATCACCACGCCAATCCAGATAACTAATCATATTTGCCATACGCTATTCCTCTTTACCACTTCCCCGCGGATCCAGCACCAAATTTAAGCAATTGCCACCCTCTCCTGTTTGAAATCCTTCTGAGCTATCCGGTCGGATAACGGCAATTACCGTTTGGAAAATCAGCTGAATATCCAACAAAATGGAAAACTGCTCTATATACATCATATCCATAATCAACTTGTCCCGCGGTGTCGTATTATATTTACCCTGAATCTGCGCATATCCGGTAAGTCCGGCCTTCACTCGCAAGCGATATTCAAATTCCGGCAACTCCTGGGTATACATCTCCACATTTTTAATCATCTCCGGTCGCGGTCCCACAAAGGACATTTCTCCCTTCAAAACATTATAAATCTGTGGAATTTCATCAATACGTGTACGTCTGATAACCTTCCCCACCTTGGTTATCCGGTCATCGTCCTTCGTCGCAGAGCTTCGATTATCATTTGCCTTCATGGACCGAAGCTTTAATACCTCAAAAATACGTCCATGAATCGTAGCCCGACTTTGCTTATAAAAGATTGGTCCACCATCTTCTAGCTTTATGCAAACAGCTGCAATCAACACAATCGGTGCCGTTAGAATACCAATGGTCAGGGAAAGAAAAATATCCAGCAATCGCTTCGCAATCCGCTGTTCAAAGGTAAACGCCGGGCTTAAATAATTAATCATTACCGTATCATCAATCAAATATAAGGAAGAACTTACTTCCATAATATCATCCAGCTCCGGAGCCAGATATACGTTCTTCTGATGTTTGTACGCAAGCTTCATAATTTTTGAGCGATACTCGGCCGGAATATCATACAAAAACAAGGTATCCGCCTCTTTCACAATGCTCACAATATCCGGATTCTTATAGTGAACCGCACGTTTAATGTAATACTGCTTCTTAAGATTTGTAACACAACGCACTACCTCGTTTACGCCCTCCTGACTCGCAGTAATAATGACGCAACGCTCCGGATCATGAAGCCAGAAAAAGATTCCATTTCCCATATAGGTAAAGATGGTAATCACTAAAATCTGCAGCGCCATCACAACCAGTACCAAGTGCGGCGCCCAAAAGCGAAATTCTGAAGCACTGATTCCATTCGTCTTCATAATCATTAACTGCACATATACTATCACATCCGTGAACGCCGTTGCGAAACTTAATGAAAATATAATGGGCTTGCTCTTTCTTCGCCCCACATCATATCCTCCGTACGTTTTTACAAACATGATTTCCAGAATGATAAATGTGGTTACCACAATACCCATGGTACGGGAAATATTAACCAAACCATTACTCACCTGGCTCATTACCATCATAAATACGCCCAACAAAAGGGCATATAAGGTAAGCTTCATTCCTACCCAAAAACTCTTCTCAAATCGAAAATAATGCCGTCTCATACTCTCTCCATCTACAATGATTTCATAACCTTCATCATGCTAACCAGATCATATCCATAATTTGTGGCGGTTGCCCATCCTTTTCCTTCCGGGTTTTCCTTGATTCCAAGCCATTCAATATACTTTGCACTGCCTTTTTGAACATAGGCAAACCGACTGTCTACACACTCATAAGTCAAGACAGCTTGTTCATCACCATAGGCTTTCAAATGCTGTACTTGCGCACGAATCCCGGTTCGTACATCCGGAAACGCAGCGCCTGCCACGCCATTTCCAACAGCCCCAAGGCCGGCAAAATTACATTGGGTAACTTTGACATCACCACCAAATTGCAAATATCCGGTTTCTTTATAAATCTGTGCAGCCACCAGGTCGGCACGCACTCCTTCTGCTGATGCTTCTTCTATTATAATCTGCACAAAAGCTTCGATAGAATCCACTCCACCGTATTGCGGATCCGCGTAAATCTGCGGAAAAGGCTTCTTAACCCGGGAAAAATATGCCACCATCTGTTCCTTCGTTGCCTGTTGAACCCCCATAATCGGAGTCAATGCACACAATACGATTTGTGTATCACTATACGAGCCATATTGTACCACATTTTGCTTCATTTGTAACGGTCGAATTCGATATTGGTACATTTTTTCCTTCTTAACGTTACTATCTACATAGGAAAGCTCATTTTTCCCAAGCACGGTTAGCAACGTATACTCGGTTTCTCCCTCAGCCCTTCGCATCACCTCGTAGCCGGTTGCATACTTTGCCGCCTGATAAGTAAGACGTACCTTTGAAAAATCGTCTTCCGCCTCCGCTTTCAAAGCGGTCACACTGCCAAGTATTTCCACCTGTCCGATTTCTTTTGGTGTTGTTTCCATACTGCCATCGCCCACCGCAATGCGATAAACGTAGCGCTCGCCCTCTTTCACATCCGTGTCCACATAGGTTGTATCCACAAACGATCCCAGAATTTCTACCTTTTTTTCTCCCGGGGTTTCTTTACTCAAAACATAACATGCCGCACCGTTTACCGCTTTCCAATTAAGGGAAACTTCTCCGGTCTGCTTCTGTATGCATTCTCCATAAACCGTAGCCTGTATCACCGCATTGCTATAATCGGAATAGACCGTCTTATTTTTTTTCACATACGCACGTATACGATAATAATAAACCTGAAAATCGTTGACCGTCAAATCGGTATAACTACAAGTTTCTTCCCCCTTTACCGTCTTCAACAAAGCATAATCATTTTCCTGACCTGTTGTAGAACGATAAATTTTATATCCGGTTACCCCCGCAACCTTTTTCCATGCTAAAATGCCTTGTTGCTTATCGGTTGTTTCAAAAAGCGTGGGTTTTGCAGGCTTTGCAATAACATTTTTTGCATTGGTCACCGCCACCGAATATCCGGTATATCCATAGAATCCTTCTTCAAGAAAATACGCACGCACCTTATAATAGTAGGTTCTTTTTGCACTATCCGGATCCTGATAAGACGCCTTCGTCGTTGTTGCAATACGCTGATATCCCGTGCTCTCTTTTGTACTGCGATATACGCGATATCCCTTGGCCTTGCTTATAGGTTTCCAGGAAATTGTTACCACCTTTGCTTTATTGCTTGTAAGTTTTTTCATCTCCGGAGCCTCTACCGTTGCCCCTTTTCCCGGTGTCACCATCTTACTTTGCAGCTGGTCCTTCACCGTTTGCACCCGGTAATAATAAGTCTTTTTCAATAACCGCCCGCTATGAATATAGCTTGTTGTATCCGAACCGCATGTTTTTACCAGATGATAACCGCCAGACTTCTTTTCACTCACGTAAATCTTATAACCGGTAATGCCCGTCATCTTCTTCCAGGCAATTCGAATCTTTGATTCGCTATATGGTAAAATCGTGCGAATGTGGGTTCCGGAAAGTACCTTGGAAACACTCTCTGAATAAATTTTCGTATTTCCATCCTTCTTCACCGAACGAAGGGCATAAACGTATGCCTGTCCATTCTTAGCTTTTGCATCACAATAGCTTGTCTTGTCGTAAGTTAAGGTGGCAATTTTGTTCTTTGCAGCAAGTGCCTCCTTTTCGTTCGTCAATCGGTAAAGTTCATATCCTGTCGCCTGACTGCTCTTTTCCCAATGGATGGTAACCTTGCCATTTGCCTGTGTAGTTGTTTCCTTTATCACCGGAGCCTTTACACCGGCTTTCACCAACTTCACCTCACCAAAGCTTTCCACCTTTGCACCATTTGCAAGCACAAATGCGCACAAGCGATATTGATAGGCTTTTTCCACATCTACTTCATCGGTATAGCTAAGGGTGTCACCGGTAAACTCCTTCACCAGCGAAAAATCATCGCCCTCTATACTCCGATACAGCAAATAACCTGCCACTGCATTTTCCTTTGCCCAACGAAGCACAATCTTATGATCTTCTTCTCGCTTGGCACGAAGGGATTCCTCCGCCATCATACGTACACTACTATATTTTGAATAGGCCATTTGTCCCCCAAGATTCCGGCAGGCACGCACTTCATAAAAATACCTTTTTCCGGTCATGACGGTATCTGTAAAACTTGTTTTTGTAACCGTTCCCACACTCGTAAAAGGTCCGGTTGCCGCCTCGCTTCGCTTCACTTCGTAGGAATCTGCACCGGCAACCCGCTTCCATGAAATGGTCCGACTGTTTCCTTCTTTCTCTGCAGACTCTGTCCACTGTGGAATTTCCAACACCGCATAACTGACCACATCACTAAACGCTCCGTATACCACGCCGTTACCGGACACGTACGCACGCACCTTGTAGTAGTAAGTCTGTCCCGGAATTCCACTTGCATCCACCATATACTTTGCCTTGGCACTTCCGCTTGCCACTTTTGTATAACTTCCGTCCCTTTGGTTCGCTCGGAACAACTCGTATCCCGATGGTGCGATTCCTCCGCTATAGGAAAAAGCCACTTTTACACGCAAATTCGTCATACCACTGGTTTTTACTCCGGTCACAGCCTGCGGAGTCTGTGGTTCCGGCGTCTCCTCAGACGTATTTCCGAGCCTCAAATAAGCCGCAATCCCATCTGCATCCGCTTTTGCCAACTGGTCCGTTTTCCTGCTATCTTCCAAAAAAAGACGAAAATCCGATGGATTATTTAAAAAGCAATGCTCCACGATAATTCCCGGAATCCCCAGCACCTTGCTTTGTCGATTAATGGCAAAATTATCTGCCACCGTTCCATCCGGATATTTCGTTGCTGCCGAATTTTTATAGTAAATCCCGCGGTTCTTTAATCCCAACTGCGAAAGCTGTTCCACCATTTTCTGGGCTAGCTGTTTTGAATATCCGGCTACCGTACTATTATAATTTCCATTCTGATAAATAGCTTCTGCCCCGGTTGCCGAGGTTTGTGCGGTTCCTGTAGAATTCAAATGAAAACTTACAAGAATGGCCGCACCCTTGGTAAATGCAAGTTGGGTACGCTGATTAAAATCCACATACACATCTGTACTTCTTGTTAAAAAGACGCTGGCCGTTCCTCCTTTCTCCAAAAATTGCTGACAGCTCTTTGCAATCTGCAGACATAGCTCCGATTCTTTATATTTCACTCCATCGTATGTACGATTACAGCCGGCATCCCCTCCGCCATGGCCGGGATCAATCACCACTACCGGCTTTCCTGTCTCCACCACACGGCGAATTTCATTTGCCTGCAACCGCGCCGAAAAACTTCGCTGACTATTCCCGCTCTTTCCGGGTAGCATAAATGTGGAAAGCTGCTGTACCTTTGCTGACGCTTCCTGCCGTACTTCCTCCGGCTGCTCTACCAAAAACGAAAGATCGATGTTTCTTTCCTTCTTTGCTTCTTCTTGCAAATCAATTCGATGCGTACGCCCTCCCTTCCGAAAACAAATGGCGCACAGTTGGTATTGACCGGCTCCTTCCTTTACGTAAAAAACGCCCTGGCGCTCTTTTTTCTCATAAATTCTCGTTACATTTTCCTTATTTCCTTTTCGGTATATCAAAGAAAAATCAGCGGCATCCTTCATAGACTCGTTCCATCCCACAACAAAGTAGTTCGAATACTTTTCTCCTCCTTCAAACTGATTACAATCCACATACGTAATATGTATCGCATTCTCTTTTGCCATTGCCTTACCTGTTGCTCCTACAAGGCTTATGGCACATGCAAGGGTAAGGAGTATTTTTATCGGTTTATTCATGATTCCAATTCCTTTCTATGTTCCTTATTATACTCTACTTTCCCTACCCGCTCAACTAAATTCATTTTTTGCAATATTGTATTGACATCCAATATTATATCCTGTATAATATTGTTAAATCAAACAGGAAAGGAAGGATGACATGGTTTTTAACACTGGTGCTGCATTATTAGATGCAATTGTTCTTGCTTCTGTCTCGAAGGATACAAACGGGACCTATGGATATAAGATTACGCAAGATGTGCGCAGTATCTTAGACATATCCGAATCCACCCTTTATCCGGTTCTTCGCAGATTGCAGAAGGATCACTTTTTGGAAACGTATGATCAGGCGTTTAACGGACGCAATCGTCGTTACTATCGCATTACCGATGACGGACGTACGAAGCTTTCCGAGTATACCGATGCTTGGAAGGACTATACTGCAAAGATTAACCAACTATTTCTAGAGGAGGACACGATTTATGAATAAGAGAGAATACTTATCCCAGCTAAGGGATTTCCTATCTTGCCTTCCGGTGGAAGATCAGATGGATGCCTTATTGTTCTACCAGACTTATTTTGAGGACGCGGGAGAAGAGAATGAACAATCCGTAATAGACGAATTAGGCTCCCCGGAAGAAGTTGCTCGAAAGATTATTGCCGAGCAGGGAATAATGGAATCGGTAGAAGGCGCTGCTACTTCCGGCGAATTTGAGCAAAATTCTTACCAGACTTATCACGATGACGCAGACCATACTACTCATAAGCATTCATCCGGTCTGAAGTCGAAGCTTGATAACTGGACGTTTTATCAGGAACATAAATCCGGATGCATTATCCTCTTGATTTTGGCAGCTATTTTCACGATTCCGGTTTGGGGCGGCGTAGTTGGCGGTATCTTTGGATTAATTATGGGTGTTCTTGGCATCTTGATTGGACTGTTTGCTGCAGTTTTCGCCATTGGCATTGGCTGTTTTGTCGGTGGAATCGCCTGCATTATTGCCGGAATCGCAATTTTAGTTCCAACCTGTGGACTTGGCCTGTTTGTCATTGGCATCGGCTTGTTGCTCTTAGCACTCAGCGCACTCGCCTGGTCATTTTCCGGTGTCCTCTGCTTCCAGTTCCTTCCATGGTGCTACCGAAGCATTGTTGGACTATTTAAGAAATCAACCCAAACGGTAGGAGGTGCCAGCGCATGAAGAAGTTTTGTTCCTTTTTATTAAAATCAGCCTTGGTATTGTGCATCCTTGGCGTACTATTACTTGGCATCGGGTTTGCTGTCGGCGGAACCACAGTTGCCAAGGACGGAATCCATTTAAGTTTAAGCAAACTGCAATTGGATTTGCTTAACTATCTTCCTTCCCTAACAGACAAATGGGAAGTGAAACAGGAAGTCCTGAAAGATGGTAAAGATGAACTAAGCCTTAATAAAGATGCCTTAAAGTCCATCGATATTGATGCCCCTGCTGTTCATCTCGTATTAAAGACCGATTCAACTTCCGACGACATCAAGTTTTCCTGCGAAAGCAGCAAGGCAAAGAAGCGCCTTGGTTTTACCTTCGATCCGGATGACGGTATTGTAAAAGTCCGCCCGAAGCATCACTATAGCCATTTGACATTGTCCAAAGCCCCAACGGTAACCATCACTCTGCCAAAGACGTATACCTTGGAAAATTTGGATCTTGACCTTGCAAATTGCTCCGTGAAAATGGACGGCATCCTGCATATCGTAAACTGCAAGGTTGACATTGCAGCCGGAAATTTTGAAGCAAAGAACGTTGCTTTTGAAAATCTTACCATTGATACTGCTGCCGGCAACGTAGATATTGCTCTCTTGGGAAAAGAAGAGGACTACAATTTTATCATTGATTGTGCCGTTGGAAATCTTACAATAGGTTCCCACTCAGAGAATGGATTTGCAAATGAATACAAATATGGAACCGGCAAGAATACCATTAACATCGACACCGCAGCCGGTAACGTAGATGTTCGTTTTATGAACTAAAAATAAGGGAAAGGAGTACAGCCTACTGCTAGATTCCTTTCCCTTTGTTTTTACAACCTAACCAGGTAATTACAAACCCTTAAATTGCTCTTGTATACTTCTTCAAGAATTCTTTCTCATCGTCATCCTTTAGAAGTGGGCAGATTGCATCGTATACTTTCTTATGATAATCATTCAAAAGTTCCTTCTGCTCTGCTGTCATCATATCCGGATTGATGGCGTCAAGGTCAAATGGTACCAACGTGATTGGCTCAAAATACATGAACTGACCATATTCATTTAACTCGCCTTTTCTACAAAGAATTTCATTTTCTAAACGAATTCCATGAGATCCTTCAATGTAAATTCCCGGTTCATCCGTAATAATCATACCTTCATGAAGCGCCTCGCTTTCGCCCGGTCTATATTTCCAACGGAATCCAGCCGGTCCCTCATGAATATTTAATAAGTAACCAACACCGTGACCGGTTCCGTGATTGAAGTTTAATCCTCTATCCCAGAATGGTTTTCTTGATAAAATATCAAGTACCATACCGGTACTTCCCTCTAAGAATTTTGCTGAAGCAAGGGACAGGTTACTAATTACAACCAATGTAAAGTGATCCTTCATAATCTGTGGCACTTCACCAATTGCAAAGGTTCTGGTAATGTCCGTAGAACCTTCGAAGAAACCTGCTCCGGTATCCGATAAGAATAAGCTTCCCTCTTTCAACTGTACATCGGTTTCCGGTGAAGATTCATAATGTACAATCGCTGCATGCTCGCCATAGGAAGAAATCGGTGCAAAACTCGGACGAATGAAGTTACCCATTTCTGCTCTAAACTCGTCTAATTTCTTCTCTGCAACCAGCTCGGTAATCTCCATCTTGTTAACATTTTCTTTAATCCATTTCATGTAGCGAAGATGAGCTACAGAATCCTTAAGCTGTGCCTGCTTAATGTTCTTTATTTCTACTTCATTCTTAATTGCTTTCATTAAGATTGCCGGATTTCTCTTCTCAACCTTCTTAACAGCTTCCGGAATATTCTGGTACAATGCATAATTCAATTTGCTTGGGTCAACCATAATCACTTCGTTTGCTGCCAATTTGCAAATATCTGCATACACATCGTTGTATGGATGAAGTACAACGCCATCTTTTGCAAGATCCGCTTTTATCTGCTCGCTTAACTTATTCTCATTAATGTATAATTCTACGCTGTTCATTGTGATTAATGCATAGCTTAATACCAATGGGAAAAATTCAATATCGTTTCCACGAATATTCAGTGTCCAGCAAATATCATCAATGGTGGTTAATGCATGAACCGTAGCACCTGCCTTCTGCATCTGCTCTCTGGTTCTCTTTAACTTATCGGCAACCGATTCTCCGGTATATTCAATGCCCAATGCAAACACCGGCTCAGTAGATAATTCCGGACGATCGGTCCAGATTTCATCAATCAAATCTTCCTTGTAGTTCACACTTGCACCATTTTCACATGCAATCGCTTCATATTCCTGGCCTTCACCAACAGAAACAACACGGCCGTCAAATCCGATGGTCTGTCCTTTCTTTAATGTATCCTTTATATATTCGGAAATCTCAGGAACCCCCGGTTCACCCATTTTCATCAGTTCAACAGTGGTATCTTTAAGCTGTGCCGCTGCCTGGATGAAATAACGTCCGTCAGTCCAAAGACGTGCCTCATTCTTCGTAATTACTGCCGTACCGGCGGAACCGGTAAACCCTGTAATAAATGCTCTCGCTTTAAAATGTTCTCCAACATACTCGCTTTGATGAAAATCCGCAGTCGGAACAACATACATGTCAATTCCTTTCTTATCCATCAACGCTCTTAAAGCTTGTAATCTTTCTGGAATAATACTCATTATATCCATTCTCCTTTCCAATAGCTCATTGCGCTTTTATACGCACTTTTAATCATATCACGACAAATAACCAAAATCAAGCCGCCAGTTTGGTTGTTCTTAGGAAAAATTCATGGTAATATAGAATCATGAATAAGAATAATTTTTAGGGAAAAAGGAGGACTCTAAGCAATGAATAAGATTTCAAAACAGGTCATAGCTTTTCTATGTACCTTTGCCCTGGTACTCACCGCCCTTCCGGCCGGCGTTGCCAAGGCAGCTAATACCGTAACAGATTACACCTATAAATCCGTTGACGGAAAAACAATTGAGATTACCGGCTACAACGGTTCTGACAGCATGCTTGTCATTCCCTCTACCATTGATAACAAACCGGTAACCACCATTAGTGCAGCAGCCTTTCGTGGGAAAACACAGCTCACCGGCGTTTTGACTGCCAGCATAACAACGATTAAAGACAGTGCTTTTTCCGGATGTACGCAGCTTACCAGTTTTTGGGGTACGCGCCTTACGTCCATTGGTGATAGTGCTTTTGAAGACTGCACTCGCTTAAACTCTGTATCGCTTCCTAACGGATGTACACAGATTGGCGCTGATGCCTTTGTAAATTGCAGCAATCTTCTTACCATGGATATACCGGCCAGTGTAACAACCTTTGGCAGTCACTGCCTTGGATTCATTCGCACCGGTACAACTTATACAGTAAATCCCGGTTTTTCCATGAGTTGTACAACGAACAGCCCTGCTATGCAATATGCCAAAACAAACGGTATTCGCTATACTTCAAATACCTGTGACCATCTTGGCATGATTAAGATTCCTGCCAAGGCTGCAACAGAAACCACCGACGGCAACTACGAATACTATTATTGTCCAAAATGTCAGAAATATTTTAAAGATAATGCCGGAACGAAAGAAACCACTGTGATTGCAGAAACCATACCCAAGGCAAGCACCCGTGATTTGCGAAATGCCGTAATCACGCCGATTGCTGACCAATATTATACCGGTAAGGATATTACTCCGGCGGTGACCGTGCGCTATGGTACTACCACGCTCTCTCCGCTTACCGATTATACGGTAACCTATTTAAATAACCAAAATGTGGGAACCGCAACCGTAACCATTACCGGTAAGGGCAACTATTCCGGTTCTCAGATTGCCACTTTTCGCATTATCGATAATTCCATTGTTATCACTGCGAAAGATCACTATTTTAGCTACAATGAAAAAGAACGTTCCTTTACGATTAAAGCAACCACCACTCCGGCCGCTGATCTTAAGTACACAAGTGATAGCGAAGGCATCACCATCAAAACCAAAAAGAAACTAACCGGAAACGTTGGTGAATTGGTTATGGACGCCGGTTTTAGCGGCACAGCCACCATTACAATTACAGCAACAAAGGCTAACTACCGTACTGCTACAAAGACCATTACCGTTTTTGTTCCAAGTGCAACACGCCTAACACAAGCCACTCGTACCGGTGCTACGTCAGCCACCGTCGTATGGTCTGCGAATAGCATGGCGCAAGGATATACACTGCAATACTCTACAAGTGAGAAATTTACAATTGACCCGCAAGAAATATCCTTTACCGGTACTTCAGGCCGTATCAAAGGCCTGACCAAAAACCAGGTTTACTATGTGCGCATTCGAACCATTTTAGAAGTAAACGGAAACGAGTACTATTCCAAATGGAGCGCTTCAAAACGAATAGAAGGAAGCGTTGCTCCATCCCTTTTATATGAACGTTACCTTTCTAAGCAAGCCGCAAAGGTTTCCTCCATTCTTTCTTATACGCTTTGCGATTTGAATGGTGATGGTGTGGATGAATTGCTTTATAAATACTATAACGGAGGTAACCGTAATTGTGGAAAAATTTGCACCATTATCGACGGAACCGTGAAGATGATAAAGAATCAAAAAGATGGAAGCCCGAATTTCTATCGTAATTCCAAGAATGAAATTATGATGGACAGTTCGAATTCTTCCAGGGAAAAACTTTATCGCGTATACCAAATGACTAATGGAAAGATGAAGTTACTTCGAACTTACCGTTCCACCGTCAATCAGGATGGCAAATACAGCTATACCGTAAATGGTAAAAAAATAAAGAAATCCGAATTCAAGAAAATGAAAAAAGAATTTAAGAAACTTAAAATGACAACTTACCAAGGATAAAATTAAGGATGCAGCTTACCGCTGCATCCTTGTTTGTTTATTTATCCGTTTTCTCTTGAAATTCCTTTGCAAGATCTACATAGGGTTCTTTCACAAATCCATTCTTATCCACAATGCCGGAGCGTTGTAAATTTCCCTTTGACTGAATCGCTGCCTTCTCTTTCGGTAACTCACTCCGCTTCATAAAGTCTTCCTTTGTTAACGTTTTTCGTATATCCGCATTTTTCTTATCCGCTGCCATGATAACTCCTCCTTTACACTCTTCAGTGTACCCTACCTTTCGTTCTTTGTCAATTTTTCTGCCTTCTTCATGGAAAAAATACCGGGCTTCATCTCTACACACTCTGCCTTTAACGTATCTCCTTTATGAATCAAAAGCAACGTTTCATCCTCGTCAAATTTCTGCTTATAAAGCTGACCCTCTTCGTCTACAAAATACACATAGGTCTCACCCTTATTTACAATCAGCTGCACCTCTTTAACGGTAAAGGTTTTCTCCACAGCATTCGCTACTTCTTCATTCTCCTCCGTTTTTCCCTTGTCGTCTGTTTCTAATCCTAACAATTTGCAATATTTGTCATAACACTCTGAAACTGTCTCGCCGGTTGTTACCTGATTGTACTGCTCCACATTCACCATCGCGTACAATTTCACAATATCATTAGCATCTTTCAACAGCATGACATAGGTTGCCTCGCCCTGCACGTTAATCAAAGATGGAAAGGACGCCTTATAGCGTTTTTCCTGTACTTCTCCTTCTGCCGCATTCATCGCCGAATTCTCATCTGCCCCCGGTATGGAAAAATAATGTGCCTCTCCGGTGCGCTCATTGATCATTATAAATCCAATATTGGAGGCATCTTCGTTGACAGACGTCACACCTGTATAAATCCATATGTCCCCTTCTTTAGCAATGTATCCATAGTCCGGAATGCCTTCCTCGTCATCCTCTCCTCCACGATTTGTCTCCGTGCTCTTCCGGCAACCCTTTTTCGCAAAAATACTGTTGATGAATCCATTATTGTAGGTTCCGTACCAATCAAATTGTTCCACTAACAAATCGCCACTAAATGCCTGGTCTACCCAGGTTGGAATCTTTTCTTTTCCATAATAGGAGGTTGCCCCACTCACCGGATCACATAGAATAACTCCCTTAACGGTTTTTCCTCCAAACAAGCCTACGCGAAAATCCATGACACTCGCTACAAAGTAAGGTTTTCCTTTCTCATCAATTTCAAAATGCAGATTTTCAAATATGGCCGTCGGATAGCGAAAACGAATATGGCGAGCTAAATCCTTCTGCAAATATGCAGACGGTACATATTGCATCCCTTTTTTCAATTTTACATACCGCGTACTCTGTCCAACCGGATCCACCGTAACATAACCGGGCACACCTGCTTTTTTATTTGCGAAAAATTTAAATACACCTGCATACTCCAACGGTGCCACCTTTAGTGGACTGCCCTGATAATCCACTTGGGAATACTCATAAGCTACATCAAACTGACTCACAACATCACTTAAACTTCCGATTTTACGGTCTCCAAGTATTCTGGCAGAATCCGTGTCCATCAACGCAACTTTCGTTAATACTTGCACGTCATCTATATCCTCACTAAATTGTTTCTCCTTAATATGCAAAACGGATGCATAGCCCTTTGCATGAAAAAAAGGTGCTCCATAGAGCGCAATCAAAACTGCAGCGCCAATAATTGCTCCAAATATAATAAAAAAGCATCCTGTCTTTCCCCGAAACCATTCTCTACGAGATTTATGTTCCGCTCCGAGAATTCCAAATAAATACACTGGTAAACATACAAAAAATGCTACAAACATCCACAATCCAAAGGAGTGAATATTAATTGGCGGCAATGCTATATAATAAAAGATTGCCAATGCCAACACATACGCTCCCATAATTATTCTCTTAACTTTTCTCATAAGCCCTTCACCTCTTCTTCCCAAATATGCCAGTCTTCTAACACCGTTCCGTCAAGTGCAACTTCTTGCAAAACATCCTTCACATACGTAAGTTTTAGAGAAAAAACATCCTCTCTGGTATGCAATAAATATAGAAAGATACGGTCACCTTCCCAAATTGGAAGATTTGCTATTTCTTCTTTCTTAACCCAAACCAGCTCTCCTTCGTCACATTCAATCAGTTCTCCTTCAAACGAATCTGCCGTATACAAAAAACTCATTTCGTATAAATCGTCAATCAAAAAAGTTAGGATACCACGCAGCCGTAGATTTTTTAGTTCAATCCCCGCCTCTTCTCTTGCTTCGCGTAACATGCACTCCTCCGGAGATTCCCGTTCTTCTACATGCCCTCCTATACCAATATACTTGTCTTTATTAATATCATTTTTCTTTTTCGTGCGATGAATTAAAAGATAACATCCATCCTTCTCCACATATCCTAATGTGGTTAATACTGCTCCCTCCACAGAATACACTCTCCTTTCTACAACCAACTATTTTGCGATTGCAGCAATAAACAACCCATATAAGTCATCACCGCTTGCAAGCATAGGGGAATTCTCTCCACCACCGTTGGTGCTTCGTTTCATTGTTGCTTGAAAATCCTCTCCAGCTAATACAAGTTCCATTGGATACAATTCGAAGCCCATTTCCTGACAGATATCACAGAAGTCCTTTATCGGCTCTTCGCTATGCTCCGTTGCCAACAACCGATCTCTTAATTGCGAATCCCGCAATGCTTTCTTCTGAAGCGTATCCAACATATCATAAACCTGATTCATTTTTTCCTCCTTACTATTCAAATTATTAGGTAATTGCGAAACTCTTATGTCACGAACGTGACATGTTGAATTTGCATAAAATCGTCCTCGCAAGTTAACTTGCAGAGACGATTTATTATGCAAATTGCTCATGCGGCATACGCCGCAGAGCAGTTTCGCTATTGCCTAATTCAAATTATCTTTCTCATATTACAAAATCCTGTATAAAAAAACAGAAGCCCGTACCTACGGGCTCCTCGAAACAGGGGTGAAGGGAATCGAACCCCTCTCTGGAGTTTTGGAGACTCTTATTCTACCGATGAACTACACCCCTATATATACTTAAAATGACGGTTCAACCGAATCGTCATTTTCATTCGCATATATCTTCAAAACCACATACAGTCATCCTTACCTTTAGGTCATACCCTCGACCGATTAGTAACAGTCAGCTCCATACATTACTGCACTTCCACCTCTGTCCTATCTACCATGTACTCTTCATGGGGTCTTACTTCCTTTAAGGAATGGGATATCTCATCTTGAGGGGGGCTTCACGCTTAGATGCCTTCAGCGTTTATCCCTTCCGAACTTGGCTACTCTGCTATGCCGTTGGTCGACAACAGATACACCAGCGGTTCGTCCACCCCGGTCCTCTCGTACTAGGGGCAGCTCCTCTCAAATATCCTACGCCCGCGCCGGATAGGGACCGAAC
>FOXT01000016.1 GCA_900115795.1 Lachnospiraceae bacterium XBB1006 | reverse complement strand
TAACTACCTTTTCCATCAAGGTATTCTTCAACAATCGCTTTCTTTTGTTGAGAAGTATATTTCTTATTTCCTTTTTCTTTTAAAAAAGCTGATTCTCCTTGTGCACGATATCTTCTAATCCATTTGTTAAGCATTGAGTTATGGTTTTTATCATTGTAATATATTCCGTATTTTTGACATATTTCTCTATGCGATAGATTGCTCGAAATATAATCTTCGCAGGCAGCAATAATTATATCCACAGTATATTTAGACATAAAAAATCCCCCTTAAGTAGATTTTGGTTATTTACCTTGTCTACTTAAAGGGAATCATATCAGAAACCATCAACTTACGCACTTTATTTTACATTGCCGAGATTCTCACGAACCTCCATATCCTTGCTGTGGATAAACCGGATTATGGCTTTCTGATAAAAAGCCACATTGACCCTGTCAAACAGGTAAACAGGAAAAAGGTGTATCGATATCAGAAGTGATACAACGAATAAAAAGAATAGAAATGCCAGGCTTATACGCTGCTCGGCATTCTTATAATGATTTTCAATGATACTGCAGGCAGCACCAAGATTCTTTACCTCAGGTACAGTCAGATAATTGAGTATCGGACGAAGCGTGGTTAATGAAGCATTTGCAGATGATAACGGTATCTGCTTAGATGTTGATATCCTGTCATGGCATGCATTTACGCTTTCGATTGCACTTTTTTCCACGCAAAAAATAACACTGGCTAAAATACACAGTGTGCAGATAAGAAGTATGAAGTTCCTCTTATGCTTCGTTCAATTACGATTTATCTTACTCAGTTATATAAAAAGTTATTTCTTTTTCTTCGGCTCCGGCAGTTCCTCATACATAGCTTCCAACAATTCCTTCAAGAAACTCTTATTATCAATATCATCTACCAGAAACATTTCCTTTGCGCCCTCATATGGAAGTTCCAATGATGCATCCGGCATCAATTCTGACGCAGCTTTCACATTCTTCACGAGAAAACGATCATCATATATTCCACCGACAATCTTGCCACGATAATAGATGATGTACTCGCCCATCATTGCTCTATACGATATATCATCCAATTCAGAAAGCTGTTCTAATATAAAATCCAAATATTCCTTGCTTGACGCCATAACAATCACCTCTACCAATGATTATACAATACCGGACCCTGATAGTCATTGATTTTAAGCCTTTTCTTGAGGCTACACGCAACCACTCTGCGGAGCCGATCAGCTATGTGAACCAGCCTATGTCACACCCCTTCGCGATTGGCTCATCACCCTGACCACCTGAAACTCACCACTTCGACCATCAAATGCTACAAACCGCATAAAATCAATGTTTGCAACATGTTAACGTCGATTACGGCATATCCGAACCAACCGTTGGCGCAAGTAAATTATGCAACTTCGGATATATCGGACTGATAATCACTTTAACAACAATGTCGGACTCTGAATCCCTTGTAAATAAAGGCTTCCGCATATCCACTGCGTTTTACGACTATTCCGCAGTCATCTTTACAAGCAAAAATAAAAAATATAACAGGATACGCATAAAGGTACACAATTCCTTTATGCAAAAATCCGTGCTCCTATGTCACCCGCCAGAATCTATTTCGTACTGCGTATCCATATATCCACTTCTGGTTCCATTGGACCAAAAGTTCCCCCACAACAAATGATCTTAAAGCACTAATATACTTATTGCATTGAGATACTAAGCTTTCCTCTTTATATTCAAACGATGCCATTACATCTTCCCTAACAGTAGTTTGAATCAACTTATAAGATTCTTGTATCCATGTCACAAGCAAGATTAAATAGCACACATCTCCTCTATCATTTATCCTGTTAATCTTATAATTGTAGTCCTGAATACTGAAATTGATTTTCTGTAGATAATCACTTAAAAGTTCACAATCCACTTTGCTTGAATAAATCCATCTTTTATCTACACCAGAATATACATCATCTATATTTTCCAACATATTAAACACCATTCTGAAAGTATCTATTTTCAGTCCATATCTTTCCACTTAAAAATCCAGACTCATTAAAATATTATATCAGACACGAGCTATTTTAGTTATTCCTATTAGTTATATTTTTCAAAATTTAATTGCAAAATAACAAACCCTCCGCAGGTTATGTCAAAATACAGATCATTTTCTCTTCTTTTGACATACCCCGAAGGGTTTGTTGTGTCTTAGTCAAGGACTCTTATAAATAAGAGTCCCCAATTTGGGGACTCATCGTATCGTATCGCAGCTATCCAAAAGTTGTAAATAGGTTGTAAATCTATCTCTCAAGCAACATTAACCGTTGATTTCATGGGCTTTTAGACTACAAGTTAGTACCATTCCGTGGCAGATGAATAACACTTTTATCATCAATTTTGACTCCCAATTTATCTCGGTTTTCCCTTGATTTATCTCGGTTTTTCCCTTTTTTACGGGCATTTCCGGCATTCCGGTATTTTACCGTTTCTCGGCTTATCTCGGCATCTGCTGCCTTCAGCGCCAGCTTCTCCATCTCTTCCTTTGCATCGTCCAGCATCGGAATCACTCTGGTACCGGCATAGGTCTTTGTCGTATCAATGTAAACCAATGTCCCGGTCTTCTGAAGCTGATGGTCAATGTTGATAGTTCTATTCTCCATATCCAAATCATGAACTGTCAGCCCTGTAAACTCCGATATACGCCTCCCCGTCTTGAACAGAATGTACATCCCGTCATAATACCGGCAGTAGTGCGAATCATTTTTGATAAAATCAAGGAACGTTCTTTCCTGCTTTCTTGTAATGGCTTCACGAGTAGCGGTATCGTTGATCAGCACGGACACCGTCATTCCGCCGCCGTCAGGAACAATACTATCGTCGATATCCCGATTGATGGTCTTCTCCTGCTCCCGCAAAGGCGCATTATCTCTTTTTCCGGCTGGTATGCTATCCGTTGCCACCAATCTCCAACTGTACACGGACTTGCGTTTACCGTTGGCATCGATGTATCTGAACTTATAGCGACCATCCGCTTCCTGGCTCTCTCCTGTGCGAAGAATGCGATTTTTATTATCGCGTCTCTTTACGCTCATCAAACATCGTCTCCTTTCTGTTCGGGAGAGCCATGTTCATCTATACTATTTGTAGACTACATAGTATGTATCCGACTATGTATCAATAGCATACCACAGACATGACTCTTTTACCACAACAATTTGAAAAAGTTTTCCGGTCAGATCACATTCATCTGGCTGTCCATGTATTTCTCGAACTGCTCACGCTTGATCAGCGCTCTGTTGCCGTTCCAGAGGACGAAGTCTTCTTCAGGATGCTACTGGACAAAACGCTTCAGCTTCTTATATCCGATACCGAAATACTCCGATGCCTCATTCAGTGTTAATGTGTATTTCCTCCACCAGGGCAATTCTTTCTTCATTTCCAGCTTCGAGATATATGATCCCATTTTGCTGAATAATTATTGTTTCCGATTATGCTCTCTACAATTGGAAGCAGTAACGTTTTGAGCAGCTCAACCACATCTTCCAGTTCTGCATTCACAAGCGCTTTCTTCTTTTTTAGAAATGCTTTCCATCTGTTCTGGTGAATCTCACTTGCCAAAAAGGCTTCAGTGAAAGCAAAGATATCATCAAAACCTGTACCTCTATGCTCAAAGGTTTCTCTGACTGCTTCCTTAAGTTCTGTTCCGTCAAGGTCATATCTGTCAGCCAGGATATAAATATCGTAAAAATCTTTGTATCTGCTGTTTGCATCACCAAGAGAAACAATAGCCTCAAACTTCTCTGATATCACCAATGAAATGGAATATGCATAAATCTCTGGTACCTTCATATCCAGTAGCACCGGGAACTCCATTTTCACTCTGTCCGGATAAACGACATCTCCAAATCCGATATCAATAGATACCGGAACCTTTGTCCTATCCAGATATGCCATGATGGAAACATTCACACCGTGATATTCCTTGAACTCGGTGATGTCTATTACCTCCAGCGTATCCAGATCATACCGCAAAGCATCATCACACTCGATGGAGAAGATATTTTCAAATACCTTCTTCATATCCTCCACATTATTCGACATATTCCTTGCCAGAAGATCTATATCTCTTGTAGCTCTTGCAAACTCACCTTCAAAGAGTGCGTACAGAAATATTCCACCCTTAAGTGTGAAGCGTTCCATATATTCTGACACCGACAGTCTGTATACGGTTCTTTCCAACCCATACGCCGTCAATGCTTCCTGAAATGTTTTACCGCTGGTCACTGCCTGGTTCTTCAATCTGTCCTTTACAGATATTGCACTTATCATACGAGCACCTCCAGATATTGTCTCATCGCTTTGTCGCATTTCATCAGTTCTGCATACTTCAGAAGCCGGTTCAGATTCCGGTCTTTTCTCTGCAGATAGGTCACAAGAATCTCCTTTGTTTCCTCAATCCCGACCTTTTCTCTGTAAAACACTATATCCACGACGGTCTTTTCTATATCGTAAATTTGGAATTCATTCTTGCCTTCCTTGACCGTAGTAACACCCAGCTCATGTCTGTCATCGGTATAATGATGGACATTCATCTGCGGCCAGTCTGGCATAGTGGAAACCTTTGCCTTCCTCGGAATGGCAACATCGACTGCATCCGGAATGAACGTCGTCAGATGATAGTAAACCGCAGCACTGAGCAGGCAGATCACTCCCTTCGGTGCATAGACCTCCGCATAATAGAAGTCTGATTCCTCACCACGATACTCTGCATTCTCGTAATAGCTCTTATTCAGTTTTATAAGCTTTCCTTCACTGACCAGCTTACTGACCTTATACTGTGAGAAGCCCTTACTTTTAAGCTCCTGCATGGAAAAGATCTTCTGATCTTCAGGAAGTTTTGCTGTACCTGCCATCTTTTCCACCTCGATTTCATTTGATTTATTTTCGGCGTTTTTAGTTTCTGCCGAATTTCAATTAAATAATACATCCAAACCGGATGTTTGTCAATCGAAATATGAGATGACCCGATGACTTCATACCCCCCGTCTTCCATTTCGCGATTTTGCACGCGTGACCCCAGTAGTCCCCTCTCTTCGCGTGTATATGTGAGTGACACGACTTGCACAGCGCGATCAGGTTACTTCGATCGTGCGTACCGCCTTCACTCAACGGCTTCTTGTGATGTATCTCTTCAGTCGGCACAAAGATTCCACGATCAAAACACAGTTCACAGAAGGTATGCTCCGCAGCATATTTGTCACGGATCCTCTTCCATGCACGGCCATATCTTTTCTTCGTTGCTTTATCCCTGCCGTACTTCTCATAATTACTGTTGACCTTCTGCTGATGCTCCGGACAGTAACGACCATCTGTAAGGTTCGGACAGCCCGGATAAGCACAAGGCTTCTTTGGTTTGCTTGGCATCCTCGCAGCTGACAGTGATGTAGTCTCCGATCTCAAATCCCAGCTCTTCCAGCCACTTTCCCTTCAGCATGATGGTCGGCGTTGCCTGGTACTTATATCCGCTCATTCCGTAGATCTTGACGGTTCTCATATTCTTATTTGCCATAATCGTTGTCTCCTTTTCTGGTTGTCTTAGATTTTCAAGTTTTACATAGTCTTATGTACCAATCTGTGCTATACTCTTCACAGATACTATGAGAATTCACATCCGGAGGATATGTCATGAGTGCAGCTAAACCAGGCTCCTATAAAGGCTTAACTGAAGCTCGTAAGAGAGCGAACAAAAAATATAATGATCGATTTGTCGAGATAAAGGTCCGCGTCACCCCTGAGAAACGATCCATCATTAAGGAACACGCTGAGAGCATGGGTGAAAGCGCTACCGCCTTCATTAACAGAGCAATCGATGAAGCCATGGCCAGAGATCAGAAAACCGATCCCGAAAAGTAAAAAAATCCGGTGACGCATGGATACATTTCCACACATCACCGGACGATTCTTCTATTCATGAACAATCTCCAATTGTGTAATTGTCTACGTTATAGCTTTTCCAAACACGGCTCCCACTTAAAATCTGAATTGAAAATATTGCTTTTAAATGGTCTAAACGTGGTTTAAATCAGAAGCGCGAACCCTTGCAAACGCAGTGTTTATAAGGATTTCGGATAATCTCCATAGATCATGGCTCTCATCACTCCATAATCCGCCTCAAGTCGTTTGATACTATGCTCTGCAGGCATAAGCTTTATAATTTGAACGTTCTTCCCACGGTTCATCCTTTTTATAGCCGCTCACACGCCAGTCCAAGATCAGATCAATGTCTTCCGAAAATCGCTCAATAAGCCCGTAAGCCTTTGAAAGTGAGGTACCGCCCTTAAATGCAAATGCCTCTTTCCATTTGCATTCATGAAACAGGTAATCCAGGCAAAAGCATACCCAGAAATCTTTTTCGACGATTGCTTCAGATATTTTCATTTTTGATGCAGTTGCGATGATCAGTTCCTGCCGCTCCTGCATTGGTAATTTTGCTATCTTATCCATTAATTGCCTCTTCGCAAATCATTTTAATTTTTTCATAAACCCACGATGTACAGTGTTTTGTTTCCTGAAGCATAGTCTCTTTCTCTTCTTTAGAAAGCGAATCCGCTATCTTACGAATAACTCTGTTATCGATTTCTTCCTTCCCGATAGTCTTCAGTGCCTGTATGATAAGAGCTGATTTCCTTGATACCTGCGTCAGTTCGGTGTTCTTATTCGTATGCTTGAAAACAATGGCTGTTCCGTCATACTCATATGTTTTATATGGACCATCACTAAGAAACTCATAATTTGCCGGAACCTGGGTTGAAAGGCCCAACATATTAAGCGCCGTTGCACCTGTCGGAATGATATTCCAGCCATAGCTTTGAGCCAATGCTTCTGCAATATCAGTTATTCTGGGCGGTATGTTTTCACCAAGCAATTTACTGTACCTCGGTTTCATATATATACCGCGCAGCACCTTGGCAACTTTACCTTCTTCCGTCAGGCGTTTTAATATAATATGAAGTGTTTTAGAATCCGTTATATCCGCAAAATCTGACATTCCAAACACAGTCCTGTCTTCATAATATTCAAGTCTTTGCAATACCAATTCGGTTAATTTAGGTCTACTCATATATTTCTCCTTTGTTGAAAATAGTATATACTTTTTTCAACAAAATATAAGGCAACCATCGCAAAAATCTTGCTACAGTTGCCCTAATGTTTTATCATGAACATTTCTGATTAACAGACAAAAATTTTATAAAATGAAAAAGCATAATTTATTACCACCGTAACAACTCCTTCCAGTTCTTTGGAAATCCCATTGTCTTCACATCCACTTTTTCATATTTATCTATCAGCATTTCTATCTGATCCACATATTGATTCCAATGCGCATCGTTTTTCAAAATCTGCTTCATGCAAAGAAGTACTCCAAATATTCGGTTATTACCAATACCGGCTTGTGAATATTCTTTGTAAAGCTTCGGAGTTTTTGAAAGCTTTACGCTACCGCTTTCTTGTCCGCATTCTTCATATTCTTGTAAAACTTTGAAAGTGTGCCAAAACTAAATACCTCTACCAAGGCATATATCGGCAAATCTCCACCTTCATAGTTTTCCTTAAAGTTTCTGACAAACGGGGCCTTCGAATTTCTTCCAAGTTCTCCTTCGATATCCTCTAAAAATGTATTATAATACTCTTCGTCAACAAAGTTCGCAGGCTCTTTATATCCCAGAACCCCATATGTATCCGCAAAATAATTAGCAATTCGACATCTTATGTTAACTTCTATCTTTTCAATTTCCGCAAACATAATCTGCCTAAAATTCGCATTGAACAAATATAACTCCACAATCTGCTCAAAAGTTACGCCTTCATTATAATTTCCATTTTTAGGCTTAAAGCCCAGGCTGTATGCCTTTATTAACCTAAAGTAAGAAATATCATTTAGTATTTTCTTGGCATAATCCTCGTCATTAATGATAAGTCCAAGCGATTTCAGATTTTCAACTTGTTCATCGATTGACATCGATGGTTGATGTTGTTTCAGTTCCCCCATGCGTTTTCTCCTCAGAATTAAAAGACCCAACGTGGTCCGCATCGTTGAGAGGCGTGTTGGGTTCTGTTACAATTATCATATACCACTATTTCGAAAAAGACAACAATTATCCTAAACATTTTTTGTGATTTTAAAAAAAAACCAGCAGGAGCCATTACTCCATCGAGGGCAGCCCAGTTATCAGATCCTATAATTTTCAAAATGGGAGTACAATGGGGGGTACGAATCACTTCCTCGCACCCCAAAACCCTTGATTTCACTTAATATGTTTGACACTCCTTTCCAAAAACAAAGGACTGCCGATCTCCAAGATGAAATCGCCCCGGATGACTATTCATCAACTACGATTCCACCATATATAGAAATGCATATCTTTGGCACTTTAATATACCTGCGTAATTAAAATAATTGGCACACAAAAACTCAAAACACTCTCCATAATTCTATTTTATAACTGATTGTTACCACGATACGACTGTTTTGTCTCGCCGTTTTCAAGAGCCTCTGTCACTTTTTCAATAATCAATTTCCTGAGTTTTTTCATCCTCTGCCGGCAATGATGCTGTTTCAAAAAAATCCAAAGCAGCTCGACTATCTTGGATCTGCTTAATAATAGGCTTTTCTGCACCTTCTGCCGAAGTTGAATATTCCATAAATTTCCTCTAAAAAGCACCAAAAAACACCTCTTATATCACATTCTACAATGCGAACACTTTCAATCATATCCATCCGCCCTAAGGGTTAATCCATACGCCCCGGCACAGTAACTACATTTCCCGTTCTATCGCATCAATTAGCGTCACATCAGCCGGCAACCAATCTACTTCACGCAATTGAGATTTTTTCAGCCACTTCGCTGCCTCATGCTCTTTCAAAACTAGGTTTCCCTTCACAACGCTACACCAAAAACAATCCATTGACAAATGGAACGTTGGATAATCATATTCGATGGTATCAATTCGTTCTCCAACCGAAATCTCGGTATCAAGTTCCTCTTTGATTTCGCGCTTCAACGCTTCCTGTGGTGTTTCTCCCGTTTCGATCTTTCCTCCCGGGAACTCCCAGCCACCTTTCAAATCACCGTATCCTCGCTGGGTCGCAAAAATCATCGTCTCTCCCTGTTCGTTAGCTGCCTTTATCACTGCAGCCACCACTCGTACTGTTTTCATAGTTTTCCTCTCTTATGCACTTACAATGTATTCATAAATATCTTCCCGAACCGGCACATCCAGCACCCATTCAATTTCCACGGCCTTCTTATCCGTATTGGCCATGGTAAATTCTTTCGTCATACCGCTAGCCTCCATATGCCCAAGGTAATAGAATTCCTTAGATATCTTATCGTCCTTATTCTTACGCACAAATAATTCTACCTGAATGCCACGCTCTTTTGCGTACAAAAAATTCTGCACATCCTCAGATTGCAAATTTCGTCCCGACTTTGAAATTGCAATCAACGTTCGATTATTCGTGAAATGGTCTTCGTAGTTTGTCGTATCGCTAATATTTTCTGCCTTATCATAGTTAATAAAAACAGGAAACGTTTTCGTTTTCTTATCATACTTATACCCGCCAATATTTAATGGCACTTCGTTATGCTCCCAATTCAGAAGTCTACATACATCCTCGTAGGTATATTTTTGATACAAAACCAAATCCGTCTGCCCATAACTTTTCTGATAGTCTCGCAAATATCTACCGATTCCAAACTCCACCAATTCCATCACCATCTGGTAAAACCCGTCGTTTGCAAGCATCTCCACAAAACTTTTCGACGGCTTATAGTCTTCTGCTTCCTCCTCGATAAATACACACTCCGCATAGGTCTTCTTACCGCTTCCGGCGGGAAATTCATTGGTCATCACATTCACAAGATTCTCCTTCTGGTTCCTGCTTAAACCTTTTCCGTACTGCACCAAATCCTCTTCCAATGTCGCAAACAAGCCTTTCGTCGAAAGAGAACGCGCATATTCTATCGTTCGCTTCAGCAACTGCAACTCCTGTATTCGCTTACCGGACGCCAGTTTTTTAGAAATAAACTCGATTACCCGCTCCTCCTCGCTTCCAAGACGAAGGGTGTACTCTTTTTCATATTTTACAAGAAATTTGTAATAGGATCCCAGACTATTGTTATCAAAAATCCGCATTACATCCATTTCTCCATAATCATCGAAGTCCTGAAGAGACGGAATCCTTCCCAGTTTGTTTCGCAAATTCGTATAATTCTCTTTAATCAATCGTATATCACTAAAATTCGCTTTATCCACAGAAGCAAAAATATGTTTCCGGCTCACCTCATCAAAATGAACCGTGGACGCTCCCGGAATTACACGACCACCCTCTAAAACATAACGGCGAATATTATCTTTATTGTAGGTTCGATCACCGGACAGTGCAATGGGAATCATAAAGTTATTCTGGTAATTCCCAATAAAATCCAGAATCACCACATACTCTTTTCCCTCTGCTTTCCGGAGCCCGCGCCCCAATTGTTGAATAAACACGATGGGCGACTGGGTTGGGCGAAGCATGATAACCTGATTCACCTCCACAATGTCCACACCTTCGTTCAATATCTCATAGGAAAAAATGTAGTCAAGCGGCGTATTCTTCTCCGTGGTTTCGGCCTCTTCCATCGCAAGTCGTTCAAATGCCATCTGACGTTCCTTCTCCGTTGCACTTCCATTAAGCGCAATGGTTCGATAATAACTTCCCGTCTCCGGATTCAATGTCTTATTAAATTTTGCAGAAAGAAGCTCGCTTTCCTTAATTCCGCTGCAAAATACAAGCCCCTTTACACGCGTTCCACTGTATCCATAATACGTTGCCTGCTCCACAATATGTCGAACACGCTCCTCTCCGGTAAGCACATTGAAATCCCGCTGCTTGTCCCCATCGTCTCCTATAATAGAAAGATCCGTGATTCCAAAGTAGTGAAACGGACACAACAGGCGATTCTCCATTGCCTGCTGCAGGCGAATCTCATACGCGATGTTATAATCAAATAGCTCATACACATTGTGTCCTTCCACATTGTCATCCCGTTTATCCGGTGTTGCTGTCATTCCAAGCCACAGCCTCGGCGTAAAATAATCCATTACCTTCTGATAGGTTCCTGCCGGTACATGATGCGCCTCATCTAGCACAATGCAGTCAAACGCGTCCGGACGGTATTCCAAAAGATGACTATCCCTACTTAACGTCTGCACCGTTGCAAATACATAATCTGCATCATATTCCTCATGTCCGGCTCCCACAAGCCCCATGGAAACGGACTTGGCAAACACTTTTTCATAGGATTTCTTTGTCTGCCTTGCCAGCTGTCCTCGGTGAACCAAAAATAAAACCCTGCGAAATCCCAACTCACGCATTGCAAACGCGGATGCGTAGGTTTTTCCCGTTCCGGTGGCGGAAATTAAAAGTGCCTTATCATTGTGTTCTTTTTTCGCAAGTATTTTTTTCAAATTCGTGATAAACCCTACCTGCATACTATTTGGCTGTAATTTATATTTTTCAATCGATAACAGTTCTTCCTGTTTCGCAATTTCTCGCTGATGTTTTATAATGTCATAGCGCGCCTTGTAGGTTTCCAAAAATGTATCCACGGTAAGCGCATAGGGCGATTCCCATAATGTTTCAAACTCTGCTACAATCTGCGCTGCCACCTCTCCTTGCTCCGTAGAAACAAGTTTTGTATTCCATTCACGATTACTGGTAAGGGCAGCACTTGTTATATTCGAACTACCAATAATAATGCGATAAATCTCTTCTTTTTTAAAAATGTATCCCTTCGTATGAAATCCTTCTTTTGCCGTTTCCACGTCATACATCTTCAGTGTAATGTTGGATAGTTCATGTAGTTTCTTCAACGCCTTCGGTTCACTAAAATTAAGATAATTGGTCGTCAATATTCTTCCTGGAATATGTTTCTTTTCCAACTCCTTTAATGTCTGTAGCAATGGCGTGATTCCGCTCATGGTGATGAACGCCACACTAATCTGAAATTGATCGCATGCCAAAAGCTCTTCCTCTATGGAAGAGAGCACCTTCTTTCCTTCTTTATGATTATTCGAAACAAATTGCGGACGATATGCCACGTCAGAAACCACATTTCCATTGATGTACGCTGTTTCAAATCCCGCTAACAACCTTTGCTTTTCCATTTCTTCCTCCCGGATACATTCAATACTTAATTATATCACTGCCATCCTGTATTTACCAGATCGTTTCCATACGATCCTCTAATAAAAAAAACAGCTACCTCACGGTAGCTGCTCTTCTCACGCTCTTATACAACCGCCTGTACAAGATCAGCGGTTTCATATTTCATAACATTCAACAAGTATTTCTCTTCCCCTACGGCTCTTAAAATATTCCAATTCAATAAGTAAGAAACTGTGGCGTCATACACAGCCTCTGCTTCTTGCTCATTGCGTGGGTGAACTGGGTCCATCATTAAAGCACGTAAAATTTGTTGCTTTGTAACGATCTTTCGATTGTTCATAACGTTTCTCCTTTGCGCATTTCATAGAATTCTTTTGTCTATACCAAGAAGCTTTTTCTTCATTGTACACAAAGTATTCACATTTTGCAACCACTTTTTCACACTTTTTTCATTTTCTTTAGTTACAAAAGGTGGTACGTCATTCAAAATCGTTATTTTCCTATAATATTATCACTCCATGCTCCTTTGCATAGGCAATGTCTTCCTCTGGCCAAAAGGAGCACTGTACCTCACCAATATGGCATTTTCTAAGAAAAAACATACAAATACGGCTTTGTCCAATTCCACCACCGATGGTATACGGAAGTCGTCCTTCTAACACAGCTCTTTGGAACGGAAGTGCAGCTCTTTCCGGGCAACCGGCTTTTTGCAACTGAATCTGCAACCGGTCCTCATCCACACGTATTCCCATAGACGATAGCTCCAAAGAAATATCATTCACCGGATAATATACAATGATATCCCCATTAAGTTCCCAATCGTCATAATCCGGCGCACGTCCATCGTGCTTTTTTCCGGAGGCAAGCACATCCCCGATTTTCATAAGAAAAATAGCACCATATGCCTTTGCTGCCTCATACTCCCGCTCTGTCGGTTCCAAATGCGGCCAACGATTCTCCAGCTCCTGCGTTGTGATAAACGTAATTTCTTCCGGCAAAATACAATGCACATACTCATAACGATTTGCCACATACTTCTCTGTCACACGCAAGGCCGCGTAAACACTTTTCACATACTTGCGAAGTGTCTCCTCTGTGCGGGCCTCTTTGGTAATGATGCACTCCCAATCCCACTGATCCACATAAATAGAATGAATATTGTCAGTATCTTCGTCACGCCGAATGGCATTCATATCCGTATACAGGCCTTCTCCAACAGAAAAGTCATAACGTCCCAGCGCCATACGTTTCCATTTTGCAAGGGAATGCACCACCTCAACCGGTTTATCCCCTTGTTCCCTTACTCCAAAGCAAACCGGACGCTCCACGCCGTTTAGATTATCATTCAATCCGGACTCCGGTGTCACAAATAACGGTGCCGTCACACGGTGCAAATTCAACTCTGCGGTCAATTGCTGTTGGAAAAAATCTTTAATTTGCTTAATTGCAATCTGCGTTTCTTTTAAATTCAATGCCGGACGATACCCATCCGGAATATACATTCTACTCATTCTATTCCTCAATCTCCTTCACAGACATGTACACTCTTTGGTTTCTGTCTATTTATCGCAACAATCTTCTGTGAAAAAACGATGTTCGGCCAGTGAAATTAATCGTTCTACCAAAGCCTCAACGCTCAGTCCTTTGTCCTTCCACAACATTGGATACATACTGATTGAGGTAAATCCCGGCAACGTATTTAATTCATTAAAGACAACCCGATTCGTTCCATTTTCCAGGAAAAAGTCCACACGGGCAAGTCCCATTCCATCCACTGCTTTGAAAATACGTTTCGCACTTTCACGGATTTCCTCTTCCTTTCCTTCCGGAAGCTCCGGTCCAATTACGGTCTTGCTTGCAGCATTGTTATACTTTGCATCGTAGTCATAAAAAGCTGCGTCCTCTGCTGCCAAAATCTCTCCAACGCCGGATGCATCTACCTGATGATTACCAAGTACTGCACACTCAAGTTCTCGGCCAACGATGGTCTCTTCAACCAAAATCTTGCGATCATGCTGCGCTGCGATACGCAAGCTTTCTGTAAGTGCTGCACGATTCTCTGCCTTCGTAACACCGCAGGAAGATCCTGCGTTAGATGGTTTCACAAATACCGGGTAGGAAAGCTTTTCCTCGACACGATCAAGCACCTCATCCATCTTTGCAAGCTCTTCCTTCCGAACATCCACAAACTGCGCCTGCGCAATTCCCAGGGTATCCACAATGATCTTGGTATATACCTTGTCCATGGAAACCGCACTTGCCAGCACGCCACATCCCACATAAGGAATTCCGGCTAGCTCAAACAATCCCTGTATGGTTCCATCTTCTCCATACAATCCATGCAATGCCGGAAAAGCCACGTCTATCTTCACACGCGTTATCTTCTCATCTTCTACAATCAACAGTTCTTTCCTGGTTGCATCCGCAGACAAAATCGCCTGCTTCTTCGATTTTCTCCATTCGCCGGACTGCATGTCCTCAATGGAATCTACCAAAAGCCAATTTCCTTCTTTTGTAATGCCAACCAAATATACCTGGTATTTCTCTTTATCAATCGCTTTCGCGATGGTGGTTGCAGACACACATGATACTTCATGCTCGGATGATTGTCCGCCAAATACTAACATTAGATTCTTCAACGTTTCCAACTCCTTTTCCAAATTAAAAAGTCCACACATTATCATACACCATACACTAAGGATTTAAAAGCTTAGATTTCAAATTTACCCTTCTTTTTCTTAATTTCATCCATGTACGCCGCTGTAATAATACCCGACGGCAATGCAATGACTGCAACCCCCACCAACGCCGATGCCATGGTAATCATTCGTCCGGCACTCGTCACCGGTGAGATATCGCCATAACCAATGGTGGTAATGGAAATTGTCGCCCAATACAGCGCGTCAAAAAAGTTCCGAAACAATCCCGGTTCCAATTGAAAAATCAACATTGCCGATGCCGCAATATACGTCACGGTCAGAACAAGCACCGCATACAATTCTTTCCGAACCCGATGAATAACATTTGCCACCAGCGTCATCGTTTTTGAGTAACGAATCAGCTTTAGCACACGCAGGATTCGGAACACACGAAACATACCGATTCCAACCACCAAAGATGGAAACAGTAAAATCAACACCGGAATCGTTGACAATAGGTCGATAATTGCCATGGGAGTAAATACATAGGCAACGTAAGCCTTGTAACTTTTGATTCCCATTTTATAGTCTGACGTATACAAACGAATCATATAGTCAAACAGAAACAAACATCCTGTCAACGTATCGATATATCCGGTATAGCGATTCTCCCCCTTAAAGACAAGGGGAACCATGCCCACTACCACTGCCACCAGCATCATGGTATCGTAGGCCTTACTGACTCTATCACCCTCCCCCGATACTTCAATGATTTCAAAAATTCTTCGTTTTATTTCTTCTCCTCTGCCCATGTCTACTACCTCACATACGTAATTACTGCCAAAATACCGAGTACAATCAATGCAATGGTAATCAACACGCACACCACCACTACGCCTTGTCCAAACAGATTTGCACTTGATTTGATGCCACTGTCACCAATAATGCCCTTATCCTTCTTCATTGTTCTCACCCCGCTTTTTGTAAGTCTTTAAAGCCTGAATTACTTTTTGCGGATCCAACGGTTTTGACAAATGTTCATTCATTCCAGCCTCCTTGGTTTTTTTCATATCTTCCACAAAGGCATTGGCTGTCATGGCGATAATTGGTATGGTTTTTGCATCCTCGTGCGCACTTTGACGAATCAAACGTGTAGCACGGATTCCATCCATAACCGGCATCATTACATCCATCAGAATCACATCAATATCTCCGTGCGCCGTACGTACAAAATAGTCCACCGCTTTTTTACCGTTTACCATCGGAATGATGTTGACACCAACACTTTCCAATATAAACTTTGCAATTTCCATGTTAATCTGATTATCCTCAACCAGCATAACATTCATACCTTCCAGATCTCCGGTATCTTCCTCTTCCTCTTTTTCTATCTCTATTTCTTCCTCTGCCAGCTCAAACGGAAGATCCAGATAAAACGTACTACCCCGGTCCACTTCACTTTCAATCCGGATGGTTCCATTCATTAAGTCCACCAATTCCTTCATAATAGCCATGCCAAGACCGGTACCCTGATACTTCGTTCCCGCATCCGTATGCTCTCTTGAAAACGGCTCAAAAATTCGTTCCAAAAATTCCGGACTCATACCAATTCCCGTATCTGCGATTACAAAATGAAACATACTGTGGTTCTCATCAATGATTTCTTCTTTTCCCGCCACACGCAAGGAACCGCCCTGTTTGTTATACTTTATCGAATTTGACAAAATATTTAATAAGATACGCTGTGTGTGAAGGGGGCTACCCAACACCCGACAATGCTCTCCCTCACACTCAAGGGGATAGACATGTACCTCCCGTTCTGCTGCCATCGTACTAATTGCATTCATGGCGTTCTCCAGCACATCCCGCAGACTAAAGGCTTCCCTGGTTAGCTCCGTTTTTCCACTTTCTAACCGGCTCATATCCAGCACGTCATTAATCAGCATTTCCAACTGTTTTCCAGCCATCTCAATCTTGTCAAGCGCATCCATCAATCGCTCCGGTTCATCCATATTGGCTCTTGCAATTTTTGCCATGCCAATAATTCCGTTCATCGGCGTACGAATATCGTGAGACATCCTGGACAAAAATTCTGTTTTCGCCTTATTGGCACGTTTTACTTCTCCGAATGCCCGCTCCATCTTTGTCTTTTGCTCTGTAATATCCTGTCCAATCACGCAGGCAATGATGTGTTCGTTTTCCTGACTCTCACTCATAAGCACAACCATTCGATGATACTGTTTCAAGCGGGGATCAAAGTATTCAAACTCGCAACGTTTCCTTCCATCTCGATACGCTGCCAATAATCCCTGCAGCGTAGGAAATGTTTTTTGCGGATCAATATTCATCGGAATGGAATTGGTTACTGTCTGAAAGCTGTCCAACAGTTCGTCGAACTGCACCGGAACCGTCAACCCCATCACTTCCAAAGCATCCTCACCTGTATTTAGCAAAAACGGCTTTCGCAAATATCCATCAGTTAAATCGATGGTATAAAAATAAACCGAGTCCTGAATCAACGCTTCGCGATACTGTTTTCTTTCTTCCTGCAACTGACGATTCAATCGCTCCTGCTCATCAATATCCAGAATCAGACACCAATTTTCAAAGGTACCGTCCTCCAAATATACCTTACGGCCACGGTCCATTACATATTTCCACGACCCATCCTTACAACGAAGGCGATATTTCATTACATACGTATCCCCCACCGTGTACATTTCCAATGCTTTCGGCAATTCCCTGGCAATATCTCCTTTGTGAACAATGGTTGCCATGGTACCGCCCGACACCTCATATAACTCCTCTACTGTATAGCCCAACAATGCCGCAAACTGCGTAGATACATAACGAAACGTATACATTGGATCGTTTCGACTGATTTTAAATCCGCCCGGCATTGCCCGGCTTATGGTGTCTAACTGCATCGTTGCTCTTCTGTTTGCCTCTTCTAAGTATCTGCGTGCTTCTAATTCTCTGTTTTTTTCTTCCGTAATCTCCTGTACGCCGTACAAGATTTGCTCTACAACCCCTCCGGCTCCTTTTTTTAATGGAACCGCAGTAATCCGATACCACTTTGCATCGATGCCCAAAAACTCCCAGTTGATACTACGTCTTCTCCGTAACTTCTTAGCCGTCTGTTCATAGTTTTCCAGCTCAGTAAATTGCTCGCCACTCTGCTCTGCCACAAATTCCTGTACCAGGGCTTTGGTCGCCACAAGCGCACTATTTCCATGTCTACGTATATAGTCCTGTTTAAAAAAATGCGGTTTTAGCACCGTCAATTCATCGTTCAACACATCCACGGTCCAGGTTCCGGAATATAGCGAACTAAATGCCCGTACCGCCTGATAAGCGTCTTCCGCCACCTGCTCGTTCATAACCTTCTCTGTAACATCCTGATGATATCCTCTAAAAAACGTTCCCCAGGGCTTGTCCTTGTCCATAGAGGCTCCGCACCGCACATATACCACACCATTTTTCGGATGATTCCATGTGTAGGCACACTCCGCATGTCCTTCTTCCAATAATGTCCGATAAAAATCCATAACAATTTCCCGTGAAGTTTCTTCCACGCGATTGATCCAAAAAGTATACCGTTCTTTCGGATCCATATCCTCCGGTGTACCCAGCAGTTCATTCATGCAACGGTCTCCATGCATCATCCACACTTCATCCGCATCACGTTCCATAATCCAGCTTCCAATCCCAATGTCATCTAAAGATTTAATAATCTCCTCGTGCCACGCATCTTTTTTACGAATATCTTCGTTTTTCTGCCAAACGGTGTAGCTCTTTTCCACGAAGTCTCCAATAATTTCCTTCAAAAGCTCAAAGGCACCTTCTAATTCACTTTGCGACTTTATTGTAACAGATGCTACTATGCGCTCAATGGCTTCCTCCGAAATCCCTAACTGCTGCATCACTTGTCTGCTTCGCTCGCGTCCCAGTGCTGCTTCTTCCTCAATATAAACGCCTCCGGCATACAAATACGCCAAACGTTGTTGATTTTGCAGCTCAATTGGCAACACAAAACCATGCATTCCCACCGGACACAGGTAAATTCCCGGTTCTGAATGCTCCCATTCGGTTTTGCAAATTTTTTTTCCTTCCTCTTTCTCACGGATGCAACCACAGCAAGTTCCCATACCAAACTCTAATAACACTTCCGTTTTTTCCCTATTTACAAGCGCAATGGCCGTGTGGGTAGCTTTCGTCCATTTTCTAAGAATGTCCGCCAGCTTTTCCATATTGCAAAAATCTTCTAATCGTATCAATCCTTCGTTCATGACTCACCTCTTTTGCATAGCCTCTCCTTTACCTATTTTATCTGACACTTGTGTCTTTTGTACGAAAAAAAGGCCCCCGAGAGCCTTTTTTTCATTTTATGATTATTTCGTTGTAATGGTTACCACTTTCGAGAATTTTCCGTACACTTTCTGCTTGCCATTTTTTACAAAGGCACGTACTTTATAGCTGTATTTCTGGCCTTTTTTAAAGCCCAATGCCTCCAATTTCAAGCTTACAATATTACCGGTAGTTTTGTGTAATTCATAACTTCCGTTGTTTTTCGCACGATACACCTCGTATCCATCCACTCCGGCAATTTTATCCCAGGTGAGTCCATAAATTCCTAAAATGTATTTGTGCGTTTCCAAATTTGAAAAGGCCCCTTTTCGGGGCCTTTCCGGTTGGAGATTTACAAAAAACGTTTAGACGTTTATTTCACTGTAACTGATTTTACATCAGAGAACTCGCCAAAGTATTTCTTTCCGCCATCCTTTACAAACGCGCGCACTTTATATTTGTAGGTTCCCTTTCCAAGCAAATCAGCCTTAATGGAAAGAATCTTTCCGGTTGTTTTAATCAACTCAAATTCCCCATTGTTATCAGCACGATATACTTCGTAGCCATCTGCCTTGCTAACCTGCTTCCATGTAATGGTGCATAATCTTAAAATCTTCGTAATCTTCACACCATTTGTTTTTGCCGGAAGCAATGCTTTTGCAGATACTGCCGGAGACATTTCTGCCTCAACATGCATTTCTTTCTTTCTATAAGTACCATCCGCATATGGTTTTACTTTATAGAAATAGGTTGTCTTCATGGTAGTAGCTTTTTTATCTACAAATACAGTCTCATGAATATCAGCAACCTGTGTGTATTTTCCATTTGCCTTGGTCGCACGGTATACTTTGTATCCGGTTGCTCCCTTAGACTCATTAATGGTTACGGTCATTTCACCATTCTTTGTGTTTTCTACACTTGCAATGGTGGTGTTTGCAGCTTCCGGTTTCTTATCAAGTGCAACGCTAACATCGGTTCCGTTTAATGCGTAGTCATATACGATCACACCGATATCGTTTGCATCCATTCCGTATGCTTCAAACTGCTCCTTGGTAAATCCAAGATCAACAAGAATATGCTGTTCTTTTCCATCTTCTTTTTCAAATGCTTTTGCACCAAGGGTTGTCCATCTTCCCATTAAGTTAACATCCACTTCTACTCCGGCCAATCCGCAGTTATCGGATGCATCAACTTCTAACATTAATTTTCCTTCGTCGTCTACAAATACGCTGGTATTCTCAGTGTTAACTACCGGAGCCGTATTATCAACGCGGAAGGTATGTACCTGTTCCTGTCTGTTTTCTTCTGTATCTTCTACACCTGCAGGCAATGCAGATAAAATGAACTTATAGGTTCCCTCTTTCATTGGAGCTTTTGCCGTATTCTCAACATATGGGAAATCATCGGTAAAGTTCTCAGCAATTAAAAGATTTCCGGAACTCATATTCATATAAGTCTTTCTAACATTTTCGTTGTGGAAGTCTGCGATTACCTCGCCTGCTTCATTTTCTACTCTGTAGTCTAATTTCGCCGCACCACGTAATAAGTAGGTACTTGGATAACAATTATCCAATGCGCCGGTTGCAGAAATGTTAGAGAGATATCCATAATCCTCATCATATTCTGTCTTGTCCAAAACAAATGCTTTGAAGTAGTTCAAACCAATTGGATATGCATAGGTTCTTCCACCGGATACAAACTCACTTACTAATCCATTTCCGTTTCCGAAGGTTGCATTTCCTTCAAACTGACTGTTGTCGAACATTGGGAGTTTTGCCCAATTTCCACAGAATCCCATAAATGGAACGCTTAAATCCTGTGCCACTACATCCTCTGTACAGGTAAGACCTTCAAGTTGTGTAAATCCTTCTACAAAGAAACCATTTGTAAATGCTTCTCTTACTTCTGCAAGAATCTCTGCATCTTTATCAACCTTTAAGGTTACGGTGAAGCTAACGGTGTCCTCATTCTCCGGAAGAACGATTTGTCCATCTTCATCTAATCCTTCATAAGTAACTTCTACAGCGTCTGTGATATCCAATGCATACTGTGCTGCTACTTTCGCTCCTGCTTTTTCAATCACATCTTCCGTTAACACGGTTGTATTTACCTTGTATACCAACTCGTCATCCCATTCGCCAAAACGGTTAACCGTAACGGTATAGCTATATTCACCTTCTTCGTTCCATCCCATTGCCACTTCCGGTTTCTCGCTTCCTTCAACGGAAAGATAAGCCGGTGTTCTTGTTGCGGCCATAAGGTTTACAAGTCCTGCACCCTGCTTACGTGGAGAGTAAAGTACACCGTTCTCTACATCCGTTACCGGTGTTGCAGTAGACATTTCCAAAGCATTAATCAGCGCTCTCTTTTCCTGTGCAGTTTCACGTTTATGACCAGACTCGTTTACAAACTGTTTCATAACAGCTGCTGCTCCGGCCATGTGTGGACATGCCATGGATGTACCGCTCATGTTGCCATATACGCTCTTACCATCTTCTACATAGTATGCAGACCAAATGTTTCCACCAGGAGCCGTAATTTCCGGTTTAAATCCTAAATCCGGTGTAGTTCCCAAAGATGAGAAATCTGACATCATTTCTGCTTCCGGATTTGGTAAGTTATAGGTTACTTCCGGATCATAGCTAATGGTTGTTACGCCGTCTTCCATGCTTTCAATAATCTTCTTACCTTCTGCCTGAAGAATGGATACAGCCGGAATACGATACTCCGGAATGCTCATTCCAATGGAACCAGGCTGGTTGTTGTACACAATCACTGCAATTGCTCCAGCTTCTGCTGCATTCACATCTTTATCGCCAAAAGAAATTTCTCCTCTGGATACCAATGCAATCTTTCCAGCTACTGCACTGACTTTTTCCATCTCCGGATTTCCATTTTCATCTACAACGGTTTCTCCGTTCTCATCTTTCTTTTCTACTTCGATGGTCTTGAAATCGTCCTCTCTACCAAAGCCACAATCTACTACTTCATAGGTTCCTGCTGCTAAGGTATCAAGTCCCATTCCTACCTTTGTACCATTGTCGCTAAATCCAAATTTTACTGCATCTTCGCCTTCACCAAGCTGGATATAGGCTGCAGGTCCCATATTGGTATTCTCAATCGATGCAACAGACAAAGCCGCGTCTAATGTGGAAGGGGAACCAACAACACCCTCATCCGGGTTGGTTGCTAAGCTGTAGTTGCCATAGTTGCTTCCATAAGCACTGGTGTAGTTGTTACCGGCAGAGATATTTAAGTTAATACCTGCTTTTCCCACATTATCATAAGCTGTCTGTAACTCCTGGTTCTCAACCTTTGTAAATCCTGCACAAGAACCAAGGCTCATGTTTACGGAATCAACACCAATGATAACACAGTCCTGCAAAGCTGCCATCAGCTCTTCCTGATAAGCATATCCGTCATCACGGAATACCTTCATTGCTGCAATCTGTGCGTCCGGAGCAACACCTTTAATTTCATCGCTATTACCGGCTACGGTACCTGCTACGTGTGTACCATGATTGCTCTCGTTTAATGGTGTCGGATTGGTATCGTGATTGGAGTAATCGTATCCAAACGGAACCTTATCACTCTTATATACGTTACCATTGTCCTTACCTGCTGCAATCTCTTCAGCAGATGCGTTCTTTCCGGTCGAAACTAACGTTTTCTTTTCTGATGTTGTATTGGTTGCATAATTTTCTTCTGCGGTCAAATCGAAATCTTTTATAGTGTCCTTGATACCGGATTTATTAATTGACAAATGTTTTGGCATCGTCTGGAATGCATCATGCTCATATGCAACACCGGTATCCAAAACCGCTACCAACATACCTTCTCCGGTATATCCTGTCGTTTCCTGAAGTTCGTCTACATGAATCATTTCACGGCTGGTCATCATGTTTGGAACCTCTTTGTTTTCCTGAAGTTCCGGAATCGAATATCTCTGAGAAAGATAAACTTCATTTACTCCGGCTACCTTCTTAATCTTCTGAATATCCTTGTAAGCAACCTTCATTGCACTTCCGGAAAACGCTACGGAGTACTTGTACAAGGTTTCCGGCTCTTCTCCTTTTTTATTCGGAGATACCACATCCTCGATTGCCTTGGTTACCTTGTCTACGGACTTCTCAACAGATGTAACAGCACTTGAATTTTCCTCTACCAATTCACCATAGCTGTCATACTTTCCCGGATCATCCACCTTCTCCAAAACCGGTGCCTTATCATAGTCGATAATAACCGTAACCATTTCGTTTGGTTTGATGTTGGTTGCGCTCTCCGCGGTGTCCTGCGCACCCTCCGGAACACGTTCCAGATCCTTCTTTGCTTCTTCCAGCTTGATGACATCCAGATTCTCTCTTCTCTGCGCATCATCGCCGTTTGCTGCTACATTCATCGGAATCATGGTACATACCATTAAGGCCGATAACAGCACTGACAAAAATTGCTTTCTTTTCATTCTGTTCCTCCTCAACTTTGTTCTCTAGAACTTTTTTATACAAAACGTATGTTACACACGTTCTATATTCCATTCTGTTGATTTTGTACTACTCATTTCTCCGTCTCAATGCATCACACAGTCACCAAACTGTTTTCACATTATTTCCACATCAACGTAATCAAATCTTAACATTCAGACTTTTTCTGGTCAAGAGTATATTTGTCTAATTGTGCAAAAAAAACTTTAAAATACAAAAAGTGTCTTTACAAGAAACTTTTTCTTTCGAATGTTTCTCGAAAAGACACTTTTTGAATCAAATATTCTATTTTGTAATATACGTGCGTAATTTCTGATACAACTCAATGATATCCACCGGCTTCGCCAAATAATCGTTCATTCCGATTTCCAACGCCGCCCGCTTATCCTCCGCAAATGCATTGGCCGTCATAGCAACAATCGGAACTTTCTTCGTCCAGGAAAACGGAAGCTGACGAATTGCCTTGGTTGCTCCGTATCCATCCAAAACCGGCATCTGAATATCCATAAAAATCAGTTGCAAATCCCCTTCCTTCGCTTTTTCAACCAGTTCTACGGCCTCCTTGCCATTCTCCGCCTGGATTACGGTCGCACCTGTTTTTTCCAAAATTGCAGAAATAAACTCCCGATTGATTGCAATGTCTTCCACCAGCAAAATCGTAGCGCCACTTAATTCCGGCATCCGGCGGCGAATGGCCGCACGTTCCTGCTTCAGTTCATTTTCCTGTGTAAGTGGATATTCCAGATAAATGCAAATGGTCGTTCCCTCACCTTGCTTTGTCTTTACTTCAATACGGCCGTTCATCATCTCCACCAGATTTTTGGTAATCGCCATACCCAGTCCGGTTCCCTGAATTCCACTTACGGTTGACGACTGTTCACGTTCAAAGGGTTCAAACATTCTGGCTGCAAATTCCGGACTCATGCCAATCCCATTGTCACTCACTACAACCTTGTAGTTTCCATATCCTTCTCGCTCTTCCGGAAGTTCCACCAAATGCAACTCCACATGTCCTCCCTGCGGCGTGTATTTTAACGCATTGCTTGCACAGTTTAATATAATCTGGCTTAAACGCACCTGATCACATATAACATGGTCCCGATTGACATCTACTTTAACCAATAATGTCTGCTTACGTTTCTTAGCATCCACCATCAGCATATTCCCCATCTGCTTCATAAACTGTCGAAGATTGGTTACCTCGTTTTTCAACACAATCTTCCCACTTTCAATGCGGCTCATATCAAGCACCGCATTGATTAACGTCAGCAAATGATTGCCGGAGGAAATGACACGGTTTAAATAATCCTTCACCTTATCCGAATCATCAATTTCCTCAATTGCCAACTGCGAAAACCCTAAAATAGCATTCATTGGGGTGCGGATATCGTGGGACATATTTTGTAAAAACCGGGACTTTGCCTTATTTGCCGCATTAGCCTTTTCAAGCGCTTCTTTCAATTTGCGCTGCTGCTCTTCCTTGCGCGCCATTTCTTCCCGAATCTCATTATTCCGATTAAGAAAACCGATGACCACATTATGCGGCTCTGCTGTTTCTTCTTCCACTTTTACAAATTTTATCTCCCAGATAGTATCCTGCAGGTCATGGTATTGACAAACAAAAGACTTCTTCTCCCGCAACAATTTCTTCAACGTGGCACAACTACATATCTGGCGCAGGTGCGACTTATCTTCTTCCTGTACTCCGGTCTCAATAAACTGTCCAAATACCCGCTCATATCCATTTTTCTCAATCATAAAACGACCATGGCGTTGTTCTACTTCCGCCGTGGTTTTAACAATACGCAATCGGTCTTCATCCAGCCCCACATGGTACACAGAAGAATAGTCCGATGCCAGCGTATCAATGATATTCTCTTTTTCCTGCTCCCGGCGATTCACCTTCCGCTCCACATCCGCATTATGAAATCCTGCGTCTTCTCGCGCGAAGCGATGATAGGTAATTCCCAACTCGCTTTCTTCCAGGCAATACACATACGGTTCCACGTCCTCGTTTTTGAAATAGAAAATATATCCCAGTTCTTCCTCTTCCGTGGATATACCAACCTTCGTATGATGCGCCTTCGCATAGGTGTGGAAATATCGATAGATTTCCACCATATCCTGTGACTTTAGCACCTCCAGAAAACCAGTCAAAAACTCCGGTTGTGGCATCACATCTTCCACATAACGAATACCGGTTTCCCCCACCTTTAATGCACACCGGATCTGCTGCCCCTCCACTTGCACTTCCCCAAGCATAGGCAGTTCCTTTGCCAAATATTCTTTCAAACACGCCACAACTTCCTCGCAGGGCGTTTCTTTTTCCAACCACAAATAATGCAAAATCACTTCTCTTGGATAGTAAAGGCAAATACTGTGATCCAAGTCCCCCAATTTCACCTGCCATTCCTTTAACGTATCCAATATGTGCTGTTTCAATGTCATGTATTCTTCTCCTTACTCCCCTACTTATGCCAAAAATCTACCGGTTCATAATCCTTAAGCTGCGCCAAAAAGCCTTCTTCTTTCAGCTTCTCCTGAATGGCATCCAGAACCTCTTCACTCTCCGCTACAATCGTATGATAATGATACCCACTGGTTAAGTTCTTAAGAGGCGCACTCTTCCCCGTACGCATATCCTCCAAGTACAAGGCGATATCCCGTCTGCTTCGAATATCCATCTGTGCTCGCACTATACCGTAACGTTTGTGGTATACAAATACATCCTGCACAACGCCACTCATGTCCACATAAAGCTTCAGCTCCCGCTCCACATCTTCATCTTCATGGATCACCTTAAATACTCTGGTACAACGCGGAGGCTGATCCAACAAATAGCCTTTGTATGTAGATTGAATATCGTACCCTTTTGCACGGATTAACGCAATATCCTGCACAATCACCTGTCTGGTCACCTGAAGCTCTTTCGAAAGAGCCGTTCCGGAGACCGGTTCCATACGCTCTTTTAGAATCGAGACGATGCGTGTTCTTCTCTCTTCTCCAGTCATGTGTTCCTCCCTCATCGATTACTCCGTCGGATGTAAATTTTTCAAAGATATATCCAAAATCGGGGCCGAATGGGTCAGCGCTCCACTGGAAACATAATCTACCCCAAGGTCTGTCAAACGGGCAATGTTTTCCCTGGTGACATTTCCGGACACTTCCACTTCCGCTTTGTGGTCGATTATCTTCATTGCTTCCGCCATCACCTCATGGGACATGTTGTCCAACATAATGATATCCGCACCGGCCTCTACTGCCTCTTTTACCATATCCAGATTCTCTACTTCTACTTCTATTTTTCGCACAAAAGGGGCATATTCCTTAGCCATTTTCACCGCCTTGGTAATGCTTCCCGCCGCGCCGATATGGTTATCCTTAAGCATTACACCATCCGTCAAATTGTAGCGATGGTTATTTCCGCCCCCCACTTTCACGGCATACTTCTCAAACAACCGATTATTCGGTGTGGTCTTTCTGGTGTCTAAAAGTTTCGTATGGGTTCCTTCCAAAAGCTTCGCAACTTCGTGGGTATAGGTTGCCACACCACTCATACGCTGCAGGTAGTTTAACGCCGTTCTTTCTCCGCTCAAAAGCACACGAATGTCACCTTTTACCCGACCCATGAGCTGGCCCTTCTTCACTTCGTCGCCATCTTTTACCATAAATTCCACTTCGGTGGTCTCATCTAATAATTCGAACACCCGCTTAAAAACCGGCAATCCGCAGATAATCCCATCCTGTTTACATATCAAATCCACACTGCCTTCTTTGCGCGTTGGCATCACACAGTTCGTGGACACATCCTCACTGGTTATATCCTCTCTTAATGCGCCAAGAATAAACGGATCTGCGTTTAGGCGCAAGGTCACTTCGTTGTTTAACATGCTGTTATCTCACTTTCCTTATTCTCTTTCATATGATTCGCAGCTCGTCTCGCAAACACAAGACTCTCTAGCAATGAGTTACTTGCAAGACGATTCTTGCCATGTACGCCGTTACAAGCCGTTTCACCCACAGCATACAACCGTTCCATACTGGTGTGACTATCATAGTCAACCTTCACACCTCCCATGAAATAATGCTGTGCCGGAACCACCGGAATCCACTCTTTCTCCGGGTCATAGCCCTGCTGCCGGCAATGCTCCACAATATTAGGGAAATGACTGTCTAATTCTTCCTTCGGAATTACCGTCAAATCCTCCCATACATGGTCGGTTCCATCTTTTTCCATCTGTTTCAAAATCTCTTTCGTCAGCAAATCTCTTGGTAAAAGTTCATTGACGAACCGTTTTCCATTTTTATCGTAAAGCTTTGCTCCCTCACCACGTACAGATTCGGATATTAAGAAGCTTCGCTCCTCCTTATCCTCGCTGTATAACGTGGTTGGGTGAATCTGCACATAGTCTAAGTTCTTAAGGGCAATGCCATGTTTCTTTGCAATGGTAATGGCATCTCCCGTCAAATGTTTATAGTTGGTTGAATGTTCGTAGGTTCCTCCGATTCCACCGGTAGCAAGTACTACATAATCTGCACGAATCACCTCCGGCTTTCCATCTTTTTCCACAATTCCACCAACGCACACGCCATCTTCTACCACAATGTCTTTCAGCTCTGCATACTCGTAAATATGAATGTTGGCATGCTTCTTTGCTTCTTCGTATAAATGGCTGGTAATCTCTTTTCCCGTAATATCCTCGTGGAACAAAATGCGCTTATTGGAATGGGCACCTTCCCTGGTAAAGCAGAAACTTCCATCCGCATTTTTCGCAAAATCCGTTCCATAGCTTACCAAATCCGCAATAACCTCCGGAGATTCCTTAATCATGCGCTCTACCGCACCTTCATCATTCTCATAATGTCCGGCTTTCATGGTGTCCTCAAAATAACTATCGTAGTCGGACGCATCCTTCAACATGCATATTCCACCTTGCGCAAGGTAAGAATTGCATTCTTCCACTTTTTTCTTAGAAAGAACAGTAATTTCCCATTCCTTCGGAAGCTTTAATGCGCAGTATAATCCTGAGCAACCGCTTCCTGCTATTAATACATCTGTCTTCATAGCTTTCTCCTTATTTCGCTAATTCCAGCATACGCTCAAGCGGTAACACTGCTTTCTTAGCGATTTCCTCATCCAATGTAATTTCATTCGTTTCATTTTCCAATACATCAATTACCTTATCCAAGGTTACTTTCTTCATGTTCACACATACCTGTGGATCAATGACACGGTATAATTTCTTACCTGGTGCCTGCTCCTTAATCTTCGGGAACACACCGTCTACCGTTGCCACGATAAACTCGTCTCCTTCGGTATTTACAACGTAATCTATAATTCCGGAAGTACTTCCTACATAATCTGCTTCTTTCAAAACGTCCTCGGTACACTCCGGATGGGCTGCTACCTTGGCATTCGGGTGCATCTCTTTGGCACGAAGCATATCATCCATGGTAATGGCCACATGTCTTGGGCAAAAACCACGGTTGGTAATAATCTCCTTCTCCGGCACCTGCTTACGAATAAAATTACCCAAATTGGCATCCGGAATAAAATAAATGGTTGGATTCGGAAGGTTCTTTACAATCTTCACTGCATTCGATGAGGTTACACACACATCGGAATGTGCTTTTACTTCTGCAGTTGAGTTTACATAACATACTACTGCTATATCCGGATGTTCCTTTCTTACTTTCTCAATCTCTTCCACATCCGTCATATGCGCCATCGGGCAATCCGCCGTTGCATCCGGCATAAATACCCGCTTCTGTGGGTTCAACAGCTTTGCGCTTTCTCCCATAAATTCCACACCTGCGAAAATAATACGTTCTGCATCTACTTTGGTTGCAATCTTCGCCAGATAGAAAGAATCTCCAATATAATCAGCACACTGCTGCACATCTTCGTCCACATAATAATGCGCCAAAATTACCGCATTCTTTTCCCTCTTCAATTCCTGAATTCTTGCTTGCTTGTCCATAGTCTTTTTTCCTTTAAAATCTATTATTTTGTCACCGACGGCTAATGAAAAATCCAAAACGTGGGAAGTATCGGTCATTGCAGGAACACTCTCATTCCATACAAGACGTAGCGGTACATAAGGCGCGCACAAGCCCGCCTAAGTACCGACGTCTTGTAAAGTCCTGCAACTGACCGACGCTTTCCACGTTCCCTTTTTTCACTGTCCGTCTTTGCTATCATAACATATGTAAAGACAGGTGTCTATACACCTGTCTTGTCTTTTTATGTATTTTCTTTCTTGGGGTGCTTTTCTTACCGCTCAGCCACAGGTATTCCTCAGCTATCTGTGACCGAATCGCATCCTTTCAACAATCAAACCTACGCAATCCGCTCCAAATCTCGATTGGTATGTCCGCTTTTCTTGATGCAGATATAAAATCGCCAATTGCGATATTCGTTTTCTTCTGATAATATCCCAGCAAATCATTGGTTTGAATCATTGGTAACAAGGAAATAAATTCTGTACAATTTGCATCAAACTTTTTCATCATTTGATTCGTTTCTTTCGAGGCCTTCGCTATGTATTTTTTGCTCTTTACAGAAAGGAGAATTCCAATTAACGCCCCCGCCAAAATTATCATAGCAGTCCACACATCACGCGACATCAAATACGCAAGCAATAACACAATCATTATGAAGGAGCATACAATCGACGGCAAATGATGTCCAATTGTCAAGAAAACATTCAACACATCGGTATATAAAATATTTCTTAATGTGCCTTCATTCATTTTCTTTAACTCTTTCATATTTCGATTCTTGAACCGACTTTTCCAGTAAAAGCGACAAGTGGGACATATACGCTCCGCCGAATTTGTCAAGCGCCCTATAAAACAATACGTTCACTAATGTCCTAGCAAAGTACAAAAGGCAAAAAATGGCCCCACCGCAAATTACCCACGTCAAATTCCTTGCTTCCTCAATTTGCATAATATAATATCGTGATCCAATCGGTACTATGATCCCGATTGCCATTACTATAATGGCAAAAAGTAAGCCAACTTCAGTCCCTGAATAGCTATGAACCAACCGTGTTCCACTTTTTATCCTTCCCACGGATTATTCAAAATTCTTTCAAAGAAACTAGTATCTATCTTTTCTTTTTCGAGCACATAGAAAAAAGGATCGTTACGTATCAAATCTGTATCATTCACAATAAAACTCCCCCATCGCCCGCCAAGTTCTGAATTTCCACTATAAAACGTAATTCGATATCCATAACCGAGTCTGAACAAACTCCATCCGGCTTTCTTTACTTTCGCCCCATTCAAATTATCGATTATTTTATCTATTTTTTCAGGACTAGTAATTTCCACACACTGCCCAGTATATCCACTCCGTATTTCTATTTTTGTTACTTTTTCTCTGCTAACGGACACTCGCGTCGGCATAATAGCTACCAAAATGCCAATCATTAAAACGATAATTGCCGATACTAAAACTTTATGTTCCATCAAAACTCTTTTTATTTTCATTTCACCACCGCCGTATTAAACGAGCCAAACCCTGATGTCGCCAAGTCATTAGCAAATGCTCGATAATCAATATACCTGTATCCACTCTCCCAGCCATCGCCCCGTGCAATGTTCATAACAACCGGTCTTCCCGCTAATATTTCTTTTTTAACTTCATTTTCAGGCGCCTCTTTTTAATGCGATCTCATGTGTACACATCTGCAATATATCACATCATTCTCACGATTTCAAGCAACCGTACACAAATGTCGTAAACCGTACACAAATGTCGCTTGCGTTTCCATTAACATTATTGCTTGCCGCCACTCTTACCGCAACCGGCCTAGGAATACTACACGCCTTCTCGCAGGCAACCTGTCCCATCTATACCTGCGATAACGAATCGGACAAACCGATACGTGACGACAACAACGATTCCAACAACTAATCTTCCGGAAATCGACTTGCAAAAAAACGTTCATTCTCCTCGTCCTTCATTAGCTTCGCTAAATCAACCAGATAAGACGGCTTCACGCTTTCAGTCGTCTTATCTTCCTCTTTATGATTCCACCACAAATTGTAGATAGCGTCTTGAAACATACGCATATTCCTAAAAAATCCGGCCACTTCCAACATTTTTTCGCACCACATGTTCGTCTTCTCCCATAGTTCCATATCCGCATAAGCATCTTGGATCATATTCATTGTCACACGCAATACCGTTGCACAATTGATTAACTGATAAGAGCAACTCTTCTCTTCCGCATACTTTTCCACACAAAACAGCAAAGTCATGTAATCCGCTTCCCTCTTATCAATATTATAAAGAATGGCCGTTAGATAATTCACCTCATTATAAGACAAGTATTTATCTTCCGAGTTCAGTATCTTTTTCCATTCGACGGTTGTCGATAGATTCTCTTTCATGTCTTCAAGCCACTCTTCTTGAGACAATTCCTTGGTTTTATACTTTGACTCTAACAAATACCACATCAGGCGTTGATAATTATAAGGTTCCAATTCCTCTTTCCCATTCACCAGTGGCTCTGTCATTGCTACAACATTTCTATACTTTCCTGCATTGTAATTATCTCGAATCGCCTTAAATAATTTATTCTGATTCGATTCAAACGTCAGAAAAAATCTTTTCAAGTATACATCCGGCAATCCCATCTTTTTAAGCAATTGCCCCGCGGTATACTTTCGCGGGCAGGTGGTTCCCGCTTCATATCGTTGTATCGTTCGTAAATCACAAATTCCTTCAACCAAGTCTTCTTTAGAAAAGCCTAACACAAGTCTTCTTTTTCGGAGAACCTCCCCTATATATTCCACATTATTAATCGTATACAGTGGCCAAAGAACCTTTGTCTCTTTTTCTATTTTCCAATCTTCACATGCTCTTTCCACAGCCCTACGAAATCCGATAGTTTCGGCACTGTCCATATTCGCAGCTTCCAGTAGTCGTTGTCGGATTTCGAGAAGTTCCCACAGATAATAGCCATTGTTGCATCCCCGATAGCTTTCTACCACTTCGCTAACCATATCTAATATGCCTGATAGCTTATCTTGCGCCCACGTATCGACTGGTTGTTGTTTTTCCAACGCTCTTACATAATACACAACAGCTTTCGCCCAAACAACGTTTGCTCTATTTTTCCTTGCGACATACTCACACAAATAGTTTACCACTGCGCCAAGCTCGTCCACGCAATCCGTTTCCTGATAATAGTAGTAATCCAAAAGCATATCCAATTCCTGCAACGCTAACGGTTTCGTTTTCCACACCTCAGCATCTAGCTCCGGTACCGTCAGTAACAACGCCCTCTTGGTCCATTCAGAAATTGTAGATTCACTTTCTCCCTTTATAATTGCCAGAATTGCCAGCATTCGTAACCCAAACTGCTTATCCATTACCTCCGTAGCATTAGCATTATAGCTATGTACCATCTCTTCTTTCTGATGCTCATTTTGCCATAATGCCCAGATAATATCCATGTGCTCTTGCCATCGTTCGTATTCAATTTTTTCCAGAAACAATTGCTGCGCGTTTTCTTTCATTCCAAGTCGCGCCAACACCCTGCAAAGCCAGAAAAACGGAATTTCTCTTTTTCCGCTTTCAAAATGTCGTAAAGTGCCTTCACTGCATAATCCCCAACTTACGTCCGCGATTGTAAACCCTTGCTCCATGCGCATCATTTTCACATATTCATTTAATTCCATGTCCTACCCCTTATGCCTCTCCATGTTAGTACTTATAGTATGACACACTTTTTTCACATTTGCAACTTCCTTAACAAAATAGACAGCCAGCTTTCGCCAACTGCCTTTTACAAATGTCATTATTCATCTGAACCTTTGTTTTTATCGTTCTCCTTCATCTTCTCTTTATCATACCACTTGAGGGTAAAATAGCCAGCTACCATGCCTATCAGACCTATAATTCCTCCGACCACTAATGGATGCAATTCTGACGTTCTTGTCATGCATGCCGTGCCCATTGCTGCCCAAAAAATATCCCACAATATCGCATGTCTTGCTATCTTTGCTTTCATTCTTTCTTACATCCCTTCCTAATAAACATTCTCTACCGTATCCACACGATTTCATTCCCCTCTGTCTTCTTATTCCGCGTCGGTTCCCCGTCCGGATACCCTAATGCAAGTCCTCCCGTAACTTCTTCTTCATCGGTATAGCCAAACTGCTTCAAAAAATTCTGTAACCCCTCATCTTTGGCACAACGACGCCCGATATTCAAATAACAAGACCCAATGGACAGCTCCGTCGCCGCCAACATGGCATTTTCCAATAAGCATGCTGTATTGGCAAGTGCATTATAATTTTCTTTTTCATAGGTAACAAGTAAAAATGTCGGCGCATGAAAGCAAAAATGATAGGTTTTACGCTTCATAAAGCTTGCCATTGCAGCCGGAATTCCTTCGGCATTCCCTGCTAGTGCCGCCTCCAGAAAAATCCTTCCAAGTTCCTCCATTTTCTCCGGATTTTGAAAAACATAAATCTTTGCTTTTCGATCATTCTTTCCGGACGGTGCCATACGTGCCGCCTCCAAAATAATATTTAATTCCTCATCCTTAATCTGCTCCGGCCTATATTTTCTTACAGAGCAACGGTTCTTAATCGCGTCCAACATAGTAGCCCCTCCTTTTCCTGTTTACTCCACCAATCCTTTGGCTTTCTCTGTCCACTTTCCTCTCTTATACACAATACTCGTAATAATCGCACCAATTACCCACGTCACAAGCAAAGAAATAAACACACTTGCCTGCTCACCATTTGGTTTCGCCGGGGTTCTGGTCAAATACGCCAAGCCATATGCCACCGGAATACGCAGTACGATGGTGGTGAACATACTAATCCACATAGGCGTCATGGTGTCACCGGCGCCACGCATCACACCGGACAAGGACTGGGTAACACCCACAGCCACATAGCCCACCGCGAGAATGCGCATCATATTCATACTCAGGGTTACCAGTTCTTCTGTCTCGGTAAAAATGCCCATAAGCGGTCTTCCAAAAATCAAAATAATCACCACAATGGTAGCAGAAATTCCCATAGCCAAAAGTGTTCCTTCCTTCGCTCCACGATGAACACGCTCCGTCTGACGTGCTCCCACATTCTGACCGGCATAAGTCGTCATCGCCGTACCAAAGGAAAAATTCGGCATCATGGCAAAACCATCCACACGCATAACGATTACGTTTGCTGCAATAAACATCTCTCCAAAGCTATTGGTCAGGGACTGCACCACCAACATCGCCATAGACATAATGGCCTGGGTCACGCCGGAAGGCACACCCAATTTAATTATGTTGCTTGCATGATGTTTATCCAACCGGTAATGCCTACGCTTCAGTACAAAAATATCCTTCATCTGATACAATCGCCGAATACATAGCACCGCCGAAATCGCCTGGGCAATGGCCGTTGCAAGGGCCACTCCCGGAACTCCCATGCCAACATATCCCACAAATACCACATCCAAAACACTGTTAAGCACACAAGCAAACAACAGATACCACAATGCGGACATGGAATCACCCAAACCACGCAGGATACCACTTAGGATATTGTAATATGCCATACCCGCAATTCCTATAAACAGGATATGCAGATAATCCGTACACCAGTCAATGATGCTATCCGGCGTCTTAAGTAATTGCAAAAGTGGCCGACTTAGAAGCGTCGCCATCAACATAATAATCAAGGAGGCAAGGCCGGTTAAGATAATGCTGGTTCCAATGGTCTTGGCCAAGTTCTCCTTATCCCTTGCTCCAAAAAACTGGGACACCATAATACTGGCACCCACACTCACCCCAACAAAAAGCACCAGCAACAGGTTCACAATCGGTCCGGCACTTCCAACTGCCGCAAGGGCATTGTCGCCAATGTAATGACCAACCACCACACTATCCACCGTATTATATAGCTGCTGCGCCACATTTCCGACGATCATCGGGACGGTAAACAAAAGAATTTTTTCCCATGGTTTGCCCACTGTCATGTCCACCGGTTCAAATAATTTCTTTACTACACTCATACTTTCTAATCTCCTTATCCTTTCCTATGATAGCAGAGATTCTTCTATTTGAAAACAGTAATCCACTTGATTCACCGGGTTTTCCTGAATAAAGCATCCGTATACACCCGTTCCGCAAAATAAAACCGATGCTTCCCCACCACACAGAATTCGGTATCCTTTATCCGACACTACCTGGGCTTGACGCAAGGGTTTTTGCCCAAAAGAAATGTAGTAGGCTTTTCCGCTTAGTGGTCGCAAATCATCTTTCAATACACCCTGTGCCTTCAGTTTCTCTTTTTTATCAAATGCAAAATACACTCGATTAAGCAACCGCTCTAATTGTCTTGGTTCTTTCTTTTCTTCCGAAAGAAGTATATTCCCTTTCGCATCGCTGAAAGAAACCGCTCCGCTTTGTTTATCCACGGAAACACTCATCTCCTGTAATTGTATAATCAGTCTTTTTGGCTCCTGTTTTATTTTAAAGTTTACGGTTTCTACCGGATAGCGTGCAAACTGTCCATCGTAAAATTCTTCTCCGCTTCGCACAAACTGCACACGCACACTTTTTCCCGAAATCGGCGTAAGACGAAGTGTTCCATAGGCCGAAATACATTCCACATATTTTTTTGTCGGTATCACCATACGCACACTCTGATTTCCTTTCGTATGCCCCTGCGGCGCAATCGCCGTTGCATCCGGCATCGTGTAAAATGCATAAGGCGATGGATTGATAGGCGCATCGCTCTTCTTCACATCCGCAACCATTTTCTTTCGAACCGGCCGGGCATTTGGAAGGCTTCGCTTTTTCTCCGGAAATGTAACCGGTCCATCATCCTTTGGCTTCAAATCATCTGTCCGAATCTGTTTTGGGCCAATGTATCCACGTCGGGCGCGCTCCTCACCAGTGGCTTTCACATCCTTCGCAAACTTCTCACTCTTTAATTCCTTTGGCTTCTCATAAACCGGAAGTCTGCTTCCCTCTGTTGCCTGAAAACTGCGATTATGATTTGTGGACTTATGTGAAAGAATGTCACTTAAATCGCCTGCATAGATGACACAAAGTTCATGTAACGCACGAGTCGCCGCCACATACAAAAGCTTCACACTACCATCCCCTGCCGGATAATGTTCCTTCGTCGGGCAATAGAGAATAACTCCGTCAAATTCCAGGCCTTTGGTGTAAAAAATCGGCAATACCATCACACCGGTCTGAAATTCCATGGTTTCGTAATCACCCTCCACCACCGGGACTTCTTTTGCCAATTTCCTTCGTACCCATCCCGCTTCTTCATCGTTTTTGCAAATGATGGCAATGCTTTCCAACCCATTTTCCTGCCATCTTTGTACACGCTCCGCTATGGCTTTTACCACCGCCTCCGGTCGCCGTAGTGCCTTCACCTCCACCGGGTTTCCATGTCGAAGCACCGGTTCTGCCGGATAAATTTCGAAACTTCCATGCGCCAGAATGTCGCTGGCATACTCCGAAATCTCTACCGTGTTACGGTAACTCTTTTTTAACGTCTCAAAACAATCATAATCCCCTGTCAAAAACAACTCCCGTATTCCGTTCCAATCACTCAGCCCATATCCTTCATGAATATTCTGAGAAACATCCCCCATAATGGTATAGGTGCAATCCTTCAGGCAAAAATGCATTACCTCATACACCATCATGCCAAAATCCTGAGCCTCGTCAATCACCACATGACTCGCCTCCCGAATCGGATCGCATTCTATCAGTCGCCGGTATAAATACGCCAAAGCCGCTAAGTCGTAGACATCAAAACACTTCTGCGGATCTTCCACTTCCTTGCCCATTTCCCATTGACTATCCAAAAACTCCTCATACAACTCATATACCGACAGCTTGTCTATGCTTTTTCCATAATATGCACCATAGAATCGCAGCAGACGTTCCCGCTCCTTCTTCGGAAAGGTGTGTCCCTTTCCTTGTATCTCATTCTCAACTGCTGCCACTAACCGTTCGTTTAACGTCTCCGCCTTTTGCGCCATGCTCATGCGCTTGTTATTCGTAAGTACGCTTGCCAGAAGCTCCGGACTCATAAGCCGTCCACCGGTTTCTTCCAAAACAACCTCTCCATCGCCAAAATATACGCGCTCATATTCTTCACAGAAAAATTTCAAATCCGCAAACCACTCTTCTGTTCCCTTTTTCCATGCCGTATCACCTGCTTTGTTAAGGGGCTTCACACGGTAGGTATGTTTATCCCAAGCGTCATACAACAGTCGCACAAAAAGCTGCTCCATCGTCATCTGCTTTACACCGTATACATCAAGATCCGGCAGCACACTGGTAATATAGTTTAACAAAATACGGTTACTTCCGATAATGTAAAAATCTTCCGGACGGAATTCTTCTTCGTAGTTATATAAAATGTACGAAATCCGATGCATCGCCACCGTTGTCTTTCCGGATCCTGCCACTCCTTGCACAATTACATTCAGACGAGGGGATTTTCGGATAATCGCATTTTGCTCCTGTTGAATTGTTGCAATGATTTCCCCTAGTACCGCCTTTTTATTCTGAGACAAATACTTTGTCAAAAGCTCATCTGTCGCCACCACATCGGAATCATAATACGTAATTAACGTATCATCTTTTATCTCATAGGTTCGCTTACGCTTCAAGTCTAATTCTCGCGCGCCGTTGTCGTTTACTTCATAACTGACACGTCCTAACGCCCCATCATAGTACACACTGGCAATCGGTGCTCTCCAATCAATGACCACCGGTTCACTGGTACCTTCTGCAATGCCTACACGTCCGATATAATAAGACTCTTCGTCTCCCACATCCGGATCCGAAAACACAATGCGCCCGAAATACGGTTTTTTCCTCGCCCGCTCCCTGCGTGACAGGTCTTTTAGCGTTTCCTGATACTGCGCTTCTGCCGTGTTAAAAAGTACCAACGTTTCCTTATCACTTACCTCATAATTCTGCCAGATATCTTCCATATCCTCTTTTAACTTCACAAGAAAGTTTTCTGTTCGATGCAAATTCTCCTTGGCGATCCCCAGAATCTCCTGCAAATTTCTCTCTTCTGCTTCCTGACTGATTCCCGTTAACTGCTTTCTCTTCATACTCCTCCTTTGGTGCCTGGTTTGCTTGTTCGCTTTTATTCTATCGAAAAAACAATAAAAGGTATAGACTTTATTTTAAAATTGTGATATGATGCATAATGAACTGTGTCTAAAAAAGGGCTGTCGCAATGCGACGGCCCTTTTCTTAACATGATTCTTTTTCTTTTCCACGGGGTTCGCGATGAATATGCATTCTCCGTTCAAACATTTCTTTCCATAAAGTCGGATAGAACAGAATAAGTAACGGGAACAACTCCAATCGTCCGGCCAACATGTCAAACATTAAGACATATTTTGCTCCGTCACTAAAAAATCCAAAATTTCGAGATGGTCCTACCAGTTCCAAACCGGGACCAATATTGTTAATGGTTGCTGCAACCGCGGTGAAGTTGGTGGTCATATCCCGCCCTTCAATAGAAACCAGAAAAACCGATGCCACAAACACCAGCACAAACGAAATAAAATATACGTTTACGGAACGTGCAACACCATGCTCCACCGGTTTCCCATCCATCTTAATTTTCATAATACTCTTTGGATGAATATAGGAAACCAGTTCTCTACGAACACTCTTGATTAGCATAATAAAACGTGAAACCTTAATACCACCACCGGTACTACCGGCACAAGCGCCTACAAACATCAAAATAACAAGCACCGTCTTACTTGCCTGGCTCCACTGGTCAAAATCCGCAGTAGAAAATCCCGTCGTTGTTATAATCGATGCCACCTGGAACGCTGCATGCCGTAATCCTACCCGCAAGCTATGATATAACATTCGTGTATTCGGAACAATCAATCCAATGGCAACAACAATCGTGAGGAAGTAGTAGCGCACTTCTTCCATGGATAGCGCCTTTCGAAACTCTCCGAATACCAGAAAATAAAACGCATTGAAATTCACGCCAAACAAAATCATAAAAATGGTTACTACCCACTGCAAATACGCGGAATAGCTTGCAAAGCTGTCATTTCGAATGCCAAACCCGCCGGTTCCCGCCGTACCGAAGCTAGTACAAATCGAATCAAATATCGGCATATGTCCCGCAAGCAAAAACAGGAATTCTAAAATCGTCAATCCCACGTAAATCAAGTACAAAAGACGCGCCGTCTGATGCACCTTCGGCACCAATTTTCCAACAGAAGGTCCCGGACTTTCCGCGCGCATCAGGTTCATTGGGGATCCGCCGTTTAACGGCATAACCGCCAGCAAGAACACAAGTACACCCATTCCGCCAATCCAATGGGTAAAACTCCTCCAAAAAAGCGCACAGTGAGAAAGCGCTTCCACATTTGACAAAATACTCGCTCCCGTCGTGGTAAAACCGGAAATCGTTTCAAACAAAGCATCTGCAAACGCCGGAATCTCCCCGGAAAGCCAAAACGGAAGACAACCCACGATACTCATAAGAATCCAGCTAAGCGCCGTCATCACACAACCTTCTTTGAGATAAAACACATTACTCTTCGGCTTGCAGACAGAAAGCAGGCATCCCACTGCAAATGTACCAATTGCCACCGCAATATAGTACCGGCCAACACCCTCCTTATAGTAAACAGAAACCACAGTCGGCAGCAATAACAAAATCGCTTCAATCCGCAACACACGCCCTAAAATAAAGCGAATCATCGAACTATTCATCTGTTTCCTCCAACATATCCGTAATATCCGTAAATCCGGAATGCGTTGTTACCAGCATTACCGTATCTCCGGCTTGAATCATATCATGACCGGATGGAATGATAATACGTCCATTATGATTGATAAAGGATACCAACACATTATCTTTAATATCAAGATCTTTCAGTGGAATATCCACAACCGCAGAAGATTCATCCACCATAAACTCAATTGCCTCAACACGTCCATCGTACATGTGTGTCAATGTTTCCACGCTCACACTATCCTTCGAATTCGTACGCGCACGAACATACGCCAAAATCGTCTCCGACGCAATGTTATTCGGATATACCACACTTCCAAGCGCAAGACCATTGATTACATCCTTGAAATTAATGCGATTAATCTTCGTAATTACCTTTGCATTGGCTTTCGAAACAGAACGTGCATGTAAGGTAAGCAAAATATTTACCTCATCAATTCCCGTAAGCGGCACAAAGGACTCCACATACTCTACGCCTTCTTCCTTCAAAAGTTCCTGATCAATGCCATCACCATTGATAATAATCGCTTCCGGCAAAAGAATACTTAACTCTTCACACCGCTTCTTGTCTGCTTCAATGATCTTCACGTCTATTCCAAGTTCCAAAAGATGGCGTGCCAAATAATAGGCACCCTTTCCACCACCGATAATCAACGTATCTTTTACCCGGTTTGTCTTAACGCCAATCTCTTTTAAGAATGGAGCAACGTTCTTTCGACCGGTTACAAAAGACACCATATCTCCCTCTTTTAAAACAAAATCACCGGAAGGAATAAACACTTTCTCTCCACGCTCAACGCCGCAAATCAATACCTTGTTGACCATTCCGCCCGCCGCCTCTGCGATGGTCTTATCACACAGCATGCTATCTTTTGGAATAAGCAACTTCACCATATCTGCCTGTCCATGAGCAAAAGAATTCACCTCAAGCGCCGATGGCAAATACAAAATACGTGCCATATCACGCGCTGCCTCAAGCTCCGGATTGATAATCATGGCAAGACCTAACTTCTCTCTCAGATAATTTACCTCGTGGCTGTAATCCGGCGTCCGCACTCTGGCAATTGCCGCACAGTCTCCCACTTGTTTTGCAATGGTACAACACAACAAATTCAATTCATCCGATGCGGTAACTGCAATGAATAGATCGGCATCTTTAATACCGGCTTCCACCTGCGTGGTATAGCTTGCTCCATTTCCACAAATTCCCAGCACGTCATTAAAATTTGCAACACTGCTTACCTTCTGCTCATTACTGTCGATGATTGTCACATCGTGACCTTCCTTACTAAGCTGCTCCACCAGGGTCATTCCCACCTTACCGCAGCCTACGATAATAATCTTTAAACCACTCTTCTTAAAACCGAGTCTCGAAAACATCGCTTTTCTCCCTTCTTCAATAGGATATACTATAACACTTTTTCGTTAACAAGAAAAGTACTAGATATTGATTTTTTTATATTCAGAATCCATAGACTTTGTGGTATGATAGAATTATCGAAATGAAATCATACATTCAAAGGAGATTGTTTATGAATATTGTAGTGTTAGAACGCAACAGTGTCGGTACCGACATTGATGTCAATTACGAAGATTTAGGTACGGTTACCTATTATGAAAACACCGTTACCGAGGAGGAAGTTGCGGCCCGCGTAATGGATGCCGATATCATCATCGGAAACAAAGCCCCTCTAAACGAGGCTTCTTTAAAAAACGCAAGTCGCGTAAAACTTATTACGGTTTTCGCTACCGGCTATGACAACGTTGATCTTGCATACTGCACCAAGCGTGGCATTCTGGTGGAGAACATTGTGAACTATTCCACAGCCATGGTGGCACAGCACACCTTTACATTGGCCTTAAGCCTTTACGAAAAGCTTCCCCATTATGATCACTATGTAAAAAGTGGCGCCTATGCTTCCCAAAGCCGGTTTTCCAACTTTGATATTCCCTTTCACGAATTCGACGGCAAAACCTGGGGAATCATTGGCATGGGTAACATTGGAAAACGCGTAGCTCAAATCGCCAGTGCGTTTGGGGCAAACGTCATTTTTTACTCTGTCACCGGAAAAAGCACCGTTACGGAATATCCGCAGGTAGATTTTGACACCTTATTAAAAGAAAGTGATATTCTATCCCTGCACTGTCCCCTCAGCGATTTAACCCGCAACCTGATTGATTACGCCGCACTGTGCAAAATGAAAAACTCCGCGCTTTTAATCAATGTCGCCCGCGGTCCGATTGTCAATAATCACGACCTTGCAAGAGCATTGCAAGAAGGAATCCTTCAGGGTGCCGGTCTGGATGTTTTGGAAAAAGAACCAATCACCACCGATAATCCACTTTCTGCTATTAAGGATTCCAATAAGTTAATTATCACTCCTCACCTGGCATGGGCCAGTGTGGAAGCGCGTATCCGTTGCGTAGAAGAGGTACGCGAGAATATCAAAGCCTTCCTAAAGGGAGAGGAGCGCAATGTCGTGAATCCACGCACACCGGCATCTTCCTCCTTTTTTGCCAACACCGCATGTAAGTATTATCCATGCCACGAAGGCATTCGGGAAATGAACTGCCTGTTTTGCTATTGTCCCATGTATCGCTTTGAACATTGTCTTGGTAGCCCAAACTACATTGAACGGAACGGCAAACGGATTAAAGACTGCACGCACTGCACTTATCCACATGAGGCTTCTCACTATGATGCCATTATGAACAAATTACGAGAAAATCTCTCCTATTAAAAAAGGTCGCCACCCGGCGACCTTTTCTTACTGTTCTTCGCTTTTCATTACCACATCAATAAACGCATTCATCTGTGGATTCACCCACTTATCCTTATGATAAAGAACCTGTCGATACATGGTAAGCGGAGACTTCTCCTTAAATTCCTCCACTTCCATAATTTTCAGACTTCCCTCTCGTACCTCCTGCATAATTGCAAACTTCGGCAAAAATGAGCATGCCCCCATTCGCTTTAAAAATCGAATGATAAACTCTGTACTTCCCGTCGTCAAAAACGGAGCAACTTCCTGTCCACGCTCTAACAAATAGCGTTCTAACGCCTCGCGATAGCTGGCATTTCGCTCCGTCAAAATAATTGGCTGCTCCAAAATGGTATTTATATCCAGGCTCTCTTCACCCGCCAGCGGATGCGCCGTATTCATAACCGCTACCACTTCTTCCTGCTTCTCCATGACCTTCACAAAGTTCATGTCCATCACCCGCTTGTCCATAAGATAAACGATATCTAACTGATTCCGACTCAACTGCTCTAACAGATTCGGTGGGGAATCTAATTCTATTTCCACCTTTACTTCCGGATGTTCCGCATGCAATCTTGAAATCAAATCCGGCATCAGCACCGCGCCAATAGACTCTATGGTTCCGATGCGAAGTTCTCCCTGCACCGTCGAGAGATCTCCAACCTCTACCTTCGCCTCTTCGATTTCCTGCAAAATGCGTCTTGCTCTTACTTCAAAAATTCGTCCACTTTCCGTAAGCTGGGTCTGTTTACCAATGCGGTCAAACAATACCGTTCCCAATTCCTCCTCTAAGTGTTTAATCTGGATTGTTACAGCTGCCTGTGAATATCCTAACCCTTGTGCAGCCTTTACAAAGCTTCCCGTTTGAGCAGCTTTTAAAAACGTTCGTATTTCTCGAATTTCCATATTTTTCCTCTTATAAATCGCTAATTTGCATTTTTTTAATTTTTTAGATATTTTATTTTTCCATATATTATGTTACATTATATATGGAAAAGTTTCAATCCATTTTAACAAATTCTTAAATTTTTTTAAAGATAAAGAGGGAAAATAACATGAGTAAAACTGACTATTATCAACCGTATCTTACTATTTTAGCAGAGGAGCTAAAACCGGCTATGGGCTGTACCGAACCAATCGCCTTGGCCTATGGCGCTGCAAAAGCCAGAGAGATTCTTGGCAAAACACCTGACCGTGTTCAGGTTGACGCCAGCGGAAGCATCATCAAGAATGTAAAATCCGTATATGTACCGAACACCGGACACTTAAAAGGAATTCCTGCTGCGGTTGCTGCCGGAATCATTGCCGGTAACGCCGCAAAGCAGCTCGAGGTTTTGGCAGATGTTACGGAAGATCAGATTAATGCAACGAAAGATTATTTAGCTAAGACACCAATTACATTGAATCATATTGACAATGGTCTTACTTTTGACATTATCATTACCGTTTTTGCCGGCGAGGAAAGCGCAAGCGTGCGAATCGCCAACTATCATACCAACATTATTCACACCGAACATAACGGTGAAGTATTATTGGATATTCCGGTGAAAGGGGAAACTGAGCAGAACCTGACAGACCGTTCTTTATTAAATATGCACGACATTTGGGAATTTGTACATACCGTTGACATTAACGATGTGAAGCCGTTACTTGACCAGCAAATTCAGAAGAATATGGCCATTGCAGAGGAAGGTCTTTCCGGTGAATATGGCTCTAGTATCGGTAAATTGCTTTTGGAATTTGACAATGTCAATGTACGAACCAAAGCACGCGCTTTTGCCGCAGCCGGTTCGGATGCTCGCATGAACGGATGCGAATTACCGGTTATTATCAACTCCGGTAGCGGTAATCAGGGTATTACTGCCTCTGTTCCGGTTATTGTTTACGCAGAGGACTTAGATGTCTCTGATGATAAATTGTATCGTGCATTAACCTTATCAAACCTAACGACAATTCACCAGAAATCCTACATCGGACGCCTTTCTGCATACTGTGGTGCAGTTAGTGCTGCTGCAGGTGCAGGTGCCGGAATTGCTTTTCTTCATGACGAAAGTGAAGAAATCGTTTCCCTAACGGTAGCCAACACCATTGCCATTATTTCCGGTATGGTCTGCGACGGCGCGAAAGCCTCCTGCGCTGCCAAGATTTCCGAGGCGGTTGATACCGCACTTCTTGGCTATCAGATGGCAAAGGAAGGTAAAAGTTTTTCCGGTGGCGATGGTCTTGTATCCGGAGACGTGGAATCTACGATTAAGAGCATTGGACGTCTTGCAAAACAGGGTATGGAAAAAACCAACGATGAAATTATTGATATTATGATTTCTGAATAAACACGCGCTGGGAGGATTCTCATGAAGACAATACAGGATTTACGAAGCCTGCTCGCAGAGGGCGGGCTTTCTTCCCGTTTTCTTTCGATTTACGGGACAAAGGATGCGCTTCCTTATCAGGAGCAGCGCTATCATCAAGCACTTGATGCTTTTGAAAAACAATTTGGTCCCGGCAACGCCTGCCTGTTTAGCGCTCCGGGTCGCACGGAAATTGGCGGAAATCATACCGACCATCAGCATGGTCGTGTACTTGCCGCTTCCATTCACCTAGATGCAATTGCAGTTGCGCGTCCATGTGCACAACCATTGATTCGTTTGCGTTCCGAAGGATATGACTTAATGGAGGTTTCCATTGACAACCTTGATGTAACGCCATCCGCCTATGGCACCACTGCTTCTCTGATTCGTGGTGTATGCGCCGGTTTTTCCAAACACGGATACACCATTGGCGGGTTTGATGCGTATGTCACCAGTGATGTTTTAATTGGCGCAGGATTATCTTCCTCTGCCGCCTTTGAAACCCTATTAGGAACCATCTTATCCCATTTTTACAACGACGGTAAGGTGGACGCCATCTCTATCGCACAAATCGGACAATTTGCCGAAAACGTGTATTTTGGCAAGCCTTGTGGATTAATGGACCAAATGGCATGTTCTGTAGGTGATTTGGTGGCAATCGATTTTGCCAATCCACAAGAACCGCAGGTTACCCAGATTGCCAACCCGTTGTCCGATGCAGGTTATTGCCTATGCGTCACCGATACCAAGGGGTCACATGCCAATTTAACTCCGGATTACGCCGCCATTCCAAAAGAAATGGGCAACGTTGCAAACGTATTTTCAAAAACTTATCTCGGAGAGGTTACACCGGAAGATATTTATACACATTTGCCGGAAATCCGCGAGAAAGCCGGAGACCGGGCTGCCCTTCGGGCCATCCATTTTGTAGAAGAAAACAAACGTGTTACGGAAGAAGTTGATGCTTTGAAGCAAAAGGACATTTGTCGCTTTTTACAGCTGGTAAATGCCTCCGGCCGCTCTTCCTTCCAATATCTGCAAAATGTATACACACCGCAGGATTTAAGCCACCAAAATGTTTCCATCGCCCTTGCCTATGGGGAGCACCTATTAGGCGGACGTGGTGCATTGCGTGTTCACGGCGGTGGGTTCGCCGGTACTATGCAGGCTTTTGTGCCAGGCGAACTTGTTCACGACTATAAGCATGGTATGGAGTCGGTTTTTGGACCGGACACCTGCCATATCCTATACATCCGTCCATTTGGCGGAATTCATGTCATTTAACGAAAGCGAGGTATCAGAATGAAAAGTATTCTTGTATTAGGCGGTGCCGGATACATCGGCTCTACCACCGTCTATGAGCTCATTGCAGCCGGCAAACACGTTGTTGTTGCCGACAATTTACAGACCGGCTTCCGTGAGGCCGTTCACCCGGACGCAACCTTCTATGAAGGAGACATCCGTACGCCGGGTTTTTTGGATTCGATTTTTGAAAAAGAAGACATTGAAGGCGTCATTCACTTTGCTGCCAGCTCCCAGGTTGGCGAAAGCATGAAAGATCCTCTGAAATACTACAATAACAACCTGTGCGGAACGGAAGTGCTTTTGGAAAGTATGGTGAAACACAACATCGATAAGATTGTCTTTTCCTCTACCGCCGCAACCTATGGTGAACCGGAGAACATTCCGATTTTGGAAACGGATTCCACCAAACCTACTAATTGTTATGGCGAAACCAAGCTTTCTATGGAAAAAATGATGTATTGGACCAGTATAGCGCACAACTTACGGTATGTTGCGCTTCGGTATTTTAATGCTTGTGGCGCTCATTCCAGCGGCAAAATCGGTGAAGCCCACAATCCGGAAACCCATTTGATTCCGTTAATTTTGCAAGTTCCAAATGGCAAGCGGGAGTACATTTCCATTTTTGGCAACGACTACGACACCAAGGACGGTACCTGCATCCGCGACTATATTCATGTAACCGACCTTGCGCAAGCTCATATTCTTGCCATGGATTACTTAAGTCGCGGTGGCGAAAGCAACACCTTCAACCTTGGAAACGGAGTTGGATTTACTGTCAAAGAAGTAATCGAAACCGCCCGTAAAGTAACGGCGCATCCAATCCCTGCCAAGGAAGAGGCTCGCCGCGCCGGTGACCCGTCCACGCTAATCGCCTCCAGCGCCAAGGCAAAAGAAGTCTTAGGTTGGAATCCGCAATTGGATAACCTTGAGACCATTATAGAATCCGCATGGAATTGGCACAAGAATCATCCGAATGGTTATGCAAATTAGAAATTTGAAGGGGCTGTGCACTAGATGGTAAATCCATCTGGGCGACGCCCCTTGTTTTGTGCATTAAAAGGAGCTGTGCACTAGTCATTTACTAAAACTTAACAGTTTCAATTGGCAAAGTGCATGTTTAGCTTTTCATTTCAGGTTTTTAATAATAACGAACCCTCAAATAAGAAAATCCAAATTTTTTACCGCCTACACCTCCAATCCCGCTTTCCGGCGGTCACGCAAAAATGCAAAACGTCCCTTCCCGAACCGCCCAATACTCGAATTCAAGCCGCAGGCGGTCGCACCAATCACAACAGCTGCATCCCCGCGACCGCCTGTCGGCGATATAGTCCTCATGAGCGGTCGCCGCAAGGCCCCACCTTCCAAAAGTAAACCGCCTGTTTGAACCAAATCAACTCTAGGCGGTCTAAAAAATGAAATCTCTAAAATCACGCAACCGCCTGGACATGCAATTGCAAATCCAGGCGGTCTCAAAGTCTCTTTTTTCTTCAAAATGCTCCCTACCACATACACTTCCATCTCTAATTGAAATCACACCCCTCATTCATAAATTGAGGAATATTCACATGCTTTATTCCATTTCGCTGTTGAATTAAATCACTTCTCGTTAGTACATATTTAGGGTAATTATCCTTTATTTTTTCAAGTGGTGCATATTCTCTATCCTCAGTTATTTTATCATTCATAATTGTCATGGCAACCTGAACATATGCATAATTCATAGCTTTATCTCTTAAAATGAAGTCACACTCCAATTTTCCGATTCTTCCAATACTGATTGAATACCCTTTTGAAATGGCGTATTTATATACAATATTTTCCAGAACCGATCCGTAATTAATACGATTGTCTGTGTTCATTGCAAACCAAAATCCCAAATCTGCTAAATAATACTTCTGTTCCCCGGCAATTGATTTTTTTGATTTTAAATCAAAGCGCTTACATTCATAAATAATTTTGGAATCTTTCAATATCTCAAGATAACGTAACAAGGTATCCCGCTTTACCTTAATTCCATCTTTATGCAATTCTGCTAACAGATTCGTAACACTTGTTGTTGCACCAAAATTATTGATGATATACTGCTGAACTTTCTGAAAAGCGGAAAGATTGCGAATAATAACCCTTCTTTTTATATCCGTTCTTAGAATGTACAAGCCTGCCCCACTTTTTCCAAAAAGAAAGCACTTCGCATTCTCGAAAATTACATTAACCACTTTTCAGAAAGCGAGCGTCACACCAACTGGTTGTTTCGAAACGAACTTATTTTAAGCACATTGCTTGACGAGTACTTAAACCTCAAAGACTTGGAAATGATTAATAAATATTTGCAAGCGCTTTTACAAGCATCCATTGTAAATAAACGTAGCTACTTTTTTAGTGATTTACTATACTTACTGGAAAAACTAGATTTGATTTCCTTTTTCCCGTCATTTCCATATCATCTGTTATCAGAACTGGCCTTAAACAATTACAGATTAACCTATTATAAGAATAAAATTGCTGAAGGAGCTGTGCACTAGTCACTTAGTGCGACAGCCCCTTCAGCAATTTTAAACGTTTTAAAAAGCGCGCAAGTTGTTCTCCCTTCGGCATCTGCAAAATCTCCTCTTCGCTCACACCTTTAAGAAGCAGTAAAGCCATCCCATATACAACAATTCCTAAACAAACAGCCAATATCGTTGCAATCCTCATACTTCGCAATCCAAACTGCAGCACCTTAAATCCTCCCAGGACTACGATTCCCATAATCCCCGATGCACACAAAGGTATTGCAAACGTTTTTAACAGTTCCTGTCGATACCCAATTGCCCTTTTTGTCGCATGCTGATTCATCCATGCCATAATCCCGGAATACACCGTATTCGCTATCGCCACTCCATATATTCCCAGGGTCGTATATCGCAAAAGCAACCCTACACAAATCGTCTGTGCCACTAGTGCTATTGCAGCATTATATATAGGCTTTTTCATTTGATTTATTCCCTGCAGAATCGCACTGTTTAATGTTGACAATGCATAAAATATTACAGAGGGAGTTAACACACCCAATAATTTTCCGGCTACTACCAATGATTCCGCGGTATCTTGAAACAAAAGGTAAATTAGTGGCTCTGCAAGAAACAACATCCCCACCGCACATGGAATTGCAACCACCATCGTCACCCTCGTAGCCATAGCGATTTTCCTTTTGGCTTCCTCCACCTTTTCCGCTACTATCAATGCTGAAATTGATGGAATCATTGCCGCTGACATTGCTGAAGCAAACGCAATTGGTATATTTGCGATTGTTAACGCTTGCCCTGAAAAAATTCCCCATGCCGTTTGCACCTCTAAGGCCGACAACCGTTTCCATTCCTTATATATCCCAGTGTATATTTTTGTATTTATTGAGCCACTTAGATTATATACTGCTGTGCTCAATATAAACGGCACTACCGTAAATGTTATCACTTTGAATATTTCCATATACGAGTCTTCGTTTAAAGACATATCCTGCCTTCTTCTTTTTCTAAAAAAGTTGCGGTTTAGCCCGTAAATTACCAACATGAATAAAAGCGCCACCAAAACTCCCGCTCCGGTTCCCAATGCACTTCCAACGGCTCCAAAGATTCCTCTTTGCACCTTTCCGGCTTCATCTTCCGGAATTGTCATCGTTCCCATCAGGTGCTTTATCAGCAAGTAGGCTCCTCCAATGCTAACAACCGCATTTACAATTTGCTCAACAATTTGCGAAACGGAGGTTTGTATCATGCTTCCATGTGCCTGAAAATATCCCCGTAAAACTCCTAAAATTCCGTATAGAAAAATAGTTGGTGCAAATGCTCGCAAGACCCAAATGGCATCTTTCTCAACAAATATTTCTGCACCCAAATACAAAACGACACTAAACAGAGCTCCTATAGCCATTACATAGAGCATCGCTCCGCGAAACAACCTGTGCGCATTTTTGTATTCTTTTAATGCTAATTTCTGTGCTATAATTTTTGAAATGGCCGATGGAATACTATAAGACGATATCAACAAAATAATTGTATAGAATGCGTATGCAGACTGATAGAATCCAAGTCCCACGTCTCCTATTACCGCATGCAGTGGCCCCCTATAGAGTAATCCTATTATTCTGCTAACAATTCCTGCAATTGCAAGAATCGACGCCTGCATTACAAAATTATTCTTCCTCGAACTTCCCATATCCTTTTCTCTCCACGAAATATAACATTACTTTTTCGGATACAAATCATCTCCAAACCATTTATTCGAAATGGTCACAAATTCTCCACTATTATATATTCTTTTTATTTGTTTGTCCACCCAACTTTTTACCCTATAGTCTTCTCGTCTAAATGCAACAACAAACGATTCGCTATAGCTATGAATCTTTTTGATTTTTAGCTGCTTATTAGTTTTACTTAAATAGCATGCATGTATATCATCCATATAACACCGATGGACTCTCCCCTTTCTCAATGCCCTTAAGCTTTCCCTCATTGTTCTAAAATATAACTTTGTATTATCCATTTCCCCTTTGTCATTAATGAATCTGTTTATTGCATTAGATCCCAATAACACTCCGTCATCACAATTATTTGTTTTCAGTTTTATATTGTATACACACACATCACCATTTATAAGATACGGTTTCGTAATAGAATACGACATAAATCTCCCTTCCTCGCCTGTCAGCCCACACCAAATACAGTCTATTTCCTTCTTGTCAAGCATTTCAAATTTGTCTTCCCAGTTAATTACTTTTAAAGTTACGTTATAAGGTCCTCCTTCAAACACTTTTTTTATTAAATCCGCTTCAAATCCACACAATTTGTTTTGGTCATTTCGAAAACACATCGGCTCATATTCCGCATCAACTCCAACGGTAATTGTTTTTTTTGAATGCATTTTCCATGCCAAACTACTTATCAAAATGCATACTACCATCACAATAATAATTACTATTCCGCTTTTTTTATTCATAAATTCCTACCTTCTAAAAAAGGGATTCAGCTATTACAGCCAAACCCCTCCATACACTTCATTAGTATGATGTTCTATAGCCAAACTCATATCGTCTTGTTTTAGTTGGATTAATCGTAGATCCAAATGGACGGTTATGGTACGTAAATCCTTTGAGTTTAACCAAATATGTACGTCCACCATCTATTATACTAATGCTTCTCGATTCCTCCGAGAACTCTAGCGGACTTGTGCAACTAATTCTTTGGATGCTGCCATTTTTCACCTTTTTTTGACCATCAGCATTTTTATAGCTAGTGTACTTAAATGAAACCTTTACAGCATCATTTTCCTTAGTAACTGTACCTGTAGCCGCATTAGAAGCAAAACTTCCATTCAAGGTCAATCCGCACACAAGAGAAATTGCAATAATGTTTTTGAATACTTTTTTCATCTTTAGTCTCTCCTATCGTTAGTATCGTTATAATAAAATACTCAAATTTTCTTTGTTTGCAGAAAACTTGGCCAAGATTTAACACACATTTACTATTTCTGCAAACACAATACATTATATATATATATGCAAATGCAATATCATTTTTTCACATAAATCTCCTGCAATTTCTGTAATTTTTTCACAAAATGCCCTTCGCCTTTTGAGGACAATACTTTTTTACCTTTCCTTTATAAAACTTTGCTAATAAAAAAAAGGATTCAGCCACTACAGCCAAATCCCTTTTTCTTTATTCTACCTTAAATCCTTTCATCCTCTATTTTATAACCACCCACATACCATCTCTCTTAGAACCAACACGCTCAACTTTTCCTTTTTTCTGTAGGCTAACAAATGCTCGTTCAATTGTTCTTTTGGTCACGCCAACAATACTCGCCATTTCTTCTGCTGCTTTGTCCGGAGTTTCAATCAATAATACTAAAACTGCTTTTTCAGTTTTATTCAAACCGACATTTTGCATTTATAAAGAGATGTATCGAACTCGTCAGGTCGGCGCGATTCCCATAATCCCCGATGCACACAAAGGTATTGCAAACGTTTTTAACAGTTCCTGTCGATACCCAATTACCTTTTTATCATTTTCGTCTTTCCCCACCACACAAATCCGGCAAAAAGAAATGTCGCCATGAAAATCATGGAAGCAAATAGCGGAATTCCCACGAATGCGCCAAAGTCAATCATCTCCACTTCTTCCTTCAAAATGTCCAAAAACAGCACGTGCGCAAGATAAATGGTGAAGGAATGCTTCGCCACCAACTCTACCCAGCAGCGCACGGTATCCGGCAAACGGTAGGGTTTGGACTTCATAGCAATGTAAAAAATAGCCATGGACGCTATACCAATTAATACGTTTCGGTACTCAAAAAAATTTTCATTATGCTGTCCGACCCGCAGTGAGTAATAAAGCGTTGCTCCAATAACAAACCCCATACTGGTAATTGCTAAAATCATTGCCCACAACCGCCGCAGCCGCAATCGTTCTCGGTACTGTCGAATAATGTATCCCATAATAAAGTAGCCTAAATGACAGGAACTTCCCACCAGTGGGATCTGGTAGCGCACCTCCATGTTCAGGAGTGCCAAAACAAAGTTAATCGTCAGTAGACAAATATACAGAAGTACGAAATACTGTACCATATACTCGCTCATTCCCTGAAATAGCTTCTGCCAAAATGGCAAGGTCAGATAAATTCCGACCAACACATATAAATACCATAAATGTCGCTTTACAGGTTCTGCGAACATTTCCTTCAAATCATAATATCCGCGATCACGGTAGGCATAATTCCAAACCGCGTACACCATACTCCAGATAATAAGTGGTTGCAAAATATTCCGTACTCGATTAAAATTTCGCCGGATATCCACATCCCTTCCCACCAAAAGGGAACCGCTGATCATAAAAAACAGCGGTACCGAAACTCTACATATTCCATTAACTATCGTTGCAAAGACGTAAGAGCCTACCGATAGTTCTTCCATAGCACGGCAATAATAATTTGCAACGTGAATGAACACCACCATTACGCAAGAAACCACCCGTAAAAGCTCTACATTTGTATCCTTTTCTTTCTTCACTTCTTCTTCCCTGCTTTACTTCGTAGCAAGTCATAATACCACTTTCCGTAACTTGTCAGATTACTTCTCGTCAGTCCCGAGTGCTTCTGACAACTACTTTTTATCAACGAGGTTGACTCTGCTTTATTTGCTAAACTAAACGCTATATAGCTTACACCATACTTATCTAGTAGGTCAATCCATTTTTTTGCACTTTTTTTGTTTGTTTTTCCATTCCCATTTGCTTCGCTGATACCAAATTCCGTTACGAAAACCGGTAAGCCTGCAGCCAATACCTTTTTCACATTTTTTCTCATATCCGTTTTATGTGTGGCCGCGTAAAAATGCAACGTATACAGTATATTATCCTCTTTAATCGGATCCGCCAGCGCTTTATCGATTTCCTGCGACCAGGTTGGTGTTCCCACAACAATGATCGCATCCTTGTCATTTTTACGAATCACCGGAATAATGTCCTCCGCATAGGATTTTATGGTGCTCCAGCTTGTTCCTCCATTTGGTTCATTACAAAGCTCATAAATCACGTTGGTATAATCCTTAAACTCCTTTGACATCATTTTAAAAAACGCCTTTGCCGCTTTGCGATGTTTCTTTGGATTTCCATCGCTTAAAATATGCCAGTCAATCACTGCATACATATGTGCCGCTGTCGCATATTCTACGCCCTTTTTAACCAGCTTTTTCAACGCCTTGCGATTATTTGCATCACCACTGCAATAACCGCCCCATTCCTCTGTATACATAGCCAGTCGAATAACGTTTGCTCCCCATTTATCGTGAAGGTCTTTGAATCCTTTCTTATTCACATAATCCGGAAACCAGGATAACCCATGGGTACTCACGCCACGAAGCTGTACTTTCTTCCCATTTGCATCCACAAGTCCATTTCCTTCCACATGCAATGCTCCCTTCTTCGCATCAGAAAAAGAGGACCTCGCTATCACCGGAGCCGACCCAAAAATCAAACAAACTATTAATAAAATTGAAACAATCGTAATTTTTCTCACAATTTACCTCCCGATTTTTTCTTTAGTTTACCCTATATTTTTGAACTAAATGTGTATTTTCTATTGCAAAATTATTGATAATACTTTATAATAGAAGTAAATAATGTTTGTTAATTTCTGAACGCTTGAGAATCATCCGAGCAAAGGGGGGATTACATGATCTCAAACGCCTTCGACACAGCTTTTGATGTTTCTAAGGTATGCTTTACTACCTTAGGAACCTATATCCACGATTTACGAGAACGAAATAATCTTTCACCTCATCTCGTATGTCAGGGTCTCTGTAGCGAGACAACGCTTTTGCGAATCGAAAAAAATGAAATTAAACCGAGTACGCTTCTTGCCGGGGCATTGTTAAATCGTCTAGGTGTTTCCGAAGAAGGACTCATTTCTTATGGCGATTCCGAAGAACAAGAATTTCTTCGTTTGAAATATGCTTTGTTACATAAAGAGACCTATTCTGCAACAGACTACGAACGTAAGCTCACACGTTTGCATGAATTGTGTTCCCGTTCCACTAGCCCGTATTTAAAGCAGACCTATCTTTTATTCCAATTAAAACCGCTACCACCTTCTGCTCAGAAACAGGCACAGGTATTTGCAGCGCTTCGCTTAACATTACGTGATTTTGATATTGATAAGATGGATCAATACTGCTTAACTCTGAACGAGCAGATTCTTTGCTCTTATTTGGATATGCACATTACTTCTTAGTTAACAATAAAAAAACGGTCATGCAAGTGAACCACTTCACCGCATGACCGTCTTTTCTTATTCTTCGTTTATCAATTCTTACTTATTCTTTTCGTATCTTGCATGAAGAACCAAAGCAATTACAGTAAAGAGAACAGGTCCAACAATACTCCAAATTGTTGTCTGCATATCACCGTTCATAGCCGGTTCAATAATTGTAAATACATTCGCAAATGCTACGGTTGCAGTAACTAATACTGTAAAGATAACTGTTGCAGCATCGTTCTTAAATACAACGAAGGACTTCTGGATGTTCTTGTTTCTCTTGAATGCGATGAATGCACCAGAGATAAACAAGTATGGCAATGTCATAGCAACGTTTGTCATAGATACCAATACGTTGAAGAACTGCGCCATAGCGTCTCCACCCATACCAATTAAAAGGTCCATTACAACAACTACTGCACACTGAATCTTCATAGCGTTCTTAGGCATACCATCTTCCATCTTGCAGAAGTAAGCTGGTAATAATCCTTCCGGTGCACCTTCGATTAACTGTTTCAATGGTGCGTAAATCAAAGTAAATACAGCACCTGCTAAAGAACAGAGAATGGAAATACCCATGAAACGAGCGATTCCGTTACCAAATGCAACACAACCTGCTTTGTTCATTCCGAAAACTTTTCCTAACTGGAAACCTAAGTTGTTCATAATTACATAAGATGCATTTCCCTTATGTACTGCTTCAGAAGAAAGAGTAGCATCCCAGTTTGTGAAGATACCTACACAGAAGATTCCGATAGCGTATCCAATTGCAATGATGAATGCTGCAATGGTAAGTCCCTTACCAAAGTTCTTTTCTGGATTTTCTGTCTGGTCAACAAGACCACCAACTGCCTCAGTTCCACCAAATGCGAACAAAGCATATACAAGGAAACCAAGTACAGAAATTGGAGCTAATAAAGCTGGGTTTGGAGAAACGAAAATCTTGGACATGCTTGGCACATGCTGTAATAATTTACCACCATTACCAATCCAAACGATTAATGCTCCACCAATCAATAATACATTTAATGCCATACAAGCAATACCACCAACGGTAGATACTACTTTAATCTTATCAAGACCTTTACTACTAAAGAAGGTAACTACTAAGATAAATACAACTCCTAAGATACCGAGTGTCTGAGGTGCATTTAATCCAAATAAGGACCAGTTACCTGTAGTATCCTGTCCAAAAATTGCATTGGAAACAGGAACCATGATTCCAGATGAGATGTTTACAAGCCAAATAACGTAAGATGTATACCACATAAATGTAGCAACGAATGCGTATTTGGTATTAACGCTCTTCTCCATCCAAGAGAAGATTCCACCCTTTTCATCTTTGAAGGCTGAACCATATTCAGCAATCATGAAAGCGAATGGTACGAAGAATATGATTGCAGAAATCACATAAAATGGAATTGCACCATATCCCATCAAGTAGAATGATCGTGGCATGTTGTTAAACCCGTAAACTGATGTAAAAATCATCAGAATCAATGCCACCAATGAAAGCTTTTTCTTTTCATTTGACATAATAAAAACTTTTCTCCTTTGTCTTTGTTTTTTGTTTTCTCCTAGCTTCGTCACACGCAACCTTTAATACTATAATATATTCACACGCTTTTCACAATAAACGCCCTGTATCTTGACAGGAAACTTTTTTTATTATATAATCCTTTAAGGAAACTTTCATTGTGATAATGGCTGAGTTTGCGGCACATCCGTTTTTCTTAGCCCGAATTTAATAAATTTTATTGATTTTTAGGAAACATTTATATGAACGAAAGCAACAACATCCAACAGTACGTTGGCGAGAATATTAAGAAGTTTCGCCTGGCACACGGCCTCTCTTTAGAAGACGTAGCTGCCCGAATTTACAAGAGTAAATCTACCATTTCCAAATACGAGAAAGGTACCATCGCCTTAGACATCGGAACCCTGGACGAAATTGCGCAAGCGCTTGATGTCCATCCCGCTCAGCTGTTAATGACTTCCACACCTACGCGGAACACGCCGCAACAACAGGGACTGGTTGAAACGGTCTACATGTTTTCCTACGACGGCAAGGGCAAGCGTATTATTCAAAGCATAATTGAACGCTACCAAACCGATGATCCGGGAACCTACTCCATTCAGTTGTTTTATGACGTTCCCTCTAAGAAACAATTAGGAGATTGTTCCGTTTTGTATCAGGGAACCAGCAACAAATATGAGGTCTTGGAGAACTATTCTTTAGTCAACTCCAGGCATCCCATTGAGCAGATTTGGCTTAGTTGCATTAGCGGCCTTTCACAAAGCCGGATGCAAGTTGGTTTTCTTGCCGGTCTGCTGAACGCCACGCTGCTGCCTGCTGTACGCAAGGTCGTTCTTAGTCCGAACCTTATTCCGGAAGAAGAACTCTTAGAGCATCTTGTATTTACCAAGCAGGATTTACAAACTATTAAGAAGTTAAATATCTTTATCATTGATGAATTCATTGCATAAGAAAAGAGCCGGTACCCGGCTCTTTTCTTAGTGTATCTATTATCTTCCTTCACAAGTATTATAGATATGCTTTACAAGGTCAAGTACTTTGCTACTGTAACCCCACTCATTATCATACCATGCCAAGAGTTTTACAAAATGATCATTCAGCATAATACCGGATGTCTCATCAAATATACATGTCTCTGTGCAACCCTTTAAATCCTGAGAAACAACGTCCTCATCTACATAACCCACAATACCTTTTAATTCATTCTGAGAAGCTTCTTTTACTTTCTTACAGATGCTCTCATAATCCGTCGCCTTTTTCAGACGAACCGTTAAATCCACGATTGAAACATCGTTAGTTGGAACACGGAACGACATTCCCGTTAATTTCCCTTTCATTTCCGGAATAACCAAACCACATGCCTTCGCCGCTCCAGTGGTGGATGGGATAATGTTGTTGAACACGGAACGACCGGTTCTCCAATCACGACCTGCTCTTGCATCTACCGCCTTCTGCTTTGCGGTTGCTGCATGAATCGTTGACATCAAGCCTTCCTCAATACCATATGCATCATTAATAATCTTAACTAATGGCGCAAGGCAATTGGTTGTACAGGATGCGTTACTAACTACATCATACTCCGGTTTATATGTTTCATGATTGACGCCCATTACAAATGTCGGCATCACATTGTCCTTTGACGGTGCAGTAATAACTACTTTCTTTGCACCGGATTTAAGATGTGCACTTGCCTGCTCTACGGTATTAAACGCACCGGTTGATTCGATAATGTACTCTGCACCGCAGCTCTTCCAATCAATCTTCTCAATCTCACTCTCGCTGAATACGTGAATTTTCTTGCCATTAACGATAATACAATCTTCGCCGGCCTCAACTGTTCCAGGAAATCTTCCGTGTACACTGTCGTAACGAATCATATACACCATGTGTGGAATATCTGCATTTCTTAAATTAATTCCACAAAGATTGAATTCATCGTTTCTTTCCATAATCAGTCGAAAAATTACTCCACCGATACGTCCAAACCCATTGATACCTACGTTAATCATTGCCATTCCCCTTCTTTTTTTGAAAATTATTTTTTTATATTTGTGCCCTCAGTTTCCAGACACCAAGAGAGATTGTAACACTCCCACTCCATTCTTGCAATGGGAAATTGCAAGAAAAATGTACTTTATTCAGAACTTTTGTAAATACAAAAAAATGAAGCAGAGCACTGTGGGCACAGTTCTCTGCTTCTTGAAGTGGTTTTTTGTGACAAAATAAATTATAGGGAAAAGGTTATTATGCATTCTTTAACTGTAAATAATCATTTCCTGTACACAATGCAACAACTGCTGCACGGATCTGACTTGCCGCACTTGCTGCGCGACGTCTGATCTTCTTCTCTTCTACTGGAGGCTCCAAATTAAAAGGATTCATATTTCCTTCCATGTTGTATACCTGCTCAGCCGCAAACCAACGGTCATAATCAGATGCAAAATTAATTGTACACAATCCGTTGCCTGCATAGTCTCTTTCCATCAATCTCATGTTTTACTCTCCTTTTTGCTAAACATTCATCTTTCATTTCAATCCTTGATGGATTTTACTCTTATTTTTGCATCTTGTCAACAAAAATTTTTAAGTATTTTTGCATTTACTTTAATACAATTAAACTAAGGACTTTTTTGTATTTTTTCGCGAACCGTTATTTTTGCATTTTTCCCTTGATTTCACGCACAAGTTCCTTTATCTGTCGCACCTCATTTGTCGTCGGTATACGTTTGTCACAATAGCGGGCTCGTATATACAGTTCCCGTATTTTCTTATTCTCTTCCACAATATTCTCTTGTGCATCTAACCGTTCTCTCACATCCAGGCTTGTATCCGTATCCCCAAAAGCGTATCCACACTGCTTTGCCTTTCGCTCGCTTCTTTTTCAAGCAGAACAATGCTGTTCTTAACATACCGCCAGATGAAATATAAGAGCGCCAACGTAAGCAAAATCAAAATAGCAATGCCGCCTGCGTACGCGGCGTTGCACGGTTAATTTCGTCTGCTAACACAATATTCGTAAAAAGTGGCCCCTTACGAAACTCGAACTCATTGGTTTTCTGATTAAAAAAATGAATTCCCGTAAGGTCAGAAGGCAACATATGTACTTTTCACAAAAAAGACTTTTATACTTGATTTATCACATTTACCATTTCGATTGCCCCCAGAGCGCAGTCGTATCCTTTGTTGCCTGCTTTTGTCCCCGCCCGTTCAATGGCTTGTTCGATGCTATCGGTTGTTAATACCCCAAACATTACCGGAACTCCGCTTTCAAGCGATACTTGCGCGATTCCCTTACTTACTTCACTGCAAACATAGTCGTAATGGCTGGTGGTTCCACGAATGACTGCTCCTACGCAAATGATCGCATCGTAGCAATTGCTATCTGCCATTCTTTTTGCCAAAACCGGGATTTCAAACGCCCCCGGCACCCATGCCACATGAATGTTTTCCTCCCAAACACCATGACGCGTTAATCCGTCCACTGCGCCCCCAAGCAATTTTGAGGTTATAAATTCATTAAATCGAGCAGCTACAATGCCCACTTTCATATCTTCCTTTGCCACTAAATTTCCTGAAAAAATCTTCATCCTTCTTCTCCTTTTCTTATGCGATGCAAATGGTTTCTTCTTTCATAATATGACCCATTTTTTCCTTCTTTGTTTGTAAATAATAAGCATCAAATCGTTGTGCCTTAATTTCAATTGGCACCCGTTCTTTTATGGTAATGCCGTATTCGTTAAGGCCGTATACCTTATCCGGATTATTGGTTAACAAGCGAAGCTCTTTTGCTCCCAGCGCGCGTAAAATCTGGGCGCCTATCCAATACTCTCTTAAATCCGGAGCAAACCCGAGCTTCACATTCGCTTCTACCGTATCATAGCCCTGCTCCTGCAATTCGTATGCTTTCAGTTTATTTATTAATCCTATTCCACGCCCCTCTTGGCGCATATACAAAAGCACTCCGCGTTCTTCTTTTTCAATCTGCTTCATGGCCGCTTCCAGCTGTTTTCCGCAGTCGCAGCGCATGGAATGAAACACATCGCCAGTCAAGCACTCCGAATGCACCCTGCAAAGCAAATCTTTTCCATCGCCGATTTCTCCTTTTACCAGGGCAATATGGTGTTCTCCCGTGATAGAATCTACAAACCCATGGGCGCGAAACGTCCCATACTCCGTAGGCATATCTACCACCGCCTCCTCTTTTACATACGTTTCATGTAAGCGCATATAATCTTGCAGCGCTTTTATTGTAATGTATGTCAGGTCATGTTTCGCCGCAAACTTTTCCAGTTCCGGCCGCAACATCATATGTCCATCCTCGGCCATTACTTCACAGCATAGTCCACACTCCTTTAATCCCGCCAGCCGCATCAAATCCACGGTTGCCTCCGTATGTCCGTTTCGTACGAGGACACCTCCTTTTTTTGCAACCAAAGGAAAACAATGTCCCGGTCTCCGAAATTCCTCCGCCCTTGCATCCTCTTGCGTTACACGTCGCATGGTCAGTGCCCGTTCATAAGCTGATATCCCCGTGGTGGTCGACACATGATCAATACTTACCGTAAATGCCGTTTCATGGTTATCTGTGTTGTTTGCTACCATTGGTGGAATGGACAACTTGCTTGCCAATGCCTCCGACATCGGCAGACAAATCAACCCTTTGCCATACGTCGCCATGAAATTGACCTGCTCTCCCGTTACAGATTGCGCAGCGCAAATCAGATCGCCTTCATTTTCCCGATCATCATTGTCACTAACCAAAATCATTTTTCCATCCCTTAAATCCTGCAATGCCTGTTCTACTGTCTGTCTCATTGTTTCCTCCTATACAAATCCATGTTCGCTTAAAAAATTCATGGTTATTTTTCCTTCGGTTTCCCGTGAAGAAACCATCTTTTTTATATATTTTCCGATTATGTCAGTTTCCAGATTCACGCTTCGTCCCACCATCCAGTTTTCCATATTGGTTTCGGCACGTGTGTGGGGAATCAATGATACAAAAAAACTATCCCGCGTCACACTTGCTACCGTTAGGCTTACGCCATCTATGGCAATGGACCCCTTTTCAACAATCCCTTCCAAAAGCTCTTTTGGCGGAACCACCTCAATCCAGACTGCATTCTTTTCTTCCTGTACGTTACGTACTTTCCCGACACCGTCTATATGTCCCGTGACCAAATGCCCGCCAAACCGCCCGTTTGCAGCCATGGCCCGCTCTAAATTTACCCGTTCTCCTAGCGAAACCTCCGACAAACCACTTACTCGTAGTGTCTGAGGCATCACATCCGCCGTAAATCCGTTTTTTATAAATCCGGTTACGGTTAAGCATACTCCGTTCACTGCAATACTATCCCCGATTTGCGTCCCTTCCAAGACCTTCGCTGCCGATATTTGCAATCTCCCCATGGCTTTTCTTGTCAGTATTCCTGTCTCTTCTATGATTCCTGTAAACATGCGTCACCTTCTTTCACATGGTATTGAACCAGAATATCCGTCTCCCAGTTCTCAATTTTTTCCACCACCAGCTCTTTTGCTTCACAAAGGCAAAGTCCCTCCCCTCCAATAGGACTTTTTCCACTTCCACCAAGCATTCGTCCGCCGATATATGCATACACCTTATTCACCAACCCTTCCTCCAAAAATGTTCCATTTACCTCGGCACCCCCCTCTACCAACAAGCTATCCACTCCTTCCTCATAGAGTTGCTTTAGCAATACGCGTACATCTACCTTGTTATTTTTTTTCGGTAACCTCACCACCCGCACGCCACATTCTATTAGCTGTTTCTCCTTTTCCATTGTCATATCGCAGGTCGCTATCCAGGTTGGATAGTCTTTTGCTGTTTGCACAATTTTTCTCTCCACTCCAATTCTTCCTCCCGTGTCAAGCACGATGCGCAGTGGATGACTTGGGTTTTGGATTCCGCGCGTAGTCAGCATCGGATCATCTTTTTCTACCGTTGCTCTTCCCACTAGTATCGCTGCATAACGTTGTCGCAACCAATGGACATGCCTTCGCGCCCTTTCCCCCGTAATCCATTGTGACGCTCCATTTGATGCCTGTATTTTTCCGTCGACCGTCATGGCATATTTCAGCGCTACAAACGGTTCCTTTTCTTGTATATAATGGAAAAAAATGTCATTCAACTTGTCACATTCGTCTTTCAAAAAATCTTCTTCTACTGCAATCCCTGCGTCTTTCAACCTGGCTACCCCTTTTCCTGCCACCACAGGATTCGGGTCCGGCGAGCCAATCACCACACGTTGAATTCCTGCAGCAATGATTGCCTCCGTACAAGGTGGCTGTTTCCCTTGATGACAACAAGGTTCCAATGTTACGTACATCGTCGCCCCCTCTGGATTTTCCACGCAGTTCTTTAACGCATTCCGCTCCGCATGAAGTGCGCCATACTTCTCGTGATATCCTTCCCCTATGATTTGTCTGTTTTTTACTATAACCGCCCCAACCAACGGGTTGGGATTGGTATGACCGATACCTTTTTCTGCCAATGCAATGGCTCTACGCATATACGCTTCCGCTCTCATCGTTTCCTCCATAAAAAAAACTCCCCTGCCAATTCAGGGAAGTTCCATCTACTGTTTACTACGCACCATCTGTGAAAAAAAGCTCCGGAATCATAGAATCCCAGAGCTTGTATCTTACTTACCACACAGACACACTTTCTTCCATCCAGACTTTACTGTCGGCTTCGGAATTACACCGAATCATGCCTTTCGGCTCGCGGGCTTTACCGCCGGTTGGGATTTTCACCACACCCTGAAAATGTTATTGTAATTATTCTGTTTTCATTTATTATACTATGCATTTTTCAAAAAATTGTCAATATGTTTTTTGCAATTTTTTCATCGCCTAATGTCCATGGGGCACCTTCATCAGCAGATTTTTTTCATAAGATCGATCCGCATGAACAAGTCCGATGAACACCAGCAACAGCAACAATGCGCTTCCCCAAATTGCACGGTATGAAAAAAAACGACAAGCCACCGTCGATGTAACCGCTCCGATAATAAAGCATACAATCAGCTGCGTATGCACCTTTAATCGAATCGCATACGCCTGCTCTTTATGTCGCACATATTTTGCCAAAAAATGTCCTACCTGGCGAATATGGTTGGTTACAAAGGTTGTCGCCGCCGGAACGCCCTGTACCTGGCGGAAGGTATTAAACTGCATCGAGCACATGAAATTTAGTATTACCTGACAGATCTGATCCGGGGCTTTTGCCGGAAGGCATCCGAGGAAGACAACCAATCCCACCTCAATGCCAACAAGTACCGTATCCCAACGCAAAAAATGAAACCGCTTCACGCTCTTTCCAAGATACTCTGACACGAATGCTCCTAAAAAGTACGCACTAATCGGAAGCAACAAATAAACCGCTGTTTTCCAATCCTCCTTACCAAGCGCCATGGCAAACAAAACCACATTCGCTGTTTGCGCATTACAAAAAACACCCCCACGTTGCATAAAAGTGTATGCGCCAAACCATCCGGCCGCAATCGTTAACAAATCATAAACCCAGGTCTTCTCGCACTCCAGATATTCTACTTCTGTGTTCATTGCTCTTTTCGCTCGCTCCTCTTATAACAGCCATAATAATAGCCTGCTGCCCCAATATTCACAACCGCAATCAGCACATCCAATACGAACAATCCATTCTTAAATCCTCCGTGCTGCATGGTTGCCATGACTCCCGCCATCACCGCCAATATCACATTCATAATTGCTGTATTGCGATGTTTTTTCGCATCCTGCTTCAATTCCTTTTTCATTCTAACTTCTCTCTTTCTATTTCCACACTACTCTTTACGCACATAAGAAAACGCATTGGAATACTGCGCTGCCTGGTTCGTCAGCTCCACTTTTTCACGATAATACGCAACCACCGGCGTACCTTTCTCCACCATCTCAAACAATTTCTTCGCTTTCTTCGGTGGAATATTTACACACCCATGTGAGCCTGCGGTCTTATAAATTTTACCGCCAAATTGCGAACGCCAATTGGCATCATGAATCCCTATATTATAAGCAAATGGCATAAAAAAACTGACTGCAGAAGAATAATTCTCTCCCACCAATGTTGCATTTCGCTCCTTATATACAATCTTATATATTCCGTCAACCGAACCATTGTGTTGACGTAAGTTGCCGGATACAATCTTGGTCGTCAACTTCTTCTTCCCATTCTCATAATACCACAATCTCTGTTTTGTATAATCAATCTCTATGTAGGTATCACCAATGTCTTCTAATCCACTATGCAATGCCCGTTGCTCGTACATAGGCTCACGGTTCACGGCCTTTCCTCCCTCCAGGTCAGCAAGGATTTGCTCCTGCTCCTTGGATTTGCTAATCACCCAGCCATAATCACCGCCGCCAATCTCTATGGTGTCTCCCTTTGTTGTCTTAAATGATCTCCGGTCACCATAAGTATTGTACTTACTGGCCAAATATTGCACAAACGCTGCCACCTTCTCGGTATTTACACGAACGTTTCCATCCTTCGCAATAGAAAGCATGGGCAAAATATGCTCCCTATCCAGATTCTCATCCTGTCCATCAATTTCATAGTGAATGGTTGCAGCAAGGTAAGCTTCTATATTCTCACGCGTACGCTGTAACACCGGATCCTTAGCCGTCACCTCCGGTGCACGATAGCATTCATCACCCAGCACACAAGAAGTCTGTCCCTGTGCTACCGCCTTTTGTATTTCCTCAAATACCATGGTTGGAATCGGGTCATTTCCCGGAACTTCCGGAACCAGCTCATACTCTGTATCTTTGATTACAATCTGCGCATTCACCGGTTGTTCAATATACTCTTTTTGAAAAAGAGATAGTTGATCCACCGTCGCCTGTAAAGCTGACGCATCGTATGTCACCTCCGAGGAAAGGGTATGATTGTGTTTTTTAAACATGGCCATCGGCCACAAAAAAGCATTCTGTTTCTTCAAAATGGCGGCTTCTTCTCCCCTCGGCCGATAGGCATAAGAAAAATCTTTTCCCATCAGGCAAAACTGTGTTTTCTTCCGGTCCGTTAATGTCAAAATGTAATGTTCCGCCTTGTTCTTATTTCGCTGCTCAACATAATCTGCTGTCCTATTCCCACATCGGATTGTATTAATGCTTGTACCTGGAAAATAATGGGATGAATAAAACACACCAATTCCCATATAAACTCCACATATTGCAAGCAACGCGCCAATCCCAATGATTGCTGATTTTTTCATATCTTCACCTCTATCACTTACATACATCTACCCATTCCGGCTCTCCCGTCAGTCCGGAAAGTTCTGCAATAGAAAGACGCACTGCGCTATTTCCGCTTCCACAAGCAGGATATACCTCATCATACGCTTTAAGTGACTCATCCAAATAAACACGTACCGCCTCTCTCATGCCAAAAGGGCAGACCCCACCAATCGCATGACCGGTATAGCGAAGGACTTCCTCCGGTGTTAGCATCTTCGCCTTTGCATGAAATGTATGCTTGTATTTACTATTATCAATCTTCTTATCTCCGGCACACAAAATCATAATCGGTTCCTCACCTACTTTAAATGTCAGAGACTTTGCGATTCTCCCCGGTTCTGTCCCTACCGCAGCAGCTGCCAGCTCTACAGTGGCGCTGGACTCCTCAAATGTCAGCACCCGTTCTTCAAACCCCGCCTTTGTTACATACTCTTTTGCACATTCAAACGACATATACCTTCCTCCTTATTTTTCACCAAGCTTCTGCCCCATTTTCACAGGCACTTCCGCTTGTCGCTTCGTTGCTTCCAAAAATTCCGCATCCACCTTTACCGCATCTTTTTTCAAAAGCAGAATAATAGTCGAACCGCCATAAAGGAAATGTCCCTTTTCCTGTCCACGCTTTACCGTTCCTGCGCCATGAAAATTCTTAATCTTTCCTACCAGCATCGCACCAACTTCCATCTGAATGATGTCCCCAAAATTCTCTGTATGAAGAATCGTATATTCACGGGCATTCTCTGTAAACACCGGTACATTTCGTAAGGCAATTGGACGCACCGTGTGCAAAATTCCCGGCAAAAATACATTGTCTTCCTTCACTGCTGCGTCCGGATAGCAATACCGATGATAATGATGTACACATAACCGAAACACCAGACAGGTTCCACCTTCAAACTCTTTTGCTAGCTTTTTGTCACGTAATAAATCGGAAATACGATACCAACTTTGCTTCACCGGAATGATTTTATCCCTTGTAATTGGATACGCGCTCAAATATCCATCACACGGTGCAATCAAATGCTTCGGCGTTCGATCAATCGGTCGACAGGACGAACGAATTCTTCGACAAAAACATGCATTAAAGCTCTCATATCGTGTGGGCACATATTCCTTTAGAGAAATTCCATTCTTCTTCAAAAAATAGGGAATAAAAACGCGTGACCAAGACGCATCCATACATTTTCCCACAAAAATAGAAAGGCGCGGACGCGTTAGAATTCGCAACATCAGCCTTCCAATGCCTGTTTCATACAAAAATTCCAACATACGTTCCACTCCTTCCCACTTACACCTTGGCGCAAAGTATCTATAACATATTCTTGCACGCCATATAAATCAGCGCAATAAAAATCACCATACCGAATGCCACCATGCACATTATTCCTTTCATGGTTGGTTTCTTTACCGGAATCGGCATTAAGAATGCCAACGACGACAGCAGCATTGCCACAAAATAAAATGGCGTAATGTCAAACGGTGTAATATATTGCAACGACAAAATCACCGGAAAAATCAGCGCCGCACTCGTTACCGGCAATCCGGAATAAAACTTGCGAACACCATCTTCCTCCCGCTGTCGTTCCTCTTCCTGAACATTAAAATATGCCAATCGAATCAAGGTCGCCAGCATATAGACAATCATAATCACAAAAAAAATACTAACAAACGGAAAACTCTCTAAACGCTCTGTATGTCTTCTTGCAACTTCCGGTATTGTTGGCAAAACACGAATCATCGCATCACCAATGCAGGCCGGAAGCACGCCAAACGCAACCAAATCCGACAACGAATCAATCTGAATTCCATAATTGCGCTCCATCTCCGTGCGATTCTTCTTACTTCGCGCTACCTTTCCATCAAAGGCATCGCAGAATCCGCAAATCATCAGAAAAAATATTCCAAGGTACGGATGCCCCCCTCCATTGAGGCAAACTAAAATACCGGTTCCCGCTGAAATCAATGATGCATATGTCAACCAAACCGTATAATCATAAAATCCTAACATACTATCGTTCCTTAACCTTTCTCCTTATATATCCAATCACAACAATCACTAAACCGCAAACAACACTTCCATAAAAAGTCACACCTCGACAAAGCAATTCCATATTTACAACTTCGCTCTTTCCAAGAACTTGTCGCAAGCCATCAATCATCATATAGTCTGCAACACCCATTGCCCCCGGAATTGGCGCGCAATTCGATCCCAATGCCACGAAGCACTGTATCGTCAATACATGCAGCGCATCCCGCATGTCTCTTCCTGTTGCAAGGAATAAAAACATGCTCACCGCAAGCTGTGATAAGCGTTGCATGACATTCCAAAAGAATAGCTCCAATAAAATATGTCCTTTTCCCAAAATAATCTTTGAGCATTCGCCAAACTCCTGCATGGCATGCTCCAATTTCTCGCGTCGTTTCTTTGCCCTTCTTACCATATGCATCCGTTCTAACAAATGCAAAAACCAGTTGGCAATCCGCTCTAAAAGTTCCGCCTTTCTAAGCAACAAATAGAACATAATACCAAAACCGAGTAGCACCAAACATCCGACACCAATAAATGCCCTTGATACTAAGGAAAATTTTAAAAAAACCGGAAATCCAAACACCATTGCACACGCTCCCAGCGTAAGCAATGCCGCTGTATACATAACTAAATTTATCAGCAAAGATGCCGTCACTGCAGATCCCGGCATCTTATCCTTCAACATAAAATACGCACTTGCAGGTTGTCCGCCAGTCGCCGACGGTGTAATGGCTGAGAAATACACATCTGCCGCACCATACTCTATGCCCTCCTGTACTGATCTAGAATAGCCCAGTCGCTTCCCAACACGCACAAGTGCCATGCCTTCAAAAAATATAAATCCAAACATGCTTATGACAGCAAGCACCAGCCATCCCTTCTTCGCCTCTACCACAAATTGGCACAACATTGTCAATGAAAACTCCTGACTCCTGGAAGTTATGGCATAAACAGTCAATCCTGCTAACAGCAACGAAATCACTGCCCATATAATCTTCTTTCTATCCATTCCTTTATTCTTTCCTCGCGATCAACTTTCGCAATCCAAAATCCCACTTCAACAGCTGCCACTGCTCCCAACATATCCCAAACCACATGTTGCTTCAGCAAAACCGTCGATGCAAATACCAACATACTAAAAACAAACATACTATAGCCAAACCATTTCGGCATCTTCTTCAATTTCATACTTCCCCGGAAACAAGCCCAGCTCTCCAAACAATGAATCGATGGGAACAAATTGTCTGGTGCATCTATTTCATAAATAAAGCGCGTTAATTGTTCCGCCAAGCCATTTCCCACAACTTCCGGTCTAAGGATGGTTGTTGGAAATACAATAAACGCCACCAGACAACATCCTTTTGCAATAATCTCCCCGGTACACACCCGATAACAAAGCTTCTTTGAATCTCTGGCAATCAGCCAATAGCACACAATCCATTGAGCAAATGCCAAAAGATAAATAAACACAAATTCCGGAACAAACGGCAACGCTTTGTCCAGCGCCGTCGCCATTGTGTGATGATGCATTTCAGTTGTAAAACAACGAGTTACATTGTACGTTATCAAGTTCATACAAATCATTGCCGCAATCGGCAACACACTATACTTCGGTAGCACTTTCCACATTTTACAATCCCCTCACTTTGAACCAACAGTATATCACAAAGGCAATTCCGTGTCAAACGCACAAAGGTGCCGTTTCCTACGAAACGGCACCTTTCTCGCTTTCTATATAAACTCTATACAGAATAGTCTATCTTATCACCCGTCTGAATCTCTTCAAGTGGAAGCTTATCCCACTCTATCCGGTCAATCTTCTCAAACAAGTCCTGCACCCCACTGGCATTTAAGCTTGTTCTTCTTGCCATAATCTTGTCCTTCTGCTCGCTCAACTGCTCTAACTGCGCAAAAATGGATAAGGTCTGATCTTCTTTAAAGGAAATTGCCACATGTTCAAGTGTCGCACCACCCTTAAGCTCCTGTCCCAGTGCACGGTTAATTCCAAGCCGTTCCGCAATTGCTTTGGACAGCTCTACAGCTTTCTCCATTCCTTGGGTCTTCTCCTTGGCATAGGACTCATCCGCTGCCATCTTCTCCAGCTCTTCACTTGAGAAAATTACAGAAAACTCACGATCACTTTGCTTCAACTGTCCCTGCATTTCCTCATCAGAGTCTGCAACTATGAAGTTATAATCTCCGTAACTCTTTTTCAGTTTCTCCAAGTAGGCTTTCGCCTTGTCCGACAAATCTGCTTCTGCTGTCTTTATCGAATCACCGGCTTGTCCTGCCTTCTTAACCACAGCCGCCTTACCGTTTGTCGGTTTCTCCACGGTCTGATTATACTTCTTATTATTGGTAACACCAATTCCCTGTATCATGACTTTACCTCCTTCTCACAGTGCAAAACAGTCCTCTTTCTTATTATCGCACATTTCAAGAAGTTCCTAAAGTCTTTTCACACTTTTCTGCGTTTTTTCACAAATTATTCAACAGTGTGACAACGCAAATACCTCAACCAACGCTTGCAATACTTCTTCCGAAGATGAATGCCATCCACTGCCGCATCCTTCGGCAATGCACCCTGTCTATTGCTTACAGACTCTGCCATATTTACAAAATAGACTTTCTCTTTCGCCGCCAACTTCTGTAATGCCTTATTATATTGTCTAATACGTTTATTCGAAATATACTTACTCTGCTCCGAAACCTTCTGCGATACCGGATAAATGGACTGCACATAAATCGTTGCATCCTTCTGTGTCTTCTTTACATAACGAATCAACTTACGGTAACGTTTAACAAACTGCGATGTATAATTCCATCCTGTCTCGTTCACGCCATACATCAAATACACTTTTCCAAACGATTCCTTCTTAAGAGCTTTCGCCACCGTTGTCGTTGTTCCATCAGGCAATTTTACAGACTGTGCCAGAGCCGCATTTACAAGGCATCCAACTGATGCATACCCTGTAGCCTTCTTAAGATCTACACATTGCAAAAAGCCAACGGTGCGAGAATCACCTATAAACAACGCATCGTCAAAATAGGACTTCTTTACCTTATCTCCTTCCGGCACCGGTTTCTTAAAATTATAGGACAGTTCCTTCTTCTCGTCCTTCGTCGCCCTGGCAGCCTTCTTCACCTTGGCCTTTGCCATGCTCGCTTGCAGTCCGACAGCAACGGGCTTTGCTTCCACCTTGCTTTCCTGCTTTACCAGCTGATTCGCTACGTGTTTACCGCCGCAACCAACCGTTAGCAAGGCTGCCACCATCATTACTATCATTCCTAACCGTTTCATCCTACGTGCCTCCAACATCATTCGCTCCTTTTATTTGATGATTATTTTCTTAAAATAGTTTCAATTATATCCCTAAATATTCTCAAATCTCCGATGCTGTCCTTTTTCGCTTATCCCTGATTGTATTAAGCACCTTTCTTACACCTGTTGGATTCAAAGCACGACTTCTCCAAACCTATCCATATTGGAATACTCATGCATACCACTCCCTAAGGATATCAAAGCCGCAGATTTCTCCGCGGCCCCAACTCTACTGTACTTCTAATAACTCAATACTAAAGTTCAACGCCTTGCCAGCCATTTCATGGTTGGCGTCAAACGTAATCCTGGTTCCTTCCTTAGCAACAACTTTCGCCGGTACCTGTTGACCTAATGTATTAAGCAGGTAGACAAAATCTCCTACTTCCAAATCCTTTGATCCTGGCATATCTTCCTGTTCAAATGTAACAATTGCTTCCGGATCTGCTAATCCATATGCTTCTTCCGGCATCAGGTGGATATCCTTCTTCTCGCCAACTGCCATATCCACAACTGCCTTATCAAATCCCTGAATCATCATTCCGACGCCACACACGAACTCCAATGGCTCACCACGATCATAGGAAGAATCAAATTGCTCGCCATTATCAAAGGTTCCTTTGTAATGCACTTTACATGTCTTTCCCGCATTCTTTCCTTCCAGCATAACCGGCTGACAGCCTCCGCCGCAACCACCGCAACCCTGGCTATCGTCTCCGCAGCAACTTCCACCATCACCACAACCGCCACCGCAGCCGCAGCCACCGTTCATCTGCTCCTCCATATCATTCACTACACGCATCTTCTTTCCTCTACTTTCTTTTCATATCATACTCTATATGGCATTATATACTATTTTTACAAGTTTGACAATGCATGTAGCACAAGCATTCCCGCTAAAAATAACAAATTATATGCCGTGAAACGAATCAGGTACTGTCCTTTTTTATTGCCGTATGCATTCCCATACGCTTTATACGAAATCAGGCTTGCCATAGAAGCAATTAACGTCCCTAATCCGCCTACATTTACTCCTCGTAACAATTCTTCCGAATTATTGGCAAAATCAGCCAGTAAAAGGGTCGCCGGCACATTACTGATTCCCTGGCTTACCAGTACTGCCGTCAAAAACTCCCGCCCTTTGATTGCTGTGGCCAACCCTTGATGAATTTGCGGAATTCTGCCAATATTACCGGTAAAAATAAAAAAGCCGACAAACGTAAGCAGCAGCACGTAATCCGCTCGTTTCAAAATTTTGCAATCTGTCGCCGCGACCATACCTGCCGTTATGCATAAAAGCCCCTGCCATGGGATGAAACGAAGAACGGTTGCCAACGCCAGTACAAACAAAACGCTGTAAATCAGGATATGCAGATTTTTTCGGTTCTTTGTAGTTTCCAGCGCCCTTCGATCCAAATTCGCCTTCGCAAATTTTTCCGGTAAAAACAAGAGACAGATTAGCAGCATAGCAGCCGTTAATAACGTATAGGGCAACACGCAAAGCACAAACGTTTCAAAATGCATCTTCGTCATTCCATACAGATACAAGTTCTGCGGATTCCCGATTGGCGTTAACATACTTCCCAAATTCGCCGCAATGGTTTGCAGCACGACCACCGGACAAATAAGGTCTTCTCTTCCGGTGCTTTGCAACACCTTCATTCCAAAAGGAACAAAAGTTAAAAGCGACACATCATTGGTAATCAACATACTTGCAAAAAAACAAAGCGCCACCAGGATTACCGAAAGCTGCCATCCGTTCTTATCCTTTTTTAGCAGTTTTCCTGCAATCTGCTCAAACACGCCATTTTCCGTAAATCCCTGAATGATAACCATCAGACTCCACAAAATTCCCAAAGATCGCCAATCAATATAAGTCATATATGTTTTGTCCGGTTTTACCCAAAATGCTGACAATACCGCCAAAGCAACTGCAACCAGCAGCACCGGATCACTTTTTTTCAAAACTGTTTTCATTTCTTCGCATTCCTTTATCGCATTTGAAACCAATCTAATAAGCTAAGCTCATGACTAGTCTCACACCATCGCTGATAGCAGCCAAATACCTCTCCCAAATCCCCGGATTGCTTTTCAATCAACGACTCCACATACAAGAAACTTTTCCAATAGAAGTAAAAAATTGTAGTAATTCCATCTTCATAGGTCTGTTTTCCAAAGTTTTCCAACGATTGTTCCCCGTGTGCTTCCTCATATAGCGAAACCAGCACCTGGTTTATGCGTTTTTCCCTCGCATACTCCGATGCTGTAAAAAACCACCTGCGGCTGATGTATTCCGCCATCCCCTCCTCAAACCAAACACTCTCTTCATAGACATCATCCTGAAAAAAATTGCTCCAATGAACAAATTCATGTCCCAGAATCTGGCGAATCTGATTCATTGGAATATGCTCATAGTAATCACGCACTTCCTTCACTTCTACCCGCCCCGGGTCATAGCCCGTTAATTGTTCCAAATAAAGGTTTGCCCAGACTTCCGGGTACGGAACCATCACCGTTCGGAAATCATTCGTATATGCCGGCACCGGAACGCTACGAATCAATTTGGTCGCCGTTTCTTTCTCTGTCCACACCATACAACCGGGCATCTCCTCTACCCGCATATAGCGTTGAATGTCCCGAATGAAGGATTCCAATCCTTCCATAACGGATTGCGCATGCTGCTTAAGTCGAAGTAGTTCCTCCGGATTTTTGCACAAATATAACTGCTCCATATACAATTATCTCCCTCCAATAATTATGCACCCTAACAGTATACCGCTTTTTCCTCATTCCGCAAATACTTTTCGGCATATTTGCAGGCAAACTTAACGGGGCGTTAAAAACGCCCCGCCTGCTCACATCTATTACTCAATTCTAAACTTGCTTAATGCTTCGTTAATGGAGACTGCTGAATCTGATACAGAATTTGCGGAATCCTCAACATTTTTCGAAGTATCTGCAATTCCATTGGCTGATTCTACTAAACTTTCTACCGTTGCCATAACTTCTTCTGAACTTGCCGACTGCTCCTCGGAGATGGCTGCCACATTGGCTGCTATGTCATTTACACTGTTCATAAGATTAATCATGGACTGCATGGTATCCGCTGCACTGTCCAGTTTTCCGAAGATCACTTCAAAACTGCCTCCTGCCTGTTTTACCGCTTCACTGCTTTCCGTAATCGCTGACATATTTGCCTGGGATTTCTCGGACAGCTTAACAATTTCACTGGTAATCTTAGCAATGATGGTTGCAATTTCTTTTGCCGCCTCCTGACTGTTTGCCGCCAGTTTTCCAATTTCATCCGCAACCACTGCAAATCCCCGACCAGCTTCTCCTGCCCGGGCCGCTTCGATGGAAGCGTTTAAGGACAACAGATTGGTCTGGCTGGAAATGGAATCAATCATTTCTACAATTTCGTTGATCTTATCTGCCGATTCACGAACAACATTTACCGCATCATTCATCTCACTCATGGAATCCGATATTCTTCCCATATTGTTTTCTACGTTCAGCATATCTTTCTGTCCAACGTCTGCCTGTTTTACCAATTCCAACATCACATCATTGGTTTCATTTCCATTCGTTGTCAAATCCGATACGGACTGTGCTAATTCTGTTGCATTTTCTGCCAGTTCCGTAACTGCCTTGGTGATACCGTCCATTGCTCGTTGAATCTGTTCCATGGAAATAGACTGATCATTTGCTTCATTAGTCATATAATTGGAAGCTTCCTTGGATGTATCCGAGTCCACACGCAATCGATCCGCACGTTCTTGTATCCCCCGAATTGTATCTCTCATACGTGCCACATAATTGGTCATTTCGGAACTGATTAATCCAATTTCATCTCCCTTATTTGTAGGCATTTCTGTGGTAAAATCACCATCCGAAACACGTAGAATACTGTTTGATAAAAATCCTACCGGTCTGGATATAATATTTCGAATCGCAACCAATACAATGGCTGTAATCAGCAACAATACCACAATCATAACGCCAAACGCAATATTTCGGAAGCGAACTGCCTTCGCTAAAACATCCTTTTCAGAAACCACCGACAGAACAACCCATCCTGTTCCCGGCATAATATATTTTGCAACGTAATTCTTTGTTCCATCATCCTGCTTACGTTCCACTACATCGGTCTGTTTTTCATCAAATCCGTATTCCTTAAGTTCATTTACATAGGAACTGTTTAGCTCATCAATATTTTTACCATTGTACTCTTCCTTTGCATAAGAAATGAACTGCGTATTGGAAAGAATTGCGGAACGTCCGGTTTTCATTGGTTTTAACTGTTTTACGGTATCCTGAAGGTCTGACAAAAATACATCCATTGCCATAACCGCTTTCGAACCATCATACAAATCCACCCGCCTTGCAAAGGTTACGCAAAGTGTGTTTTTTGCTGCATCAATATACGCATCCGTGACCTTAAAGGTGTCATTTTCCATACCGAATTTGTACCAGTCTCTGGTTGTCGGATCCCAATCATCCGGTTGCTTCTGATTATTCGCAAATGTGTACGATCCATCTTCAAACGCAAGGTAGATTCCTGTATTTTCTACTGGCTGGTAATCAACCGACGGTTTAATATACTCTGCCATTGCCTCGTGATCCTTAAATTCCACATTTTCCAAGGTATCTGCATATTGCCCGAACTTTGACATAAGCATTTGAAAGGGTGTGCCTAATTCCCTGGCATTCTTTTCCGTTTCCGCATTCAAATCCTGCTTTGATACCTCCATCAAACTTGAGGATGCCTGGTTGTTTAAAAATAGAATGATACCAAGAGTACCAATTGTCACAACCGGTAAAATAACCAGCAGCAACGTCTTGCTAATACTTCTTTTCACCTTTGTCTTCATGTTCTTAGAATTCTTCATAATCAATGCCTCCATTTTGTATTATTTTGTGCATTATTTATCGCTGAGTAAATCTCTGTATTCTATTATAAAGAACAATTATATAAGTTTTGTGAATCCTTGCAAAAAAACATATTATTACAGGCATTTATATCTTTTTCAATTCAATATATAATATTTTGACATTTCACTAGAAGAAAAGGAAGCTGTCAAGAAAATCAAAGAGGTGTTCCCACCTCAATCAGATTTCCGTCCAGGTCATAGAAGCGAACCACCTGCTGCCCCCAACTATGAGTCATCAGGCGATTCACATACCGGATATCTGGATACAGTTCTTCTAATTTTTTAATAAATCCCTCCATGTCTTTTTCTTCAAAATACAATTCACAGGCATTGCTTTCCGACACAATTTCCCGTCCGAGAAATTGTTTCCAGATTTTCTCATCCTGCAATACCAACCCTTCCGTCAAAATCATGTTGCCGTCATTATCCAGAATCATATCCAGTCCAAACAGGTCATGATAAAATTTCTTCGACTTCTCAATATCTTTTACAACGATCAAAACATTTCTTAAGCGCATATCATTCTCCTTTTCTCTTGCCTGTTCATAAAGAATGTTCTCTATATCCTCATTCTTTTTTCCAAATATAAATACAGACGTTGTAAAAAAGCAGGTATCCACCTCAAATACCTGCTTTTAACAATGCCTTATTACATGCAAACCACTAAAAGTTTTTGCAACCAAATTGCAACCACAGATTACTCTCCCCAGTAATCAATAGACTCCTGAGTTCGTCCTGAGATTCCAAAGAGTTTATACATAAAGTCCTCTTTCTCCCCGAACATTTCTGCAACAATAATCGTATCTTTGTCCTTGTAGTAAAACAGATGATTATGATTTACAAACAGTTCTCTAAAGTCTGTATCAATCTCATATTTTGCAGACAAATCCACACCTATATCCGGATTCTCCTGCAAGTCTCTGGCTCTGTCTGTTATTCTCTTTACTGCAGACTTTGCAAAATCCTCTCCATACTGTTCCGAAAGGTACAACTTCAAAAATTTTAACTTTCTACGAACAATCTGTGAATACTCCAACTGGTATTTCATATTACAATCCAAGCTCCTTCTCAAGATCATCCGCAGAAATAGTACCTTCTTCCCTTACAGATACTTTTGCTTCTGCTAACTTTGTCATGAGCTGTAGAAGGGCTTTTTGTTTATCTAACTCATCAAGTTCTGCCATATCTACCAAAGCACAGGTTCCATGACCATTTTTTGTAAAATAAACTCTGTTTCCATAAGTCACTTCATTGACTATACTTGTATAATTCTTTAATGCTGAAACTGGTTTTATACTTGGCATAAGCTCACCTTCCTTCATTTCTATATGTGTATCATATCATGTCGATGAAGTTTTGCCAATGATTTTCCCATAAATTTAACCCTAAATTCACACCATTCATTTCCACTCATGCTCATCAACCCTCACTGCACTTACTGTAAATCTTACATCTGAATCATATGAGCATGTAGATAGTGTAACAATATGTGCCTCATCATCAACGTCTATATCTGCATCCACATACTTCCATTCAGTAATTTCGCGCCAAAACGCGAAATATCATATTTCGCAATTACCTAATCTGGACATTTATATGAACACTTATCCGACCATAATTCTGGATAATTCTATTCCAACAACGCCATACTTTTCGATATCTTCTCTGGTATAGTATAAAAGCATATCATCTGGATTTGCCTCCTCATCTTCTTTGTAACCGATTGATACCTTGTCATGATGCATATATAGTTCAACAAAATTGGCGTATTTATATATATTTACAACCTGACAGGCCATTTTCCCCTGTGTCGTCGTATTAGTAAACTCAATAATATCGCCAACACTGATAATCGATCTTTTCTCGTCATTTAAGCGCATTTCGACCGTTTTCCAGCCTTCCTTTATTGCCTGGAAAGAGTCATCCCATAAGTTCATATAGTGCGTCATACTTACCATCGCTCCATGTTCTTTTTATACTTTTCGGAATAGGATTGTTTTAATTCCTCAGCAGTAATCCCATAACAAAGCATAACATCGTTATAGTACATAAGAACATCTGCCATCTCTTCTACTAAGTCCTTTCTGAGCGTCTCATCAGTGCAAGCTTTTGTTCCACCATTTTTCTTAACGATGTCTATGACTTCTCCAATCTCTCCTACCATCCAGAGAAGTTTATTCTTTCCCGTCTCCGGACCGATAGATTCCCATTTGTCCTTGTACTTTTCTTGTAAATTCCTTTGCATTTCCTGCATCTCGTTTATTGTAAAATCCAATCTAAGCCACCTCTATTTTTCAGCAACTACATAGTCACCATTTTTATAATTTCTCATCGATTTACTGATTCTAAATCCCGCCTTTTGCATCTCTTTCACCAAGGTATGCATATAAAAACCGTGCGTGACCACCACACTCTCGCAGTCGTCATTATTTAACAATTCAACAAATTTACTTGCCCTTGCTTTCGTCTCTTTTCTGCTTTCTGCTTGCCTATTGGAGTTAAGGAACCATTGAACTCGTCCCGTTATATTCCAAAACCACAATGGTAACTCCATCCTACAATCAAAACTTGACCCAAGCGGGACTTCGCTTACCAGTTCAGTACATATAAAATCCTTATTCCCAAATATTTCTATTGCAGTGTCCCGACTTCTAGGCAAGGTACTAACGTATACTCGTTTTAGATTAAAAGCAGGAATATCATAAAACATCCGCATAATTGGTGCCTTGTCATACTGAGTACAAGCCTTATCAAACTCACAGGAACTATACGTTCTTTCCCAGTCATAAGCAACTGGTCCATGTCGTATTATAATTACTTTCAAATATCAAAATCCCCCACTATTTCACAAGCCACGATCCTGTCTTCTTAGATCCGATTCTTTCAATCGTGCCCTCTTTTAACAACTCTTTCATCAGCATTTGCACTGCTCTTCTGTGCTTTATTTTGCGCTTTATCATACGCATAATTTAGATTCCACAACGTAAGGAAGAAATTATATCCATCCGTATAAAATACCGGCTTTAGCTCTTCCTTATATCTTTCCTCCGCTTCATAGACATCAAGGATTTTCTTAAATCCACTACCGCGTCGCTCCATAAGCCTCATTTTTCCAAAAACATCTGCAAGAATCGGATTTCGCAGCTTTGATGGCACGTGTCTTATATCCAGCAACTGAACTTCAGAGCCATCAAACATTCCTCTTCCAATGCTCGTTCCGGATAATCCGGTAACTCCACGCGCTTATCATTGTCTTTGCGCCATCCTTTTTTGTATTGTTTTTTATAAAGGCCATGGTGCTGTCATAAAGCTCCATGAGCCCACCTGTGTATTCCGCATCATCAAGTGCACCCTGTGTAGAATTAGCTTTTTCAAGACCATTCCACCTTGTACAAAAAATCCTTGAGCTATTTTCGTATATTTCCATTCATGTCAAACTTACGTTTCAATCCTTTTTCTACAATCACATACTCTATCAATGGTGCCGTACACTGCACTAAAACAATAACTCCGACTGCAAGCCATAGCTCATCCACTTTTATACCTTGTTTAAATAAGATGATATTTACAGTCGCTGAAATAATAGTATAAATAGCTCCCACGATTAAATATGTTTTTGCCATAGTCCTTTGAGCATAATCCCAAGTTTGTTGACTTAATTTCGAATATTTAGTACGATGCCCTGCCAAATTGTTTATTTTTGTAGCTGGTTTGAACGTGAAAAATAATCCTATCATAAATAATGTCACTGGTATTACCATATTAATAATATATCCCAATATTTTCATACGAAATTCTCCCTTTTTATACTTTATCTGAAATTGCATCAAGGCAAACGCTTCTTTGCACTATCACTCATCCAACATTATTTTTCCTTTTTTTGCCTTTGCTTTAAGCCTTGCCATCTGTTCCTGCTCAATCTGTTGAATGCTTTTCTCAGGTGTAGGTAAATCTTCCGGCATGGTGCCACCGATTTTCTTTATTGCTGTTCTTACTTCCTTTCCAACATTATAATGAATGCTTGTAGCATTCTCAGCTCCCTCAACTCTATCCTTGCGTAGCTTTTCTTCTGTTTGCGATATTCTGAATAAATTGGCAATCAATTCGGTACTGCCCATATAATCAAGAATCTTCTGCCCTACTTCAAGTTTTTTTCGCTTATGAATATCATCAACATCAAGGCCACCATACAACCCCATATATCCCGCATTTTGAAAAATCGCAAACTCCTCATTTGTTATAACTCCTGCATCGTGGGCAGTCTCTGCAAGTAGCTGATTCCACTGCTTTATATCTCCTCGTACAACTAATCGTCGTCTATCCTCGTCAAGTTGATTAAAATGGTCCGCCACCTCTTGACGATAAGTCTGTATTGCAAAGTATGTCTGTCCCAACGCAATGACTTCTTTGCGCGGGTCACCATTCTGAACGATTAAATAACATGCGTATCTTGACAACTCATAATCTTTTATCGGTTTGGACGTTGCTCCTGCATCCACGATTTTGCTGACCTCAGCAAAATCATCTAAAACACTGCGTCCACTATTCTCACAGGCAATCATAGCCCTTCCTATTACTTTAGAAAAATTCCTCCATTGAGCATACTCCAATGCCGGTGCAAGTTCTCTAGCGCTCCAATACTCGGTCCCATCATCTCTTACATGCTTAATGTCCTCAAATCTCTTATACTCACTTGCTTTCAGTTCCATCATAACATCTCCAAAGTTTGCTCCATTTACTTTTTCAAGTCGTAACATCTTTATTCCCCACCAATTCCTCATATTTCAGTTGATATGCTATCAGTCTTGGTATGTACTCCGGAGGAGTACGACGACCAGCCTCCCAATCCTCAAGTGTCCTAACTGGAATCCCAGTGTGCTCTGAGAATTCTTTTCGATTCATTTTCACACCCTCACGTAATTCTTTAATCACCTTTGCAATATCCATTTCATTCTCCTCGCATTGCGTTTTCTTGATTATATCACATCCGCCCTATACACGCAATGTGTGGTTCAAGAAAGCTATTTATAGAATCAATTTAGAATCACTATTAGAATCATTACCAAAAAGGGACCTCGCCCAGATGATTTAATCATCTTGATATGCTCCCTTCTAGGTAGACAAGAGAAATAATAAAATCTTGAACTACTTAGGAGGGAGCATTTTTATGTCCGTATATAAGATTGAACCAGCCGAAAAACTAAAGGCAGTTAGAAATATTCTTGATGGAAAAGAGAGCTACCGTCATGCGGCTGATAGGCTGGGAGTTGCGCTATCTTCTGTGCAACAATGGATGAGCATTTATAAAAGTGATGGTGCGGAGGCTTTTTTTCAAAAGAAACACAAGCACTATTCAAAGGAGTTAAAACAAAAAGCTGTTTTGGATTATCTAAATGGTGAAGGTTCACAACTATATATCTGTCAAAAGTATGGTATCAGATCAAAAAGTAAGTTACAAAATTGGATTAAGAAGTATAATGGTTATGAGGAATTAAAATCTTCCGGAACAGGAGAATCAATAGTCATGACCAAAGGTAGAAAAACAACATTTGAAGAACGAGTAGAAATTGTGCAGTATTGCATCGCGCATGACCGTAATTATGCTGACGCAGCTGCTAAATACGAGGTGTCTTATCAACAAGCACGTAACTATACCATCAAATATGAATCTGGTGGCGTGAATGCTCTTCATGACAGGCGCGGGCACTCTAAACCAGTGGATGAAATGTCTGAATTGGAGAAACTTCGGGCTGAAAACAAAATCCTGCGTGCAGAAAAATACCGTGCAGAGATGGAGGTATCTTTCTTAAAAAAACTCGACGAAATAGAGAGGGGGCGAGACTGAGCCTAGTAAGGCATGGTGATATCTATCAGGCCATCAAAGAAGAACACGAAAATCATGGTTATCCAATCAGTACTCTTTGCGAACTGGGAGGTGTAAGTAGGGCAGCATACTATAAATGGCTACATAGAGATATCCCTGCTCATGAGGCGGAAAATGAAAAAATCGCCAGGGAGATTGAAAAAATTCACATGGAGAGCCCAGATAAGGGGTATCGGAGGATACGTGATGATCTGGATAGATATCATGGTATTAAGGTAAATGACAAGCGGGTACTCCGGATTTGCCGAAAAAAAGGTATTAAGTCTACCATCAAGTATTCAAACAACGGTT
>FOXT01000008.1 GCA_900115795.1 Lachnospiraceae bacterium XBB1006 | reverse complement strand
ATTTTTCATGCTAAGTTGGAATCCGCAGGTATGACACAAAGCATGTCTAGAGTAGCTAAATGTATTGATAACGGTCCAATGGAAGGCTTCTGGGGCATTCTCAAGAGAGAGAGATACTATGGAAAACGGTTCACTGACAGAGAAACTCTCGTAAAAATGATAGAGGACTATATCGAGTACTACAATCACAGACGATTACAACGAAACTTAGGTGTTCTTACACCAATGGAGAAACATGAACAATATCTGGCAGCATAAAAACTGCCACCAGACCAAAATCTGATGGCAGAAATTTTATATTTTTCGATTGTCTACTTGACGGGGAGCGGTTCATCTTGTGCGACAGCTCTTTTTCGGTATATTCATACCGTTCAAACTCTATTGTACCCAAAGTGTACCCAAAAGCAATATCCCCCGACCCTTAATCATATTCTGCAACAGCTATTCCATTAACGCATCCAGCCAAATACTTTCCGACTATAAGATTACTCTATACAACCGCCTTGCATCTCGATATACTCTTTCAAATCATCGATAATTCCCTGATTCCCGGTAGAATTGTATTTTTCATAACAGACATCAATATATCCCGGCACGTCATATTTTGTAAACATCTCTGATAAGTCTGAATATGATCTATTCCATGCCTTGGCCAAAATCGGAATAAGAGTCAATTGCATATTTAGAACTTCTTTATCTCTTGTATCCATAATCAAAACAATCCTTCTCTATGCAATAATAGCACCTTCTTAGCTTATTCATTCCCCTTCTTGATCATCGCTTTTGTCATTTATAGTTTCAATGAGACCTGTAACCAAATCTTGCAATTGGGTTGCATTTTTATTCGTAATTACAGGTTTTCGTAATCTCATCTGTCAGGATTGCATATTCTATGCCTTTCTTGACGCCACGCTTATCCCACTCATCTGTAAGTTCTTTTCTTACTTGAATTGCCTGCAGACGCTGATTTATCCATTCTCGCGAATAACCTTTTTTTGCATAGGTCTCAAGGGCCCTCTCTATAGTCAACTCCGGGTCGATTACCTCCTCTATTCGTTCACGACCTACCTGGGCCAGCCACATTTTAAACGGCTCCGCTTTCTTTGATGAAATCGACTGGATAATGCGAAGCAATTGCTCTGTGTTTGCCACATCAGTATTATATCGTTTTCCATCCTTCGGAGATCTCATTTTCAGTTGGTGACAATTTGTCACCAACTGACTGCCCTCTTCTTTAAGTCTCTGTTTTAATTTATTCCAATATTTTCTTCCATCCGCGCTTTCTGTTAATGCCTGCACTACATCCACAATTGAAAAATACCATTCTTCCTCATCCTCTACCCATGCTGTCCTTATCGGCCGGTCTTCAAATAACTGAACTTTATCATTTGCCATCTGCGTGTTTCCCCCTTATAGATTCTTCATCTTTTATTTGCGCGTTTTCCTCAAGTAGCATAATATACGCCATCATTCTAACCAAATACTCCGGAGGGGCGCTTATTCCCTGCTCCCATTGCTGAAGAGTTCTTACAGGAATCCCAAATTTTACAGAAAACTTACTTTGCGATAATCCCGTTTTCTTTCTTAAATCCTTTATTCTATCTGAAATATCCATATCATCGTCTCCAATACATTTTTGTACTTTATTAAAGTATAAATTAACTTATATACTTTGTCAACGTATACACTTCTCTTATTGGGTACAACATTATTTCTACAAAATAAAACTGCAGGTAATCTCAAGGATTTCATCCTTGTCTCTGGTTGCTTGTCATTGCAAAATCGTTTATTTTTGGGGATTTTCCCCGTGTCTTTCTATTTCATATCCATTAAATTCATCACCAGCTTAACCATGATATCCTTTTCGTCCGGATTCGATTCCGCAATCATAAGTGTAATAGCTACCAATTCACCGTCGCCAATACGCTTACTGCCATCTTTAAACAAAGCTTGATTCTCTCCAAGAATTCCAGGAACAAGGAAGCTGCGATTCTTTTGCAACCATCTGCAAACGGATGATCCTTGATCATAAAGTAAAGTAAGTTAGCCGCCTTTTCTTCAATAGTCGGGTAGGCATCTTCGCCAAATACACTTTGGTATATTGCAGAAATAATCCCATTCACTTTTCCAACTTCTTTTTCTACACCGAAGACATCCGTATCAAAAGAATCCCTCATATGAGAAACCATCGTCATACAGTCATCATAAGTAATCCTATATACAGGAGCCTTCCCATCAGGTTTAACTATTGCTTGGTGATCATACTGATCCAACAACGTCAAAGCATCCGTATACAGGTTTACAGCTTTTAAAATATCCTTTTCCTCGACATTTAATGCATCTGCCAACATTCGTGTTTGGATATCTACTGTCTTTTGTAATGCATGTAAGCGTTTCTCATTTATTGCATAGCCATCAATCATGTACTGCTTTAAGATTTTACTTGCCCACTGACGAAATTCGATGCCCCGTTTTGATTTTACGCGGTAGCCTACAGATATGATGACATCTAATGCGTAAAACTGGACTGGTCTATTCGCATTTGCAATGTGCATTTTTTGCACATTGCTTTCTCGAATCAATTCCTTCTCCTTAAAAATATTATTTACATGTCTCGTAATTACTGTTCGATCCACATTAAATAATTCGGTCATCTGTGCTTGCGAAAGCCACACCGTATCTCCATCCATCGGGACTGACAACGTTACTTCCTTGTCTTTCGTTTCAAATAGTATAATCTCACTTTTCTTCACTAAAAACACCTCCCGCGCATATTACCTTTTTCCATACTTTTTTGATTTCTTCCACAAACTGTCTGTCCGGCTTAATTCCTGATAATATCTTTTCAATTAATCCGGCTAATTCCAACGCCATTTCATCGTTTGTATAATACTCAAACAACTCTCTGATATTCACGCTATGCAAATGATAAAAAATCATTAATGCATCATCCAAAATTTGCAAATGATTTGATGTACATGTAACCGTCTCCACGAAGGCATCTTTAGCATTTTCACAGCTACATTTGATCACCGGTAAATTGCCATTTATAAGCGGTTTGTTAAAATCTACTGAATATCCTCCTTCCGGATGTTTGGCATATGCCAAATTATAACGCATAACCTGCTGCATATCATATGAGTTAATTGCACGAATATCTGTATGGTCACTCCAAATCCCCAGGCTAGCACTGAACCCATATCTATCAAGGTCCGTATCCCTCATAATAATTCCTCTTATTGCTAAAAGAATGTGCTCGCAAACATATCTTTTGTCGTGTAAAGTTGTAGAATCGTTCAATCTCCAACTCAACCTTGAAACAATATTATCATATTGTCCTATAAAAATTCTGTTGTAAAAATCTAAAGCTTCGGTATAAATTGTCACTTCATCTTCATTAAAAAGGAGATTTGTTTTACCTGTCTGCCTGCGTATTCTCATCACCACTCTAGAAAAGGACAATACAATCATTTCATTTTTATCAATAATGAATTCTTCCCCAGCTACATATATTTTACCCTTATCAGATGAACAATTCATAATATAAGAATAATCATCCCCTACTCCATCTATTTGAGGAACATCATCGAAGCCTAGTAAAAAAGAAAATTGGTCATCTTCACCTACTATATAGCCATCTTTATCCCAAACTTGAAATAATGATTTCAACAATATATCCAGTTTTTTCTTACTCTCAAGTTGCTTTCTAAGGAATCCTGATATAAGTTTTAATCCATTACCATAAGGAAACTCAAAACCCACATCGTATAATAATTGTATGCTTTCAATCCATTCGCCTTTCTTCGGCTTTAAATAGACGCTTCCTCTTGTCATATAGTCTCCTCCTCCGTCTTTACGTCATCTTGCCGTATATACGTTTTTTAACATATGTTTAAGCGATGCTTAATGAATAAAGCACCGCCATCAAACCTATTGTTTTAAAGCCGCTATATACCCCAGCAATCTTTCTTTCTGTGATTTCTTCAGGCTATCCATTTCAAGCAAAAGATCATATTCCTTTGTGCCTTTTGTAGCCACTCGATAATCCAACTCCTCCACAGATTGAACCGTATCCTGCAACAATTCATATGGAGTCACTTTTAACACATTGCAAATAATCATTATTTTATCTGCAGACGGATTTGTTTTCTTACGTTTCCAATCACTAATAGTACTCTGTGCTATTCCTGTAGCTTTCGAAAAGTCCATCTGTGTAATCTCCCGCTCTTCCATTAATTTAAAAATGCGTTCACTAATTGTCATTTTCTGCTCCTCGCTCCATTTCGCTTTATCGTTCCTGCACCGTATATACGAAATTATATACTCATATAGCATCTATGTCAATAACACCTGCAAAATGTTTACACTTTATATTTTTCTTTGTCCAACCTCTCTGAGATTTCCTTCTGCACTCCCGGAAATAAATGAGCATAGTAATAGGTTATCCGCTCACTCTTATGTCCAACACGCTTTCCAATAGCAACCGCTGAAAACCCCATATGGATTAATAACGATACGTGGCTATGCCTGAGATCATGAACACGAATCCGATTTACATCTGGATTTCAAATGTACAAACTCACTTTCCCACTCAAGCGCATCATGCTTAGTAGAAAATCCTCTTTTTGTTTTCCGATGGACAGCATTCTCATAATCGCGAAAATATACCGACACAATCCATGTTCCTCTTTTCTACAAGCCATAAGAAACGATACCTTTTTGATACCATTTTTACATCAAAAAAGTGTCACAAAAGAGCATAAAAAATCCGCAAGCCCTTGATATTACAGGGTTTGCGGATATATATTTTTGCCACTTTACTACTCCATCTCTAGAAAGGCATCAATATCTTGCGAAATTGATTTTCTTTTGTAGCTATATGTTGTTGTGGTTTTACGCTTATTCCAACAATTTTTTTGCTTTTTATAACTTTTTGCAACCGGAAGTTAATAGTCTTCTTTCAGTCGCTTTTCAATATCAGAGGCACTGTATAATACTCTAGTTACCGTGACAACCTCTTCCTTGAATACATAAAATACCGAGTAATTATCTACCAGCATTCGCCTAAGTCCTTGTGAGCGTTCCGGTTCAAAATCTACCAGTCTGAATTTCTCTGGAAAGAAGCCAAGTTCAAGTACACAATCAGCTATTCTGTTATACTGCCCCATAGCATTTTCCGGTGATTGCAAATTAACTGCGATATAGTCATATATCCCATTCATATCACCCAATGCTTTTTCCGTAATTTTTACAGGATATTCTCTCATCTGTGGTTCTCTCTAAAAGCTGCAAATGCAGCCTTTGCATCCTGTACTCGTCCAGCTTCAATATCCTCAAAGCCTTCCTGTAATTTTGTGTGAATCTCTGCAGTCGTCATTAGATCCGCATTAATAGCATCCGGTGCCTGAGGTAATGTAACTCTAAAAGGAATTCCACCTGTGAGCGTAATCTGTCTTAAATACATATCAATAGCTGTAGACATAGGAATTCCAAGACGTGAAAGCACATCCTCAGCTGATTTTTTCGTTGTAGGATTAACTCGTAAATTGAGTGTTGCTGTTTTCTCCATACTTATCAACTCCTTTTTATTTATTGTAACGCGATTTGCGTTACAATTCAAGATGGTTTTACTATTTTTATCGCTTATCGCTTGTTTTTATCGCTCGATATATTGCTTGCAAGCGATAAATAATCAAATAATAACATATTGAACTACATCTAAGCTAAAGTCCTTTGTACAGAAACTCTATTTCCGAAAGCTTTCCGGTTATAGTATTCTGCTTGCCTGATGGCACAAATCCTTTCCTGCGATATAAGCGTTCTGCTCCGAAATTGTTTTCTAGAATCCAGAGAGTTGGTGTGATACCTTCCCTACAGATTAAGGTGATTACATAGTCTAATAATGCAGTGCCATAACCTTGCCTTTGTAATTCAGGCAACACATACAAGTCTTCAATCAATCCGTCTGTGATGGATACAACAGCCATCGGTTGCTTACCGCAGAGCATGTAGAACTTCCCGCCATTAGCAATCTTATTACGGATATATTCTGCCTGGTGTTCCACATCATGCTTTAAGATAAATGCTTCGTTGCAAAATGCACGACGGGATTCCTGCCATGATATGGAATGTATACGTGCAGCAGCAATGAGATTGTCTTCATCTACCGGAATAACCATATATTCACTAACCAGCCATTTCATTGCTTTATCACGGTTATAGAAGGTTATTACTTCTTTCTCCGGATACTTTCGGAAAAGATCTTGCAGTACGGATTTATTCTGTGTTTCGTACTGCTGCACCATTTCTACTAATTCAGGATCCAACTCATCTTCTATCCATGGCATATCTTCACGAACTTTTCCTACCCGATTAGTGATTCCTTGCATGCATACTTCTTCCCCATAGTCTAAGAAGATGACAGTGTCACATGCCGCGATTCTCATCTCATAAGTTCTCGAATAGTTCCCATCAATAATCCAACGCTCTCCCTGCATATACTCGTTCAAACGCGCATCAAATTCATCTCTGGATATGTGAGTTCTATCTGCTTTCCAGAATAAATTATCTAAGTGGTATATTGGTAATCCCGTTACGTCATGAAGTCTTCTTGCGAATGTGCTTTTCCCACTCCCAGGGCAACCTATGATAATAATCTTTTTTCTGTCCATCTAGTTCCTCAATTCCATATTGCATCCAATAACAATTGCTTTAGAGTCTGTGCCATGTCCTATTTCAGTAGTCTTAGCCACAGGCAATGTCTCTGGAATATGGCCTGCCAACAAATCAAATACACTTTGCGTTGCTCCCGACTTCTCATATGCTGTAAATGTTCCAAGTATAATTCCCTCTACCTGCTTAAACACTCCCATCTGTTCAAGTTGTGTAAACAACGCCGCTATCTGGCTAACCTCACCGCCATATGCCTCCAAGAAAAGAATTTTACCGTCCATGTTCGGCCAATACTCTGTTCCTGCAAGCTTTAGCAGGCATCTTATATTTCCGCCTACAACAATTCCTTCCATTCGTTCACCCTGAAGGAAAGAATAATTAACATCAAACAATTCCTTATTCTTTTTTGAAATAAACTCCGCAAATCGCTTTCTCTGAAGCTTACCATTCGCATAAACCAAGTTCTTAATCTGGAACAAAACAGAAGATTTTCCCGTCTTTGTATAAATAGCATTGATTACAGTTGTAAGATCACTGTATCCCCAAAAGGTTTTATTGGCACCTGCAATCACATTCCAATCTAAATATTTTAAAACCCCATTTGCTAAATCTCCACCGGATATATCATATATGGCGTCAATAGAATCATCCTGATAAAAGCGCATTAAATCCTCCGCGCGCTCCTTATCCGTTCCACTAAAGGAATCCTTCTTGGCGTAGATATGTTTTGCAAACACTGCCTCGATTCCCTGTTTATATAGAATTATTCCTAATTCCTCATTCTGTTTTTTCCATTCTTTGAATTGCCCATCTGAGCATGCTGATATTCCAACTCTCATGCACTGAATACCTTCCCGAAATTTTTTAGTAAATATTTAAAAAGGCTCAAAAGCGACAAATTAATAAAGCGCTTTCAAGCCTAAAAATAACTGTTTCAACAAATCAGCTTGCAAACCACTTGGTATCCCTGGGCACTCTACTTTATCCTCCAAAGGGCAAAGCAGCTTATCCTCTAACCATAAAACAATACCCAAGTACTTCTTCTTATGGATATCTATAAAAGATATAAATGCTCTTGGTTCTATAATCCCATCAACGCCTTATACTACAAGGATTAATAAACAAAATAACAGACCTTGGAAAGATTGGTTAGTGATCTTTCACAAGGTCTGTTACTATTGTTTTATTTTATTCTTTCAGGATAAGACAGTTTACCTCTTGGAGGATAATCTGCTTTGCCCTTGGACATAGTAATAAACCTTGTAGTACTTGGCATGGATTATACACGAATCAAAACTTCTTTTCTATAGATTTTGGGACTGTATACGAATCTTTCATATAAATCGCTCAAATCCTAACTATTGATGCTAACCTTTTCCCGCACAGTACTCCAATTATGCAGCATGTAAAGCTGAGAGCCACATATATTCCACCAATAGCATATTGTTTATTCTCAAACAGATTGAATGCTTCTAGGGAAAATGTAGAGAATGTCGTAAATCCACCGCACACTCCAGTCTTCCAAAAAAGAACCGTATTATCTGATACTCCTTCTCGACTACTTGTAACACCGACAATGAATCCTATCAAAACAGCTCCTACTATATTGGTAATAAGCGTCAAAACAGGGAATTCTGTCTTAACTGGGATAAGACTTATTGCGTATCGTGCTACAGCACCCAAAGCACCACCAAGTGCTACAAATAAAAAATTCATATTGACCTCTCTCTTAAATATTCCTAACAGGAACTCAAATCCTACTATACGTATTATGTGCACATTGTGCATGGTTCCATAAAACCATATTATAAATTATATCGTCAAAAAATGGCTGACCCTTACACAATTTCAAAAACATCCATGTATATTATTTTAAGTCCATGGTATAACACCAAACATATTTAGGTAAAAATCCCTCTGGAACTACTATAGCAATAGGATAAGAACGTTGCCTCAGATTACACTTTTTTCATAATAATATGTTTTTTCATATTAGAACGTAGTACTCCCTCGGTGAAAAGTAAACGCCCCAACGCGAGTACCTTGACAAATATCAGGGCACTTATGTGACCTATTACGCTTTCTTTATCGGTTTGCGAATTCGATCCGGCAACTTTGGAGACCATGGAAGTAAATCATCCAAGAATGTACGGTCGGATTCATCCATATGCTGCGGAATCTCTGTAAGCAGATATTCGAAGTATTCATATGGTTTTAAATCGTTAGCTTTTGCTGTTTCTGCAATACTATAGATAATTGCAAAACTTTCAGCACCGCGGATGGTATCGATTACTTCCCAATTCTTTTTGCCTATACAGAAACCGCGGATAGCTCGTTCCGATGCATTGTTATCAATTGGTACTTCACCATCATCAAGAAATACGCGAAGGTATTTCTCTTGATTCAATGCATAGCCGAATGCATCATGCAGCTTACCTGATGCCGGAACTTCTTGCTGATGCTGTTTGAGATACACAAATAAAGCATCCACCAGAGGCTTTACAATAGCTTGGCGTTGCTCAAGTCGCTCGCTCGGGGAAAAGTCTTTAAGCTTTCCCTCTTCCCGGTAGATGGCCTGGATCTGTTTCATAACCAAGTAGGAGACGGTTCCTTTTCTTGCTTCTTTAGGTATTACCGCAAGTGCTTCATCAAAACGCCGGCGGCAATGAACCCAGCACCCCGCTATGGTTAGATCTTCCAACTCCCTCTCAACGGTGTGGTATACCTGGTAGCCATCCGTTACGCATATACCGGAGTAATTCTTTAGGAAGATTCGCGGATGTGATGAATTTCGTGTTTTTTGATACTCATACAGAACGATTTGTTCATTCTGATATAAATATCCGGATCGATAGACCCACATATAACTCATAACTCCGGCCGGTCTGCCATCCCGATTTATCAATACCGGCGTTTCATCCGCCTGGATGACATGATATTGATATAAGCGTTGATGAAGGTAATCATACATGACACCCAGATATTCCTCCGCAAGACGAATCACCCAGTTTGTCATGTTTTTGCGGCTGATCGCAAGACCGTATCTCTCGAATTCTTTTTCAAGACGATATAGCGGAACTGCGTTTACATATTTACCATTCATGATGGCTGCGGCAAGCGATGGTGATACCGGGCTTCCATGAAGCAAACCCTTTGGATGCTTCGCCTTCACCATGTGTCCATCCGTTTTACTTGCGTATACACCGATGTGATGTTCATCTACTTCGACTTTGGCCGGAACAAACTTATATCGACGCGATACTGTATCTGGAAGCTGTTTCCATCCGTTTTCGCCAAACTCCGCAATCAATTCGGCTTCTGTCATGTAGTGGTAAATTGGATTCACGGGAAGACCGGACATATCGCGTTCTTTCTTGCCGGCTTCTTTAATCCATCTTTTCGGAGGAACGTCCAAAACGGTTTCGGTTGGCAAGAACGAGTTGTTCCATCAGGAGTTGCATCTTTTCATTTAGAGAGTGCACCTCGGTCGTCAGGGTTCCAATCTGTTCCTGTGACTGCAAAAACATCTGCACAAGAATCGACTTGTCAATGGTATTTAGTTGTTCTTCTGTATATTTAACTGCCATAATCCGAGCTCCTTTTCTTGCTCCATTATAGCATATACATCGTAGTTACACGAATTTCACAGTTCGCCTGGTTCGTCATTTTGACGGTGGATAAAACAATAATTATATCTGTGTAAAACAAATGCAATAGTTATAAAAATGGATTTATTTTCTACACTTTGCACAATACTTACATTGCTTTTGGCGGATTTGTCAGCTCACAGATTGGATGCCGTGCTATTACTTCGGGTCCTTGCATCAGCATCCTGTACTGGTCTGGCGTTATTTCAATCGCTTCAGCGGCTGACCTTGGCCAACGAAACGAACCACTTTCAAGGCGCAAATCCGTATATCCGGTTGCTAAGTAAATTCGCTTAAAACCGCTCGCATTATTCAACATCGCGCATCACTCCAAACAGTACTTTTAAAAAATCTGTCGGAGTATTGGGAAGGATCTCCAACGACATACCATTCTTACATTTAAGAATTGCGCAAGCCTGCTCATTGACTTGCTCAGCCATAGCTTTGGGGGATTCTGCGATTGGTAACTCGACAAAAGTTGGGGCAGTTGTTTCTAATTCTGCAATGCAGGCTTCCCGAACACGCCGCAAACGATAGTAGTAGTTTGCCTTGGTAATGCCATTCATTTCGCACCAATCGCCAACCTGCATATCTGCAGGTCGATTTTGGCAGTCCCGAATCTGCTGAGCCCACTGCTGTAGGCGACACTGGGTTGCGATGATACTTGTTTGAGATTTCATAATGATTCATAGCCTCCTTGTAGCAGGTATAAAAAGTTGAGTACTCAACTTTTTATACGACTTATATTTGATGCTATTATCTCAAACAGATGTCTACTTTGGAAGGTACGCGCGTTGGGGCGTTTACCTTGGACAAATATAGAATCCTAATTTTTTCTAAGAATTCTAGATAACAATTCTTTCTAGACAACCAATTTTGTCTAGAATTCGAGACAAACTTGGCGAGCAGTGTACTCTTGTACAACTTTGCTCGTTGAGAGATTTTCCCCAATCCCCTTTGAACAGATTTTTCAAATCCGGCTGCTTTTAGCCCTCATCACCAAATTTTTCACCTTGAAGCATCTCTATCGCCCTACCTACAATAGTAGTAGACAAACTATCCGGTCTAAAAACAAAAAACCAAGCTTTTTACCATGAATGTAATTATTACGAATATACACCCCAAGTCCAAAATGGTGATCTATCGGATCTGGATGTTCTAATAAGAAATCCTTATCTTCATCCTAGAGCTGTAACAGAACATCTTGAGCTACATACTCAACAAATTCGCTTTCCCTATTTGCCCTGTAGGTACGCCAGCTATTATCTTCCATCGCAAGCCCTCCGATTCTTTTCGATTGTTTCCAAAATGAATTGTTCTCTTCTCCCCTCCGGTATGTTAAACAGATTATATAGAAAAGCCTCTCCATAATCTCCGAATAGCTTTTTGCTCCACAATTACGGATTCTTCTAATATCTTCACCACTAGAAATAGCTGTCGCTAACTCCCCAACTGTATTAAATCCTGCGCGTTTTAGCCCATGATAAGCCCTTACTCCTTCATCGGAACGCCATCATATCGTAATTTTTCTCTACAGCATCCATTATCAAAGCTCTATCGTCCATTTGGACGCACCTCACCTTCTCATTCATATTTAGTTATGCATATTTTCAAACTTTACATAATCAGCCTGAAATCCCAGTTCTATGGTTCCGGTATAACCCCCTGCATTCTTTGAAACAATCACCTCTGCAATTCCTCTACTCGCCGAACGATCATAATATTCATCCCGATAAAGAAACATTATGACATCAGCATACTGGCTGATAGCATCTCCTTCAACCAAATCTGAAATAACAGGTCTGTGGTCTTCCCGATATTCCGATTCGCGAGAGATCTGAGAAATTACCACTATTGGGCAATCTAGTTCCACCGCCATGCCTTTTAATTGCTTTACTATTTCCGAAATCTGTTTTTTTCTCGATTTATTATTATCCGCCACCGACACAAGCTGTAGGTAATCAATAAATATTGCTGAAAGATCCTCACTTGATTTCCTATACTCAACGCATTTTGTCCGGATTGTTTCAACATCTGCTGCAGACGTATCATCAATTATCAGACTCGCTTTACTCATTGCTTCTGCTGCCTTAGCAATTCGATTCCAACCGTCCTTTTCAATATTACCTGTTCTCAATACATACGACTCAATTTTTGCCTTAAATGCTAAAATACGTTCCAAAAGCTGCCTTTTGGACATTTCCAATGAAAAATAAGCAATTATCCTATGCTGATTAAAACATATATTATCAATCATATTTATAGCCAACCCTGTTTTTCCCATAGCCGGTCTTCCTGCCAAAAAATAAAGACATCCCTTTTGAAAGCCGCCGTTCAACATATAATCCAAATCTGCAAATCCTGTAATTACACTCATAAAAATGCTCCTTTAACCTTTATAATTCGCGAAGAATGACTGTACATCCGAATATATTAGAGTCGTCCTTTCCAACAACTCTAAAGCCATTCTATCCAACATCTCCCGATGACCAGCCAACATTTTTTTTACTTCCAGATAATTCTTCTCCAGTACCATCGCTACAGTTCTGTTTCGGTTCTCCGCTACAAATGCATCATGCCTATCCTCTATCCAATTATGAAATCCATACATACAACGATCATCCACCAAATGCTTCGCTTTTATATATGCATTATGTAAATCTCTAGTGGCTCCCATATCGGTCTCTCCAAAAACCAATTCCGTCGCCGCCCTTCCCGCAAGAGATGTTTTAATAATTGCTTCATTATATTCCGCACTAGTACCGCAATTTTCGTCAGAACGCGAATACCGTACAAATCCATAATCTCCGCCTGCCGTTCTTCTAATTGAAATAATACTCACACTCCCTGGATCCAAAAGCTCCGCAACAAGTGCATGTCCCGCCTCATGGTATGCCACCCTTTTTCTTATAATATCCGGCAATTCTTTATCGCCTTCCGAAGCATCAAAGATTAAATCCAAACAAGAAGCAATCATATTTTGCATTGTAACCTTTTTCTGCCGGTTAAACGCTGCTTTTATCGCTGCATTATTGATAACATTCTCTAACGTTGCGCAGGATTCTCCATCCAACATTCTGGCAATTGATTTTGCATCCAACTCTTCGCTTTTACTCGACTTCGCTATATAATGCTTGATAATTTCCGTCGCCTCTGCTTTTTGAGGTACCCGAACCTTCAATCTTTTTCCAATCCTTCCTGCCCTTAACAAAGAATCCGGTATTTTCTTGATATCATTAACCGTCGCAATGACAAACACCCCCATACCTCTGGTTTCATCAATACAAGACTGCACTGCTACGAATTCCTCTGCATCACAGTCCTCATCATCTTTATCCGAAAACTTATCCAAATCATCCAACAACACGATAGAAGGAGCATTCCGCCTTGCTTCCGCAAAAACATTTGCTATTGTCTTAATGAACTGACCATCTGCAGCCTTCTTCCGAATCGTATAAGCGTTTCGGTTTGTTGACTGAATCAGGCACTTGGCCATTGTGGTTTTTCCTGTTCCGGGTTTCCCGGAAAGAATTACACCTTCATTTATACTGGCTCCAAGTTCCTGATAAATCTCGGGATTATTTAACATGTCACTTATAATGCGTAGTTCTTTCTTGATATCCTCATAACCTATAATCTCTTCAAAATAATTCTTCATAACGCCACCTTTCCTTTCTTGAAACTATCTTTTCTTCCTAAGCATATAATGTAAAAAGCGATGCGCCTTTTTTTTGCACATCGCCCTTTTTTATTATTGCATAATATTGCCCCCTAATTATAGTCCCTATTCTTTCGAAATCTCGTACATGCCCTCTATCGGTCCTGATATGAAAAACGGATATACTTTTAATTCATCCATTAACTTTTTTAGATTTGGATGCTTGTCTATTTCCTGCATCTGTTCCCACGGGAGTCCTCTTTTAAAAACTAATGGAGCAGCCTTTAAATCATAATGCTCCGGAATATCAAAACTCTTAAAAAGATTTATTCTATCGACCGTTTTGAGATACGTATATGCCTCAAGAACACATCTGAGCATTGTCTCAGGACTTCCATCCTTCTTTAATTCCAAAATATATACAGTTGACTCTTCTCTATTGACAGACAAAACATCTATAGCACCAGCGCCTTGTCCATTTCGATCGTTAAGTGGAGTTTCATAGTCTTCAACCACACCAATATACGGAAATGAAAGCCCTTTTTCCTTGGATAAATTGAAAAGCTTCTTGGCTGTATTCTTTTCCACTTGATTTGTATCAGTAAGATGCCCATCATGTGACATTTTGTAATTTCCCCTCGTAATAATGGGAATTCCATTATTAAAAACGTCAAGGTTCTTGAGAACAAAGCCAGCAATCACCTCGGTTCTGAATTCTTCACCATCTTTTGTTTTGTCTTCGCTCTTAATAAACGTTTCAGCATAAAATCTAATTGGTCCAAATTCTGGATTATTCAAAGCGGTTTCACACATCCCTATCAATTGCTCTCGTGTGTAGGTGTGAAGGTATTTGATTCTTTCCATGAACATTCTCCTTTCGTTGCTATATAAATATAACTTCCCCGTCAGCCGGAGACAATAATAAAGTACTGTTTGGTATTATGATATTCTTTTTAGAGTTTTCTCCATCTGTGTGATGAATAATGAGTTTACACGGAGCTACATAATCTATTACTCGTTCAAGATCTTCTTTTGTAATATGGCCAGAAACATGAATCGTTTCTGTCCTTCCTTCTCCATACGCCAATATCTTGGCCATATTCGTCAATTTCTTATATCCTGACCACATTGAATAGATTAAGCATGTGTCTTCAGGATATTTATCAAAGAAATCTTTTACAATCGAATCAAACTTTTCGCCAGTTCTTACAACCATGCCGAAACCTCTTTGTTCATATTGGTCGCGTTTTTCTTCTATATATGGCCAAAGTTTATGTGATTTAAAGGGTTCTTCACGTTCAGCATCAGCGATTCTCATTATTCTTGTTTGAAAACCATCGGCCAACGCATGCTTACCACGAGGAACAGCTCTGGTAAAGGAAGCAATTCTATCCGTATTGGATGAAGAAGTGAGAAGAAATACGTATTTATTCTCCTTAAGTATCCTTATAAACTGTTCCTCAACCCATTTCTCATCATGGCTAAATGGCGATTCTCTATCAATATTTGTGCCCTCTGTTATCATCAGATCTATAGGACCTATGCATTCAAAAGTTTTCATTACCCTGTCACCATAGAAACCATGTAACCTATAGTCTCCGGTAATCAGGATTCTCTTGTCATGACCCTCAACGAGATACATCAACGAATCACATGCCGAATGATCCGATGCCAATGGAGTAATCTTGAGATCTTTTATCGTTATAGCTTCTCCGGTTGTCAGTTCCTTAATATCCTTTGCCCAAACAACCTGACCGACACTCTCTTTGTGCTCCTGTTGAGCCTGAAGAATCCGCCTGGATATTTTCTGCATATATACCGGGATACCCGACATAATATCAGGGACTTCACCTATGTGGTCGCCATGATAATGTGTGAGAAAAACTGCATCTGTATTAGCGACCCCTTGAGTTAATCCATCAATTTTCAATTTATCCTGATTTCCTTCACCTTCTAAAGGAGTTCCAAAATCAAAGAAGATTCGCGCCTGGTCTGTAAATACTTCCGTACATACACCGCCAATTTGGGCCGTTCCTCTCTGTATTCTTACTTTGATTACATTTTTACCATCCATAGACACCTCCCCTTAACAATTTGATTACTTATATTTTTTATAGATATCCAAAGCAGCCATCTTTACACGTTCTCTCATACTTTCCGGAGCCATTACTTCAATGTTTTGACCATACTGCATGGCCCAGAAAAAGAAAGCGTTCGGATTGCAGCTAAGACTAACAATTATATCGCTTTCCTCGCCCAGTTCAATCCTAAGATCTTTCCCAAATCCATCAATGAGCGTACCAATCATGTTTTCATTTGTCCGAAGTCTAATTCGTTCGCTATCGCCGGAATACATATAAACATGCTCTGAGATATACTTTGTAATATCAAAGCCCTTTTCAAGCCCTTTAATGGACTTCATCGGTTTTCTATTCTCTTTAAGAATCTCAACATCTGTTATACAATCCAACCTATAATGTGACACATCATCATACTCTTCATAATTGCCTATGAGATAATACTTGCCCTTGTTGTTAATCATCTGATACGGGCTAACGACATACCTGATATTCCTTTTTGTATGAAGCTTAAGGTCTATTCCATACTGCAAATAAGAAAAACTTATCTTCTTTCCTTTCGAAATGGCAGTATCGATAGTCGCTATGGAATCCATGACGTTTTGATTTTCGGAGTTCTTTCCACTGGACGTCATATGTATGTGAGACACGTGCGCCTTGAAAAACTTATTGGAGAATTTTTCGAGTTTGCTTACCAGTTGATGCGCCTCCTTATCAGTAATCGCCTGTGACGTAAAAACGCCATCTATCAAAAGGCGCAATTCCGCATCGGTGAATTCTCTCTCCTTCAGGTAATATCCCTTTTCGGAAACAATTTTGTATCCCATTTCCCGAAGCGAAACTATATTGTTCTTTACAGCTCTTCTTTCACAATCCATGCCGTAATTTGTTTTCAGCAAATCAATGATATCTTGCTGTAGCAGTCTATGTTCGCTATCGGAATATTCTTTTAGGATATCCAGTATTAACATATTCAGCATTTTCTTTGTACCTGTTCCAAACATAGTTTATTCATCTCCAAACCAAAAGTCATATCATAAATTCTCTTTTATGATAGCATCTTACCGTTTGCAATGTATGTTTTTTCTATGTGATTCTTTTGAATCTATAATATCATCATGCATGTGCTTTTTTACGCACATAAAAACTGCCCGCAGTCATCAGTCAACCTGACTACTACGGGCAGTCCAAAATCCCAAAAACCTCGCGCCGCAATCGCTTCCTTCTCCGCTCTCATCCCAAACACTTCATGAAGCGTCTTTCTTATCTGACCCTCTGCGTTTTTTACCAGTTGAACGGCCCATGTCCGCCACTTCATGCGGGTAGTATCACAAGGATAGTCCTCGATTTCTTCGTCTTCCGTCAGTTCATCACCGATTACCTTTTCCACGATTTCGCTTACATAATGTTTCTCCGGAACCTGATCATCCGGCAGCTTTTTTACTCTTTTTGTCCACCCCTTTTTCTCAAGCCCACTCGAACACTCCGGACATGTTGGCTTTTCATAACTCTTTATTCGAAAAAATCATTTTCCCCATTGCATTCTTCTCGCCAATCTGATATGATAATCACGGTTTTAATACCATGAATCCTAGAGACGGTCTTCGGTCAAAAAGAGGCTCTAGGATTCCTTTCTTTTATGTTCCGAATGACATCATATCAAGTAATTCCGTGACAATCAATGAAATTTAATTTAGGTCAGATTAGGTTGGCAGCAACACCAGTTGAATTATATTTTTCATAGCAAACATCAATATATCCCAGCACGTCGTATTTCGTAAACATATCTGATAACTCGTGGTATGATTTATTCCATGCCCTTGCTAAAATTGGAATAAGCGTAAATTGCATATTTAAAACTTCTATGTCTCTAGTATTCATAATCATAAAGTCTCCTGATTGCAATAATAGCCTTTTCTCAAGTTTTTCATTTCTCGTCTTGCTCATCGAGATTATCACCAGCAGTTTCAATTAGCTCCGTTACCAAATTCTGAAGTTGCACCGCATTTTCATTCGTAATCACAGGTTTTCCGGTCCTCTTTTCCACAGCCATCCGCGCTTCTCCTGCAGCTTCTCCGCCTTCTATTGCAACCATCCGATTTTCCTCGAAAGATTCCGGTTGTTTTTGCTTTGAAATTTCCGTAGTAGTGGCCTCAGCCAGCATATTTAGGACAAGTTCAAGTGTGGACATATTATCCCGAAGGTTTTCTTTTTTCAATCCTTTATAATTCTTATACTGCCGCGTTGTCATTCCGGACCAGGCTTTAGATATTTCATCTGTCAGGATTGCGTACTCTACTCCTTTCTTGACACCGCGTTTGTCCCACTCATCGGTCAGTTCTTTTCTAACCTGAATCGCCTGAAGACGCTGATTAATCCACTCCCGAGAATAGCCTTTTTTAGCATAGGTTTCGAGAGCCCTTTCGATAGTCAGCTCCGGATCGATCACTTCCTCAATACGTTCCCTGCCTACTTGAGCAAGCCACATCTTAAATGGCTCCGCTTTTTTTGACGGAATTGATTGGATTAGACGAAGCAACTGCTCTGTGTTTGCCACATCGGTTAATCTTTTTTTACCATCCTGTGCAGTCATTTTCAACTGGTTACAATTTGTAACCAGTTGACTTCCTTCTTCTTTTAACCTATTTTTAAGTACTTTCCAATAATTCCTTGCACCATCCGTATCGTGTTGTTCGGTTAACACGCCAACAACATCCACAATTGAAAAATACCATTCTTCCTCGTCCTCTACCCATGCCGTCCTAATTGGCTGATCTTCAAATAATTGTACTTTATCATTTGCCATGATCTTCTCCTCCTGTCATTTGTGTAAGGAATCCTGCTCCCGGTAGTTTTAAAACCCCTGGCAGTGGAGCTTTCCTTCTTGTTTTCCTAAAATGCTTAAATGGTATATCAAGTATTCCCATTATCTCTTCTGAATTCAAAAAAGGATTCGCTGGCGGAATATTTACTCGTATTGTATTTACATATGCTTTCTCTTCCATCGTCTTAGTGATTTTTCTCAACAGCTTTGTCAATTTATCTTTCAAATCATAATATATCCTCTTTCCGAAATCCTCATCAGAAGAAAATGATAGGAAACCGCATTTGCTATAGACTATTGTCAGCTCCGCAGCAATTGAAAGCGCTTCCTCATTCGATGTAAAGTATTGAAACGCCCCTCTCATATCACGTTCCAACAGAAGTCTGTATACTTCCAAAGAAACCTGTATTGCAACCGCTCATTTCATACGGATTGGAATAGTATCTCCCGATCTTTAAAAAAACGATAAAAGTATCTCACATTTTCCAGTTCGTTCCACTCACAGACGCAATAGTCCGGCGTATCAAGGTTATAAATCTTCGCATCTAATGTCCCTAACATAAACGGCGAATGAGTAGCCACAATAAACTGACAACCTAAAAACCTTGCCATCTTATTGATCTCTTTAGCCAATGAGACCTGTGCCATAGGCGATAGGGATACTTCCGGCTCATCCAAAAGATATAGCGCATCCGGCAACAGAAACTCCTCAAAAAACTGAAGCGCAGTTTCGCCGTTCGAGTATTTTTCCTGTGTAAACTTTATATATTCCTGTTGTTTTTTGCCCTCTTTGGAAGTAAGGTAGTTTTCAGCTTCCTTCTTTGCCATTCCGCCTTTCACGTAATCATATAGCATTCCATCCGACAACACCTGTTGTTGCTGAATCTTTTTTATTTCGTAAAGGATATCCTCGCTTTTTATGTATCTGCTTTCTTCGGGAATACATGGAATCTCTCCCCCATTCTCATCATCTGCCAAACCATATTGACACTCTCTTGAAAACCTCCCACAATAATCAACTAGCCCATAGGAATTCGATGTCGCATATTCCTTTCCCTTTAACCCCATTTTGTTCGCAATAATATTCAACAATGTAGATTTTCCGGATCCGTTATTCCCATAGAAAATCGTAATCGGAGAAAAGATAAAGGGCTCTATCTCCTTTTCCCGAAACACATTATATGGATAAATGTTGGGATTGTTCACTCGCTCCTGACTAAGCTTAAAACTCAATAAATATACCATGCCTCTAACCCCTTTTCGCAAAAATAAAAAACCACGGCAAGTGGTCTATCCTCACTTGCCATGGTCATTATAACACAGTTATCCCCAAAATGCAAACATATGTTCTACTCAAATTCAATCGTCGCTGGCGGCTTACTCGTGCAATCATACATTACACGATTTACCCCCTTCACCTCATTCACAATACGGTTCGACACCTTCGTCAGCACCTCCCACGGAATCTGCGCACAATCAGCCGTCATAAAGTCCGCCGTATTCACCGCACGAAGGGCAATCGCATAATCGTAGGTACGGAAATCGCCCATAACGCCAACGGAGCGCATGTTGGTAAGTGCTGCAAAATACTGCCCAAGCTCCTTATCAATACCGGCCTTTGCGATTTCCTCACGGAAGATGAAATCAGCATCCTGCACAATACGAACCTTCTCAGCAGTCACATCGCCGATGATGCGGATGCCAAGTCCCGGTCCCGGGAACGGCTGACGGAACACAAGATGCTCCGGAATGCCAAGTTCGAGCCCGGCTTTACGCACCTCATCTTTAAAAAGCATACGAAGTGGTTCCACAATTTCCTTAAAGTCCACGCAATCCGGCAATCCACCAACATTATGATGGGACTTAATAACTGCGGACTTGCCGAGACCGGACTCAATCACATCCGGATAAATGGTACCTTGAACCAGGAAATCCACCGCCCCGATTTTCTTCGCCTCTTCTTCAAAAACACGAATGAACTCTTCACCGATAATCTTACGCTTCTGTTCCGGATCGGTAACACCGGCCAATTTTTTATAAAAACGCTCCTGCGCATTCACGCGAATAAAATTCAAGTCATACGAACCATCCGGTCCGAATACCGCTTCCACTTCATCGCCTTCATTCTTACGAAGCAAGCCGTGATCTACAAACACACAGGTAAGCTGCTTACCAATCGCTTTTGACATAAGAACGGCTGCCACAGAGGAATCCACGCCACCGGACAGTGCACACAAAGCACGACCGTTACCAACCTTCTCACGAATCTCATCAATGGTACGCTCCACGAAAGAATCCATCTTCCAGTCACCACTGCAAGCACAGATATTGCGGACAAAATTGTAAAGCATGGTCTGTCCCTGTACAGAGTGCATTACCTCAGGATGGAACTGTACCGCATAAATGCGTTCCTTCTCATTCTCCATCGCAGCAACCGGACAAACCGGAGACTGCGCCGTCACCGTAAATCCTTCCGGTGCACGCTCAATGTAATCCGTGTGACTCATCCAAACCGTCGTTGCCGGGGAAACGCCCTCAAACAAACGAGACGAAGTCTTCACGGTAACTTCCGTCTTACCATATTCGCTCACCGGAGCTGTTGCCACGTTGCCACCCAAAAGATGCGCAATCAACTGAGAGCCGTAGCAGATTCCAAGAACCGGAATACCCAATTGAAAAATATCCGCCGAAATAGACGGAGAATCCGATGCATACACGCTATTCGGTCCACCGGTAAAAATGATTCCCTTCGGGTTCATCTCTTTAATCTTCTCTATGCCAATGGTGTAGGGATGCACTTCTGCATACACGTTACACTCACGCACACGGCGTGCAATCAACTGGTTGTATTGGCCTCCAAAATCCAAAACTATTACTTTTTCCATGGATTTCCTCCTATCAAAATCAAACAAAGTTTTCTCACATCTTCATTATATAAAACTTGTCCTCGTAAAACAAGGGAGGATTGCACCTTTTTCCCTATTGTGCTAATATAAAACAGATGCGATGCTTTTGTTGGTATATTTTACTAAAAGCACTTACAAAAATACAATTTCGGAGGAACTACATGATTAATCCAACTATGATTTGGAAACTGAAATCCATGCAACAACGTTTCACCAAAGATCACCCGAAATTCCCGGCTTTTCTCCAAGCGCTGCAAGCCCGGGGATTATCAGAAGGAACTGTTCTTGCAATGACCGTTACCTACCCGGACGGGTCTACCATGGAAACCAATCTAAAACTAACAGCCGATGACATTGCTGCTTACCAGGAGATTCTTTCCATGAGTCAAAAAGCACGATAGGCTCTAGGATTCCCTATCCCAAGAGCCTATTTTTTCATCTTACTGCTCCGGATGCAGATGAGCATATTTCTCTCTCGTAGCGAGTCCGCCCCGGATATGTCGCTCCGACTTGTTTACATCCAATACCTCGCGCGCCTCCGCTGCCAATGCAGGATTCACCTGCGCCAGCCGGTCCGTCACATCCTTATGCACCGTACTTTTGCTAATCCCAAACTGTTTTGCAGTCTGCCGCACCGTCGCCTTATTTTCAACAATATAAAGAGCAATCTTCATTGCCCGTTCTTCAATATACTCCTTCACGCCTTACTCCAGCTAACGCCTTTGTAAAACCTATGCAAAAGAGTCCGGGATTATGTCACCCATTCCACCGATACAACATACTCGGACGCCCACCGGTCTCATAGTTCATTCGTCCCACAATCGTTCCTCTCTCCAGCAAAAAATTCATATAGCGCCGCACCGTCACACGGGATAAACCAACCACATCGGCAATTTCTTCCCCCGTAAGTTCTTCGCCACCTTGTCCGCTCAAAAAATCGCAAATATTTCGAAGCGTCTGCTCCTGGATCCCCTTTGGCAATTCCTCCGTCACCAACGTACTTCGACTCGCCATAAGCGCATCAATGTGTTGCTGACTAAAACTCTCCAAATCATGAAAAGCATCCTGTCTTTTTAGAAACGTCTCTAATGCCTGTTCAAACCGATCATTGGCAAACGGCTTGACCAAATAATCAACAATCCCCAAATCCAACGCTTTTTCGATACTTTCACCATCATTTGCCGCTGTCACCATAATTACAGAAGTCCGAATATCTTCCTCCCGAATTTTATGCAAAAGGGTAAGCCCGTCAATTTTGGGCATATACAAATCCAGAATCGTCAAATGCACTGTATTATCTCGCAAATACGTTAATGCCGCGCTCCCATCCCGGCAAACCTGGCAAACATGAAAATGCGGATTTTGATTTACATATTGTTTATTAATCATGGCCACCATCGGGTCATCTTCTACAATCAAGACTTCGTACATGCTTCGCTCCTTTCTCCCCGCAATGTTATCATAATAGAGGTTCCTTCCCCCTCCTCCGAATCAATTTCCAGCGTTCCGTGGTATTTTTTCACCAATTCAGAAATCAGATACATACCGGTACCTCGATTTTCTCCCTTGGTCGAAAACCCCTTTTCCGTAATCCGCAAACGATTCTCTTCCGAAATTCCTACGCCTGTATCATCTACTCGAACAATTAACACCTGCGGTTTTGAAAAAATGCCGACCGTCAATTCTTTTGGTTGTTCCTCCTTCTGATTCAACGCATCAAGGGAATTCTCCACAAGATTTCCAATCAACGTAACCAAATCCGAGGATGGTAAAAAAACGTCCGCACGGGCCAACTTGCTTCCCGTTTCTAAAGAAAACTGGATATTCAATTCCGCCGCACGGGCATATTTTCCAATCAGCAAAGCCGCCACGGAAGGATCCTCCACCCGTTTCACAATCTGATGCATCAGGTTCTGCTGGATCGACGTAACATTTGCAATGTACTCACATGCCTTCTCACTCTGTCCCATCTGAATAAGTCCCAGAATCACATGCAATTTATTCATAAAATCATGATTATTTGCGCGCATACTATCTACCAGATAACGTACCCCCGTCAAATCTTCACTCAATTTTGTGTATTCCGTACGGTCACGTAAAATTACCAACGCGCCAACCACCTGTTCCTGCTCCATCACCGGCATCAGATCTGCAAGAATTTCTAACTGCGCCTCTGTTGTCAGTGATTCATTAAAAAAGCGCTTTCCCGTCTTCAACGTCTCAAAAACAGGTAATCTTTTCACCACGTCCTTCTCTTCCCGTAACATTCTCTGCGCGGCTTCATTCTGATAAATCATTGTCCCGTCAAGATCCATGGCAATAATCCCCTCCTCTAAGGACTCCAGAATATTATCACGCACGGAAAACATGGCCGAAAACGTATCCGGCTCGTATCCTTTCAACTTCCGCTTAATGGACGTTGTCAAATGATTTGCCACCAGAATGGCAATCACAAGCACCGAAGCTGCACTCAAAACATGAATCAGCACTGTCCTTATAATAATGGAGTGAATCTTCCGCTCAAGCATAACCGCCAGAACAAACCCGGCATACTCTCCACTCTGGTTGTATACCGCAGCGTACGCACGTCTTTGAGACCCGGACGGACCTTCATCACTGGTTACATACCATTCCCCTTTTCCTGTAAAATCCGGTTTTGTCCCATCATAGGTGGTCCCAACCAGTTTCTTATTGGTATGATAACGTCGAATGCCGCTTACGTCCACCACAGAAATAACATCAATATTTTCTAAAGAACTTTGCAACGAATCCAAATAAGAAAAAAGTGCACGCTGGGACTCCTTTCCCTCAAGACTCTCCGATACCATCTGACTCTTCGCAACCGCCTGAGCCATATTTTGTAAATTTGAATCCATTTGCCGGCCTTCGCTACGAACATTTACCCAAATACTTACAATAGCAATTACCAATGCCACCAGAGCCGCCAGCAAAATCATGGTTTGAATGATTTCCTTTTGCAATTTTTTCATAACGCACCTCGTTTCCTACTTCCATTACACCACATTTGAAGCCTTTTGAAAATAGTTTTGTAAGTAAAAAAAGTGTGGACAAAATGCTTTTGCTTTCTTTACGTTTTTAAGCTTTTCTTTTTCTTTGTTCGGGAGTATAACGGTATCAGAAACAAGATGAACGTAAAAAGCTTACAAAGAAAGGACAAGAACAATGACAACATTTGCAAGTATTATGGAAATGATGATGGTTGTGTGCTTCGGTATTTCCTGGCCACTGAACATCGCTAAGGCATGGCGTGCACGCACTGCAAAGGGAACCAGCTTATTATTTTACTTTTTTATCTGGATTGGTTATGTTTTTGCATTAGTTGGTAAATTCGTATTAATTTATGCAAATTCACCGCAGCCATGGTATGAAACAGTTCACTGGTATGTAATGTTTTTCTACGTGGTAAACATATTAATGGTTTCCATTGGAATCGGAATTTACTTCCGCAACAAGATGCTTGATACTGCAAGCAATGTAACAGGTAAGAAGAATGTTTTGGCAAGTGCACACTAGGAGGTGTTCCTATGAATAATATTTATGAAAGAGAGCAGAATAATTATAAGAACTTGAATCAGGTAGCAAACGCAAACGGTGTTGTTTTAGTTGGATCCACCTTTGCCAAAGAGATTCCGGTCTGTGAACTTCGACAGACCTTTCAATTAGACTGCGACCTTTACAACCGTAGCTATACCGACTTGTCCATATATGATGCGAAAGATTTAATTGTGGAATGTATGGACAGTCTTTCTCCTCATAAATTGTTACTGAACTTAGGCGAAACCGATTTGGAGCGCGGTTTCCACACAATTACTGAGATTGTGGGTGCCTATGAAACCTTAATTAAGGAATTAAAACAACATGCTCCATATTGCCAGCTCGTAATTGTTTCGGTTTGCGATAGCGACTACGCCACCAAACCGGGTGCGTTGAATCGCCAATTAGAGCTTATGGCAAAACGTAACAAATGCCAGTTTGCAGACATATCAAGCGCAAAGGCAAGTACTTCTCCCTGTGTTAAAGCCTTTGACATTCTCCGCTTTTTTATGCTTGATAGACTCACACTTAGTGATGTTATACTGGCAAATGCGTAATTATCATTTTTCTATATATAACCATAAACCTATATCAGAAGCCGGAGGACGTTTTCGTTCTCCGGTTTTCGCTATCCATTTTTCTATTTCACACGCACAGTTTCCTGCAGCCTTGCATACCCTAGAATATAGTTTTTTATAAAGAAGGTACCTTCATGACACTGCCCTATATTCCGGTAATCGGGGACGATTGCCGCCTTCCATACCTTGCCCTGGAACTTGAAAAAAAAGGATATGATGCGCACCATTTTACCGGTTTTTTTAATGATATTCCTCCTTTTTCAGTTCTCGTGCTTGGTATCCGCCCTACACCCGCAAGCCTAAAACAACTGCTCACACAAGCGCATTCCGGCACCCTTATTTGTGCCGGACTTCCCACAAAAGAACTTCAACAGATGGCGGAAGCCAATCATCTCCCCATCTTCGACTACATGAAAGACCCCTCGGTTGCCATCCAAAACGGGGTCCTCACTGCGGAGGGCGCGCTGGCAATGATTCTCACCCATAGTCCGCTGACGATACAATCCTCTCGGATTCTAATCCTCGGCTATGGACGTTGTGGTGAACCACTTTCGCAGAAATGTCGGCTGTTGGGAGCGCAGGTTACCATTTTTGACCATGCTCCCCAAGCCTTGGCCCGGGCAAATGCCCACGGATTTTGCACGCTTACTACCATTCCCAATCTATCCGGCTATGACACAATAATAAATACGGTGCCTTACCTGCTTTTAACGGCAGAACACCTGGCCACAGCTTCTCCCCAGGTACAAATCTTCGATATTGCCAGCGCTCCCGGTGGAACGGACTTTTCCTGCTGCAAAAAATTAAACCTTTCCGCTATGCTCTGTCCCGCCCTCCCGGCACGTTTTGCACCGCAAGCCGCCGGCGCAATTTTAGCAGACTCCATAGACGCCTATTTACAAAAATCAAAACATCTTTTCTAGGAGGTAACTATGACAACATCACCCAAAATTGGATTCGGTATTACCGGTTCCTTTTGTACCTTTTCCAAAATCCTACCGGTCATCCAAACGCTCAAAGAAGCCGGCTATGACCTATACCCGATTTTCTCGCCGGCAGCAAACACCTTTGATACCCGCTTTGCCAAGGCAGATTCCTTCCGCAATCAAGTAGAAACCATTACCGGCCATCAAGCCATCACCACCATAGTTGATGCCGAACCCATCGGTCCAAAGCACTTGCTCAATGGTATGATGATTGCGCCTTGCACCGGCAACACGTTAGCGAAACTTGCCTGCGGAATCACCGATACCCCGGTTCTCATGTCTGCAAAAGCACAACTTCGAAACGGTGGACCGGTTTTACTCTTCGTATCCACCAACGACGGGTTGGGGCTGAACTTCAAAAACATCGGCCTTCTTATGAATACAGAGAACATTTATTTTGTCCCCTTCTGCCAGGACGACCCGGAGAAAAAGCCGAATTCTTTGGTTGCAAATCCGACGCTTGTCCCGGACGCGCTGGCTGCCAGTCTTATAAAAAAACAGCTCCAGCCCGTTTTTTCCCCTCCATACAACTAAGAAAGGGGCTGTTGCACGTAGGCATTACACCTCTAGTGCAACAGCCACCTACTTATGATAGCTCTACGGACACATCAAATTCCTTCATCCACTCATTTACCATATACAAATATGCCACCATCTGCGGTCCCTTCATCAACTGCCCAAACCACGGTCTTTCAACCCTTGTCTCCGCATGCAAAAGCGCCTCCAGAACAGACTCCTCCACCAGCGCAAACACAGGGCACTCCTCTTTTCTTGCCTCCTCCCAGAGAACTCCCAACAATTTCAAATAATCCGGATGATAATTCTTAGGATACGGTGACTTCGGTCGATTTCGTACCTCTTCCGGCAAAATCCCCTGCGCCATCTGGCGAAGCACATATTTTCGCGTTCCATTTTTAGCCTTCAAACTCCACGGCAGGTTATAAGCAAACTCCACCAAATCCGGATCTGCAAAGGGCACAATCCCACGCTGCCCATAGGCACTCACCGCCACATCCGTTCGACGAATCAACGTCTGCATAAAGTAATAGATGGTAAGGTAGGTGTTTTTACGCAATTTCCGGGAAGACTCATCCTCTCCTTCCAAATATTCAATCCCTCGAATTGCCTCCTCGTAACAAGCCCCCACATACTCCGAAAGGGCCACTTTTTCCGCTACATCCTTGTGCAAAAGTGACTGCCGGAGGGTCAAATCGTACATCCATGGGAATCCCTCATAATCCACATACTCCGGCACATGAAACCATGGATATCCACCAAAAATCTCATCTGCACACTCTCCCGTAAGCAAAAAATGATTCTCCTTCGCCACCTCCCGACACACATAGTTCAGTGTCGTCTGAATATCCGCCATACAAGGAATTCCATGGTTCATCATGGCATCTTTAAGTCCAGCCACCTGTGTTTTCACATCACATAGAATGGTTTTATGTCGACTGTTCAGTACATGAGCCATTTTCTCCACAAATGGACGGTCTAATTCCGGCTGGAAGGAATTTGGTACAAAATACTGCTGACTTCCCACGAAATCCAGGGAATAGGTCATAAGGGAAGCTTGTTCCTTTGCATACAGCGCTGCAAGATAAGAAGAATCAAGCCCACCTGACAACAACACCGCCACCGGTTCCTTCGGCAGCCTCTTTCGAAGTGCCGTCAAAAGCAATTCCCGACCACGCTCCACCGCCTCTTCTTCTGTCCCCTCCCAGGGCTTCGTCTCCAGTTTCCAGTAGGGCACCATAACAACACGATTCTTGTGGCATCGCAAAAAACACCCCGGTGGCAATTCCTGTACATTTGCAATAGGCGTTTTTCCCGGTGTCCGTGCAGGTCCCAAGCCAAACAATTCGCAGATTCCTTCTCTATCAAGCACCGGCTTTAATCCCGGGCAGCGCAGTAATTTTGCAAGGTCTGTTGAATAAACCAGTTTTCCACCAAGCACTGTGTAATAAAGCGTTCGTACCCCCAATCGGTCGCGAAACAGATATACACTGTTCTCCCGCTTATCTTCCACCGCCGCCACAAACTCACCATCCAAGTGATTCACCATCTGCGCACCCCACTTAAGAAACGCCTTGTTCAAAAGCGCAGGCAAGTCCTTTTCCGACAAAAAGGACGTATCCAATGCCGCAGCCACTTCCGCTGCATTGAAAATACGTCCTTCGATTTGCACATCTAAATAATCCATTTACTTAAAGCCTTTTTCTTTCATTCTATGCAAAAGACCTTGGCGCTATTACAGCCCCGATTCTATGAATATACAATCGCACTCATGTGAAGAATTCTTACAAACATTTTCATGCCACATCCCTGCCTTTCTCCCTTTTCATTTTTAGATTTCTCATACCCAATTGTCATTTTTATTCAGAGACTTCATTAATTCCTTTGCTCGACGCACTTCATCATTCGTTGGCTCATAACCATCCACATAACGCGTTTTTGCATAAAGCGTACGAAGTTCATTTTCCGAAGGTCGCATTCCAGCAACCACTTCATTTTTCTTCATAACATCCTCGCTTGTATCCGATTGCACAATTTGCGTGCCCATCTTTTTTGAATACAGCAAATACTTCCGATAGTAATTGCGAAGCTTACGCTTTGCTCCTCGCGCCTTTTCCTTACGTTTCTCATAATATCTTCCGTCCTCTGTCTCAAAGATTTCTTCCGCGTCTTCATAGTAGCTAGGAAACTGATGATCCCGAATATATCGAATCAAAAAGAACAAAAGCACTGCAATTATTATGAGCATAATCACGATAAGTACACTCCCCATAGCATATCCATAAATGTCATCATTCTCAATTTGTTTTGCAGCTTCTTGAAAACGGCGCGCCCCCCACTGCTTAGGCGGTTTGACGTTTTTACTGATTTTTTCAGCTTTCATATGATGTTTCCAAAGAAAATGGGCAGGTTTCTTAGTTACCAACACTACGATATAACTAAAAAATTCTAACACAAGGCCTATTGGCATCAATACTACGTTCACTATGGCATCCCAATTCAAAATCCCGGCAATCCTGATTCCTCCCGTCAGAATAACCGCCAAAAAACAGGTGCCCAAAAGCATCAACATATTCAGTATTTTCACCTGTCGGCTCTGAAAATTCCCCAGCCGCAGTTGTCGCAATATAAAACTGCCGAGAATAACGTAAAACAGCAAAAAGGCATATTGAACGTAAGAATCCTGCCTCATATAAAAGTTCACTACTATCATATAGGAAATAGCCACCAGGCCTGCCACCGCCAATCCACGCACGAATTCGCGTTGATATTTCCATAATATCGTATCGTACTGCTCGCTAATGGCAACATATACAAAGTAGCCCACCATGATAAATGATAACAGCCACATGGAAATATTATGTGTCGTTGCCACAGAAAGCAACGGTATCACCGATATTGGATAACGTAGTTTTCCCACTGTTCTTACTTTATAGGCTAACACTGCCACCAATATACATAACCCGAACTCAACTAACAAATACGATATTTCTTTTTTCATTCCCCTATACGGCATAAAAATTGCACTCGCAAGGCAAAGCCACGATAGTGTCCGCAAAACAAACACGTCTCTCATTTCCCTCATTATCCGTTCTCCTCCTTGCCTCTTCCAACCAACACACACAATTCGTGCTCCGACATTTCTCTAAATGACTCCAAAACCCGTTTATCTCTATCTTTCAGTGGTGGTGTAACCAGGATATAGCTAGCGCCACTTTTTTGTCTCTTTTCGCATCGCCCCTCCAAGTCCGCAAATGTTCCAATACTCTTTGTTTCTGCGCAACCAAGCGCATACATTAACGTTTGAAAATGGTAATTGCCAAGGCCTTCCTCCAGCCAGCTCAATTCCCCTAAATAACCTCTTAAGGCTCCATTTGTAAAAAACTCATATGCAACATGCATTTTTTCAAGTTTTTCACATACGGTTCGGACAATTTCAAAACATGCCTCCAACTCTTGTTCCGTTCCGTTATCCATATTCAAGACTACAACTGCCTTTGTTTCCATAGTATGATCATACTGCTTCACATATAATCGTCCTGTTTGCGCAGTCTTCGTCCACGAAATACTCTTCATCGGTTCCCTTCCGGAATACTCTCGAAATCCCATGGTCAAAACCGGATCCTCATATAGAAACCGCTTCACCGATAAATCCCCAAGAAAGCCACCCAAAGTTTTTATTGCCAAAGGATCTTCTGTATTTTGCGGCATAACGACAATCTTTCCTTGAGCCTGTTCACTCTTTACATATGAGCGAATTCCCAAAAGGTCGCCCACTTCGATTTTATATTCGCTCTGCTTATACTCGCCACGGCTTGCAAAAGAAAAATGCATCTGAACGCTTACTTTCTTGTGTGGCAAAACATGTAGCCTAAAGCTGGAAGCCAGATTAAACATCATTTCATTGGTATTTTGTTTTATCCACTTAGGCGACTCTTCAATTTTAATACCTGCTGGTAGATTTTCAAAAATCCGAACATACATCATTGGCAAAAACCATGAGTTCGTCACCGTAGTCGTCTGTGTAACCACTTCCTCCGGTTCCGCCAAAATGCAATTGTAAGAAGATTTGCAGTGCAAATATTTAAAAGAACGTTTTGCCCCAATCATCTCGATATATCCTACCAACACGATTAAAACAAACACTAGCATTATCATAGGCGCTCCAACGGAACTTCAATTTTTTCAATCAAGTCCCCTATATATTTTTCTGCATTACGAGAATTATCCCCCGAAATACGATGGGGCAATACGCACATCGCTTCTCTCTTTACATCTTCCGGCATCACGTAATCCCTTCCCTCCATGGCTGCAATAATCTTTGCCGCCTTATAAAGCGCTAAACTTCCACGGGTGGAAACTCCACATGCAAGGTGCTTATCATTTCGCGTTGCATCGATAATATTCATTATATAATCCACAACTTCATCGCTAACTTTAACCTGCTCAATTTCCGCTCTGCAATTCTTGAGTTCTTCCGTAGTAACTACCTGTTCTAACTCATCCAGCAATACCGCTGTATCTTTTCTACGCAGAACGCTAATCTCTTGTTTTCTCTCCATATATCCCATAGATATTCGCATGAAAAAGCGGTCCATCTGAGCTTCCGGAAGCGGAAATGTTCCATAAGATTCAATCGGATTCTGGGTTGCCATAACCATGTATGGTTGTTCCATTAGATAGGTAGTTCCATCAATAGAAATCTGTTTTTCTTCCATCGTCTCCAATAGTGCTGCTTGTGTTCGTGGAGTTGCGCGGTTTATCTCGTCTGCCAAAATAATGTTAGCAAACAAAGGTCCTTTACGAAACTCAAACTCTCCTATCTTTTGATTATAAAAGTGTATTCCCGTCAGGTCCGATGGCAACAAATCCGGTGTAAACTGAATACGCTTAAAATCGCCCCCTATACTCTTTGAAAAAGCACGCAATAACATAGTTTTTCCGGTTCCCGGCACATCTTCTAATAGTACGTGCCCTCCACCAAAAAAGCAAACCAAAACCTGTTTTATTGCTTCTTCTTTTCCATAAATCACTTTACTAACATTTTCAACTATTCTGTTCGTATAACCCACTACTGTCAGATCCATATCCTATTCCTTTCTACTCAAAAACTCTATATTATATTGATTATTTATGTTTCCTATTCCTAATACCCTCCTAACGAACTTTTATATGGCATTTTATATAATAATGTTAAGCTATATAAATTAATCCTGCTTTACCAACTCGATTACTGTAATCTTTTTTGTGAAAAAACTACAAGTTGTATTCTCTACTTTTCTATATTAGCATACAATTCAGACTAATTCAATAGACAGAATTGCACACACAACTTTACAAACTTTACAACTTTTTCCTCTCTGGTATCCAAATCTTTTTACCGTCGTTTACCTTATGCACACGCTCCAAAACTTACCCCATTTTATTCATACCACTGCTTCTGTGCTTCATATAATCGATAGTATTCGCCCTTTTTTGCCAGTAATTCCGCATGACTTCCGCACTCTACCATACGCCCTTCCTTCATTACGGCAATGCGATCTGCCATCGTCGCAGCTCCGATACGATGCGTCACCAATACAGCCATCTTATTCTTACACAGATTTACCAGCATCTGCATAATCCTCACTTCTTCTAATGGATCAATTGCTGATGTTGGCTCATCAAAAATCAACAGCTCACTCTTCTTATATTGCCCCCTGGCAATCGCGACACGCTGCCATTGTCCTCCGGAATATTCCTCACCGCCAAATTCCTTTGACAATACTACATCCGGATTCTTTTCCGTTAACTGCACCATAGATATTAACTCTTCAAATTCCTTCGCATTTTCTGTTTCCGAAAAACAAATATTTTCCCGTAACGTCAGTGCATATTTTTGAAAATCCTGAAAAACTGCTGATACATGCTTACGATACGCCTTCATCTCATCATTTGATACAATATGAACATCCGTTAATAATTCCCCTTCTTTTGCGGGTAATAATCCTCCCAAAACACGAGACAACGTGGTTTTGCCTGAACCATTTTCTCCTACAATTGCAATTACTTCTCCACGTTTCAGGTCTAGAGAAATATCGCTTATAGCATCCTTCTCTGCATCTGGATACCGATACGAAACATGCTCTAATCCTATCGCTGAAAACTCCGGAACTTCCTTCTCTGCATACTCTCTAATCATATTTTTAAAATCCATTAAAACAGAAATCTTAGCTGAGTTCTCGAAGATTGTCCCCACACACTCATTCATCATGGTTCCCATACTATCATATATAGACAAAAGCACCGTCAAAAGTGTCGCTATTTGTGCTCCATTCATTGCGTTCTGACGTACCATAAATAAAATGAAACCAAGAATAACTCCTATTCCCGCCAAGTGCAAAAAATCAATCATAAGCTCTATTCCAAACATTCGCCTATAATATCCTTGCCATATACCTTGGTATTCTCCGATGCTTCTACGAAACTTTTTGATAAATCTATCATGCATATGAAAAAATCTCGTCTCATAAAGCGCTGGCAAAGTAGTATTATACGCTTCAAACGCCTCCATTTGACGCCTCTTTTCCCCCACCTTCACGGATACATCGTAATTTATACTTTTACGCAGTCTCCATGCGAAGATTCCCGGCAAAAAAGTCACTAGCATTACCCCAGCCACTCTTATATCCATACGAAGCAAAAAGATCATCACGCAAACAAAATAAGGAATATACTGAAAGAGTAATGCTGAAAGACGTACATAATAAAAGATTACCCCTTCCAACGCATTCTTGGCATTTTGCTGGCAATCCAAAATATCTTTCCATAAACATTGTTCCGGTTCCAACTGCATTGCACATAATAAGTAGGTTTTCATATAACCCTTTTCTAATCCGATTTGCAATTTTTCAAACTCCATGTTTGAGACTCCATTTAACAAATCGGCACTCAAAATGCAACCCACTACTCCCGCAAACACCAGCCAGATACTGGTTCCAAAACGTCCTTCGCCAATTAATTCATACATTTTGTTAAAAGCATAAATATATAGAAAATTAATTCCTGCTGTCAGCAAACCGATGAACCCATATATTTCCTTCGTATTCTCCATAAAACCCCAAAAGAATCTTCATTAGTGTTGATTTTCCTGCTCCGTTCTCGCCAACAATCGCATAACTTTTTCCCTTCTCCAGGGTAAGATTTAAATGACGCAAAACATAAGGCATATTCTCCTTATATCGAAACGAAACATCTTCAAATACTATCTTATGGGCATCTGCAAGTATATCTCCTTGCATCTCTTCCTCTCTCAACGCATACATCTGGTCATATCTTTTCTGATATTCTGTTGCTGCAGTGATGTTATATAAATACATGTACAAATCCCACGTGACACGTTGGCTCAAGCTAATAACCTGTTGCATTAAGATTGTACACACACCGATAGAAACCTTTTTTTGTGTAGTCAAAAATAAAATAAAACCTATAATCACGCATAACAGCAATTTTATTAAAAAACTCATTGTTTTGATTCGCGTATAAGATTTTCTTTTATATCCAAGATAAACCTCTGCTCCTCTATCAAAGGATTGACTCCATTTTCCTAAAATCCACTCTCCGAAAGGGAATAGTGCACGTTCAAATGACTTCGTCTCTGAAGAAATCATAGTCTCATAACTCTCTGTCCGTCTTGCAATATCCATAAACCTCGAAAGTTCCGAATAATCTTCCTGACCACCCTTGATTGACAAAACAAAAATCGGGCAGAATGCAAGTGTTGCAATTATTCCAATTCCCAAGGAGTGACGCATAATAATCACCATCACCGAAATAACGGATACCGCCAAATTGATTACACCCAAAAAACTGGTATAGTAATTATAATAGTGTTCCGGTATCCCTCTCTTCACATGGTTAATTAAATCGTACGTCTCTGCATCCTCCATTTCTAAAAATGGCAAACGTAACACTTTTTTCATCAAGAGCTCTTTTTCCACTACTTCAATAGACAATCTCAATTTCTGCTTCTTATATCCTAAATAGGCATTACATAAATATTGAAATGCAGAAAATCCCACGGTCCCGACAATAACAAGCCCAGTTGACGCATCGTAATTCTTTCCATTTACCATACTCACCATGTTGTCAATAAATGCCGCATAAACAATAACATAAACTGCAGGAAAAAACCCCATTACTACCTGCATAACAAAAACACATGCCGCAATCCCTCTCTGCCGCAAGAAAACATTCTGAATAATATGCTTGTGCTCCACTGTCCTTCTCCTTTCACTTGTTCTCCCCTTCACAAATTCATTGTATCACAAAAAATACCCAGGTTCGTGCAAAAAGTGGATTGTTAATACCATCTACTTTTTGCACGAACCTGGGTTTCAATTGTGTTATAATAGAAACGTATTTTATGTATATGGAGGGACACACTGTTAATCGCCTGTGACAGCAATCCTGTTATTTGCGAAATTGGCACAACCCCCGACGGTGACAAAAGCAAGCCACCCATTATTATTCGTAGAACCAACAGTTAATGCATTTTCGCTTTTGCCTCTTTAAGAAATTTCTCACTCCTCGAATCCTGTATGAGGATTGCTAAATCAATAAGCCAATACAGCATTTCCTTATCTGCTGTATTAGTTTCTTCGCGTTTATTCCACCAAAATGTGTACAGAATATCCTCGAGACTATACAAATCATTACTTTCACGTGCCGCCTGCACTATCACCCATGCAATTTCATTTGATATTGCAAATTCTCCCATATTTCCATATTCAGATTCGACTTGATGATATAACATTTTCAATGTCGAAGCAAAATTATCACTTTGCCTGTTTTCTATAATCTCTTCGCAATATGCTTTCCCGAACTCTAACACTTTATCATAATCTCTATCCCCTTTCTCTAATCTCTGCAAATAACTACATAAATACTGAAGTTCACAAAGACTAAAGTACTTTTCGCCCGATTTTTGTATACATGGAAGCGGGAAGCATTCTTCAATAATGCCTTTTATTCTTTCGCTTGTTGCGTATCTTCCAAATGTACCATTCTGATATTCATCCAGAACCTTATACCACCTTAGTAATCGATTGTTCTGTTCATTGTCTAAATCCAAAACGCCTTCAAGTTCTTTTCTAATCGTTTCCGGGTTTTCCCCCTCTCCGTAGAGAATACTACGCACATGCTTTTCTACTAATTGTTTTTCTTTTTCGTCACGAACCATGTAGATGTACTTTCGGTATTCTCTTGGCAATCCCATATAATACAGAATCTCTTCCACTGTTCCTTTATGTGGCTTTGATTCTTTTGATTGCATATTGCGGATTGTCCGCACATCCACATTCATTTCCTTCGCCAGCTTCTTTTCATCTATTTCAAGCATTTTCATACGCTTTCGGATAACATCACCTATACAATCCACTTTTCTTATTTTGTAAAGATTAAACGCTCCCCAGGAACATGCAAATTCCCTACAAAACTCCTCTGATTTTTCCATTGCGCGAAGACTCACAGTGTTTTTCCGTCTTTCTTCACCGTAATCCCCTTCCAACCCATACTTTGTAATAAGGTTAGAAAGTATCGTTTCGCGTAATTGCAAAGTTTCCAGCATAAATCGTCCTTTTTTCTCAGTTCGTAGATACTGTAACGCTTTTGAAAGCAACTGCTCACATCCCACCAGCCTTGCGGCACCCCATTTTTCCATTGGTATCCGCTGTTCTATCACCTTGCAATAATACAGTACTGCCTTTGGATAAACTTCGCCCTTATCGGAGATATGCCAACGAGCCTCTTCTATCCCCTTACATATTTCGAGTAACCGTTCATCATTCAGAGGATCACTATAATAATAATAATCCAAGATCATATCCATCTCTATAGCTGCCAACAATTGCCTTCTATTACCCGCTGTTTTGTAATGGGGAACCGTAAGTTGTAAGGCATTCTTCACATGCTCTGCAATCACCGTACTGTCCTCTCCATTTTTTATCGCTACAAAGGAAGCCATCCTTTCAGCAAACTGTAACTGCATTTTTTCCTTTCTATAGGCTTCGCGAAAGTCATCAATCAATTTTGTCGCCATTTCAAAATTGTCATTTTCAATTGCTTGAATAATCTCAGCCCTTTGCGCCCATCGCATATACTCCTTCCCCTGTAGAAAAAACTGTAATCTACTGGTATCACATCCTAATCTTTCAAGCACACGCAATTGAACAAATACATCCAATTCCCGTCTACCATTCTCGAAATTACCGTAAAGACTCTCTGAGCAGAGTCCTCCACAAACCTCACTTATCGAAACTTCGCCCATTTTGCGAAGCATACCAATATAGTTATTCATCTAAACCTCCCATAATTACCTTCTCATCTGTTCTCGCCATTTCGCAGAGATATAGTAGGAGAGCCAGGATTATTGTTCGCACCTTTTCGCAGAGATAAAAATTGTAGCGACTGTATATGTTCGCACTGCGATTTCAGCCGTCAGGCTGCGAGCAGAAGAACATATATAGCCGCTATTATATTTACCTCTCCTGCAAAAAGGAGAACACTTCCATCGCTGCCACCGCCCCATCGGCTGCTGCCGTTACTACCTGGCGCAATTTCTTTTTCCGAACATCCCCTACGGCAAACACACCCTCTATGTTCGTCTTCATATCTTCATCCGTTACAATATAACCATTCTCTAAGGTTAACTGCCCCTCAAAAAGAGTGGTACGCGGTATCGTCCCAAGGAATCCAAAAACACCAAACATTCCATCCTGCTCATCTGCCCGAATTTCCGTAAGCACTCCCGTTTTCACATTTCTAACAGTCATAGCGTTCAGAACGTCATCCCCTTTCAGTTCTTCCACCACACTGTCCCACAGAAATGCTATCTTCGGATTCGCAAACGCTTTCTCCTGTATGGACTTCGCCGCGCGAAGTTCATCTCGCCTGTGAACAATCGTCACTTTCCTTGCGTATTGCGTAAGGAAAATCGCTTCTTCCACAGCGGAATCACCACCGCCAACCACGTAAACCTCCAAATCCGTAAAAAACGCACCGTCACAAGTGGCACAATAGGAAACACCGCTTCCCACGAATCGTCCTTCGCCTTTGCATCCAATAGGTCTTGGGTAAGCACCGGTAGCAAGGATAACCGCCCGTGCCTGATAGGTTTCGTTTTTTCCATAAAGAACTTTCACGTCTCCCGCTAATTCAACCTTTTCAATGCAATCCGTAACACGCTCTACACCAAACTGGTCCGCCTGATCCCGCATACGCTCCGATAAGGTGATTCCCGTTTCACCAAAAAGCGACTGTCCCGGATAATTCTCAATCTCAGCTGTTAAAGCTATCTGACCGCCAACTTGTCCCTGTTCAATCAACAAGGTATCCAAGCGGTTTCTTCCAGAATAAATGCCGGCAGAGAGTCCTCCCGGGCCGGCACCTAATATTACACAATCATAAACTTTATTCATTGTCTATTCCTCATACTTTCGTATCACATACGTATTTCCACCGGTATGCTTTGCCTCATACAGCAACCGATCTGCCTTCGCAAAAAAGTGATCCGCTGTTTGTTGTTCCTTTGGCACTCCATAACAGAATCCCTGTGACAATGTTAAACATCCATCCCCCATGGCCTTCGCATTCGCAATATGCATCTCCTTTAATGCCTCACCCAGCTGTGAAGCAATACTCTCGCAGATACGTTCATCTGCATCCTCGATTATGGTAATAAACTCATCCCCACCCAGGCGATATACCTCTCCATAGGGAGAAATCACTTGATGCAGCAACGTGGCAACCCGGCGCAGTGCCTCATCTCCTTCCATATGACCATAGGTAGCATTTAACTCTTTAAACGAATCCAAATCCAGAATCCCTGCCGCAAAGCATTTTTCATTTTCCTTGCATCTTGCCATCATTATTTTTTCTTCACGATTTAACGCATAACGATTCTTAACACCGGTAAGGGAATCTATTTCGGACTTCTTTTGCACTTCTCGCATGTCCAGCTCCGCCTTTCGCAACTGAATCTTAATATTCATTGCAAGAATAGTTTCTTCATTTTCCTGCTGCCTCCACCGTTGATACCAAACAGAATGATTCACACAAGCCTCGCGATAACGTTCCTCATCTTCAATCGCTTTGAAATACTCCATACGAAGTTCAAACAAAAGCATCCTCATCTGCACACTATCCGAGTCATTTGCCACTTGCTCATAAGCACTTAGCAATTCTTCTAAATACGCATACTGTTTTCCTTCTAAGAGCATGTTTGCCAACTGTCTTACACACTTCGAATAATCCGGCAGATTCTTCTTCCCATCCGCCGCGTACTTTATCAATGCCGGCAAGTGTTCTGAAACATAGGACTCATCCTTCTGATCCATGTGCATATGCATTACACACAATTCCAACGGAAAAACATACTCCAGCACACGATACTTCTCAATAACCTCTCGCGTCTTTGCAAAGTAGTATTCTGCCCGTTCAAAAGCCCCATGATATCGATAGCAATCTGCCAGATTCATATACGTAACAATGTAATTTAAAGCATTTTCTTCGCAAAGAGTCAAAAATGTCTCCAAATCTAATTGTGCCAATGCAAAATAAGATAGCGCCTGATCATAGTTGCCCAATTCCTGATATCTTGAACCAATATTATTATAAAAGTAATGCGCTGCACCTTCCACCTTGTGCTCCGTTGCATACTCCAATCCTCGTAAAAAACAATCCAGCGCCATTAATCCATTTCCAATTCCGGAATAGCTAACCCCCAACGAATTCAACGCACGCGCACATAAATAATGTTCACCGGATTTCTCCGCACGACTCATAATCTCCTGCAACATCTCCACTGCTTCCTCATAATGATTGTTGCGTACGTGTTCGTAAGCCTGCTTATACAATTCGCGTATATCTTTCTTTCCCGCCATAGTAATCCCCCTCACATATTCTATTTTCCAGGATAGCAGATTACAGAACCCACGTCATATTTCTTAAGACGCTCTCTGCCATTTAAACCTGCAAGTTCCATTAAAAATACAAGTTTCACTACTTCGCCGCCCAACTGCTCAATCAATTCACAAGTTGCCTCAATGGTTCCTCCGGTTGCAATCAAGTCATCAATAACAACGACCTTCTGTCCCGGCTTAATAGAATCCTTATGCATTTCAATCGTAGCGGTACCATACTCAAGTTCATAATCCTTACTAACTGTCTCGCAAGGTAACTTTCCTTTCTTACGACACAAAATAAATGGTTTATGTAATTCGTAAGCAATCGGTGCGCCAAAAATAAATCCTCGTGATTCTGCACCAACGATAACGTCAAACTCCAAGCCTTCTAACAATTTCATCATTCCATCTACTGCCAGCTGCAAGCCATCGGCATCCTGTAACACACTGGTAACATCGCGGAAAATAATCCCTTTTTCCGGGAAATCCGGAATACTTCTTACATAATCTTCAACTTTTTTCATCATCTAATCTCCTATATTTCTTAAAATTGTTCTACAAAACTCTTCGGATACATACACGGTCACCACGACTCCATGCATCCCCGGTAATACAAATTCCATACGCTGCACCACGTGCATGAAGAATCTGACCACCGCCAATATAAAGAGCCACATGTCCCTGGTAACAAATGATGTCACCCGGCTGTGCATTCTCCTTGCTCACAGCTCGTCCGGCCGTACGTTGCAAATAGGACGTACGCGGAAGACTAATGCCAAAATGACGGAATACATACTGCACAAATCCACTACAATCCGCACCGGTATGTGGATCGGTTCCACCCCACACATAGGGATTTCCCACAAACTGACGAGCATAGCTAATTACAGCGGATGCCGATACATTCGTTGCATGTCCCGGATCCTCTGCCGGCTCCGATGCCCCGCCTCCACCGGAGTTTCCTCCACCGGAATTTCCTGTGCCACCGCCACCGGAATTATTATTGTTATTCTGCTGTTGTTGCTCGCGCTCCCGTTCTCTTGCTGCCTGTTCTGCACGCTCCCGCTCTTTACGCGCCTCTTCTTTAATAATGTTATTCTGGGCGATAATGGTCTTCTTATAACTGGACGCCAGACTCTTTGCATTCGCAAGTTTCGTATCAAAATCTGAAATCTGTCCTTTCAATTTCGCCATTACAGCCTTCAACGATGCCTCCTCACTCTTAAGCGAAGAACGCATTCCCTTCAGCTCACGAAGCTCTCCTTCTACCTGATTCTCTAAGTTCTGACAAGCTTTCTTCGCCGCCTGATAATTTTTCAAAAGATTCCGGTCATAGGTATACACTTCCTCATAGTACTCCACCTGATTCAACAAATCAGCCATGTTACGAGCACCAAGAATGGATTCAATAAACGCGGTATCTCCCTGCTCATACATATACTGAATACGCAATTTCATGGCTTCATATTGTTTCTTTTCCTGTTTCTTAGCCACCTTCAAATCTGCTCTGGCAACCTTTAACTCCTCTTCCTTTGAAGAAATATCTGTCTTAATCAAATCCACAGAAACCAATAACTCTACCAATTCCTGTTCATATCCGTCCATCTTTCCCTGCAACGCTTCTTGTTGCTGTCGAATACTGTTCATTTGCCCTTCCAGGTTCTTCAGATCCGTCTCTGCCTGCTTCTTCTTATTCTTTGCCTGTTGGCTTGTTGTTGCAGAGGCGACTCCACCAATGGAAGTAACCATACATGCGATGACGACAATTAGCGCTAAAATTTTTTTCTTCATACTATGCCTCCTAACACACATACTCGTTATTATTATACTAATTTAAGCGCCGTTTTTCAAGCAATTTCACCATAGAAAACAATCGGACTTTTTGAATTGTGCTCATAAAATAAGGCCCGGATTCGAAAAAAGTGTCACAACTTTTTCCCGAACCCGAACCCTATTAAAGATTCTGACAAACCAAAATGGGAATTCCGGCTTTTACCTCTTCTTCATTCAACTCATTAATGCGTAAAATCGTCTCCACAGTCGTTCGATTCTCCTTCGCAAGTTCCCACAGCGCTTCCGGTGAAGATAACGTTACCCCAATCATTCCCGGTCCGCATATCGTTTCGTACGGCTCTTTTTTCATATCCGTAATCAATCTGCATGACTTAATCTGCTGTGTAATTGCGGTCAGATTCACCATAAGGCGCACCTCTGCCTGCGTCCCGTTTAGAATTGTCACATAGTAACTTGCTATATCTCCCCATACATAAGCCTCCCAATCAGCATCTTTCTCCTCCGCCATCTCCTCTCGCCGAATGCTTTTATGAAATGGGATGGTTAGTTCGGATACTGCCGGTTGTGTCCCCGACATTCCTATATACATAAGCGTGCAGTTTACCGTACCTTCTATCAGCAATTCCCCCTCTAATAATTCCGGTTTTTCCAATTGCACCCTGGCACCTACCGGAAAAATCATCAACAACCGTTCTTCTTCCGCCGGCGTAAATGTTTCCTCTACCGGCACACGCAGAAACTGACAGTTTCTGTCTTTTTGCAGAACACACTCTGTATGCTGCAAAATCAGATTTTCCTGCTTTGCATAAGCGTCCTCCAGATAAGTAAATTCCTGATTTTCATAGACATCGTATGCTATTTCTACCTCAACAGACACATGCAGCCGCCGCATTTGTCCATCCTCGTTAGGCGCCTCTTTTACCTGCGCCAGAACCACCTGATAACGCATGCTCGGCAATGCATTATTTTCCTTTCCCGGATAGTCACAGGTTTCCTCCACCATTAGATTCTCTGTATAATATCGGATGCTTCCCTCCGGCTCCTGGGCTTCATACACCAGAAAAACAGCGACTTCTCCACGCATTGTCAACTGCGCATCCCCCGGAATCAACTCCACTGCGCGTAGTTCTACGTGATCGTATAAAATGCGCGATATATCCGGTTCCGCTTCCGCCAGCTCCGCACTTTGCTTAATGCTAACGGCAGTTGTTCCATGTCCTTTCAATCGACTATAATTGGTAGTTGCAAAACGCTTTTCTACCGCCCCTTCTACATTCGTTATATACTCCTGACAATTTGTCCGGTAAGCATCCGCATATAGGTTAAGCATCACAAACAGCGATAGCTTCCTGCTATTCAGCCGTTTCACAGAGTTGTTTCCCACCTCCATCCGTACCGTCACTTCCCAATCCGGCTCTTTTTCTAATGCAATGCTTTGGTTAAACGGCACGCTTCCACTAACAGCGTGAAGCATCGGACTTCCTCCTGTAGTAGCGTACAAAATCCGGTAATGAATACTCCCCTGCACTTGCGTTTTGTTTTCACCAACCTGTACCTGCTCTTTTGAAAACCGGATTGTCTGTCCCACCACATGATCCACATCCGGCATTTGCCGTTCTAAATTTATTTCCTCTTCCATCGGCACTTGAAGCGTAACGCTTTTGACACGCAATCTCCCCTCTAAACTCGCCATGCTTTTTTCCATAAAAAAATCTCCCTTCGAATAGTTGTTTCCAATCTATTCTCTTAGGGAGACTTTTATTCTTCATTCTTTATGCTCTCTTCTACGCAGATTCCTTACACAGCTTCATACGCACACTCTTTGTCACAATGTCAGAGTAATTAAACGAAAGTAGCTTCTCATCTTCGCGATCTTTACCCGTAATCAACACTGTAAACACGCATGGATATGCGTTCTGTAAAATGCCTTCACACACATATGCTCTGTTTCTGCCTTCTTCTTGCAGGATCTGCACCTTGCTTCCTAGCTGTAGCCTAACCGAAGCACGAATCTTCTCTAACACTTGTTGTTCCGCTGCCATTTAACTACCTCACTCTTTCCCATTGTGAAAAAGTTCTTCACGCTGTATTTTATTTTCTAACGATTCCATTATATCAGCATTTTGTGTCTTTGTCAAACATTAGCGGGCAAAAAATACAATATCTAGTCTTCTAACACGACTGCAATCTGTCCTCGCACATAATCAGCCAAATGTTTCTTTTCTTCCGGTTCGAGTGCTTTGGTATTTACCGGCGGCAATATCGCCACCTTTGCGTGAGCCGAACGCACAAATGGGAAGTGATTCTCTAAGGCATCCCTCGTCCCCTTAATCGCAATCGGTATCACCTTGCAACCGGTCTTTGTTGCCATCTTTACTGCTCCGGCTTTAAATTCCAGCAATTCTCCATTCTTCGAGCGCGTCCCTTCCGGAAAAATAAAGACGGAAATTCCCTGCTTTAATAACTCTATGGCATTTAAAATCATGTTTAAACCATCTCGTGGGTTCTCCCGATCCAAAAACAAACAGTGCAACCGCTTCATCCAGACTCTTAACAGCGGCACCTTCAATACACTTTTTTTGGAAACAAATCCAGTGGTATAAGGCAACAATGAGTACACCACAACCACATCAAACATACTTGCATGATTGGCCACAAATACAACGGGCTCATCATCCGGGATATATTCTAATCCCGTTACTTCATATGTCATTCCGGAGAAAAACATTACACACCGAAATGCCCACTGAACAATTCGCAGACTCTGCATATCCGCTTTCTTTGGATTCTTCTTATGTACAAAATATTCGATTGCCATCAATGGCGACGATAAAATTAGAAAGAGCGCCACAAACAGCACTGCAAAAAATGCTCGTATCATTTTTTCCCTCCTCACAATATGCACATTATAGCATGAATCGTTCTTTCCTACAATGTGCATATTCACCCATTTTTCTGCATACATTTTAGAAAAAACACTAGGTGATTATGAAACGATTCCTGTTTACCCTTCTTTCGCTTTTTCTTTTATGCGCCCTTGGGGGTTGTACCACCGGCAGTGACAATACACGTAAGAAATGCGATGTAGAATTTACCGTTCTTGATCCCGAGGAAGCTCCGGAGGCGCTCACCTTGGCCATCAGAAAAAAACATATAACTCCATTTAAACTTACCTACCTGGATGGTGATTTTCTCTACATTGCCCGCGGCTACGGTACACAACCTTCCGGCGGTTATCACATCACCGTGGATGATGTTTACTTAACCGCCAATGGCCTGGTTTTTAAGACGACCCTTTTCGGTCCCCGCGGGGAGGATGTAATTAGTCGTTCCAAATCCTATCCCTATTTGATTGTAAAGGTTAAACGTTTTGACGGCTGCGTTATTTTCAATTAAAAAGAGGGGATCGCTCCCCTCTTTTGTTACTTTTTCTTTATTATTGAAAGCAAATCCTTCCCTATCGGCTGTTGAAAGGTATGCGCCTCTCCTCTGTTTGGATCATAAATCCGACCATCCGGAAGCAAATGATAGATTTCCTGTACTTTCTTTCCATAATATAAATGAATAGAATAGGTTTCCGGATAATGCTCCTCTGTGATTTTATCGTAGGATTCGCTCTTTTCTATTTTTGCATGCTTCAGCATGTCATATACCTCGCGAACCTGCGCTTGGTCAAGCTTTGTTTCTTCACCTACTTTATGAATCACAATACGATCCACCTTGTCCGGCATCGCCAGGTAATCCGCTTTCTGTCTTCCCCAAATGCCAGAAACAATGGCCAACAAAACAAGGACTCCTCCTATTATCAGATTTCGCTTTCTTCGTTCCGGATTTCGCAACATAATTTTCTCCTGTTACTTCTGCACAATGTTTACAATTCTGCCCGGTACGTAAATTTCTTTTACAATGGTGCCGGTAAGCTTACCGCTGATTGCTTCCTTCGCTTTTTGAAGGGCATCTTCTTTTGAAATATCTCTGGCAATGGCAATGGTTGCCTTGGTTTTTCCATTAATCTGCACTGCAATTTCAACGGTATTCTCAATGGTCTTTGCCTCCTCAAAGGTTGGCCACGCTGCCTGGTATACTCTTCCTTCGTATCCAAACATTTCCCATAATTCTTCCGTCATATGTGGTGCAACCGGATTCAACAAGAGCAGTAAGGTACGAAATTCTGCTTTCGTTACGCTTCCCTTCTTGTAGAACTCGTTTACCAAAGACATCATTGCAGCAATTGCCGTATTAAACTTCATTGCCTCAAAATCGCCGCTTACCTTCTTAATGGTCTGATGCATTCTCACTTCCATATCCTGTGTATATGCATCGCCATCTACAACCATGTCACCAAGTTTCCATACACGATCTAAGAAGCGACGGCATCCGCGTACGCCTTCCTGACTCCAGGATGCGCCAAGCTCAAATGCTCCAATGAACATTTCATAGGCACGTAACGTATCTGCGCCAAACTCATTCACAATGTCGTCCGGATTTACTACATTTCCGCGTGATTTTGACATCTTCTCACCATTTTCTCCAAGAATCATTCCATGGGAGGTTCTCTTCTTATATGGCTCTCTTGTTGGTACAACGCCCTCGTCATATAAGAATTTATGCCAAAATCTAGAGTACAATAAGTGAAGGGTGGTATGCTCCATTCCTCCGTTGTACCAATCTACCGGCAACCAATACTTAAGCTGCTCTTTATCTGCTAACGCCTCTGTATTGTGCGGATCGATATAGCGTAAATAATACCAGGAGGATCCTGCCCACTGTGGCATGGTGTCGGTCTCTCGTTTCGCCGGACCACCACAACATGGACAAGTTGTATTTACCCACTCTGTCATCTTTGCCAATGGTGATTCTCCGTTGTCGGTTGGTTCATAGCTGTCTACCTCCGGCAATGTGAGTGGCAACTCACTTTCGTCAATCGGCACATATCCGCATTTTTCACAGTGTACAATTGGAATCGGCTCTCCCCAATAACGCTGTCTGGAGAATACCCAATCACGCAATTTGAAATTGGTCTTCTTATGCCCAATTCCTTTGTCTGCCAAAAATTCAATAATCTTGGCTTTTGCATCTGCCACTTCCAATCCATTCAAGAAGTCAGAGTTTACTAATTTGCCGGTTGCCACATCGGTAAATGCCTCTTCCTGCACATTTCCCCCTGCTACTACTTCGATAATCGGAAGGCCGAATTTTTTCGCAAATTCCCAGTCACGGGTATCATGCGCCGGTACTGCCATAATTGCTCCGGTTCCGTAACTCATAAGTACATAATCGGATACCCAAATTGGAATCTCCTTGTCATTAACCGGATTCACTGCTTTTAATCCTTTGATTTCTACACCGGTCTTGTCCTTTGCAAGCTCCGTTCTCTCAAAATCGGATTTCTTCGCCGCCTGCTCACGATAATTCATCAATTCATCGTAGTTTGCAATTTCATCTTTATACTTCTCAATCATTGGATGCTCCGGAGATACAACCATGTAGGTTGCTCCAAATAAGGTATCCGGTCTGGTGGTATATACCGTTAAACGCTCTTCCTTTCCGGATAGTACAAAATCAACTTCTGCTCCATATGAACGTCCAATCCAGTTCTTCTGAGAAATCTTTATACGGTCAAAGTAATCTACTTCGTCTAATTCATCAATCAATCTGTCCGCGTACTCAGTTATTTTTAACATCCACTGGCTCTTTACTTTACGCACAACTTCGCCACCGCAACGCTCACACACACCATTGACTACTTCTTCATTCGCGAGTCCTACTTTACAAGAGGTACACCAGTTAATTGGCATCTCATTTTTGTATGCAAGACCTTTTTTAAATAATTTCAAAAAAATCCACTGGGTCCATTTATAGTAGTTTGGATCTGTTGTGTTTATTTCTCGATCCCAATCAAAGGAATATCCCAAGTCCTTTAACTGTTGCTTAAATCTTCCCACATTGTTCTTGGTTACAATCTTCGGGTGAATCTTATTCTTTATCGCAAAGTTCTCTGTTGGTAGTCCAAATGCATCCCAGCCCATCGGGAATAATACATTATATCCTTCCATTCTTCTTTTTCTGGAAATGATATCCAATGCCGTATATGGTCTTGGATGTCCTACATGAAGTCCCTGTCCGGATGGATATGGGAATTCCACCAATGCATAAAACTTCGGTTTGCTATGATCTTCGCCTACCTTGAAAGCTTCTTCCTGCTCCCAGATATTCTGCCATTTCTTCTCAATGACTTTTGGATTGTATGTTTCCATCGTGCATCCTCCTCTTCAAAATAAAAAAATGCCTTCTCATCTCATTCCTGAGACGAGAAGGCTTATCATCCTTCACGCGGTACCACTCAAGTTTCCGGCTTATGCCGGCACTCATTACCGTAACGTGGCTCTTCGCCATTCCCCTACGCAGTACTCCTTCAGGGATGGAGCTCCCAGGTGAGTTCCATAGTGCGCTATTACTGCCTTGCAGCCTCCGGCAGCTCTCTAAAAATCCGCTTCTATGTACTAGTCCTGTTCCCAGCTTCAAATATATGAATCTTTCTCAAGTTTACACAGTTTCTATAAAAAAGTCAATATGTTGAAGTGGAATTTTTTCTCTATCATTGAATCCTGCCTCATCCGTTTCATATAATGGGTTTATCATAGTCTTTCGCCCTATGCCCATTTTTTCATAAACATTTGTTACTGCATTCATATCATAATGCTTCATAAAATCCTCGATTACTTTCTTCTGCTTTCGAATAATCCGTAGCATCTTTTCATCGTAATCTAATTGCACTATTTTTCTAATCGTATCTCTTTTTCCTTTCGCTACATATCGTTCCTCCGGAACTTTTCCGATATAACGCTTGTTCTTCTTTATTTTCTATACCGAAAACAAAATTCTTATTGAAAATATCTACCGCGCTAATAAGCAGCAGTTGATCATTGATCAATTATTATCCACGTTCGGATACTCCAATGATCTTCCTCTCGAAGCTGGTTATGCGGTCAGTTATATTACGTATTTTATATTCAGTTTCCTCGACACATGGTACAAACGTGGGATGAAAGAACCCCCGGAGCAGATTGAGCGCATCATGCAGGCAAGAAAGAATATGTAAAAAGGCATCAATATCACCATGAGATACACCCAAAAGTTTAGAACGACTACTATCTGCTTAAAGCAGTTCTCATTTTTTGACCATCCTGTGTGCTCCCCACCACTTTGTGAAAAACTTTAAAATAAAATGTGAATAAATCGTAAATGAAAGATGAACGCTAAAATGTAACCGAATTTATTACCTTACTGTGCTAAAGTATACATACAACATAAACAATATAGCGAGTAATCATGAAAAGGAGGTTATGGTTATGAAGAAACGATGGAAAGCATTATTGGTTGCAATATTAAGTTTAACAATGATTTTCACCAGCATGGGATTAACTGTTTTTTACTCCTCTGCTGCTACCGATGATAACGCAACCACTTTGAACGTAACAGCAGACATGATGGCCACGTACGCTAGTGTAAGCTATGGTTTTGCTACCAACCCGCTGATTTTAGAGGTTAACAAACAATACATCCTGGATGCCAAACTTATTCTTGCAGCAGCTGACCCGAACAAAAAAATTCAGAGTTTTCAATGGAATACAAATGGTATTTTAGGAACGGTTTCTGCCTCTGCTATTTTGGAAGAAAATGGTTTTTCCTCCAAATTAATGCTGAAAGGAAACACGGTCGGTCAGCCACCGGTTAATGGCTATTATAAACAGTCTTCCAGAGTGGAATTCCAGATTCATTATACCGATAATACCAAAGGACGTTACTACATGTACGTCGTATTTACTAATCCGGAAACTCCACCAGAGCCACCAGCTCCGCCGACTCCAGAGGAGAAGGATACTTCCATTAAAGTGATTCCTTCCTATCTGGACGCAAACGGCAGCCTTATGGAAAATTACGTTGGTGCTTTTGGCGAGAAAACCTACACGGTGAAATTTAACTCGCAGTCCTATGAAAAACTGATGGAAAAAATTAAACCAAACGACAACGCCTGGAAGAATGCCAATGAAGGATTCGATTTCAAAGGATTTTTCATTGATAAGAATGGCAATCAGGCCATTTCCAAACACAATGTACCCTTAACCGCAAATGGAACCACTACCATTTACGTTGTATATCAACAACAGGCCGCCCCGGAAGAACCGGATCCGAACGAACCGGACCCGAATGAGCCGGACCCGAATGAGCCGGACCCGAATGAGCCGGACCCGAATGAGCCGGTAGAATCCTCCGCGATTTTGGAAATCATTCCAATCTACAGAGATTATTATGAGAATACCACAGAAGTTGCGAAAGAAGAACGTGCTTCCGGAAAAAATGATACCATTTCGTTAAACGGACCGATTACTGAATTATTAAGAAACATGATTCCGGAACTGATGCCGGATTCGGTACGTGAAGGCTACACCTTTGAAGCCTACAAATACAATGACAAGGAAGTCGCCGAGTTAGCAGATGATGATTATCTTGCAATCCGCGAAGAATTATCCGATGATACCACTTACACCATCTACGTCATTTACAAGAAAGAAGTTGTAAAACCGGAAGATAATAACCCAAATGATCCGGATCCAAATGATCCGAATCCAAACGACCCGGATCCAAATGACCCGAATCCAAATGACCCGACTCCAAACGATCCGAATCCAAGTGACCCGACTCCGAGCGATCCAACTCCGAGTGATCCGACTCCGAGTGATCCGACTCCGAGTGACCCGACTCCGGTTACCCCGGCTCCGGTTATCCCGATTCCGAGCGACCCGACCCCGAGCGACCCGACCCCGAGCGACCCGACCCCGACCGACCCGGTTGTAATCGAAGAGTCTGAGGTTCCGTTAAGTGATGCTCCGGAAATGGAAGAGTCTACCGATATTGAAGAAGAAGCCGTTGCCAAGAATGAACGTCCGGATGTAAAAGAAAATGACGTCCCTGACGTTACCATCAATGATATGGATGTTCCTTTAAGCGACACCCCATTAACCGATGACGCTATTCCATATGCACTTTTTGCTCTGGATCTTTTAGCAGGTCTCGGATTGGTTGCCCTTCTCTTTAGCGGACGACGCGACTACTAACACAACATCATAAATGTAAGGGCGCCGCTCCGGATGATTTCACCCATCCGAAGCGGCGCCCGTTTGTATTCTTTTAAGGCTCAAGATTTGCGAATCGAATCAATGCCTCTGTGGTATGAATCGCCAGAATTCCTTCCTGGAACGCCTCCATTACTTCCGTATAGGCGTCATCCACAAACATGATTTCCTCCGGATCAATGCCGTCCCTTTCCGCAATCATTTTGATAATGGTAATCTTCTTATGGCGGTCATCAATGGAAATCAAATCCCCATGATGAAGAAAATTCCCCTCATAGCACTCCCGCAAACGATTAAACTTGGCGTTGTACTCAAAGGAATTCGAGCACTCCGACAAGCCAAAAATTTTCACACCGCGTTTTTTTAAGTATAACAGCAATTTCTGGATTGGCTCCGGTGCCTCGCAATGAATGTAGGCATTGTTATTAATATTGTAGCGTAACCAGTCTAAGTAGTCCGCCTGTCCCACAATCCGCTTACCGCTTTGTTTGTCATTTTCCCCTGCCTCATTGCTGTACATCTTCAAATACAACAGGGTATTATCCACATCCAGAAACGCATAGCGGATTTTTTCCACCTTATCCATCATAACACTCATGTTTCTTCCTCCTGAAGTCGAATACTAATTTCACCGGAAGAAAGCACCGCTTTCTCCCCACTCTCATATTGTACCAGCAAATGGCAGTCATTATCAACCGTCAATACCTTCGCCTTCCGATTTCCTTCCGGCAAAAGCACCTCCACTTCTTTTCCGATTACGATACTGTTCTCCCGATAGCGGTCCACATACTTCGCCTGATCCCACTGACGATAGTACTGCATCACGCCATTCAAAATCTCTGCCGCCAGCCGGTTCTTTGCATCCGACACCTGCTCCCTAAGTGCTGCACCCGCTATCGCGCGGAGTTCTTCCGGAAAATCCTCCTCCGGCTTATACAGGTTCACGCCAATTCCGAGAACCGCAAACGGAACCCTTCCATCCGACGTAACCCCTCCGGCTTCCGTCAGAATGCCGCATACTTTCCTTCCATCCAGAAAAATATCATTCACCCATTTGATACCGGGCTTACGGCCCGTCACTTTTTCCAAGGCGTCGCACACTGCCACGGCAACCATAGCGGTAATTTCCGGCTCCGCACCCTTCTAGCGTAATAGAACCCCCGGGCCGGCGGCCCGAGGGTTCTATTACTTACAAATATCCACTGCACGAAGACGATATCCGCATACCTTCGCGCTACCATCCATGCGCAATACAATCTCATCTTGCGGAAAGTACTTCGTTGTCATCACTTCTTCGCCATCATTGCAAAACAGCTCTATGCTACAAGCATCTACAAAGACGCGAAGCGTTCGCAACGCCGATGACTGCAGATACATACGGCGTTCATCACGTCCACAACCCACGCGCTCATCCGTAAATGTCAAACAGCACTTACCATAAGCCGCGTGATAGGTGAAGGTGACCCCATCACAGAAGATAATGGTTAACGTTTCTCCCTTTATATCCGATATCAATAATTCATAACCATCTTCCATCTTCCGTAACAGTGGCTCGTTTTCCATCTCACAGCAAAACAATTCCTCTTCCCGCAATTGCAGCATTTCCGGAAGGGGCGTCTGTCGAATCCTCCCCGTCACATCATCCACCTGTAGTTGCCGCGGAATTGTCAACATATGCTGCCATCCTTCCGCAATCGTCGGATCATGATCATACGGAGCATCCGGCATACCCATCCAACCAATCAAGATACGTCTCCCCTGCTCATCCTCATAAGTCTGGGGCGCATAAAAATCAAATCCATAATCCCACTCATGAAACTCCTCGAGAGAAGCCTCGTCCAAAACGCTCCATTTCCCCATCGAAAAATAGCCGGACTGGTACACATTCTGATAACAGAACTCCTCCGCTGCAAGTCCCTGGGGCGACACAGAAAGAAATGCCTTTCCGGACAGCCAGAACAAATCCGGACATTCCCACATATAGCCAAACTTCGGTTTAAAAATAGCTTTCTCAAATCCCCAATGTCGCAAGTCCATGGAGGAAAATAGAAGTACACATCCTTCATCGTCTCGGGTTCGCGCACCCTGTACCATATAATACCGTCCCTGATGCAAAAACACTTTCGGATCACGAACATGGCAGGAAAGATTTCCCGGATAATCCTCATTTCTCATCAAACATTCCTTGGGACTTGCTAAAACACCGTCGCAGGAAGTCACCAGCATGGTATTCGCTTCCCTTCCGGCATACACATAATCATATGCTCCGGCCCACTTCACATTACCGGTGTAAAACAAATACATCCGCCCATCCTTCACGTAAGCACACCCCGAATAGACACCATCCCGATCTTCCACCGCATCCGGCTCAAGGAAGGTACCGGTAAACCGATAGGAAACAAAGTCCCGGGTCTCATAATGCCCCCAACACTTTCGTCCACCACGCGGTTCATCCGGAGAGTACTGAAAAAAGATATGATGCACACCGGAAAGCTGACACAATCCATTTGGATCATTTAGCCATCCGGACATAGGACCCAAATGAAATAAGGGATAATACCGTTTCTCTTTATCCATGAAAAAATCTCCCTTTGTTCTTAGCGTACCTTCATCAACACATCACCACACTGCACATCTTTGGTTGCATCGCAGGAAATCTCTGCAAAGGTCGCTGTATTGCTAATAATAACCGGTGTTGTAAGTGGATACTTCTTCTCACGAATCGCCGCAATATCAAATGTCAAAAGCGTCTGTCCGGCTTTTACTTTATCTCCAGGCTTTACCATCGCTGTAAAATACTCGCCCTTTAATTCCACCGTATTCAAACCAACATGAATTAAAAGTTCCACACCACCATCACTAAGTAAACCTATCGCATGCTTCGTATCAAAAACCATCTTCACTTCTCCGTCAAAGGGAGCAACCACCTTTCCTTCCGTCGGGCAAATCGCAACACCTTTCCCCAGAGCACCGCTTGCAAAGGTTTTATCTTCTACATCAGAAAGCTCTATCACCGCACCACTTAAAGGTGCCAAAATACATTCTTCCCGTTTTACGGAAGCAACCGGCTCTTCTACAACTTCCTCTTTCTCATCTTTGTACAACAGCCAGGAGCAGCCAAAAGCAACTACCGTTGCGGTTACAAAGGTCAACAAATATCCTACAAAACTATCGGTTGTAATTAAGAAGCCAAACACACCGGTTACACCATTTGCCGTAGCATATACCTTCGTAATCGCTGCCACTGCTGCACCGGCCGCACCACCGACCATACCGGCAATAAATGGTTTTCCAAAACGAATATTCACACCGAAAATCGCCGGCTCTGTGATACCAAGAAATGCGGATAACGATGCCGGAAGTGCCATTGCCTTCGTCTTTGCATTCTTTGTCTTAACACCAACCGCAAGTGCTGCCGCACCCTGTGCCACATTCGCTGCCGTTGCAATTGGCATCCACACATTCATTCCATTGTCTGCAAGCATCATCATTTCAATTGCATTATACATATGGTGCACACCTGCGACAACCGTCGGTGCATATGCACCACCCATCAAAAACGCTCCAATACCAAATGGAATCGCAATCAACGTCTGTGCGCCGGAAAGCACCCAGGTCTCTACCTGTGCAAATACCGGTCCGATAACCGTCATCGCCATAAAGCCCGCTACCAATACCGAGCAAAGCGGTGTAACAAAAATATCGAACATCTCCGGCACTTTCTTATGAAGCCATTTCTCTACTGTACACATCAACCATACGGCAATAATAACCGGAATTACATGTCCCTGATATCCTACATTTGCAATGTTCCAGCTTCCAAACCAGGACCACATGGTTTCCGTCTTAGCACCACCGGCAACGCTCCATGCATTCACCAAATCCGGATGAATCATCAGCATACCAATTACTGCGCCAAGGAAAATATTTCCGCCAAAAATTCTGGCTGCAGAAATTGCAATTAAGATTGGCAGGAACGTAAGCGCTGTATTCGAAAACATATTCAACAGTTTATACAACTGGGAATTTGCCAAATCCGGATTTACCTGCACCAAACCACCTAACAAACCACACAACAAGCCGGTTGCAACAATCGCCGGAATAATCGGTACAAAAATATCACCCAACGTCTTAATCGCACGCTTCCACCATACCGCTTTGCTGGCTGCCGCCTGTTTTACCTCATCTTTTGTCGCAGCATTAATACCTGCAACGGCAACAAACTCATCGTATACTTTATTCACCGTTCCGGTACCAATAATAATCTGCAACTGTCCCTGCGCGTCAAAAACGCCCTTCACTCCGTCTACGTTCTCAAGTCCTTTCACGTCAACCTTCTTGTTGTCCGCGATTACTAGACGCAACCTGGTAGCGCAATGTGCGGCAGAAATAAGATTTTCTTTTCCGCCGATTTTCTCATAGATTGCTTTCGCACATGTTCTGTAATCCATGGCTTCCTCCCTTACTAAATGTGTTTACCTCGTTATGAAATCGATTTCAGTTATGTCCTTATTATAGCGACACATGTCTTTTTTGTAAATGAACGAAAGCAACGATTTCCCACATCTTTTTTTAGCAATTTTTACTAATGTCTTTTCAAAACATGATTTTTTTTGTATACTATGTTTGAAATCGTTTTCACATTATTGGAAGATTTGAACAAGGAGAACCACACTATGACCATAAATGAAATTGCAAAATTAGCTGGTGTTTCTGCTGCTTCGGTTTCGCGATACCTTAACAACGGATACTTGAGTCAGGAGAAGAGGGAACGCATCGCCAAAGTCATTGCGGAAACAGGCTACACCCCGTCATCACAAGCGCAGATGCTTCGTACGAAAAAGACAAAACTTATCGGTGTTATTATTCCAAAGATTGATTCCAGTTCCATCTCCCAGGTAGTTGCCGGAATCAGTGAACTTTTGTCTGCAAATGGCTACCAGATGTTACTGGCCAACACAGAAAATAATACCAAAAAAGAAATTGATTATATCCGGATTTTTTCCCAAAATATGGTAGATGGCATCATCTTATTAGGAACCGAGCTAACTGCGATGCACATTTCCTTATTAAAAGAATTGCCAATTCCGGTAATTATTCTTGGACAATATAGCGCCGACTTTTCCTGCATCTACCATGATGATTACGCAGCAGCAAAAGCCATGACCTCTCTCTTTATAAAAAAAGGATATCGGCAAATTGCCTATATTGGCGTTCCGGAAAACGACAAAGCGGTGGGCTATAATCGAAAACAGGGCTTTCTCGATGCCCTTAAGCAAGTCGGCCTGTCCGTTTTGGATGAGCATCTTTTTTGTGGCGATTTTACCATCGCCAACGGCTACATAAATGCCTATCACCTAACCGAAAAGACACCACGACCGGATGCCATTTTGTGCGCTACCGATACCATTGCTTTCGGTGTAATGAAGGCGTTACACGAGCAACATTACAGCATTCCGATGGATTATGGCATTGCCGGATTTGGCGATAGCGCACCTTCCTCTATATTGTCCCCCGGAATAACAACCGTCCACTTTTTTTACCGGGAAAGCGGGGTAGAAGGTGCTAAAGCATTACTGTCTCTTATTGAGGCAAAGACCCCTGCACGATTCGAGAAAAAACTAAGCTTCACCCTCATCGAACGGGAATCCCTCAAATAAAAAAGACCGCCGCCTGCGAGTTCACGCAAGCCGCGGTCCTTATTTTATTTGTTCAAATGAAAGGAGAGAATAATTAGAATAACAAGCCTTTTGTCGTAATGGTGATTTCTTTGGAGAATTTTCCATATACTTTCTTTCCATTAACGGTCTTGTATGCTCTTACCTTGTAAGTAAAGGTTTTGTTCTTCTTAAGAGATGGTACATCCACAACAAACGTGAGGCTTGTGCGATCAATCATCTCATAGCTATCGCCTTTTTCCTTACGATAAAGCTCGTAACCGGTTGCACCTTTTACCTTGTTCCAGCTGATGTTGTAGAACTTCACTAAGTGACGTTTTACGCTGAATCCGGTAACCTGTCCAATTTCCTCTGCCTTCTTAGCAGATACAGCGCTCATAACATTGGACTCTTCTGCCTCGGTTTCTTCATTGTATGCTACTACCTTGTATGCATAGGTAGAACCTGTTTTGTTTGCCTTCTTGTCTACGTATTTGGTTTCGGTTACATCAGCAACCTGTGCAAACGCACTACCATCTACAGAACGAAGAACTTTATAGTTTGTTGCTCCCTCTACTGCTTTGAAGGTAACCGTCATTTCATTAATTGCTGTGTTTTCTACCTTTGTTACCTCTGCTGCCTTTAATAATCCGATTTCGGATTTTGCTCCCATTTCGTTGGACTGTGGTCCTTCTTCTTTGGAAGTGAATGCAACAACCTTGTAGGTATATGTTTCACCAAGTTTTGTCGCATTCTTAGCAACATAAGTTGTATCTGTGGTGTCTCCTAACAACTCGTATGCACCATTTCCTGCTTTTCCATATACATGGTATCCTTCTGCACGATAAACCGGCTCGAAGGTAATGGTCATGGTGTATTTTGCAGTATTTTCAACTTTTGTAATCGTGGTTGCTGTTAATGGTGCCACTTTCTCAGAAACAGCACTCATGGTTTCCGATTTCTCTGCTTCCACTTCTTCGTTGTATGCTACAACATAGTATGCGTAAACAGAGCCGGTCTGGGTTGCAGCTGCATCCACGTAGGTTGTACCGGTAACATCTGCTACCTGCTCGAACATACCTGCATCTACGGAACGATATACTCTGTAACCGGTTGCTCCCTCTACCGCTTCAAAGGTTACGGTCATTTCACCAATACCGGTATTTTCAACGCTCTTTAATACTGCTGCATCCAACGTTGGCTGCTCCGGTTCACCTGGTTCATCCTCATTTGTCACTTTTACATGAACTTCGTTGGATGGCTTGGAGAAGTTGTCTTTCTCATATCCTTCTGCCTGAATTCTATAGGAGTAGGTATGTCCTTCTTCAAGCTCCCATCTGTCTTCCCATGGACTTCCGTCTGCTTTTGCCCACTCATGCAAGCTTGCTTCGTCATCCACTGCACGGAAGATAACATAACGTGCTGCATTTGCATCTTCTTCAAACTCCAATACTACCCGCTTATTTTCTTTATCATAGTATGCGTTCGTGATGGTTGGAACTTTTAATCCACCAATTTCGTTCTCACACTCGACAATATTGGATGGCTCACTAAATACGTGGCTCCAATTGTAAGCTACTACATAGTAACGATAGGTCTGTCCATATTTCTTAGCACTGGTATCTTTGTATTTTGTAGCAGAAGTAGAATCAACCTCTACAAAGCCTCCGTCGTTGATTGCACGGTATACCATGTAGCCATTAGCGCCTTCTACTTTTTCCCACTCAAGTTCGATGGTTCCCTTCTTGGTGTTAACCGCTTTTACAAGCGTTGGTGCCTCTAAACCGGTCTGCGGTTTTTCTTTTACAGAAACTGCGCTCTTTACATTGGATTCTTTTGCTTCCTGTTCATCGTTGAAAGCAATTACCTTGTAGTTATAGGTTGTACCTACTTTGGTTGCTGTCTTATCGATGTAATAGTTCTCTTCGGTAGTTCCAAGTACTTCAAATTCACCATCTTCTTCTGCACGAAGAACCTTGTAGCCGGTTGCGCCTGCCACGTCTGTATAATCTACTTTCATGGTTCCGTATGCCGTGTTGGTTACGCTTAATACCTCGGTACTTGCTAATTCTTTTGGCTCTACCGGTGCATTTTCCATTTCGGAAACTGCAGATAAAACGTTAGAATCTTCTGCTTTTTCTTTTTCGTTGTATGCTACAACCTTGTAAGAATAGGTCTCGCCCTTCTTGGTTGCATTCTTATCTACATAAACGGTTTTATTTGTGTCACCAATCTTAGCAAATTCGCCTTTTCCTTCTGCACGATAAATTTCATAGCCGGTTGCCATGCTTACCTTGTCGTAGGTTAAGGTCATTTCGCCAACACCGGTGTTCTCAACCTTTGTTAACTTGGTTGCAGCTAATTTTTCCGGATTTGGATTGTCAATATCTGCCGGTTTCTCACCGAAGTAAATTTTCTTCTTCTGGTAGTTGTTTGCAAGGTCAAACGTCTGAACCAAAAGTGATTTTTCTGCGCCATATCGTTTTAATTTCGCAGCATCGCCTAACGCAAGAACTATTTCACGTTTGTCACTTCCTGCTTCCGTCTTATAGTCAAACGAAACATTGCAGAATGAATAATCATCAAAGGTATCATAACGCTCATCCAAAATGGAAACGCCTGCAAGTCCATGGTTGTCAGAAACGCTCAATCTTAAGTAACGCTCGCCATCCTCTTCATAATATGCACAACGATCCATATCATATACCGGAAGGGAAGAATCGATTGCGAAATGATACGTAAGTGCCTGTGTTTCCTTACCATTCGTTCCGCCTACCACAGCCGTTTCTGTTAAGGTATACTCACCATCTTTTGCACCTTTTCCAGGCTCAAAGATTGGTGTTACCTTCATCCAGTATTCCGCACATGCAAACGGTGTCTCGTCGGATCCGGTATAATACGTTTTTCCAATGTAGTTATCAGACTGATCAAATACGACTTTACCATTCTCATCTTTGATGGTATAGGTCATCTTCTCCGCACCACGAAGAAGGTTGGTCAATGGAACCAAACGATCGGTTCCTTTAATGCAAAGACACTGCTCTGCGTATTCCGTTCCAAGTCCATGATTTGCCTTGAAGACATTAATTCCTGCTGTTTCGCACTCGGAACCACTGATGTGAAGTCCTAATTTGGATCCCTCACCGTATTCCGGTTTTTTATCTTTATCATAAATGGTACTGTCAAATACCGGTGCCTTTGCCCAGTCGCCACAGAATCCCATGAACGGAACGGAAAGTGCAACTTCGGTATCGCTTGTAAACTGTGTAAATCCTTCTACAAAGAATCCATTTACATAATCTGCCTGAAGCTCTTTTACTCTTGCACTGTTCATATCAAGCGCAACGGTTACTGTTACATCCGCTGTCCCACCAGCTGCTACTGTAACTTTGCCATTCTGAGCTCCCTTATAAGAAATTTCACAATTCTTTGTAATATCTTCTGCTACTTCAGTCGTATACTTTTCGCCTTCAACCTCCTGTGTCTGCTCAGCCAATGCTGTGGTCTTCAGATTGTAGGTCAAAGCACGATCTGACATATTGTGAACCGTTACTGTATAGGTATATTCACCTTTTTCGTTATATCCAACTTCTGCCTTTGGACGTTCCTGTCCTGCTACCGTAAGGTATGCCGGAGTCTTGATTGCGTGATCAATCTGCATAATACCGGCACCCTGTTTTCTTACCAAATAGAAAGTTCCGTCCTGCTGTGTTACCGGTTTTGCAGTAGACATCGTCAAGTTGTTTACCAACTGGGTTGTTTTGATTCTATCCAAACCTTTGAAGTTCTTGTTTACATATTCTCTTACAATCGCCGTTCCACCTGCAATGTGCGGAGATGCCATAGATGTTCCACTGATTGTACCGTAAACGCTATCGTATCCGTTTCCTTTTTTGTCAGAATAGAATGCCGAATAGATGCTTCCACCAGGTGCGGTAATTTCCGGTTTAATCTCTAAGGATGGTGTACTTCCAATGGATGAGAAATCACACATTGTCCATGCATCCGGATTAGCCACATTATCACGTTTGTCTGGATCGAATTTAAACTCGCCTTCTTCGATAATTTTCTTACCATCCTTCGCGGTTACAAAAACACAAGGAATGCGGTAATTCTCAATGGACATAGTTAAGCTTCCGCTGGTATTGTTATAAACAATCGCTGCTGCTGCGCCTGCCTTTGCCGCATTGTCATGTTTCTCCTGGAAGGTATTTTCACCACGCTGAATCATGGCTACTTTATTCTTTACATTAACCTTTGCAAAATCTTCCGGAGTACCCTTTCCACAATCAACAACTGCATAGGTTCCTTTACTCAACTTGGTAAATGGTTTTGTGGAATCTTTTCCTCCATCGGAGAATCCTACAACACTATTTTTCAACTCAATGAAGTTACTTAGTCCAAGATGTGTATTGTTAATTGCAGCTACACTTAAAGCTCCTTTTAAGGTTGAAGGACTTCCCACAATTCCTTCATCCGGTAAACTTGCCGGCTCTAAGTGGTTATGATTGTTACCCAATGCAGAATTGTAGCTGTTTCCAGCAGAAATATTTAAGTTAATTCCCACTCTTTCTACTGCTTCGTATGCTTCCTCCAATGCGGAATCGCCATATTTTGCGAATCCGGAAGAAGTTCCAAGACTCATGTTAATGGAGTCAAGATCTAAACGAACACAATCCTCTAACGCATTGATAATGTCACCATCCATTGCACCGCCTGCATCCGGGAATACTTTCATTCCAATCAACTGTGCATTTGGGGCAACACCTTTCATTTTTTCACAGTTTCCTGCTACCGTACCGGATACATGCGTTCCATGATACTGCGTATGTACCGGCACAATGTCGGTATCGTTGTCAACGTAGTCAAATGCAAATGGAATTTTCGCATTTTTATATACGCTGTCATCCCCGCCGTTTGGATTTGCAACCAATCTCTTGCTATATGTTGCAGCTCCTTTTTCCGCTTCCATATCGTTACTATCAAGCACTTTCTGGATATCTTCCGCACTTAATTTCGGGTTTGTCGGCATGGTTGTAAATGCCTCATGATACAAATCAATACCCGTATCCAGAACAGCGATTGCTGTACCTGTTCCATCATAACCGGTTCCGTTCTCCCACGCTTCTTTGGAACCAATCATTTCATGGCTGGTTAACATATTTGGTTTTGTTTCTACTTTGAAGTCCGTCTTCGGTAGCTCATACGTATGCTCAAGGAATACTTCCTCGACTCCGTCCATTTCCTGAATCTTCTCAATCTGCTTAAATGGAACTTCTACCGAACATCCGGTAAATACGACACTATATGTGTCTTTTACTTCCGCATCATTTTTCGTTCCTTTCAAGTCGGTAGCCGCCTCTACCTTCTCGACCATTGTGTCAACCTTGTTCTCTACTTTCGCAACGGTCTTAGCATGAGAATCCGCATAATCACCATACTCTTTGTTGTTGCTCTTTAAGAACTTGTCAACCAAGGACTCCTCTTTAAATTTTACAATTACAGAGACACGCTTGTCCGGATCTATATGAAATCCGTTTAATTTGAAGGTGTCTTCTCTCTGAGATCCTTTTACTTCGCCGTAATGAATCTCGTAGCCAGGGCCTTTTACTACGCCCTTTTCCTGGTTTTCCGCATGTGCAAACATTGTCGCCTGCTGCGTCATACCAAGCACCATGGTTGCTGATAACAGCAACGATAACGCTTTCTTCATTTTGCTCCTCCTCAATAAAAAACTTGTACTGCCAAATCTTTATATAAAACGCCTGTGGGACGGCGTATTATATCCACTCTTTTCCAGAATTACATAGCCAAGGAGTCAGAGTAAAGCCAAAAAAACACGTTTGCGACAGATTTTGTTCACCGCTCTATCACATTAACTTAAATCAAATTTAACAGAGGCTTAATTGTCTGTCAACTTAAAATTTATTGTTTTGTATATATTTTACATTCAGTTTACATTTTGTACATATTTCAAGCTACAAAAAAATACGCAACGCGCATATTCATGTTCGTTGCGTATCCATTTCTTTCATGAAACATACACTACAATGCTGCTACAATCGTGTCGTATTGCATGAAGTGTGATGCCTTAATTAAAATCGTATCTCCCGGCCGCTTTTCGTCCAAAAGTGCGGCCACCAGAGCGTCCTTATCCGGAAAATGTTTTGTTAACATCGCTTCATTCGCTGCCTCTGCACCTTCCTTTAGTTGCTTCGCAAGCTCGCCGGTGCAAAAAAGGACATCTATCCCTTTTTGTGCTGCAAAGGCGCCCACTTCGTAATGTAGTTCTTTTTCCTTTGCTCCCAATTCCCCCATATCTCCAAGTACTGCAATTTTTCTTCCTTTGGCATTTGCCAACACCGACAAAGAGGCACGCATAGACGCCGGATTTGCATTGTAGCAATCATCAATGATCATGCATCCATCTTTCTCAAATCGATTATTTCGCCCTGCTACAGCCCCCACAGACTCGATTCCCTGCTTCATCTGTGAAAGAGTTAATCCCAGCTCTTTTCCTACACAAACTGCTGCCATGGCATTGTATAAATTATGCTCTCCCGGCAAAGGAATTGTCACGTCAAACCATTCTTCGCCTATATGAATCCTAGCTGCATGCGCGCTGTCCTCTACCGCCCGGCTTTCCGTGGCATATACAATCTTATCCTGCGAAAAGCCATAGCCCATTCGTTTTACCCCCTTCGGTGCCTGAACAGTCTGCAGCTTCTCATCCATATCATTTAACACCAGCAGCCCCCCCTCAGGAATATAAGAAAGGACTTCTGTCTTTGCCTTCAATACGCCGTCTCGGTCATGCAACATTTCTAAGTGACAATCCCCAATATTGGTCATGACCACCATATCCGGACGTGCAATTTCACTCAATCGCGTCATTTCCCCAAAATCCGAAATTCCCATTTCCACAATACCGATTTCGTGCTCTTCTTCTATAGACAAAATCGTAAGCGGCAGTCCAATTTCATTATTCAGGTTTCCTGCCGTCTTTTGCACGTTGTACTTCGTACCCAATACTGCTGCCAGCATCTCCTTGGTACTGGTCTTTCCAACACTGCCAATTACACCCACAATTTTACAGGAAAGCTGCTTGCGATAATAAGCCGCAATGTCCTTTAACGCTTGAAAACAGGAGTTCACCTGAATGTATGGCATCTCTCCTTCCAATCGCTCTTCCGAAAGCACCATACTCGCTCCGGCCTCGTAAGCCGCCGGAATAAATCGGTGAGCATCCACATTTGCACCTCGAAACGGAACAAACAAATCCCCCTTCTTTACCTGCCGGTTATCCTTCACTACACCGGTAATCGTTTCTCTTAATTTCTCGGAAGGTCCTACATAAGAACCTCCACACGCTTTACAAACTTCTTCTACTGTTAACGGTTTCATACGCGATCCTCCTAATCGTAAACCACTGCGCCTTTCTTCCAATATCCACGACGGAACAAAATTCCAAGCACACCGGCCTTCGTCACATTCTCTGCAATCATACAACTCCATACGGCGACCAGCCCAAGTCCCAGTAAATGAACACAGACATAGGTCATACCTACCCGCACAATCCACATCGTACAAATTCCCACAACAAAGGTTGTCTTGGTATTTCCGACTCCATTAAAAATACCTTCCATCATAATTAACGCACCATAAATCGGTTCCGATACGGCTACCATTTTTAAGGCAACTACTCCCTGACGGATAACCTCACCATCACCGGTAAACAATCCCATCATAAACTTCGGGAATAGGAACAAAAACGTTCCCGTTACCGTCATGATGAGCACCGTAATCAAAATCAATAATTTCGCCATGTGATCCGTCTTTGCATCGTCTCCTTCTCCCATGGCATTTCCAATTAGCGTAGATCCGGCATCCTGCATTCCAAAGCCCGGAATGTAGAACATCTCCTCCGCCGTAATGGCGATGGAATGTGCTGCCAGTGTTACCGTTCCAAGATTTGCCACCAGCGACGTAAACGCCGTGTATCCGGAGAACACAGCCAAACGCTGTACCGCAAGGGGAAGTCCCACACGAACGCACTGATACATAACGTGACGATTCAGACGCTTGCTCTCCCTCTTTGGTGACAAAAGCGAATTTCTCCACATCGCAATCAACATAGCGATTCCGCCAAAAACAGATGCTATGGCCGTTCCCAACGCAGCACCCGCCACTCCAAGATTGGCTCCCGGCATAAACAACCGCTGCCCCAAAATGTACACGGTGCGACTTTCATATATCAAAAAATAGTTTCCTATTATGTTAATCACATTCATCATGGTGTTAATAAGCATCGGTGTCTTGGTATCCCCGGTACCACGAATCACACAACTCAACACCATATCCAGGGATTTAAACACAAATGCACCACCGGTAATTGCAAGATAAGCGGACGCATCCCGGCAAACCCGCGCGTCACCACCCATCCATTTTGGTAAAAATGGCGACAATCCCAACACTGCCGCACTAATCATTGCTCCCACCAGGAGTGCAAGGTAAATTCCCTGTACTGCTGCGGTCTTTAATTCCTTATAATTCTTCGCTCCGTTGTTTCTTGCTACAAAGGCAAGCACACCAACACCCAGCGAATAAGCCGGGGCATTAATCAACCAGGTCACCGGTGTAATCAGCCCCACTGCTGCTGATGCCCCTGCGCCAATCCTACCCACCATGGCAGTGTCTGCATACACTACTACCGTTTGCAGACATTGTTCAAGGATTGTCGGCCAGGCAAGCATCAAAATTAATTTTACAAGTTCTTTTCGATTGGTATCTTGCTTTCTCATATTCTTATCCCTATATTGTCTGAGGATTCTCCTCGTACATGAAATCAGCTACCCTATCCGGGTAGCTGATAAACCCACATGTTCTTGTAACTCGTTAGAACTCCGGCTCAATGATTCCATAAGAATTTCCCTTACGTTTGTAAACCACATTTACTTCATCGGTTTCCGCATTCTGGAATACGAAGAAGTTATGGCCTAAAAGTTCCATCTGTAAGCATGCATCCTCCGGATACATCGGCTTCATTCCAAAACGTTTCACACGCTCAATTTTAATATCTCCATCGTCCTCTCCTGCTGTTTCAAAAAAGTCTGATGAGAATACCTCTGTTTCGTGTTTGTGATCAACAAGTTTCTTTCTGTATTTCTTCAACTGACGTTCAATAACTTCCTCCACCAAGTCGATTGATACATACATATCGCTACTTACCTGCTCAGAACGAACAATGCCGCCTTTCACTGGGATGGTTACCTCGATCTTCTGTCGATTCTTCTCAACACTCAAGGTCACGTTAGCGTCCATCTCCTTGTTAAAAAACTTGTCCAGCTTAGAAAGCTTGTGCTCAATCGCGTCACGCAAACCCGGTGTTACATCGATATTCTTGCCACTGATTGTAATTCGCATAATATCCAACCCCTTTACTTTGTTATAGTGGTTTCATTATAACATCTAAATGTGATGAAAACAAGACTTCATTGTCCCTCTTCTCACTTTGTGTTACAATAGACTCATAAACCATTAGGAGAAAAAAATGAAAACACAAACAATTTGTATTACCGGAGCCTCCAAAGGAATTGGCGCTGCCATCGCGCGGGCTTTTGCCCTTGAAGGACACCGGTTGATTTTAAATACCGGTTCGGACAAGTCCGGCCTTTTGGCTCTGGCCGACGAACTATCTGCATTGCCCTCGCATCCGCAGATTGTCACATCTGTTGGAGACATTGGTGATGCCGGCTATGTAACGGATATGTTGGAGGAAGGGACACATGTCCTTGGCCCTGTCGATATACTAATCAATAACGCCGGTGTTTCCTACATTGGACTTTTAACCGATATGACCGATGCCGACTGGATGCGGGTAATGAACACGAATTTAAACAGTTGTTTTTACACTTCCCGCGCCGTATTGCCACACATGATTCAGATGAAAAGTGGACACATTATTAATATTACCTCTATGTGGGGCCAAGTTGGTGCTTCTTGCGAAGTGGCTTATTCCGCCTCAAAAGGTGGTTTGATTGCCTTTACCAAAGCCTTGGCAAAAGAACTTGCGCCAAGCAACATTCAAGTAAATGCCATTAGTTGCGGTGTCATTGACACACGTATGAATCAATGTTTTGATGAAGAAGAACGTGAACTGCTTCGTGCCGAGATTCCCATGGATCGATTTGGTACAGCCGCGGAAGTGGCGCTGGCCGTACAGCATATGATTGCCATGCCGGACTACGTAACCGGGCAGATTCTTACCATCGATGGTGGATATATTTAATAGTGGAGGTTTTGCATGTTAAAAGATTTAGATATCCATGTAAGCCCATTGCGGGCAAAAGATGATTATGACACCAGCTATATTTTGTCGCTGATTTTAGACATTGGCGAGGAAATGCTTACGTGCGGCGCAGAGATTAATCGTGTGGAAGATTCCATTTACCGCATGTTAACAGCCTACGGATACCGAAAGGTAAATGTTTTTTCTATTCCGGAATTTATTTCCGTTTCCATTGTGGATCACGACGGCGAAATCATTACGCAATCCCGTCGCATTTATAAGTTTAGCAATGATTTTTATCGTTTAGAGCAACTAAATGAAATGTCACGACAGATATGCGCCAAGAAGCCTAACGTTGCAAATTTGTGGAGTCATTTGGAAATGATCGAATCGGTTCCTTACGCGCAGAGCACCGCTTTTTTAGCTTTTGCACATTTCCTGGGCGGTTCCTGTTTCTCCATCTTTCTGGGCGGAGACTTGGGTGACGGATTTGCAGCAGGCTGTGTGGCCTTGATTTTCTTACTCATGGGACGCATATCCAAAGTTCAGAATTTGAATAAAATATTCTACACTGCGCTGTCTGCCCTTTTAGGTGGATTGGCCGCCATTATTTTTGGCCACATCGGTATCGGTCAACACGTGGATAAAGTTATGATTGGCGACATCATGCTCCTCATTCCCGGAATGGCATTAACGACCGCAATTCGCGATATGCTTTGTGGCGACTTGATGGCCGGTCTTTTTCGTGCTTTGGAATCAATCATGGTGGCCGGCGCCATTGCCCTTGGCTACGCTATTCCAATTTACTTATTAGGAGGGATGTTGTAATGATGCGTGTTGTGATTGAAATGATAACAGCGACCATTGCCTGCTTTGGTTTTTCCATCATCTACCAGGCGAGACCGAATCGTTTGGTACTCTGCGGTCTTTCCGGCGGCATCACCTGGGGTGTTTGTCGTCTTGCCGAACAATTTAACAGCAATTTATTTATTTACTATATGATTGCCGCGGCTTTTGGTACACTTCTTTCAGAATTTTTAGCCCGCCGCACCAAATGTCCGGCTACCATATTCCTGATTCCGGCTCTTTTGCCCATGGTTCCGGGAGGCTCTCTTTACTACACAACTTACGCGATTGTAACCGGCGATCACAAAGGAGCCATCTACTACGGTCAACGAACCGCCCTTGCTGCCCTCGGCATCGCTGTCGGTCTTGTCATTGTATCCGTATTTATGTATTATTTTAATGAGCTAAAATCACATATGAAAAAGGCATAGCACCTAGCAAACGGGAGACTCCACTCCATCAGGTGGAATCTCCCGTTTTCACAGATACTTCTATTTTTGATACGTAAATCCGCGTCCTTTTACCTCCTTTACCTGGCTTACAGTTAAAAAGCACATCGGATCAACTTCCTTAATCTTTTTCTCTAATTTTGCCAACTCACGACTATTTACAACGGTGAAAATCATATCAAATTCATTCTCAACAAATCCACCCTTGGCACTAATCAAGGTTACGCCGCGATCAATGCTATCGTAAATGGCCTCCTTAATCTCTCCTGATTTCTGGCTAATAATCTTAAGTTCCACTTTCGTTGCGCCAAAGAGTAAAAACTTATCCATCGCCATAGTATATACCATAACCAAAATAATACCATACAAAATAGACTCTATCGGATAAAATTTACAAAGCGCAATTACAATGCAACCGTCAAACGCATACATGCTTGCAGACATCGGTACTTTAAACTTTCTATACAAAATAATCGGCGGAATATCCATCCCTCCGGATGACGCTCCGGCTCGAATAATAACTGCTAACGACAATCCTACCGATAATCCAAGAAAAATCGTACATAACAAGGGATCCTTCGTTAAAACAACGCCATCTAACACTTTTTCAACAAACGCCAATTCCAATGGGAAAGACAAGCTTCCCGCCAAACTTCCGATAAAGAACTCTTTACCCAGACACACCAATCCCAAAAGCATCAATACCACGTTAATTCCCAATACCGCCATAGACAAATCAATATGGAGCAAATGCTGCAAAATCAGTCCTAAACCGGTAGCACCTGCTGTTACAATATTGGATGGCACAAGAAAAATTTGTACTGCCAATGCATAAATAAAATTTCCTACAATGACCCAAAAGATTGTTTTCAATTGATTCTTCATGTTTCATTCACTCCTTTTTATTTATTACTATTCGCAATAAATCAATATAACACAGAGCGTGCTCATTTGCACGTACTTTTTTCTGCACAACAAAAGGCGTGCCCTCGCACGCCTTAAATCTCTTTTATATTCTTCTCAAGCCGCCAAACTCTTTTCCTCGTCCTGTGATTTTTCTACTCTCGCATGAATCAAACGCACACCTTCTTCATCTGTAACCGTAACTTTCATATAAGCTAGCAACAAAACTACAAGTGGCGTCAAATAATTAAATACCGCGTATGGCAAATAAGAAAACACACCGATTCCCAACGTAGATGCCACGTACAGACCGCAGGTATTCCACGGCACCAGCGCACTCGTTACCGCCCCGGAGGATGCAATTGCATTCGCCAAACAAACCGGATGCATTTTCATATCCTTATATTTTGATGCAAACATTCTTCCCGGTACAATCAGTGAAACATACTGATCTGCCATAATGACATTTGCCAAAATACTGCATCCCATAGTCGCTCCCACTAAGCCGGCACGACGTCTGATTTTCTTAGTGATAAAATTAGCAACTGCCTGCAGCTGACCGGTTTCTTCCATAATTCCACCGTACATCATGGCTATAATCGCCATAGCACAGGTACTCATCATAGACAAAAGGCCACCCTTTGTCAGCAAATTATCCATCATCTCAAATCCGGTATCCGACACATATCCGTTAATAGCGCAATCCATCAATGTCTTAATGGTACAATCCGGCTGTGTTACCAGTCCAATCAATGCGCCGAAAATAATTCCCAACGTAATTCCCGGAATCGCCGGAACTTTACATGCAACCGCTACCAATACAATAATAACCGGTAAAAAATGAATCGGAGAAATTGTAAAGGTATCTGCCATTGCATCCGAGATTTTGGTCACTCCGCTTAAGTCCGCATGCGCACTGCTGTGTCCCAATCCGAGCACAAAAAAAACAACCAACGAAATCGCATAGGAAATTCCTGTAGGAATCATCATAAAGCGAATTCCACTAATCACATCGCATCCCGCCATTGCCGGTGCAAGATTTGTCGTATCCGAAAGCGGGCTCATTTTATCACCAAAGTAAGAACCGGACACAATCGCACCTGCCGTAATCGGAAGGCTCATGTCAAGTCCTACTGCAATACCCATCAATGCAACACCCATCGTTCCCATTGTACCCCAGGAGGAACCGGTTGCGACTGAGGTAATTGAACAAATCACAACCGTTGCCAGATAAAAGATGGAAGGTTTCAACACCTTTAATCCGTAATAAATCATGGATGGAACCACGCCAGAATCCAGCCACACTCCAATCAACATGCCAATAACAATCAAAATGACAATCGACGGCACTACTTTCTGAATTCCCTTCATCATGAAGCTCTCAATCTGTTCCCATCGGTATCCTAAGCGATAGGAAATAAAAATTGCTCCGAATGAGCCAACAAACATAGGCACATGTGGATCGGTCTTGTAGCCGATAATTCCCACTGCCAAACACATTACCAAAAATACAAGGGAAAACAACGATTCTCCCAAGGTTGCTTCACGCACTTTCTTTTTTCTTACTATAGACTGTTTCTTCACCATGTCTTCCTCCTAAATACATTTGTCATTCACCGTAATTTATTATATAATGAATTGTAGTAGTAGAAAAGCGAATATTTTTCATCATATACATTCCAGTTTGGAATACAAGGAGGTTACATGAACATACAGAAGTATCATGCGTTTCTAAAAGTTGCGCAATACAAGAGTATTTCCAAGGCGGCTGCCGACATGGGGTACACACAATCAGCCGTTAGTAAGATGATAATGGAGTTAGAGAAAGAATGGGCGTTAACGCTTTTTACCAGGAATCACGATGGCCTTGCCATCACACCGGACGGCACTGCCTTGCTCGAAGACGCCCGACGTCTCTTACATGATTACGAGCGTCTGACCTATACCGTCTCGGCTCTCCATGGACTTGCCCAAGGTACCATTCGCCTGGGAGCACCCTTTAGTATTTCCGCCAACATTTTGCCCGGCGCCTTGAAAGAATTTCAGAATCACTATCCCAACATTAAGATAGAACTGGTCGAAGGTGAGGATGCTGACATTTCCAATCTTTTGCACCGTGGGGAGATTGACCTTTGCATCCTTCCCACGCCTCTGGCCGATCGCTACGACAGCGTGGAACTGTTTAGCGATTCCCTGGTGGCTGCAGTTCCCATGGACAGCACCTATGCTGACACCAGGGTGTTTCCGGTAAAAGCATTTTCCACAGAAAATACCATTCGCCTTAAGGAAATCGAGGACTATGATATCACGAACTTCCTGGAACACCAAAAAGTTGTCCCTCACATTGCCTACGAAGTCAGCGATGTAAACGTTATGCTTTCCATGGTGGAAAAAGGACTTGGCATCTGCCTGGACTATGCACTCTTGTTTAAGCCCTTGCGCTATCAGGTTCTCATTAAACCATTAGACAAAACACGTCACCGCACCTTAAAGCTCTGTGTTCGCAACAACATTGCCATTCCACCGTTAGTGGATGTGTTTCGGCAGAGTCTGAAGGAATACGCAAAAACCCTTAATTAATGGTTCCGGGGGAGCGCAAGGACTCGATATAAGAAAAAAAGAACCATCCCTTCTTGGGATGATTCTTTTCTTATAATGAGAGCGCGAGACGGGACTCGAACCCGCGACCCCAACCTTGGCAAGGTTGTGCTCCACCAACTGAGCCACTCGCGCATATCGTATTAAAAGAGGGGGGGGAAGCGGGTGATGGGAATCGAACCCACGTATCCAGCTTGGAAGGCTGGTGTTCTACCATTGAACTACACCCGCATCTCAAAATGTTGTTTTCATCAGCAACGAAATAAATTATATCGCATTTCATTGCCAATGTCAACAACTTTTTTTCATTTACTTAAACAAAAATATTTACAATGCCAATAATCGCTCCAATGAGTGCTCCCAAATTAATGACTGTCTGCAATTCATGCTTCATAACAGACATCACTAAACGCTCTAATTCTTCTACCTCCATGGCTTTTATCTTGGCGCTGACCATCTTTTGCACATCGATTTTTTCAAAAACCGTTGGCAGCACTGTATCCATATACGTTCCAAACAAATCATCCAGTATCTTTGCAATCACAGATTGTGAAATTCCAAGTCGAGATGCCGCATCCGAAATTTCTGTTTCCAACAACGCATCCATTTTCTGTCGAATCAACGGTTCTAACAAAACAGGTCCACGCTCTTCCATATAGGAATGAAGCTCTGTATTAAGTTTTCCATATAAGGACGAAATCACGGCATCATTTAAGAACAATCCCACCATCGGATTCGCGCGAAGCCCGCCAATCACACCTTCTCCAATCTGTTCAAAAACCGGCACGAAATCCGTATTACAGATTCCATCGTTCATCGCCTCACTTAACATCTCGCAGACTCTATCGACAGAGGGCCCCTGCTTTTCTATAAAGGAAAACCAATCACCCACCGTACTCTCCGAGGCATACATATTTTTCGTGATGGTCGCCGTCATTTGCTCTTTGATTCCACTTTCTTTAAGCTGGTCAAGTAGTGCTTCTTTTGTTACCAGCTCTTTTTGCACAACGCTTCCAACCGCTTCCGCCAAGCGTGATTGATTCTTTGGGATTACTCCCGGCGTAAACGGTACGCGCATCTTTCCAATGTGCCATGCTTTTCTCGGATAAAACAACATTTTAATCGCAATAAAGTTGGTGCAGTATCCGATTACTGCACCAACCAATGGTCCTATAATATAATGAATCATATCAAAAAATCCTTACTTTAATTCTGATGTACAATGTGGGCAACGAGTTGCCTTAATGCTAATCAAAGAGTAGCAATATGGACATTCTTTCTCTGTCGGTTCTGCTACTGCTTCCTCTTTCTTCTTCAGACTCTTTGCCCGTTCTGCCATACGATTCAGTCCACGGATAATACAGAAAATTACCAATGCTGTAATCAGGAAATTAATAATTGCAGTAATAAAATTACCATAAAGCAATACCGGTGCATTATCTCCGGTTCCAATCTTCACCGTCAAATGTGAGAAATCCGTTCCACCGAAAACACCCAGAATCGGAGTCAGGATGTCGTTATTTAAAGATGTCACAATTCCGGTAAAAGCACCTCCAACAATAACACCGACCGCCATATCCATCACGTTGCCACGCAGGATAAATTTCTTAAATTCGGAAACAAATCCATTTTCTTTGCTCATAGCCGTACCTCCTCCAAATTTTTATACTCAACAATTTCATTATAGTCGATTTCTGCTAAAAAGGAAACACTCTTTATAATAAGGCTTGTAATTTTTCCTCTAATAATTTCACATCAAGCTCATGCTCCATTGTTTCCATTGTAAGAATGAGATCTCTTCCTAACAACAACCCGGAACGCTCATATTCTTCGATTTTCCTAAGGTTGTTTTGTGCATATTCTTTATCATCAACCAACCCTAGGTGTTCTATGTAAACCGACCTTTTCTCTTTCTTATGAAACGCAACAAAGTCTGGATAAACCGTGTGATAACCCACTAGTTCTAACCTTGGCTCATATTGATACGGAATTCCCATACTATACAATTTGTCTGCAATGATTTTCTCCGATTTGGACCGAACTACTTCTCCCCGCTCTGTTACAAAACTCCTTCCCATTGGATAAGTGTTTCGTTCTCCGGGATTTTCTTCCATCCATTCTTTAATCCTATCTTCATATGATTTCTCTACCGGGTTAACCAACGCCTTACGAGCCTTTGGCATTGTATCATAAAGTTGCTCTAACTTCTCAATTTGATACTGTTTAAGGAAATTGATGATAGCTTTCTTATTATGTTCCAAACACTTCATCGCTGCCTGTTCATAATTGATTTGTGCTAATCTTCGCACCTTGCCCCATTGCGCCTTCGGCACAAAGTGGTAACTTGATTGCCCTTTTTCCTTCACATAGTACTGCACATTTCCGTGACTATTTGAAATTTTCACCTTTCCCTCGATGCCCCGCTCTCTTCTCTCTGCATTTTTCTTAATTTTCTTTTCCAAACTTTCAATTTCCTTCACTTGTTCCTCTAAAACTTCTCTATAACTTTTCATTTTACCATCCTTTTTTCCCATTTTTCTAATACAGCACGTATGCCAAATTTACCGGATTTCAATTTTACGTGCCTAACCTCGACTATTCTTCAATTGGTTCGTAAGCTTTCAGCCGCCAGATCCTCCCCTTTACCCCCACAAACCACAAATCTCCTAATTTTGCACGTAACTTTCCCCCTTTCTTTCTCCATTCTTTACGTCCCAAACAGACAAATCGTTCCATTTTGCGCGGAACCGGCTTTTGGGGCTTACGTTCCACACTTCACGCCAATATCAATTGGCACGTAAATTTTAAATCCGACCATGATTTTCATTCAGCGGGGCGCGGAACGCGCCCCACCTAAAAGACAATTTCCAGAACGTGGTGACTTTCAGAATACTATATTCAAATTAATCCAGTGGGCAAACCACTTCAAGCATCTCTTCAATTACCAGATGCACCAATGCGGCCTGCCTCGTATCTGCTAGCTTATAGTAGATTTCTTTGCCGTCCCGTCGACTGACAATCAATCCGCTCTTCTTCAAAAGACGCAAATGATGCGACACCGCCTGATCCGTCATCTCCATTGCCGCTGCCACATTCCCCACACATTCTTCGCAGTGGCACAAAAGCCAAACAATGCGAAGCCTTGTACCATCACTAATCAGCTTAAACGCCTCCGCAACCTGACTGCAGGATTCCGCATCCGGCAAACTAGCAATTACCTTTTCCTCATTCTCCCCATGTTTATGGGGAAGTACAATCTTTCCATCCATACTCTTATCCTCGTTTATATACCAGCGCTCTGGTTGCATTTAGCACCGCCAATACCATAACGCCTACATCTGCAAAAATTGCCCACCACATATTCACGTAACCAATCGCGCCCAATCCCAGGCAGGCAAATTTAATAACCAATGAAAACACTATATTCTGTCGCACAATGCCCAAAGTCTTTCGTGAAATAGCCATTGCCGTTGCAATTTTCCCCGGATCATCATCCATCAAAACCACATCTGCCGCTTCAATCGCTGCATCCGAACCCATAGCACCCATGGCGATACCAATATCAGCTCTGGACAAAACCGGCGCGTCATTCATACCATCACCTACAAATGCCACGCACTCTCCACGATTCTTTAAAGCCAAAATCGCTTCCACGCTATCTACTTTATCCGACGGCAACAACTCACTTCGCACCTCATCCACATTCAGTTGTGTTGCCACAGCATCCGCGGCTTTCTTACTATCTCCCGTCAGCATGATAACCTTCTTCACACCATTACGTTTTAGCTCGGCAACTGCTTCCTTCGCTCCCTCTTTGACCACATCCGCAATCATAAGAAGCCCCAGATACTTACCGTCTTTCACCACATGAATCTGTGTACCAACTTCCTCCGTCGAAAAAAACGTCATCCCCAGCTTCTTCATCAGCTTCTCATTCCCAACTGCCGCCGGAATACCATCCACCTTCGCCGTCACGCCATGCCCGCCAATCTCTTCTACATCCGACAAACGTTCCTGATCGATTTCCTTCCCATAGGCTGCCTTCAGACTACGACTAATCGGATGATTGGAAAAGCACTCACAAACTGCAGCCGTCTCAAGCAATTCTCCCTCCGAAACACCATCTGCCGGATGCATCGCAGTTACTTCAAACGCCCCCTTTGTCAACGTTCCCGTTTTATCACATAATACATATTTCGTCTTCGAAAGAATCTCCAAATAATTCGATCCCTTTACCAGAATTCCTTGCGCTGACGCGCCACCAATTCCCCCGAAAAAGCTCAGCGGAATAGAAATCACCAATGCACACGGGCAACTAATAACCAGCATCGTCAATGCACGAATCACCCATTTCGCCCAAAGTGGGGACATTCCCATAGCCAATTGCACTATCGGTGGCAAAAGTGCAACCGCTAGAGCCAAAAAGCAAACCGCCGGCGTATAATACCGCGCGAAACGAGTAATAAAATTCTCCGAACGGGATTTCTTCATGCTGGAATTCTCCACAAGTTCCAAAATCTTCGAAACCGTAGATTCCTCAAATTCCCTGGTCGTCTCAATCGTCAAAACACCGGACATATTCACGCATCCACTGATTACCTCATCCCCTGTCTCAATTTCCCGCGGAAGGCTCTCTCCTGTTAATGCGCTCGTGTTCACCGTAGCACGTCCTTCGCGTACAATACCATCTAGTGGAATCTTTTCCCCCGGTTTAACCAGAATAAGGCTACCTACTTCCACCTCATCCGGATCCACTTCCTTCTCTTCACCGTCAACCAAAAGATTCGCAAAGTCCGGACGGATATCCATAAGCGCCGTAATATTCTTCCGACTCTTGCCTACCGCATAACTCTGAAACAATTCACCAATCTGGTAAAACAGCATAACCGCAGTACCCTCACGATACTCGCCTAATGCAAACGCTCCCACAGTAGCAATTGCCATCAAAAAACACTCATCAAACACCTGCTTATGCCAAATACCAAGTGCTGCTTTTTTTAAAATATCATAGCCAATAATCAAATAGGGAATTCCAAACAGGAAAAAACGAGCCGCTCCCTTCACCGGTATCAGACTAACAACCACCACTAATACGGCCGCAACTATAATACGCCAAAAAACCTTCTTCTGCTTCTTCGTCATTATTCCTCACATCCTCACCTGATTCTTATAGGAAGATTTCGCAATCCGATTCCACCTTCTTACAAGCCTTCAGAACCTCTTGCATAACGTTCTCCTGATTAACATCTTCTGCAAATTCCACCTTCATCTTCTGTGTCATAAAAGAAACGGTTGCATCGGCAACACCCGCTACCTTCTTTGCTGCATCTTCCATCTTCTGCGCACAATTTGCACAATCCACTTCAATCTTATACGTTTTCTTCATAGTAAATTTCTCCTTTAAAATTAATCATTTATATTTTTATTAAAACATTTGCTTGAATGTTTGTCAATGGGTTTTTATTTATTTCACAAAATTTTTTTGACACTACTTGAACACAATCCCATTTTTGGTATATAATGAATTGGGATTCTGTGCCAATTACACAGACTTGTGGGTATACAAGTGAAAAAGGAGAAGAGAAAAAGATGAAAATTTTAGTAATTAACCCTGGGGCAACCTCGACGAAGATTGCCGTATACGAAGACGAGAAACAGATTTTTAAAACCGGAATTGATCATGATGCCAAGGATTTAGCTCCGTTTGAGCATGTGGTAGACCAGTTCCAGTACCGTAAAGATGTAATTTTGAAAACCTTATCCGACAACGGTTATGCCTTGTCTGATTTTCAGGCAATTTGTGGCCGTGGCGGATTATTAAAACACATTCCAAGTGGAACCTATCAGGTAAACGACGCCATGATTCGCGACATTGAGAATCCACCATATGGCGAGCATGCTTCCAATTTAGGTGCGCTTCTCAGCAAAGATATGGCGGACAGCGTAGGCATTCCGGCATTTATCGTTGACCCGGTTTGCGTAGATGAGATGACGGAAGTTGCGCGCGTTACCGGTTATAAGGGAATGCAACGTGAAAGCTTTTTCCATGCATTAAACCACAAAGGAATGGCGCGTCGTGCAGCAGAGCAGCTTGGTAAACCTTACGAAGAACTGAATCTGATTGTTGTGCACATGGGCGGCGGTGTCTCCGTAGCTGCGCACAACCACGGACGTGTAATCGATGTATATAACGTAAAGGACGAAGGAAGTTTTTCCTTAGACCGCGGAGGTTCCTTGCCAACCAATGCGTTAATCAACCTTTGTTTTTCGGGAATCAGCAAGAAAGAAGTAAAGCAACTTCTCGGTTCCAAAGCAGGTGTCTTTTCCTATTTGGGAACAAAAGATTTTATCGAAGTAGAGGACCGTGCTTTGAACAAGAAGGATCCGGAAGCCAAATTGATTTTTGACGCGTTAGCTTATCAGCATGCTAAAGACATTGGTGCTATGGCTGCTGTTTTGCATATGGACGTGGACGCCATTGTATTAACCGGCGGTATGGCTCACAGCAAGGCTTTCGATGCAGCCATTGCTTCTTACGTGGAGAAAATTGCACCAATTGTTATTTTACCGGGAGAAGCAGAAATGGATTCTCTGGCCCTTGGTGCTTTGCGCGTACTTCGCGGAGAAAAGGCAAGCCTTTACGAATAATTTCTCAAGACACGAGAAGGAGTAGTTATGCCAATAAATTATAATTTTACCGATTTGGTAAATACCATTGAACCCGGCCACCTGATGGCAACTTCCAATTCTTTTCAGGATATGATGATGCGTTATCAATGTGCCATCATGGAAGTCGAGACGAAGATTCGCGTTTTGAACGAAGAATTTTCTTTACGTATGCGGCGTAATCCCATCGAGTCCATTAAGACCCGTATGAAATCGCCTGCCAGCATTTATGAGAAAATGGAACGGCGCGGCTATCCGCTTACCATCGAGAGCATGGAACGGAATTTAAACGACATTGCCGGAGTTCGCGTCATCTGTTCGTTCCCGGAAGACATTTACAGTGTTGCCCGCCTGATTACCGAACAGGATGATATTATTGTTCTGCAGATTAAGGACTACATTGCCAATCCGAAGCCCAACGGTTATCGTTCCCTTCATTTGATTGTTGCAGTCCCAATCTTTCTCGCTAATGAGAAGAAGAACATGAAGGTAGAGATTCAATTCCGAACCATTGCCATGGATTTTTGGGCCAGTCTGGAACACAAGGTAAAATATAAGAAGGATGTAGAAAATCCAGATCAAGTAGCGAAAGAACTAAAAGAATGTGCTGATATTATCGCTTCGGTAGATTACCGAATGCAGGAAATTGAGCATTCCACTTCTCTGATTGGTAAAGAAAAGAAGGAGTAAACATAACATAAGGGCAGTTGCGACGAAGTGCTTAAACACACTCAGGCAACGCCCTTTTTATTTCATCTAAAGCAACAACCACGTTTGTCTACAGTTTGAGGCTGTCACTTTAGATGATTACGTCATCTAAAGCAACAGCCCCTATCTTGTTTCTTATTATCCTTCAATCATAATGGTATTTTTCTCAGGAATCTTCTCTTCATTCTTTGGAATCATTAGTTTCAATACACCATCTTCAAATCTCGCTTTCACATCTTCGGTATTAACCCCATTTCCGATGTAGAAGCTTCGCTGCATACTTCCTGCATAACGTTCCTTACGAATGATTCTTCCCTTCTTATCCTGCTGGTCTTTATCAAGCCCCTTGGCTGCCGCCACTGTCAGATAACCATTCTCCAGATTCAGCTGGATCTCATCCTTCTTAAATCCAGGCAGGTCAATATCAACTTCGTAGGCCTTCTCATGTTCCTTCACATCCGTCTTCATGAGTTGCGCTGCATGTTTCCCATACAACTTCCTGTCCGCATCTTCGAATTCTCTAAAGGCTGGAAAATCGAAATCCATAAAATCATCAAACAACTTCTCTCCTAATAAACTTGGGTATAACATACTTCATTCCTCCTTACTCATACGTTTCATTATCTTTTGTATTGAGCAACGGGACGGAGGGTTCAGATTCTTTCAATCTTCTCTGTTCCTATGTTCTAATTATGTTATACCACCAATTGTTAGCACTGTCAAGAGGTGAGTGCTAATTTTTCTGATTATTTTTTCTGCTCAGCGCCAGGCGGGTAGATATAGTCTAATTTGCAGAATCGAGATATTCATCCATGATTTCCTGTGCAAGATCATTATATGTTTCTTGTAGCTCAGTTGCCCAACCTTCATAGGTTTCGTAATCATCACCACTTGCATACATGAGCCTTGCCATTTTTTCCATACCTGCCGTGCATATCTTAGCAAGGCTACTAATCTTTGTATTGCATATTTCTGCCAGTCGATTGATATCTGCCACTCCAGATGCCTCTGAACGATATGCTCTTACTAAGCCAGGTACAGCTTTTTCCATTTTATCAGTATAATCATCATATATTGATTGATATGTTGCATCCTCTACTAAATTATTTCTGCCATCATTTTTCGAAGTTCCGGCATTGCTATCAACTTTGGAATCCGACCTATAATTCTGAAAAATTTCAGTTTTATTATCGGCAATCCATTGACTTTTCTCGCCAGATTTCACAAAGATTAATGGCTCCGTATTAGCCTTTGCCTTTCCCGAAAACGAATCGAATTCAGCGAATTTAAAGGTATTATCATCGAGCAATGTTATTATGTAGGATTTGTTGTTTTCAGAAGTATCCTCAATGAGTTCCCCCTTCTCATGGTCCAATTTTAGCGTAACCTCTGTATTTAGCAAAAAACAGTTTTGCCCACTTTCAGCTTCATATGTTTTATATTTTCCTCTTGTAGGAAACACATAATAGTGCATATATGACCCATCCGAATTAAAGCCCAGAAAATTTACATCATACAAATCCGCTAAGGTATCATGATCATGAACATCTACAACGTTATCGCCATAACACACACCCCCAACTTCCCATATTTGCCCACCAAAATAGTCATATCCTTCTGCAGCAACGTTATCACCTTTTTTGTTACTCTCACTTGTTGTTGCGTCCGGCCTATCTTTACCATTCACATCACCTGTGCCTATATTTCCATTTCCACATGAAGTCAACACACACACCGCAACGATGCATATTGAAATTTGTAACACTCGGATAACAGTTTTCATTTGACCTCCTTTTAAAACGCGACCCGGTGCTCAATCACCGAGTCGCTTATCTACATCTCTAACCACTAAAAGTCGTATCCATCTTCACCAGGGAACTTTTTTGTTTTTTTGCATACATGATCGTAATTTAAAATCGTAACCTTCCCGTCAATGATATTGAAAAACCAGTTTTTTCCATGCATCATTTCTGTATCAAAGCCACCATCATTTATCGCATATTTTCCTGTATATGGTCCATAGTAATAATATGATCCATCCGTGTATCCACGAGCTTCAGAAAATTCTTCAGAAGTAACTTTTCCATTGTCAAAGCTAACATAAGAATCTGTTTTACAATCTGCAAAACTAGTTCTACATTTCCAATACCCTTGAATACCGCGTTCAACCTCCTCGGAATTTAAGTATGTATTCTTTCCCCCTAGCACAATTTTTCCATCGCTAAGTTTATATTCAATTTTAAGTTCAGATTCATCTGCCATGGTCAAAACGATATTCTTGTCATCTATAGCACAATCGTAATTATTACTGCCATTCTCATGTTTTCCGTTACCATCAAAATAAACTTGACTAATAATTGCTTGTGTATCCTCAAAAGATATCATATTCAAAATGGTATCCGATCCTCCATTAAAAAACCATTTATTCCCATTCAGTGCATCAATGACATCGCTATATTTTTCCTTCATTAAGCCGAATTTAGCTTCTTTCAATTTTTCAGAAGAATCCTTATAATCCTTTAATGTTTCAAAAATTTTAATTGCTTCCTCGTACTTTTCGTCCTGCAGAAATCCCTTTGCAATATTGTAATCACAATCAATCACATACTCTGCGCTCTTTTCATAATCTCCTAACTCAGTGAACTTAGTAGCCGCCTCTGCAAACTTGCCATCTTCATACAATGATATCGCTTCCTTATAGTCACTCTCTTTACCGCAACCTGTAAATACGAACATAATCGCAATTAGTATCCCTAGAAATAAATACGTTGCTTTTTTCATAATGTTTTTTCTCCTCCCGTAAAAAATTTAATCGTGCCCACCACCATAACAATTCTCATTTCATAATATTTCAGAACTCATCCCCTTCCATAAAGTTTATAATTGTTGCAATTCAGTGCACCCATTATTACTTAGTCCGAATTGCCTTCGGCAAATACCCGACAATACGTCAAGTAATCCCATGCACTTCTAAATAAAGTATATCACAGTTCCTTTTTATCTGCAATGCAAATTGCAATGCATTCTGCAATGCATAAATACTGTTCCAGATGCAATATGATTATTGTTATAGGAGGTACTGCATATGTCATTTCAATTAAAAGCAAATAAAAAGGAAACCGAAAACAAAACTATTCGCTTTCCGCTTCCTCTTATCGAACGGATTGAGAAAGCTTTGGAAAACCAGGATGTGACTTTTTCCAGCTTTGTACTGCAAGCTTGCGAATATGCTTTAGAAAACATGGATTCATCCAAAAAAGAATCATAAGATTTAAAACGGAGCTGCTCTCTCGAGCAGCTCCAAAAACCCTTTCGGAGAAAAACAAGTATGTATTCGAGCTCTACAACCGCGTTAAACAGTTTTTTCAAAATAGTACCAGCGAAGTCCCCATTGCTATCTGCTGAAAATAAATAAATAAAAGAGAGTCCTTGATTCTATTTTGGCAGTTTCTATATTCATCTTTTTATTTGTCGCCGATCTTGTATTAGGATATTCCTCAGAATAAAAACAATACGGACAACAAAGATTACACTGTTGTGTTACTTGTAATAATAAATAAGAAACATCAAATGCCATACTATCCCTTCCTTCTTAGACTGCATTAGTATGTGTTCCTCATACCAACTACGCACAATATTTTTCAGCCTGATGCTGGAACAATTCCTGATACATTCCCTCAGCGTCCATCAGTTCATGATGGGTACCATGCTCTTTGATTGCACCATCATGCAAAACCAGAATCTGGTCCGCGGTTGTAACCATTGCCAGACGATGTGAGATAACGATGGCTGTTTTACCTGCGCAGATATTTTTTAAATCATGGAACACTTCATATTCAATGTTGGGATCCATCGAGGCGGACGGTTCATCCAAAAGCAAAAAGTTCACGTCTTTAAAAAGTGCGCGCGCCAGCGCAATTCGCTGCAACTCCCCCATCGATGGCTCAATTCCGCTGCGATCAAAGTGAGGCAGGATAATCGTATCAAGTCCCTTCGGGTATTTATGCACTAGTTCTTCGAACCAACCGTATCGAGTCGCCAGATTCTCTTTTTTACCATCAAACAGCACATTTTCGCGAAGCGAAAATGGATATAGCATGGAAGACTGAAAAACGCAACCGATTGCACGATAGTAGTCGTCGATATCATATTGGTCAATGGGAACGCCGTCAAGTAAGATACGTCCTTTTTGTGGTTTGTAAAAACGTAAAATCAGGTTAAAAATCGTTGTTTTGCCAGCGCCGTTCAAACCGACCAATGCAAGCGTTTCTCCTTCTTTTACTATAAAGGACACATCGTTTAAAATGTAGTTTTCGCCATTTTTATAGGCAAACGAAACATGGTCGAATTCCATGTGGTGCAAACGGTCGGTCGCTACCGGAAGAGAACCATCCTGTTCCACGGCCGTCGTCATGGACAAAAATTCGAAAAGATTCTTTAGATAATTCTCCCGCTCGTAAATCATTGAAACGGACGTAATCATACCTACAATAGCGGTCCCAAGCTGAATTACATAGGAGTTATATAAGGTAAACGAACCAATGCTTAGCGATCCGTTTAGCACTTGGCGAATCAGCACACACTGCGTTACAGAAACGGATAAAACCGGAACAACTCCAATGAACATTTCGTATCTGGTCTTTGTATCAACGCTGTGAAACTTGATTTCCTCACCTTTTTGGAAAAAGGACTGGAACCGATTAAACAGCCATTCGAATAAAGCATAGACACGCACTTCACCTGCATAGTATTTGCTTAGCAGCATATGTGCACAGCCTTTTTCGCATCGGGTATAATAGGCTCGCTCATTTGACGCAGCCACGGTTATGTTGCGTAGCCTCATTTGGTAATACATGACCGGCACGTTGGCTAAAAAAATACAGATTGTAAGAATAGGATTTAAAAGAAAGATGCATGGTAAAATTGCCATCAGGGACACCAATCCGGATAGAACATGAAATAGGTTGTCTACTACCTGCGTCAGATTTGACACCTCACGAGAGGCAACTTCTGCTTTATCATAATTATCGCTGTCGTCAAAAAAAGAAAATTCTACACGCGTTAGTTTATGGATGATTTGCTTTTTCATTTCGAGCTCTAAGCGACTGTTTTCTCTCGTTACATAGCGTTCAAAAAAACCCTTCAACAGGACACCTACGAACCCAAAAGCGAAAATTACAGCAACAAGTTTTATTACATCTGAGTAAACGCTTCGAGCTACGAGTGCATCGATTAATCGAGCGGTCAAATAGGTGGATGCTATTGGGAGCACGGATGAAATTACAGAATAAATGCTTTGTAGAAACATAAATCGTTTTGACGTAGAACGGATTAGTCTCATTACCTTGATGCTATTTATCATGATGGCCTCCTTTATTTTTCCATAATTACTTTTACATATTTCGTCACGAACTTCTGGTGTTAAATTCTTAAATAGTCTAGATAAGAATCCAAGTGTCAACAATTCAACTAAGCCCCATATCGGGAAATTTCCATCGTATATGTCCGCATTGAAACTTCAATACTCTCAAGAATATACATCAATGCCGCCCTTAGTTCCATATCAAATCTATATATCTGCATCACATCCGAAAAATGAACATTTTCATAAAAGTGATTATCTTTCCTCAATGTAAGTGTATATGCACTTAATCGATAATAATTTAGATTCGCAAGAGTCCTCTTTGAATCTGTTCTTCAATCGTCTTAAACGGCTTAACTTCTTGCACCATAATATACCCTGTAGGGTACCATTTGTCAATATATTTTTGTTTCCAAGCCATCCTGTTTTCTGTACCACTTTTGACACCATTTCCCTCATATTTTGAATTTTTCCGGTCATGTGGCCATAAAATTTCAGAGGTGAGTATTCATGGAAATTAAAAGAGATAGCTATCTCAACGATTTAAAAAATCGAATGCACAACGGAATGATAAAGGTAATTACCGGAATACGGCGGAGCGGGAAATCCTATCTGGTTTTTACCATTTTTAAAAATTATTTGATTGATACCGGTGTGCAGGCGAATCATATTATTGAGATTGCTTTGGACGATCGAAAGAATAAAGAATATAGAAATCCGGATACCATTCTTTCCTTCCATATATAGCAAAAAGGAGCTGTTTCATTAAACAACTCCTCAACTTTCTACTTATTTCTCAAATTTGACGATATCAAGCGCTCTCCGATAAAAAATCGAGTAGTAGGGAGTGATTAGCTCCCTCCTACTCGATTCTTATTATCCTTCAATCATAATGGTATTTTTCTCAGGAATCTTCTCTTCATTCTTTGGAATCATTAGTTTCAATACACCATCTTCAAATCTCGCTTTCACATCTTCGGTACGAACCCCATCTCCGATGTAGAAGCTTCGCTGCATACTTCCTGCATAACGTTCCTTACGAATGATTCTTCCCTTCTTATCCTGCTCGTCTTTATCAAGTCCCTTGGCTGCCGCCACTGTCAGATAACCATTCTCCAGATTCAACTGGATCTCATCCTTCTTAAATCCAGGCAGGTCAATATCAACTTCGTAGGCCTTCTCATGTTCCTTCACATCCGTCTTCATGAGTTGCGCTGCATGTTTCCCATACAACTTCCTGTCCGCGTCTTCGAATCCTCTAAAGGCTGGAAAATCGAAATCCATAAAATCATCAAACAACTTCTCTCCTAATAAACTTGGGTATAACATACTTCATTCCTCCTTACTCATACATTTCATTATCTTTTGTATTGAGCAACGGGACGGAGGGTTCAGATTCTTTCAATCTTCTCTGTTCCTTTGTTCTAATTATGTTATACCACCAATTGTTAGCACTGTCAATAGATGAGTGCTAATTTTTTTAAAAATTTTTTTCATAAAATACCGCCCTCAGCCACTGCCTTCACTTCACAACTTTTGCCTTTTTCCTGATATGTAGCTAATGCTTCCATTCTGTCGCATAAACTACTTGCATAAAACCATACATCCGTCGCTTTCTTCTTCTCAGAATACTTTACGGTTACTTTACAGGTTAATTTCTTCTTACCACATTTCGCCGTAATGGTGCACTTTCCTTCTCCGATACCCTCAACGGTTCCATCCGCATACACATCTGCAACGTTCTTATTCGAGCTAGACCATTTGACAGTCTTTTTAAAATTAGAAACCTTCAACTTCGCCGTTGCATCTTTCTGAATCGTGAGTTTTGTCTTAGATAACTCCGATGGTTTCATTTGTATGTTTCCAAAGAACTATATATAATTATCGTATCTATCATTTACTATCTTCCCAATTTTAACAAAAAGAAATGCAACCACCTGGCTAGGGTTCGTTTTTTCCATTGTTTGCGTTGGAAGCAGTACTTAATGAGCAAACACTACTTAATAGAGCGAAAAATGAAATCCGACATCAAAAAAGGCACTACCGCACAATGGATAATGCCTTTCCTGTAGTTTAAGATTTTTTACTCTTTAGGTATTTTGCAACTCTTATCAAAAATACAACGATTGCAACAAGAGCCACCCCATTAAAACAAGCTAAAAAACTGTCCCATAATAATTGATCCATGTTAAGTCACCTCCAAAATATTTATCCTTTTAGGCAATTGCGAAACTGCTCTGCCCTAATATATCTCCTTTTTCTTTCAGTAGGTAATACTTTTCGCCATTTTCTTAATCTGTTTCAACGTTGTTTTATTTCTTTCAATATCAAATACAACGTAAGTTTTTGTTTTATTTCGACAGCTTAATATTCCATAATTATACTTTTCATGTTCACTTCCGGTGAGCTGTGCTGAATAATATACTCCGCAGACATCGGTTCTTCTATATTTCGTTTCAAGAACCGTCCTATACTTCAAATCCGTGATATCACTATTCCGAACATCAAACTGATAATGATTTGCAAGTGAAACCTGCGCATATAATTGCTCAGGACGCTCTACATCCTGAAACTTTTTAATCCCAGCATCATATCTTAATATAGCGCAATATCCAACAAACTCGCCTTTTTTATTATAAAGATCTTTTCTAACAGACGGATAGTACACCACTTCCTTAGGTTTTTCTTTCGAAACATACCACCCTTTTGGCATAGTTACCTTTAATGATAATTTCTGCTCCCCCTTTTCCATCGGAAACGTTATTGTCTGGATGTTTGCTTTTTTTCTGGTGGCACATCCTAAAATTGGTGTAATCATAAATGCTATCAGTAGAATACTAATTGCGACAAAAAATTTCTTTTTCATGTTCAATCTCTACCTCTTTTGGTGTAAAATCTAGATTCTGATTAAATTTTACCAAATCTTCCTGACAAATTCAAGACACCAAAGTTGAAACACTTTCTGCCAAAGGGAATGCGTTTAAGCAGGCAATGCGCCGCTCCTCCTATTCCACTTTCTCTTCATGTAAATAGTATTCTTTATATTTTGCAATAATGCCCGACTTCAGTTCCTTTGTTGTCGTTACATTCTTCGTATCATCGAGATCGGTAACCTCAACGGTTGTATTCGGACCGCAAGTAAGCAGCGATCCATCCGGCTGCTTATGCGCCAATAATACATACACGTTTCCTTCTTCCATCAAGGCATCACCCTCAAAAAGAAAAACACTCTTTTGATCTTCTTTGATTCCGCCAAACTTTGTAACCGTTATCGGTGTATTTCTCGATAATTTACCTTTAATGTTCTGAAGAATTGTCACTTTGTATTTTGTATAGGGGGTGCCTACCTTTTCCGTTTCTGTTAAGGATGTCTCTTTCTCAACAACATCCCGATACTCAACGCCTTCTACTGCATCAACTCGTGCCACGAAACAATAATCCGCAGACCCAACCACCTGATAAGGGTTATCCATATCAATGGCAAAATCTCCGTGCGCATATTCTACCTTTAAGTCATGATATTTGAAATATTTCATTAATGCACGTAAGCAATCTCTTCCCAATGTATCTAAACTCTGCGTATCCACGTTGCAAAGCGCATCGTAGGCATCTTCTCTTTCAGATAACGCTTTCAATGGCAGCCACAAATCACCTACATTTTTTATTCCTTCTTCCGTAGATCGGTAGTGTCAACTTTACCTACCTTTTTTATTATTAAATCCTTTATTTCTCGGGAGTTCAAAATAAAATGAGCATTGACATCCCTTTTTTGGTATAATGTCAACGACCAAGAAGACATCCAGAAAGGAGCCAATGCTCATGAACATTATACTTTATTTACTTCAGTTAATTCAACAACTATATCAGCAAAATATCTGGCTGATAAGCTTTATCTGTAAGTACATCCCTCTAAAACAGTGGGCGTTTGATGACTCTCATTCTCCAAAGCACCAGAAGTTCAAAGTTGATAATCTCCCACTGATTCTCCATGTGGAACCTTGGGATTACCGTGACTTCATGAAGTACCTTGAATGGCGTTACCAAGACGATTACAAGCCCATCAAACCTGTAAGACGCCTTAAGGAGTGCGATATACCTGACGACTGTAAATGTCCTAGATGCAATGCACCAAAAATCTATCTCTACAAGAACAACGGATCCAAAGGTCAGATTCTCTGCAAAGTATGTCAGAATACCTTTCACCAGGAATCTACCGAAGTATCACGCCTGAAGCTAAGGTGCCCCTACTGCATGCATGCTCTTACCCCTAAAAAAGATCGCAAGCACTTCATTGTTCACAAGTGCATCAACCCAAAATGCTCTTACTATCTAGACAATCTTAAAAAGGTTGATAAAGATGATCTTAAGGAAGCTTACGGAAAGAACAAATATAAGCTGCATTACATCTACCGCGAATTCACAATAGATTTCTTTAAGATGGACATAACCACCCTGCCGAAGAATGCATCCTCTCTGAAGTTTACAAAGAACGATGCATATATCATGTCGCTATGTCTTTCCTACCGGGTCAACCTTGGGCTGTCACTCCGTAAAACGGCTCAAGCCATGAAGGACATTCACGGTATTTCCATATCCCACCAGATGGTCGCCAACTACTGTAAGACCGCCGCCATCTGTATAAAGCCATTTATTGACACCTATCCATACGAAAAGGATCCGGATCACCTTGCCATGACGGCTGACGAAACCTACATAAAAGTCCGTGGTATCAAGGGCTATATCTGGTTCATAATGAACGCTGCAACCCGTGTCATCATTGGATATCAGGTGTCTGATAATCGTGGTGTCGGTCCCTGTATCATGGCTATGCGGATGGCGTTTCAGCACCTTAAGGAGCTGCCTAAAAACTTCAAGTTTATAGCCGATGGATACAGCGCATATCCACTTGCCGCCCAGCAGTTTTTCGTGCAGTTCAAAGAGAATTTCAAATTCGATATCACGCAGGTTATCGGGCTTACAAACGATGATGAGGTGTCAAAGGAGTTTAGACCCTACAAACAGATGATTGAGCGATTAAACCGCACATACAAGGCTTCCTATCGTCCTACAAATGGCTTTGATAATTACGACGGAGCGAACTACGACCTGGCTTTATGGGTCGCCTACTACAACTTTCTGCGCCCTCACAAGCACAATCACTTCAGACCATTAGTTGAAGATGACATCATCAAAAATGGTGATAACATGCCCGGCAAGTGGCAGCTTATGATCTTCCTTGGACAACAGACGATCCTAAAAATGCAACAACAAGCTTTTGCATAGTTCTGGAGCGGAACCATTGTCAAGGGAACCGTGGAATACCGAAACAGGCAAAGCCGGTGAGGATATGCCGCGAAAGTCCCTTGACATAAGGTTCACGGATTATCCTGTATCTTAAGTCAGCAAGTGTGCTTGCTGACCTGCCTCCGGCGAGGACGGGTGCGGGCAGAGCCCACAGATCGAGTCAAGGGACGAGTCCCTTGCGGGTTCTTAGGGCACCGTCCGCTTAACTGTACTTACAGATATCTACTTTTCAAGGTTCATTTGAGCCTTTTTCTTTGGCTCTGTTTTTTCATACGTCACTTGACACTATCAAAGGAAATGGTTTTAAGAGCCGCTTCGTTTCTAAAAAGAATCTGATGGGTAGGATATTTGAATTTTACAATTTCCCAGAAAGCGCTTCTCGGAATGATACCTTCCATAAACTGTTCAACAAAATTCCAAATCTGGTCGTCTGCCATTGGACCTTCGACGATATCATAATCATGCTCTATTCCACGTCTGCAGTCTACAACAAAATCCAGCCATTCATCTGACATCTCCGGAAAAGAAAGTACCTTAAGCTGATTACTCGGTGTGTAAGAATACCTGCTTACAATGGTGCTACCTTTTTTGGTCTTAGCCCAGCGAATCGCCTGCTTCTCCAATTTGGTACAGTAGAACCCATAACCAAAATCTTTGTAAAATCCATTCTGTATTATCTTAGGCTTAGAAACCTCTACATTACTTCCATGATATACCATATCAGACATGTGTTATATCTCCTCTGTCTCCGTTTGTCCGTAAAGTTTCAGATATTTTGCATATATGCTTGTATTTTATCAAAAATATACAAAAATAGCAAGTGAATCATCCCTCCACTTGCTATTCATCCATCTGTTACCATTGTCCTTCTTTTCTGTCAGTTCTATTTCCAAACTGTACAGTTTTTTGCATGTCGACGGGATTACATCGAATATGTCCAGTTACATGTTCTGGAACCATGCTCAGGTATTTTTTCACAGCCCCATATTATTATTTTCGTTTAATGCACATAAAAATTGCGATAAGCTGGAACATCCATGATACTCCTGCCCCTAACAACAAATTTAGTGGTGAAACAATCGCAATAATCAGAATGAACAAACCCAAATAGGTCACTACCTTAACCCTAACACTCGCTGTCCTTTTTCGCTGGATCATCATATTCACTACCAATGTAATCACATACGTCAATACAGCTAATATAAAGTATATACTTTTCATATCTAAATCGATCATTTTACGTTCCCTTCTGCTTCTTACTATAGAGCATCTCTCTCGCAATCTTTTGTGTTACATAAGCAACCGCTAACGATGTCCCCTCCATTTTTTGTTTTCCTGATATGCCTAGTCCACCTACTACAATAATGTTTTGTAAATTAAAACACGCTGGATATATTTTCATTTTGTCTAAGTTCTCATTGCCCTTTCCAGCCGAAACTACAAATAATGCGTCTTTGTATTTTTTCATTATCTCATATAGTTTTCTATTATAGACACCAAAATCCCAGCTACAATTAAACAATCTAACTCATTTCGTTCTTCTACCGGTAAATCACAAAGCACTTCTTCGTTTAGCTCTATAACTGCAGCTCTTTTATCGCTTTTATCAATATTTAATTCTGAAGCATTTACATGTAGTGGTATAATCCCCATAGAAATGAAATGCAAATGATAAGCCGAAAATTGTTGCTTTAATCTAACATTCCTCTTTATACTTAATTATTAATATATTCGCAAATAATTAAACATATTATACAATAACGCCAACTACTCGTCAAACCTTTTCAACACAAAAAAGCTACACTTAATCAGACGCATCCAATCAAGTGTAGCTCCTAATTCAATCTCTAAAAATTCTTCGCCGACCATTTTTCATAAGAATCACTCCAGCTCCACCTTATACTTCTTACAATATTCTTCCGTCTTTTGATTGATGGACGCTACCCATTCTTCATCATTCCAGATATCCGGATTATCCATCCTCGTTTCCCTCCTGTTTCCCATGGTGCTATAATCCAAAGTATCCGGACCAGGGCAAGCACAGCAGTCCACGATTCCCCATCCGTCTTTTTCCTCTTTCACTAATAGAAACACTGGAGCTACACTACCGTATGCATCCACCGAAAAATACAAAAAATAAACTTCATTCTCTGAAATAATTTTCTTTTCTTCCAACTTTATTTCATACTCCTCAGGTTTCTTGCACAGCGGCATCATACCTGTCGACTGATGTCTGATCAAAATGGCTTTCTGCTCATAGCTTGCAAGATTCTCATTGGCAATAAAATGATCCAGCGGAACTGCTTCACCACTTCTAACTGCGTCCAAAAATGTTCGTATGAAATTATCGCAGAACCCCTCCATGGTTTTCTCTTCCGGCTCTTCCTTCTCCTGCGAAACCTCTGTCTTCGTCTTCGTCTCTTTCGCATCCGTCGGTTCTTCCGCCTTCTTGCCACATCCCCATAGAAGCGTTGTTGCTACTGCACAAACTGTAATAATCCATAAACCCCTTTTCACCATCATTTCCTCCTGTCAATGTATGTATTTTCTCAACAAGTTACCTATGCTTAACATTATCACATTTTGTATAGTAAAACAATATTTGTATGAATATTTTCACAGTAAAATTGTACATGATTAGCTAGCGGAGTTTACTGTTATGTAACCACGCTAGCCAATAAACATGGTTTAGTATGTTCCTAAAATATGCAATAAGCGATATCGTGTCATTCCCACAAAATCACGTACTTCGTCATTATTATTAAATACTCCAGGTGATGTACGTCCTGTAACATATATTTTGTTATTGCCCCTACTTGTTACAATCGTCGAATGTCTCCAAATACTTCCATTATAAAATTGAACTACATCCCCATATAATGCATTTCTATAATCACACGGAATCTCCTCTGCATATGGACCGACATTTGAATTTCCTGGACGGCTTCTTGTTAAGAAACTATATAACTGATTTACCCCCGACCAAGATGTACTTCTATTTCTTTCGCTTCTAAAATACCATTGGTCTGATTCTTGAAGACCTGCTCTTCCTTTATCATTCATTTTAGCACCGCCGGCTAACAATGCGTGAGACACAAAATTCGTGCAATCATATTGATTGGTCAATTGCGAAAAGTCATAATACGGTACGCTTGCCTTTGAACTTACCGGTCTTCCTTCATCGTAATTATTTCTTGCCCAATTCACCACTTGATTTCTTGTCACATTTTGAGATGCCCTCAATAAAGCTGTCGATTCTTCACCTTTCTGAGAATAAGAAGCAACTTGCGGATTATTCATTTCTTCCGCATATTTATCAATTCTCATCATTATTTCTTTAACCCCTTTGTTCCAATCGGTTGATGCTTGAAGCAATCCGTTACCTTTGCGTTCAATCATTGCTTTATACTTCGAATCCATCTCACCATATATCCAATCAAATCCACCATGATTGTAGCATTCTGTTATTACGCGATTTCCAGCCTTAGAGATTTTAATATCTAACACATCTCCTATCGTTGTTGGATAATCTGTTTCATACCAAGCTCTCTCCGTAGCAAGGATAAGAAATGTTTCATGTTCATTACTGTACCATTTTTCTTCATACATAGGCTTTACAGTAACACGATAATTATTGTACTCCTTATTATACGCTGTTCGTTTATGTTTATCGATGTCCATTTTTGCAGTCAACAACGGCATAATCTGTTCACCAAAATATAAAGACATGTCAACCTCTTTATCAGTATCTCTGCAAAGATAGTACTCTTCGACTGCTTTACAAGCAAAATCGTAATCTGACAATCTGTCCACCTTACTTTGCTGACTGTCTCTTTCCAATTTTGCACTTCGCAAATCAACATTCATTCGGCTTTCATAATCTGCCAGTTTCTGTGCATGTACTAACGGTGCACTGGTAAGAGCCATCGCTCCAATTAATAATGAAATTAATATTCTTTTCATTTTGTCGCTCCTTTCTTCTTCGTTGCTTGCAACCAACGTTATATTATTCCGGTACCTATTCTTAATATTAACACAACTTATACCGACAAAAAATACCCAGAGTTGTCATGTTCCAACCTGACAACTCTGGGTATTGAATTTGTTATCATTTTGTGAAATAGTAAGTTAATAGAATTATTATTAACAAGGGAGACGAATTACAATGCACAAGAATCGTTTAAAAATTGCATTACTCACCATTTTATCTTTTATTCTTATCGGTACATATACCATACCGATTATATTACCGCCAACATCACACAGCACTATCGCTATATGCAGAGATGATAAACACCCTACGAATGATAATGAAGAAAATTAACTACCGCCCAACTTTATACATCTTATTTAAGAAAAATTGCTCATCCTCATACTTCATCAACATGTTCGACAATGTTGCAAGATTAGACAACGGCACTACATCCGTTGTCTTTTCTTCTTCCCTTTTATTCCACCACATAGCATATCGGATGTCTACAGTTCTTCGAAGCTTCCTACATGCCAGCGACATATCAATTATCCGTTTACACCACTTATTGGATTTTTCATATTCGCCAACATTTCCCAACACCGATTGTATGACTGCACCAACGCTCAACATACTCTTAAAATGGTTGTACCGCAATTCATCATCAACGTATTCAAAACAATACTTCTCAATAGCTTCCAATTCCTCATGAACATTCTCGTTTTCAAAGAATGTCTCCGCACATTGAAAATACAGCTTCAAAAACGGTATCTCCACGTAGCTATAATAGTGATGCTTTGCTCTAGTTAAGCTTTTCCAATTTACGCTCAATTCAGCACTTTCCCTAATTCTTAATAATGCGTCTCCGTTCTCAATTTTTCTTCTATCAACCAGATATGCTAACTCATACCATCGTAAAATCTGTTCATTATATGTAAGTTTACACTTATAGTCTTCTTTTAACGTAAGTAAATCACACCATCCTTCTTCATAATTCATCCGACTCTTTGCCTTTCTCATATGCATGAACAAATCACGTTCTTCCAGATTATCTGTAATAAAAATGTCATGTATCAACTGATTCGGCAACCCTACTCTTTCTAAATAATTCAGTTTATGGTATTTTTGTCCTTTTACTTCTCCGGTTTCTATCCTATACACCGTTTTTTGATCCATAACTCCTTCCGCAATTTCCGAAACCGATAAACCAAGCATTTTTCTTCGTTTCCTTAACGCTTTCCCTAAGTTTTCTACATTAAATGTCATGTAGTAAATTGCCGTATTTATTGTTCTTTCGGGTATATGCTGATCCTTATATAACCACTCAAGAGCTGCCTTCCACCTGGAATTATCTTCTGCCCTTTTCTTTGTTATCTGGTCAAGCTCCATTTTGTCAGATATGGCATGGTATATCCCCTCGCGAATCGTAAGTAACTCCCATAAGAAGCACAGGCTACCTATCTTTCTTTGCTCATCAATTGATTCCGAAACAATCTTTTCAACCATGATCAACTGATCGATGCCCCAACTGTCAAATGCTACCTCTTCGCACAGGGCAAGATAATAATAATAGATTGCCTTTGGTAGAATTTTACAGGTGGCCACGTTTTCCCATTTTCTATCACAGATATAGGAGATAATCTGTCGAAATATTCCTGCGCTCACATCCGTATATCGATAATAGTCCAGCAGCATATCGATTTCCTGTATTGACAAAGCCTCTTTCGCTACGCCTTCCGGACTTATATCAACAACACTTCGTGCAAGTGCCTGGCGCAGATTGTCTGCTATTATCTCCCGCTCCCCGTCCTGACAGGCTTCAATCATTGCTTTCATCCGGTAATAAAACTGCTCTTCCAACTTTGTTTTCTTTGGGTATTGCTCCTTGTATCTTTCCAGAATCTCTGTAGCACTATTGTAATCTTCTTTTATGATGAAATAGATCACCTTCGTTCTACAAGCCCATTTATCGTATTCGTCACCCTCCAGATAAATATGAACATCTTCTATGTTATTCCCCAGTCGCTCCAGGATTCGTCCCAAAGTCTCATATGGCAATGTTCGCTCCCTTTTTTCAAAACGGATAAATGTACTTTCTGAACATAAACCACCACATAGCTGATTCACGCCTATCCCCTGCTGTTGCCTTAAGTTCTTGATGTAAGCCGCCATCACATATTCATAAGAATTTATCTTTTTATTCAATCCCATTCCTCTCCCTTTTATCCTTTATCTTTCATTATACCACTAAATCACCCAATTCGCACTCTCTGTCTGCAGTTGCAACATATGGGCGAACTCGGTTTTTCTGGTTTTCAGGTCTGCCGGAGAGCCTATCTCAACCACACGACCGTCATTCATGACAACAACCTTATCCGCATTCTCAATGGTACGCATCCGGTGGGCGATAACCAGAACGGTTTTCCCTGCCAGAAGTCTTGTAAGCGCTCCCTGCACTCTGGTTTCATTCTCCACATCCAGGGAAGCCGTTGCTTCATCCAGGATAACAACCGGTGCATTTTTCAAAAGGGCTCTGGCAATGGAGATTCGTTGGCGTTCTCCGCCGGATAGCTTGCTTCCGTTTTCACCGATGTTGGTCAGATAACCCTGGGGAAGATTCCGTATAAACTCATCGCAATTAGCTGCTTTGGCTGCCGCAAGCACCTCAGCATCGCTGGCATCTCTTTTTCCCAACCGGATATTCTCCATTACGGTGTCATCAAAAAGGGTAACATCCTGGAATACCACGGAATAATCACGTAATAGCACTTCCGGATCTACCGTCTGGACATCCACGCCACCAAGGGTTATTTTTCCACTTCGGGCATCCCAGAGGCGGGCGGCAAGTCTTGCGCAGGTGGATTTGCCGGAGCCGGAAGCACCTACCAGAGCAGTCACTTCGCCTTCTTTTGCCGTGAAGCTTACATTCTTAAGAACCCCTTCGTCTTCATAGGCAAAACTAACTTTATCAAAGACAATATCGTGTCCCTTCGGTTCAAAGTCTTCACTTCCTGTCGCAACCGGTGTATCGTAAATCTCGCGGATTCGACCGGCGGAAACCTGGCTCATGAACATTTCCGCAATTAGTGCCAGTGACTGGTCGAAGGGGGCATAGATTCTGGTAATAACCATAAGGAACATAAATAAGATCATAAAATCCGCTGTTCCTGCAAGAATCATGGATGTTCCTGCCAAAATCGTTGTTGCCATGCCAAGTCGCATAATAACCGATGCACCGTTTACGAAGATTCCGGTAAACAACTCACCTGACAGGGTAACCCTCTCATGCGTATCTACTTTTTCATTAAACTGCTTCAGGAAATCTGCTTCTTTGTTGGTAACTCGAATCTCCCGTGCACACTCCAACATCTCCTGCATGCTATCGCTGACGGTAAGCGCCGCTTTCCTTGTTCTTGCGCTTCTGCTCATTACCAGTTTTCGTGTTCCAAATAAAAGCATAAAGGCAACCGGTACTGCCCACAATGCCGCAATTGTCAGCTGCCAGCTCATAAACAAAAGCCCGATGGCGATTACTGCCGTTGAAATATAGGCGCCGTAGAGATAACCCAGTACGTGGCTCCATACATGTTCCAGCGTGTTTACATCGCCCATGATGGTCTCTGTCAAATCCGCAATGTCTCTTTTTCCGAAAAAGGACAGCGGAAGTTTCCGGAGACTCTCTGCAAGATTCATACGCACATCCTTAACCTTGGCATATACAGAACCGTAGGTATTGGTGTACTGCTGAATGTGGGTAACCAGGGATACTACAAGGAAGATTCCCAGCAAAAGCAGGTAGTTTGCAAGCTTAGGTAAGTCTGCCTTTCCGGTCAAAGCTTCCATAAAATCTTTCATAAGGAAATATAAGATTCCTGTCCCCCCATCACTACCAGGTTTACAATTACGGTCCAAAAAACCGCTTTTTTCATATTTCTGATACCTACATCCGTCAGGGCATAGGTTTGTTTCATTTTTTCTGAAAATTTCATCTTAGCTGGCCTCCCTTTCCATTGATTTCGTCTGTTTTCCCTTTGTATCGCTGTTTTCGATTTTCCAGGAAAGGCCTTTCTTGTAATCGTCCCACATATGAGCATACAAGCCGCCTTTCATCCGTAATTCTTCATGGCGTCCAGATTCTACCACCTTGCCTTTATCAAGCACAACAATGCAATCCGCATTGGTTACCGTGGAAAGACGGTGTGCCACCATAAGTACGGTCTTATCTTTTGCAAGGTTCTCAAATGCTTTCTGAATCAAAACCTCATTCTCCGGATCTGCAAAAGCTGTTGCCTCATCAAGCACTACGATTGGAGCATCTTTCAAGATTGCTCTTGCCAAGAGGATGCGCTGAGTCTCTCCTCCCGATAAATGGATTCCCTTAGAACCAATTACCGTGTCTGCTCCCTCCGGGAATTTTTCCAGAATATCCTTACACTGGGCAGCTTCCAGGGCATCTAACACCTGCTGTCTGCTTGCATCCGGTTTTGACGCTTTGACATTCTCCAGAATCGACATCTTAAAAAGCTTGCCGGACTGGAAGACGAATGCCACCTGGTCCATCAACTTGTGCACATCCATGTCTTTGACGTTGACGCCTCCGATCTGCACGCTTCCCTTTTCCACATCCATAAAACGCGGAATCAGACTTGCCGCTGTGGTTTTACCGCCACCGGATGGTCCAACCAGAGCAATGGTGCTTCCTGCCGGCACCCGGAAAGATACATCCGACAAGGCCGGGTGATTTGCTCCTTCATAGGTAAATGTCACATGGTCAAATACAATTTCATTATTGTTAGGTTTCTTCTGACTCTTGCTGACTTCTACCTCCGGAACGTTCATAATATCCTGGATTCTGTTTAATGCCTCTTTTGCTGTCATCAATCCGTTGGTCATGAACATAATCTTGGCAAGTGCTGTGGATATAACTGCTGAGAAAATTGCATAGAAAGCAAAATCAACCACAAAGGATGCCAGATTTCCTTTTGCCATTGCACCCGGTGCAAGGAAAAATGCCACCGGAACAAAGAGCGTAAATACTCCCTCTGTGAATGTCAGGTTTAGAGACTGAGGTAGGCGACAACCTTTGGTTGTAAATTCGGTTGCATAATCGCTGTATGCATCAATTGTTTTTTTGAATGCGGTAAATGAATAGACCGTCTGCTGAAAAACCTTGACTACCGGAATTCCACGGACGTACTCTGTTCCTGTTTTGCTCATGGCATCAAGGGCTTCCTGATATTTTTGCATGAACGTTGCATTCTTTCCCCCCCATCATGGACATCATGCAGAGGATGGAAATGACCACTGCCATCAGACAGGCCAGTCCCATGCGCCAGTCGAAGGTCAATAAAAGGCCAACGGTGGCTACGAACATTACGATAGCTCCTGCAACATCCGGCAGATTGTGTGCCAGCAAGGTCTCTGTCTGCGCTGCTGCCCCGTCAATTCTTCGGCGCAGATATCCAGAGGCGTGCGTGTCAAAATAGCCAAGTGGCACCCTGGTCAAATGTTCCATGCACTGTTTTCGCATATTGGAAGCAGTGCGGAATGCCGCCATATGGGTGCACATGAGCGCGGTAAAATACACAACAATTCCTGCAATGGCAAAAGCAAATGCGGCCAGACCATAAGTGGTGATATGTTTTGCCTCCTGCCAATCCGGTGCCACCTGCACCAGTTCCCGTATAATCAGCCAGATGCAGATGTAGGGCACCATGCTAAGTAACATAGATACACCCGACAGAATGCATCCAAGCACGGTCAATCCTTTCCGTTTTCCTGCGAAATCCAGAATCTGGGAAATCGCACCTCGTTTCTTTTCTTTCTTCATTCTATAAATTCCTCGTATAATAAGTGTATAGCCAGTAAAGATGATGGTTATGCACTTATCCTTTCTATAGATTTATAGATGATCTGAGACACCTGGATAAATCCTTTCCATCTCATCTACATTGGTTATTAACTTCATAGGTTATTCTGTGGTATGATATCAGCAGAGTCTGATGTCTAGAGGCACTGCTTTTATTCCTTTCAGCCCGGATGCCCGGTGCCTGCTCCATGATGTCTTCAACCAGCACATGCGTATCGCCCCGAAAAATTTCTCCTCCCATCAGGCCAACACTTTTAACGTCAACCTCGCAGTCCATTTCCCGGTTCCAGTAAGCAATAAACTTCCGAATAAACGGAATCATTTCCGGTGTCATCTCCGATTTATCAAAATCCTGCTCAAAACAGTACTTACACGCAAAATTACATTTCAATGATGCGATAATCCCGATTCCATCCACTGATAAACTTTCTGGTCTGACCATTTCCTCTTCTGTAATCGGTTTGATAAAAGATGCGCACGTTTGATTCTGCTTATCATTTGTAAGCACGTCAACCGCCGTTTGGAGATGCTCTCTCCTAACCGCCATCATCTCTGCATTTCGCGGATTGATAAGCAACACGCCGCCTTTTGCATTCATTACAAAAATATCCCTGATATCCATTTTCATCCTTCTCCTTACTATAAAACATCACTCCATCATCCAAAGCAACTACCGCTTACCTATAATTCGATTTTATATCCATTCAAAATAAAGGTCTATAGGTTTTCAGTTGAAATTATTTCAACTGAAAACCTATAGACCTTTTGATTATTTTAAAGTATCTTTAAATTGTGTGTATTTATGTACATAAACTGACAAATTTGCATGGAGGAAATTTATTTTACGTTGAAGAGGCTATGCTTTTTTCACAGCCCCTTCTCTTTTTAATCCATTCATAAAAGTCAACATATTCATTTATCGATGCTTTATAGTATAGTTCGGCAAAAATCACAGCATAATGTGCATAACGCACGCTCATCTCATTTGAAATCCCCTCTTCCATTGCTTTGGCTGCTGCGCATCTGCTAAGCATGCCTCCTTTTCCACATTCCAGCGAATATCGAAATCCTTCCTCCGTAACATCATGCAATGCTTCACTCATGCCTGCTTTCGACATAACCCAAATCTGATTATACAATATCGTTCCATATTCCCTATAACAATACCGCTTATCCAAATCGCTTTGCAAAAAAACATTTCGTAACTTCTCTATCATCGCAAGAATCTCTTCCGGACACTTTTTCCCAGCTACAATACCGCAAGTAACGATTGCATCCATTTCCCACTGAAATGGTGGGCGATAGTAGATTTCCGCATCCATCGGATAAGACTTTTCAAGCATTTTAGAAAGTTCCTCACAGATTTCCTCGTTCGCCTTTGCTATTTCCGAATTCACAATTTTATAGCTTGCTGCCATTGCAAGATTTAGAAAGCTACTGCTTGCAAGCAATCTTTCAACCTCTTCCACATCATCACGCCCTGAAGCTTGACGTATTTTCCATATTAGTTCCAATTCCGCAAAGGAACATACTGGCACAAATGAACTCTGACGCTCAGATACCATACCCAAACGCTCCATTATCTCCGAAAACTTGGAACCATTCATCGTACATTTCCCATTCTCAATATCCGAAAATGTACTTTGATTTTCATAAATACCCGCCATCATACTTTCCTGAGTTAATCCCATAGTATGACGCTCACCTCGAATAATTTCATAATCCAAATGATGTACACACGAATAATCACGAAAGAATATTGCATCCTCTATTACTCTTTTATTATAAACCTCTTCAATTTCTTCAAGCGGTGTCACCAATCGCTCCCAATAAGAAGCCCGCTCGCTGTTCCCACTTTTCTTATACAACGCAACAACTCGTTTCTTCAGCGGAATAATGAAGTAGCTTATAGAATTCTTACGCAACTGCATCAACGCCTCTTCATAATTCTGAATCCGTTCCTCATTCGATAAATCGCACCACACTCCTCTGTAATAAACACATTTGGGATAAACGCGTGCTCTCAGCCCTCCATCGCTAATTCTGCACGCAATCGAATAGCATTTTTGCGCAACCTTGCTCGCCTCATCTGCCTCACCCAGCTGATAACAAGCCTTTCCATACCCTAAAAGCGTTTCCACCTCCCAGGTAGAATACCGCTCTGTTCCTGGCTCTTCCTTCTTGTAATCCAGTGCCACCGATTTCAACGCTTCTTTAAAACTTTCCTTGGCGTGAGAATAGTTTTTTTCACACTCTAAATAATAAAAGCCCTCGGTTCGATAAAAAAACATACGCTCTACCGCCCTACTCATTTTATACAATGACCGCAGTTTTACAAGCCCCTCCCTTGCTCTCTCTCCATCAAGAAACAGAATTGCTTCTTCTATGTTTTCACGCACCGCCATTTTTTCGTATTCTTTCTTCGATAATACGCACTCAAAATTGTCCGGGTTCTTATTCAGTCGTTCCAAAATAACATCAAAGTCCAATTTATAAATCTGCTGCATACCCTTTTCCATTTTACTTAGGGCTTGCACCGTACACAAACCATATGCCGTTTCATGCAACGAAGCTCCACTTTCAGCGCGTGCCCCCGCAAGGATTTTTCCTACTCTACGTCTCACCCCTATTTGTGCCTCCTTCTTCATACTTTCTCCACAATTACGATTGTATCATGTTTTCTGACATATCCCTATTATCTGACAAATAAAGTACAAAAAAGTACAACACTTTACTTTTCTAAAGAATCATTCGTAACACCTTCCACTTCGCATCCGTCAGCGGTCCGTACCGAATTGGCACATCCAGCTTCGTGGTGTTTTCCACCACCGACTTGCGATGACTAAAGGTTTCAAAACTGTATTTTCCGTGGTATCCGCCCATTCCGCTATTTCCAACGCCGCCAAAGGGCATGTTGGGATTGCTGATGTGCAAAATAGTATCGTTCACGCAACCGCCACCAAAGGGAATTCGCTTCAGCAACTGATGAGCCAACGCACGATTCTCCGTAAAGATATAGGTTGCCAATGGATGGGGGCGATCATTTATTTTTTCCACCGCCTCATCAAGATTCTGATAAGTGATTACCGGAAGAATCGGGCCAAATATCTCTTCTTCCATAATCTCATCCTCCCAGGTAACTCCGGTAAAAATAGCCGGGGCAATGCGCCGCTCTTCTTCCTTTCCTTCGCCGCCAAATACCGCTCGGCTTCCGTCGGAGGCCTCCGCTTTCGCTTTTGCACGCTCTATTAACCCCATCAACCGCTCATAATGATGGGCATTGATAATCCGCGGATAGTTAGGATTATGTGCAGCATCCGGATACCGTTTTGCAATTTCACTCCGAATGTAGGTCAAAAGCTTATCTTTTACTTTTTCATCTACCAGCAAGTAATCCACCGTAATGCAGGTCTGACCGGCATTTAAAAGTTTTCCCCAAACGATACGTTTTGCCGCCATACGCAGGTTGGCCGAATCGGTGACAATGCAAGGGCTTTTGCCACCAAGTTCTAAGGACACCGGAATCAAATCCTCTGCCGCCCGTTTCATAATGGTTTTTCCCACTCTCGGACTTCCCGTAAAAAAGATATACTGATAGTCCTGTTGCAATACCGTATCGTAGTCGAGGGTGGCGTCAACACAATACGCCTCTTCCTCTTTAAAAGCCTCCCTCATAATGGTAGCAATGACCTCCGCGCAATTGGGGCTGCTCTTCGAGCACTTCAGTACTACACAGTTTCCCGCGGCTATCGCACCTACCACCGGCGACAAAGCCAGCAAAAGCGGATAATTCCACGGTGCTAATACCAGCACGATACCATAGGGTTCCCGGTAAATACGACTTTTCGCCGGCCAGGTGCCAAGGGTTCCCCGTACTCGTTTTGGCCGTGCCCACTTTGAAAGATTGCGCATTACATGACTAATTTCTTCCAATACCATGGAAATCTCCGCCATATACGTCTCGGCTCTTCCTTTTCCAAGGTCCTTGTAAAATGCCTCATAAAGGTCTTCTTCATGTTTCAAAATACTCTGTTTTAGTCGAATCAAAAGGGCAATCCGCTTACCGATAGGTCGGGTTTTGCCGGTTCGAAAATATGCCTGCTGCCGTGCAACAATTTCTTTTAACTCCATTTACACCAATCCTTTATTCGTCTTCTTTACATGTTTAAATACATTTTCAAAACGGTTCAATGCTTCATCAATAATTTCCGGAGTATCCGCCATTGACGTATACAAACGGCTTCCCGCTAAGGTTACGATACCATTCGCCATATAGGCAGCGCCCATTTTTTCCATGGAATCCTTACGCACATACATCATATCCTTGTGCTTCAATAAGCCCTTGGCCGATTTTAAGAAGGACATGGATGAGAAATCAAAACTCATGGCGCCGGTGCACTCTAAGTGTACAATGGAACCTTGGTTGTATGCCACAAATGGCAATCCATACCGGTCAATTAATTCTTTTAATCCGTCGCAAAGGCGGTCACCCATTTTACCTGCAATCTCGCAAGCATTGGTACGCTCGATTTCCTGAATCGCTGTGTATCCCGCAATACAAGAAAGTGGGTTTGCCGATAAGGTTCCACCTACATAAGCACGATGTTTTCCGGTGGCAAGTCCTGCTGCCATAAGGGAAGCATACTCTTTCTTACCTCCTACACCGCCGGCTGCCGGATATCCTCCTGCTACGATTTTTCCGAAAATAGTCAAATCCGGAACTACATCAAAGTATCCCTGTGCACCGGAAAGTCCTACACGAAATCCCGTTACTACCTCGTCGAATATTAACAACGCACCATACTTATCGCAGAGTTCACGGACTCCCTTATTATAGTCGTGTGCCACCGGTCTGGTTCCGCTTTCCGGTCCCACCGGTTCTACCAAAACGGCCGCTGTTCCACCGGTTAATCGGTTACGTTTCAGCATTTTTTCTAACATATTTAAATCATTCGGGCGAACTTCATCGGTCTTTCCGAAACTGCTATTCGGAATTCCGTGGGATTCTAACAGTGCACGGCTTCCCGGAATCTTCAATCCGTAAACCATCTGGTCAGACCATCCATGGTATGCACCACCAATCTTGATGATGTGTTTTTTCCCGGTTGCAATACGGGCAATACGTAAAGATGCCATAACCGATTCGGTTCCGGAACCGAGCATACGGAACATCTCCACATTCGGCATATGCTTGTTGATTTCTCTGGCTATTAACATCTCTGATTCATGCAACAATCCCGTTACCGGTCCGCATTCGTTTAGCAATTCGAAAACTTTGTCCCGAACCGGTTTGTAGTTGCTACCAAGAATGGTCGGTCCTCCCGCCTGTAAGAAGTCGATGTACTGATTCCCGTCCTTGTCATAAAGATACGCACCTTCCGCTTTTGCCATACACATTGGAAACGGTTTATTGAATGCCAGATTATGTTGCACACCGCCCGGAATGTATTTCTGCGATTCCTCGAAAACTGCGTAGCTTTCCTTACATTTCTCGTTGTAATATGGCATTATTTCATTATTATAATACTCATCCGTCACTTCCCAGATTGGTTGAGACGTCAGCTCTTTCAATTTTCTATTAATTTCCTTTGGGTCATCCCAACGACTAATTCCACAATTCTTCATGTTATCCTCCTATAATTCTATTGTTCTGGTGGCGGATTCTAGTGTCACACGCCGCTTTGTGACGCCAGAATCCGCGCCAGACAGTTTCGCAAATAGTATCAAAATCTGCCAGTATGTGCAAACTATATACTTCTAAATGCAGTACTTCAGGCAACTTTTGTATTCGTATCCAGCGTATCGCGGAACACAAAAAAGCGATCATACACATACTCTGTGCTTAAATTAAGCGCCATATTAAGTCCCGTCACCAGATACTCATTCCAATGCAATGTCTCTACCAGATAATTGCCACCGATGGTTGTCACCGGTGTAAACACCGCATAAAACAGTGCCACTTTCAGCATCGCCACCGGCACGTTATTGGCACTTTGGAATGTAAACTTTCTATTTAAAGTAAAGTTCCACAACACCGATAAAATAAGTGCAATCAAATACCGCGGCCAATACCGCATGCTTGTAAACTCCGTCAAAAGCGAAAAGCTTCCTATTTCAATCACCCCAGCCGAAATCGAGAAGCAAACAAATTTGATGACCCGAATCAGCTCCTTTTTCTTCTCCTGCTCCATTTGCTTACCCTTCTTTCTTCTTCGAATACTTCATTCGATAAACCCAATGCATCAACATCATGTCAAACCACGGTAACTTCGCATCCACCTTCAGTGCCCGACAATGAAGAGCCGTCACAGCTGCTTTTTCCACCAGAATCTTAAGAGCCTCGGTATCCTCCGCATCACACCCCTTTACGTAGATACCTTCTCGGGGTTTTATAACCGCCGGATGCTGCAAAAGCGCCGCCCGCACGTCATCTCGCACCACCGGAATTTCCTTTCCAATCATCTGTGCCATATCATCTAACTGCGCGATTAACGGAATACCCAATCTTGCATAAGCATGAGACGCCAATTCTTTTCCGGCATGTCCCCGATAGTTCCGTTTACAAATTTCTTCCAAAAGCAAAACCCGCTCCATGGCCTCTTCCCGATTCTTACCAACAACCACAACGCCGTGGTGCGCCATGAATACGGTATGCGCCCCTTGTTTAAAACAATCTTCCACAGCCTTTTTAAGCTTTCCGGTTCCCGGTAAACCGTAGCTTGCCAGCGCAATCCCTCCTAATTTTGAACGTTCTTCTTCCTTATATGTAAGGGATTCAAATCCAGCCACGCTAAATGCCGACGCATAGGTTTGATGCGTATGAATGACAAACCCGGCATCCGGAAAAATCTCGTAGGCTGCTGCGTGGATTCCTTTTTCACTCGAAGGCTTCCGCGGACCGGTAAATGTCTTCTTCTCCCAGTCGTACAATGCCAAATCCTCCGGCGTCGTCTTCCTATAACTTAATCCACTCGGAGTAATCAGAAATTGCGTCTTATCCACACGGCCACTCACGTTTCCCCACGTCCGCGCAACCAGTCCCTCACGCAACAATTCCTGCCCCGTTTCCACAATTCGTTTTCGCAATGCACTTTCTTCCATACGCGCCTCCTATTCATTCAACGCCGCGAAATTTTTGGCGTTACATTTGTATAGTTTCTTAAACACATCAAACTGTTTATCATAGATCGCCCGATTCTCAGAATTCGGTTTATAGCGTTTCTTGATTTTAACCATATCTTTCATATCTGCAAGGCTTTCTACTTCGCCGCTTCCAACAGCTACAAGCATAGCTGCTCCAATTGCTCCCACATCCTTGGTATAAGCAACCGTAGTAATTTCCCGGTTTAAAATATCAGCCAAAATCTGGCACGTCACCTCCGATAACGCACCCCCACCTACAAAACGAATGCTCTTGGACGTCTTAATCTTCTTATCCTGACACTCCAACATCCAACGCAGATGGTAACAGATTCCTTCAATGACTGCCCGAAGCATCTGGCGCTTCCCCGTATCAATACCAATATTAAAAAACATGCCCGCCGCTTTCGGATCTTCAAAGGGACATCGATTACCATGTAACCACGGAGTAAACAACACACCACCGCTTCCCGGCTCTACCTTTCGAATCACATCGGATAAATAGTCGTACAGACTAACACAGGTCGACTCCGGAGAATGTTCCACGTCCGCTTTGCTTAAGTAAATGTCAATTTCATCCAGCGCCAGGTGATCCTTCACCCACTCAAAACATTTTCCAGCTGTTTCCATTTCAGCGAAATAATTGAACTTATTCTCCTGTGCGCCCACAATCCCGGCAATCATGGAAAAAATATCCACCACCTGTTTGTCAATTACCGTTCCGACCCAGCCGGACGTTCCACAATAAATGTGGGTGTCCCCAAGCTGCGTTGCCCCGGCGCCGACTCCGATTAACGTGGCATCTCCACCGCTTCCGTACACCGGAATTCCCTGCAACAGCCCAAGCTGCTCGGCCTGTTCTTTTCTAAGAAGTCCCGCCACTTCCGTACAGCCAATGATCCGCGGCATATGCTCGTATTTCACACCATACATTTTGCAAAGGGACTTGCTGAATCCGTTTTTCCCTTTTCGTGTGTCATACAAAAAAGTAGAATACGCCGAATCCGGTGTCATAACACATTCTCCGGTCATGCGGCATATGAGGTATTCCTTCACATCCAACCACTTAGCAACTTTGGCAAAAAGTTCCGGTTCATGCTTTTGTACCCATTTGTATTTCCACAACGGATCCTTTACACTGGTGGATGCCGCATGGGTCGCCCGCAGACTCTTGCATAGCATAGCCACGTTCACGCCGGAAATCGTCAAACCATGTTGCTCCGTTTCCTTCATTTCCCGGGCACCGCGCTGATCCATATAACTCATGGGGCGTCTGAGTGCACGCCCCTCCTTGTCCACCAATACCAGTCCCTGCATCTGGGAACAAAAAGCAATGCCGCTGATTTCTTCCGGTTTCACACCGGTCTTCTCTACGAGACGCCTTGTACTTTTGCACATAGCATCCCACCATTCTTCCGTATCCTGCTCCGCACCGCCATTGTCAAGAATATACAGTCCGTAGGTCTCATATTCACCCCCCAACAACTCTACTGTCTCCCCAATCCGAACCAGGCAGGACTTTAATCCTGTGGTTCCAATGTCATAGCACAATACATATTGCATAGTCTTCCCCCTTTAGACGCCAAGGGCGCCTGCCATAAATCCAATAAAACTCTCCGCCATAGCTTCCGGATTGTCCAGTGCCTCTTCTCCGCAGAAAATCTTTAATCGTTCCTTATAATACTCGCAGCTAAATGAAAACTGTAACATCATAAGCAAACTATCAAAATAAAATGCAAACATCCGCGGATTCCCCGCATACCGAATACGACCTTCCGCCTTCGCTTTTGCCACCAGTTGCTCATAAATCTTCGCGGTTTTTCCTTCAATCTGCCGCGCCAGTTCCGCCGCATATTTCTGGCAACTACCGGAGGTAATCTCATTGTACATCACATAATAATTCGCATGTTGCTTCGCGCCATCCATCAATTCATGAATCAGCAGGCGGATACAGCTCATGATATCATCCTCACGTGCCAACACTTCCTGCATGGTCTGCTCCAACAGTTTCAGAGAATGTTCCACGCATGCCAGAAAAAACCGGTCCTTATTCTCATAATATTTATAAATCAGTCCCACGCTAAACCCAGCATTCTTGGCAATCACATTGATGTTCCCTTTCTCTAGTCCTTTTGCAGAGAACTCATCGATGCCCGCCTCCAACAACGTGGTTAACCCGTTGTCATCCAGTTTCTTATACATTCCATATCCTCCGTGACGTGAGTTGTGGCTCACGTCTTTTCTTTATTATCAAACATTTATTTGATTCTGTCAAGTGTTTTCTGTATATTCCCAGGAATCCCCTTCCAGTAAGCATAAAAATAGGAACCAAATCGCACTAAAATTGCAATTTGGTTCCCATTTTTCATATCGATTATTGCAATAGCATCACGTATGGTTCCTTCTTTTTATCCTGTATTACATAGATTATACTGTCATCATCGTCCTTCTCAATATTGTACAAAGCGTTCTCCTTAAGCAACTGATAAAGCTCATCCGTCGGAAGCTTTTTTAATTCTTCATAAGAGTAGCTTTTCTTAACCTGATATTCTTTCGCTCCACACCCAGCCATTACCGTAATAAAGCAAATGAATACGATTACCGCAATTATCTGTTTATTCATACTTACTCCTTACTATAAAATTACGGCCACCATTTCGATGACTGCAACTTGCTATTATTTTTATGATTTAATTTTATATCCAATATTTCCGTTGGTGTGTAACGTGTATGTTATGGTGCAAATTGCAACTCCACCTGCTTTTACGTACACGTATGCTTTATCACCACTCATCCTTCTTTCAACGGATAGACCGTTATTTTTATAAGTTACAAGGTCAGTAGCAACACCTTTTATCTCCGCATAATGCTCTGCCTCCGAATAGATTCCTTTTACAAGTACATTTAAAACTCCTAGGGAATCACCGTTTCGATCATATAGTTCATGTTCAAATTTCCTAACCTTCTCCTTTTCAGGATACGCCAAAACACTCCCCTCGCCCAACTCCGGCTTTCCTTCTTTCGTGATGACAAAGCCATTCCTGTTTAAGAAGACGTAATTATTTAGTATGATGGCATCACCCTTAACAACATTTTTGCTCGCTGAAACCGGCATTTCCAATTATACTACGGCCAACATAACCACTGCGCTTAACAATGCGCCAAATTTTGTTCTCTTCATTCGAATCCTCCTTAGCTGCATGGAAAATGAATATCACTTTTCAATCACTCTTTATTACTATATTTCTATTATTTCATCAAACAACGCAAGAAACTCTGGTGAATCCTGATGTGAAATTGCTATAACCGTGATATTTGGTGCTGTCAAAAGTGCGCGCTCAACATTCTCTGCATTTTTACGATCAAGCCCCGTTGTAAATTCATCTGCAAAAATCCACGTAAACTTATGCAGAAACGCTCTCGCCAATGCTATTCTTTGCAATTCTCCTCCAGAAAAATTATTTCCATCTTCTGTAATAACAGTATCAATTCCCTCCGGAAATTTCTCTTTCTGTAGTTCGAAACTGGCTGCCTCTAATGCTTTTTCCACATCCTCATCTTTAAAATCCTTATATAAACATAAATTCTCTCTCAACGTTCCATTGAAAATATAATTTTTCTGTGTAATGACCCCTACTTGTTCAAAAAAAGATTTTCCACTACACGCTCGCAATTCCACTTCATTATTCAGCCTAATGTCTCCTTCGTAGCCGGAAAGCATTTTTCCTAAAAGATGCAAATAGGTCGTCTTTCCTCTTCCGCTCTCCCCTTTCAAAAGATATCGCTTTCCTTTTTCAAAGCAATTCGTTTGGTTGTCCAATATCTTCTGTGTCGACTTTGGATATTGAAAACTGACGCCTTCTACCTTGATTTTCTCCAGTTCCTTAATTTCAATATAATCCACCTGCTCTTTCGCGGTAAAATAGGAGTTTAGTCTTTCCTTTATGGGCTCGGCAGCTTTAATCTGCGCCCAGGTTCCCGGCAAAACCATTAGTGGCGAAATCATTTTTCCTATTAATTGTCCCGACGCAATTACAAACCCCGCCGTCAATTGCCCGCTCATTGCAAGACCAACTGCAGTCGCCATAATAATAACCGTACTTCCTAAGCCAACGAATTCCGCAACACAGGATTTTTTCAAAACCTCGTTTTTCTGCTCCGCCTTCGTCACTCCAACCCGATTACTCTCCACATCAAAATCCTTAACGACAGCATCGGTCACATTATATAACGAAAAAAGCGGAAAGCATCCCAACTTTTCCTTTAGAAATACAGAAAAGGATTCCTTCGTATTTGCATATGCTTGCATGGTACTTTGAATCTTATCGTTTCCCATTTTCATAATTGCAACCGTTATTATCGCCATTACAAGCATCACACCAAACATCAAAACATTTGTGTAGATAACCGCAATGCAAACAATGAGCAATTGCACAGCTTGATTAATCAGACTAAGCATCCCTTGAAAATAACTTTCTTCAATTAACTCGCAGTCACTCAAGATACTATTAAGATATTCTGCAGAATTTTTTCCTTGAAATTCTTCTACCGTGTATGTAAAAATTTCATGAAACACCTCACTACGTAAAGCACAACTCTTCTCCTTTAACAATGCATTTTTCAAACGTCCTTGTACATAGGTTACTATGTACGTGACAATAAGAAACCCTAGAATCATACACGCCTTAAACGTTAATTTTTCTACATTGTTCTCCAACACAAGATCAACCAATCCCGCCAACAAGAACGCAAACCATGTCCCCAAAAAACACGTTATTATTGATAAGAAAATGTAAACCACCGTTTTTGTTCCCCAGATACTAGTTTTCTCCATACTTCCATTTTCCTTCCTTCTCAAAACCCAACACATTCCATATCGCTAAGTCCAATATTTACGGTTTGAAGATTTTCCTCTACCTCTTTTATGGCTTTTTCTGAAATCTTACGCTAATTATACGTCGCAATTTAAGAAAAGTCTATGTATTTTAGGTTGAACTTTCAAAATCCGCCAAAAATACCTGGAAGTTTTCTGTCGTCTAGTGCAAACTAAAGAAAACATTTGGAGTTCTATATAAATGCCCGAATCTTTTCTTCTAGGAGTTTGGCATCTAGCAAATCCTTCGCTGTTTCAACTGTTACGATTAAATCTCTCCCCAACAATATGCCATTTTTTTCATACTCTGCAATCTTTTGGAGATTATGAATTGCATATCGTTCATCATCCGCCAGACCCAAATGTTCCCAATACACGGTCCTTTTATCCTTTACTCTATAAAGAGCGAAATCCGGATATTTCTCATGATAGCCATTTAGAATCAACATCGGTTCATACTGATAAGGAATGCCCATATGATAAAACTTATCTGCAATAATCTTTTCTGATTTTGACCTTACGATTTCTCCTCGTTCCGTTTGATATCCCCGCTCTATCGCGTACGGATTCTGTTCTCCCGGATGTTTTTCTCTCCATTCAGCAATTTCTTCTTCCACTGATTTTTCGATGGGTTTTATCATCTCCCTGCGCCCTTTTGGCATGGCACTATACACTTGGTGGATTCCCTCAATGTTATATTGCTTTAGAAATCTTGTAATTGCTTCTCGATTTTTTTCAAGGCGCTTTAATACCTTTCTCTCATAATCCCTTTGTACCAGCTTCTTAATCACATTCCAACTCGCTTTTGGCACAAACTGGTACTTATCCTGCCCTTTCTCGCGCAAATAATACTGTGTCGCTCCATGATTATTGATTACTTTCACATTCCCATCCGCAATCCGGTCCCATTTTTCCTGATTCCGTCGCAACTTCTTCTCATACTCCCTGATTTCCTGTAATTGTTCCTCTAACAATTCCCGATAACTTCTCATATTACCTTCTAAATTCTCCTTTCTTGCTTTTGGCATGTAACCCAGATTTTTCGTTTTTTGTAATTACATACCGCTTCAACTCTTTTACATTTTAGAATGTTCCCCGCCGAACCATTTCTTCTCCTTAAGACCATTTTTGCTACCAATATGGCCTATTCTACCAAAAAACTTACATACTCTCCCAGAGATACTCTGCTCTGGTATGTATTCCAATTTTTATGCATACATTCTTTCTCGCAAATTGAAAATTTAGTATGTAAATTCCCAAAACGAAAATTTGGCATTACATACCTAGCTCCAATTTTGCTTTTTAAGATTGTAAAATAGTAATAACTGATATCTTTAGCGGGGCGCGGAACGCGCCCCCACTTGAAAGATTATTCTTAATCGATAATAGATTCTTAGAATGTAACAATTTCCGGTGCAGCAGTAAAGGAACTAAAGGTTGCTGTTGCATCTTTAAAATAATACACAACTGTATTTCCATCATCTGGATCATACATCTTCTTAAGATCAGGATATGCCTCCAGCATCGCTACTCTCGCTTCTCTACGATCATCCTCTACCAACTCTCCGGCAATACGAATCCATGCACCGTCTTTAAAAGCTGAAATCTCAACCTTAGGATTCTTTGCAATCTGCTTTGCAACATCCTTTGCCTTACCGGTCTGAATGTAAAGCTTGCCTTCAAATATATGTGCTGTACCAAATGGACGCACTCTCGGCTGGTCACCCTCAACCGTAGCCAAATAGTATACGCCCGCTTCTTTTAAAAATTCTGCTACTCGTTCCATAATACACCTCCGTAAGTCTTTTCCAAGATTATACAACGTCTCCAATTATTTTCCAAGTATTTTTTTACTTCATATACTAGTCTTTCACCGTGCGGTAACAATTGTATAGTAAACTAACTTTAGTATCTGAATTTTGACATCAGGAGGTTTTTATGCATAGAAAACAATGGATTTCCATTTTTGTCACCTTACAAATTCTGATTTTTGCACTACTTCCCCTTGATACGTATGCAAAAACGAAAGATAGTCTCATTGTCGGCGTTCCTGCGGATCGATGCCCTATTTTTTACGAAAACCCGGATACTGGAGCAATTGAAGGCATCGGTGTCGATCTAATTAAGTTAATTGGCGCAAAAGCAGGTTATCAGGTAACCATAAAACTTATTAAAAATCAATCTTTAGCAGACGCGTTAGATGATACGCAATACGATATCCTTATGCCCTTTGGTAGCACCATAAAAAGCACTTCCGGAGAGCAATGTATTATATCGGATCCGCTCTTCTCTACACCCTTTACTTTCGTTACTTTAAGAGGACAAAAACTGCCCAAACTTTCAAACCTTAGCGTTGGGTTGCCGGCCTCTTTAGCTGGCGGTGCACAGACCTTGCATGCCCTCTACCCTCAAATGAATATCCAATTGTTTGCAAATATGGAGGACTGCGTATCTTCCTTGCGTAGTCATAAGGTTGATGCACTCCTTCACAACTCCTATGTTTGGAGTTATATTTTACAAAAACCAAGCTACGAAGATTTAGACGTCAAGCCAACAGAGGCCTTTTCTATGCCATTTTGTGCTGGTACCACTGCAACGGAAAAGGGACAACTCATTCTTAACCGTTTAAATAAAGCCAATGCCAGACTCTCCGATAGTCAGCGAAACGCAATTGCCCTTGACTACACGTCACGACCGCTGTATCGAAATACTTTATCGGATATCTTTTATCTTAACCACGGAAAAATTTTATCCGCCGGCATTATTATTGCAATTCTTGCCATTCTTTTGTTTTTATGGTGGCGCCAACGCCAAAACTACATTCGTACACTTGAATACACCAATAGCCAATTGGCCAAAGCAAGTGAAGCCAATGTAGCCTTTTTATCTAGCATGAGCCATGAAATGCGCACGCCACTAAATGGCATTATCGGTTTTTTGAGTTTTGCTGTTGAGAGCAAGAATCCGGAGGATATGCGTAATTATTTAAAAAAAGCCCGCTCCTCCGCTGACATTATGCTTAATCTTGTAAACGATGTTCTGGATTTATCCAAAATCGCCAGCGCGAAGCTACAATTAAAACCGGAGAATTTTGATGCCTATGCACTGTTTCGCAAAATAATTGATACCATCCGTCCGCAGGCGGAAGCACACCAAATCACTCTTACCACCGGCCATAGTGGTAATATGCCGCGGATGGTATTTGCCGATCGCTTGCGGATACAACAAGTCATTTTAAACCTGTTATCCAATGCAATCAAATATACACCGGATGGAGGGAGTGTGTCCTTCTTTTTAGAGCGCAAGGAATCGGATGAAAACAATCTTAACACCATTGTTCATATAAAAGACACCGGAATCGGTATGTCGGAAGAATTCCAGACACATATGTTTGAGCCCTTCTCCCAGGAGCACTCGGTTCGTCTTCGTGATGTGCAGGGAACCGGACTTGGACTGTCTATCGTAAAACAAATGGTCGAATTGATGCAAGGACGTATTGAAGTTCACAGCGTCCTGGGGCAGGGAACCGAATTTGTTCTTTTCCTCCCTGTCCCTGCTTCCGAAGAGAGCACGAATGCCAACCATTCCAAAGCAACCGATTACGCGCAAAACGAATTTGCTGCCTTACGCGGCAAGCGCGCACTTTTGACCGATGATAATAAAATGAATCTCGAGATTGCAGCAACCCTGCTGCGCGAACGTTTAAAGATGGATGTTGACTACGCAAACAACGGACAAATGGCTCTTGATTTATTCGCCGCTTCCGAACCTGCGTATTACGACGTCATTTTAATGGATATCCGTATGCCCGTTATGAATGGTCTTGATGCTGCTAAAGCCATTCGCGCCCTGAACCGCCCGGATGCAAAAACGATTCCGATTATTGCTATGACGGCTGACTCATTTAAAGAAGATATCGATTGTTGTATCTCTGCGGGTATGAATGCCCATGTAGCGAAACCCATCATGCCGAATCATCTCTTCCAAACCCTGGCAGATTTGTTAGGCAAATAGGTTCGTGGGGCTCACTCCTGCTCTAACATCATGCGCAAAATTTCAGCTGCCCGCTCCACATAGATGGCCTCGTTTTTCTTCTCTTCTTCCCTTAACTTGAACTGATCGACTTTTCGCTCGAAACGCTCTTTTTTCTCAGCTTGCTGTTTGACATAATTCTTCTCAAAACGTTCCCGTTCCTTCTTGCTCTGGTATCCATAGCTTTTCTTACCACAGGCCGCACCACCAACCACCTTGCTCGATGGTTTTGGAAAAACAGGCACCTCTGCCGGGCGCGCACTTAGACACTCATATGCTGCCTGCACCAGTTCATATGCTTTTTCATTGCCACTCTGGCCATTATCCGGATGAAACTTTTTCACCAATCGACGGTGCGCCGCTTTAATTTCCGCCTCACGCGCAGTAAGTGGCACCCCCAACACGCTACACGCTTGCTCATATGTCATTCTCAACACGCTATCACGTCTCCTCTACATTCTTCGTTGCAATCACAGAAACACCCGTGTCACAAACATTCTCAACAATCACATCCCCCGTATTTACCGGAGCCGTTACTGTTATTTTTCGAAGCTCCTCCATACAAGGAAAAATCCCTTCTTTCGGTATATCCCCCGCCGTCTTAACAGACACCACCGGCAGGATGCCGCCCGCCACTTTCACCGTACTCGTCACCGTTCGTACCGGCGCAGTTACTTCTGTGCGCGCGTAGACCTCCCCACGTTTGCAGGTATTTCCACTGATGGATTCTATTTTTCCATCGTGCATCGTCACCGTAATGGTACAACCCAAAGGACAACCGATGCACGTTAACACTTTTTCACTCATGCCACATCCTCCTAACCCTCTTCAACACAGATTCGAATTGCTTCCTTCGTATGCAACATTTCTTTTTTTAAAAGCACCGACTCCATCTCCCCCGGTGCCACTACCGGCCGCTTCTTTGAAAGCAATTGAACATCTCCCTGATAAACCACGATTTTACAGTTTTTCTTTATGCCAGTTACACGAAAGCGTACCGTTACCGGTTCCTCCATTTCCTCTGTCACAAGGTACGCAGGTACCGTATACCGTACACCCTCGCCCGCCAAAAGCGCAATCGGTTGGTCATAGTCCTTCGTTTGCATCTGCACGTACATTGCAGCGCTTTTTCCGGCCAGCATCGCTTCCTGCGATACAAAGTCAACCAAATCGTGAACATGAAGCACATTGCCGCATGCAAACACACCCTCCATACTAGTGGCAAGTCTCTGATCTACGATCGGTCCGCCCGTTACGGCATTTAACTTGATTCCGGCTTTTTTGCTAAGTTCATTCTCCGGCAGCAATCCCACTGACAAAAGAAGGGTATCACAGGTATAGAATTCTTCCGTTCCCGGAACGGGCTTTCCCTTCTCATCAACTTTTGCTAAGGTAACACCTTCCACTCGCTCTTTTCCCTGAATGTCCACCACCGTATGAGACAGTTTCAGTGGAATGTCATAATCCTGCAGGCATTGCACAATGTTTCGCTTCAACCCTCCAGAGTACGGCATCAGTTCTGCCACCACTTTTACTTTGGCTCCTTCCAGGGTCATTCGCCGTGCCATAATTAATCCGATGTCCCCGGAACCTAAGATTACCACTTCTTTTCCGGGCATCAAGCCTTCCATATTTACCAGTCGCTGTGCCGTTCCCGCAGAATAAATTCCAGCCGGTCGGTATCCCGGAATATTCAAAGCGCCGCGACTTCGTTCCCTGCAACCCATAGCAAGCACCACGGACTCCGCCTCAATCTGAAAAACTCCATCCTCCCGGTTCATAGCAGTAATAATCCGATCATGGGATAATTCTAACACCATAGTTTGTAATTTATAAGAAATCTTTCGTTCTTCTACCTGTTTAATAAAGCGGCCGGCATACTCCGGTCCTGTCAATTCTTCCCGAAAGGTATGCAGGCCAAATCCATTATGAATGCATTGATTTAAAATTCCTCCCAGCCGCTCATCTCTCTCCAATATCAAAATGTCGCGAAGACCGGCATCGTATGCCGCTACTGCGGCAGCAAGTCCAGCCGGACCGCCACCAATAATAACCAATTCTTTTTTCATGCCGCCCTCCTACTTGGTCTTTCCTTTTATATAAGAAGAAGTTCTTCCGTTTTTCGTAAGTTGTTCCATGGGAATTCCCGTTTCCCTTGCCAAAATCTCCAATGTTTTCGGTAAGCAAAAGCCGGCCTGACACCGTCCCATTCCCGCACGGGTTCTTCTCTTAATTCCATCTACCGTCGTTGCACCCAATGGACGATGAATTGCTTCCATGATTTCTCCCTCGCTGATTTCCTCGCACCGACACACAATGGTGCCATATGCCGGATTTTTCTCCACCCACGCATTCCGTTGCGCCAAATCCAAATCCTTCATCCGCGTTACCGCTTTCCGTTGTCGTATCGGATGTTCTTTTTTTGCAAGACCCAATTTGTTTTTCAAAAGTGAAGCCAGATACTTTCCAATGGCCGGCGCACTACTTAATCCCGGCGACTCAATGCCCAAACAATCGAAAAATCCCGGCGCATCCTCCACCTCTCCAAGCACAAAATCGTCTTCTTCCTCATGTGCACGCAATCCGGCAAAGGATGTAATCACCTGTCGCATTGGAAGGTTCGCCACATGCCGACCGGATTTTTCCAGCACTTCCTGTAATCCGTGGCGTGATGTATTGGTACCACTCTTATCGGTTCCATCTTCCGCATTTGGTCCCACCAATAAATTTCCATGGGTTGTGGGCGCCACCAATACCCCCTTTCCAGCTTTCGTCGGAAGGGAAAAAATAGTGCACGCAACATGGTTTCCCACTTCTTTATCAAGCAAATAGTATTCCCCTTTTCTTGGCGTTATCCTTCTCTTTTTTTTACTCACCCAGTTGTGCAGCTCATCTGCATAAACCCCTGCCGCATTAATAATGGTTTTCGCCCTTACTTCGCCGGATGTTGTTGTTAACACATAGCCGTCCTCCACCGGCTTAATTGCCTCCACTTTCGTTTCAAATTGAAACTCCACGCCATTTAGTGTCGCTACTTCCGCCATACCAATCGTTAATTCAAACGGGCACACAATGGCCGCTGTTGGCGCGTACAAGCCACAGCATGCTTCCTCGACCAAATGAGGCTCAAGTTTTCGCAGCTCCTCCTTTTCCACTATTCGAAGCTCCTTCACACCATTTTGTTTTCCCTGCTCCAACAAGCGTAACAGTTTTGCCCTTCCCTCTTCAGTATTGGAAATAACCAGGGAACCATTCGCCTTATACGGCACATCCAAACGTGCACACAAAGCCTCCATCTCCGCAGATCCCTCCACATTCATTTTGGCCTTCATGCTTCCTGGACGCGCATCATATCCCGCATGTACGATTCCACTATTGGCCTTGCTGGTTCCACAACAAACATCTGCTTCCTTCTCCACCACCAAAACCGTTGTATTCAAAAATGACAATTCCATGGCGCAAGCGCATCCCGTTACGCCTGCTCCAATCACGACTACATCATACATATCTTCACCTCGTTCACCTACACCACTCTATAATTGACAGTAGGCGGGTAATCACCCCGCCTATCCTACATAATTCCCAAATCATATTTCATTTGCTCAATATATGTTTTCACAGCCTTCTGTTTTTCTTCAAAATGCCTTGCAGCCAAAGGCGTTACCATAGGCATATAATCCGGATTCCAATAATGAATCGTTCTCTTTAGCGTCTCTTCGAATCCACCCTCTCCAAGGTATCCGGTGGCCATCGCATCCCATACAATACGAAGCATTCCTTCCTCATCCAACATATCCGCTTCCATCAAAAGTGTCAGTTCCGGCGTTGCCTCTCCGTTTCTAAGCATTTCTTTCTTCGAATGGTTACGAATCATCCATGCAATACTTTCCATTTTGGAAGCATTGTCCCAGATTCCTCCTGACTTTTCTTTTCGATATGCTTCAAATAGATTCGCACTCTCTTCCTGATGGGATTTGTTTACGCCTTTCGAATAACCGACGTCATGAAAAATAATGGCCAATTCCAGCATTTCCGGATCCGCTTGTGGACAGTCACCCAGAATTCGACTGGCCCACAGCATCACCCGTGTGGTATGCAAAAAACGGGAGCGGAACGGATAATTCGCAATCGTGCCACCTCCAAAGCTGTCAAAGCCGGATGTCACGAGCTGTTCTTTCACATATTCCCATTCTTTCGAACGGTCTTGGTTACTTAATGTCAAAATACGCATACTGTTCCCCCCATCTTTTTTTATTCCTATTGTAACATTCTTAGTTTCAGAAAACAACCTTTTACACACTCAATTTCACAAAAATAGCAAAAACCCCTGCGTCCCAATTACGCAGGGGTCTTTGCTACTTGTGTGAAAAAACTATTATCGATAAATGTATCCTTCCTATTACCCAAGAATACCTAGTCCCAATCCTAGATATCTAATATTCTGGATACCGAGTCTTTCATTTGTTCATATTGCTGTCGGCTGATGGTAATACGGTTTCCCCGTCTTCCAATCAACTTCTCTTCTTCCAATCGTTTCACCGATCGATTTATGGTCTTCACGCACAGGCCGGATTCTTCCGCCAATTCTGTACGTGTACTATTCGTTTCATATATTCCATTCTGATTGTATGCCTCATACTTCTGCGTTAGAAGCATCTTCAGTCGTTCTACTCCCTGAAGGAACAAGAACGCTCTTCCTTGCCTTGCTTCTGTAACAAGGTATCCGGTAATCGCCTTCGACTCCTGTTTCAAAGCCTTAATATCCGTATCCAACCATTTCTTAAACTGTTGTTTCGGAATCGTAATCATGGTACACGGCGTCACCGTCTCTAACGTTGTACGGTAATAATCCAAATCCATCACAACTTCCATGCCACCCATTGCATAGGTTCCTTCAAAATGCATGAAATCGTATGCTACTCCGTATACGCGGTAATCCGTTGCCTTAATAATACCACGTGCCACCACATATACACTCTCCACCGGAGCATTCTCTCTTACAAAAATTTCACCCCGATCCAATTCCTCAATCTTAAAGGAGTCCATCAGCCACACCGGCGCCGTATGAAAATACTCTTCTAACTGTTCACGCTTGTCCCGCTCAAGTTCATTTAAAAACGGCAGCACCTGGTATAAATACTTCTGTTCCACGCTACTGACTCCTCCTATTCTAACACTATTCTCCTGCGTGTTGCAAGTATTGTAAGCAATTCTTTAGAAAAAAATTAACGTAACGCTCCCGCAAGCGGGAAAAACTCCCGCCTGCGAAGCGATACCTTCCATTCCTGTTGATTATTCTACAGTAATTTTAACTTTTGTAAGTTTGCAAGCTTTTGTTAATCCCTTTGCATCTTCTGTAGTTGCATCCGTAGGAATGTCGATTTCGTTGTTTGCTAATTTTGCATAAATTGCATCATAATCTTCCTGTGTGAAGTTTGCCCACTTAGAGCTTTCCATTGGAAGTTCAACACCTTCTTTAGAAGCGTCTAATGTAATGGACTGTCCACCTTCAAATTTGCCATCATAAATCGAGGTAATTGCATCGTAAACAGATTTCTTTAAGTTCTTCATTGCAGAAGAAATAACAGTTGTAGACTCTGCAGCCTGGTCAACGTCAACACCGATTACCTGTGCTTTTGCTGTTTCTGCTGCTTTCATAACTGAGTTGCCTGCTCCACCTGCTGCTGCGAAAATCAATTCAGCGCCATCTTTATACCAAGAAGAAGCCTGTGTATTGATTTCAGGTGTTGCTGCGAATCCGTTTACATAGGTATAACGAACACTGATTTCGCCATCCTTTAATCCTAATTCGTTTGCTGCATCTTCTGCACCTTTTACGAATCCATATCCATATCTCTTAACTGCAGGAACAGCTACACCACCCATGAATCCTAAGTTTTTGTAACCATCTTTTACTGCTGCATATCCAGCAAGATATCCTGCCTGCTGCTCTGCGTAGAAAATACTTAATGTATTGTCTTTGATGTCGATTGGTGCATTATCTCCGGCGTCATGTGGTGCTCCATCAATGATGATGAAGTTTACATCCGGATACTGGCTCTGCATTTCAAATACAGGAACTTCAAATAAGAATCCAGGACAAACAACTGTTTTTGCTCCACCCTTAACTGCTAATGCGATGGCATCTTTGTAAGCTTCATCTGACTGTTCTACCGGTTTGTAATACTGATGAGCAATGTTCTTCTCTTCTGCGTACTGAACAACACCTTCCCAAGCACCCTGGTTAAAGGACTTGTCATCAATAGAACCCATATCGGTTACAAGAGCTAACTCATATTTGTCGCTCTTTGCAGACTTCGTATCGTCTTTCTTGTCATTGTTTGCTTTGTTTCCACCGCATGCAACAAGTCCGCAGACCATAGTTGTTGCAAGAAGCATAGTTAATAGTTTTTTCTTCATTGCGTATCTCCTCCGAAAAATTTTGTGTGGGTATTAATACCCTGTTACTTCTTTGTTTTGTAACATATTAATTGCTGAACTTGTACCAATTCGTTCGCAGCCCTCATTGATAAAGTTCTCCATATCAGAAACTGTTTTTACACCACCGGCAGCCTTCATCTTAACATTCGGGCCAATGTGCTGTTTAAACAGCTTGATATCATCCATAGTCGCGCCGGCTGTACCAAATCCGGTAGAAGTCTTGATAAAATCAGCTCCCGCATTGGTTACTGCCTTGCACATAGCGATTTTCTCATCTTCTGTCAAATAACAGGTTTCGATGATTACCTTTAAGACCTTATCGCCACAAGTCTCTTTCAAGGTTTTGATTTCCTTCTCCACTGCATCGAAGTCGCCATTCTTTACATCGGAAATGTTGACAACCATATCCACTTCAGAAACACCATCTGCAATTGCCTGCTTTACTTCCGCAACCTTTGCCGGTGTTGTACTGTAGCCTAACGGGAATCCAACTACCGTACAGATGTTGATTTTCTCTCCATATGCATCATGGATTCTCTTGATGTAACAAGGTGGAACACATACCGATGCGGTTTTGTATTCAATGGCCTCATCACATAACTTTTGAATATCTGCCCAGGTAGCGAATGGTTTCAACTGGGTGTGGTCTACATGAGATAAAATTTCCTGCTGTGTCATAACGTCCTCCTAAAATCTTTCTACGCCATCCTTTGATACGCGGGCAAAAATAAGTGGTTCTTCCTTCGCCTTGGTATCTGAAATGGTGACACTTTCTGTATATCGTTTCGCAGCTGCCGCAAAAAGTTCTTCTTTGTTGGCATAAAGCGTCGCCAGGCAATCACCTTTCTTCACTTCATCTCCGACTTTTGCATGCAAAATAATACCTGCCGCGTAATCGATCGTACTCTCCTTGGTCTCTCTACCCGCGCCAAGCATTGCAGAAGCAATTCCACAACCTTCGGTGTTCATATGGGTAATAAAACCATCTCGCTCTGCCTTCACATCATAGGAAAAAGCGGCTTTTTCAAATTTCTCTGTATCAAAAACATAACTTGCATCACCGTGCTGTGCCTCTACCATCTTGCCAAAGGCCTCTAATGCAGACCCATCTTCCATACGGGCCTTTGCCATCGCTTTACACTCTTCAAGGGTTCCTTTTTTCGCCAAGAACAGCATATTTCCGGCAAGGTTGATACAAACTTCTGTTAAGTCTGCCGGTCCATTTCCCTTCAATGTATTGACGGCTTCTATTACTTCTAAGCTGTTACCAATGTAATTTCCAAGCGGTATATCCATATCCGTAATCAATGCAACCGTACTCTTTCCCGCATTCTCACCAATGGTAACCATCTCTTTTGCGAGAGCAATGGAATCATCAACCGTCTTCATAAACGCACCGCTTCCTGTCTTTACATCCAGCAAAATACAGTCACTTCCGGCCGCTAATTTCTTACCCATAATGGATACTGCAATCAGAGGGATGGAATCCACTGTCGCTGTAACATCACGAAGCGCATACATCTTCTTATCCGCCGGCGTCATATTACCGGACTGTCCAATGACACTCAATCCGGCCTTATTTACCGTTGCAAAAAACTCTTCTTTACTAAGCGATGTCTCAAATCCCGGGATGGACTCTAACTTATCTATGGTACCGCCGGTGTGACCCAGGCCACGACCGGACATTTTGGCTACTTTCACCCCGCAAGCAGCTACGATTGGGGCAATAATCATGGTGGTCTTATCACCAACACCACCCGTGGAATGTTTGTCTACCTTAATTCCTTCAATGCCCGACAAATCCACCGTATCACCGGAATGTGCAACGGCCATCGTCATAGCAAGCGTTTCTTCTTCCGTCATTCCGCGGAAATAAACGGCCATTAAAAATGCGGACATCTGATAATCCGGAACTTCACCGGCAACATAGGCAGAAATTAAATATTCGATTTCTTCTTTTGTAAGCGCCTCGCCATTTCTCTTCTTGGCGATTAAATCATACATTCTCACAGCTACATACTTCCTTTCTCTTAACGTGCACCCTTGTCATATGGGATACCCTCAGCTCTTGGAGCCTGAGAACTCTTCGATGTAAATACCAATACAATCAAGGTTGCAATATATGGAATCATTTTGTAAACGTCATTCGGAAGTCCAAGTCCCTTTAAAAATGGAACACTGGTGTACGCACTCGCCATTGTCTTCATTACACCGAAGAAAAAGGCTGCACCAAGAATCTTTCCGCTTCTCCACTGACCGAAAATCATAACGGCCAATGCCAGGAATCCGTAACCGGCAACGGTCGCGTTAAAGTTCGTAGAAGTCGGCACTACAAATACCAATCCACCAACTCCACCTAAGAAACCGGAAATAATTACACCTGCATAACGAATCTTACCAACGTTGACACCAACGGAATCTGCTGCACCCGGATGCTCACCGCAGGCACGGAGACGCAGACCGAATTTCGTCTTGCTGATGACGAACGCTGCAATAATGTACAGCAAAATACCAACGTATGTTGTCAAGTACGTATTTTTAAAGAACATATCTCCAAGTACCGGAATACTTCCAAGCACCGGTACGGATGGAATACGGAACGTATCCTCAAATGGAATCTGCTGTACACCATTAATCATACGAGCCGCAAAAATTACAAATGCCGGAGCAAATAAATTCAATGCCGTACCACTGATGGTCTGGTCTGCCTTCATGTTAATTGAAGCAAACGCATGCAACAAAGAGAACACAATTCCTGTTACACCGGCAATCAAAATTGCTAAAATCAAAAGTCCCTGTCCGGACATAGAGTCGCCCATCTCGCTAATAAACAAAATACCGGTAAAGGCGCCCATAACCATAATTCCTTCCAAAGCGATGTTAATAACACCACTTCGCTCTGCGTACATACCACCAATCGCTACCAAAAGAAGTGGAATCGCAAAGAACATTGTCTGCTGTACTACAAAATAAAATACATCCATCTTTATTTATCCCCCTTCTTTCTAGCCATTTTCACCTTGTTGATGAATAACTTAATTAATAAGGATAATGCTCCGCAATAAATAATGGAAGCAGTAATAATATCAACAACTTCCGGCGGATATCCACAAAGCTGCATGTTTCCGCCGCCCACAGTGATGTGTGCAATAAACAAGCCTGCAAACAACACACCAATCGGGTTCGACATACCGAGAAGCGCTACAGAAATACCTGTAAATCCTTCGTTGGCAATCACATCCACAACCTGGATGAACTTACCGGAACCGGATAAGTAAAGAAGCGCTCCACCAAGTCCGGATAATGCGCCGGCAATCACCATGGAAAGCACGATATCACGTTTCGAGTTAATACCCGCATACTTCGTTGCTTCCTTATTCTTACCACACGCCTTCAACTCATAACCGAAGGTGGTCTTATTCAAAACAACATAAACTACAATAACCGCGATAATTGCAATCACAATACCAAGGTTGGCGCTACTGTTTCCGAAAAATTCGCCAATACCTGCACTTGGTACATCTGCCGTACTCTTAACTGCCATGGTACGGTTACGCACCTGATCGTAAATATTCTTACGAATCAAAAGATTGGTTGCATACATTCCAATGTAATTCATCATAATACAGGTAATAACCTCATTCACATTGAAGTATGCCTTCAGCAATCCCGGAATCAATCCAAAAATTGCTCCAATCAAAACAGCTGCCAGCAAGCCAACAATCCAATGGGCACCGCCAAGTCCTGTCCACTTCACACCGATGTAAATTGCAACAAATGCACCTGCCGTAAACTGTCCGCTGGCACCAATATTAAACAATCCGGTTTTAAATGCAAATCCAACTGACAAACCGGTTAAAATAATCGGCGTTGCAATGTAAAGTGTCTTACCGATTCCATTCATGCCACTACTAAAGCCACCCTGCAAAATTGCGGAGAATCCTTCTGCCGCATTCGCGGAGTCACTGACCAACAGCAAAATAAATCCAATCAGCAAACCGGCTACAATTGCCAAAATAGCTGATACAAAATTCATAAATCCTTCGGAGGTCCAAAAGCTTTCTGTATTCTTCTTATTCACCGTCTTTACCTCCTTTATGCATATCCTGTTTCTTGGTTCCTGCCATGTAAAGACCAAGCTCCTGAACCGTTACTTCTTCCGGTTTCACATCAGCAACCAACTCGCCTTCATACATAACCACAATGCGGTCACTTACATTCATAACCTCATCCAACTCCAGCGAGATAAGAAGCACTGCTTTTCCTTCATCACGTTGTTTAACCAACTGCTTATGAATGTACTCAATTGCTCCAACGTCAAGTCCACGTACCGGCTGAACCGCAACCACAAGTTCCGGATCACGGTCAAGTTCTCTTGCAATAATTGCCTTCTGCTGGTTACCACCGGACATACCACGTGCCATACTGGTTGGTCCCTTGGAAGAACGAATATCAAATTCTTCTATCAGGCGGTTTGCATACTTGCGAACCTCACCAAAACGGATAAATCCATGTTTCTGGAACTGTTTCTTAAAATAGCTCTGTAAAACAAGGTTCTCTTCCAATGTATAATCCAAAACCAATCCGTGCTTATGACGATCTTCCGGAATATGAACCATACCTGCAAGGCTACGTTTACGAATGCTGTCTTTGGTAATATCCTTACCATTCAAAATAATCTGTCCTTCATCAATCGGTTCCAAACCGGTTAAACCATATACCAAATCCGTCTGTCCGTTGCCATCAATACCCGCAACGCAAAGGATTTCACCCTTATGAACCGTCAAAGAAACATCATTGACCACATTCTTGGTACCATGCTTGCCCTTCATGGTCATGTTCTTAACTTCTAACACTGCTTCTCCCGGTTTAAACGGACTCTTCTCAACTACAAAGTTAACCTTACGGCCGACCATCATCTCAGACATTTCTTCCTTCGTCGCTTCCGCCACGTTAATGGTTCCGATGTATTTTCCTTTTCGTAAAACAGAGCAACGATCCGCCACCTGTTTAATCTCATTTAACTTATGAGTAATGAAGATAATGGACTTGCCTTCTTCCACAAGTCGCTTCATAATCTTCATCAATTCATCAATTTCCTGAGGTGTTAACACTGCTGTCGGCTCATCGAAGATTAAAATCTCATTGTCGCAGTAAAGCATCTTCAAAATCTCAACACGCTGCTGCATACCAACGGTAATATCCGAAACGTATGCATCCGGGTTAATCTTAAAGTCATACTTGTCGCTTAACTCGAGAACCTTCTTGCGCGCCTGTTCCATCTTCAATACGCCGCCCTTAGTGGTCTCATGACCAAGTACAATACTCTCTAAGACCGTAAAATTATGAACCAACTTAAAATGCTGATGCACCATACCAATTCCTAAATTGTTTGCATCAATCGGGCTGTTAATCTTCACTTCCTTGCCCTTAATGCGAATGTTTCCTTCTTCCGGCTGATATAAACCGAAAAGGACACTCATTAGTGTAGACTTTCCTGCACCATTCTCGCCAAGAAGCGCATGAATTTCACCCTTTTTGACTTGCAGTGTAATGTCGTCGTTAGCCTTGAACTCACCGAATTTCTTCGTTATGTGGTTCATCTCGATTACATATTCCACCTCGTACCTCCTCTTTCTTCTATCCTAACAGATTTTCCGGTCCAAAACTCTCCGGAAGCATCTGTTCTAATGTATAGGTTTTATAATGTTCTTCATCCGAAGCTACAATTATCTCAAAACTTTTCGGATCTGTAAACTCTCTCATAACCTGTCGGCATACGCCACACGGAGATGCATACACTTCCGGATCCGGTTTCTCACCGTCCATAAAACCAACAATGGCAATGGCCTCAAACTCTCTCTCTCCCTCGGAAACAGCCTTAAAAAAGGCAGTTCGCTCTGCGCAGTTCGTCGGGGTGTAGGATGCATTCTCAATGTTGCAGCCCCGATAAACCTTGCCACCTTTTGTCAGAAGTGCCGCACCTACTTTGTAATGAGAATAGGGTGCGTACGCCATCTCCCTTGCCTGAAAGGCTTCTTTTACAAGTTCCGCTTTCTCCATCTGTCAACTACCTCTATTTCATAATTTCATCCTTGAAGGATGTTCCATCCGTATTATTGGTTACACCAAATATATCTAAAATCGTTGCCGCAATATCTGCAAACGTCTTTCTCGTTCCCACATTGTGATCTACAACAATGTCCTTTCCGTAAATCATAAGTGGAATATATTCTCTGGTATGGTCGGTTCCGGTAAAGCCCGGATCACAACCGTGGTCAGCCGTAATCATTACGATGTCGCCATCCTGCATTCCTTCTACAAACGTATGCAGCTGTTCATCGAATACTGTTGCGGCCTTCGCATAGCCATCAATATCACGGCGATGACCGTATTTCATATCGAAGTCCACCAGGTTAACAAAACACAGACCTTCAAACTCTGTCTTTAACGTTTCAATGGCCTTCACCATACCATCCTCGTTATCTTTAATCCGCTGTGTATGAGCAATGCCTGCGCCTGCAAAAATATCATAAATCTTTCCAATACCGTAGGTATCGTATCCTGCTGCCAAAAGCGCCTCTAGCATCGTATCTCTTGGCGGCGTCAAAGAAAAGTCATGACGATTGCTGGTACGTGTAAAATTACCCGGCTCTCCAATAAACGGTCGCGCAATAACACGTCCCACACCGGTATCCCCCTGTAAAATCTCTCTGGCAATCTCACAATAGCGATATAACTCTTCCACCGGAACAATATCCTCGTGAGCTGCAATCTGGAATACAGAATCCGCCGACGTATATACAATCAACGCTCCGGTTTCCATATGCTCTTTCCCATATTCTGCGATTACTTCCGTTCCGGAATACGGCTTATTGCAAAGAGCCTTTCTTCCGGTTCTTCTCTCAAACTCTTTCATGGTTTCTTCCGGGAAACCATCCGGGAATGTAGGCAATGGTTTCGGTGAAACAACACCTGCAATCTCCCAGTGTCCGATGGTTGTATCCTTCCCCTTCGAAGCTTCCTGCAATCTTGCATAACTTCCAATCGCCTGCGGAACTTTCTCTCCTACTTCCACACCGTCAATGTTAAAAAATCCCATCTTCTGCATCAACGGTACATGAAACTCCTTGGATGTAGACACGCTCTTTAAGGTATTTGCTCCGACATCACCAAACTCAGCTGCATCCGGTTCATAGCCAATTCCAAAGCTGTCTAGCACAATAAGGAAAACTCTTCGTTTACTCATTCCTCTGTTCCTCCATTCCATTCTATGGTCATGTGTCCACCTAAGTAGACACAGTGGTATCTTTTCTATCTGCACCGTCTATTATATGGCGAAATTGTGTTCAAAAAAAGGGCACATGTCCCTTTTTGAAATCTTCGGTACATGTGCCTAATTTTCCATATTTAATTTGTACAATTTACCGATGTAAAGAGCTAAAATATGGAATTATTCTGCTGCCTCAAGGGCTAATTCCATCATTTTGGTAAAGGAATTCTGACGCTCTTCTGCAGTCGTTTCCTCATGTGTCACCATAGAGTCGGAAATTGTTAACAAACATGCTGCCTTCTTTCCAAGTACTCTTGCATTATTAAATAATGCAAAACTTTCCATTTCCACGCATTTTGCCCCATGCTCTTTTGGGTAACGTTCAAAGGAACCTCTGTCTGCTTCCTGATAGAACACATCACTGGAATGAATACGCTCAAGCTTGCAGTCCACACCAATCTTCTTTGCCGTTTCCAAAATATGATCATTCAGCTCTTTGGTTGGATACAAAACATCATCCTCGCATCCGCACTGTACTTTTGCATAATTCGACTCACTATAAGCACTTTCCGCAAGTACAACATCGTATACGTTCAAATCTGCAGAATAGGAACCGGCAGAACCAATACGAATAATGGTTTCTACACCGTACTGGCTGAACAATTCGTAAGAATAAATACCAATACTCGGCATTCCCATACCGCTTGCCATAACAGAAACTTTCTTTCCTTTGTAAGTTCCGGTATAACCATATACGTTACGAACCGATGTCACAAGCTTCGGATTCTCTAAAAATGTCTCCGCAATAAACTTCGCACGAAGCGGATCCCCCGGCATTAAAACAGTCTTTGCAAAATCGCCGGCATTTGCACTATTATGTGGTGTTGCCATAATTATCCTCCTTTATCTATAGGGCATATGTCCCTAAATTCCTGCCTTGTAGTATAACGTAAAACCCGTGTTTCTTTCTAGGACACATGACCGATTTTGTTTCATTTTTGTCGCATTCTGCATATTACATCTTGGCATCCAGAGACTTTCCGGTTTCAATGTGCTCAAAATTCGGTAAGTACGTTGCTATCAGCTGCACAATATCTTCCTTGGTCGTCGTCTCCTTCTCAAAGGCTTCCTCCAGGGTATCAATCAACTTCAGGACAGCCTTTTTATCCGGAACCGGTTTGTCCGTAATAATGCCCAAAGCGCGAAAACGCTGCATATCCACTGCTTCGCCTTCCACAAAAAACTCTTCATAGGCCTTCTCCCCACTGGTATCCGATGGGCTAAAATGTACCGGGTACTCCCGTAGGCCTGCACGCAGTCCCTCTGTTTTCCGGATTGCCTCCTCATCGGAATCACAATACAGTATCTCGTAACCGTTTTCCACCAGTAGATTTTCCGCAATGCGGTCAAACGTTTCCATCTGCGCTTCTTCTAATTTCGGGAAGAAAATTTCCCGATTCTGTCCAAGCATTGCCGACAGCATACAAATCTGTCCCGATTCCTCCGGCGATACAAAATAGCGGCGCACATCACTTGGTGCCGATAACGGCTGCAATTTCTTCATGCGCTCTAAAAATCCTGCCGGCAAAGAGCCATTGGAAAACGCCACATTGGCAAATCGCGCCGTCTTTACAGGAAACGCATCACTATATGCAAAAATCAAATCCTCCATAATGCGCTTGCTTGCGCCCATGATATTCACCGGATTTGCTGCCTTATCCGTCGATACGCAAAAATATTCTTCCGGCGGATTTTTTTCCAAAAGTTCCATTAATCCTTTGGCATGGATTACATTGTTGCGAAGGAGCGCCTCCACCGAATAAATGTCTTTTTCCGACCGTACATGCTTGTGCGCCGAAAAATTTGCTACAATATCGAAGCCCCTCGCCCCACTTTTTCGCTTATGTGCTGTAAACATGCGGCAAAACGTAACAGAACTATAGTCCATAGGATAGGAACAATACACCGGCGGCATATAGTTTCCGGAAGACCGTAAACTCCTGGTAAGTTCGGTCAACGCATTCTCGTTGATATCCACAATATAGAGTTCCTCCGGCCGAAAATCAAGCACCTCTTTTACAAATGAGGATCCAATGGAACCGGCACCACCAATCACCAACACCGATTTGCCCGCAATGGCCTCTGTCAATTGTGCCCGATTATCCGCAATGTCTTCTTCAAACATCGAACCCTTTCGCTTTGTCACATAGGTATTAATAAATTCGTCTAAATGAAACACCTTCTTCTCCTCCGTAACCATTATTTTCCCATTGCCTCTAACAGCATGATATAGCTCATCATCTTCACCACATACACGGGCGGCTCGCTTCTGCCCTGCTCCCATTGCTGCAGTGTCCGTACCGGAATATCAAATTTCTCGGCAAATTTCGCCTGGGATAACCCCATGCTTTTTCGCAATTCTTTGATCCGTTGTTTCGTTTCCATTTCATTACCTCACTTCTATCGCAAGTGTACTTTATCAGCGTAGGTTTGTCAATGCTTCCTTTAGCACCTCTGCCATACGAATAAGCTTATCGTCCGTCATACCCGGATACAAACCAATCCAAAACGTTCGCTCCATAATCACCTCGGTGTTGGTAAGTTCTCCTACCACCCGATAACCGGCATTTTCTTCTCGCATCTGGTCAAAACACGGATGCTTCACCATGTTCCCCGCAAACAACATTCTGGTCTGCACGCCCTTTTCTTCCATGTAGCGTACAATCTGCTCGCGGCTTATGCCCTCTTTCACCGTAATGGGATATCCAAACCAGCTCGGCTTAGAATGGTTCGTCTTCTGGGGCAAAATCAACTTCTCTTTCGTTTCTGCCAAAAGCTCCGTCATGCGTGCAAAATTCTCCCGGCGAGCTTTCGTAAACCCATCCAGTTTTTCTACCTGGGCGCAACCAATGGCCGCCTGCATGTCCGTTGCTTTCAGATTATAGCCAAAATGCGAATATACATATTTGTGATCATAACCCTTTGGTAACAACCCGTATTGTCCATCAAACCGATGTCCGCATTTGTTGTCCTGCCCCGATTCGCAGCTACAGTCCCGTCCCCAGTCACGCATCGAACGAATAATGCGATGTAACAGCGGATTCCTGGTATAAACCGCACCGCCCTCTCCGGTAGTCATATGATGGGGCGGGTAAAAACTGGAGGTTCCAATATCCCCGATGGTTCCGGTCTTGTACCATGTTCCGTCAAGCTGATATTCACTGCCCAGGGCATCACAGTTATCTTCCACAAGCCACAAATCGTATTTTTCGCAAAAAGCCTTCACAGCTTTCAAATCAAAAGTATTTCCCAGGGTATGGGCAATCATAACCGCCTTGGTCTTCTCACTGCGAGCCTCTTCCAGTTTCGTCACATCGATGTTGTACTCCGGAATGGTCACGTCCACAAATACCGGAACCGCTCCATATTGCACCATAGGCGACACCGTCGTTGGAAATCCGGCAGCCACCGTAATCACCTCATCGCCCCGGCGAATCTGACGCTCCTTCAAAAGCGGCGACGTTAATGCCATGAAGGCACACAAATTCGCGGATGATCCGGAGTTTACAAAACTCACAAAGGGCACACCGAGATACTCTCCCAGGGCTTTTTCAAATTCTTTGGTATAGCGCCCGGATGTGAGCCAAAATTCCAGCGCGCTATCCACCAGATTCGTCATTTCCTGTTCGTCATACACTCTGGCTGCATAAGAAATCCGCTCCCCTTCTTCGTAAGGTTTCGCCTGATGATAGTTTCTATAATATGCTTTTACCAACTCTAATATTTCTTGTCTATCCTGTTCTTGTGACATCGTCTAGTCCCCCATGTATTCTCTGATTTGCTTTACCATAATCGCCGGAATATCGCTGCCTTCGGCATACGCTTTTGACCATTCCACCACCGCGTCCATGGTCTTTTCAATATTCCACTTTGGACGCCAGCCAAACACTTCTTTCATCTTCCGGTTACTCAATTTCAAATACCCTGCTTCCTTCGGGCCTTCCACCTTATGACACTCCCAGGTTACACCGTCGCCCCAGCGCCCGCAAAACAACTTCACGATTTCCTCCGAAGTTACACAATCTGCCTCATCCGGTCCAACATTGTAAGAACCGGCCAAATCGCCATTTACATACTGTTCTTTTGCCACCATAAGGTATGCAAAAAGCGCCTCCAACACGTGCTGATAGGGACGAATGGACTTAGGATTTCGTACAAGTATTACTTCATTTTTTAACGCTGCCCGAACGCAGTCCGGCACAATCCGGTTATCGGAAAAATCCCCGCCTCCTAATACATTGCCCGCCCGAACCGTAGAAACGGAAAGGGTCCTCTTTTGCTCGGAAAAGAAGGAACGCACATAGGACGAGGTTACCAGCTCCGAACAGGATTTGCTGTTGGCATAGGGATCGATTCCATTTAAGCGATCCTCCTCCACAAAGGCCTTGCCCTGTTCCAGATTCTCGTATACCTTGTCCGTGGTAATATTCACTACTGATTTCACCGATGCGGTATTTCGCACACACTCCATCAGATTCACGGTACCCATCACGTTGGTCTCATAGGTATAGCGTGGCTCTTTATAAGCCGTCAAAACAATGGGCTGCGCCGCCAGATGAAATACAAACTCCGGTTGATATTTTGTAAATGTGGCAAGCATATGCTCATAATCCCGTACATCTCCCACAACCGATGTAATGTCGTTATCCACCTGCGACAGCTGATAAAGGGAGGGCATTACTTCGTTGTCAATGCCATATCCGATTACCTTCGCACCAAGTTCTACCAGAATTTTGCACAGCCAGGTTCCTTTAAATCCCAAGTGTCCGGTTACCATCACGGTTTTGTCTTTGTAAAAGCTCCTCATGGCTTAGGCTCCTTTTCGTCTTTCTAAGTTACTATATCATACCACATTTGTATGGCTTCTTGTTCTAATTTCACATTATTTTCTAACATATAACGAATTACTTCTTTTTCCTCCTGTTCCTGGAGCTTCTCATACAAATGCCGTAACCGCTTTTTGTCATTTACCGTTAGCACCTGGGTCTCACTTCCACTTTTTTCAATTGTACTCCAATAGCAATTCTACCACCATTAATACTTGCAAAAAAGCGTATCGCGCTGACAGTTATCTTAATTTTTGCAAGTTTTCCTAAATAATATTAAATTATACATGACAAAAGCGCATATAATTGATATAATAAACGGTGTGTCATGTTGGCAAGACTTAAATTGGGGGTGGACATCACGATCAGACGCAGAAAGAATACAGAAAAAACGCGTGAACTTCGAAATCAATTACGCGTTCTAGAACACAATTATCAGGACGCATTGCATCATATAGCGCAGCAAGACAAAGATATACAACGGTTGCTTTCGGCTTTATTGGCCAACAACATCTCCATTCCCGGAGATATCATGAATCAATACTTGCATTTCTAATACCATTACGGCAACAGGGGTACAGGACGTACCCCTGTTATTTATGTCCTCAGCGCTTCGTATAAATCTTTAATTCCCAATAGTTCTATACCTAATCCGGCCGCATTCTCCTGCACCCATGTTGTATAACCAGACACAGAAAAAATCACATGCATAACCTCTTCATAGCGATGATTAATTAATCCTTTTCTGCTCAAAAAGGTATCTATAACCTCTTTTCCAACCGGGCTATTGGTAAACTTACATTCACCAAGAATTGCCTTGTTGCTCATAGTATCTATTGCCACCACGTCAATGTCGGCCTGCTTACGATTGTGGTCATTGCCCCACCAGCTTCCTACTTGATTTGGGACACATGGCAATCCACCATCAAGCCCTCTCAATAAAATATAATCCTGACACATCTTTTCAAAAATATGACCCATGTATTGGTGCAACCTCGGTTTAACATTTTTCTCGTAATATACAGTTCCTCTTCCCATCTCAATTGCCGCCCGACCGGAAGGAACAAACTGATACCAGAATTTGTACATGCCGTCTGTAATTTCATAAATACATTTCTTCCGATTCTTCTCGTCTGTAATTGGTTCCATTTTAGAAATCACACCAACCATCATTAAATTCTTTAATATATAGGTAAGCGACGCGCTTGACATGTGGGCTTTATTTGCAATTTCGTTGGCTCGACTTGCCCCATTGGCACATACGTCAATCACCATATTATACATAACAATATTTCGAAATTCCTGGTTCAAAAGATTGGTTGTCTCTTCATAAAGATACCCAGATGGGCTAAAAAACTGATTTACTAGATTATCCTCTAAGGATTGCGAATCATCAAACACGGTTAAATACTTTGCAACCCCACCGGTAACTCCGTATACAATCGCTTTCTCCTCATACGAGTATCGTGGTACAAATTTCGCCGCATCCCAATATGCAAACGGTTTCAAAAATATTTGATTACTTCTCCTACCAAATAACGGACTTTTTTCACTCAATATTTCCTTTTCCATAAAGCTCACCGCCGAGCCACATAGAATCAGGTAAATATTCTTCTTCGCCAAGATAGTGTCAATTCCACGTTGAAACGTTGATAAAAATGAAGTATCCGCCTCTGCAATATATGGGATGTCATCCAATGCCACAACAATCTTCTCATCACTGCAATGTTTTCCCATAAATTGAAAAAACAAATCCAAATTATCAAAAATGACACCTTCCAATTCCGGCGTCACGTCTTCCACAAATTGCGCAGACCATGCCCTTACATTCGCTTCTAACGACATCTGATTTGCCATATAATAAGTTCCCCTTTTCCCTTCTAGGAACTTACGAATCAAGGTTGATTTTCCAATTCGACGCCTTCCATAAATTACCGTCATTTGAAATCCAGTTTTCTGGTAAGTACTTTCTAGTACCCCAAGCTCCGCTTCTCGACCTATAAACATCTCGCCCTCCACTCACGCAGGTTTTGCTAGAATATATTTTACTAAAACATATTTTAGCAAACCCTGCGCGTCGTTGTCAACTCTGGCACCGATGACTATGCAAATACTTTTTAGTAGTTCTTCTCTTCTACCTCAAAGAAGCTCTGTGGATGATCGCACACCGGACATTTCTCCGGAGCTTCGGTACCAACTACAATGTGACCACAGTTTCTGCACTCCCACACCTTAACTTCCGACTTCTTGAAAACTTCCTGCATCTCAACGTTACGAAGTAACGCACGATAGCGTTCTTCGTGATGCTTCTCGATTGCTCCCACACCACGAAATTTCTCGGCAAGTTCCGGAAAGCCTTCTTCTTCTGCAGTCTTCGCGAACTTATCATACATATCCGTCCACTCGTAATTCTCGCCGTCTGCCGCCGCATTGAGATTTGCTATTGTATCACCAATGCCCTCAAGCTCCTTAAACCAAAGCTTTGCATGCTCTTTCTCATTCTCAGCCGTTTTGAGAAAAAGCGCTGCAATCTGCTCATAGCCTTCCTTTTTCGCTTTTGACGCAAAATACGTATACTTATTGCGCGCCTGGGATTCCCCAGCAAAAGCCTCCAGTAAATTCTTTTCTGTTTTTGTTCCTGCATACTTGTTTGTCATTGCAACCTCCTCCTAATTTTCCTTAAATTATTTACTCACCTTATATCATAAAAATGCTTTTGTGTGCTTCGCACATTCTTCTCTAGATAATTCATCAAAATGCTCTCAATCTTCTCCGAGGTCGTGCCATCCCCAAATGGCAATTCCATATCCTTGATGCTCTGTCGAAACTCGGACGTCTGCGCTTTTGCAATGGCATCGGCTATAGCCGCCGCCTCGGGTTTAACACAAAGCACACTTTTGGCCATCATACGCCCTTTCTGACGGTCACCGATATTAACGGTTGGCACGCCCATTGCCGGCACTTCCAGTAATCCGCTAGAGGAATTACCAACCACAACTTCCGCATACTTCACCGCCGTGAGATAACGCTTCATCCCCAGCGACGGGGTAATATACCAATTCTCGCGGGATGTCCCTTCCTGCTGCCAGATTTCATTGATGATACGACCGCCTGCATCCGCATTGGCAAGGGTAATAATGTACGCCAGTTCCTTATGCATATCCATGGCACGAATCAACTCCATAACCTGTGCTTTTGCCGTATTCTCTTCCATGGTTACCGGATGGAACGTTACCACCGCATAGGAATCCTTCATTGCCGAAAAGCACAGATTCTCCGCTAATTCTTCTCGCGTCATCAGCTCCGCATGTAAGCAATTCTCGATGCCCGGTTCCCCTACATTAAACACACGCTCCGGTTCTTCACCCATCTGAATGATCCGCCGCCTAGCCTGCTCACACCCCGGAAAATGCAGGGTACTCATTTTGGTAATGCTGTGTCGAATAGCGTCATCCACCGCACCTTCCGTAACATCGCCCCCACACATATGGGCGATTGGAATTCCCAGAAAATGCGCCGCTATCACTGCCGCCAAAATTTCGTAGCGATCCCCTAGCACCACCACAAGCTCCGGTTTCAACTGCGCAAACACTTCCGCAAACTTCGAAAGTCCTGCACCAGTGGCTTTTGCCATGGCTTCCTTACTGTCTTCCTCTATCGGCAAGGGCACGGTCACATACTCCGTAAAACCGTCAGCCCGAATTTCTTCCTGTGTATTTCCAAAGGTCTTCTCCAAATGGGTACCCGTCACCACCAGCTTCAGATCCACTTCCTCGTTCTTCTGCAAGCGGAACAGAAGCGGCCGTAGCAAGCCATACTCAGCTCTGGTACCGGTGATTACGCAAATTCGTTTTCTCATAATTTTAGCCTCACATTATGCTCTAATAATTCTATTATATCGATTTGTAAATACAGAAAACAATCAACGCTAAAACCAAACTTGTTAAGGTTCCCAACAGATATTTGTTTCTAAACTCAGGTTCCTTTAAATCATTTGTTCTTGCCCATGTCTTCACTGTAATAATAATCGCTATAGCCGGAAAGCTTTCGAAACATGCAAAAATAAATGTCAGTATTCTTTCCATAATGCCAATTATAGACCCAATATCAAACATTCCCAGCTCAGCAGATTGAGGATATACATCCTTTAGCAATTTATTAATCAGTATCGAGCTAGGCATTACCAACATTAAACCAATAAACATAATCTTCAATATTGAATAACAACCGGCGTCGATATGATAGCTGAATGCTACAAATTGATGCAACAAAAATAACAATCCAGTATGCAAAGCTTGATCAACGACAAATACTGCGGTTTGTTTACTTTTCTTATTAAAATAGCAAGATCCACCGTCAATCACTGTATGCGAAATGAATAATACGCCTATTATGACAATTACATCTATCCCCTTCATAACAAAACACAGAATTGTAAAAGGGACTATGTATAATAACGAATGAATTAATAGATATTTCCAGTTAATCCACGAACCCTCTTTACATTTTTTACATACACCACATGCAGACCCGATTCTCGCATTTTTACATTGTGCTACCTTTGTCGTTTGCAAATAGAAATCCCCTAACAGATGTAAAATTATTAAAATCAAATACTCTTCCATATATCCTCCCCTAGCAACTCAAATATTGCTTTATCCATCTTTCGACTTTCTTTAATTTTTCCTGACGCTATATATCTATCCATATTTTGTCGTGTAGTATTCATTATTTGGGCTATTTTTGTTGACATTCCGTGAGCCCAGAATTCATCTACCCAGAACAGACCATCTATATCTTTCTTTTGAATATTTCCTTCTACGTTTTCAAAAAGAAATTCATAATCAATATTTACACTTTCTGTCCTGCTATGTCTCCCCCCTACTTTATTCCATCTTTCTTGTTCTATCAGTCTACATCTTCGTTCTAATATGGATTCATAAAAAAGCCTATCTTCCTCTCTAAAAACAATAGGCAACATAATATCGGCTATGAGTTCAATCAAACGGGCGACCTGTGATTGCTTTGACTTAATCTGCATATCCGATGAACACAATATATTTAAATATTTATCATACTTACATTTGGTATTAAAACATATTGTATTACTTTTTTCTCCCTGAATTGCCGTAATTGCGTCTCTTGCCAAATAATACGCTGCTCCATCAAACGCAGACGACGGCCATTCATCTACATCATACTTTATCTCACCATATCCTATTCCGCATCTTAACTCAATAGGATACACTAAAAGTTGTAATTTTCGTATGTATAGAAATGCTGACTGCAAGTCTAAAAATAATCCTTGAAATTCATCCCCCGCACTGGACACCACATCTTTCTTTATTGCATAACCATATATATCATTCAAGTAATCCACGCAATCCATCAATACTTTTTGTACATCATACCGTTCATTATATTTTCGTGACTCTACCACATCAAACATTATAGCTGCATACTTCATATAAATACACCATTCCTTTCACCTATATGATATCGTATTCCTCTCACAAACGCAACTATAAAGCATTGCTTTTGAAAAACGCAACCATATTTTGTTGCGAATAATTTTTTCTCAATAACACGAAAATATTAACTGGAGTTATTCCTTCATAATCAACTCTGCCAGCTTGAAATCAATCTCTGTGTCAATATCCACACTCTTCTCCTGGCACATCACATACGCATAACTTCCCGCCTGATACAAAAACCGCTCTGTGGCAAACTTCACAATATCCACAATGTAAATCGCTCCGTTCAAGCGATAAAATTTTCCACCGGCCTGTCGCTGCCCCGCTCCATCGGCGCTGATGAAGTCCAAAAACTCGCCACTTTCCGGAAGATGACCGCACCACAACGGAGAGTGCTCCGCTTCACAAACCGATACCACAGCAAAGGATGCTTTTGTCCGAAACAACTCATAAGCTTTCGCAATATCCTCTGCGTCACGCAGTGGTGACGTTGGTTGTAGCAAACAAAAAGAATCAAACTGCTGCCCGCGCTTTGCATAATTCTCCAGAACCTCATCCACCATATCCCAGGAGCTGGCGGTATCCGATGCATTCGTCTCGCTTCGTAAAAATGGTACACTAGCCCCGTGTTTTCTGGCTATTTCCGCATATTTCTCCGAATCCGTGGACACCATAACCTCATCAAATTGACCACTTTGTAAAGCTGCTTCGATGGTATAGGCCATCAGCGGTTTGCCAGCCATCGGTCGAATATTTTTATCTTTCACACCCTTTGATCCGGATCTTGCCGGAATAATCGCTATATTTCTCATAGTTCTATCAACTCGTCCTCCTGAAAATCCCGGATAGCCTTGGTTCCTATCACACGCTCCCACATCATAGGACTGATTCCGCTTCCCGGGCGCTTGGTGGTAATGTTCTCTTCTGTAAAAATTTCACCTTTTTTTATATCACGAGCGGCAATAATGCTCTTTCGGGCAACCGCCATATTTTTCTTCTCTGATTCGGAAGGCTTCTTTTCACCGTTGCCAATTGCCAGCTCAATATTACGAATGGCTTTTACCATCGCTGCCAGCTCATCCGGTTCCAGGCTCGCCTTATGATCCGGGCCTTCCATATTTTTATCCAAGGTAAAATGCTTCTCGATAACGGTGGCTCCCATTGCCACTGCAGCAATCGGCACCTCAATTCCCTGCGTATGATCGGAATAGCCCACTTCTAAGCCAAAGGCATCCCGCATCGTGCACATAGCACTTAGGTTCACCTCATCAAGCGGTGCCGGATACTCGGTCGTGCAATGCAGAAGCGTTATGTTACCCGCACCATGTTTTTTCAAAACAGCCACCGCCGCCTCTATTTCGTCCATGGTGCTCATACCTGTCGATAAGATAATCTCCTTACCGGTTTGTGCAATCTTCACCAGATAAGGATAATTCGTTATTTCACCGGATGGGATTTTCCACAAATCGCATCCTAATTTCTCCAAAAAATCAATGCTTTCCAAATCAAACGGCGTTGATAAAAATCGCATCCCCACCTTTTCGCAATACTTCTTTAATTGGGCAAACTCATCGAAGGTCAGCATCAGCTTTCGAATCATCTCTAACTGGCTCTCATCCGCCCCGGTTGTTTTCTTCTGATATTCTGCCTTCTGGGCATAGCGCGACATCAATTTTTCTGGAACAAACGTCTGAAACTTTACGATATCCACTCCCGCTTCCTTTGCTTTATCCACCATTTTGTACGCAATTTCAAGGCTACCGTTGAAATTCACGCCTGCCTCTGCGATGATTAATGTTTTATTCATTCTTAACCCCTTTCACAATTCCAACCACTTTCGAATTACTTGGCACATCTCCCAAAACCAGACTTCCTGCGCCAATTACGCAGTTATCCCCTATGGTAACTCCCTGTATCACCGTTGTTCCCGCACCAATCAGACAATGACGCCCTACCTTCACGTTTCCACATAAGGTTGCGCCCACTGCGATATGCGAAAAATCTCCTATTTCATTTTCATGTTCAATGATTGCTCCGGTATTGATAATGCAAAACCTTCCTACCGTCGCTTCCGCATTCACCACGGCGCGTTTTCCAATAAACGTACCGTCGCCAATTGCTGCATTCTTTGCCAGAATCGCCGACGGATCGGCAATCACCGGAAATCGCAAGCCGGCTTTCTCCGCCACTTCCACAATCCTATCACGGATATCCGCTCCGCCCATAAAACCCATGCCCAACGCGGCATTCGCTGCATGGGACTTCACCAGGTCCTTCAGCACGTCATCCGTGCCCAGATAGGGGAAGTCTGCCTTCTTGTCCTCTACATCCGTATATCCAACAATGTTATATTGTTCGTTTCTTATAATGCAGTCCGCCACACTCTTGGCATGACCGCCAAAGCCGATTATTAGAATATTATTGCTCATGTTGCACCTTTACTCTATTTAGACTATTATTTTGCTATCACAAACGGAAACATATATGGCGGCAATTTTATGACTTCACCTGTCTGCGCAAACATCTTCGGATGTATAATGTATTTCGCCATAATCTTTTTTCCAAAGCTTTCTGCAAATCTATCCAGTGACGTCGTCGTATAGTTTTTCGAAGATTTCACCTCAATCGGCAGCACTTTAAAATTCGTTTTGCTTTCGTTCGATATCAAAAAATCTATTTCGATATCATTACGATGCTTTTCTTCACTATAATGGGTATAGAAATACAATTTTCTACCACTCGCAACTATCATTTGCGCTATCATATTCTCGTAGAGCATTCCCTCATTTAAAGACAATTTTTCATCCATTATCTGCTTGTACAGATTCTGGCTGGTAATTTCATTTTCATTAAATGCCAGGCTTACCAGCAGACCTGTGTCTCCCATGTAGCACTTCACCCACGAGTCATTCTTGTTTAACGCAAATCCCACGTTGGGATCATTGCACTTATAGCATAAGTTACAGATCATCGAATCATCCAGCCAGAACAATGGATCATCATATTTTGCAAACGTAGCACCGGTCTCCAATTGAGACAACACCACTCGTTTTTCGTGTGTGGAAAGATACGCAGGTACATTTTCGAACAGCGCCGATACCCGAGAATTATATTTCTTCGCAGCTTTCTTAATATCATCACGATAAAGCTCCAGAATATCACGTTTCTCAATGTCCGCTTTATAGAAATCCCGACCGCCATGTTTAAAAGCAACGACCGCCTGTGGCATACCACCCACTAACAAATACTCTTTAAAAAGATGCATTGCCTTCTTATGCATGGATTGCTCCAGCGCAATTCCCTTTTCAAAACAATCCTTTATATAATCTATCAAAATTTCCTCTTCCATATAGTCAAGAAATTCTTCAAAATCGATTGGATACATCTTCAATTTTCTTTCCTCAGAAGGAATGGTAATGCTTTCCACATTCTCCCGAATCGATATCAAGGATCCGGTTTCAACATAATCATACCTTCCATCCGCCACAAGATACTTAATTGCCTCACGTGCGACAGGATACTTCTGAATTTCATCAAAAATAATCAATGTATCTCTTTCATGCAATCGTACATTATATTCCAATGACAATGTTTGAAAAAAGATATCCAAGTTATTTAGTTGCTCAAAACTCTCACGCACGTTCTTACTTACCTTGTTAAAATCCACAAGAACATAGCTCTGATACTCATTCTTCCCAAATTCCTCTACGATGGTAGATTTTCCAATTCGTCTAGCGCCCTCTATCAAAAGCGCCTTAGTTCCATTTGTTTCGTTTTTCCATTCCAGAAGCTTATTGTAAATTTTTCTCTTAATTTCCATACTTCACCTCAAGTTTATATGTCTATAATAACAATACGCAAAGTATTTTTCAAGATTTTTCTCAATAGTACGCAAGGTATTTTTATTCCAAATGGTGAACAATACGCAACGTTGCATCGTAAGCGCAAAAGATATTTTAGTTAAACACGTTTGACTACTCTATTTGTTCATTAATCTTCTCAATCCATCCGCAGTCATCACTCTCGAATAGATTAAGAAACCGTCCGAAATTACTGCTTCCAGTAACAGAATCATCCGACTCCAAGCTCATTACTCGCTGACGCATATCGATATAATTTTCTTCAGTAACATGTTTCATAACCTCTTGAATTTGGTCCGCTCTCCCTTTGTAATTCTCCACCCCTGTATATTCCTTTATTAAATGAGCATTCACCGGTTTTGCCGGAGATTTCAAATTTTCATCGGTCCAATGCTTTGATATTATCTGCATCGTACATGGATTCCCAAACATAATCACTTTATCTGCAGCATTCTCCAATAAGATATCATATTGCTTATGCCACACTCGTAAATCTTTCAGCCGTTTAAGATACTCATATTCTTCATTGCCTTCGCAGATAATGCAAATTTTATGGTTATCCAAAAACTTGGGGAGCTTATTTGACATCGCCCTCATCCCCCTTTACATCCCCTTTAATACTAAGCAAAGAGTTAATCAAGTCTGGATCAGGTAAAGCTCCAAGTACACCTTTCCTATATTTTTCCATAACATCCGTCGTATCTCTCACCCCCTGCTGCGCTGTAAATTCAGCGAGTGAATATACATACACACCATCTTCCTCCTTATGAACAAACCAAATTTGCTCCTTCCGAAACAGCCTTTTACAATCCATAAGGTTAATATCGTGTACTGTAAATACCATCTGCGCACTTGTATTCAATTCATTATTAAACATTGCAACAATCGCCCTAGTAAGCTTAAAATGAATACTACTATCCAACTCATCTACAACAAGAATTCTTCCCTGTTCAAGCGCTTCTATAACATAGCTGGCAATAGCTGCAATCTTCTTTGTTCCAGTGGAGTCAAATAGCATACTTGGAACAGAAACTCCTTTATATGTGGAAACCAGTCTAATTTGATCCATAACAGTTTCTGGTATATCGAGAACTTTCTCGTCTGGCTTTTCATCGCCTCTTCCAGTTTCCAGTTGTACTTTGTCCATATCCACATATTCAAAGTTATCCATATACAAATCTGCATTTTTAATGAATTCCACAACCTTCTTCTGCACTTGATTCTTATTCTTCATAAGTTCAATCGTATGTTGCATAGGTATATTGTTCATATTGAGGATATCAATTTTCATAGCGAATCCAACAAGAATCTGTTTCATCTCATTGATATATTCAAATTGATTTGTATCGATTACATAACACAGTAAATTGTTTTTTGATACAACCGGAATCATGATCCGCACAGCTTCATCCATGCATACATATTGTTCACTAATGGTATCCTTTTTCAACCAGCACACTTCTTTTTCATTACCATACTGATCTTTAAAAATCTCAGAAAATGATTCGTATATATATTCTTCTTTTTCTGCATCATACTTAAAGTCATAAGAAAATTTTCTTCCCGATGACATAAATGTTACGCCTAACTCACAAACTTCATTCTTAGAAAATATATTAGGCATTAAATTATTCTTTTTATTTAGAAGCACACTTTTAAGCGCTTTAATACACTTAATCAGGCAGGTTTTTCCTGCATTATTTGGACCATATATTCCTACTGTCTTAAGCACATTAAAGCTGTTTTCTCTATGAACATTTGCTCCAAATTTCTTATTTCGCATATCGGCTTTCATTGAAAATGTAATATCTTTCTCAAATGCAAAACAATTTTTTGCTCTTACCTCTATAATCATGGTTTATTCCTCCAACCCACTTTTCTTCCTTATCATTATTATACCAATAAATATTTTTTATGCAACAATATTTCACAAAAAATATTCAAAGGTAATTTAGCATTTCAACACCATGGCAATTCGGCACCGCTCTCAATTTTTCGTTTTCCTCCTCCGAAACCTTTGTAACGATTACATATTGTTCAATGAGAATCTCGCGCTCTTGCACATATAATCGCCCATTATACCCTTTTTGTAAAACATCATAAGGGTATAACGGATATAGTAGCGTCACAAGCAAAACGCCCGTCACCATCGCAATTCCATTATAACTTTTATGATACTCAAAACTGGGCTCTCCAAATCCATTCTCCCAAAAATATCCTCTAATCGCTCCACTGTTGTTTGTGTAAAATGAACTGCTTCTCCCTATGATTAATTTTCCACTTTAGCTACAAGCATATCTTTCAGACTCTTTAAATCAATTGAACCTTTCTCCGCTATTCTCTGGAAATCAAGCCTTCTAATCATTTCTTCTGCCTTATCGCCTTCATGGTAGGTCTGCCCAAATGATCTATATAGCGCTTTCATCTTCGCCTTACCCTTTCTCCCTTTGATAGTGTCAACTTTACCTACCTTTTTTATTATTAAATCATTTATTTCTCGGGAGTTCAAAATAAAATGAGCATTGACCTCCCTTTTTGGGTATAATGTCAGCGACCAAACATCCAAAATACCAAGGAGACAATGCTCGTGAACATTATACTTTATTTATTACAAATCATTCAAGGCCTTTATAAACAAAACTGCTGGTTAGTTTTATTTATCTGTAGATATATCCCGCTAAAACAGTGGGCTTACGACGACTCCCGCTCGCCTAAATATCAAAAATTTAAGATTGATAAGTTACCGAAAATCCTCTATAACGAACCATGGGATTACCGCGATTACATTCCATATCTGGAATGGCGTTATGGAAAAAAGTTGCCCCAGTACGCCGCCGCATCGCGGCTTGCCCTTGATAACACACAAAAGAGTTGCTACACTGCTGCAAACGGCGGAAAAACTTAAGCTGTTCCCCCGTTCTTCACCGTCGGAAAGCATCCCGCAGCAGCTCTTTTGCGTGCTGTCAAGGGTGGCGTCCCATTACCATTACATAAAATATCTACAGTTTTCAAGGTTCCACGGAGCTGTTTTCTTTTGCTCCACTTTTTCATACGCTACTTGACACTCCCCATCTTTACCCAAATGATTCTTTCATTAACCAATCGCGGATTACCTGCAAAAGATTTCAGCCTATAATATCAATTTTAAACTATTGTACCATAAATTGTCGCACATCTCCACAAATCGCCAAAAGTTCACGATTATGTTTCATCACTTTTTCTGTGACAGTTATCCTTATCTATGATAAAATAAGACAATAAGAATCATCTGGAGGTAAACCTATTATGGCAAGAACTGTATCAATTGGCATTCAGGATTTTGCAAAAATCCGTGAAAATAATAGCTTTTATGTTGACAAAACCTCCCTTATCAAAGAATGGTGGATAAAGAACGACGATGTAACCCTCATTACCCGTCCCCGCCGTTTTGGAAAAACCTTAAATATGAGTATGTTGAATTGCTTTTTCTCAAATAAATATGCTAATCGGAGCGACCTATTTGAGGGGCTTGAGATATGGAAAGACGAAACCTTTCACTCTCTGCAAGGCACTTATCCGGTTTTGTTTTTATCCTTTGCAGATGTAAAGCATACAGATTATTCCACAACAAGAGCTAGTCTCAATGCCATTATAGCAGACCTCTGCCGCCCTTATGAAAAGCTTTTAGAAAATGAAATCTTTTCTGATACCGATAGAAATAACTTTTATGCCATCAACCGTGATATGGATGACTCAGTGGCTTCAAGATCACTAAAGCAATTATGCGAATGGCTTTCTCGCTACTATGGAAAAAAGTGTATCATTCTTTTGGATGAATACGACACCCCTATGCAAGAGGCTTATGTAAATGGTTTCTGGAATGAATTGGCAGCTTATACTCGTGCGCTTTTTAACAGTACCTTTAAGACTAATCCTTATCTCGAACGCGCCATCATGATCGGTATCACCAGAGTAAGCAAGGAGTCTATCTTTTCGGACTTGAATAACTTGAATGTTGTTACAACCACATCGAATGAATACGCTACTGCTTTCGGTTTTACCGAGGCCGAAGTTTTTGCTGCAATGGATGAGCAGGGTATCACTTGCAATGAGCAGGAGTATATTCGCAAATGGTATGACGGCTTTACCTTCGGCCAAACAACGGATATCTATAACCCTTGGTCAATTACTATGTATTTGGACAAAAAAAAGTTCGATGCTTATTGGGCCAATACCAGTGCCAATGGTCTAGTCGGCAAAATAATACGCGAGAGCGACCGCCAAATTAAAGAGGATTTTGAAAAGCTTCTAAATGGCGAAAGCATTGAAGCCGTCATTGATGAACAGATTATTTTTGATCAACTAGACGGAAACCGCGATGCTATTTGGAGTCTTCTATTAGCATCTGGTTATTTGAAGGTTGAAAAAATCATTCAAGAGTGTCCGGAAGATAATGCCGTTTATGTATTACGCCTGACCAATTTTGAAGTACAAAAAATGTTCTCTCGCATGATTAGTGGTTGGTTTGCAAAGGACGATTCTTTTGGCGAGTTCCTATCCGCCATGTTTGCCGGAGACGTCCGTGTTATGAACCACTACATGAACCGAATTGCCTTAAACACCTTCAGCTATTTTGATGCTGGAAGCAAACCCTCCGAAGCGGCGGAGCCCGAGCGGTTTTATCATGGATTTGTTCTTGGTTTAATAGTGGATAAAGCAAAAGATTATATTGTAAAATCCAACCGCGAAAGTGGCTTTGGGCGCTATGACGTGGTGATGGAACCAAAGAACCCATCTGATGTTGCCATCATTATGGAATTTAAAGTTCTAGATAATTACGATGGTGAAAATGAACTGGTCGATACTGCGGCGAATGCATTAAAACAGATTGAAGAAAAGAAATACGAAACAGACCTTCTTGAAAAAGGAGTCTCTGCAGAAAAGATATATAAATACGGATTTGCTTTTGAAGGAAAGAAATGCTTAATTGCCAAAGCGTAAATTGAAGGCTGCCTGCTATTATGTCAGGCAGCCTATGTTCGGTAATTGGAACAACAAAATGTTCATTTCACCATCTAACTTACCTCCCATTTACAAGTACTTCGCTACCTTATTGAAATCCGACCATACGAAAAGTATTTTTTCTTAACTTAGAAATCTTTAATCCTCACCACGTCCCCATACACCTCTCGAATACTCCGCTCCCCTAGCTTCACCGGATGATTCTTCAATCTCACCGGATTCACAGATTTCACCAATTCCTCCAACTGCTCGCGCGATACCTGCGGCACTTCCAGTTCCAATCGTTCAAAAATGCCTCGCACCATCACCACAGCATCCGTCACTGACGCACACCCCATAGCCTCAGCGATTTCATCCAAAATTTCTCGCAAAAAATCCTTTCCTCTCACATCCACGCACTCATCCACATGCTCCGCCATCCATGGAAAAAGCACTCTATCGCACAAAATCGCAGCGTGTCCATGTGCACACCCACAGAGGCTCGTAATTTTATAACACATAGCGTGCCCCGCTGTAGTTTGTGCGATGTTAATCGCTTTGCCTGCCAAATTGGCCGCCAGAAGCATATTCTTATTACCATCGGGGGTATTGTCCAGATATCCCTGCATATTTGCTAAAATCATTTTCAACGCCTTCGCGCTATACACCCGGCTCTCGTCGGTACTATTAATAGACCAGAACGATTCCAACGCATGACAAAAAGCGTCCATCATGGTCGCTTTCCTTTGATACATTGGAAGTCCGTTCAAAGCAGCGCTGTCGAAAAGCACCGCCAAAGGAATGCAGCTTTCGTCAGAAATAGATTGCTTAACGCCGTTGTAATAAATCACTGCAAATCGCGTGGACTCTGAGCCCGTACCGGCCGTGGTCGGTACCGCCAAAAAAGGTATGTCATTCGGAATAATTTCCTGTTGCAGAAAACTACCATCTTCTCCATCACCCGGCATTCCCTGAAATAGTTTAACGCACTTCGCTACATCAATCGCAGAGCCGCCACCAACTGCAACGATGCCATCACACTGATGCTGCCTATAAACTTGAATTCCCTTCCGTACTGATTCATATTTTGGATTCGATTCATACTCGTCAAAGAAAAAAATCTGAATCGGCAAACTATCCAAGGCACTAATCAACTCCGGCATTCGCCGGGACAATTCTTCACCAACAACAAATAGACTGGAGATTTCTTTTTGCATCGCCCAGTCTATTAATTCTTGATAATTGTTATGTGCTTCGAAATAAACTTGCTTCATAGTCGTACACTTAGCACCTCTCCAATTCATCATTAATTTCGTCAATCCATCCCGCATCCCCATTTCCAAGCGCTTCCATAAACCTACCAAAATTACTGCTTCCTACAACGGTATCCCTTGTCTCCAGGCCACACACCCGTTTAAGCATATCGAGGTAGTTTTCTGCTGTTACATACTCCATAACCGTAGCTATTTGGTCTGCTCTGCCTTTATAATTTTTCACACCGGTATATTTCTCAATTAGCGGTGCATTTACCGCTTTTGCTGGTGATTTAATAAGTGTTTCTGTCCAATGTTTTGTTATAATTTGCATTGTACATGGATTTCCAAACATAATCACTTCGTTTGCCGCTTCACCTATGCCGTGGAACTCATTAATCTTTCGCTTTATATCTTCGTATTGTTCATATGGTTTTTTCTCCGTATCACAAAATATAAGCACCAATTCGTAAGATCCGTTCTGATATCTATCTTGATATCTAGCCGGAATATTCCCATTCCCTCCAGCATTATCGGGAATAATTTCGAATTGTTCGTCCCACACCTTCAATGCCTTTAAACGTTTAAGGTATTCATACTCTTCATTTCCTTCACAGATGACGCATATCTTATGCTTATCAATTAACTTAGGAAGCTTATTCTGCATCAGACATCACTCCCTCCGCATTTCCTTTTATACTTAAAAGCGACTTTATTAACTCAGGATCTGGAAGCGCACCAAGTGCTCCCTTCCTATATTTTTCCATAATATCCGTAGTATCGCGAACCCCCTCTTGCGCCGTAAAATCAGCAAGAGAATATACATATACCCCTTCCTCATCCTTGTGCACAAACCAAATTTGCTCTTTCCTAAACAATTTCTTACAATCCATTAGATTGATATCATGAACCGTAAATATCATCTGCGCACTTGAATTAAGTTCATTGTTGAACAATGCTACGATAGCTCTTGTCAACTTGAAGTGAATACTGCTATCTAATTCGTCTACAATCAAATAGCGTCCCTCTTCCAATGCCTCAATCACATAACTTGCAATAGCGGCTATCTTCTTGGTTCCGGTGGAATCAAACAGCATACTTGGTACCTTAACGCCTTTGTATGTTGACACCAGGCGGATTTGATCCATAATATTCTCCGGAAGATCTAATGCCTTTTCTTCAGGTCTTTCATCCTCATCATTCGCTTTTAATTGAATTTTATCCGTATCAACATACTCAAAGTCATCCATATACAAATCCGCATTTTTAATAAAATCCACTATTTTTTCCTGCAGATTATTTCTATTTTTCATTAGTTCAATCGTATGCTTCATTGGAATATTATTCATATTGACAATATCAATCTTTTCCGCAAAGCCAACTAAAATATCTTTCATTTCTCTCAAGCATTCAAACTTGCTAATATCTACCAGATAGCAAAAAATGTTATTCTTAGAAATAATAGCCATCATAGCCTGAACATCTTCATCCGTACAGTAATATACCTGGTTTATTGTATCTCTCTTTAACCAATTCACTTCCTTCTCATTACCATACTGATCTCTTAATATTTCAGAAAAAGATTCATACACATATTCATTGGCTCTTGTATCATACCTGAAATCATATGAAAACTTTCTTCCATGAGCCAAAAATGTCACACCTAATTGGCACACTTCATCATTCGAAAAAATCGTTGGAGTCAAACCACTCTTCTTATTCAATAATACCTGCTTCATTGCTCTAATACATTTAACAAGGCATGTTTTTCCTGCATTATTAGGTCCGTATACTCCAACTGCCTTAAGTACATTAAAATTATTTTCTCTGTGAACATTAGATGCAAATCTCTTGTTTCTCATATCAGCTTTCATTGAAAAACTAATTTCCTCTTTGAAAACAAAACAATTCTTTGCTCTTATCTCTATAATCATTACAACTACCTCCTACCGAGTACAAGTGTAATATCATTATATCACAGAATATTTTTTATGCAAGATATTTGCACGAATTGTTTTTCACTAATATTCTTAGTGACATACTGCTCTCTGGGTCAACCATTTTTAATTTCCGTCATGTTCATCTCATTACAGTGTGGACACTTCCATTGCACATTCGATTTAGCGCCCACGTTACACACCTTTCCCCACACGCATCCTTCTGGTGTGTCCAGCCGTCCAAACCACATTTTTTGTTCAACAAAAGTCACTTTCACTTCATTGTGGCATATATCGCAAACTCCACTTGCATACCTATATTTCATAACACTTCTCCTTACATCCACTAAAATTCGTTGTGATTCACCTCAAAACCTCTTCTCCGTCATTCCTACACAATATCCTTCCGCCATGCATCTCAATAAACTCTGTATACCACGCCATTGCTCGCACACTATCAGCAATATCCATTATATTTTTATTTTCAAAATCTATTTTAATCAATCCTTTGTCAAACATTATATGATGGTTTGCGCATAAGCAAATCCCATTCTTGCTTTCATCATTACCCCCATCGGCAACCGCCACTATATGCGCCGCTTCTAACAGCTTCTCTTCACCGCATCTGCATATAGCACATCTATTTCCATATGCTTTCAACACTTCATTTCTAAACCGCCTATCCCGTTCCCACCGACTTGTCGATACCCGCTCTCTACTGAAGTCATCCTCATGTTCTAATTCGCACTCATATGGAAACTCTGTATCATACTTATTACTTCCTAAATAATTATACAGTTCATCGGCAATCGCTTGCAAAACATCAACATGAAGCACTAATACTTTTTCATATGGTGCTCCCCAATCAGTCCCCATTTTTTTGTACCTAGCCTGCATCTCTCCAGATGTTAAAACAGTTTTCTCCCACCCTCCCGGCAGTGAAAAAGATTTTACCATTCGCCCTTCTTTTCTCCGCCTCCGCACATTCCAAACGATTGCAGTTTTATATTGTGTATGGATGTAAATAGCCATTTCAGCTTGTGACAATTTAGTTCTAGTTGGCGCATACTGAATTTGATATTTAGTTTCCGCAAATCCACAAATTACTTTTTCACCGTATAAATTCTCCAAATATTTTTTAATTTTTTCACAATCCATTTTTATCCCCCATAATTATATGTTCTGATGATAGGCCAAAGACCGTTCGTCCCGGAGACGATAATAGTATTCTGTCCCCATTTTTCTCGCTCTGATTACCCGCCTCCATCAAGATGCACTTCATTGGTAAAACCTAGGCATTATCGGCAATCCCAATCTTTCTAAAAAAAACGGTTCTGAACGCGCTAACCGTCTCTCGTTCCTTGATCATCTTTTCAGATGACCCTTTCCGTCCTTTTCATAAACCTGTTTTCTCTTCTCACTTCTGCTTTTCCCTGCAATCAACTTCTTCCAAAATACGCACAAACTCTGTATCCGTGTCAAAAAGCATTTCCGCTCTCTTTATACCTTTATCCGATTGCTCTCTATAAAAAGCTGAATCACTGTGGTATCGCTTAATAGCCCAAGCCATTTCTTCATAATTATCTACACAATAATTATCTCCAATGTTAATTGCCACGTCACCATACTGTGTTGCCACCACCGGAACCCCCTTATAAAGTGCTTCTACACTTGACGTTCCACCGCCTCTTCGTATTGGATTTACATATAAATCACACACTTCCAATGTAGCTAAAATGTCATTTGTGAACATCAACTTTGACGATTGCCAGATCTTTGGATATCGTTCAACACGTTCCTGCATATGTTCAAATTTACCTAGAAACAGTACAAAGAAATCCTCCTCCCAAGCACTATTCAACATTTCTAAAAATTCTGGTGTAATTTCAAAATCCAATCGGTTACCAATTACGGTAATAACAAAACTGTCTTTTGGCACTCCAAGTTCTTCTCTTGTAAAATGACTAGTTTGCGTTTTTAAACTTGATGTAAAAATGCTTTCAATAATATTTCTTTCTGATAATCCAACTTCACCTAGCAGCTGTACTTCTTCCTTTTCCAGTTTTCTACCAAGAGTTTGATATTCCACACCTGTTGTCTCCAAATCAGACGGACAAAGTCCTACATCAACACATGGTATCATACAATTCACAAGGTTCGCTAATACACCTTTTCCACCGATACTTACAACTCTTATTGGCGCCAAATCGCGTATAACTTCCAACAATTCATCCAAAATCCGCATATCCGGCATTACGCCGTCCACATAGTAAAATGGAATTTTGACGCCTTTCCACTCAATTTCCTCCATATCAACAAATTCAGTCCTTGTCCTGCCATATTTCGTCTCAGCCATTGGCATTGCTCCCGCAAGAGACATAATCTCATTCGTACCAATCAAAAGCACCTTTTTATTCATCTTTGTCATTATAGTTTTACATCTGTCTAAAGTAGTTTTTGTTGGTCCGTGATTTGTATTTAAAATCTGTTCCGTTATAACAATAACCAAATCCTGATTCCTGTTTTCTCTAGGAATTAACGAAAGGTCTAGCGAACTTGCTTCCATAAATTTCTTATACACTAACAAAAACAACTTCCAAAGTTTTGCTCGAACCCTTTCCTCTGACATCTCTTTACTTGTAAAAACATAAAAGGTCAACTGATAGGCATAAAAGTACATAGTATTTTTCGAATAGTATCCATCATTTTCAAAAATGATATCTAGAATTTTTTCTGCAAACACAGGTGTTTGTTCTAAACAAAGGCACAAAGAATACAGATAGATCGCCATTGTCGGTTTTTTAGTATCTATCTTTTGCTCAATCCACCTAACTATTTCCTGTTTTATCTCTTGCTCCTGCCCCTTTATTATTCTACAAATTTCATCACCGAGTATTTTTAACTCTGCAGAAACAAAATCCCTATAAAACGTCGCATTTGCATACCACTCTCTATCAAACTGCTCCACTAATTCTTCTAACATCACTTATTTTACCTTTTCCTTTATCGCTTCCAACAGATTCCATTTTTCCGTCGACGCTTCCCCCACTAAAACAGAAGTTACACCCGCACATCTTCCCATTTCTATATCTTTCTCCCTATCGCCAATCATGTACGATTCTGTCAAATCAATCTTATACTTTTCTGACGCCTTATCAATCATTCCAGTTAATGGTTTCCGGCAGTTGCAAAAAATGCGATAAGGCTTTATTTCCTTCTCGTCGGGCGGCAAATGAGGGCAATAAAAAATATCATCCACCCCTGTCTGTTCTTTTAAATAGTCATTCATTTCCAACAACAATGCTTCCGTCATCATACCACGGGCTATGGCAGACTGATTCGTCACGACAATAGCCATGTACCCCTTCTGATGAATAATATCTACCGCTTCTTTTGCCCAAGGAAAAATATGAAATTTTTCAAAAGATGTAACATAATCGGTGTCCTCACAGAGGACACCGTCACGATCTAAAAACACTGCTTTCTTCATTACAATCTTGCTCCATCCCGCTTTAATATCTCATCCACCACCTGCTGTAGAATCATGATATGAATGGATTCCACCATACCAAACTGTTCCTTCGGTACATGAAGATTATAATCTCCCATTGTAAAAATTCGATTATTCTCTTTAAAACCTGAAAGAGTCAACACACACATCTTCTTCTCTTTTGCAACCTCAATAGCATTTACAATATTCTGAGAGTTACCTGAACTACTGATGGCAACCAACAAATCCCCTTCATTTCCAAGAAAAGACAATGGTCTAGAAAAAATATGCTCGTATCCGTAATCATTTCCCATACAGGTAGTAACCGAATTATCATACAAGCTATATGTTTTCATACCGCCGTTTTTCATAAAATCAGCAGTCATATGACTGGCAATGGCTGCACTTCCACCGTTACCTATGAAGAATACCTGTTTCTGCTTCTCTTTTATATCCGAAAAAAGCGAAAATATTGCCGCTATCACTTCATCATAATCTTGACAACTCCTGCCATCTGTCAATCTCATTTTTGTGTTATAAAGGGCCTCCATCAGCTCTTCCATATATTCCTTATACATACATTACCCTTCTTTTCCCAGATACTTAAACCAATCCTTCGTTGCATCCTGAATACTGTCTGGTGTCCATACCGGTGCTTCTTTCCAATAATCAATATTTTCTAAAATCTTCTGAACACCTTCCTCCAGACTTACCTTTGCTTTCCATCCCAACACCTTTTCAATTTTGGTCGTGTCTGCGAACGTGCAATCCGGTTCTCCCGGTCTTTTCGGAATGTGCGTAACCTCTCCGCCAAGAAGTTCACATAAGCGATTTACGGAATAAGTTCCACCACTTCCCACATTGAAGGTTTCGTTCACCACATCAGACATTGCCGCTGTGTAAAAAGCATCCGCCACATCTGTTACATAGGTAAAATCCCTGGTCTGCTCGCCGGTTCCAACCACCGTAAAAGGCTGTCCTGCCAGCTTTTGTGCTAAAAACACCCCAAATACTGCACCATAGGTTCCAGAGGTTCTGGAACGGGTTCCATATACGTTAAATAAACGCAACGTAACAACCGGCAAATCATATACCTGTCCCCAGTGAAGAACCGTTTCTTCACCCAAGCGCTTTGTTAATGCATAGGGATATTGCGGACGAATTTCCGCTTTTTCATCTGTAGGATAGGAATCCGGGATTCCATAACAAGATGAAGATGCTGAATATACCAGTTTTTTCACTTTGGCGTAACGGGCGCATTCACACACATTATAGGTTCCCAATACATTGGAAGAATAATACTCCCATGGCTTCTGAATGGACGGCACAATGTCTGCCAGCGCCGCCAAATGAAACACATAATCTACACCTTCAAAAATCGGCTCAATTTCCTCCCGATTGCGAATATCCATGTGATATACCGTTAAATTTGGGTTCTCCTTCTGGTGATCCAAATTTTGGGGACGACCGGTGGTGTAATTGTCAATCACCCTTACCGTATGCCCCTCTGTCAATAGTCTATCCACAATATGAGACCCGATAAAACCGCATCCCCCTGTTACCAATGAAATCATCTTCCTACCTCCTGCTCTCTGAATGGATATCTTACACATTTAACAATGTGCTTGCATATTTCAATACATTTACTTTTTCAACTGCTTCTTTATTTCCCACAATATTGGATGCCAACGCACCAGCAATATTTCCCATAAACTGAGCAACCTCATAGGGTGCGCCAACCGCCGCATACAAGCTTGCCACTGAGAAAAAAGCATCTCCCGCACCGATTGTATCTTTTACCTGCAAGGTCAGTGCCGGACACCGCTTAATCTTTCCACCTTCAACGCACTCCGCACCAGAGGAACCTCTTGTCAAAAAACCCCCACTTTGTAAGTGCTCTGACAGCTGCAATAACAGTTCATCTTCACTTTTCCGGTAATCTGAAAACGCAAGTCCCAGCTCCTTCTGATCCAGGGTAAAGGCATTGGCTCTATGATATTTCGTGATAATATTTTTGCCATAATTCGACGAGTTCGTCTGACAGTTCAGTGCCAGAAAATTTGCGTGATGTTCTACAATAGCTTGCACCTCTTCATCCACCAGACCATGTCCAAAATCGCAAAGAATTACAAGGTCATAACCCTTTATCTTTTCCAGCAGCACATCTTTAAACTTCTGCATAGTCTCTTCATCTATGCACATGGGATCCGGAAGATTATTCACCGCAAATAACTTGTTTAATTCTGCTCGCTTTGGATTTGCCTCTACATATTTTGTCTTCACTATGGTTGGAAATTGATTGCTGATAGTAAGTTTCACCCGCATATTTCCGCTCATTTCATCCAAAATTCTGCTATGCACACCATCCTCGTTTCCAACCACCGTCATTAATGTTACATTCTCACAAAAAGACGCAACGTGCCGCGCAATGGCAAGGGCTCCGCCCAAATACTGCTCTTTTTCATAAAATCTTGCAGAGTAACCAGTATCCTTAGACATAAGTCCCTGAATCCGGCTATATATATATTCATCTATAATTGCGTCTCCGAGAACAAGCACCTTTTTATCCTGTATTTTCTCAGTAAACGCTTTTATCTCGTCCATAGAATATCTAAAATGAAAGTCTTCCATATACTCCTTTACTTCCGGCGGAAGCGAAGGCAACGCCTTGTTAATTAGGCGTGTAGAACTGAATACCTGTCCGGTAGTGTAAGCCACTTCTCCGCCATGAGCCCGTACCAATGCCACTTCTTCTCCTATTTTCCCTGTAATATCGTCCTCTGGTTTTGCATACTCTTGACCCTTCACATACAAGTCCGGTTCTACTGTCTCAATAATATCATCCACCGTATAGCCATCTGACAACATAACATAATCAATACAAGCTATCTCTGACAAGAACTTCATTCGCATTTCGTCATCAAAATAAGGTCTTCCGGGTCCTTTACGGACATACTTTGCTGCAGTAATGGATACCACCAGAATATCCCCCATCTTCTTCGCTTCTTCAAAATGAAGAATATGCCCCGGATGTACCAAATCAAAAACACCGTGGCAAAGCACAATTTTCTTTCCCTGTGCTTTTAGATTCTTAATTACCTGTATATCTTTCTTTTGTAAAATCTGTGCCATGGTTCCTCCACCAACTTTCCGTTTTTACACCTAAAGCTAATTATATAAAGTTAATATGATTCGGTTTTTCACCTACCGGATTGGGAATCTCATCATTTTGATAAATGCTCCAAAGCACTTCATTTGTCTTATGCTGCAAGCAAAGTGTTCCACAATCTCTGTTCGGATCAAATTCTTCTGATGTAATAGACTTCATTACCTCCCAGTAACGGTCACTTTCAAAAATCTCTTTAAAACGCTTTTCTTTAATATTTCCAATATGATATTTACTATATTTCTCATTGAAGAACATTCCACAAGGAGCCACTAATCCCGTTCCAGACATCTGTAAAATAAACGGTGCTCCGAAACACTTGCAATAGTTCTTCTTCCCATGGCTTAAAATCTTGGACCACTTTGCAGATACCTGGTAATTCTCTGTAGAAAGTGCCTCTGCTTCTTTTAAAATCGGAACAATTTCATCATACTTACTGTAATCAATTCCAAGGGTTCCTTCCTCATCATCACTACAATGCTTAATCACAAAGTAGTCTACCCCGATTTCTTTTCCAAGTTTTGCAAGTGGCATAATCTGGTCTGCCAGTTCTGGCATAAGTACCATCTGGGTACCGATGGTTACCGGTAAATTTTTCTCTTTCCGAATTGCAACCGCCTTTTTCATTGTCTCTACCACTTTGTGATAGCACTTTTCATCCACACCATGAATATATGCATATCGGTCTGCTTCCCCTGCAGAAATATTAAAGCGTAAATATGTAAGGCAGGGTAAAATTTCCTCTAGTTCCTCATCCTTTAATAAAAACCCATTGGTTCCTAATGCCATATCCAATCCTAAACTTTTACCATACACAATGGCATCTTTTAAATTGGGATTGCAGGTACTCTCTCCATCGCTTACAAAGCTTACTGCTTTTACACCAATTTCTGCTGCATCCTCCAGAAAGTTAAAAATCGTTTCCTTATCTAGATTGTCGGACTGATTAATACACTGCATCTTACCATAACAATAAATACAGCGATAACTGCACTTCGTCGTCAATGCACAATCAATGGTGATTGGAGCAAACTTTTCTCCTCTTTTCCACTGTTCAATCCGTTCTTTATGCCACAAAACCTTACTTCCATCTAAAATTAACTTTTCTTCCATATCCTTATGCCTCCTGCAAATACTTCTTTATTTGTGCGTAAATTCCTTTTCCATCTAAATCATTCGCCTTTAAAACCTCCAAACGATTTCCATATCCTTTTGCAAACCGATCTTGAAGTCCTATTCTTTGTAATTTTTTACCGTTCCCATTTTCTGCCATTACTTCCGCAATGGCGCCGCCCAATCCTCCAAAGATAGAATGCTCCTCTACTGTTACAATTCTTTTATGCCGATTACATACTTCCAGAACAAATGCTTCATCCAATGGCTTTATTGTATGCACACTAATTAGTTCGGCAGATACCCCGTCTATCTTAAGCAAGTCCAATGCCTCTTTTGCCTGATTTAGAATCTCGCCGGTGGCAAAAACAACCAAATCTTTTCCCTCGGTTAATGTCGTTGGTTTTCCCGGAATCACCTCCATGTCTTCAGCGTAAAGCTCTGCCGGAAGGTTATTCCCCAAACGAATATAAACCGGGCCATCATGCTCATACGCATAATTCACTAGCACTCTCGCCTCTTTCGGTGTTGCTGGCGATAAAATCGTCAAATTGGGCATTGCTCGTAATATTGCAATATCTTCTGTCGAATGATGTGTTGGCCCCAAGTATCCATATGTTACCCCAGCTCCAATTCCCACGATTTTTACATTCAAATTTTGTAGGCAAACGTCCAACCTTAGAAACTCGCATGACCTATATGCTAAAAAAGAACCTATGGTATATGCAAATGGAATCAATCCGCAAGAAGCCATTCCTGCAGCAGCCGTTACCATATGTCCTTCTGATATTCCAAAATTATAATATTGTTCCGGAAATGCTTCTCGAAACTCATCATAAACAATCATGCCATTATCTGCGATAAGGGACAACACACGCTTATCCTTTTCTGCCAATTTATACAATTCTCTCAAATACGTGTTTCTCATAACAAATCCTCTTTCGTTATTCCCAATTCCTGATTAGCAATGATTTGCTCCTCCGCATTTGGCATACGATAATGCCAAATAGGAACATTTTCCATAAAAGAAATCCCTTTTCCCTTTACCGTATGTGCAATAATTATACGAGGTCTTTCTGTTTTGTCCCTTTTGTCCTTCTGCAAAACAGCTATAAGCCGTTCGGTATCATGTCCATCCACTTCTGTCACTAGAAACCCAAAGCTTTCCCATTTTTCCTTAAGGGACTCAATCCCCACAATTTCTTCAGTATCTCCCATGGCCTGTAATTGATTACGGTCAAGAATCACTGTCAAGTTTCCCAGCTTGTGATGTGCAGCAGAAAGTGCTGCTTCCCAAACAGAGCCTTCCTGACACTCTCCATCCCCCTGAATCACATAAATTCGATTCAAAGTCTTTTTGTATTTCTCTGCCATAGCAATTCCCACTGCAAACGATAAACCATGGCCTAAAGAACCGGTTGTTGCTTCAACGCCTGGAATATCCCCCCGCTTCGGCTCACCTCCCAACAGAGAACCCTCTTGGCAAAAACCATGCAGTTGCTCTTTTGTAAGATATCCTATACGATATAGGGCACTATACAAGGCAAGACTTGCATGGCCTTTGCTCAGAATGACCTTGTCTCTGCCTTCCCAATTCGGATTATCTTTATCATACTGCAAAACCTCCCCGAAATACAGGGCTGTCACAATTTCCGCCATGGACAGTGCCGATGCCAAATGTCCCGCCTTTCCTTTTAATGCTGTAACCATAATATCCTTGCGGATTTCTTTCGTTATATCCTCGTACATTCCTGACTCCTAAATAAAATTCACATGCTCTCCCGGATGTCTTAATTCATCCAAATATTTATTCATCTCATCTAGGCGGCATAATTCACGACAGTTTTTCTCCAAATCCATCTGCATGAATTGTTCTACCAGCTTTGCCCGCCTTTCCCCTTCCCAGATTTCTGCGAAGGTATTCTTGTAAATATTTCCATAAGACAATTCCTCTTTACCCATAAACACAATGCATGGCCAAAGATTTCCATGTGCATCAATGTATACCATAAAAGGAAGTGCCAAACACTGCTTATATCCTCGCTCGCAAACCAACTTTTCCATGGAATGAGCCCGAAAATATATCTTAAACTCTTCTGTCTGAAGTTCTTTTATTTCTTGCTGAACTCCCAACATTTCCTGATAATTAACCTGCAAAATATTACCACTCTGCGGATGCTGCGAAAAAGGTTTTACGGTAAAGTAATCCACGCCGATTCGCTTCATTTCCTTTGCCATCTTTACAACTTCGTCTTTGTTATCCGGCAAAAGCAACATCTGTACGCCAAGGGTTGTCTTTAAATTCTGGTCTTTTTTCACCCTTACAGCCGCTTCCATGTGCTGCAATACTTTCTGTAAATCACCGGCTTTACACTGATGAATTTTCTCATACGTTGCCTCCGTAATCGCCGCGGTACTAAATCGAATCCAGGTCAGGCTTTTTAAACAGTCTTTAGACACCTCCGGTGTAAGTAGTACACCATTGGTTGACATCGCTGCATCTATTCCTAACGACTTTGTCCGATTAATGATTTCCGGTGCATCCCTATGTAATAACGGTTCGCCTTCACCAGCATAAATAATGCTCTTTACACCTTTTTCTGCAAATTCTTCCAACCGCCTCTTATAAAGTTCTCCATCGGCCATTATTGCCTGATATCCGGTATAATCTACTGCACAGAATATACAGCGATGGTTACAAGCATTGGTAAGTCCCACTTCTAATTCAATGGGATATATATTTTCTCCCCGTAGCCAAGCTGCCACTCTGTCCGGGTGAAAAATCAGCTTGTGGGAGTCCATTCGTATTTTGTCTGCCATTGCAAACCTCCTTAAATTCGTTTGGCCAGCTCATCCAAAAGGCGCTCTACAGTTACATCAAATGTCATTTTTTTCAATGCCGCATCCCTGCCAATTCGAGCCATGTTCATACGTTCTTCATCATGATTCAAATAATAATCCACCTTCTGAAGAAGATCCTCTTTTCCCTTAAACATAACAAATTCAGCGGGTTCCAAAATCAACCGTATATCTGTGTAATCTTCCTCTGGCGGGACATAATTAGCCAAGTAGAAGGTACCGCTCAGCATGGACTCCCATGCCCTCGCGGCTGCCGTAGTTGCCGTATTGTTTCCAATTACAATCTTAGCTGCCTGATATATTTTAGAAAGAGTCTCTCCATTATCTGCAGGCCCCATAGCATAGGGTGCATATCGAGGGATATCCATCCAGCCTTTTCCCCATAATTTTATATTTGTATGACCAGCTTCTACCAGCCAGTCTACCAACACCTGTCTAAATACACGCTGGTTATACCACAGATACATTTCATTTGCCAACCATTTCAATGTCTCCTCGTCCAATATAATTCCATAAGCCCGCTCTAATGCTCCCCTAATAAATGCTGCTGCCTCTCCTATGGAATAAAAAATTTCTCCGAATTCATAGACATAATCCCGATATGCTGCAAAAACGCTTGCTACACCTTCTCTGATATCTTCCGGTACTGCCTTCAGCAATTTGTCCAAATACGCCTCTACATCGCTAGCATGGCAGACAAAGCATATATCGCAAGCATACTGCTCCTTTTCCATATCTGTCAAATCCATTGGCCGATAAATATGACTGTTTGCCGGAATAGGTCCCGGAATCAATCGATTCTCGTCATATCCCAACTCCAAAAAATATTTCCAACTAATAAAATGGTTCAGCACAAAATCTATCTCAGTTAATTTCCCCGGAGTATTCCTATCTATTATATCCTTCATGGGATCCTGTACCCACGTTACGTATGGAATCAGAATATCTTCTAACGATTCAAAGCGAAAGTGATCAATGCAGAAGAAGAGATCTGGCTTAAATCTGTTTATTTGTTCAAATAACTCCTCGCCGCAACATGAAATCGTGCTTTTTTCAATGATTAATTCACATTCTATTCCCCTGTTCTGTAAAGCCTGTTGCACATCCCTTGCATGATATTGCAAAACTGATGTAAACACAGACGTTTGAATCATCACACGTGGGCACCTATCACGAATATGCTTGCGTACTGCTTCTCGATTTTGCTCGTAATATTGTCTACAAGCCTGGTGCGCCTTTTCATATTTTTCTTTCAATATTTCTGACTTGCAAACTGCAATATCTAGTAGCTCTTTTGCCTTATTACTAAAGGCATAGTCTGGAAAACGATTCCCCGGTTCCATCAAAAACTGCGCAAATTCCTCCATTCCAGCTATTAGCACAATTTGGTCCTGATATTTCATTGCAGAAAGATCCTCGCATTGTAAAAGCAGCGAAAGTTCTTCCGTATCTAATAAATAATATACTCCTATTTTCATATTGGGCAACGGAAGTCTTGCCACCATAATCATCTCCTCAGCAAAGGCCTCCATCTCCGAAACGGAACAATACCCGTCACTTATCACTGCATAAACACCTGGCTCCCAACTTACCTCTTTTTTTTGTGGTTCCCATTTAATAATTCGATCTGACCTCTTATCGTATCCAATCAATCGTGTTGGTGTAGAATATAGAAGATACAAGTCCTCATCGTAATTCCCGTCCCAGTATACATTAGGATTAGTCTGTAACCACTTTTCGTTATTTTCAACATTTTGAAGTATACTTTTCTCATTTGGCAAGTAATATGCCTCAAAAATCAAATCCAGCAGTTCGGGGGCATGCTCTATCTCGTATGCCTCAGAAAAGTCCAATAATGCTTCCTCATATTGCCCATTTCGAAACCTCAATTTTCCCTTTTCAATCTTCAGATTCTCTTGTTCTGATGGCACTAATGCTTCCAATTGATTAAACAACCGAATGCATTCTTCAATCAGACCTTTTCCCTCTAATTCTAAAATGCCCTGCAAAACAGAATTTAGTTTCTCCATATCCACGGTGTCCTCCTTTCCCACGGACCTCTCTAATCCCATATTTTCCACGGTGCGCTTCCTGCATTCCACATTTTAACCAAACTCTCATGCTCTCGTTGGGTGTCCATACACTGCCAAAATCCATCATGCCGAAATCCCATTAGTTGTCCATCTTCAACTAGTCGGTGCATTGGTTCTCCCTCCAAAATAGTATTATCCCCGTCTAAATACTCGAAAATCTTAGGCTCAAGCACCATGAACCCACCATTAATTAAAACGCCATCCCCATTTTCCTTTTCCCTAAAAGCATTAATTCGTCCATTATCCACCTCTAAGACACCCTTTTGTTGGGCAATATTCGCCATGGTAATAGTCGCAACCTTTCCATGCTGTCGATGGTATCTTTCTAGTGCACTCAAATCCACGTTACATAATCCGTCTCCATAAGTCAGCATAAACGTTTCTGAACCAAGATAATCTTCGATTCTCTTTAATCTTCCTCCTGTCATTGTATCTAGACCAGTATCAACAATCGTAACACGCCATTTTTCAGAATTTGTTGCATGAACTTTCATTTCATTCGTTGACAAATCAAATGTCACATCAGAATAATGCAAAAAATAGTTCGCAAAATATTCCTTAATTTTATATTGCTTATATCCTCCAAGAATAATAAAGTCATCATATCCATACTCAGAATAGTACTTCATTATGTGCCATAAAATTGGCTGTTCCCCAATTTCAATCATTGGTTTTGGCTTATATTGCGACTGTTCTGCTATACGTGATCCATATCCACCAGCTAAAATTACGACCTTCATTTTCAATCTTATCCCCCTTAGAAAATTACGAATTTCTATCACATTTTATCGTAATAATGTTATCACCCAGTTTTAAAAATCATCATCGCTCCATATAGAACAAACTCTTTGAATCCCCTCCGCAAACGAAACCGCTACTTTAAATCCCAACTCCTCAATTGCCGAAATATCTGCTTGTAAATTCATCACTTGCTTAGGATTATAACCACGTTTTCCGTAACCAATTTCTTTTGTATATTCTGTAATTCTCGCAATCTCATCAATATAATACGATAATCTATGAGACTCTCCACTTCCAACTACATATATTCCACCATTCTCCCCGTATTCTCCAGCTACAAGAAGTGCTCTCGCAGCATCATCTGCATAGATGTAGTCCCATGTTTGCTCACATGGCGAAAACTCCGTTTCCACATTCTTCAACATTTTTGTTATTGCTTCTCTTATTAAAGTTTTTTCAGCATCGTATGGACCATAGGCGCTCAGTATTCTACACCACACGCTTCTCATTCCAAACTGTTCGCATAATATTCTCGTCATTTGACTTGTACATAGTTTTGCAATTCCATATCCAGTTTCTGGAAATGTTGGCGTATGTGGCGCTAACTTTCCCTCCGTACGACCATACTCGGCCTGAGATCCCGCTCCTATAAAGGTAGTACACCCCAGCTCTTTCGCAAAACCAACAGCATCTATTGAAGCCTCAACGTTACTCAGCTGTAGTCTAACATCATCTCTACCAACGCCAAATGCCGACATCCACGCCAAATGAAAAAATAGCTCGTAACTATCCAACCTAATATGCTGCTTCTCTATTTCAGACATTGCATTTTTATACTCATTTAAACTTAAATATAGAATGTGGCAATGTTCCAAGCTTTCTAGCGATTTGCCACGACTCGTATTCCGATTCAAAACAGCTAGCACTTCATACCCCGCAGCAATACAAACATCAACCAAGGCTCGCCCCACACATCCTGTCGCGCCCGTTATCACAACTGTTTTCATCTTTTTCTCAACCTTTCATTATCGATATACTCGTAACAACAATTTTTCAAGATCCCTTGATGTCTTAATAATAAACTCCGAAGATGCCTTTTCTAATTCTTCTAATTCACCATATCCGTAAAGGACCCCTATTGAGTGAATTCCAACCTTAGCAGCCGCGAGTATATCCTGGTCTCTATCGCCTATCATATACACATCTTCGTTTACCCAAGTACCCATATACTTTTCAATAATATACTCTATCACAGCTACTTTGTTATTGCGTTGTCCATTAGTCTCGCTTCCAATTATGTCTTCAAAAAAAATATCCATTCCAAACCGAGTCAGTATTTCTTTCGCAAATCCGGTTGGCTTTGATGTGGCAACAAAAAGTCTAATTTTCTGCTCATGAAGTTTTTCCAACATCTCTTTTATTCCTGGATAAGGCTCACATTCAAATATTCCATATTTTCCGTAATATTCTCTAAATATCGTAACCGCCTCTTCAACTGCCGTTTCTTCAAGATTATAGTATTTTCTAAACGACTCACTAAGAGGTGGTCCCAAAAACTGTCTCAGGCTTTCACTAGAAATTGATGGTAACTTCAATCTTTTCTCTGTAAACTTAATCCCACGATAAATTCCTTCACATGTATCAACTAGCGTTCCATCTAGATCAAACAAATATGTCACCATAATATTCCTTCATCCTCATTTTCCATTAAAGCATAATAACAGCATCCGTGTAACGTATCGTTTTCCGAAAGTATAACTAACGTATCTATAGGAAATTCCTTAACTATAAGATTTCTCAGCACATCCCATTGCTTTGACATCCCTCCAGAAAAAATAATAGCATCAACCGGACTACCTTTATCACTGTCAAGTCTCCTTGCCATGGTCACAAAATTATCCGCCATTTCATAAAATACTGAATTAACTAAGGTTTCAAACGTAAAATTACACTCACCAATATTTTCAATACAACCAACTTTATTATTTGTGATTGCATTCTCAAAAAAACTCAAATCACACTGCACCGAGTTTTCAGTCATTTTTACCAACTCTGTATTCACTACTTTTTTCATCATTTCCCATATTTTTCCATCATCTATTACAGGATCTATCAGTTCTAAAATACTCTTAAAAAATCTGTAATAGACATTTAGCGCTCTTCCCGCTGGTATATGCGGAATAGTTTTAATATAACTGTCAAAAAAATATGGGCGCACTTGATAATTGCCAAATTCAATATTTTTTATCACACGACTAACTTGCGCACCGGTTCCAATATTAAATGACAAATCCGTACTTTTCCTAAACCCACTTCCCAATAATGCTGCCTGCTGATCCCCTATTGCCGGTTTTACTCGATAACTAATCTTCCCCGCCTTATAAATTATCTCATCCTGTCCTATCCGCGGAAAAACAATCTGCCCTCCCACCAATAATTGGATATACTCCTTATTCCAATCTTCTTTTTCTAAACTATACAAGCCTGTCGCAGCCGCATTCGTTGGATGGCATATAGGTTCACACTCTGTTATTACGCGAATTAAGTAATCTCCTAATGTATAGAAGAACAATTGCTCATCTGGCAATTTCCCATTCTCCCTCATCCAAAACAAATTGCTACTTGGCAATCCAGATCGTATTGGCATTCCCGTTTGTCGAATAGTTTCTGCGGCATTTTTCTCACCTAATTCAAAATTTAAATATTTCCATATCTCATCTTTGTCAGCCAACTCTGTTTGCCAAGAAATATACCCAGTATATGGTGTCCCATCAGGATAAGCCAATATGAAGCCATGCATTTCATTCGAGATACTAATTACAGCCTCGTCAATATCCTCTGACAACTCTGCAACAATATCCCTCACCATCTTTTCTAGGCCAACAATCTTACTCACATCAAAAATATCTTGATTATTTCCTAATGGCGCTTCCTGCTTCAACTGTTTTACTAATTTCTTGTCCTCAAAAAATGCCGCTTTAATAAAACTGGCGCCGCAATCAATTGCTATAATATTCATGTGTTTCCTCTATATAGTCATAAAACATCTGTTTAAAATGTTCATCCAATTTCATAGGATAAACAATCAAGTTACTCGGTTTATCTAAAATTGCAAGTGATATTTCATTTCCTCGCACCTTTTTATCTGTACTTATTATATCAAACAGTCGTTCCGGCTCCTCTATAACTATCTCCTCTCGTATAAACGCTTGCCGAATTAGCTTTTTAATTTCTTTGTAATAATCGTTCTCAATTAAACCCTCTCGGGTTGCGATATAGTTTACAACGTCTATTCCCCATATTACCCCCTCGCCATGAGGAATCTGATTTTCCGTATATGCTTCTAAAGCATGACCAAAAGTATGACCGTAATTTAGAATTCGTCTTAAATCAGACTCAAATTCATCCTCCTCAATCACTTCTTTCTTAACCAACAATCCCCTGTGAATATAACTAGCTATCCCTTCACACGGAATGTACTTTGTCTCAGCTTTCAATTTTTTATAAAAATCTGGGTACCTAGTTAATGAAAACTTAAGTATTTCTCCCCAACCATTTAAATAATCCTGTTGAGTAAGTGTATTTAAAAACTTTACATCAATATAAATCTTTTTCGGTGGATAGAAGACACCTATTTGATTTTTATATTGACCATAATTTATACCACACTTTCCTCCAATACAAGAATCACACATTGCCAGAAGTGTAGTTGGGAAAAAAAACCAATCAATATTTCTTAAATAGAGATTACTTGCAATAGTTGTAACATCTTGTGTTATTCCTCCTCCGAAGCAATACACCTTCCAGTTTTTCTTAACTCCAATCGCCTTCCAAAATCCAATAATCTCCATTACTGCATCCATATTCTTATTTGATTCAACATCATCCATTATATAAATCACACTTGGATTAACACCCTCGAAAATGTTGCTGTATAAACTATAAACATTCTTTGATATAACGAATGTGGTCTCTTCACCACAGCCTTCAATCAGCGGTAGAACATCTGCCACAAATTCCACTGTATAGTCATACAGTTTTGATCTTATTTTTATTATATCCATACATTACCCTTCCTATCTACACGTAAATCCGCCATCAACCGGAATTATTTGTCCTGTAATACTCTGGTTCATTGACGAACACAAAAACAAACATAAATCTGCTATCTCTATTGCTTCTTGAAGTCGATGTGTTGGAATTTCGTTTTTTAGATTATCCAATTCTTCTTTACTTAAATTTTTCTCAGTCATTTTAGTCATTACATACCCCGGCGCAACACCATTTATTAAAATATTGTTTTCCGCAAGTTCTAATGCAGTTGATTTAATCAAACCTGTCATCGCATGTTTAGAAGCACTATATGGTATTCTTTTTTCTTTTGATACAATTCCATACAACGAAGATATGCCTACTATTCGCCCGTAAGATTGCTCTTTCATCTTAGGTACTAAACCCTTCAACAGTTCGACAAAAGAAAACACATTCACTTGAAACACATTATATAGTACTTCCTCTGTAACATCTATAATTCCTGCAAGTTCATTTATTCCAGCAGCATGTATAACCATATCCGCAAGCAAATCATTTTCCTTAAGGTACTTAGCAATACTTTCCGCTTTACTTAAATCCAATTCGTCAGATGTTGGTGCAATTACTGTTGCTCCCGCCGAAATAAACCGATCCTTAATAACGCTTCCTATTCCACCTCTTCCTCCAGTAAGAAAAAGCGTCTTTCCTATAAATTCAAAATCCATCATTCTACTTCTCCACTAGCGGTATTAACATTATTTTTTCTAATTCTTCTCTTGGCAGAAATGGAGCTAAATCTTCTAATGGCGGAGATACCAACGTCCCATCTTCCAGTTTCTTAGCCGTGGGTTTGGGTTCAAACCCTTGTTTTTCATCGATAAATATCTCGCATATACATTTACCGTCCGATGCAAATACCTCTTTTAATACTTCTTCAATTTCCAAATTATTTGCAATGGAATAATACGGAAATCCATATGCTTCAGCAATCTTCTTCATCTTCGGAAAAGATAAATCCCCTGATTCCGGTCCAATTCCAACTTTACATAAATCACTAAATAAATTCTCTTGTGTCTGTCTAATAGAATGATATCCGGAGTTATTTAAAACAAATATTTTAATTGGTAAATTATGATGGATAATTGTTTGCAGCTCTTGAATATTCATCTGAATACTACCGTCCCCAGCCAAACACACAACCATTCCTAATTCATTTGCAAAACAAACGCCTTCTGCCGCAGGAAGATCATATCCCATACTAGCGCACCCACAATTTATAATATACCTTTGATTTTTATTAATCTTCAATGCGCTAGATGCTACTACACACGCCGACCCATTGGTTGAAACAACTGGGACTCCCTCTGGAATAAACTCCCCTAACCGATCCATAAAATAATATGGATTGGCTCGTCCCTCTTTCTTGCAATGTCTTTCTTTATCCAAAACCGGATATTTCAATTTCCATTCCTCACATTGTTCTAACCACTTCTTTTTTTCTGGAAGGCATGATGTTACGCAATCTAATAACTGCGAAATAAATCTTCTCGTTCTAGCTCTAACCGGCAGTTCAACATGAACAACTGGTTTAGTTAATTCCAATGGATCCTCATGCACCATAACTACAAACGCGTTCCTTGCCCAAGTTTCCACCGCATAACTCACTTGACGAATTCCCAGTCTATTTCCTAACACAAGTAAAAAATCGCTATTTTGTACCGCCCAATTTCCAAAACGATTTCCAACATCGCCGGCTCGCCCGGCGTACAACCGATGATCTTCTGGCAACAAATCAATACTATCAAATGATGTTACAACTGGAACATTTAATTTCTCTATTAACTGCATAAAATCCGCAAATGCACCCGATGTGCGAATTTCTGCTCCTGCGTATATTACAGGCCTTTCTGCGCACTTCAGTTTCTCAAGAATCAACTCTAGCGTCTTCTTTGTTGTATCCATTGGCTGTCTGTTCTTCATCTGCGCAGAATCAAATTGAATTAAATCATTTGTATCTATCTCAGCATTTTGTACATTTTGTGGAATATCAAGCCACACTGGTCCAGGCCGTCCATTACATGCCAACCATAACGCCTTATCAATGTGATATTGTATCATTTCCGGATGAATCACCATCTCTGCATATTTTGTCATCGGTTTTACAACATTAACAATATCAAATTCTTGATCGCCATATATACGCATCGGATATCCTGTACTTCGTACAGTCGCAGAATACTTTACCTGTCCAGAAATAACTAACATGGGAATACTATCTAGCCATGCTCCCAACACTCCGGTTAATGTGTTCGTGCCCCCCGGACCTGTTGTACAGCATACTAACGGTAATTCATTATTCATCCTATAATAAGCTTCTGCGGCAATTGCCGCTGCCTGCTCATGTTGCACATACACGTTGTTCATTCCATCAACATGTCCGAATGCAGCATTCAAATACATTGCCCCTCCACCAGTAATAGTAAAGTTTGTTCTTATCCCTTTTGACACCAAATATTTTGCCAGAAATTCAGCAAGTTGCATACGCATAGTTACTCTCCTTCATCAAATCGACTTTCCGTTATGAACCTAATATTCATCGAATTTTTGATACTTTTTTTAAAGTCTCTGAAAATATCAAGTATCTCCTCGTTCAACTCTTCCCATCTGTTTTCTGGATTCAATGTCGGTAAGTTTGCATCTGCATAACTCTCATTATACTGCGTCTTAAATCCATCAAACCCTGCAAGTGATACTTTTTGAGCCCCTATCTTGTTAAGTAAACGTAATGTAATAACAACCGCATTATCAAAGTGTACCCATCCCCGCTTGATAACTAGGTTATAATTGACTATCAATTCGCCCTCTTTGCTCTCTGTTTTAATATTAGAAAGTAAAATCTTTTTTGTCTCTTCCAATTGTTTCGGCCGATAACTCTTAGCATATTCATATCTTGCTCGATTAATAAAAATAACATAATCAAATATGTATTTCGGGTTCAGGGCATTAACGGCAATTACTAATGGATTTTTTTCCATTATATATGCCTTAATCTTCTCTTCCTCTTGATCCGCCGACTTTCCAGGTGCAATAAGTAGTATTTCTCTACCTTCGATTTCTTTCTTTAATGATTCTAAGATTTCCGTGTCATCCACTATACGACTTTGATTTTCAATATACTTACTTTCCAAAAGATCGTAGTCATACTTCCTTCTTTCTTCTAACGAAAGCGATTCGATTATTGTTCTCATATCCTTTGCACTTGTTCGATGGTTTTTCTGCAAGTACGCAATGTTGTTGACATGACACTGATACAATCCCGCAATAAAATATGGAGTAGAATATCCCCATGTATATTTTTCATGATATCCACTCATATAAATATCTATGGCATCCATTACGGCATTCAAATCATAATTTCCATATTGTTTCCGATTTAGGTAACTCATTACCAGTTCCGTTGTTGCATTTCCCGCACCACGTCCCATGCCATTCAAGCTTGAATCCACCATTATCGCTCGTTCATCATTATCCATAACCTTTACAAAATGGATACACAACGCAAATGCAAGTTGTTGATTATTATGCGCATGAAAGCCCAAATCTATATCCTTATCCAAATCCCTATCTAGTATCGACGCGATTCTCTCAAGATCCTCAAACAACATTGCTCCAAAAGTATCTACAATCGACAAAGAAACTGGCTTGAACTCATTCATACATGCTGCTAATTCATGAAGATCTCCTTCACTATAAGCCAACGTATTTGCCGCCTGAAACATAACCTTGTAACCCTTTTTTCTAATTTTCTCCCCGATTTCAATACCTTCCTTATGTCTACCATGTGGAAAAACCACCCTAATCGCATCAATAGATTTTCCATCATATTCAGGCAAACGTTCTGTATCATATCTATCCCAATCAATCATTACAGTATATAATGTCTTTGGATTCTTATCTATAATATACGGTACAATGTCGTCTGGTTTTTCAAAATAAGACGATCCTCTTTCGTGTGGAGAATCTTTTAACCATCCAACCTCAATTACCTCCACTCGTGCGTCTTGCATCTTTTTTATTATTCCTCGAATCGCAGCATCCCCAAATCGGGAATTCGTTATATATGCACCATCTCGCAAAGTGCAATCTAACGTCTTAATACTTTTACTCATAAGTATGTCCCCCGTCACGTCCCGAATTTTTCTATTCATTCACACACACAAACTTTTTACTGTACGCCTCATCATCATCAATTATCTTCTCTCTATATTCTTGATTAAGGGCATACTTGTTACAAATCTCCAAAACAGTCTCGCAAATATGATTACATGCCTCTCTCCAAGTATAACGCCTTTTAAAGTCTTGTGTACTTTGTTTATAAATTAAGGATAAAAGGAAATACGTTCTTTCCATTTGCCACTCCAACAGTTCAAACAATTCGTCTTTAGATAACGTTTCTTGCAACTCAGCAAAAATGTCTATCAATCCGCTGAGCATTGCCGCCCTAGCCTCTGGCCACGCATATGAAAATACTTTATTCTCATTCGAGGAGGCTTCTCTCAACTGTTGCTCTTTAATTTGTCCCTCCTTGTAATCGCTAGTTCTTATGGATAACCTTACAAATGGTGCATAAGATGCAAGCGCAATGGCGTATGCGCAATGTGTATAATTCGTTACATAAGCATTATCATGATGGTTTAGCACAAACTCCTTAATATTATGTTCCTTAATCAAACTATTATTTAGAAACACGCCCGTAATATAATTGCAAAACGACGCTGTCATCATTCCATTAATTCCATTATCGAAAAATCCCAAATTGTCTTCAACCAATTCCTGAACATACGCTGCTCCACACCAGGAGTGGTTAACTACGAAACGCAAACACGCCACTAATTCTTCCATTCCTATTTTATCTTCATCGCTTGACAGCATAATAAATTTCCCCGTGGCCATTTTTATGACTTGATTAATATTCCCTTCGTACTGTTGATTTTCCTTAAAACGATTAATTTTAATGCGCGAGTCACGCATTTCCTCTATCATATCATAATACTCTTTCCCTATTTCAGACCCATTATCAGAAACTATAATTTCTATCTCCGAATCAAAAGGAAGACTTATCAACGATTTTACTGACTCAAATGCAATCTTTCCTCTATTATAAGAGGGAATGCATATTGAAAGCAATACATTTTCTCTTTTTGTTTTCAAATCCTCTACTCTTCTTTTATGCATCTCATAAATCAGTTTCTCGTATTTATGCACGTCATTTCCCATAATTATCTTTGGTAAATATTCATCAGGATATTTCTCAAAAAAAGCGCTCAATGTTTCCAAATTTTCAACAAACAGCACCTGATTAAAAAATTTTACAACTCCATGCAGTTTAAAAAAAGATGATACCCTAGCTTCCAATCCTTCCCCAACAACAAATATACATTGCCATCTCTTTTTAATTAATTCATCAAAATATTTTCGCAAATCCCATTCTTCACTAATTATCATAGAGCAATATTCAAATTGCATCGCATTAGCATCGTCTTCAAAGCAATCTATATCTACGATTCCATCAAATTTACGCCTCTCTTTATCGAATACATAAAAGCAAGTGTCATTAATGGGGATAAAATCAAGCAGTAACTCATCATAGCCAATATTTGTAATCTCTTTTGCATCGCTATAATTCCTTTTAAACAGCTCCTCATTCGGCTCTACAAATATTTTATATATCAATTCCAATATTTCAGAATCTCTGCCCAATTTCTCATATGCTTCCACTAAGGATACAAGCGCCTTCCCCATATCTCCATTTTCTATAAACTTACTTGCAACCATCAAATACTGTTCTCTTGTTGCCACCATAATATGTCACCTCTCCTATACAATTCGTACACATGTATCTCAGCCGACAATATCACCTTTAATCATTATACCATAAATGCCCACAGCTTCCCATAAATCACCCAAAATTCACAATTATAATTACATTTTGTCGCATTACCATAGAGATACCATCAAAAACAGAGAACGTCCTCGTTTATGTCAACTCATTGTTTGAAAAACATAAAGCAGAGGAAGTTCTCTATAGTCTTACTGTCTGGCAAGCCAATCCACGAGTCCACTTGAAAGAGGTCTTGAATTCGGTTTAACTCTTTTCTTTTCGTCTGTAGCCAAGATTTTTTCTATTCTTTTCGCACACTCACTAGGACGTGATGCCGGGTAGGTTACAAGGGGTGCGCCCGCCTTTTCAAGCTTTTCTGTTATCGGATTCTTTTCAGCAACTAAAGTACAACCTAAATTCATCGCTAACTGATTTTGCACGCTAATTCCATCATGGTAGTTCCAATCCACACTCAAAAATGCTTTAGACTTTTTCATTTCCGGTATCATCGTATTCATATCTATCCACTCGTTTCGAATATCAATAAGCTCATGCTTTTCTTCCGGCATTTTCTCTTTAAATATTTTCCAGTTTTCTCCGATAACAGCCACTGGTATGTCTTTGTCTAGAAGGGTTTTAACGGATTTTTCAAGGTTAAAACGATTTAAAATACTTACAATATTACCATGAAAAACTTCTATCAACTCATCCAATAGATCCTGATCATATTCAAGATCTTCTTCTTCTAGGACTTCTCTCCAACATACTTCATCTGTCTTAACAATATCTTTTTTACTCTTTTTAATAACTCGTTCCAATAACGGATATAAATCTTCAGAGGTCCTCTTTTTCAATACTCTAATACCATCCTCTGGATTTAGGTAGTGAGCAGCTATTAATACTGGTATCTTTCGCTTCACACTCTCGCCAGGCTCTATATAACAGTTTCCATCCGGTCCAATGTATTCTGCATCCCTTCGCAAAATCTGTTTTAAATTCTTTTGGAATATTTTATCCATTACTAGAATGTGTATACCGGAGTCGAGTTTATCAATTTTATCACGCACATTCATTGGATTTTCATCCATTAACCAATACACGCATCCCGAATGATTTGTTTTTTCCAAAAATTGCGGCATACCTCCCACGCTGATAACCAATTTTCCTGCATCGAGTTGCTCGGTTATATATTTCCTATTATTTTGATTAAAGCTCACAATCTCCACATTTTGCAACTCAGCAAAACGTCTTTTTTCTATTTCCACCTGCCTTGAATCGCATAAAATCAGCCATTCTTTCATTCTTCCTCGGCTCCTTCCAGTTGGGCAATAATATCCATTATTGCAAAATTCAACACATCCTTAAGCAAAAAAGCATCTTCATTTTCCATGGACTGCACTAAAAATCCCACCATTTCCGTTAAATCCTGCATGCTAATAATCTCATTTTCTTCCAAGAATGTAACAAATGCATTAATCTTCCCAATTTCCTGTCGGTAAAGTTCAAAAGCTTCCCTTTTCCGTTCTTGTTCGATTAGCTCTATGATTGCACTTGCAAATACCTTTATTTCATCTAAAAACTCTTTTACTTCCATGCCTTTTCCTTTCGCTCTCTGAGTTGCCATACCAATCTGTCAATTGGATAGTGGATATCCTCCTTTGTTATTTCAAGCTTTTTTTCACCAAGTAGCTCTTCAGCCTGTTCCTTTAATGTATGGGCACCGCTTTTAATAAAAAGATTCATTGCCATCCCTTCTTTTGCCATCTGCCTTACATTCGCTTTTTCATCCTCTTCTTCCTGATAGATTCCCATTCTCATAACAAAGTTTAAATGCTCCATTGTTCCTTGCACAAATAATGCACCTTTATCCTCATTCATAAAATCATTTAACTTCTTTATCTTTTTAAGCAAGCTGGTAAGGGCTTCCACATCCATATCATTTTCTGACTCACCGATTTTTAGCATTTTTTTGTATAGACGATATGCCTTGTCCGCATTTTTTTCTACTGTTCCTAAACTTTCTGGGAAGCCTGTATATTCCTCTAGGAACTTACACTTCGCACTATAATCGAACATTTCTGGAAGCTCCGATAGAATTTTACCCATGTCGAATTCTTTAGTACAATATTTCTCAATTGCCTTCCTCAGTGTCATGATTCTAGTTCCGTGAATTTTTGCTCCTCCCTGGGTTGCGTCAATAACATTTTTCATCCCATCCCGCTTAATAACATCTTCGAACCATTCCCGATACTTATTAAAATCCGGAAGAGTTTTGACCTTATTTCCTCGGATTCCATCCACCAAAAAGGTCTTCTCCATAACCTCGTCATCTGCACGTCCCATTTTTTCTTTAAATGTTCCATCCGCATGGGTACGATCATTTTTCAGTGCCAAATCCTGTCCGACCAAAATGATTTCTGTAGGATCCAATAAACGAGCAAACGAGAATGCACTGTTCGCAACAGAGCCACCGGACGGAAGCAGCATCCGCTTTGCAGCCTTTTTATGTGCGGAACGCGCCATGCTTTCGTCCCACATACTTGCCTCTGGTTCCGTTTCTCCTGTATAAAAAATCTTCTTTCCAGTATGCAAATTCATAATTCCGTCGGCAACAATAACGGCAGTAATCATTGGAATCTCGGATATCTGTGGGTGGTCCATTAAGCTAGTTGGTTTCAACCCATCCACGATAGCAAAGAAGTCTGGCTTTATCCCGTGATTCAACAAAGGCTTTATCGCCGTATCTACAGCTATAATACAAGCTTTTCCTACTGCAGCCTTCAAATCATTAATATTCTTGTTTAACGACGGTCCAGCTGATACCACGATAGCTGGGAACTCATGATTCAGTGCCCCCTTTAATTGTTGAATTCCATACCCATGAAATAGATAATGCATGTTTTTTAAAATATTATTTCCCACAACATCCGTATACCGCTTCATAGTTTCCCAATTCACCATATAATTGTGGTAGGCATCTTTTATTAAGCTAATCGTTTTACTTAGGTTTTCCTCAAAAAGGATTTCGTAGTTAGGCGCAATCTCAATCTTAAAAGACGCCAGCGTGTCCACTTGTATCATGCCGGCTACAGTGTTCTTAAAATCAATCTCATTATATTCTCCCACATCGATGAATACCGGCCACTCAGTTAAAAGCGGCTCCATGTCCTCACGATATAGATAATATTCCAAAATCTCTATACTTGGTTCATATATGTACATGATGCAATCTTCTTTTAACGCCTCGTATATCTTTTTCATAAGCTCCAAGTTGGCAAAGCCATAAAAGAAAATCGGCATGCTATGGGGTAGCTTTCCCCATGATTCAATTTTACACGAAGCTCTTTCCTCTTCGCCATAAACACCGTTTAAAACAAGTTTTCTTCCTTCCTTTGTAATTACCTGCGGAAGCAGTCTTTCTCCAGATCCAGCGACTTCTTCTACTTGGAGTTCGGATTCTTTGCGCTTTTCCTTCATGATTTTATCTAAAAGCGACGGAAATTTTTCTCTTAAGAGAGACATATTCTTTTTGTATAATTCTTCGTTTTTCATTTCTTATCCTCAAAAAGGGGTTCTAATTACTAGAACCCCTTTTTCTAATTCTGCTTATTTATTCTGTTAATTACTTACTGAAGCAAGGAAAGCACTCCCTGTGTAGACTGGTTAGCCTGTGCAAGCATTGACTGACCTGCCTGTGCAAGAATATTGTTCTTGCTGAAGTTAACCATTTCAGCTGCCATATCAGTATCACGAAGCTTGCTCTCGGATGCACTGGTATTCTCTGATGTGGTGTTCAAGTTAGCAATGGTATGCTCTAATCTATTCTGTAATGCACCAAGTGCAGAACGCTGGCTGGATACTTTGTTAATCGCTGTCTGAATCTTGGATAAAGAATCGTTTGCAATCTTGAAGTTATCTACGCCAACTCGCTCAGATACATTGTAGGCACACATTTTACCAGTCACAATTGAGTTGATGCTTGCGATATAATTCTTTACGCTTCTTAAATCAACAAAGCACTTCGCTGTTGTACCTGTTCCAACAATATACTTTCCATTGCTCGTCTTCACACTTGCTGTATGCTGATTGTAACATACATTTCTTGCAGCCTCCAAGCATTTTGCTGAGCTTTCAAATCCAAATACACTTTGTCCTCCTACATTTTTGTAGAACAACGAATACTGATTCTGCTGAAGTCCAATGCAAGCTGCTTCCATGTTACCAATGTTGATGCGGATATTCTGTCCTACGTTAGCACCAATCTGAAGCTTGTTATCCTGCAAAGTTCCATCCAACAAGTTTTTCTTGTTAAACTGTGTGGTGGAAGAAATTCTATCAATTTCATAAGTAAGAGCTTCTAACTCTTCGTTAATTGCCTTACGGTCGATATCTTCGTTAGTATCGTTCGCACCCTGTACTGCCAACTCATTCATACGCTGTAAGATGGAGTGAGTCTCATTAAGAGCACCCTCTGCTGTCTGGATTAAGGAAATTCCGGTCTCAGCATTGCTACTAGCCTTGTCAATACCACGAATCTGACTTCTCATCTTTTCAGAAATCTTTAATCCTGCTGCATCATCTGCTGCACGATTAATTCTATAACCACTAGATAACTTCTCAGATGATTTTGCCTGATTTCCTGTTGTGATTCCTAACTGTCTATTTGCGTTCATTGCTGATAAATTGTGCTGTACTACCATTCCCATAATTGTGTCCTCCTTGATTCTTATTATTAATCCGTTATTATTATATTATTTCACTTATTTCTTTTCCTTCGAGATTTTTTTACCGGTTTCTCTCGCTTATGTTATATATATCGGACGGGTCTGGAAATACTTTAGCTTTAAATTTATTTTTTTCAAATCTTTTTCAATAGCTTGATTTTTGCTTGCTTTTGATAAAAAGCGATTCCATAACACAAGACTTGTTCATAGCCTATAACGCCCTCTGCATATTTCGCATCAACAATTTGTTTTATTGCCTTATCGCACGCCATATCCATATCCTCTTGGCGTTTTGCCACCTCTGCTTCCACAATAATAGCTCGCCTATTAGCACGATCTAACAAAAGAATATCCGGTCTGCCAAACCCTTTCTCTTTATTGGACTCCACTTCATATCCTCGTCCTACAAATATCCCCGCCAAGAAGGCATGATAATAATCCTCATGATAGTCATTATAACTAATGGTATTCCATAGAAAAAAGAGGATTACTTTCTTTCTATAAAGAGTATGCAGCATACGAGTAACTATTTTTAGTGAATTCTTTACTTCGCTTTCTTTTGCCTCTTCAAACATTAGCCGACGAAAACTTTCTGCATCCGCTTGATTAACTTTCGTCACGTCCACAACCGACTCAAGCCCTTTACAAACGTCCGCCAAACATGATGTAAGCATCTGATAAGCTCCCTCATACGTCTTTCCTTCCACATCCTTAAAGGAGATATACAAAACAGGATATTGATTCATCCACTTTTGGCAAAACTTATCTTGTTTTGAAATAGCAAGCCCTTCAAATAAAGCCCTGCTATCTTTCCAAATACTAAAGTAGTTTTCCATCATGCTCATCATTAGCGTTTTCCCGAATCGTCTTGGACGAGTAAATAAGGCCACTTAATCACCTGCATTTTCAACCAAATCATATATAAAATTGGTCTTATCGACATAGTAGTTATCCGCTGAGCGTAATGCTGCAAAATCTGACTTTCCCACACCTACAGAAATACTCATGAGCAAAATCTCCTTCCTGCCAATTTCCTACTCTAACTCTACTATATTTTTCCCTAAAAATCAAGAAACCGGCAGGTTTCCCTGCCGGTCTCGAATTCACCATGCGCTTGTGAATATTCAATTGACTGTTAATTAGCCAAGTAAGGATAATACTCCCTGTGTTGACTGGTTAGCCTGTGCAAGCATTGACTGACCTGCCTGTGCAAGAATGTTATTCTTGCTGAAGTTAACCATTTCAGATGCCATATCGGTATCACGAAGCTTGCTTTCGGATGCACTGGTGTTCTCTGATGTGGTGTTCAAGTTTGCAATGGTATGCTCTAGTCTGTTCTGTAATGCACCAAGTGCGGATCTCTGGCTGGATACCTTATTGATTGCTGTCTGAATCTTGGATAAGGAATCATTTGCAATCTTGAAGTTATC
>FOXT01000033.1 GCA_900115795.1 Lachnospiraceae bacterium XBB1006 | reverse complement strand
GACAGTTTATCTATCGGCACTACTTTGGAAGCATCTCCCATCTGCAATGCCTTGTAATAGCATAGCCATGAAGCTCCCGTTGCCAGCCCGGACAGAATCAGGAAAATCCAGCTCTTCTGACTGATTGCTCTGATACCGCCTTGCTGATGCGTAATAAATACCATTCCCCAAGCCATTATAACAACTACCATCGTACGGATTGCAGTAGCCAGATTCGATCCGACACCTTCAATTCCTATCTTTACCAATATTGATGTCAGTGCGGCAAAGATTGCCGAACTAAGCGCTAATAAAAACCACATAGTGATACTCCTTTAAATTGCGATTTGTTAATAATAATAATAATTTCTTTCTCATCCTGCACCCATTCCATCATTTACATATGCACTGTCAACACCTGTAATCTCCGTATCCCTATCGCATCTGATTCCATATATTTCTGTGAATTGTGATAAATCCATCTGTTTAATCTGTGTTCCTTTAATATCCAGATAGCCAAGTTCAGTGTTATTAGTTAAATCGATGTCCTTTATACCTGCACAATTGCTACATGACAGATGTCTAAGCTTACTATTTTGTGAAAAGTCTGTATCACTTATATCTGTATCTGAAATATCAAGATACATGAGATTTTTATTATTACTGACATCAATCTCGTTTATCCGACTCCCTGCGCAAATAAACGTTTCCAGATTTGGCAAATCAAATAATTCTACCCTTGTCATGGCTGATTTACTGCAATCCAGGTATTCAATAGATTTATTTGATGAAAGATTGATTGTGCTTATTTCTGTGTTCTGAAATACGAGTTCGGTTAATTTCTTATTCTCTGACAGATTCAGTCCTGTTATTTTGGTCTCGGAACACTTTAACTTCTGCAAATTGACGTTATGTGACAAATCAAGTTTTTCTATCGCTGTATCGTTGCAATAGAGTTTTTCAAGCAACTCATTTTTTGACAGATCAATGTCTTTGACCGACGAACCATAACAATCAAGATACTTTAATTCCGTAAGGTATTCTATCCCCGCAAGACTCGCCATATTTCTACATCCCTGGTCACAATTAATGTATAGTCTTTCAGCAAGGCCGATCTCATCACCTGACAATATGTTATTTTTATCCATATCGAATTTTTCTTTCAGATAATTTCTGAAACACTCGTCAGGAAAGTATTCTTCATTAAGCGGAATACTTTTATGATTTTCAGAATCCGCTTTTTCTGACTGATAATCATCTATCATATCATCATCTGTCACCTTATAATCACCATAATTATCAATACTATAAGCAGTCTTATCATTATAAATAACCCAGTCCTTCAGTACCTTATCATAGATAAACCAATACTTTTTCCTTTTGAGATCTTCTTTGGATATTCCATTGCTTTTAAACCAGTCCATTATCTCTGCTTCACTGTAGTCAATAGCATTGCCGTCTTCACCGTATAACACCTTACCATTTTCAATCTTATACAGATGTATTTTATCGAATGAGAGTGTGGAATCTGCCAAATCATATCTGAAGTACATGTAATACATACCATTATCATATTTTTCACATAATTCAAATGACATATACCTTGGTTTTTTGTAATAATATATGACTATACTCTGATTTGGGTTCAACTCATCATCTCTGTATTCGGAGGTGATTGATCCATATTCATGTAAATTGCGGTATTCTCTTTCAGGATCTTCATATTTGAATTGAGGCAACTTATCATATACAGTCTCCTCTGCTTTAAAAGTAGCAAATACAGGTTCTATTTTACGCTGTCTTTCATAGTAGATTTCATCAAATATATTGTTTTTTATTTTATGTGAAGGCATGAACAATTTTGCCGCAAAAATAAAACATACCACTATTACTGCGGTTACAATTATGTGTATAGTCTTCCTTTGCATATCTTTCGCCTTCCTTATCCTTCAGTTTTTTCTATATGTTCACCCTTTTCCCTAAGTTCCTGAGGATTAAATCCATAAAAAAAAGATATAAATATAAAACCATAAATAATAAATAATAATAATTTCTTTCTCATCATGTCCTCTGTCAATTTGAAGTTGTTACTCTCCTAGAATATCTGAAAAAGTTCCTTTCAGAAAATGTCGATATTCCGGATGCTCTGCATTTTCTTCATACTCCTGCAATTGAAGAATTCCATCTTTTGTAAAACCGTAGGGTCCCCATTTCTTCCAGATTCCATCGTAAACGAAGCCTGTTTCTCTGCAATACCTCTGTATAGCATTACTAAGGTAAGCAAGCGTGTTTTCTCTTTTCGTCGAGAAATAGACCAGCGGAATATGATGATCTGATACCCTCGGTTCCAATTGTATAATCCCTTCAATGGGAGAAGCGTGATAATACATATTTTAGTACCCTGACATTCTAAAAATTCAATTCAAGCCACTCATCACCAATACTGTGGAATCCAATTGACTTAAACATTTTTTGGCTTTGTTTATTGAATGTATATATATTTGCCCGTACCTTATTCATTCCCTTTTCCTTTGCAGATATAATCATATCGTTAACACAGCGTCTTCCTATATGCCTATTCTGATACTCTTTACATATAACAATGGCAATTTCACCATTATCTCTAAGTGAAACGTCTCCAACTAATACTCCATTATATTCAATATAGTAACAATCACCATGAATACAAAGGTAGTCATACATGCTATGCAAAAGCTCCAGGTCATATGGCTCGTCCCTATTATCAACTTGCTTACACACATCCAAATCCTGATACCAGGCAAGTGATACCTCATCATTTCTGTAGTAAGGGACTAGCCTTATCTCATTATCCACATATCTTTCTGACATCTTTAGCAGTCTAAGTACACGAAGTTCCCTTTTTATCATTACTTCGTTAAAAAGGTCATCACTTTTATAAATATCATTAGCCTCTATAGCCGTTTCTATATCAACAATCTTGAGAACAAATTCCGCATCCTGTTCATAAGCGTCCAATTCTTGATCTACCAGTTCATCTTCTACATCACAAAAGTAGTAATAGTTCTCCTGCTCGAAAACAGTATTCTCAGCCTTGTCGCTCCTTTGCCTGCGAAGTACACTTCCAAATTCCCGGATGCTTTCCGGAATCACGACCATTCCGACTTCCTCTCCAACTTCGCGGATCAAAGCTTCTTTTTTATCTTCATCATCATGTATTCCGCCTCCGGGAAATTTATAGTATTTTTCCCGTTTGCTATATACAAGAGCTATCTTGTCACCCTTGATAATGATAGCTCTGGCTGATGGTCTTCGAAAAACAGAATCCGTTTTTTTATAGTCTTTTAAATCTATTTCAAATAGTCTTTTCATATTATTCAAGCCTCCTTCTCTGTGAAAAGTGTCAACAATGCTGACACTTTTTTACCTCTTACATATTCAATTAGGTCGACAAATTTCAGTTTGTTTATTTATAGAACCATCAACAATGTTCCGGCCCCGATCAGTATGCATCCAATCATCGACTTTGCAGTAAACTCTTCATGAAGGAAAACAAATGCCAACACCAGAGTGATAACTACGGACAGTTTATCTATCGGCACTACTTTGGAAGCATCTCCCATCTGCAATGCCTTGTAATAGCATAGCCATGAAGCTCCCGTTGCCAGCCCGGACAG
>FOXT01000023.1 GCA_900115795.1 Lachnospiraceae bacterium XBB1006 | reverse complement strand
GGGAATTATTAAATCTGAAATGTATGCAATGTACGAAATTACAAACGAAGAATCTCTTAGATTTGCAATTAAAGATTATATAAGATTCTACTCAGAAGAACGCATACAAGAACGATATAATTGTAAAACTCCTTTGGAGATAAGGTCGGAAGCTTTAGCAACTATAGATCCTATAGAATATCCTATTCCAGAAAATAAACGAATTAATAAATACAAAGAAAAATGGTGTGCATAGAAAAATGACCATACCTCATACGAAGTATGGTCATTCATTAAACATTTATTTTTGATATTTAACCTGTCTACTTGACAGGGGGCATATCATTCCAACTTACACACTTTATTTTACATTGCCCTTTTCTTTAGATTTTTATTAGGATTTATAACGTTTTAAGTCTGCACATATTTTTTCGATTTCGTCGGAAAAAACACTGTTTTCTGACCAAAGAAAGGTGAAGTCATGTTGTATTGAAAAGTTATTAAGAGGTATCTTTTTTAAGCTTCCTTGCTGCAGTTCACGTTCAACAGCAGCTTTATAAAGAAAGCTTATTCCGCAGTCATTTAAGAGAAACTGAATTATGGTATGCATGTTTTCAACCTGAGTATAGTGGGTAAAACATTCAATTTCGTGATTGTTAATTGCTAAAGAGCGCTCTAAAATGTTTCTGGTTCCTGAACCGGGTTCTCGTACAAGGAGTCTTTCTGAAAAAAGATCAGAGAGTTGATTTGGCTTTTTTTTAAATATATGCGATGCGGCGCATACAGGTATAAATTCTTCAGTGCGATAGAGCATTGTATTATAAATTCCTTCTGGAAAATATCCTTCAACCAGCGCGAAATCAATATTTCCGTCTTTAAGATTATTTAAAAGTTCAGTTGTATTTCCAAAATGTATTACGAAGTCTGTTTCAGGATGATCTTTGATATAACAGCTAACAGGATATGATATGGCGTATTCACCGATTGTCATAGTTACGCCAAATGATATTTTTTTATTAGCTGTATTTGATAATGATAGTTCTCTTTTTAGTATAGCTTCGTCATTTCTTATTTGATTCATCTTCTCAAAAAGCAGTCGACCACTATCTGTTAGTTCGAGCTTTTTTCCATCTTTTATGAAAAGTTTAGTGTTATATACTTTTTCAAGATAGTGAATATGCTGCGATACAGCTGGCTGTGTTATATTAAGCTCATTTGCTGCATGAGTATAGTTCATGTTTCTGCATACACATAAAAAAGTGTCAATTCTGAAATCAAGCATGATATTCTCCTGTAACCATAAAGAAAATTTATGGATATATTATAATATATAATTTTTGTTTTAGCAAAATGTTTGTTATAATGGCTTTTGTTGAATAGGAGGATATAGAAGATGAAATCTATAATGAAAAAAACAAAAGGTATGCTGATATGCTTATTAATAGCGCTTCCTTCGTGGATGATAGGAAAAAGATTTCCTGTAATTGGAGGTGCTGTAATTGCAATTGTTTCAGGAATGCTAATTTCACTTTTTTGGAATGATAAGAAGGATGCAGAAGAAGGAATAAAGTATACTTCTAAAGTGATTTTGCAGACTGCTGTTGTGCTTCTTGGGTTTGGTATGAATCTTTCTGTGGTGATGGAAACTGGAAAACAGTCACTGCCAATAATTATTTGTACTATATCTACATCACTTATTCTTGCATGGTTACTTCATAAGGTGATGAAAATAAAAGGTAATATTTCAACGCTTATTGGGGTAGGCTCTTCTATATGTGGTGGTTCTGCAATAGCAGCAACTGCACCGGTTATAGACGCAGATGATGACGATGTTGCTCAGGCAATCTCTGTAATCTTTTTCTTTAATGTACTGGCAGCTATATTATTTCCTGTGCTTGGAAAAATACTTGGTTTTAGTATAAGTTCAGGCGAGGCTTTTGGAATTTTTGCAGGAACTGCAATTAACGATACTTCATCAGTTACTGCGGCTGCCTCAACATGGGACAGTATGTGGAATTTGGGAAGTCAAACTTTGGATAAGGCAGTAACAGTTAAGCTTACCAGAACACTTGCGATAATACCTATTACACTTATACTTGCCTTTTTGAGAGCCAAAGAAGCTAGAAAAGACGGAAGTCATACGAATGGTTTTAGTTTAAAAAGAGCATTTCCAATGTTTATCATTTATTTTATATTGGCATCAGTAATTACTACGGTATCTCTAAGTTGCGGGGTATCGCCAGATGTTTTTTCTCCATTGAAAGAACTTAGCAAATTTCTAATCGTAATGTCGATGGCAGCAATAGGGCTAAATAGTAATGTGATAAAGCTTATTAAGTCTGGTGGGAAACCTATATTGCTTGGAGGTTGCTGTTGGGCAGGAATAACAGTGGTTAGCTTGTTAATGCAGCGAGTTATGGGAATTTGGTAAAAATGCAACTTCAAAACCTTCCTTTTGATGCATGGTTCGTAATAAGATTTATGATGCTTTTTGCAATAAACCTTTGTTTTTTTATTTTTTTTTGATAGAATGATAAATCTCAAGTCTAGAAGCAAAAGTGGCTCAATCCTAGATGATGTCTGGGATTGAGCCTTTTCGTCTGTATAGCGAACTAACAGTTATTCTTGTATGACATAGATTTTTTCAGACGCTTCCAAGAAGCAACATTAGATGAAAGAAGGAAAGGGTATCCTTTATGTGGTTGATATCTCGCTCTACGGTAGTTTTCTAGAAAATTGGAATGTTTTACGTTGGATAGAAAAAGCGCATCGTCGATTATATCCGAATATAAATGAGTACGACAATTTCGGTTTGTAAAGACGAAAAGTATTGGAAAAAAACAGATATAAAGTTGCCACCAGTTGTGTACAGTAGTCCTGAGCTTTCTACCGTACACAACAGGTAAACAGCAACTAGATGAAGAAATGCCTCAAATACGGCATTTTTACTTCATTAATCGTTCTCAAGGAGAAAAGATAGGTAGTAAATTATTAAGTTTTGCAACCTCAGACAAAGGAGCAAAATGGCTTTGGGTTTTAGAACAAAATGAGCGAGGCATTAAGTTTTATAAGAAGAATGGATTTGATTTTACGGGGGAGAGGATGATAGAGGACGACTGGATTCCATTAAAGAAAATGTTAATTAATTAACTTCAGATTAAATGAGACAAATTCCAATTTGTCGGGATGTGGCATAGCCTTTTATATCGCAATATAAATGATAAAGACAGCTTCATGTTTGCTAGAGTGAATAATTGAATATGTAGCTTTGGGGTAAATGGACCAAAGGCGGTGAATGAAGTCGAGAGCAATCTCGGCTTTATTTTTTTGCGCAAATTTTAGTAATCAGTACCAACTCGTTCCAAATAGTAGATGTAAGGACAAAAAGTTGGCTTTTGTTTTAGCAACCAAGATAAAAAGGTACCAAATGAAAGATGAAAGCAGAAATTTTTTTCTTTAATTTTTGGAAATCAAACATCTGGCAACCCAAGTATATGGTGAAGCAATGAGGAAGGAGAAAAAATTTTTCAAAAAAATATTGTCTTCGTTTAGTAATAGGGGGTCAACCCAACCCAAATGTATAGTGAGGGAAAAAATAAGCCAGTTTTTGAAACTATTTTTTTCGGCATTTAGTAATCAGTCATTTTTGAACATAAATGCATTGTGAGAGGAAAAAGCTTTTTTTAGCCTCGGGGCAGACGTGCCCACAACTAGTAACAATTGATACCAATTCAGTTGACTGCAGCAATGGCGATTGGGGAAAGGATACTTTTATGGATTTAGTAAACATTGATGAAACATTAAAAAACATAGGGACTTACTGGGAAGTATATTGCTTTATAGCCGAAGAGGACCGCACCTTGGATGAAATCAAAAGGTTTTTGATGACGGAGTGCGATAAACCGGAATCGACAGCACGAGCACAGGTGTCTGCCTTTAAATCAGCACGGGACAATATTTATGAGTTTTGTGAAGATGGTGAGCATGTATGTATCAGTGTGGACAAGATGAATCGTTTGGAAGAGCAGATGGATGATTTTCTTGGCTTTACCAAGTACGACTATCGTGCAGTGGATCATCGCGACTATGAAGATGCATTTAATGAGGCGGCAGAAGAATGGAAAAAGAATCGAGAGGAATTAACCAATCGCATCAACAAACTCAACAAGGCTGCATGGAATTGTCAAATGGAAAGCTATAAGAAGCAGATTGAATATTTAAAAAAGCTTTTGGAACAACCGGTGTTGGTAACTAATGATACTTTCACAGTTGATAGCCAGAAGTATTATGCTAAGGATTTTTCTTTTTATTCGAACAGACAAGAGATGGAAGACAGGGAATTAAACTGGATTGCATCAAAGCATCGAGTTGAAGTCTCTGCTGAAAAAGATGAGTGGGAAGAAGTTACTAATCTTTTTAAGAACAAGAGGGTAAAACTGAAGGATAGAATTCTTTTGTTTCCGCTTTGTATGTTAGCTCGCTGGAAGAAACGGAAATATGAGAAGATAGCGAATTCCATTATCTATGATGACATAGTAAAGCGATTTGCCAGAGAAATGGTGGAGCAGAAGATATTTATCATTGCTGATTTCAACGGTAAGAAGGAACCATTTAAGATCGTTCCGCAGCGTTATTTGGATGACTTAAGAAAACGGGTAGATGACCTTGAAAAACAAATTGAATCCACTTGTGGTCCATTGGACCATAAGCCGGAAAATGAGCCTACAGGAAAGGAGGCGTAGTTGATGGAGAATCGATATTTACGGAAAGATGACAAATTGAATAACTTCATACCGATTCCGCTTTCTTTGCTGGATTCAAAACTCAGTAGCACCACATTGCTTGTATATGGCTGTCTCCTTGGACGTGGCATCTTATCCCAGAAGAATGGCTGGTATGACCAGAATGGGGCTATATACGTCCGTTATACGGCGCCTCAGCTTGCCAGGGATTTGGGCAAGGGTAAATCCACAGTAAAGGCTTCTTTAAAGGAATTAGAGACTGCGGGTCTGATAGAGAGAAGGCGTATGGGACTTACTATGACAAATATTTATATCAAGGTTCCATGCTCATCTGAAAGCGGTCAGTATTCTGACCACGCAGGACAGAAATCTGACCTGCCTAAGCCGGAAAACAAGACTTACAGCGGTCAGAATTCAAGCCCATCCGAGGTCAGAAAACCGGACCCAAGTAAATATAACAGAATAAATAATGGAACATACCATAAAGAATATATCGTGAGAGAGGGGGAGAGCTTTTGATGAAGAATCAGGATTTAGAAAATGAAACTTATGTTGGCGAAGATGGATTGCTTTATTGCGCTAAGTGCCACACACCTTGCGAAAAGGCTCTCCCACATCCTTTGGAGAAGGGGAAGCTCTGGAGAGTTCATGTAATGTGTCGATGCCAGCGTGAGGCCTATGAAAAGGAGCAGGCCGAACGTGCTAAGCGTGAGTTTGATGAGATGGTAGAGCGTAACCGTATGGTTTGTTTTCACGAAAAGCAGATGTATGCCATGACCTTTGAGTCTGATGATGGCAGTGTGCCGGCCATGAAAAAAGCCAAAGCTTATGTAAACCATTGGGATGAGGTAAAGGCTAAGAACGTCGGCTTATTACTCTATGGCGACGTTGGTACAGGTAAAACCTATATAGCGGCGGCAATAGCAAATGCACTTCTTGATCAAGGTAAGAGAGTTTTGATGCGTGACTTTACTGAGATAAGCAATATCTCTACTTTTGACTCGGATGAATATGTTCGCTCGTTATCTGCTTATGATTTATTGGTTTTGGATGATTTGGGAGCGGAGCGTACCACAGAATTTGCGATGCAGAATGTATTTAATGTAGTCAATCGCAGGATGGAGTCCGGAAAGCCACTCATCGTCACGACAAATAAGTCTATGGATGATTTGAAGAATCCTAAGGAACTTACAGATAAGCGTATTTATGATCGCATCCTTGCCATGTGCACGCCGGTCTTTGTCGGTGGTAATAGCAAGCGAGAAAAGATTGCATCCGATCATTATCAGAATTTAAAAGATATTTTTGGAAAGGAGGAATAGTTTATGGCTGAATTACAAACTTATAGTGGCGTTCCTCTTTGGAAGAAATATTCCTTAAACATTCAGGAAGCTGCAGAATACTACGGAATTGGCGAAAAACGACTCAGACAGATTATTTCTGAAAATCGTGACGCAGCATTTGTTCTTGAGGTGGGAAGTCATACCAGAATTAAGAGGGAATTGTTTGAAAAATACTTGGATGAATCGACTGTGGTTTGAGTGAGTTTTGAATGCAATTAGTGATGGTTGAAAACTATAACTTATAGAGAAAAAGCCGCGTTTATGGTATGATAGGGCATATCGTATCGTGGCTTTTTTCAGAAGTTATGTCGTAGAAAGGAGACGTAATGAGTGAAAAAAGACGAGATAATAAAAATCGCGTACTTCGTAATGGAGAAAGCCAACGAAAAGATGGAAGATATATGTACAAATACAACAATGAAAATGGTGAAGCAAAGTACTTTTACAGTTGGAGACTGGATAAGAATGACCCGACACCGGTAGGAAAGAAGCGTGAGTTATCTTTACGAGAAAAGATTAGGAAAATGGAAGAAGATAAGCTTGCAGGACTTCTTCCCGGGGCAAGTAATACAACAGTCCTTGAACTCGTTGAGAAGTATGTTTCTTTGAAAACCGGAGTAAGGCATAATACGGAAGCAAATTATCGATTTGTAATCAATATTATTAAAAAGGAACCGTTTGGGAAGATGCGTATCGATCGGGTGAAACAATCGGACGCGAAGGCATGGCTTATCAAACTCCAAAAGGATGGCCGTGGTTATAGCACTATTCATACGGTGCGTGGTGTTGTAAGACCAGCATTTCAAATGGCGACAGATGATGATTTGATAAGAAAGAATCCGTTTGAGTTCCAATTAGCAACTGTAGTTGTAAATGATAGTGTTACCAGAGAAGCTATTTCCAGAGCAGATATGCGTAAGTTCCTTAAGTTTGTTGAAGAGGATAAGCATTTTAGCAGATACTATGAAGGGTTTTATATTCTCTTTCATACGGGACTTAGAATATCTGAGTTTGTTGGACTTACGATAAATGATATTGATTTTCGTGAAATGAAGATTCATGTCACACATCAGCTTCAGCGAAAGCGAAATATGGAATATATCATTGAAGATACCAAGACTTCCAGTGGTACCAGAGATATTCCGATGACTTCCGAAGTGGCAGAGTGTTTTCGTAGGATTATTGACAAGAGACCGAAAGCAAAAGTTGAGCCGATGATAGATGGCTATAGTGGTTTTTTGTATCTTGATAAAAATGAAAAGCCTATGGTTGCTCTACATTGGGAGAAATATTTTCAGCACGTTGTAGAGAAGTATAATGGCATTTATAAAATTCAGATGCCTAAGATTACACCGCATGTGTGCCGCCATACATTCTGTTCAAACATGGCAAAGTCGGGAATGAATCCGAAAACTCTTCAATACATAATGGGACATTCGGATATAGGAGTTACGTTAAATACATATACGCATTTAACGTTTGACGATGCAAAGGAAGAGATGGAAAGATTAGCAAAGGCACAATAATAGCGAGTTGTAAGAAACTCAGATTTACAACTATTTTTACAACTTTTGATGGCAATTTTACAACAAATTATGCAAAGATATGCCATAAAACGGCAGGAAAGAATCTGTCACTGAATTGCCTTAAAGCCTGTAAAATAGCGAAAATATAAGGAATTAAAGACTATGATAAATATACTTTTCATCTGCCACGGCAACATCTGCCGTTCCACCATGGCGGAAAGCCTGTTTACCTACATGGTGCGACAGCGTGGCTTACAAGAACAATTTGAAATTGATTCTGCGGCAACGAGCCGCGAGGAAATTGGCAATCCGCCACATCACGGAACGGTGGCGAAATTGCGGGTGGAGGGTGTACCGGTGATTCCGCACCGCGCAAGGCAGTTGACAAAAGAAGATTATGGTAAATATGACTTCCTTATTGGCATGGATAGTGCTAACATAAGAAATATGAACCGTATCGTGGGTGGTGATCCGGAGGGGAAGATATATAAGATGCTTTCCTTTGCCGGAAAAAGTGACGACGTAGCAGACCCATGGTATACGGGCGACTTCGAAGCTACCTATCAGGATGTGAAGGAGGGGCTGGAAGGGTTTTTACATACACTTGAGGCAGAAGGAAGGATAAGATAAGAAATGAGCAAGAGCTTAAAAAGTATGACAGAAGGAACCCCTAGAAAGCTCATTATAGCATTTGCGTTGCCGTTAATGGCAGGAAATGTATTTCAACAGCTCTATACCATTGTAGATACCATGGTGGTAGGGCGTTATTTGGGTGTAAAAGCGCTGGCGGCGCTTGGCGCTGATGATTGGCTTTCGTGGATGATGCTGGGAATTGTAGAGGGGTTTGCCCAAGGGTTCGCGATCAAGATGGCCTATGATTATGGAGCGAAGGACGAAAAATCACTAAAGAAAACCATCGGAAATTCCGTGGTGATTGCGATTTTGTTTTCTGTAGGAATGACGATAATAGGAGAAGCTGTGGCAGCTCCGGCATTACGATTGTTGCGGACAAAATCGACAATTTGGAGCGATGCAATCTGCTATTTGCGACTTATTTATTTGGGAACACCAATCATTATGCTGTATAATTTGTTTGCCAGCATTTTGCGTGCGTTGGGAGACAGCAAAACACCACTTAGGGCAATGATTGTGGCATCCATCGTGAATATCGGATTGGACCTTTTGTTTGTTATGGTATTTCACTGGGGAATTGCAGGAGCGGCATTTGGAACCATTTGCGGACAATTGGTATCGAGCCTGTATTGCCTTTATTATATGCGTAAACTTCCATTGTTGTCATTGGGAAAAAGCGATTTTCGATTGGAGCGAAAACTGGGCGGCTATTTATTATACCTGGGTTTGCCAATGGCGTTGCAAAATGCTATCATTGCCATTGGCGGTATGGTGGTACAATCCGTAGTTAATCTTTTTAGTGTGGCATTTATTGGAGGGTTTACAGCAGTAAACAAACTATACGGACTGTTGGAAATTGCAGCAACGTCTTATGGATTTGCCATGGTTACCTACACCGGGCAAAATCTTGGGGCGGGAAACATCAATCGGGTTCGCCATGGAGTGCGAAGTGCGAGTGGAATTGCCATGGTGACATCCGTGGTCATCATGACAGTAATACTAGTATTCGGACGAGAAATTGTAGGGATGTTTATGTCCGGAACACCAAAGATTATAAAAGAAGCGACTGATGTGGGATATCACTACATCAGCATAATGGCAATTTGCTTGCCAATTTTGTATGAATTGCATGTACTTCGTTCCACCATACAAGGAATGGGAAATACGATATTGCCTATGATATCCGGGGTTGCAGAGTTTTGCATGCGAACGGGTGTGGCACTCATTTTCTCGATGCTCGTAGGGGAACAGGGCATATATTTTGCGGAAGTGGCGGCTTGGATTGGCTCGATGTGTGTGCTCGTTCCGAGCTATGTAGTGTTGCGAAAAAGGATGAACTAGATATTGTAGAGCGCAAACATGTGGAAAGGAAAGGCAATCGAACCTAGAAATTGTGGATAAGTATCAAAAAACAAGGGGAAAAACCACAAAATATGTCAAAAAAAGTAAAAAAAGACTAGGATTTTTACTGGAAATGATGTATACTATATGTAGTGATTCATAGAGTGCAGGTGAAGTAGTAGATGTGGTTTTTGATAACGACAATTTTGGTGATACTACCCATCATGATGCGTGTAATGGGACAATGTTTTGTACGTGTTCGTCCGAAGAGTAAACGCTGCAGAATTTATTATCGCACAGAACGTTCCATGAAAAATGATACAACTACCAGATTTGCGCATCAGGTTTGTGGTAAGTTTTATATGTGGGCGGGAAAGTGGTCATTGATTTTGACCATTGTCCTTGGAATTGCCTTTTATCATGCACCGATTGCACAATATGAAACAGCGTGTGGCATATGGTTAATGTGTGAAACCATCCTTTTATTATGCGGTGTGCCGTTGACAGAACGGGCGCTATCGCATCGTTTCGGAAGAGACTATGTGTAAAATCGTTTTTTAGAGTTCTCGAAAGAGGACTCTTTTTTTTATAGGAAAGTTCGATTTTTGACACGCAAAAGCCAGATACGAAAAGCGCGATGACCCGAATCGCATCGGCTTGATTATTGGGCGCTTTAATGGATTAATTGGATAAAATAATTGTATTGACAAATTGGGATGGATGTGATAGCATTGACAAATGCAACGCTAACTTAATGTGTGACTAAGTGATGAGGGTGAAACAGTGATAGAAATTAAAAATTTGAAGAAAGTATGGGAGGATGGTACTCCCGTATTAAACGACATTCATCTTACGATTGAAGATGGCGATATTTATGCGCTGGTGGGAAGAAGCGGTGCCGGAAAATCTACGTTGCTTCGATGTATCAATGGATTGACGTCCTACCAGGAGGGAAGCCTGCGAGTAGATGGAAAAGAAATCAGAGACTATTCCGAGAGGGAATTACGAGAGTTTCGACGCCATGTGGGAATGATTTTTCAACATTTTTCCCTATTGGAAAGGGAGACGGTTTATCGCAACGTGGCGCTGCCGATGCTTTGCTGGAAATATTCGAAGAAAGAAATCGATGAGAAGGTGAAGAGCCTTTTGGAGTTGGTTGGCCTGAGCGACAAGATGAATGCAAGACCAAGGAATCTAAGCGGTGGACAGAAGCAGAGAGTGGCGATAGCCCGTGCGTTGACCATGGATCCGAAATTTATACTTTGCGACGAAGCAACATCGGCACTTGACCCGAAGACAACGAATTCAATTTTAGAACTGTTGATGGAAATAAATAAAAAACTGGGAATTACCATAATTATCGTAACCCACCAGATGGAAGTGGTGCGTAAAGCCTGCAATAAGGCCTGCATTTTGGAGGACGGAAAGATTAGTGACGAAGGAACGGTAAAGGATATCTTTATACGTCAGCCGGAATCTTTGCAACGTTTGCTTGGAGAAGACCGGAAAAAATTACCGGCAAGCGGGCACAATATACAAATCGCTCATATGATGAACACCATGCAGGATGGTGAGATGCTTGGAAAGATGGCAATGGCCCTGGGATGTATTTTTCCGATTATTGAGGGAAATATTCAGGACTATCAGGGAAGTCAGATGGGTGTGTTTACGATTAATGTGGATGAGGAACATTACGAAGCGGCGATTCGTTATCTGAATGAGAATGAATTTAAGTGGATTGAAGTGAAAGGGGAGCAGTAAGATGGTACTTAAAAATTATACCTATTGGCAAATATTTAAATTGTTGATTGTTCCAGCCTTTGTGGCAACTATGAAAATGTTGTTTTTTGCAACGCTATTTTCCACGGCGATTGGCTTTGTGCTTGGTGTAACGATTGTGGTTACCGAAAAAGGCGGCTTATATGAAAATATAATTATTAACCGGATACTTGATTTTGTGATTAATACCGTGCGTTCGTTCCCGTTTATTATATTGCTGATTTCAATCATTCCGTTTACGCGTTTGATCGCTGGAACATCGATTGGAGAGACGGCGGCATTGGTGCCACTAACAGTTGCATGTGCACCGTTTATGGGAAGAATTTTTCAAAATAGCTTGAAAGAGGTAGATCCCGCATTGATTGAAGCGGCGCAGTCCTTTGGCGCGTCGAAGATGCAAATCATTTTCCGCGTAATGCTGAAAGAATCGGTGCCTTCCATTATTTCCGGATTGTGTCTGGCAATCATTAATCTGTTGGGATGCACAGCTATGGCCGGAGCGGTGGGCGCCGGCGGACTGGGAGCAATAGCGCTTACCTATGGATACCAGAACTTCAACATGAAAATTATGTATTCCATTTGTGCGATTCTGGTGGTGTTAGTAGCCATTATTCAGTATTTCGGCGATTGGATTTACCGGAAATTGAAATAACTTTGGTAGTGTCCGCTTGGCGGATTATACAAATACATTTTTAAGCAATAACAGGAGGTTATTATGAAAAAAAGAATTATTGCACTGATGTTTGTGGCAGCTCTCGCTTTAGGATGCGTAGCTTGCGGGAAAACGGAATCGAAGACGGATTCAAACAAGAAAACAGCAAAAGAAGACAAGAAAGTGATTAAACTTGGTGTTCGTGATTCTTCTGATGCAATTGATGTTTGCAAAAAAGAAATTGAAAAAGCAGGATACAAAGTGGAAGTAACTGTTTTTGATGATTCTATTCAGCCAAACGTAGCGCTTGGAGAAGGAAGCATTGATATCAACTGGTATCAGCATGAGCCGTACTTAGAGGCATATAATGCTGAAAATGGCACAGATTTTGTAATGGTCGAGCCGAAGACAGCGGCTCCGCTTTTTGCAATGTATTCTGATAAGATTAAATCAGTAGATGAGATAAAAGATGGTGCAACCATCGGACTTTGTAATGACGCAGCAAACCAGGCAAGAGGTTTGAGACTGCTTGAGCATGTTGGGTTAATCAAATTGGATGAGTCTGTGGAGACTCCAACCAAACTCGATATCAAAGAAAACAAGAAAAACCTGAAGTTTATTGAAACAGATATGCAGGTATTGCCACAGTCCCTTCCGGATGTAGATGCAATCGTGCTTGCAGCAGCACATATGGCAAATGCCGGTCTTGATGCGCAGAAGTATGTGGCAGCATCCGATGATGCAGAAACGTTTGCAGTTGGTTTTGTAGTTAGAAAAGAAGACAAAGATGCAGAATGGGCTACCGGTCTTGCAAAAGCGGTACAGTGTGATGAACTTGCAAAATACTACAAAGAAGTAAAACAGGGAACCATGGTTCCAATGTGGAAATAGTGTACTAAATATGGAACTTATCAAGTTAGAAATGACGCCAAAAGAAAGGCGCGCAGCCTATGCAAAAGGGGAGGAGGTAGACCGGATTCCTGCCACGCTCAGCGCGGGGGAAACGGCTCCGCCTCTTTATGGATACCGCATGAGGGACTATTATTTTAATGCGGATGTGATTGTAGATGTGGAAAGCAGGCTGGCAGAAGATTTTGGCGCAGATAATATGGGCGTAGGCCTTGGACTTCGTTCGGTTGTGGAGGCACTGGGAACGGAAATTGCAATCCCGGAAAATAGCGTTTCTTATATAGCAAAGCCGAGATTACAATCCTTTGATCAGGTTAGGGAATTGTCCATGATTAATATTGATAGGGACGGAAGATTTCCAATTCTTATGGAGGCTCTGGATAAGCTCCTTAATAAGTATGGAAACGAACGGGGACTTGGCAGTGGATTGGCGGGTCCGTTCACAACAGCAGCCGGACTGATTGGAACCGAGCAGTTTTTGATGGGCATGATTCGTGACGAGGAAGGAGCGCATAGGCTCTTACAATTTACGACTGATTGTGTGGTGGAAGTCTGTAGGGAGATTAATAAGCGTTTTGGGATTGGGTTTATGTTGTCTGAGCCTATGGGATCCATGAATTTAATTAGCAAGCGACAGTTTAACAAATTCTTTTTGCCATATCTGAAACAAACGGTTTCCCGTATGAATGAGTTCCAGGGCGGAACCGGTATTCATATTTGCGGAAACACGTCGGATCGTTGGCAGGAAGTGGTGGATGCAGGGGTCAGCTCCTTTTGGATTGATAACTGCGAAAGTATCAGAGAGCTAAAAGAATTGTACGGCGACCGGGTTGCGGTGATTGGTAACCTGCCGCCGGTGGATGTCTTGTGGAAAGGAACACCGGAGGATATTTGGATGCATGTGCGCAAGTGTCTGGAGGAGGCGGCTGATAGTCCCCTTGGCTATACGCTTAGTCCGGGATGTACAACACCGATGGGAACATCCAAAGAAAATATGATCGCATTTATGAATGCCGCGGCCACACTTGGACGCGGTGCAAAAAAAGGACAGTTGCCGAAAGGACTGTCATCCATTGTGTAAGCAAAAAAGAAAGCCCTCCGGTGACATAGAATAAAAATGGCAGGGAATGTCCATACTATTATCACAATAGTTGAAAGGAGAGTTCGTATGCCAGAATTAACAGAGAAGGAATTGGACGTAATCAATCAGGTGCTTACAGAAGAGGCACTGCATGTAAAAAAATTTGAGTTGCTTGCGGAACTTGCACAGGAAAGTGATGTAAAAAGCCAAATGGAGCATATTGCAAGAAAACATCAGGGACATTTTAACAGCATTTACGCATTGTTAGGTTAGGAGGATGGAAATGAAAGAGATTTATAGAGAAAAAGAGATTTATCAGGATGCCCTCTCGGCCCAGCACGCAGCTACCAATCATTATAATACCTTCATGAATGAATGTGACCATAGCAATGTACGCGAAGCGTTTCATAAATGCTTAGAGCAGGAACATGCCATTCAGGAAGAGGTGTTTGAAACCATGCACAAAAAAGGCTATTATCCAACACCGGCGGCGGAAGCAACGAAAATAGAGGAAACAAAGCAGAAATTTGCATGTTGTGCAAAGTAATCAGAGAAGAAGAGGGCGAGAATCCCTCTTCTTTTTGCGAAAGAAGCGTATATTTCTTGAAACGGACATAATTAGATGGTAAAATATAGTTGGATTTTTATACGCATTTTTCAGATAGAAGAGGAGAGAAGATTGAGAATACTTAGAAAAACAGTGGCCGGATGCATGCTTATGGCGCTACTCGTTACGGGAATAAGTGTTTCAGCAGAAGCACAAGAACAGACCCTTCCGGAACGGTTTAGCTGGAAAGAACAGGGCATGGTTACACCGGTTAAGTGTCAATCCCCTTACAATGCATGCTGGGCATTTAGTGCAACTGCATGCATGGAGCAGAATATTTTGATAAAAGGCGGAGGGGTACAGGATTTATCAGAGGCACAGTTAGGATATGGTATTTTTACCAACCCGCAGAAGGCGATTCCGGGATTGGAAGGGGATCGTGTTATTTATAATCATAACGAAAAACCGTGGTATACCTATGGCGGAAATAATATTTTTACCTTGAATCTATTGGCAAGGGGAGTAGGACCGGTGCTTGAAAGTGAAGCCCCGTATACTTCCGTTGTAAGTGGTGCGCCGGAAGACATAATTTTTGGAAGGCGTGACTACGATGTAAAGGCAATTTACACCTTTTCCGGTAGTGACCGGAAGGGGTTGAAAGAGGCAATTATGCAATATGGCGGTGTTACGATGCCGATACATATGGAGAATTCGCAGGGCAATCAAGGAGAAGAGGCGGCTACGTACGTAAGTGAGAAGGCGATTTTGGACTCTAAAGAAGCGGAGAAAGAAATAAAGCCGGATCATGAGGTATGCGTTGTGGGCTGGGATGATGGCTATAGTCGCGTGAATTTTGGAAAAGAAAAACCGAAAAATGACGGTGCATGGTTGTGCAAGAACAGCTATGGAACATCCTGGGGAGAGGAAGGCTTTTTTTGGCTTTCGTACGAGGATGCTATTGCGAATGCGGAAAGTACGACCTGCTATGCATTTGAGATGGCAAATGCAAAGGCGGAGACAGACATTTATCAATATGATGGTGGTGGCTCCATTGATAGCTTGAGCGTGACGGCTGCAGCAAATGTGTTTACGGCACGCCGGACAGAGAAGATAACCGAGGTTCGTGTGCGGAATATGAACGATTTTGCAAAAGCGGAAATTGCGATATACACGGACGTAGAGGAGGATCCGGAAAGTGGTGAGCTGGCAATGCAGATGGATGCGTCATTTTCGCGAGCCGGATATGAGACCATTGAATTGAACGAACCGGTTACGGTAGGAAAGGGACAACGGTTTTCTGTTTGCATTTATTTTTCGCAGAAGAGTTCGATAGGAATTGACCGGGATGCGAGTTATAAGAGTGTTAATACAGCGTTTGAGATTGCAGCCAACCCTGGGGAAAGCTACTGTAAAATCAGTGAAGATGGGGGATGGAGCGATTTAAATGGTGAAGGAAAAGAAAAACGGAATCTCCGAATAAAAGCGCTGGCAGAACCGTTTACTTTAGAGTGCCCGGAGAGTTTTGTTGTGGGACAGAAAGCCGGTGTGGCAGTACTTCGTTGGCATAAGGTTAAGGATGCAACCGGATATCGTATTTATCGTAGAAATAGTGCGGGAAAATATGTATGCATTGCTACGGTGGGGAATGTAAAGACGTATAAGGACCGAAACGTGAAGCGTGGAGGAACCTATTACTATAGAATCAAGGCAGAAGCGGGAGAGCTGCAGAGCGTTGTTTCAACGTACAGAAAGATTAAGATTTCCTGATAACTGACTTGGAAAATGGAGGAGGCCGACATGAGCAGATGCAGACATGATGTGTTATTTTTTGATTCGGAACCGACCCGTATCGAGCAGGCACGCTTGCCGTTTAGTGCAGTGTGCAATCCGCGTTTTGCAACCAAAATTGAGGAATTGCGAGAGGAATTGCAGACCTGCAGACCGGATGTATTCATCTATGTATATTCGTGGACGGATAATTCGCAACTGGATAAGATTGCGGATGAATTGAATCAGCCGGAATTCTTTTTTCTGCCGATTGTAGTGGTAATTGCGCTAGATCAGCAGGAATTAGTAATTAAGCATTTTGAAGGAGAGCGTATTCACATTCAGCCGCGAATGGAAATGAATGAGAGCGGCGCAGATATGCTGGCAAGTATGTTGTCAGAGTTGGATGAACTGCCGCATGTGTGCGTGGTGGATGATGATGAAATCAGCCGTAGCGTGGTAATTCATTGTTTGGAGGATTATTGTACCATTTCTTCCTTTGACAATGGAGAAGAAGCACTGAAGTTTTTAGACTCATACAAACCGGATGTTATGCTCCTCGACATTAATATGCCGGGGATGAACGGTTTTGATGTTCTTGATAGGATTCGACAGAAACCGGGAATGAAAAAATTGCCGGTTATGATTCTGACAGGAGATTCTGATCGGGATACGGTGGTACAGAGTGTAGAACGAAAAGCGGTTGGATATCTGGTAAAACCGGTGAATCGAGAAGAACTTCGACAACGAATTCATCAGATTTTGGAGGCAAATAAGCCTAAGCCTAGAGTGAATGTTGTACTTGCGGTGGATGATGACGTTGCAACGTTAAAGAACGTACAGGCAATTTTAAAAGGGGAAGCGAAGATTGTGGCGGTCAATAGCGCAGACCAGGCGGCAGAGTATTGTGAGAACAATGTGCCGGATCTGATATTGTTGGATTATGAAATGCCGGAGCATAACGGTATTTATTTGCTTCGTAAATTGCGTATGGATGAACGGTTTAACAATTGCCCGGTGGTAATGTTGACAGGAAATAAGGATCGGGCAACGGTTATGAGCTGTTTTGCGTCGGGAGCACAGGGGTATTTAGCAAAGCCGGTAAACGCCATGTCTTTGCGGCTTCGAGTAAGACAGCATTTAAGCACTATTCCGGAAAGGGAAGAAGAGTACTAAAGAGAGCGTATTGGAGGAAATTATGGACAAGAACTTTTTGTATGAGATGCTGACAACGTCGTCGGTATCCGGAAACGAGCAAGAGCTAGAACACAAGATTTATGATTACATGCAGGGAAAGGTTGACCGAGTGACAACGGACGAAATGGCCAATGTGTATGCGGCAGTGAATCCGGATGCCGGATTTAAGGTATTGCTTACCGGACATGCGGATGAAATCGGATTGATGGTTACTGCAGTAACCGGAGAAGGCATGCTAAAAGTTACTAAGATTGGTGGCATTCCGGTAGGTTGTTATCCGGGACATAAGGTGCGGGTATATACACAGGAAGGTGTGTTGTATGGTACGGTCGTGCGTACTGCTTCCATAGCAAAGAATAAGGAGCTGCAGGCAAGCGATTTGACGGTGGACATTGGTGCAACAAGCAAAGAAGATGCATTGTCTCATGTGCGATTAGGTGATACGATTACATTTGATACGGATTATAGAGAAATGTTAAATGATTGCATTACCGGTCGTGCGTTGGATGACCGTGTGGGTGCATTCATTGTCATGCAGGCGGTTGCAAAGGCGAAAGAAATGGGATGCAACATAGGCGCGTACGCAGCAAGTACGACCGGTGAAGAGACAACGATGAATGGCGCTTATTTTACAGCATCCAGAGTGAAGCCGAATATTGCCATTGCAGTGGATGTTACCTATACCAGTGATTATCCGGGAGTAGACATTGCAAGTACCGGTGATATTCAGATTGGAAAGGGACCGGTAATTTGCAATAACCCATCCATTCATAAGATTGTAAATGAGAAGTTAGCAGAGGCAGCAAAGAAGCAGGGAATTGAGGTGCAATGGGAAGCTGCCAATGGAAGAACCGGAACCGATGGAGATGTTATGCATAAGAGCGGCATAGGTGTGCCATTTGCGTTGGTATCGATTCCGCTTCGCTACATGCATTGCCCTGGTGAAATGGTGAGCTTACAAGATGTAGATGCGTGCATTCGTTTATTGGCACAATTTTTGTGTGACTGCAGTGAGGATATGAATTTGAAATATTTTTAAGAGGGGTTAAGGGATATGCTTGAAGTAATCAAGGCAAAACAGTATAAAGAGACAAAATGGAGTGGGGGCACCACCCGGGAGATTTTTATTGCTCCGGAAGGTGCAGATTATGGCAAGCGAGACTTTCAAGTACGAGTAAGTACGGCCACGGTAGAGCTGGAAGAGTCGGATTTTACAGTTCTTCCCGGAGTACATCGGGAATTAACTGTGCTATCCGATGATATAGCACTTACATTTGAAGATGATGATGAGGCAGTTGTGATTGATAAGTACTGCATTGTTGGATTTGATGGTGGCAGGAAGGTACATTGTGTAGGAAAGGCACCGGACATGAACCTTATGTTATCCGGTGGAGCCACAGGAAGAATGTACCACGTGGATGCAAGTAAGACATTTGTGCTAAAGAAAGACTGTGAGTATATTTTATTTGCGTCAGATTCGGATGGAGTTCTTCACTATGGAGAAGATTGCTTCCTTAAACTGAAAAAGGGTGACAGTTGTCATGCGAAGGATGTGCAGATGCATTGCGTTTGGGAACCGGAAGAGAGTCGCATCCTGATTGTGGAATTCAGACGGAATGGAGGAAAAGAACTTGAGACGGGAAGAGTTTAAGATGGAACGTCCGGGCTTATGCAAACCGGGTGACGTGTTAGACATTACCGAAGGAAAATTGCCGACATCCTATTACTATACATTGGGACGGGCCTATGCCATGTCGGCGAATTTTGTGGCGAGTGAGCGTATTAAATCAAAACAAGGAACGGTTGTTAGTATCGAAGAAACGGAAAAGGGGTTTTTTGTTATTGTCGAGTTTGATGAATAAGATAAAAGGTATTGGATTTGTTGCGTTGCTGGTTTGCGTGATTTTTAGCTGCGCCTGTAGTGTGAAGAAGGCTTCTGAAGAAGCGGGAGCGAAGAATGAGACGGAGCAAAAGAAAGAGAATCACGTGGAGGGTACGGCAAAGAAGTTTGGAAAATTAAAGGACTTTGCTTGTAAAACCTTAGATAAGAAGAAGTTTGGCCCTAAGAACCTTGCAAAGTATGATCTTACGATCATTAACTTTTGGTCCACCTGGTGCGGTCCATGTGTGGAAGAGATGCCGGAGCTTGCATCCTTTGCAAAGGCATTGCCGGAGAATGTTTCGTTTGTTACCGTGTGCCTGGATGGAAATCAGGTTCCCTGGGAAGCAAAAAAGTTGCTGAAGAAAGCAGGGTTTGAGGGAACTACGGTTATCAGCGGGAATGGCGATTTTTCCATTGTGTGTGATCGTATACAGTTTACACCAACCACTATTTTGGTGGATTCGGAAGGAAATTTGGTTGGCGATGAGCTAATCGGTGTACAGGAGAATACAAAAGAGACGTATCTTGCGTACGTAAATGACGTATTGAAGCGAATGGATAAGGAGGAAATAACTCTTGAAGAATAAAGTACGGAGTGGCTTGCTACTGGTGGCGTGTGTAATGCTTGGAATAGGACTCTATACCCGGGAATACACCGCGGTGCTGGAGAAAGCGGTGAGGGTATGTCTGGAATGTATAGGAATCGGTTAGGGCGTTTGCGTTTGGGAATTCAGCTGCTTAGTACAGCATTTTTTAACGGGTATTATAAGGGCTTTCTTACAGGAAAGTTGTATACCGGAAAAGGAAAAAATGTATGTGTACCGGTGCTGAATTGTTACTCCTGTCCGGGAGCGATTGGAGCCTGTCCCATAGGGGCGCTGCAAGCGATTCTTGGGCAGCGACGAGTTCCCTTTTATGTATTAGGAAGCATAATGCTGTTTGGTCTTGTGCTTGGAAGAATTGTGTGTGGTTTTTTGTGTCCGTTCGGTTTGGTTCAGGACTTGCTGCACCGGATTCCAACGCCGAAATTTCATGTGCCGCAGAGAATTCATCGTGTGCTTTGCTATGTTAAATATGTGCTGCTGGGGGGATTTGTGGTGATTTTGCCGGTTGTGGCGGCGATGGTGCGGGGCATACAAATTCCCTATTTTTGCAAATATGTTTGTCCGGCAGGAACATTATCCGGAGGCGTTGTGTTATCAGCACTGAATCCACAATTGCGTTCGTTGCTGGGCGTCTTATTCGGATGGAAAGTGGTTGTGCTGGTTGGCGTCGTGGTGCTAGCGGTGTTTATTCCGCGTCCGTTTTGTAGATATATATGCCCGCTCGGTGCATTTTACGGGCTGTTTCATAAGGTGAGCATAGCTCAACTGACGATTGACAAGAAGCAATGCATTGATTGTGGAAAATGTGAGCAGGTTTGCCCGATGCAGGTGGAAATTCGGAAAGAGATACGAACTCCCGAATGTATTCAATGCGGTGCGTGCAAAGAGATATGCCCGGTTGGGGCAATCCGTAGACAAAGACGGTAAAAAGTGTGTAAGTTACGTATGATTGATATGCCCCCTGTCAAGTAGACAGGTTAAATATCAAAAATAAATGTTTAATGAATGACCATACTTCGTATGAGGTATGGTCATTTTTCTATGC
>FOXT01000024.1 GCA_900115795.1 Lachnospiraceae bacterium XBB1006 | reverse complement strand
AAGAACACATTAAAAGTTAAAGTATATAACAAGAAGAACAACAAACTTGTTAAGACTTTAAGCAAGAAAGCAACTGTTAAAGTTACAGTATTGAAAGTAAACAGTGTTGAAACAGCTTCTACAACTGGTAAATACTTAGTGGCATACTTCAACAAATCTTTAAAGACTCTTAAAGTTGCTGATGTTACTGTTCGTGAAAAAGACACAAACATCATGAAGGGTGTTGAAAGTGTTACACTTTCTTCCGACGGAAAGAGCGCAACCATCGCGTTGGTTGGTGAAGAAACAAATAACACAAACGAGTTCGTTGAGAGAAACAAGGATTACACCTTCTCTGTAACTCAGAACGGTGTTACCGCTTCTACAACATTCCATGTTGATGCTGTACTTGATAACGTAACTGTTACCAAAACCAACGCAGCTAAGAAAACCATCACTGTTGATGATTGGACATTAAATGTACCAGATTCTATCACAGTTGATTACGAAGAAGTTCTTGGTTCTACTGTAACTGTATGGTTCAATGAATCAATGCAGATTACTAAGATTAAGAATGTAGACAAGAAAGTTGTTTACGGTGCATTCAGAGTAAACAAAGATGCTGCAACACAGTCTGCATATTTTACAGATCTTGCAACTGGTGAGAAATATTTCACTCAGGATACTGAAAATGGAAAGATTTTTGTTACATGCTTGATCAACAGAGGATCTGCAGCTGGAACAAATGCTGGCGAAGTAGTATACAACTATGCGAAAGTAACTGACGACACTCCATACAACTATGCTAAGCTTGTTCTCAACGCTAATGGAACAGTTCGTGAAGCTGTAGTAGTTGGTGCTATGGACAACTTCCTTGTTGACGAAGTAAAAGATCAGGTAATTATCAACGGTGCAAATCAGCAGTCCTTAAAGGATTACAGCATCGTTAAAGATGGCAAAACTGTTGGAATCACGGCTATCCAGAAGGGTGATGTAGTATTCTACAACACAACTGCAAAATTTGCAGAGATTTACACCAACAAGAAAACAGGCAAACTTGAAAGCGTATACGCTGGAAAATTCGGATTTGACGGTAAAGTTTACGATGATACAAATGCTAAACGTGTAGTTGGACAGTTTGCAAAAATGAATGATGATTACATGAATGCGCTATTAAAGGGTGGAAAAGACATCACAGTATACTTTGATCGTGCAGGTATCGTAAGATACATCACCGGAGAACCGGCAACTGTTGCAACAACTAGCAAGACACTTTATCTTACCGAAGCAACATCACCTTATAAAGAAAAAGCAATGGAAACATTAAAGGTTGTCGGATACAATCCAGCAACAAAGAAAGTTGAAACATATGCTGTACCAATGAAAACACTTCAGTCTATTACCTTAAACAAGTTGGGTAATACTGGAAGTGCACAATATGTAATTGGTAAAAAAGAGCAGAAATATGATACCAAAAAAGGTTACATCGATGGTTCTGAAACAGTTGTAGAGTCCTTTGTAGAAGGTACAAACGACACTGACGGAGTAATCTACGTTAACAAAGAAGTAGGTGGCACAGCAATTGATCTTGTAACAGGTACTGTTGAAGGTCAGAAAGTTGTTTTAACATTTGATGATCAGAACAACGTAACTGGTTATGCAACTGATATTCAGAAAGACGGAAACGCTGATACTAGTGTTGACTTAACTGCTTTGGCAACAGCAAAAACATTAAAAGACAACTGTGACATCGAAAGTACAACAGTAATCGAAGGTCAGATGACAGCATCTACTAAAGTATTTGTTATCAGAACTGATAAGAATACTGTAACAGAGCAGACAATTGGAACCATGACAGAAAAAGTAAAGAACGGTCAGACACCAAACATCTTTACTTGGATTTCTGATAAAGTTGTTAGCGCAATCGTTTTAGTTGGAACAAGTGCTGATTTCGAAGCTAACGCTGAAGACGGCAAAGCCGTAAATGGTGTTGTTGTTTCCTTTACAAAGAACACTGATGGAACGGCAAAGGAATTACAGGCTTATGTTCAGGGCGAATTAAAAACTTATAACACATTTGCAGAAAGCAACAATACAAAAAATGTTGCTTTGTCAGTAGGTGATGTAGTTGAAATTACACCGAACAGAGATTATACCAAGGTTAATAAGCTTGAGAAGAAGACAATTGCTGAAACAGCAACCAAGAAACAAGTTACTGACTTTAATCCGACAGGGGCTTTCACCGCAGGAGGAGTTGACTATCAGTTAGTTGAGGCAGTTGAACCTACAATCGTAAAACTTGTTAAAGGTGCGAATAATACAGTAGAAGTTAAGCCATACGCATTCTCAGAGCTTGAGAACTGCAAATACTATGTAAATGTTTACAACTACGCGAATATGGATGGTGTTGCTGAAATCATCGTGGTAACAGATGATCTTGTTCAGGCAACAACAACTCCAACAACTAATCCAACAGAGGATACAGCTGCAAAATTCCTCGGTACATCTACTGAGAAGAAAGAGTTGGCTATGGCGTATGCACATATTGGAACCAGTGAAGCTGCGGCAAAAGCTATTACTGCGACGGATAGCAGTAGTGCGACCGATAAATTGCTCGCATATACTGAAAAAGGCAGTATAGCTGGTTCTAGAGTGATTGGTGATTTCCAATTATTTGAGGATGCTGGCTGCTCAGACAAGTTAGCTGGGAACTCTACCACTGCCACTCTTGGTAAAGCTCATGTAACAGTAGAAAATGATGGAACAGTAAAAGTTCAGGTTGGAGATCCAGATGGAGAAGGAACAGCATACCAAGACGGTGCTGCTTCTGGTAATCCTGCTACACTGTACATTAAGGTATTCAACACTGTAATTAAATTAACAGTCACATTGTAGTATATTAATCGGCCTCGAATCAGATGATTCGAGGTCGATATTGTTGTGTAGCAAGGTTTTGATAATAAAAAAGGTAGGTAAAGTTGACACTACCATGAACATTAGGGAGGTATAGAGTATGGAATACTACAAAAACGATGATATGAACAAGAAAAAGGCTGATTCAAAATTGGTTGGAAAATATGAAAAATGGGAAATAGAGAAATTACCCCTGAAATACAGGTGTACACTTGCTCAAGCAGAAGAGGCTGTAAAAAAATTTGGACCGAGTAGAGCTGAGGTTGAACGTTATCTTGAAAGTAAATACGATAGAAGATAGCTTAAGCATATCCCGCAGAACAGAGCAAAAACGTTACGCAATAAAGAAACTGCTGCACATATCAAGGAGAAGGCAAAATGAACAAAAAACTCATCGCACTCCTCCTGAGTGCAACCATAACAACCACAGCTTTTACCGGCTGCGGTTCGGATAAACAAGAATCAAAGAAAACAGAAACCAAAGTAGACATCACCCAAGAAACCGGATCCCACGACGCTTCCGAGAAAGAAAACAGCTACGCCAGCGATCTTGCCAAGGCAAACGCGGCAGATAAAGGCAGCGCCGATACCCTTTCCGGTTCTTATACCGTAGATAAGCTTGCAAATACCCGGTACGTTTTTGCGGAAAACACGATGGCATTGATTGAAACCGGTACTTATAAAATGGAAAAAGGTGCCATCACCTTATCCTACGGCACCAATGCCGAGACCAAGTACACCATCACCGAAACGGACGCCGGTTTCAACCTGATACATGACAGTAACCTGCTTTCGCTCGTGTACATGGAAGGCACGGACGGGCTTACCGGAACGGATGCTTTTGACGGCGTGTACGGAATCGAAAACAGTCCAGGCTTCCTTTTTTGCGCGGACGGAACCCTTACCGTCATTACTACACACGAATGTGAAATCAAGAAAGACACCGTATGCTTCGGCGGCGCGACCTACAACTGGGAAGCAAAGGATGGCAAAATCGAATTAAGCAGCAACGGCACCAAAGTCATGACGCTGGTACCATAGGAGTGGGAGGCAATCATGAAGAAGGTATTAACATTACTGCTGACGGTAGCACTTTTGTTGCCTGCATTTGTGGTACATGCAGATGTACGAAAAGTATCTTTGGACAAGTGCATCGTCACCTTTAGCAAAAAATCTTACACATACACCGGCGTTGGTATTACTCCAACGCCTAAAGTGCGTTATAAAAATAAAAAGTTGAAAAAGGATCGAGATTACACCATCTACTACCGCGACAACGTTAACGTGGGTGTTGCGACGGTTACGCTGGTAGGGGTTGGCAATTACAGTGGTTCGACGACGGCTACTTTTCAGATTACGAAGGGTAAGCAGGTTATTAAGGCAGCAAATATTAAGGCAACCTATGGCGACGAACCAATTTACATTAGCACCGAGGCCTCGAATCCTCTGACCTACCACTCTTCCAACCGGAAGGTCTGCACGGTAAACAAGGTCGGTATGGTGACCATCGTCGGCGCCGGAAAAGCCAAGATTACCATTCATGCCGAAGGCAATAGCAACGTCCGACCAGCAAAGAAAATAATTACCGTAAGCGTGCGTAAAGCAAGCGCGACGGTGACTGCTTTTGGCGGACTCCTGAAAAAGGGCGAGAAATGGGATCTGCACGCTGAAACAACTTCCGATGGCAAGCTTACCTTCAAAAGCTCAAACGAGCGAATTGCTATGGTTTCTAAGAAGGGAATTGTTAAAGCGAAACGCAAGGGCAAAGTGACTATCACCATCAGGAGTTCGGCCACGAAGAATTATCGCGCGGGGAGTATGAAAGTAGTTATGGAAGTGAAATAAATATACAGAACAAACATTCGTTAAAACTATAGATTTTTTTGTAAAAATTTGGTATAATGGAATCTCGAGTGAGTGCCATTTAAGCGATGGACGGTTTCCCTCCGCATGGAGGGTGCGTTAATACCTCCGCGTAACTGTTGACAGACCTCCGAATTCGGAGAGTTGCAACGAAAGGAGGTAGCAATGAAGTATGCTAACGACAGAATTATTTATCGGAATTCTTGGCCTTTGTGCCGCGTTTTTCGGCTTAGGGTTAGCCCTGGGTTACTACTTAGCAAAAGCAGAAAAATAACCGCCCGGACTGCAATCACGGCGGTTATTCCACACATATAATTGAGGGAATACCGTTCGTCGAGGTACTCACTCTTTTTATGCTTATATTATACACTTTGGTCGTTGGTGTGTCAATTGTGAGCTGACGATTTTTGCTATCTACCTCTCCAAAAAAGGAACCAATGTAAACGTCGTATGTTCATCTACGGTGTCGCTTTTTAACTCAAACAAATTATCGCTGGTCGCAAACAGATTCCGCGGATTACGCCCAATTATCAAATACTGATTGCGGTCATCAAGTGCAATAAACTTACGATGTTCATCGCTTAAAAGCACGTCAGCATTGTTAAATAGGGGCAGTTCACAATTGACACTACATAAACCGAAGGGTATATTCTAACGTATAAGCATACTCATATGTTTACCCATACGTATATTCATCCAATAAAGAGTATGCCCACGCAGCAGTTAATGATCCACCAGACACTGTTTTAGAACCTCTTCCATCTTTCCGTATTGGCAAACAGCCGCATCAATGCTTGCATCACGCATCTGTTCATATGTACAGTGGGAAAATTGCAAATCAAATTCTCCGTTGAAACGGCACAACTGCTCTAAGTACATGCGTTGCGCACGACCGTTGCCCTCTCGAAATGGGTGAATCATATTAATTTCTCCAAGAAAAAAGGCCAAGCGATTTGCCATGGTGGATACGTCGCGAATGTCCAAAAGATAGTTTTCCTTACGAAGCTGACGATACACTGTTTCAAAATTGTCCACAATGTAAGGGTAAAAACAAAAGTACGTCCCTTTCGCAATATTTACATCACGAATTTTTCCGGCCCAATCGTAAAGATCACTAAATAGATATCGATGAATTTGGCAGAGATGATTAAGCGAAAAATCGCCGGTTACGCCTTGCCGTTCGAGATCAAAATAGCGCACCATAGTAATCTGACGTTCTATGTCCGTCAGCTCCGCCTGTTCAGTTATGTTTAATTTGTTTTTTAATACAGAAGTGCCGGGATAACAATACTTATCATCCCGGCCACTGTCATAATTATATCTGTCGTCCATATTATGCAATGTTGCTGTTACTAGCATAGTTGCTTCGTATAATCTCGGCAACGGCCTTGTCAGCACTGAGTGTACCTTGCAGAATAGCAATTCCGCGAAGGCGGTCCTTTTCGCTCATGGAAAGGCTTTCAATTTCAAACGAACCACGTACGTTGTTAACGATTTGCTCGATCGTCATAGTTCACCTTACCTTTCATTTAAAACATACACCTACTACTATGTACAGTATAGCACAAAAACTCTGAAAATTCAAGGCATTATTGGCTTTTTTGCGCCTTTTCCTCGGCTTCTTTAAATTCTTTTTTATAGAAGTATTCATCAATTTTCTTGACCATATCCTCCGGCATAGTTTTTGGCACCGGAAAGACAGCTGCATTTACCATTTCTTTTGCAAAATCAAGTACATGAAGCGTTGTCTTCAAAAGCGTCTCAGCAGACATGAACGTCATATGATCGTTTTTGCTATGATAATAACCGGCACCGGGAGCCGCTAATCGCGCAAAACTAATAGCCGGAACCTTTTTGTCGGCGAACGGCATATTGTCAGAGGAGTATGTACGTTGTGCTACATCAACCGCGTATCCACGGGTTTTCATGAAATAATCGGTAAACACGCGTAAGCTGTCATCGGCAGTAACAATTGCTACATCACGTCCAAGCACCGGCCCGGCCATATCCACGTTAATCATCAACACATGCTTTTCTAGTTCTGCTTCATGGGTTTTGACGAAATGCTTACTGCCTTCTAACCCAATTTCTTCGGAGCCGTACCAATGAAATCTCAGCGTTCGTTTTGGCGGATTTTCCTTAAAATAACGTAACAGTTCCATCAAAATTACGGCGCCGGAACCATTGTCGTATACGCCTTTACTAAATTCAACTGAATCGTAGTGCGCACCAAAAGAAACAATTTCGTCCGGAATTTCTGTACCCTGCAATTCCACGTATACATTGCGGGATTGCCGAATCTCGTTTTCATTTTGCACATCAAGGTGAATTTTGCTGGCATGTTTTTCGACCATTTCCATGGCATCCTTCACGCGAATGTGCGCGCCCGATGTTAGCCCATGTACCGTCATGGTCTTGCGAAGCTTACGCGTGACAATACCCGTGTCCTTTGGGTTATCATAATAGTCCCCACCCATCGTTATAAAACCGGCAACTCCAGCTTTTAGCAGGCGTCGATATTTTTCGACTGTCAACGGCATTTGTACCAACACAATGGCATCCTTGGCATTCACAAGATTTGCATCAAGCATACTTTCCGCGTAAATCAATGGTGCATCCATGCCACCTTCCGGTGTGCTCTTACAGCATTTATAGCCAGTCACCTCGTATGTTTTACAATATGGTTCCGTAACCGTGAGGGTAGCCGTTGGCTGCTTGGCATCCTCGATGTCAAAAATATCTACCTCGGGTGTCAAGCCAATCTCACGGATGGTCTCTGCCAAAAGGTTTGCTGCTTTTTCCTCCTCCGGAGTGCCTGCCAAGCGAGTGTAAGCAAGTTGTTTAAGCAATTGGTATTCCCTTGTCCCTGATAATCTCATTGTCCTTTTCTCCTATGCTTTCCATAAACTGTGAAGGTTGCAGTATGCGTAAACAGCTTCGACCTCATCACCATCACAAATTGCAAAACATGCCTTTGGTGGTTCGCCAGGTGCTAAAGTTTTTCGCTGATTACCATTCTTGGTTTTTAATGCAATCCACTGAATATAGTGCTCCGGTAGCATTGGATGTTCTGTTTCTCCAACAGTAACTTCAACAAGATTGCCATTTACTTTGAAAACAGGAACATGTTTCTCCGTGGCAGCATCTGTTGAGCCAGCCACAATTTCTTCCATGGGTTTGCCACAACACATCACAGGCACAGCAGTCTTGTTAACAATCGCAACGATTTGTCCACACATTGGACAGCGGTAAAACTTCATTTCCATACAAAAACCCTCCATTCATAATGATATACTCTATCATATCATAAATATATCGTTTTGTCTTTGCAAATCTTTCTGTATTCAAATCTTCTCCTGCAATATATATAGCTTCTATAATTCGTTGGTAAAAATGTGAATTCAAACAATTATTCGTTGCAAAAAGTGTTGTTTCATAGTGCGATAAATACAACAAAATAAGCAGGTGAAGAATATGAAACGATTGATTATGCCATGCAGTCCACTTTTCAAACACGCTCCAACCGCCATTGTACCCAAGATTCGCCTTGTGTGGAACAGTATTCCATCTCAGCTTGCAAAAGAAAACAAGAAATTCCTTTATGGTTTAATTCGTGAAGGTGCACGAAAGACCTAAAGGCATTTAAGATATTTCTAGTCGACGTTATCATCCTGATTACGTTATTCGCACATCCATGAGTGATTATCGTGTGCAGGACTGATAAAGGCATAAACAAAAAGAAGTAATCCCACCGAGCAAAGTGAACGATTACTTCTCATCATATAGTGGAGCGTAACCGCTTATCGGTACCGCCATAAAATTATAAAACTTTACACATTTAACTTGTAGATTTCTTAATCAAACACTTCTTCCCTTCAAAAGCAAATCCATACTTCAAGATATGCTCCGATGGAATTCCTTTTGCCAAAAGGTCTGCCTCGTAGCGTTTTTCTTCAATCTGCTTTAACGCTTTATCTGCGGTCTCATCAAGATCCCTTTCCTTGCGCGACAAAACCTTAAATTCCATAATGATCGCTTTATTGCAATTGTTCTTCGGCTCCATTACCACATCGTATCGCCCAAATCCGCTTTCTCGATTGGATTTCAATATATAATCTGCAGATTTATCCACCAAAAGTCCCAACACAAAGCCATGATAAAACCTCTCCGGATTACCGGTTGATGATGAGTGCTTTCCAACATCAAAAAAGCTGAACGTGTCTAATGCAATCTCGTTCATATATTCATTCATGCTTTCTTCATCACCTGCCAACATCGCTGTAATAAAATCCCCAAAACCCGCCGTATTACTAAACCATCCGGAAACCATGCTATAAAACATTCGTTTCACTTCAAAATTCGTCAATCGAAGCACATAAACCGGCTCATCTTCTGGAACATCCCGGATAATTCGGTCTACCTTCAAGTAACCGGATGCCAAAAGCAAACTCCAAATCGCATTGGGGTTACCGGTTAGTTGGTCAAAAATAATCTGCTCGTCAATCACTGCTTCAATGCAATCGTTTGCGAGAAGTTTTTCAAAATCCTGCTTGACGCGACGGTCACCTTCGCGAAGTATCGTATTTATCAATCCATTTCCGCTGGTATTTGCCCAATATGCGTTGGGCTCTTTTTTGTCCAAAAACATTGTTACTGACCAGGGATTATAGATATCTGTTTGGGTTCCAAACGTAAAACCGTCATACCATCTCTTTACAATCGCTTGCTCCATTTCCGGAATGCCCTGTTCTCTCATGGCATCAAAAACTTCCCTTTCCGTAAAGCCAAAGCAGGTCATATATTCCTTGGAGGTTGTGGTCACAACATTCAAATTGTTCAAATCCGAGAAGATGGACTCCTTGCTAACACGTGTTATGCCTGTCATAAGGCCTCGTTCCAGGTATGGATTTGTCTTAAACGTATTATTAAACAGCGCACGTGTGTAGCCCACTAATTCGTCCCAAAAGCCGTTAATATAAGCTTCCTGTAACGGCGTGTCATACTCATCGAGCAGGATGATGCATTTTTTACCATAATAGCGGTAAAACCACTCACAGAGCTGATTCAGTGCACCGGCAGCGACGGAATCACTCATCTGCGTATTGACAGCCTTAAAGTTCTCTCGATCCGTTTCGGTAAAACAGGAATCAGCTAACATCCATGAATGTTGATTATAAATATCAGCCAAAAGCTTATTTATCCGTTCCCGCGTATTCGCATAGTCGGTATGTTTAATTCCGGCAAACGAAAGAAAAATTACCGGATAGGTTCCCTGAATTGCACGAAATTTCTCATCCTGCCAAATGGACAATCCCTCGAACAAATCGCCGCGATCCGCATACTTATTGGAGAAAAAACACTCCACCATGCTCATATTTAAGGTCTTTCCAAATCTGCGGGGACGTGTGATAAGCGTCACTGCGTCAGCACCATCCCACCATTCGCGGATGAAGTCGGTCTTATCAATATAAAAATAGTTGTTCTCACGAATCTTCGCAAAATCCTGTGCTCCTACCGAAATTGTTCTAGCCATGCTGCACCTCCTAAACTACTTCTAGTTTACCATATCATGAATAATTTATCACCCTAAATTTGTCGTGGAGAGTCAGAGCTTTATTTAGTTTTCAAGGTTCTCATCTATGAAATCAGCACTCGCGTCCGAGCTAACTGTTATGCAAAAGAAAGTGAATAGTTGCAATTTTTTCCAAGGCATCGAGAGGAAGTACCCTTACCTTACGCCGGAAATTTTCTCTTGTCAAATTTACAAACGCAGAAAATGACCGATTTCAGGCCATTTCCAGCCGTTTTCTGCAAACATTCCGTGGCAATACTGCGAACAATTTGCGACAAATCGAAATAAAGGAGGAATGCTTACATGCATAACAGCATAAGCAAGAAGTTACTGGCAGGCGCTTTGTCAGTAATGATGGTTTTAAGCCTTGTTGCTCCAACAGGCGCACAGGCAGCTAGCAAGTACTCTCTTACACAGAAGAGTGGCTTAAGCACAGTAAAAGCTGATAAGGCTTACACCTACAACGTAAAAGGTGTTAAGAAAACTCAGTACATCAAAGTTACTAAGACTTACAAAGATGTTGTCGTAAAGAAAGGCGGCACCACAGTAAAGAAAGCAACCAAGATCAAAGGAACAGGCAAAACAATCGCATTGAAAGTTACCTGCCCGGATAAAGTTGCAACTTACAAGAACACATTAAAAGTTAAAGTCTACAACAAGAAAAACAACAAACTTGTTAAGACTTTAAGCAAGAAAGCAACGGTAAAGGTTACCAAATTTGCAATTAAAGAAGTTGTTTCTACAACTGCTGCTGCTGAATCAGGATATAAATACATCCGAGCTACCTTTACTAAGGCTTTAAAGGGTTTAGATGCATCTGAAGTTGAAATTTCCAACAAAGCAACCGGACAGATTTATTCTGTAGAAAAAGTTGCGCTTGCAACAAACGGAAAATCTGCTGATGTAACATTGGTAGGTAATGTGGCTGCAGCCGGAACATCTTTCCTTCAGGCAAACACAGATTACATCTTCAAAGTAACACAGGCTGGCGCTGAAGCAAATATTGAATTCTATATTGAAGCAGTTGCTGCTGACGTTATCGTTGATCATGTAGATGCAGCTAAGAAAACAATCTCTGTTGGATCAGCTACATTTACTGTACCAAGCAAGATTACTGTTGATTACGAAGATGTTCTTGGACGTACCGTAAGCATTTGGTATGATAAGAATTTTGAAATTTCTAAGCTTGTAAAAGCAGATGAAAAAGTTGAATATGGTTGTGCATATGTTCTTCCAAATGCTAAAACAGGTGTGACAAGTGTTATCAACTATACAACAGGTAAAGAATATGCTATTCAGGATACTACAGTAGGTACTAACGTAGCATCTTCTATCATTGCCAAGGGTGCAAAGAACACTACTTCTCGTGTGGCATTAAGAACTACAAGTGCAAAAGCTGCCTATGATTATGCTAAATATACATTTAATCCAAATGGCACTGTTAGAACAATTGTTGCGGTTCGCTCCCTAGATCATTTCTTAGTTGATGAGATTAAAGAAACTACTGTTTCAGCAGGTTCTGTCAGCGAGTTAAACCTTAAGAACTATACCATCGTTAAGGATGGAAAGACCGTTGAAGCTTCCGCTATTGTAGCAGGAGATGTAGTTGATTACAATTCAACTGACTTATTTGCAATTGTTAATACCAACAAAAAATCTGGAAAACTTGAAGCGGTATATGATTTAGCATTCAAGTTTGATGGCGAAAAATATACTTATGCAGTTGCACCAAGCGAAGATGATATTAATGTATTTTATATCAAAGCTAAAAAAGGATTTGTATCCATCGATAACGATTATATGAATTCTTTACTTGCATCTGGAAAAGATGTAACCGTTCACTTTGACAATTGGGGTGATCCAATTTATGTAACTGGTGAAACAGCTGAAAGCAAAACAAGTGATGTAACTTTGGTATTAAACAAAGTTGATGCTAAGTCATATCAGCAGTCTCTTGCACATTTTGTAAGATTCAAAGGATTTGACGGTAAAGAAGAAAAGACATATGACGTGAATGTTGCAGACTTGCAGTTTGTTGACGCTGTAAAAGTCGATGGAAAAACCGTATTTGGTTTTGCGTTAAGTGATACTACAGATCATGCTAACATCGAGACTTGCACTACAAGTGCTGCTGCTGCTTCTATGACACCAAGTGGCACTGCGGTTATTACCAATATTAAGACTACTTGTAAACAGTACGAAGTTGTAACTCTTACTTTAAATGAGGCTGGTAAAGTTGTTGGAATTAAACATTTAGTAGAGCAAGGCAATAACAATACCATCAGAAACATTGATGGCGAAGCGATTACAGCAAGTGGTAGTGACCCAGCAATCATGAGTAAAAACTTTAAGGCTGGATACAAAACATTAGATGGTTTACAGGTGACTGCAAGCACACCTATGTATATTATTGCAAAAACAACTAACAATGCAACCGCTACAACTTATGGTGCATTCACAGGATCAACCAATGTTGACGGCGATGTTCGTGTATATGCTGACGAAAATGGCAAAAACGTTGCACTTATTGTAGCTAAAAATCTTGACGAAGATGACTCTAACAGTGTAACAAGAGAGGCAGTTGTTTCAACTAGTGCATTTGGTTCAACAGGAACAAAACCAATCGTTTCATTAACCGTTGTTGATGGAGCAAATGGAGAGAAAACCTATGAATCATTTGCTGAGACTGCAATTGCATCTGCAAGAACATTGAAGGATGCTAAGAATCTTGAGTCTGGTTGCATCGTTACAATCAAACTTAACAAAGACGAATCAAAAGTCTTAGACATTACAAACGTTGAACCTGCAACAGCAGAAGCAGTTGTTGCTAAGGCTAACACAACAACAAAAGTATTAACAATTGGAGAGGGAACGTTTAATTTATCAACTACAGTTGTTCCGACAATTGTTAAGTTAAATTCGACGGGTACAGCTGTTTCTGCAATTGACTTTAATACTTTGGCAGAGAATGTAGAAGATTACAAGATTAACTATAGTTTACTTGCAGGATCTGCAGGAATTATTGATACAATTGTTGTTACAACCGATAAAGTTGCAGAAGCATCCGAACCAGAAACTACAAAAGGTACTATTTCTTATACAGAAGCTGGAACGACTTCTTATGTATCCAAAAAACTTGCACAGGATACCGGAAAAGTATTGGCTAACTATGTACCAGAAGATAAAGAAACTGTTGAAAGCATTGCATGGTATGTAAATAATGTAAAATCGACATGTGATAAAGCTGTTTGGAATCAGGCAAGCGATGTGGATCCACGTACTGGTGTTACGGCTGTAAAAGGAACCAAACTTGTATGCAAAATGACACTTTCTACAGGAAAAGTTGTTTCTGGAGAAGAAATAGAGATTCAGGAAAGAGTAGCAACGACGATTAAGACAGTTGATACCTCAACAGCTGTAAAGAGCGGCAAAAAAACTGGTGCATTTAGTTTTCTTGATCAGTTTAAGGAGGATAAAACAGTGACCAATATGTCTACGGATGACTGGAAGGCTGACAAGAATCTAACCAAAACTGCAGGAACAGGAGAAGAAAAAGTAAAACTTGCAGGTGATGCTACCGGCAATACTATGACTTTAACTGTTACAGGTGATGCGGCTGCAAATGATGAATTTACAACAACCTTCATGGGTGTCACCATTAAGGCAAAATGTACCACAGGTGGTGCGCTTGGTGTTGCTGAATGGACAATTACAGTTGTTCAGCCAGCCGCGTAACTATCTACTTGCAATAAAAAAAACATGGGGCTGTAAAATACAGTCTTAATATACGGGGAAGTGCAAAGGGTTTATTACACTTCCCCGTATTTCTTAGTTGATTACTGGATTCATCTTAAAAAGACCACCAGATCTTACTCTGATGGTCTTTAATTTTAGATTTCACTAATTATGAAATCTAAAACTTCCCATAGCAAAAATGGGCTTTGCACCTAGAAAACTCAATAATACAGGCAATCAGATAGGATATTCAGGCCGCCAATGCCGCTTTTGTTAATGAATTGCGGATGTGATCAGGCAAACGACCTACAAACATCTCGATGAATATCGCCAACTGTTCTTCGGTTGGTTGAAAGACGGCACATACACTGTCAATCATGGCACTTATGATGATCTGAAAGGATTCGCCAAACGTGATATCCGCCAGTTCATCAGTGAAGAAGAAAAATAGTTCTCCCAATGTGCGCTCATCCTCGTTTCGGCGTTGCTCCATCGCTATCATGAGATATCTGGCGAATACAATCGCTACGTGGGCTGTTAAGGCATCATAAGACAGGCTATGACATTCGCCGATCAGATTCAGATAAGACTTGCATGTCTTAAAAAACACCTCGATCTGCCAGCGTTTTCCATAAATCCGAATGATCTCTTCTTCGGAAAGATCCAGGTTTGTACAGATAAAGGCAATCCAGTCCTTTTTGTTCTTCTTGTTACGGACACAGACGATTTTTGCCGGGATCTTTTCCTCTTTGCCAACCATGACATTTACAGAGAGCAGGTATTTACTCCGGCCGCGACGTTTCTTACAGATATCAAAAATCTTATTGATGGAGAGTTGTTCGCCTTCATATTCGTAGTAAATGCGAGAACTCTTCTTGACCATAGCAATGGAATCCAATCCGATAGCTTTGACGGCAAGGATCTGTGCAGGGCTGGAAAACAATGTATCAAACAATACGTAGTCCGCTTTGTGTCCAGCTGACTGAGCAGTTCTTAAGAGTTCAATCATGACTTCCGTCCCTTTCATCTGCGCAAGTTTTCTTCGCTTTGCTGCAAGGGAACGACCATCAAAATCGCCGACAGACCCAATAAGATTGTTCTCTTTTGAAGATGCCAGGAGGCTGCTGTTTACAGGAAGAAATGTGTTTCCATTCGTCCATCCGAGCGTCATAAGGCGATACCCTTTGCGATATCTCATTGTGACATGGTCAAACACACGGGAACCAAGTTCGGTTTTCTTGCAGCTGGTACGCTCAAACAGACTGTCATTAACAACAAAAGCATTGACACGATCGTCGTCTGTGAGAGGTTCAACAGCGCCTGCTACCTTTTTTGACAGGAGCGTTGTAAAACGTAGCCAGTTAATCTTCGGGTTGTTCAGAAAACGATAGAAAGTATTCTTTGAAAACGATTCCCTGAAGGCGCCGGTTTTCTTATGCATATACATACTGCGATTGGAAAAGACATTGCACAGCTTATATTTGAAAATATCTAGCACTGGAACACCTTTCTCCTTCTGGGCACTGCGACAGTTGCCCTAGTGGGACTTGGAAATTACAGTGGCTCGAAGATTGCCACTTTTTCGCATAACGAAGGGCAAGCAGATCATTAAGGCCTCGAATATCAAGGCAACCTACGGCGATGAACCGATTTACATTAGCACCGATGCATCAAATCCGCCGACGTATAAATCTTCTAACAAAAGGTCTGTACGGTAAACAAAGTCGGTATAGTAACTATTATCGGCGACGGTAAGGCCAAGGTTAACATATATGCAGAGGGCAATGGGTAACGTTCATCCAACAAAGAAAACAATTACCGTAAAAGCGCGTAGGCAAAGCTACCATCACTATACAGAGTGCAGCTACGTAAAATTACAAATCCGGATGTACGAAAGTGGTCTTGGAAGTTAAATGAATAATAGAACATATTTTCGATATAGCAATAGATTTTTTAATTGAAATTTGATATAATAGAGTCACGAGTGAGTGCCATTTAAGCGATGGACGGTTTCCCTCCGTATGGAGGGTGCGTTAATACCTCCGCGTAACTGTTGACAGACCTCCGAATTTGGAGAGTTGCAGCGAAAGGAGGGAGCAATGAAGTATGCTAACGACAGAATTATTTATCGGAATACTTGGCCTTTGTGCCACGTTTTTCGGCCTAGGGCTAGCCTTAGGATATTACTTAGCAAAAGCAGAAAAATAGCCGCCCTAAGTTTGCAGACTGAGACGGCTATTCTGTAACAAATTGAGGGAATACCGTTTGTCAGGTACTCACTCTTATTACGTATATTATACCGTCAAATTGTAAATGTGTCAATTATTGATATTTCCTGGAACAGCGTAAAATGCACTCGGAAAATGTAGAAAAGAACACCCTTCTTGTGTTAAAGTATGATTTATTATAAACTATATTTTAGAAGTTTGCATCAGAAAATTCGAAGTATTAAAAAACTCTTTACAGTAATCCATCTAATCTTGCATATTATATCCAAGACATGCATAGTGCAACCGATGACCTATGCCGGAAGGCTGTTGAAGCCACGATTCAGGAATGGATACAAAAATCAAAAACATGGCGGATTTTCGCCATATAACAAGAATGCTAAAAGACTACATCAATTCTTTAAAAATCCAGGAGAAGATAGATAAAGCAGCCTCTTACATTATGTCAAACTGGGATGCAGCCAAATATCGTTTACGCAGAGAATGCGGAGTTGAAGCGTGCTCGGCAGAAGGTCATGTATACCACCTGTTATTAAGTCGAAAGAGTGATAAGCAATGGGGTGGAGTCAGCAGGGTTACGCTAAATATTCAGATATAATGCAGGCAAGTTTGAGTACGTTAACTGTAAGAAACTTTATTTCCAACTGCTGAACAAACTATAAAAAATAAGAACTAAGTGCATTACGCATATCAAATCCTTCAACTGCTTGCGTGTAAGAATATTCGCCTTTGAGCCTGTGTCAAGGATGCGTAGCACCATAGGCTTCGTCCTTGACGCAGAGTTCAAAAAGTTTGAAGAAGATGCGTCTTTTAGTGAATTTGTTTCCGCAATGCTTCAAGGTGATGATGAAGCAATGAACTACTACATGAACAAAATTGCCCTACAGACCTTCAACTATTATGATACCGGCAAAGAACCTTCCGATTTTCTGGAACCCGAAAAATTTTACCACGGTTTTGTACTGGGTCTTATGGTAGACAAAGCTTCGGAATATATCATCAATTCCAACCGCGAAAGTGGCTTTGGACGATATGATGTAGTAATGGAGCCAAAGAACTTATTCGACAGAGCGGTTATCATAGAATTTAAGGTTTTTAATCCCACCCGGGAAGCAACTCTTTCAGATACCGTCGAAAACGCTCTGGTGCAAATCGAAGAAAAGCACTACGATGCGGACCTTTTGGCAAAAGGGATTCCATCGGAGCATATCTTGAAGTACGGATTTGCTTTTGAAGGAAAGAAGTGCTTGATTAAGAAATCTAAGATTTAAATAACGTATAATTTTATAGTTACGGAGATCATCAGTAGTAGCGGTTGGTCTCCGTATTATATTTTCCATATTATGCAATGATTGATTTCCATATACATGTAAGCAAACTTATGAGTATACTTTGCTTCATCCATATGAGTTAGCAATATCGTCAATTATAATAAATATCCAAATAGTAGATGACTAACGTAAGTGTAATACTCAATATTACGGCCAAAATGTAATGTGAGGGCAGAATGGCCGAAAAATTATTTTTCAAGTGGGTTTTTGCTGTAAATCCCCACATCCCTAGTGCTAAACTACCATTATTGTGTTAAACTATAAGTATTCAGGAGGTGCAGCATGGCTAGAACAATATCCGTAGGTGCGCAAAGTTTTGCAAAAATTCGTGAAAACAATTCATTTTATGTTGACAAGACAGACTTCATCCGCGAATGGTGGGATGGATTAGATGACGTTACCCTAATTACCCGGCCTCGTCGTTTTGGTAAAACACTAAATATGAGCATGGTGGAGTGCTTTTTTTCAAATAAATATGCCGGTAGAGATGATTTATTTGAGGGACTGAAGATTTGGGAAGACAAAAAATTCAGAGAAATACAAGGAACTTTCCCAGTGATTTTTCTATCTTTTGCCGGAATTAAGCAGGATACATTTCAAAGTACTGTAGAGGTAATCAACCAGAAAATTGCGGATTTATACAATGCATTTTCGTGGTTGCCAGAAAAATTGGACATGAGTGAAAATGATAAACTGTATTTTAAAAGCGTTTGCATGTCAATGCGTGATTCTGTAGCCGGTATCTCTGTAAATAAGCTGTGCAATTGGCTTTATAAATATTACGAAAAAAAATGCATCGTCATTCTGGACGAATATGATACGCCGTTACAGGAGGCATATATCCACGGATTTTGGGATGAGTTAGTCGGCTACACGCGTGCGCTGTTTAATAATACGTTTAAGACAAATCCATACCTGGAGCGAGGCCTTATGACCGGCATAACACGTGTTAGCAAGGAATCCATCTTCTCGGATTTGAACAATTTGAATGTTGTGACCACGACCTCCAAGGAATATATGACCTGCTTTGGCTTTACGGAAAGGGAAGTTTTTGATGCCATGAGAGAACAGGGCATTCCGGAATCGGAGAAAACAACCGTAAAGAGATGGTATGACGGTTTTACGTTTGGAACGCAAACAGATATTTATAATCCGTGGTCAGTAACAATGTTTTTGGACAAAAAAGAGCCCAACGCATATTGGACGAATACGAGCGGTAACGGGCTAATAAATTCATTGCTTCGCGAAGGTGACCGTCGCGTCAAGCAAGAGTTTGAAAAACTACTTGCAGACGACTGTATTGAAGCTACAATCGATGAGCAGATTATTTTTGATCAGCTGACCGGTAATCCAAATGCGATTTGGAGCCTGCTTTTGGCATCCGGTTACTTAAAGGTGGATCGGATTATTCGGGAGGTACCGGAGGACGAGCCGGTTTATGTGCTTCGATTGACGAATTTTGAAGTGAAACGAATGTTTTACGGCATGGTT
>FOXT01000034.1 GCA_900115795.1 Lachnospiraceae bacterium XBB1006 | reverse complement strand
TTTGCTTGATAAAAAACTATTATGGAGGAGTAAAACATGAAGTCATGGAAAAGATTGACGGCGGCAGCACTTGCAGTAGCTGTTGCAATGTCCGGATTAGGAATATCCGGAAATGTATGGAAGGGAAAGCAGGCGCAAGCCAAAGAAAGAACCGAAATGGTGTATGAAGGGGACGGTTACAAGGTTACCTATTCGGTGGAAGGCAAATGGGAGGATGGCTACAATGGAAACGTTACCATCACAAATACCGGAGATCGACCGATTGAGAACTGGGAACTTGCTTACAAGACAAAAGATGAGTACGAAGATGTATGGAATGCAGAAACCACCTATCATATCGAAGGGTTCTACAGTATCAAAAACAATAAGGCAAATGCCGACATTGAACCGGGGCAGGAGGTAAGTTACGGATTCAAGGCAAACTGCAAAGATGCAGTAGATTTCCCAGAAGAATTCACGCTGGTAGGTGTAGATTCTGAAGTACCAAAGGAAAACGTTGAAGTAACATCGGAAATTACAGAGCAATGGGAAAAAGGTGCAACGGTAAACATCCACATTAAGAACATTTCCGAAGAGGATATTGAATCCTGGAAGTTAGAGTTTCAAGTACTTGGAACTGTGGGAAGTGTCTGGGATGCAAAACTCGTTTCTCAGGAAGACGGCAGAGTTACGGTAAAGAGCTATGGATATAATTCCTATATTCATCCGGGCGAAACAGAAACGATAGGAATCCAAATACAGATGGATGAAGCGGTAGCATATGTGGAACCGGGAGATTTTTCTGTATACCAGCATAAAAAAGAAAAAGTAGTATTAGATTTTGACAAGGAATGGAATCGTTCCATGGTGCGTGCGGATGCAGAGGTTGTGAAAGAAGCAGTTGAGAAAAACAAATATGCCGTCAATGTAGGACTGATTGATTCCGGTGTTAATTATTCAGCTAATATCAATGTGGTGGCACGTAAGAACTTTGTTGAGGGTTATGATGATTTGAATCCGGTATTCTCAGATCTGTCCGGTCATGGAACTGCAGTGGCTGGAATTCTTGCGTCTAATGGAGAAGAAGTTGAGGGAGAATACAAGTTTGAAAATATTATACCGGAGGATTCCGAGTTACAGGATAAGATTTCCGGTATAAATCCATATGTGAACCTGTATTCCGCGGGCGTATTAGATGATAATAACAAGGCAACCGTAGAGCGCGTAATTAAAGGCATTCAGTGGGCGATTGAGAACGAATGTAAGATTATCCATATCAGTTGCGGATTTGATAAAGACAGTGAAGAATTGCACAAAGTAATTAAAGAAGCCTACGAGAATGGAGTGCTATTTATCGCACCGGCAGGCAACGAAGGTTCTGTAAAATATCCGGCAAGATACCCTGAAGTAATGGCAGTAGGGTCTTTAAACTGCAATGCAGAATTAGCAGAGGATTCTTCTACAGGTAAAGGGATTGAAGTTGTTGCACCTGGAGAAGATGTTGCAGCCTATGGATTTATGGATATCTTAGAGAATGATTCCGGAACAAGTATGGCGGCACCACAGGTAACGGCGCTTGCAGCAATGCTATGGCAACAGGATTTATCGAAATCAAATGTGTTTATTCGGAATTTGATTGATGCAACGGCAAATAACCTTGGGGATAAAGAGAAGTATGGATATGGTGTGATTGACTGTGAAACTTCAGTTAAAAATATTGATGGCGTTACAGAGGATGCGACAATTGAACAGACGGATGTAGCGGAAAGTGTCAATCTAATTATGTGTGCGAAGAAAGATGAGTTGGTAGGTTTCTGGACGAAGAAAACGCATGAGGATATGGTCACTTTTTCAAATTTAAAAGAAGGAGCTATATGGCCTGATAATGAGGCGTCTGGAGTGCAAGGAATAACAGCAAATCCGGAATTTCATGGGAAATACGCATATCCAAATGAAGGAAAAAGGGTAGATTACGTAGATGCAGTGATTTATATGACTAAGATATCTGTGAAATTATGGGGTGGCGGAGATTGGCCAAATGTATCAAGTATGCGTAACCCGACGGTACATGACAAAATATTAAATGGCTTAAAAGATGCTACTCATAGTTATTTTTCACGTAATAGAGTAGTGCTTCCAGGGGCAAAACAAAGGTCTGAATTTGTATTTGGTATGGCGTTGCACTCAATGGCTGACACATTTGCGCACTCAACATGGGGGGCAAAGGTGCCGAAGAGTGAAGTAGATGATAAAAACAAAGGTTGGAAATATTTTAGAAGCAAATGGAAACTATTGGATCATTCAAAATATCCTGAAAAAGGTGCAAAATACTACGCGGATGCAACGATAGTTGCGCAAAAGAGATTTGAGGCAGCAAAAAATATGTGTTCAAAAATGATTGATGGTGCATGGAAAGGTCATTACGCAATTGATAAAAACATATATTTAAGTGCGATAAATTGGGCGTGTAAGAATCGCAAAACAGATTCAGCAAGAAGACAATATTTAGTTGAAGCATATGGACTAGTTGATTTCGAAAAAAATACTGGAATAAAAAGCGAAAAACTTGATAAAGATGAGGTTATGAAAATTGTCAACGATTGGAGGTAATATGCATGAGCAATAAGATAAAATTAGTAAAATATGTTCTCCTTATAGTGATTATTGTTGGTTTTATTTTGTATCATTATATATTACCACCTAGAATTTATAGTGGTGTAGACTATGCAGGGGTTCATTGGGAATATAACGCGAGAACAAGGGCTTTGAAATTTGAAGCAACAAAGGGTTGTAATGGGAAAATGGCAGATTGCGATTTGGGGACATGTGATGAGACTGAAGAAACAGATGATTCAGTTCCGTGGTGGAGGTTTCGAAAACATTGTTGGTGGAAGTTAATACCAAGTTGTAAGAAAATTATTTTCGGAAAGGGTATTGCCTATATAGGCCAACAAGCATGTTGCGATTTTAAGTGGACGACTAAAGTTGAATTGTCCAATGAGGTTGATAGAGTTGGAAATGCAGCTTTTATGGATTGCGAGCGCCTTAAGGATATTAAATTTTCAAAACGAGTAAGTGTTATTGAAAGAAATGCATTTTCAGGATGTGATCTAGAAAAAATAGAATTCAATGATAATATTCAAGTGATTGAAGAAGCGGCCTTCGCAGGCACCCAGGTTGAAACACTTATAATTCCGAGTTCTGTTAGGAAAATTGAAAGGTACGCTTTTGGTTACTGTACGATGCTTAAAGAGGTAAAGTTTTCAAATGGGTTGCGTAAGCTAGGTGATAATATATTCGGTGATTGCATTAACCTGAAGAAGATTAAGGTCCCCAAAGAAAAATACGACGAATACAAAGAAATGCTCTACACCCATGGATTACCGGAGACGGCGAAGGTGGTAGCGTATTAATCTGCCAAAGCGTCGTTCGTGAAGGTGGCCTTAAAAGCACATAGCTTCCGCGCCTATTAACCGGCGTGGAAG
>FOXT01000025.1 GCA_900115795.1 Lachnospiraceae bacterium XBB1006 | reverse complement strand
ACGACTTGCAGATATGCTCTGTTGAGATTATCGCTAGATAATATCTGCTCCATTAGACTACTTGTGTCCATGCGTTCTTTCCTTTCCGCCTCGCTTGATTTGACCACCCTTCACCCGATTGGTTACGGCAGATGTTGTCATTTCTGCAACACGAGACATACTCAAACTTATTGATTGTTCACCCCTTCGCTCCATTTCCATTACAGAAACTTCTTCACTACTATGGGTTCGGCTGACTTCTCACAGTTCGTTGTTACTAGGCTAATGAAACCTCTGTGAGACCTCCACGCTTAAGGTGCACGCTCTTTCTCTCCATATATCCGCCACATTTACTCTGCTACTACAAAAGTGATAGTTATTAGACTTCGTTGCTTTTAGCCAACTTATCTCTCGTAGCCTAGCCTTATATGTGATTTCTGTCCGTCGGACCAGAGATTTGCTTACAGCTTCCTTCAGATTCCACCTCACGATGAACACCCTACTACAATGTAATTGTTGGATATATAAAAATATTATCATTCAGTTTTCCAACCTCATTATTAAGCTAAAATGAGAGGGTAAATGGTTTATCGGGGACACCCTTGGGCTATAACGCCCGTTACGCAAGACTGATATCCATCCTCTCGTTGCAGCGTTCGTTTTTAGCAGGTTGGGCTTCACGCTCGTGTCACTAAGTAGATTGAATCGTAATGAGTTCTGAATGGTTACCATTTACAATTAAAACACATAAAGGAGAATGTATTATGAATTCAGTAGGAATTGATGTTTCTAAAGGAAAAAGTACTGTTGCCATCATGCGTCCTTTCGGCGAAATCATTGCTTCACCTTTTGAAATCAATCACACAGAAGAAGATTTTGAAAAGCTTGTTTTGCAAATCAAATCTCTTAAAGGCGAGTCTAGAATTGTTATGGAATATACAGGTCGTTACTATGAACCACTTGCTAACTATCTGTATAACTCTGGCCTTTACATTTCAGTTGTTAACGCCATACTTATCCATGATTACGACAACTCCAGTATTCGTAGAGTTAAGACTGACAAAAAGGATGCTATAAAAATCGCAAACTACGGATTGAATCGGTGGCTTGATTTACCTGAATATATACCAGAAGAAGAATTACGTCAGGCTCTTAAAATCTACAACCGTCAGTTCACGCAGTACACCAAACTTAAAGTAGCTATGATAAATAATCTCATAGCTTTATCAGATCAAACATTTCCTGGTATTGATGGATTGTTTGGCAAAACACCTCGCAAAGATGGTCACCATAAATGGATTGACTTTATCAAAGATTATTGGCACAAAGACTGTATAACCACAAAAACAATTAAGTCACTTGAACGTTCGTACCAGAAGTGGTGCTCTAAAAATGGTTATCACTATCAGTCAAACAAAGTTAATGATATTTATCAATTAGCCAATCAAACAGTTGCAAGCATGCCGGCAAACGCTAATACAAAACTCATAATTACAGAAACTGCCAAAGAACTTATTTCTTTGATTGATGCTTTAGAAAAAATCCGTCAAGAGATGAACCGTATTGCGTCTCAATTACCTGAATATCCTGCAGTCATGTCTCTTCCTGGAGTAGGAATAACATTAGGACCACAACTTATTGCTGAGATTGGTGATATCAGAAGATTTCATAGCCGTAAGGCATTAATAGCATATGCCGGTATCGATTCTTCTCCATATCAATCAGGAACCATTGATATAAAGAGTCGTGGTATATCAAAGCGAGGCTCTTCGGCTTTACGTAAGACACTTTTTACAGTTATGGATTGTATCCTTCGACATCAACAAATCGATGATCCAGTCTATCAGTTTTTGGATAAAAAACGAGCTGAAGGAAAGCATTACTATGTCTATATGATTGCAGGCTGTAATAAATTTTTAAGAATCTATTATGCAAGAATAAATGCTTACTTAAACTCTATTTAAAAACAAATACAAAAAAAATAGATTCTCTTTGACTGGCTATTTTCAGGCAGTCTATTTCTTATGCTCTAAAATCAAATATACTAAATTTCATATTTATCACTTGACAACTCTTAGCAGGTCTTGCTGTTCGGCTATACACTTCCCACTATCTGGGCGTGTTCGGGACTTTCACCCGTTAGAGCGCGCCCATGGCGCGCAAACTAAAAAAAGCAATGCGCTTTATTTTGCACATTGCTCTTAAATCAACTTAATACGGTTCAATCTTGTAATCAACAATGCCTTCTCCAGATTGACCAACAATTCTTATGATAAATACTTGGACATATCTTCTTATAATCTCAAAGTCACAGTTGTTTAAACTATCCAGCTCATCAATCCTTTTTTGCTGATTACTATTTTCAAACACCGCTATAGCTGGAAGGTATGGAAAATCTATTGTATACGTCAGAGTCTCTGAAACCATTCTGCTTATTGTCTCATCGTTGTTCTCTGGTGGTTTAACTTCTGCGCCATATATTTTTTTATCATACTCCAGACACAAATCAATATTACCGATTTTTTCTATCTTGTATGGCATAGGTGTTTCGTAATCAATAATATCAACATTGTCCTCTATATGTCGCCACTTTCTCTTAAATTGACATTTATGACAATTTTCATCATTCTTTCCGTAATAAAACATACACCGGCATATTTGTTGCTCATCCGTTTCTTTATTATGCTCATTATACCAACCAGCACATTCTTTATGATCAGGATGGGTCGGAATATTTGATGGTTCTTTATCCCGAAGTTTTTCGACTAAATAAGTAACATCCTTTTGTTCATCTCGATACGCTCTTTGGCAAATCTCTGCTAAATCATGCAACGCTTTTAACTCTTTTTCCTTCTGCTTCATAAGCGCAGTATCCTTCAAATGTGCCATATCTGTCACCTTCTTTCAAATTACGATTTCTTTACCATCACCTATCGCCAGTATTGTTGTCTCCTCTGGTAACAAAAGATTGCTCTTTTCTTCTTCATCTGCTGATGTATGATGGATAATTAGTTGTTTTGGTTTTATTATTTCTATTACCTGCTCCAGATCTTCTTTGGTAATATGCCCTGATACATGAACTCGCTCAATATGTCCCTTACTATATTCAAGCAACTCAGCAACATCCGGCAGGGTCTCATACCCCTTCCACATCGAATAAACCAAGCATGTTTTATCCGGATATTTTTCAAAGAACTCTTTAACAAGAGGTGTATGCCGTTTACCAGCTCGAATTGCCATTCCAAAGCCACGTTTTTCGTATAGTTCTCTTTTTTCATCCATATAGGTATGAATCTTAAATGATTTGTATTCTTTTTCTCTATTCTTATCAGCAATATGCATAACATGCGTTTGGTAACCATCGGCCAAAGCATACTTTCCTGTTGGAACACATCTTGAAAAAGCTGCGATTCTATCAATGTTTGATGAAGAGGCCAAGAGAAATACATACTTATTTTCACGAAGTATTCTCCAAAACTCTTTTTCGCACCACTGCTCATCCTTATAGTAAGTTGATGACCTCGAAAGATTTGTTCCTTCAGTAATCAACAAATCTATATGTCCTAAGTTCTCAAGTGTATTCTTAAGTTTTTCTGCATAGAAACCATGTAATCTGTAATCCCCGGTTACGAGGATCCTTTTCCCGAGGCCTTCTACCAAATACATGAGAGAGTCACTTGCTGAATGATCAGAAGCCAGTGGTGTTATCTTCAAATCCTTTATAACAACCGGTACACCTTCCGTAATTTCTTTTATTCCTTTAGCCCACACAATCTGACCAACGCTAACCTTGTGTTCCTGTTGAGCCTGAAGGATCTTGCGGGCGGTTTCATGCATATAAACCGGTATGTCCGCCATTATGTTAGGTGCTTCTCCAACATGATCGCCGTGGTAATGAGTTAAGAAAACGGCATCACAATTGGTCTTACCCGACGTAACACCATCAATATCAAGAACATCCTGCCTACCCTCACCTTCTAACGGCGAACCAAAGTCAAATAGTATTCTCGCATTATCTGTAGCTATTTCTGTACACACTCCGCCAATTTGCATAGCGCCTCTGTGTGGTATAATCCTGATCCTATTTTCACTACTCATAACATTTCCTTATTATTCCAATTTTACTAACTTCGCAAATAGTTTTTTCCTTCACTTATCCAAGTATTTTTCGTATATTTCTTGTGAAGCCTTTCTAATTCGCTCTCTCATGCTCTCGGGCTCCAACACCTCTATATTCCGACCATATTGCATTGCCCAATAGAAGAATGCATCAGGGTTGCACTTTAGATTGACTATGATGTCATCTTCTTCGCCAAAAGAGACCCTGAATTCTTTTCCAAAACTGTCAATAAGTGCATCCATAAGGTTTTCGCTTGTACGAAGCTTAACACGTATACTTTCACCGGAATACATATATACATGCTCTGCAATATAATTTGATATACTTAACCCGTTTTCAAGACCTTTTATCGTTTTCATGGGCTTACGGTTTTCCTTCAGTATTTCAACATCTGTAATGCGGTCCAGTCTGTAGTGAGATATATCATCATATTCGTCATAGTTTCCTACCAGGTAATACTTCCCTTTGTTGCTGATCATTTGGTAAGGACTGACAACATATCTGATACTTCTCTTTGGATGCAATTTGAAGTCTATTCCGTACTGCAGATACGAGAAGCTGATCTTCTTCCCTTTCGATATTGCGACATCAATAGCCGCTATAGAGTCCATTACGTTCTGATTCTCGGCGTTTTTCCCGCTGGACGTACTATGAATATGCGACACATGTGCCTTAAAAAACCGGTTTGAATACTTTTCAAGCTTCTTTACAAGTTGATGAGCTTCTTTGTCAGTAATGGCTCCGGATGTAAAAACCCCGTCAATCAGCAGTCTTAGTTCCGCATCCGTGAAATCCCTGGTCCTTAGATAATATCCCTTCTCAGAGGCAATATCGTACCCCATCTCTCTTAGCGACACGATATTATTCTTTACTGCCCTTCTTTCACAGCTTATACCATAGTTTGAACTTAAAAGATCTATAATATCCTGCTGCAAAAGCCTGTGTTCGCTGTCTGAATACTCCTTAAGGATATCCAGTATCAGCATATTAAGCATTTTCTTTGTTCCGGTACCGTACATAATTGATCTCCAAACTAAGTTGAACTTATTCTTCTTTGAATACCATACTACATTCTGTTATGTGCGTTTTTTAGCACATTCATGATGTTTTCCCTCTGATGTAAAAATAATCCCTTTTCGCAAAGGTGTTCCTACTGTTATTGCAGTCTATTCTTTATGGCAGGTTATAATGGTATAACTGCTCGCATTGACCGTAATCACACATCCATCTATATGAACATACCAATTCTTACCATGCCTTTCGATATCTGCGTCTGTTTTTAAGATTTTTTCCTTGCACCAAGCAACTACATCTATTTCTCCAAGGCCAAGGTTTCTTCTTATTCTGTCTACTCCCATATCAGTAGTATGTACTTTATCTATATTTTCAACAAGTAAATTATCCATAATATTTTCCTTTGAGTACTTCTTGACTCAGACCCACAATTCCGAAAAGGGACTAAAAATATAACGGATATCCCTTTTTGTAAAGTGCATCCGCAACCGCGCATTCATACAAGCCGCCCTTGGTATTGCCGGACAACGTATTCTCCGCAATGTGCTGCTTCCGGCATACCGCCGGTTGCGATATACTGCTGGTAGTACAACATCATTTGCTTATGAATTGCTTCCGGGATTACGTTTTTCTTCCGCAGCCAACGGCATCTGCTTAAAATTAATTTCCAGAAAACTCCTCGCAATGTGCTTCCGCATATCGTTCCACTACATAGGTTTTTCCGGTCTGTCTGGCGCCTTGAACAATCAGGCACTCTGCGCAAAGCCTCTCCCCCACCGCTTTTACCTCATCATCAATCACGGCAAAAACAATCTCCATCTCATACTCCGGATTTTCCTTTAAGAAGTCCTTGCAGGCACTTAGCGCCGCCTGCCATGCCGGCTTAAGGGGATAACCGAAAATCCCCGCCGATATAAGCGGAAAACCGATAGAGTGGCAGCCATTTTCTTTTGCCACCAGAAGGGAGTGCTGGTAAGCGCTGTAAAGATACTGAGGTTCCCTGCGGTCACCGCCGTGCCAGACGGGTCCCACTGCGTGAATCACGTATTTCGCCGACAGTTGAAAGCCCGGTGTAATGACTGCATCACCGGTTTTGCAGCCTCCGATAGCGCTACATGCCTCTGCCAATTTCTCCCTGCCTGCTGCCTCAAAAATTGCTCCGCATACGCCGCCGCCCGCCCACAATCCTTCATTCGCCGCATTGACAATGGCGTCGGTAGTAAGCTTTGTAATGCTGATTTTCTGAATTTGAATACTGCTCATGGGATTCCCTCCTTAAACGCTAATGGCGCAGGCAACAGACATCTCAGCGTCCTTCCAACGCCAACTGCATAATCAGCGGCGGATAAACATAGCCGACTGAGTTATGCTCCCAGCGAAGCAGCGCCTCTGCACCAACGCACTCTCCCTTCCCCGTGCTACACATTCCCCAAAAACACGTGTTGCAAATGTCGCTCCGCCACTTTTTTCAAAGCCTCCATCCGGCGGATATCCGTTGGCTGCGCATCCATTTTTTGATACCTTGGGAAAAAACGGGTAATATGCAGCGGTGTCTCCGGATTAAGAGAAGCAATCCACGCCGCCTCCCGCTCCATTTCTTCCATCGCATCATTTAACCCCGGCACTATCAGGGATGTAAGCTCCACATGACAATGTTCTTCTGCCTGTTTGATCCGATTCTTCACACTTTGAAAATTCCCCTGCAGGCTTTCGTAGCCTTTTTCCGTAAACGCCTTCAAATCAATGTTCATGGCGTCCACATAGGGAATGAGTTTTTCAAGCACCCACTCCTCTGCCGTTCCGTTGGTCACCAGAACCGTATATAATCCGGCTTCCTTTACCCGCTTTGCCGTTTCCAGAACATATTCATAGCCCACCAAAGGTTCATTGTAGGTAAAAGCGATGCCGATATTTCCTTCGCTTTTCGCCAGTTCTTTCGCCAGCCCCGTTAGTTCCTCCGGCGAATACTGCCGGTAAAACAGTTCTCCCCCGGACTGGGAAATTTCGTGGTTCTGACAGAAGCTGCATTTTAAATTGCAGCCATAGCTTCCCACCGACAAAATTCTGCTGCCGGGATGAAATAAATACAGGGGCTTTTTCTCAATGGGATCCAGCGCCAGGGAGGTTATTTTTCCATAATTCTCCGAAACAACCCTTCCGTCCCTTGCAGTCCTTGCCCCGCAGAGTCCCCGCTGTCCTTCGGCCAACTCACAGTGATGAAAGCATACTGGGCAAACCGCTTTTTCAGACATGGCGCACCACCTCAAACCGATACAGATCTATGGTTTCGTGAAAAGCAATTCCCGCTTTTTGCATGGCAATATGGATCTGCTCCTCCGGCGTATCCACACCGGGCAGATCCGGCAAAAGCACGCCCCGCCGCATGCCGTTTACTACAATAACGCCGTATTTTTTCACATCCAGAAGCTTAATGTCGTCGATTTGTTCCGGCTCCGACAGCACATCCACGTTAATGGTAAGCTCCGGCAATTCCTCCGGCGTAATGGCGCGAAACCGCGGATCGCGGGTGGCTGCCGCTATGCCGTTTCGTATGATTTCCTCCGCCAGATTCTCATATACCGGCGCAATGGTGCCGATACAGCCCCGTAACGCCTCGCCTTTGTGGATTGAGACAAAAGCGGCTGCCTGTCGCTCCCGGATTTCCGGTGCCGCCTCCTCTGCCGCAATTACTTTACCGGTTCGCACGTAACTCTCCACGCTTTTGACCGCTAGTTTTACATATTCATCCATCATCTGTCCCGCCTTTTCACTCTGCATTTGTTTTACCGCATCACTCGGCTTTTCATTTTGCCGCATCACTCGGCTTTTCACTTTGCCGCATCACTCGGCTTTTCATTTTACCGCATCACTCGGCCGGGCGCTCTACTGTTATTTCCGCAACGCCGTAGCCTACGCCGAAGGTCGCTTCATGCGACAAAACCTGTGTCGTGTATTCCGTTCCTTCCAACGCTCCCGCCATCATGCAAAAAGCCCGGTGCCCGCACTCCATGCTTGCCTCCAACAAATCCTCCGGATATCTGAAAAGCTCCGATAGTTTCCCTTTTTTCAAGGTTTCCATCAGTCGTGCATCATATTCCGGTCCTGCCGGAGCATAACCGTAGGGTCCATCCTTTTTCTGACAATGGGACAGATCTCCGCTGGCAACAAATACCGCCCGGCGATCCAGTTCCTCCACCGCCTGCCTGATGTAGTTCCCGAACTGCTTATGAGTCAAAAGCGGCAATCCCGCCAGCCCCATCCGCACAATTTTTCCTTCGTTATATCGTTTTCTTATAAAATACAGCGGCACCATGGTGCCGTGATCCAGCGCCGCCTCTCTTTCCCCTTCAAAGCCCGCCGGAAAATCCGCTTCCTCACAGATCCGGTTCAGCCGGCCGCTCAGCTCCGCATCATACTCCTCAAAAAACTGCACCTGTGGTGCCCGAAACTGTGCCAGACTTCCTTTTGCTTTTTCCCCCGGTGAGATATGAAAATAATTTCGGTACATCACGCTGTGAGGGGATGCAATAAGAATTGTCTCCGGCTTTATTTCCGCGATTCTTTTTGCCACCGCATCATAAGCCTCTAATGTTGCCTGTATTTTCTTTTCTTCTCCCTGCCCTACCTCGGCTACCGCCAAAGGGGGATGGGGTACCACAAATGCCGCCTCAATTGCCATGTTCCGCGCCTCCTTATGATTTGCCGGATTTTTGTTTTACCGGAATTTTATTTTGCCGGATTTTTGTTTTACCGGATTTTTAATTTGTCGGATTTTTGTTTTACCGGAAGCGGCTTGCATCCGGAAATCCGCCGTTTACATACCGGCTTATCAGGTCTTTATTTTTACCCACAATTCGCTTATTTACCTTGTTCCGGTCGTCCAGTTCTTCACTCAGCTGGTTAATCTGATGCTGCATGAGCATCATGGTATTTGCCATACTCTTCATAATCTGAAGCACACTGCTGTGGTTTTCCTGAATAAATTCTCCGATCTTTTCTTCCGTCACCCGGTATAAAACCAAATCGGAGTACGCTATCACCGTGTAAATAGCCGGCTTATGGGTCAACAAACCAAATTCTCCAAAGCAGGCGCCTTCCCCCAGTATTCCCAGCAGCACTTCATTGTCCGTGCCGTAACCGGTATAAATCTCAACCTTTCCTTTCAGCACCTTATACATCTCAAAATTATCTTCACCCTCCCGGAGGATTATGGTCTCTGCCGGAATCGTGGTCATCATGGTTTTTGCGTGTGTCGTTTTTTCATTTGTCATGGGGTTTTCCTCCAATTTATAACCGTATGCTGATTTCGCCGGAATGAAGCCAGGCGGTTTTGCCGTCCTCGTACTGTACCTGCAAATGGCAGTCCTCGTCCATGGAAAGCACCCGCGCTTTTTTTTCACCCTCCGGGTGAAGTACCGTCACCACCCTGTCCATTACCAGACTTCGCTCCTTGTATTTCTCAATATAGCCGCTTTTATCCCAGATCCGGTAATATATCATAAACCGGTTGATGATCTCTGCCGCAAGGTGGTTTCGCTTATCCTCCTGTCGGAGCCTGCTCTTATCTGCATCGTCGCTTCCGGTTTCATTCTCCGCCAAAAACGCCGCTCCGGCAATGTTCTCAAGTTCCTTGGGAAATCCTTCCTCCGGCTTAAACACGTTTACGCCGATTCCCAGAATTACAAACTCAATGCTGCCATCCGCCCCCGGAAATCCCTCCGTCAAAATACCGCAAACCTTTCGTCCGTCCATAAAAACGTCGTTCACCCACTTAATCTGTGCCGGTTTTTTCACCACTTTTTCAATGGCTTCGCAAACCGCCACCGCCGCCATGGAGGTAATTCTGGCGGCATCGGTAATTGCCGCTTTTTGGGGTCTTAACAGCAAGCTCATATAAATTCCGCTGTCCTTCGGCGAATAAAAGCTGTGCCCCTGTCGTCCCCGCCCTGCGCTCTGGGCGTTTGCCAAAAGCACATAGCCTTCTTCCTCTCCCTTTTTCGCTTTTTCAAATAAAAGCGTATTGGTGGAGGTTACCTCCTGCTCCACCTGCAAGGTAATCTTTTCACTCTCTATGTTTAAATAGTTCTGTATTTCTGCTGCTTCCATTCTTCTGTCCTTTTCTTTCTGCTCTTAAAGAGACAATTGTCCCTTAGATTATAGTATACCACAAAAGTAGGAGCCATGCGAGCCTTCATTTTCCCCCAAATACTATTTCACGGCTCCAACGGCACATACATGTACTCCCCCTGCAAAAGTTTACAAAAAGTGCCTTTTTTTCTCACTTTCTCGGTACATACACATTTCAATACCCTTAAAGTATACATAATCCGCTCCAAAACTGCAATTCCTGTAAACTTTCCCGTATGCAAACATCCTATGTACCGTTTCTCATCTGAAAAGCCATACAAACTCGGTACTTTTTACCTTTTTCATCTGAAAAATATACACACTCGGTACTTTTTACCCTTTTTCATCTGAAAAAAACACACACTCGGTACTTTTTACCTTTTTCATCTGAAAAATATACAAGCGGCAAGAGGAATCACCTCTTACCGCCATGAAACTGCTAGGACACAAACACTGCCGGAAGAATCCATAAAAAGCAAAGGATAATTAGCAAAAGTACCATGCGAATGCAATGCCGTATCCACCAATAAATCGGATGCCTGCCCAGACGTCCTTTCCGTATCCAGCTTCCCATGCGGGCTGCCTTTGCCTGATTGCAACGGTGGCAGCTCGCCACAAGATTTCGCGGATCGTTGATATTGGAATATCCCCGGCGTTTCAGCTTCTTCTGTAGTTTCAAATCCTTGCGCATTTTTCCAATGGGATATAAATGATCTACCGTCACCTTGCTACGTGGTACAAGTCTTCCGCAATACGCACAAAAATAACAGCCGAATACTGCCGGCTTATGACTGTCAAAAAATTTCTTTCGATAGTTACTGCTCCGCCTGGAAAGCTTGGACTCCCAAAAATAGCGAAGATGTGCCTCCCTACAATATTTCGTGATGCGCTCACAACGTCGCGTACTTAAGGTCGCCACCATAACAGTCTTGGAATCCTTATGCATCCCAAGATGTTTCAGCTTCCGCTTCGCTCTCCGATAGGCCCTGCGATTATGTTTTCGATTTGGTAAATGTACGCTTATGGTTTCTTTCCTGAACATATGTTCATTGTAGCATTTAGAATGCATTTTTGCAATACTATCACCATCTACCACAAAGGCTCCGAAGGATTTCTCCCTCAGAGCCTTTGACATTTTTTCGCTATTTCTTTTTTCGTATTACAATTTTGGCTTTTGATACTGCGGCATATACCCGTAACTCATTTGCCCATACCAAGTCGTCTTCTGTTGCCACCGTAATAGTCAGATTTTTTCCTTGACCTTTATATGACAAGGGTCCCCTATAACACCATCCCCAATTAATGACACTTACTTTGCCTTTCGCCAGATCCACTCTCCTTAACTTATTTTTATAGGCGCGCAAACGATCCAACTTCCTATTCCTTCGCAAATCCAGCTTCGTCAGCTTATTATTATCACAGTACAGACGCTCCAGTGTCTCATTTCTTCTCACATCCAGCTTTTTTATTTTATTTTTGGAGCAACGTAATTCATACAACTCTGTATTCGTACGCACATTTAGTTTCGTTACCCTATTGTTCTCGCAGTTCAGCACCCATAGTTCCACATTCTTGCTCACATTAAGTTTTGTTAACTTATTGTCCCCGCAGTACAACTTCAGCAGCTCCCTATTCTTGCTCACATCTAGTTTTGTTAGCTTATTTTCACTGCAATCCAGGCGCTCCAGACACCTACAGCGACTCACATCCAGTTTCGATAACTTATTCTTATTACAACTCAGACACTCCAACCACGTAAAATATTCTATTCCAGACAAGCTACGAATGCCCTTATTAGAACAATCAATCACTCCTATCCTTCCTATTTCATCCTTGGATAACAACCCATCTTTGTTTGTATCAAATTTCTTACTTACATATTCTCTAAAATTCTTGTCCGGAAAATGTGCTGTATCAAGGGCAATGCCTCCTTCTGCTCTTGCACTCTGTATTGGAGTAAAAGCAAGAAGTACTGCCATTATACCGGCAACTAATTGTTTTCGTTTCATAAGTTTTCTCCTTACTTCTTTCTTACTATAACTTTTGCTTGCGTAGGAAACTCGGCAGAGTCACCAGCACGCATTTTTTTTATCAACCTCTGTTGCTCCTTCTTTGTTGCTACCGTAAAAGTCAGCTTTTTCCCTCTGTAACCGCCAATATGCTCAAACGTGCGGGTACCTATTGTTCTAGTACTGCCTTTCGAAAAGTCTATTCTTCTCAGAGGATTATAAGTACAATCAATATTTTCCACTAAAAGTTGCTTATTATTTCTCAAGTCCAAATTTGTTAACTCATTAACGCTGCAATCCAACCCAGACAACTTCCTATTCTTACGCACATTCAGCCTCGTTAGCTCATTTTCACAGCAATTAAGGCTCTTTAGCTTCTTACACCCGCTCACGTCCAGTTTTTTTAACTTATTATATTGGCATTCCAGCTCAGACAGTTCCTTACACCTGCTTAAATCCAGCTTCCTTAACTTATTGTCGCTGCAGGATAGGTAATGCAGACTCTTATTTCCTCTCACATTCAGATTCATCAACCGATTATTATTACATTCTAGGCTCTTCAGCTTCTTACACCCGCCTATATTCAGTTCTGTTATCCTATTCCACCAACATATCAAATCCTCCAGCTTCGTATTCTTGCTCAAATCCAGCTTTCCTATCCTATTTCGGCCGCATTCCAAGAAAGACAGTTCCTTACACCTGCTCACATTCAGTTTTGTTATCTTGTTGCGACTGCACATTAGACTCCTCAACTTCGTATTCTTACTCAAATCCAGTTTACTTAACTTATTATGATAACAGCTCATTTTCTGCAGCTCCGTACATCCGCTCACATCCAGCTTCGTTATCTTATTATCCCGGCAACCTAGCATCTCCAGCTTCGTATTCTTACTCAAATCCAATTCCCTTAAAATATTGTTGCTGCAAACCAACCTCCTCAGCTCCGTAAAGTATTCAATTCCAACGAGACTACCGATTTTTCTGTCAACTCTCGTATCATCCCACCATTCTCTATAGATGCCATGATACCCAAAGTCTTCCGTTATCCATTCTTCCATCCAATCTTCATCCCAGCCAGAGTTAGATGCCAACGAAATCGTTGTTCTATTCTTAATTTCACGCTCAGATAACCAGCCATCGCTGTTTTCATCACACATCTCACTTACATATTTTCTAAAATTCTTGTCCGGAAAATGTTCTTTTTCAACTTTTACAACCTTTGCTGATGTATCAACCGGCTCTGATGACTCATGATTCTCTGATAAATCATCGACCTCTTCGACCACATAGTCCACTCTGTCCGCCCCAATCAGCGTCGTTAAATTATTTCCAAAGTAAGATAGCGACTTCAGTTGTGTACATCCACTCACATCCAGTTTCGTTAACTTATTACTACTGCAATCTAGCCACGTCAGCTTTGTACATCCGCTCACATCCAGCCTCGTCAACTGATTATCATTGCAGCTCAGCCAATCCAACTCCCTATTCTTGCTCACATCAAGCTCCGTTAACTGATTCCAATCGCAGGCCAGATCCCACACCTCAGTAAAATACTCAATTCCAGCAAGGCTACGAATGCCCATGTTACTACATGAAATATCCCTTGCTTCCTTAATTTCATCCTCAGATAACACACCATCATTGTTTGTATCAAATGTTGAACTTACATATTCTCTAAAACGGTCGTCCGGAAAATGTGCCTTATCAACGCTTACGCTCTGGATTGGTGTACCAGCCGATTCTGTTGAAGCATTGTCCTCATCGTCCGGCTCTGTTGACTCGTAGTTCTCATACCCCTCTTCACTCAGCGTCCCTTCATCCCTGGATAACACACCATCTTTGTTTTTATCAAATGTCGAGCTTACATATTCTCTATAATCCGCATCCGGAAAATGCGCTTCATCAACAGCAACGCCTCCTTCTGCTCTGACACTCTGTATTGGTGTCAAAGCAAGCACCACTGCCATTGCACCGGCAATGAATTGTTTTCGTTTCATATATTTTTCCATCCTTCATTGTATTATTATAAAATCCCCCTTACCAAGCAACAATAGCCTCCGCAAGGGGGATTTCCATCATTTTCAATTACATCAAAAACTTAGTGAACTACTATTTTCTCACTATAACTTTCGCTTTTGGAACCCCGGCAGTCTTCAGAAGTTTCTTTGCTATCTTCTGGTCTTTTGTTGTCGCAACTGTAATAGTCAGATTTTTTCCTTTCTTGCCGCCATTGCCGGATAACGCTTTGGAATTTCCTGATAAAATAAACTCTACAGCTGTACTTCCTTTCGGCAAATCCAGTTTTTTCAACTTGTTCTTTCTGCAGGCAAATTCATACAGCCTCTTGTTTTTGCTAATATCCAGTTTCGTCAACTTATTTCCCCCACAACCTAATTTGCACAACTTCTTATTCTTACTCACATCCAGTTTTGTTAACTTATTGTTCTCACACCACAGATTATCCAGCTTCGTATTCTTGCTTACATCCAATTTCGTTATCTTATTGTTATTACACACCAGACTCTCCAGCTTTGTATTCTTGGTCACATCCAGCTTCGTGATATTATTGTTCATGCAATACAGTTGCGTCAGCTTTTTATTTTTAGTCACATCCAACTTTGTCAGTTTATTATCATCACAGTACAGACGCTCCAGTGTCTCATTTCTTCTCACATCCAGCTTTGTAATCTTATTCTCCCAAAAGCTCAGGAGCGTCAGGTTCGTATTCTTGCTCACATCCAGTTCTGTGATCTTATTTCTTCCACAAGACAATTCTTTCAACTTCGTGTTCTTAGTCACATCCAGATTCGTGATCTTATTGCATTCACAATACAAAGACTCTAACTCCGTAAAGTATTCAATTCCGGCGAGACTACTGACATTACCGGTATTCTCATAATCGCCGGCAATCTCAACCCTTTTTATTTCCCTTATTTCATCATCAGATAACAGGCCATCTTCGTTTGTATCAAATCCCGTGCTTACATACTCTCTAAAAGCTTTGTCCGGGAAATGTGATTCATCAATGGCAATGCCTCCTTCAGCTCTTACGCTCTGCATTGGCGCAAAAGCAAGCAACACTGCCAATGCACCTGTAACTAATTGTTTTCGTTTCATATTTTTTTCCTCCTTGAAAATAAGGGTAGTGTCAACTTTAACTACCTTTTTATTATTAAAACCTTTATTTTTCGGGAGTTCAAAATAAAATGAGCATTGACCTCCCTTTTTTGATATAATGTCAGCGACCAAACATCCAAAATACCAAGGAGACAATGCTCGTGAACATTATACTTTATTTATTACAAATCATTCAAGACCTTTATAAACAAAACTGCTGGTTAGTTTCATTTATCTGTAGATATATTCCACTTAAACAGTGGGCTTATGACGACTCCCATTCGCCTAAATATCAAAAATTTAAGATTGATAAGCTTCCGGTTATCCTCTATCATGAATCCTGGGATTACCGCGATTATATTCCTTACCTGGAATGGCGATACGGAAAAAAGATTTCCCCTGTGCGCCGTCGTTCTGCTTGTGACATCAGCGATGACTGTACATGTCCTCGCTGCAATGCTCCGAAGCCGTTCCTTTATAAAAACAACGGTTCCAAAGGGCAGGTACTCTGCAAGGTCTGTCAAAACAGGTTTTCTCCGATCGAAAGCCGCTTTACAAAGAAGACTTCCCTGCGTTGCCCTTATTGTACCTACATCCTTTCACCGA
>FOXT01000027.1 GCA_900115795.1 Lachnospiraceae bacterium XBB1006 | reverse complement strand
CTTTATTTATTACAAATCATTCAAGACCTTTATAAACAAAACTGCTGGTTAGTTTCATTTATCTGTAGATATATTCCACTTAAACAGTGGGCTTATGACGACTCCCATTCGCCTAAATATCAAAAATTTAAGATTGATAAGCTTCCGGTTATCCTCTATCATGAATCCTGGGATTACCGCGATTATATTCCTTACCTGGAATGGCGATACGGAAAAAAGATTTCCCCTGTGCGCCGTCGTTCTGCTTGTGACATCAGCGATGACTGTACATGTCCTCGCTGCAATGCTCCGAAGCCGTTCCTTTATAAAAACAACGGTTCCAAAGGGCAGGTACTCTGCAAGGTCTGTCAAAACAGGTTTTCTCCGATCGAAAGCCGCTTTACAAAGAAGACTTCCCTGCGTTGCCCTTATTGTACCTACATCCTTTCACCGATTAAGAACCGGAAGCATTTCGTCATACACAAATGCATCAACCCGAAATGTCCTTACTACCTTCGCAATCTTAAAAAGATTGATAAAGCAGATCTTAATGACAGGTACAAATATAAACTCCATTATATCTACCGGGAATTTACGATAGATTTCTTTAAGATGGACATAACCTCGTTGCCAAAGAACGCTTCTTCTCTAAAATTTACGAAGAACAATGCTTATATCATGTCCTTGTGCCTTACAATGCATGTAAACCTTGGATTATCCTTACGCAAAACCTCGCAGGCCTTAAAAGATTTGTATAACATCTCCGTTTCTCATCAAATGGTTGCCAACTACTGCAAAACTGCAGCTGTCTGCATCAAACCATTCGTGGATACTTACCCTTACGAGAAGGGAAACGTTTTCACTGCCGACGAAACCTACATCAAAATCCGCGGAAAAAAGGGATTCATCTGGTTCATTATGGATGCCGTAACCCGCGCCATCATTGGGTATCAGGTCTCAGACAATCGTGGGGTTGGACCTTGTATCATGGCTATGCGAATGGCATTTCAACACTTGACCGAGCTCCCTAAAAAGTTCCGTTTCATTGCTGACGGATACAGTGCGTATCCGCTAGCCGCCCAACAAATGTTTCTGCACTCTGGCGGGAAACTAAACTTTGATATTACGCAGGTCATCGGTCTTACAAATGATGACGAGGTATCAACAGAGTTTCGTACCTTCAAGCAGATGATCGAACGGCTGAACCGTACCTATAAGTTATCTTATCGCCCCACAAACGGTTTTGATAATTACGACGGTGCTAACTACGATCTTGCTCTCTGGGTCGCATACTACAACTTCCTGCGTCCGCATAAAGAGCATAAGTTCCGACCTCCGGTTGAAGATGAGATCCTCAAAAATGGGGATAACATGCCAGCCAAATGGCAGTTGCTGATCCTACTCGGTCAGAAGACAATCCTAAACATGCAATCCGGCGGAGCCGCCTGCTGTTCTTAGATTCCGAGCCTGAGGGGATTCAACCAGCCGCCGCCTCGCGGCTTGCCCTTGATAACACGCAAAAGAGTTGCTACACTGCTACAAACGACGGAAAAGCTTAAGCTGTTCCCCCGTTCTTCGCCGTCGGGAGTCATCCCGCAGCAGCTCTTTTGCGTGCTGTCAAGGGTGGCGTCCCCTTACAATCACGTCAAATATCTACATTTTTCATGGTTCCACGGAGCTGTTTTCTTTTGCTCCACTTTTTCATACGTTACTTGACACTACCTGTTTTACTGTAGTGTCCTTTGCTAAACGCAAATGCCTGTTATTCTACACACTATCATTATAGAGCATGTGAAAATAAAAAACAAGCGTAATATATTGCTCCAGCACACCCACTTTTGGCATCTTTTATGACATAAAACTTACTAAAACTCCTTCGCCACAAAGCTCACCGCCCAAAGTCCACCAGCCTTGGAATCCCGGGTCTTTGACAGTTTGTCCAACCCTCTCGGTTCTATAACCTCAGTAAATTCAAGGCTTTGAGCCTTATTTAGTACCATAAAAGTGTAGTTGTTAGAGAGTAATTAACTCTGACATCTGCACTTATTTTATTATAATAAGGGGAGTAATTGGTCTAACGTGGCCTTATTTGGATCATGGCATCCGTCAAAAAAACCGTTAACCAACCCCTTATTATAAGCATTCGATTAAGCAGGTAGGGATCAGCTCCCGCGTAACTAACTAAACTGAATGGTAATAAGTGCGGCTGGAACAATTACCCTGAATTATTCACGGCTTATTCTCCGGCCTATGCACTGTACCAGAAGTTAGTTCGCCAAGCCCAGCTTGAACGAGCAGAAAAAATGATTGCATTAAAAAATGCCAAAAAGCAAAGAAAAAATCCGAATGACCCTGCTCGTTTCGTGAAAGTTACATCTGTTACTGATGACGGTGAAATTGCCCAAAAGAAACTGTATAGTCTTGGTGAAGAAGCCATTGAAAAAGAAGCTTTCTATGATGGTTTTTATGCTGTATGTACGAACCTCATTGACGACAGCGTAAAAGATATCATTTCTGTAAGTGAAGGACGTTGGAAGATTGAAGAATCGTTTCGAATCATGAAAACGGATTTTGAGTCCAGACCGGTTTACGTATCCAGAGAGGATCGAATCCGCGCACACTTCCTAACTTGCTACCTTGCCTTACTGATTTACCGTATATTGGAAAAGAAAGTCGGAAATGGCTTTACTTCCGATGAAATCATCTATACATTACGCGATTACAATCTTCTAAAAGTAAACGGTGAGGGCTACATCCCAGAGTATAGAAGAACACCATTAACAGACCGCTTACACGAAGTATTCGGCTTTCGTACCGATACCGAGATTGTTCCAACAAGGAAGCTGAAATCAATCATTGCTTCCACAAAAAAATAGTTCCGACGCTACATTCTTAAACATCATAAAAAACTGCAGCAGCCCTTGTATTTACTAAGGTTACTGCAGTTTTCGCTTTTCGAAACTGTCAAAGACAGGATTATAACACATCTACCATTCTGTTTCCTCTAATTCTGGTTTTTCCGGTGTCATTTTCACCCCTTCTAATGCCAGCAAGGCTAATTCCAGATATTTCTGTGTAAATCCGGCTTTGTTCTCCATGAATACAAGGTGCTCCGAAAGCGTATCGTCGAAGTCGTCATAAAATTTGTCATCTAAAATCGCGTAAAAATCAATCTCCGGATGTAGTTCCAAGTATCTCTTAATTCCGGCTCCACGCATGGAATACACGTTGCTTCCGGTTGAAGTGTCAGCGGTCTTATCACTTATGGTTATACGATATCTTGCTAGCTTGTCCACAAGGTATTTGCCATCTATGCCACAATCTTCATATTCCGCTTCCCATTCTTCTTTCCAATCACTTGATAGGATAATTTTGGCTCCGGTCTTGTGTACAAGCATAGAGAGATTTTCTACCAAACCATCCTCAACTCCGGTTAGTCCTTCCGGCGTCATCTCTTCTGTTTCTTCCCGGTTAAGTACACCATCAATATCAAGAAATACTGCTTTCATAACACTTCCACCTTCACTTTCCGTTTCTATTGGCTTTACAGATTATTTTATAAATTCCCCATACAGCCAAGCATAATCCACCCGAGACAACTGTAATAGCTGCATTGAAAATGAACATTATGATTAAAATTGTACCTACAATAAGTGTAATCACAAATACCACCTCCTAAGCCCTAACATCCCATTTGTAAGGGAGCCAGATCGACTCCCTTACAAGACAACTTCTGCTAACCAATCACGCTTTTTAATCTCAATCCGTAGCCACTGTATAAAGCGGAGCATCATAGCTCTCAAAGGAATAATTCCAATCAATTACATGAAGCACGCCGCCGATACTTTTCGTATTTTCAGCTCCCTTGATTTCATCATCAAAATCCATCTGGATAATACCGGTACTGTGCGGTGCAATTTCATCGCTTAGAATAAAGTGACTATCGTCATAACTTTTTCCATCGAGGACGATTGTATTACCTTGGATGCACAGTTCAATGGATGAAAGATTTTTCACCTCAAACTCTACAGTTCCTGATGAGATGGAATAAAAACGAATTTCTACGTTGCGATCCGCATATACGACCGGCTTTTGCTGTGAATAAGTAGTCTTCTTTTTTACTTCTACTGTACAGTAATAGGTATGACCGCCAACTTCCATCTCAACACTAATATAACCTTCTGCCATTGCATGAATCAAACCATTTTCGTCAACACTGGCAATTGATTCATCTTCCGATAACCAGTACACATCGCGAGTAGTTCCCTGTGCTGTAAGCTGATAGGTTTCGCCCGCCATGAGAACAACGCTTCTATCGGATATTGCCGGAGTTTCTACCGTAACTTTGCAGGTAAGTGTCTTTTTCCCATAAACGAATTTGATCTTGCAGCTACCATTACCTCTTCCCCGGACATAACCATAAGAATCTACTGTTGCAATCTTCTTATTCGATGTCTTCCATGTACCTCTGACATAGGTGTTCAGACTGAGTTTTACCTCATCGCCTTTTGTGATAATAACACTCTTTTGGTTAAGCTTAACCTTCGTTGCTGCTGCGACATTTGCCGGCATTAACGATACCATAAGTCCCACTACCATAATTAATGCTACTAACTTCTTTGCTACATGCTTCATAATGAATCCTCCTCGTAAAAAATATTATTTTTGCGTCTCCAATACCTATTCTTCGACAGCTTCCTTCTCCAGTTTTTCAATAAGTAATTCTGAAAAAACTTCATAGTCGCTGTGACCACAAAGCAGCATCTTCGCCGCCAACTCCCTAAGTGCAACAAGAAACTCTTTTTCATCCTTCCGTTTTACCTTGCAAATAATCACCTGATAATCCGCATCCGGATACTGATAATCTTCTATAAAATACACACGCACTTTATGCCGAATAAAAAGCTGATCTGCCAGATGATCTTTCGTATCAATGAATGCGTACCATACTTTAAACAGTGAAAAATTGTCAAGTTTCAAATAGTTTTTTGAGTCAACTGCATTCATCCAGCCTTACCTCCGTTTCCTGCTTTTCCCGTGCTTCCCATCTCCATTCCAATCAAGTGTGCACAGTACACCCTCTGCCATCACGTATAAAACCGTTCCCGTCGCCGTGTCGCCAATCTTATCGTACAAACGACCGGCGCTGTAGCTCTCTCCAATGGCCGTATACGGGCTATTTGCCACATACCCGATTATTCCCACCCCAGGCATTTCAACCTTGATAGCTTCCGCATCAACGGGGTTATCCGGCTCCTTCTTAAGCCTGACTTTCATCTTCGGCTCCAAAAAACACTTGCCATGATAATGATTGGTTCCTGTAATCGTAAAATAAATCTTATCTGCCATAACTACTTCCTCCTTCCGAGCTTCCTACATCAACATTTCATATCCGAATATCGAAATATCTTTTAGTTCCGGTTGCTGTTCTTCCAGCATCGCAAATATCCTTCTTACTCGCCTACGCTCCGCTCTCTTGGCACGACGCTTCGCGCTTTGAAAATATTGCTTCTGCTGCTTGGTACTTTGTGGTAATTTTCGGTAATCATCACGAATGATTTCCTTTGCCTTATCATGCTTACTTACATAGTCAATAATTGTCTCAAGGCTTGCCGTTTTCTTCATGTCGCGTTGCCGATGATACCCTGGTTTCCACTGATTCTGATGATAAAGTACATATTTAGAAGAATCCTGCTCCTTACATGCCTTCCACCTTCCAATCTTAGTCTCGATGAAAAATACGCTGTCATCTTCCCAGTATGTAATCTTTAAATCGTACTGATTTTTCCACTTTGCAACACGCTCCCGAAGTAATCGCTTCTCCCACTGCTCACCCCCACAATACTTACAAGCACAATAATGTCGTTTTTTCGCTTGCTTTACCGTAATTTCAATACGGTTGTGTTCACCGATCCGCTTCTCGTATGGACAATCCTTCTGGTGATAAACAGCTTGTTTTCCTGCTCTGTTGCTAAAAAATACATTCATAAAACAGCCTCCTTTCACGCCATCAGCGCCTTTTTGTTAAGGGTTCCTTTTTTAACTATCTTGAGTCTACCACCTTGTCTATCCAATAATCCGTACAGTACCAAAAATCCCTACGAAAGATTATTTCTCTCGTAGGGTTCGTATTTCCGTTCTTCAATTTTTCTCTTACAAAACTGTTACACCTTCTCTGCAACCATATCGCCAAGTGCATACTCCAATAATCCCTTAGGATCTGCAACCGGTGATATCCACTCATCTATCTTATCCTTCGGTAGCATTAACGGCATCCGGTCATGGATTTCCGCAAGCTCGGCGCTCGGCTCTTTCGTCAAAACCACAAACACCGGTAAGCCTTCTTCCATGCGGTACAAACCGCATAACCAGGTAATATCTGCTCCAGCCGGCTGGATTGCATACTTCTCTCCCGTTGCTGTCTTTCCGTCCGCACTTTTGAAATGCTGCCACTCAAAATAATAAGAAGCCGGAATAATGCACCGATGTGTAGCCCATGCCTCTCGAAAAGTCGGTTTACTAGCAGCCGTTTCGCACCGGGCATTAAACACCGTGGACTTATGTGTTTGATTCGTAAATCCCCATCTCATGGGAAATATTGTTCGCTGTCCTTTTTGATTCGGGGCTATTACTGGAGCAATGTCTGTAGGACGCACTTCCCCTGCTGTAACAATCGGTCTGCTAAATTGTCGTATGAACTTCTCAGCTAAGACTGATTTCTTTGCCGCCAAAGCAATTTCCGTTAGTTCCGCGGATGCATCATCCATAAAATAGCGTGTACACATATCTGTCCGTCCTCCTTCTTTCATTTTATCATGCCCTTTTTTACCTGGCAATACTTCCCTCTTTACAAAATCGAATATCTGTTCTATAATATATTTCCAGAACATTTGTTTGCCAGGTAGTGTCAAGTAACGTATGAAAAAGTGGAGCAAAAGAAAACAGCTCCGTGGAACCATGAAAAATGTAGATATTTGACGTGATTGTAAGGGGACGCCACCCTTGACAGCACGCAAAAGAGCTGCTGCGGGATGACTCCCGACGGCGAAGAACGGGGGAACAGCTTAAGCTTTTCCGTCGTTTGTAGCAGTGTAGCAACTCTTTTGCGTGTTATCAAGGGCAAGCCGCTATGCGGTGGCTGGTTGGTTTCCCTCTGGCTCTGAATCTAAGAACAGCAGGCGGTTTTGCCGGATTGCATGTTTAGGATCGTTTTCTGACCGAGTAGGATTAGTAACTGCCATTTGGCGGGCATGCTATCTCCATTTTGGATGATCTCATCTTCGACCGGAGGCCGGAATTTATGCTCTTTATGCGGACGCAGGAAGTTGTAGTATGCGACCCAGAGAGCAAGATCGTAGTTAGCACCGTCGTAATTATCAAAACCGTTTGTGGGGCGATAAGATAACTTATAGGTACGGTTCAGCCGTTCGATCATCTGCTTGAAGGTACGAAACTCTGTTGATACCTCGTCATCATTTGTAAGACCGATGACCTGCGTAATATCAAAGTTTAGTTTCCCGCCAGAGTGCAGAAACATTTGTTGGGCGGCTAGCGGATACGCACTGTATCCGTCAGCAATGAAACGGAACTTTTTAGGGAGCTCGGTCAAGTGTTGAAATGCCATTCGCATAGCCATGATACAAGGTCCAACCCCACGATTGTCTGAGACCTGATACCCAATGATGGCGCGGGTTACGGCATCCATAATGAACCAGATGAATCCCTTTTTTCCGCGGATTTTGATGTAGGTTTCGTCGGCAGTGAAAACGTTTCCCTTCTCGTAAGGGTAAGTATCCACGAATGGTTTGATGCAGACAGCTGCAGTTTTGCAGTAGTTGGCAACCATTTGATGAGAAACGGAGATGTTATACAAATCTTTTAAGGCCTGCGAGGTTTTGCGTAAGGATAATCCAAGGTTTACATGCATTGTAAGGCACAAGGACATGATATAAGCATTGTTCTTCGTAAATTTTAGAGAAGAAGCGTTCTTTGGCAACGAGGTTATGTCCATCTTAAAGAAATCTATCGTAAATTCCCGGTAGATATAATGGAGTTTATATTTGTACCTGTCATTAAGATCTGCTTTATCAATCTTTTTAAGATTGCGAAGGTAGTAAGGACATTTCGGGTTGATGCATTTGTGTATGACGAAATGCTTCCGGTTCTTAATCGGTGAAAGGATGTAGGTACAATAAGGGCAACGCAGGGAAGTCTTCTTTGTAAAGCGGCTTTCGATCGGAGAAAACCTGTTTTGACAGACCTTGCAGAGTACCTGCCCTTTGGAACCGTTGTTTTTATAAAGGAACGGCTTCGGAGCATTGCAGCGAGGACATGTACAGTCATCGCTGATGTCACAAGCAGAACGACGGCGCACAGGGGGAATCTTTTTTCCGTATCGCCATTCCAGGTAAGGAATATAATCGCGGTAATCCCAGGATTCATGATAGAGGATAACCGGAAGCTTATCAATCTTAAATTTTTGATATTTAGGCGAATGGGAGTCGTCATAAGCCCACTGTTTAAGTGGAATATATCTACAGATAAATGAAACTAACCAGCAGTTTTGTTTATAAAGGTCTTGAATGATTTGTAATAAATAAAG
>FOXT01000028.1 GCA_900115795.1 Lachnospiraceae bacterium XBB1006 | reverse complement strand
GTAAAAGCTGATAAGGCTTACACCTACAACGTAAAAGGTGTTAAGAAAACTCAGTACATCAAAGTTACTAAGACTTACAAAGATGTTGTCGTAAAGAAAGGCAGCACCACAGTAAAGAAAGCAACCAAGATCAAAGGAACAGGCAAAACAATCGCATTGAAAGTTACCTGCCCGGATAAAGTTGCAACTTATAAGAACACATTAAAAGTTAAAGTATATAACAAGAAGAACAACAAACTTGTTAAGACTTTAAGCAAGAAAGCAACTGTTAAAGTTACAGTATTGAAAGTAAACAGTGTTGAAACAGCTTCAACAACTGGTAAATACTTAGTAGCATACTTCAACAAATCTTTAAAGACTCTTAAAGTTGCTGATGTTACTGTTCGTGAAAAAGACACAGACATCATGAAGGGTGTTGAAAGTGTTACACTTTCTTCCGACGGAAAGAGCGCAACCATCGCTTTAGTTGGAGAAGAAACAGATAACACAAACTCATTCGTAGAGAGAAACAAAGATTATACTTTCTCTGTTACTCAGAACGGTGTAACTGCTACAACAACATTCCATGTTGATGCTGTACTTGATAACGCAACAGTTACCAGAACCAATGCAGCTAAGAAGACAATCACTGTTAGCAATGTTACATTAAATGTACCGGATTCTATCACAGTTGATTACGAAGAGATTCTTGGTTCTACCGTTACTGTATGGTATAACGAATCTGCTCAGATTACAAAGATTAACAATGTAGACAAGAAAGTTGTTTACGGTGCTTTCAGAGTAAATAAAGATACCGCAACAAAGTCTGCATACTTTACAAATCTTGCAACAGATGAGAAATACTATACACAGGATACTACAAACGGAAAGATTTATGCTACTTACTTAATCAACAGAGGAACAGCAGCATTTACAAACAGTGGTGAAGTAGAATATACCTATGCACAGGTAACAGATAACACTGAATTTGCATATGCAAAACTTGTTCTTAACTCAAACGGAACTGTTCGTGAAGCAGTAGTTGTACCTGCTATGGATAACTTCCTTGTTGACGAAGTAAAAGATCAGGTAATCGTAAATGGTACAGATCAGCAGTCCTTAAAGGATTACAGCATTGTAAAAGATGGTAAGACCGTAGGTATCAGTGCAATCCAGAAGGGCGATGTTGTATTCTTCAATAGCGCAGCAAAATTTGCTGAAATTTACACAGACAAGAAAACAGGTAAACTTGAAGCTGTATATGCTGGAAAGTTTGCTTTTGACGGAAAGACATACGATGATACACATGCAGCTTTTGCAGATGGTGGATTCGACTCCGTTACGGATGATTATATGAACGCACTCTTGAAGGGTGGAAAAGATATCACCGTTTACTTCGACCGTGCAGGTATTGTAGCTTACGTTCAGGGTGAACAGGCCGCGGTTGAGACAACAACCAAATCATTATATATTATTGCAAACGGAGCTCCAGGTACGGAAGCATATACCGAAAAGGGTGTTGAAACACTGAAAGTTAAAGGTTATAACCCAGCAACAAAGAAAGTTGAGACTTATGCTGTACCAATGGCTGCACTTCAGAGCATTACGTTGAATCAGCGCGGTTCAGCTGGTGCGGCTAAATATGTGATTGGTAAAAAGATCATGTCCTATAACGCAACCAAAGGATATGTTGAAGCTGGCGTTAAAGTAGAATCCTTTAATGATGGCACTCCAGAGAACGGAGTTCTTGCTGTTAACTCAACAACAGAAGCAGGAGCAACAAAAATTAATTTGTTGGATCTCATGAAGGTTGGTGCAAAATTCACCTTAACATTCGATAAGAATGGTAATGTTATCGAACTTGTAGAAGATTATAGTAAAGTAACAGATCTTGTTGCGCCTGTAGCAGCTGATATTCCGAATCTTGCATCGCAGAAAACAATTACAGCTAGCTGTGCAGTTGACGCAAACACAACTGTAGAAGGACAGACAACAGCTTCTACAAAAGTGTTTGTAATCAGAAAAGACAAGGGAACTGTTACAGAACAGACTTTTGGCACTCTTACAGAAAAAGTTAAAGCAGCTAATGTGGGCAATGTTGATTCTTGGGCATGGATTAGTAGCAAGGTTGTAACAGCTATTGTAATTGCAGGAGACGACGCGGATTTTGAGCCATCAACAGAAAATGGAACACCATTTAACGGCGTGGTTGCATCTTTCACAAAAAATACAGATGGAACAGCAAAAGAATTGCAGGCATATGTTCAGGGTGAATTAAAGACTTATACCACATTCGCTGAAGCTACAAAGAACACCACATTAGAAATTGGTCAGGTTGTAACGATTACACCAAACAGAAATGGTGATTGCGTAAATGCCCTTAATGGACAGACCTTTACTGAAGCCAAGAAAGAGGTTGAAGCATTCAACCCGGCTGGTGCCGTAGTGGTAAATGGTACTACATATCAGTTAGTATCTGCAGTTGCTCCAACAATCGTAAAACTTGTACAGGGAACAGGTAATACAGTAGAAGTTAAACCTTATACCTTCGCTGAACTTGAAAACTGCAAGTACTATGTAAACGTTTACCAGTACATGGCTGGAGTTGCAGAGATTATCGTTGTAACGGACGAATTAGTACAAGCAAATACTACACCAACGACAACAAACTCCGCAGCATTCATCGGAGACAATGCTAAACAAGAGTTGGCAATGGCAAATGTAGCAATCAAGGCTTTCACAGTAGATGGTGCAGCAGACGTGACAAGTGCATATGCATATACAGAAAAGGGCAACATCGCAGGCGCAGGAGTGATTGGAGATTTCCAGTTATTTGAGGATGCCGGTTGCACCAAAAAAACAGCAGGATCAACCACAGACACACTTGGAACTGCAAGAGTAACTATTACAAATGAGGGAACAGTGCACGTACAAATTGGAGATCCGGATGGTGACGGTGCTACATATACGGACGCTTCTTCACCGGTAGCACTGTACATCAAAGTATTCAATACTGTAATTAAAATAACAAAATAAAGCACAATTTAAACTTAATTGGTCTCGAACCGCAAGGTTCGAGGCCAATGTTGTTACATGATACAAAAATGTCAACGCGAGAATTATGTTTTTTGAAGGAAAAGAAGTATGAATATAGTTTATATTATAGCTGAATCGCTACAACTTGCTGGTGCTTTGGTTTTGTTCCAAAATTTCTGGGGCGGAAAGCTACAAGATGCAGTAATACGCACTCTTGAACGCGAGGAAGCAAGAATACATTGGGAAACTTTACATGAAAATAAATCTTCCGTCACCTATACCACCGATGAACAGCAGTCGGCTGCTGTTAAGGTTCTAAGAAACAGATTCGCATTTATTTATATAGCTGTAGGATATGCAGCTGGTATTATTGGTGAGCAAGGTAATAAATGTGTTGATTTCATTGCTATACTCGTCACGGCCTCATTATTAGGAACTATATGTATATTGGGTTCGAGAACTATAGCGAAGAATAAATTTAAGACTGAAAAGACGGTGGTTAAAAGTGAAAAGTATAGTAAATAGTACAAAACACCCCCTATCCCAAATTCGCCTCTTTTGCGTTAAACTGATGGTAAGCGCGAAGGAGGTATTTTTTATGATTTCAACAGAGAACTTAACAAAAGAGGAACGTGCCGAGTATTGGCAGATGGTATTGGATGAATTCCAAGACAGTGGATTAACGAAAACTGCCTACTGTCAGGAAAACGAGATTTCGGTTTCTACTTTTAACTATTGGGAGAATCGATTTACCATACACGCAATACGAGGGTTTACACCGTAGCTTAATTCTGGTATAGAAATTTCAAGCAAATAGCTAATGAAAATTGTAGGATTCGTAGATTGTCTCGATATTGAGTCTATGATATACTAGGAGTCTAGGCGATACCGAGACGGTAGACGATTATGCCCTCTTCGTAACTTGTTAACCATGAGGGCTTGATTCTTTTTAGCCCTCTGTTTTTACATAAAAGGGGTCGATGCGAATGTATGTAACATGGTCAGACCTGTTACAATTTTGCCTTGTAATCATTGCGGTTATTGGGCTTGTATTAAGCATAAAAAAGAAGAAGTAATCGCACCGGACAAAGTGAACGATTACTTCCAAACAAATTATAGGGCGTAACCGCTTTCCGGTATCGCCTCTTGTTATGTATATAATACCATGATTGAGTTCAAACGTCAACTTACAACTGCAATAGGACACCACAGCAACTGGCATATATAATAAACACATGAAAAGAGCGAGTACCTCTACCAACGGTAGCATCTCCATTAGATGTATTGAATAACCGTAGCGATTGCAGTCTGTACGAATATTTTTCTTCTTTACCAAAGATAATCGCGAATTAGAGTGCTACAAATCTACTAACTATGGTATAATATACATATTCAGGAGGTGCAGCATGGCTAGAACAATTTCCATTGGAAACCAGGATTTTGCCAAAATTCGCGAGAACAACTATTTCTACATAGATAAAACAGATTTCATCCGCGAATGGTGGAATCGTGGAGATGATGTTACACTAATCACGCGTCCGCGTAGATTTGGCAAGACTTTGAATATGAGCATGGTGGAATGCTTTTTCTCATCAGAATACGCGAATCGCTCTGATTTGTTTGAAGGATTATCCGTTTGGCAAGATCCAAAATTTAGGGAAATCCAGGGAACCTATCCGGTGATTTTTATGTCATTTGCAGGCGTTAAATATGAGAATTATACGACCACACGTGCTAAAATCAATACGCTACTGGCAAACCTCTATAAGAAATACGAAGCGCTATTGCAAAGCGACTGCTTTAGCGAAGCAGACCGCGCTGATTTCGCAAAAGTTGATAGAGCAATGGACGATGACGTTGCTTCTGGCGCACTGAATCAGCTTTGTGAGTGGCTTTACCGCTATTATGGAAAAAAATGTATCGTCCTACTTGACGAATACGATACCCCCTTGCAGGAAGCCTATATCCACGGCTTTTGGGACGAATTAGTGGGCTACACGCGTGCGCTGTTTAATAATACGTTTAAGACAAATCCATACCTGGAACGAGGCCTTATGACAGGCATCACACGGGTTAGCAAGGAGTCCATCTTCTCGGATTTAAACAATTTGAATGTTGTGACCACGACCTCCAAGGAATATATGACCTGCTTTGGCTTTACGGAAAGGGAAGTTTTTGATGCCATGAGAGAACAGGGCATTCCGGAATCGGAGAAAACAACCGTAAAGAGATGGTATGACGGTTTTACGTTTGGAACGCAAACAGATATTTATAATCCGTGGTCAGTAACAATGTTTTTGGACAAAAAAGAGCCCAACGCATATTGGACGAATACGAGCGGTAACGGGCTAATAAATTCATTGCTTCGCGAAGGTGACCGTCGCGTCAAGCAAGAGTTTGAAAAACTACTTGCAGACGACTGTATTGAAGCTACAATCGATGAGCAGATTATTTTTGATCAGCTGACCGGTAATCCAAATGCGATTTGGAGCCTGCTTTTGGCATCCGGTTACTTAAAGGTGGATCGGATTATTCGGGAGGTACCGGAGGACGAGCCGGTTTATGTGCTTCGATTGACGAATTTTGAAGTGAAACGAATGTTTTACGGCATGGTT
>FOXT01000031.1 GCA_900115795.1 Lachnospiraceae bacterium XBB1006 | reverse complement strand
GTTTGAGTCGGTCCTTAAGACCAATGATGCATTGGAGTTTGCAGTAGTAACCGGTTGCCTTAGAATCAGCAAGGAAAGTATTTTTACAGGACTTAATCATCTGCAGATTAGTTCCATATATAACAATGGTTTTGAGGAAGCCTTTGGCTTTACCCAAAAGGAGACAGAGCAGATGCTTATGGATTACGGAATGGAGGACAGAATTCCGGAAGCAAAGAAGTGGTATGACGGCTATCTTTTTGGAGAAACAGAGATATATAATCCGTGGAGCATTATTAAGTATGTATCAAGTATCGCCGTTAATCACATGAAATATCCGGAAGCTTATTGGGCTAACACCTCTTCCAATCAGATCATCAAAGATATGATCTGGCACGCCGATGGCGAAATGAAGCGTGAGCTTGATGTCCTGATTAATGGAGGAACAATTGAAAAGCAAATCCATGAGGATATTACCTATGACGATATCCACGAGTCGGAGGATAACCTGTGGAACTTCCTGTTTTTTACCGGATATATGAAAAAGGTGTCGGAAAGAAAAGATGATAAGTACATCTATCTTACGATGAAGATACCGAATGCAGAAATTGCCACTATATATGAGACCCAGATAAAGGGCTGGTTCGATAAACAGGTAAAAAGCGAGGACAGGGGTGTGCTTTACAAAGCGGTGCTTGAAGGTGATACGGAAGCTATTGCAGGATATGTAACGAAGCTTCTAAAAAAGAGCATTAGTGTATTTGATAGCAGCGAGTCCTTTTATCATGGATTTTTCCTATCACTTTTGTATGGAACTCCGGATTATGGACCGATGTCCAACCGTGAGGAAGGGGAAGGAAGACCGGATATTGTGCTATATCCAGACAATCCAACAGACCCGGCAATTATCTTTGAGATAAAGACAAGAAAGAAATTCAACGAGATGGAAGCGGGACTTTGCGAAGCGTATGATCAGATAAGAGATAAAAAATACGAAGAAGGCGTCCTTGAGGAGGGGTACATGGGCGTGAAGTCCTATGGAATGTGTTTTTGTAAGAAGAGCTGCATTGTGGGAAAATATGAAGAATAGTGTGTGAAACATACCGGGAGGCTGCAAGGTGGCGGCTTTCCGGTGTTTTACTATCACAGATTAAACATAGAAATGTGCTATGATATGAAAAATTTCCAAAAGGGGTTGACAAGCATGGCAACAAAGACTTACAATTTCGCAACGCAACGCAACGCAACGCAACGCAACGCAACGCAACGCAAAAGCCGTAACTGCGCCCTTTTTTCGTATAAAACAGCATATATTAGAGATGGATAACCGCCTTACTTGACGGGGTATTATGCCCTGTCATGTAAGGCGGTTTTTTGTGCGTATAAGCTCTTGTCAATGACTTGGTGATCGTTGTGCTTGCACATAAGGTCACACAGTCATTAGACAAGGCAACGGACATGAGCATGTAGCACGATAGTGCGGAATGCGAATGGACGTAGAATTGCGGGGCACAATGAGTCCAGTGGACTCATGTTTTGTGCCGACCGGAGCGAAGCGTAGACTGCGAAGCGCGGAGCAATTCGTAGCTTATACGCGATGAAATCAAAAAAATAATTTCAAGGAGGATTTCAAATGAAGAAAAAACGAAAAAAAATAGGAAGGAAGCTGCTGAGCTTTTTGCTCACGCTGGCGATGGTTATGGGGCTGGTGCCGGGAATGAGCCTGACGGTACTGGCATGGGAAGGTGATCCCTATGCAAGTTTGCTGAACACTACAACAGTAGTAAAGTTTGACAACAAAGACTGGTATCTGATTGAGAACAACTCTACGGCCGCGAATGCAGGAACAGTCACCCTGCTTTCAAAGGAATGTGTTGACGTATCAAAGTTTAATCCAACTATGGGTCATACGACATATAGCGGTTCAACTGTGGAAACAGCCGTAAACACTTACTATAACGGCAGTATTTCGAGTAATGTAAAATCAGCAGTAGTCGACAACAAAATGTTTCTTCTGACAAAAGAACAGGCAGATGCAATGACAGAGGGTACCAGAAAATGTTCTCCGTTTTCCGGAAATGTAAACAGCTGGTGGCTCTGCTCGCCCGACAACTATGGTGTGGCGTACGTGCACTCCGATTCCGGCAGAGTCGATGATAATGGCTGCAATGTGACCAATGAGCTTGGTGTTCGCCCCGCTTTAAAGCTCGACCTGAGCAAGGTAGCGTTTGATTCAACAACGAAGATATTTTCGCTGCCGACATCTTACCCCCTCTGGGTCGGCGGCACGCAGGTAACGAGTGTTAATGCGAGCAATATAGACGGAGGCAATAAGGCGAGCTACGATGACTCCACACATACCCTGACGTTGAATGGGTACAATCTCACCGTTTCAAATGGAGATTCTGAGATTGAATATGGAATCAAATACACTGGGTCAGACCCTCTAACAATTAATCTGGAGGGCGAAAATGCTATAGAAGGATATTGGGATTATAATGAATATCGTGGAATCGGCTACGGAATCTATATCACAAGAGACACAGACGATATAGCGGCTGATGTCATATTTACCGGAGAAGGTTCACTTTCCATAAAGACAGATAACAGAGGTATAACTGCTTATACTAAAGATAATACCAATGCATCTGTGGGTAATATCGTTTTCTCAGGTAGCGGAGAGATTGATGTTGTGGCTTCTGGGGTTGAGGCTATATCTACAAATTATGGTACGGTTACCGTTAACAGTGGAACAGTGACAGCAAGTGGTAGAAATGGCATTGATGCACAAAAGGGGGTTTCAATCACCGGAGGTACAGTTAATGCCATCGGAACAACCAATGACTATAGTGATAGTGGTATTGGTATTTATACCCTGGATGAACTTAGTATCACAGGAGGTACAGTTAATGTCTCTGGTGAGGAGAATGGTAATGGTATATCAGCCGGGTGGTATGGCGAAAATGATACTATTACAATTGATGAAAATGTTATTTCTGTAACCATAAGCAGCTCAGGAAAAGCAATCAGCGGAAAATTGTTAAATAAACTATCCGGAAAAGGATGGACAAATGTAGCAGGCACCGAAGGAGAAACTACTATCGAGGCAGTTAATAAAGCTCAGGAAGTTTCAGAGACATTAAAAAAGATTTATTTTTCTTCTCATGAGCATATCTTTACGTATACTGCAAACGGTGCAACCATCACTGCAACATGCAGCGGGGATGACTGCAATCTGACGAATAAACAGGCGACGCTGACTATTGCCGCTACAGGAGGCGCCTATGATGGCACAACTGCTTTCAGAGCGACGGTCACGAACAATATTCCTGCCGTTGAAGGCGATACGGTGGGAAGTATTAAGTATTACAAGGTCAACACAGAGGGCGCTACCACAGGCGGAATAGAGCAGACCAGCGCTCCCGTCAATGCAGGATATTACTATGCCAATGTCACGCTGACCAGCGGAAGCAACAGTTATACTGCGGTCAAGGCATTTACCATCGCAAAAGGTACTGCGGAAGCATTGGATGATAATACTGCGAGAACCAACAGTGGAATTAATTATCAAACAGAACAGGCAACACCGTCAAGCGGCTATCAAATCTCTACTGACAACGCGAATCCTGTAGCATCTACGCCTGTCAGACTGACAGACATTCTCGACGGCAACACGCCCACAATTTATGTTCGCCGTGCAGAAAATAATAATCAAAACGCTGGCGATTGGGTCTCAGTGACACTTACCGCGCGTCCCTCCGCACCTACGGGACTTACCACAGAGGAGGCAACCAACGGAAGTACGGCAAATGGAAAGATTTCAGGCGTTAATACCACCATGGAATACTCCGCCGATGGCACAAGCTGGACAGATGTAACCGGCGGGACAACAATAGAGGGACTTACCCCCGGCACCTATCAGGTACGCGTTAAGGCAACGGAAAATGTACCTCACGGCAGGGCGACGGAGGTGACGGTTGGCAGCAAACAGATCATCCTTACGGACAGCCAGAAACCGACGGCTAAAACCGGACTTACATATACCGGATTAGAGCAATCACTTATCAATGTACCCGCTGCGGCTCTGCCGGCAGGCGCGACGGAGATGCGATACGCCATTGGCACGGACGCAACCACAGTACCAACCGACGGTTGGAGCACATCCATCCCTGCAAAGACCGAAGCCGGAACCTACTATGTCTGGTACAAAGCGGTGGGTGATAATGCGCATTCAGATAGCGAAGCGAAATGTATTATTGTGACAATAAGAGCCGAGGGATCCGGCGGAGACAGCGCTTATGCACCGTCCACACCGACCCCAACAACCCCTGCGGAATCTTACACCGTTCCGGTATCAAATGAGAACACGGTAAATATCTCCACAAACATTTCCGCAGGAAATGCGGTGGTGAATGAGATTACCCAG
>FOXT01000032.1 GCA_900115795.1 Lachnospiraceae bacterium XBB1006 | reverse complement strand
CAACGGGAGCTTCATGGCTATGCTATTACAAGGCATTGCAGATGGGAGATGCTTCCAAAGTAGTGCCGATAGATAAACTGTCCGTAGTTATCACTCTGGTGTTGGCATTTGTTTTCCTTCATGAAGAGTTTACTGCAAAGTCGATGATTGGATGCATACTGATCGGGGCCGGAACATTGTTGATGGTTCTATAAATAAACAAACTGAAATTTGTCGACCTAATTGAATATGTAAGAGGTAAAAAAGTGTCAGCATTGTTGACACTTTTCACAGAGAAGGAGGCTTGAATAATATGAAAAGACTATTTGAAATAGATTTAAAAGACTATAAAAAAACGGATTCTGTTTTTCGAAGACCATCAGCCAGAGCTATCATTATCAAGGGTGACAAGATAGCTCTTGTATATAGCAAACGGGAAAAATACTATAAATTTCCCGGAGGCGGAATACATGATGATGAAGATAAAAAAGAAGCTTTGATCCGCGAAGTTGGAGAGGAAGTCGGAATGGTCGTGATTCCGGAAAGCATCCGGGAATTTGGAAGTGTACTTCGCAGGCAAAGGAGCGACAAGGCTGAGAATACTGTTTTCGAGCAGGAGAACTATTACTACTTTTGTGATGTAGAAGATGAACTGGTAGATCAAGAATTGGACGCTTATGAACAGGATGCGGAATTTGTTCTCAAGATTGTTGATATAGAAACGGCTATAGAGGCTAATGATATTTATAAAAGTGATGACCTTTTTAACGAAGTAATGATAAAAAGGGAACTTCGTGTACTTAGACTGCTAAAGATGTCAGAAAGATATGTGGATAATGAGATAAGGCTAGTCCCTTACTACAGAAATGATGAGGTATCACTTGCCTGGTATCAGGATTTGGATGTGTGTAAGCAAGTTGATAATAGGGACGAGCCATATGACCTGGAGCTTTTGCATAGCATGTATGACTACCTTTGTATTCATGGTGATTGTTACTATATTGAATATAATGGAGTATTAGTTGGAGACGTTTCACTTAGAGATAATGGTGAAATTGCCATTGTTATATGTAAAGAGTATCAGAATAGGCATATAGGAAGACGCTGTGTTAACGATATGATTATATCTGCAAAGGAAAAGGGAATGAATAAGGTACGGGCAAATATATATACATTCAATAAACAAAGCCAAAAAATGTTTAAGTCAATTGGATTCCACAGTATTGGTGATGAGTGGCTTGAATTGAATTTTTAGAATGTCAGGGTACTAAAATATGTATTATCACGCTTCTCCCATTGAAGGGATTATACAATTGGAACCGAGGGTATCAGATCATCATATTCCGCTGGTCTATTTCTCGACGAAAAGAGAAAACACGCTTGCTTACCTTAGTAATGCTATACAGAGGTATTGCAGAGAAACAGGCTTCGTTTACGATGGAATCTGGAAGAAATGGGGACCCTACGGTTTTACAAAAGATGGAATTCTTCAATTGCAGGAGTATGAAGAAAATGCAGAGCATCCGGAATATCGACATTTTCTGAAAGGAACTTTTTCAGATATTCTAGGAGAGTAACAACTTCAAATTGACAGAGGACATGATGAGAAAGAAATTATTATTATTTATTATTTATGGTTTTATATTTATATCTTTTTTTTATGGATTTAATCCTCAGGAACTTAGGGAAAAGGGTGAACATATAGAAAAAACTGAAGGATAAGGAAGGCGAAAGATATGCAAAGGAAGACTATACACATAATTGTAACCGCAGTAATAGTGGTATGTTTTATTTTTGCGGCAAAATTGTTCATGCCTTCACATAAAATAAAAAACAATATATTTGATGAAATCTACTATGAAAGACAGCGTAAAATAGAACCTGTATTTGCTACTTTTAAAGCAGAGGAGACTGTATATGATAAGTTGCCTCAATTCAAATATGAAGATCCTGAAAGAGAATACCGCAATTTACATGAATATGGATCAATCACCTCCGAATACAGAGATGATGAGTTGAACCCAAATCAGAGTATAGTCATATATTATTACAAAAAACCAAGGTATATGTCATTTGAATTATGTGAAAAATATGATAATGGTATGTATTACATGTACTTCAGATATGATTTGGCAGATTCCACACTCTCATTCGATAAAATACATCTGTATAAGATTGAAAATGGTAAGGTGTTATACGGTGAAGACGGCAATGCTATTGACTACAGTGAAGCAGAGATAATGGACTGGTTTAAAAGCAATGGAATATCCAAAGAAGATCTCAAAAGGAAAAAGTATTGGTTTATCTATGATAAGGTACTGAAGGACTGGGTTATTTATAATGATAAGACTGCTTATAGTATTGATAATTATGGTGATTATAAGGTGACAGATGATGATATGATAGATGATTATCAGTCAGAAAAAGCGGATTCTGAAAATCATAAAAGTATTCCGCTTAATGAAGAATACTTTCCTGACGAGTGTTTCAGAAATTATCTGAAAGAAAAATTCGATATGGATAAAAATAACATATTGTCAGGTGATGAGATCGGCCTTGCTGAAAGACTATACATTAATTGTGACCAGGGATGTAGAAATATGGCGAGTCTTGCGGGGATAGAATACCTTACGGAATTAAAGTATCTTGATTGTTATGGTTCGTCGGTCAAAGACATTGATCTGTCAAAAAATGAGTTGCTTGAAAAACTCTATTGCAACGATACAGCGATAGAAAAACTTGATTTGTCACATAACGTCAATTTGCAGAAGTTAAAGTGTTCCGAGACCAAAATAACAGGACTGAATCTGTCAGAGAATAAGAAATTAACCGAACTCGTATTTCAGAACACAGAAATAAGCACAATCAATCTTTCATCAAATAAATCTATTGAATACCTGGATTGCAGTAAATCAGCCATGACAAGGGTAGAATTATTTGATTTGCCAAATCTGGAAACGTTTATTTGCGCAGGGAGTCGGATAAACGAGATTGATGTCAGTAATAATAAAAATCTCATGTATCTTGATATTTCAGATACAGATATAAGTGATACAGACTTTTCACAAAATAGTAAGCTTAGACATCTGTCATGTAGCAATTGTGCAGGTATAAAGGACATCGATTTAACTAATAACACTGAACTTGGCTATCTGGATATTAAAGGAACACAGATTAAACAGATGGATTTATCACAATTCACAGAAATATATGGAATCAGATGCGATAGGGATACGGAGATTACAGGTGTTGACAGTGCATATGTAAATGATGGAATGGGTGCAGGATGAGAAAGAAATTATTATTATTATTAACAAATCGCAATTTAAAGGAGTATCACTATGTGGTTTTTATTAGCGCTTAGTTCGGCAATCTTTGCCGCACTGACATCAATATTGGTAAAGATAGGAATTGAAGGTGTCGGATCGAATCTGGCTACTGCAATCCGTACGATGGTAGTTGTTATAATGGCTTGGGGAATGGTATTTATTACGCATCAGCAAGGCGGTATCAGAGCAATCAGTCAGAAGAGCTGGATTTTCCTGATTCTGTCCGGGCTGGCAACGGGAGCTTCATGGCTATGCTATTACAAGGCATTGCAGATGGGAGATGCTTCCAAAGTAGTGCCGATAGATAAACTGTCCGTAGTTATCACT
>FOXT01000035.1 GCA_900115795.1 Lachnospiraceae bacterium XBB1006 | reverse complement strand
TTAGGAATAACCGGAAATGTATGGAAGGGAAAACAGGCGCAAGCCAAAGAAAGAACAGAAACGGTATTTGAAGGGGACGGTTATAAGGTTACCTATTCTGTGGAAGGCAAATGGGAGAATGGTTACAACGGAAGCGTTACCATTGCAAACACAGAAGACAGAACGATTGAAAATTGGGAATTGGCATATAAGACCAAGGACGAGTATAAGGACGTATGGAATGCAGAAACCACCTATCATATCGAAGGGTTCTACAGTATCAAAAACAATAAGGCAAATGCTGATATCGAACCGGGACAGGAAGTAAGTTACGGGTTCAAGGCGAATTGCAAAGATGCGGTGGACTTCCCTGAGGAATTCACATTGTTAGGCATAGATTCTGAAGTGCCTAAGGAAAATGTAGAAGTCACTTCGGAAGTTACCGAACAATGGGAAAAAGGTGCAACGGTAAATATTCATATTAAAAACATTTCGGAAGAGGACATAGAGTCCTGGAAGTTAGAGTTTCAAGTACTTGGAACTGTGGGAAGTGTATGGGATGCTAAGCTTGTTTCTCAGGAACATGGCAAAGTGAAGGTAAAGAGCTATGGATATAATTCCTATATTCATCCGGGAGAAACAGAGACTATTGGAATTCAAATTCAGATGGATGAAGCAGCTGCGTTTGCGGAACCGGGAGAGTTTTCTGTATACGAGCACAAGAAAGAAAAAATCGTATTGGATTTCGACAAAGAATGGAATCGATCCATGGTACGTGCTGATGCAGAGGTTGTGAAAGAAGCAGTTGAGAAAAACAAATATGCGGTCAATGTTGGATTGATTGATTCCGGTGTTAACTATTCAGCAAACATAAACGTGGTAGCGCGTAATCAAAGGGATTGAATGGGCGGTTGCGAATGAATGTAAGATAATCCATATCAGTTGCGGATTTGATAAAGACAGCGAAGAATTGCATAAGGTAATAAAAGAAGCATACGATAATGGAGTGTTATTTGTCGCACCGGCAGGCAACGAGGGTTCTGTAAAATACCCAGCAAGATATCCGGAAGTAATGGCGGTTGGTTCATTAAATTGCAATGCAGAACTTGCAGAAGACTCATCTACCGGTAAAAGTATTGAAGTCGTTGCACCGGGAGAAGATGTTGCAGCTTATGGATTTATGGACATTTTAGAGAATGATTCCGGAACAAGTATGGCAGCACCACAGGTGACCGCACTTGCAGCAATGCTGTGGCAACAGGATTTATCAAAATCGAATATATTTATCCGAAACTTGATTGATGCAACGGCAAATAATCTTGGGGATAAAGAGGCATATGGATATGGCTTGATTGATTGCGAAAAGGCTTTACAGGAACACAAAGGTATGGAAATGGCATCTCTGGACAATATAAGGAGTGATGATAACGATTCGCCATATATATGCACTGATAAAGAAGAATTGGAGGGATTTTGGAAAGGTGCTGGACACGAAAAAACCATGACATTGTCCGGTAAAAAACACCCGTTGATGATGGATGGTGTGAAATGGCCGGATTCCGTAAAATCAGGTGTTGACATAGCTACTAATAATCCTGAATTTCATGGCTTTTATAAGAGTCAGAAAGAGCCGGTTAACTATATTGCCTCAGCTGTGTATATGACAAAATTATCAGGTATGGCAAGTAAAAAGGATGCATGGAAAGATAATAAGGACGGATTGTATAAGGTAAATGCTGATGATTTTCGGAGGAGATTAAAACTATCGGTAAAGAAGTATTTTGAATTACATGGGAAAAAAGCGAATCTTGCGGACGAAGGAGAACTTATCTTCGGAATGGCTCTGCATACAGTCGCAGACATGTATGCACATTCTGCGTGGGGACTTAAAATTCATAAAGCGGAGAGAACGTCAACAGATATTAATTTTTTGTTGAAGAAATGGCAATTGTTGAATCATGATAAGGATAGTTCCGCAATTCCATATGCAGATGATGAGGATTATATACCCGAGAGATATCTTTCTGCGCAAAATGTTTGTAAGGCGATGATAGATACGGCTTGGTTAAACCACAAGGAAATGAATAAAATACTGTATTGCAGAACAGAACACTATAAGTACGCAGATTACAAAGAAAAAAACGATAGATTAAAATATTTGAAGCACGCATACACTCTTATGAAGTTTGAGGACTTTATAAAACCGACAACGACAGATTTAATTAAGCTATGTAATCAGATTGATGGAGAAAAAATACGAGGAAAGATAATGGGATGGGAAGAAAAAATAGTTTATTAAAATGTATAATACCACTACTTTTAGCTTTTGCTATCGCGTTATATTTGAGAAAATCACTGTGCGTAATTGAAGGGGAATCGTCATATGGGATTAAGTGGACATATGACAGCCTGCTACGAGTACTCCGATTTGAGATGGAAGAGAAGAGTGATGGTATGATGCATGACTACACGGAGTATGATAGCACAGGCGACGGGGATGAGATATTTATGGTTAGGGTTCCTTGGGCAAAATATAAGGACCATTGTCGTAAGGTGATTTTTGGAAAAGGCATCAAGCGAGTTGGTAACTATACTTGCGCTGACTTTAGCGAATTAAGAACCATAGAATTATCGACAACAATTACAGAGGTTGGGAATTGTGCGTTTTATAATTGTTCTAATCTTAAGATAATTACTCTATCTAATTCATTACAAAAAATAGGAGACGCGGCATTTTGTAGCACAAGCTTAGAAAAAGCGGTTTTTCCTAAAGAAATAAAAGCGATTGGTGAAGATGCGTTTGCATTTAGCAAATTACGAGAGATTACGTTGCCTGGCGGAAAAACGTCAATAGGAGAAAGTGCGTTTGCTGGGTGTTGGGATTTAGAGAAGGTTAATTTGGACGAAGATGTGGAAGTGATTCCCAAAGAATGTTTTAAAGACTGCGATATTAAAGAATTCGTTATACCATTAAGGGTGAAATTTATACGAGCTGGATTTTTGAAAAACAATATGGGTATACAAAAAATACATATTGAATCGAAACGGATCAGTTGGGAAGGAGCTAAGGATATATTTTCTGTTATTAATCCAAAGGTAGTCGTTGAAGTCCCAAAAGAAAAATACGACGAATACAAGGAAATGCTCTACACCCATGGCTTGCCCGAAACTGCCAAGGTAGTTGCCTATTGATGGGAATCTCGTTGGCG
>FOXT01000040.1 GCA_900115795.1 Lachnospiraceae bacterium XBB1006 | reverse complement strand
AGGAGACAATATGAAGTGACCTCACAATTGTAGATTCGTGGATTTACCTGTAAAATATTATTTGTTAAAGAATAATAAGGTAACAGGGATTACCGCATACAAGAGGAGGTCACTATGAATAGTATAGTTTATGTAGGAATGGATGTCCATAAGGAAAGTTACACTTTATGTTGTTATTGTTTTGATACTGATAAGGTTGAGTTTAAACAGACAATACCATCAGATTATAAGCTGATTCTTAAATACATTGAGGCAATAAGAGGAAAGTATGGCGAAGATAGCAAATTTGTGTGTGGGTATGAAGCTGGCTGTTTGGGATATTCCCTATATCATCAGTTAAAGGAGCATTCAGTTGATTGCAGGATTCTTGCACCTACGACTATGGCAATAACAAACACAAACCACATAAAGACAGATAGAAGAGATGCAGCAAATATTGCCAGATGTTTGGCATTCCACACGTATAGTGAAGTGTATGTGCCTGACGATGAAGATAATTCTGTTAAAGAATATATCAGAATGCGCGATGATCAAAAACTTATGCTCAAGAAAATCAAACAACAGATACTTGCATTTGTGCTTCGTCAGGGAAAGAAGTTTGAGGGTGGCAAGACGTATTGGACAATAGCACATATGAAATGGCTTAAGTCACTTGAATTAGATGGTTTAAACAAAGAAACACTTTCTGAATATCTTATAACTTATGAGTATCTTACAGAAAAGATAGCCCGTCTTGATGACAGAATTGAAGAATTGGCATCCGGAGAAAAATACAAGGAAAAAGTCAAGAATATGGGGTGCTTTTTGGGCGTCAAAACCCATACAGCATTATCAATGGTTGTAGAGATTGGTGACTTTAACAGATTTGAGAAAGCACCAAAGTTTGCAGGATTCCTAGGTTTGGTTCCGAGCGAGGATTCAAGTGGTGGAAATGTAAACCGATATAGCATTACAAAAGCGGGAAACAGTCATTTGAGGCGTCTGATGGTAGAGGCGGCACAAAGTTACACACGAGGAAACGTAGGACATAAATCAGTAGCACTAAAAGCACGTCAGAAAGGATGTAATGCAGAAGTAATTGCCTATGCAGATAAAGCTAATGAAAGACTAAGAAGACGATTCTACAAAATGACGCTAAATAAAGGTATCAATCGAAATGTAGCCACAACAGCAATAGCAAGAGAACTGGCATGTTTTATGTGGGGAATGGCTACAGGAAATATTTCATAGATATGATATTCAGCTGTTTCAGTCAAGGCTGCTACGCACCGCATAGCGGCAAGGCCTGTGACAGAATCAGCTGAATATCATAAAGGGTAATTAAGCAGATAAAACTGATGATATCAGATTTCATCTGCAAACAAAACTAATTAGCACTGGATACAGAGGTGGAGCCTTGGAACACTCTAAGGTCCGAATTATTTGCGACTCACCTCTGTTGACATTATATTTATATATTTTGATTCACGCTAGGAGACGGCAAGATTCACGGCGGACCATTGACCTGTAGGTAACCAATCCACGTATAACAGAGTGGCCAAGGCCGGGGACTGTTAGTCTGAGGTTCTACCTCTGTACCCAGTGTTAAAATTTAAAAGAAAGGAAATGTGGTGATTTTTGCAATTTACACTTGACAAAGGTCACTTCATAACAG
>FOXT01000036.1 GCA_900115795.1 Lachnospiraceae bacterium XBB1006 | reverse complement strand
CTGCGGAAATGTTTGTGGAGATATTTACCGTGTTCTCATTTGATACCGGAACGGTGTAAGATTCCGCAGGGGTTGTTGGGGTCGGTGTGGACGGTACATAGGCGCCGTCTCCGCCGGAGCCCTCGGCTCTTATTGTCACAATAATGCATTTCGGTTCGCTGTCTGAATGCGCGTCATCACCTACCGCTTTGTACCAGACATAGTAGGTTCCGGCGTCGGTTGCTGTAGGGATGGATGTGGTATAAGGTTCAGTGGCTGCTGTTTCAGTGCCAAGGGCGTACTGCATCTCACCACTTGCTGTTGTACCAGCGGTCACAAGCGCCTGTGCCTGACCGTTATAGGTCAGGGTTTTGGCTGTCGGAGCTTTGGTAACAGTGCTGTTCGCCTTGTTGATGGTCACGGTCACTTCCTTGTTTGCCTGTGCATAAGTGGCTGTCTCCGCCGCCGTTACAATGACAGTAGCTGTACCAACCTTCTTGATCGTCAGTGCACCGGTAGTGGCATCCACATCAATATAGTCCGCACTACCTTCCTTTACGGCATAACTGATTGCTCCATTGCCGTCTGTAGTAGCTTCGACTTTCTTGCCGATTTCGCCATAAGTGGCTGTAACATCAGACGCAGTAATCGTCTGTGTACCCTTGTCACTAATTGTCACAGTGATAGGTGTTGCAGCAAGCGCATCATAATTATCGTCCGCTGCAACGGATACATTTACAATCACGTTGCCAGTATTATTGCCGGAGGTCAACGTGCTTCCGCTCAAGGTGCAGCCGTTTGCCTCGCCATTGATGGCATAGGTAACATTGCCCGTTGCTCCATTCAATGTAACATTATTTGCCAGATTAACAGTTCTCCCACCTCTCGTCACCACTGCGGTACTTGCGATAGTCACCGGACTTGTAGCTTTACCAACTGTTACTGTTACATTCATGTTGCTTACAGCCTTATAATTACCGGTATCAGTAGGTGTAAAGTTTGCTCTAAAAGTTTGATTTCCAACACTTCCGACACCAGTAGTTCCAGCGTCAACCCATTCCCATGTTCCCGGTGTGTTTCCGTCCGGGTTGGTCAGCGTCACATCGGCAAGCGTCTGCCCGTAGGTCGCGGTCAGACCTGTCGGAGCATTCGCTGTGGGGTTACCCTTGGCAATGGTATACTCCACACTTGCGGTCTTTTCCTCGACCGTAATCTTCGCAGTGTAGTCGCCTGCGTTGGTGGGCGCAGTGGAGCTCTCCACGTAGGTCGTATTGTTCCTGCCGACATACTTGATGTCCGTCGCTGCAACATTCTTGCCTGTTGCGGCATTGAAGTCGGACAACCCAGTCAGGGTTGCCGCTGTGCTGATGCCAGCGCCGGACTGACCATAGGTAGTCAGTGTAGGCTTCACTAGGATCAGCTTGGCGACGTGGTCACTGCCACCTTCCGTGGTTGGGGGAAGTGAGCAGCCGTCCGCCGTACAGATAGCCGTGATGGTCGCGTCGTTTGCATAATACTTGAAGTCATGAGTATGAGTCGGAATTGGAACTACCTGATATTTATAATTTACACCAACAATAGTTTCGTTTATTTCCTTGACCATATGAGTGGATGGAATAGCACCATTTTTACAAAATCCATCTGAAGAGGGATTAACAGTAAAGAAACCTCCGGTTATACTAGATATATTCGTACAAGTTCCCTGTATGTAACCTCCTGAAATAGTCCCTTTGATAGAGTTATTGTGACCGATAGCTTCATATGCAAATTCCCCGTTTGCTGTATTACCACTAATAGTTCCTCCTGTCATATTAAATGTAGGTTGACCCGCACTATAATTACAATAAACGCCGGCTGCTCCTCTGTAACTGGAATTATGGCCTGTATATGTTAAGGTATTCCCGGTTATAACACCTCCGGACATATTGAATGTACCGCTCTTTTGAACAACTACACCAGCGCCTGTACCGCCATTGTCAGGATCTGAGAATTTACCCCCTGTAATTGTCCCTCCTTCCAGGTTCAGTACTCCATTCACAATAATAACTTGTGAATCCTTATTGTCGGGTCTATCCTGACGAATAACTCCATTCCCAGCAGAATCTTTTATTGTGAAAGTCGTATTTGCTTTTATCTCTATATTGTTCCAAAGATCATTTCTTCGAAGAGTAATTGAATGGCCATTCAAATCTATAGTAGTATTGTTCTCAATATACCATGTACTATCGCCTCTTGTTCCAGCTTTTTGGGCTGTTGTAACTATTACATCCTTTTCAAGATAATAAACTCCCCCATTGACAGGAAGTGAGTCCGTTAAGTTCCATGCGGTTCCTTCCGTTGCATACGTCGTTAGATTCATCCCCGGCATCAACCCCAGCATCAGCGCAAGGCTGAGCAGGATGCTCAAAAGTCTTTTCTTCATTTTCATAAACGATCTGTCTCCTTTCTTAATCACGGCTATTATGACCACCGCTAACCATTGTGTACCATACCTGCGTATAAGCCACGAATTGCTCCGTGCTTCGCAGTCTACGCTTCGCTCCAGTCGGCACAAACCATGAGTCCACTGGACTCATTGTGCCCCGCAATTCTACGTCCATTCGCATTCCGCACTATCGTGCTACATGCTCATGTCCGTTGCCTTGTCTAAT
>FOXT01000039.1 GCA_900115795.1 Lachnospiraceae bacterium XBB1006 | reverse complement strand
TGATATGATTCCCTTTAAGTAGACAAGGTAAATAACCAAAATCTACTTAAGGGGGATTTTTTATGTCTAAATATACTGTGGATATAATTATTGCTGCCTGCGAAGATTATATTTCGAGCAATCTATCGCATAGAGAAATATGTCAAAAATACGGAATATATTACAATGATAAAAACCATAACTCAATGCTTAACAAATGGATTAGAAGATATCGTGCACAAGGAGAATCAGCTTTTTTAAAAGAAAAAGGAAATAAGAAATATACTTCTCAACAAAAGAAAGCGATTGTTGAAGAATACCTTGATGGAAAAGGTAGTTATAAAGATATAGCTGCAAAATACGGAATTCCATCAGAAACTTCTGTGAGAAAATGGGTTTTGCGTTATAATGCCAATAAGGAACTTAAGGATTACATTCCGAGAAGAGAGGTCTATATGGCAGAAGCAAGAAGAAAAACCACTATTGAAGAACGCAAAGAAATCGTAGAATACTGCTTAGATCATGGCAGAGACTACAAAGGAACAGCTAGTATATTTGATGTTTCATACAGTCAGGTTTATTCATGGGTAAAAAAATATGATGCTAATGGTGAAGAAGCACTTACTGACAAACGAGGTCGCCATAAAAAAGATGATGAAGTAGATGAACTAGAACGTTTACGCAGAGAAAACAAAAGGCTCAAACGTCAGTTAGAAGAAAATGACATGCTGGTACAGTTATTAAAAAAAGTGAAGGAATTCGAAGGGATGTGAGGCTTGGAAAACAACGATACGAATCTAAATATCTTACTATTCAATACTTCTATGAGACTAAAACTTGGAGTATTAATTGGATGTGTAAAGCACTTGGTATATCTAAGGCGGCTTATTATAAATGGTTGCGCAGAGACGTTCCACAACAGGAACAAGAAAATATAGAACTAGCTAATCTTATCAGAGAGTATGATGAGAGATTTAATCATATATTAGGTTATCGAAGAATGACCGTTTGGATTAATCATTTTAATCATACCAACTATAGTAAAAAGCGTGTTCATAGAATTATGAAGAAGTTAAATATCCATTCTGTTATCAGAAAGAAAAAGAAGAAATATTTATCTTCAACACCACAAGCTGTTGCTGAAAACATCCTACAAAGGAATTTCTACGCAACCGCACCTAATCAAAAATGGGCAACAGATGTAACTGAATTTAAGGTGCCTGGTGAAAAGAAAAAACTATATTTAAGTGCCATTATCGATTTATATGATCGCTATCCAGTTTCATATGTAATAAGCTGCAGAAATGATAATAGATTAGTATTTAAAACCTTTGACAAAGCTATTAAAGTCAATCCGGATGCTAAACCTATTTTTCATAGTGATAGAGGTTTTCAGTATACAAGCAAAGTGTTTCAAAAAAAACTTGTAAATCAAGAAATGCAACAATCAATGTCCCGAGTAGGTCATTGTATAGATAACGGACCTACAGAAGGTTTCTGGGGAATTATTAAATCTGAAATGTATGCAATGTACGAAATTACAAACGAAGAATCTCTTAGATTTGCAATTAAAGATTATATAAGATTCTACTCAGAAGAACGCATACAAGAACGATATAATTGTAAAACTCCTTTGGAGATAAGGTCGGAAGCTTTAGCAACTATAGATCCTATAGAATATCCTATTCCAGAAAATAAACGAATTAATAAATACAAAGAAAAATGGTGTGCATAGAAAAATGACCATACCTCATACGAAGTATGGTCATTCATTAAACATTTATTTTTGATATTTAACCTGTCTACTTGACAGGGGGCATATCA
>FOXT01000038.1 GCA_900115795.1 Lachnospiraceae bacterium XBB1006 | reverse complement strand
GAACGGTATGTTCACATTCCAAAGGAAGAAGGAGGAATGAGTATGTGTGAGGTTGCGGATAGATTAGAGAAAATCGGTATCGCAAAGGGTATCGAGCAGGGTATCGAGCAGGGTATCGAACAGGGAGTCAAACAAGCGACTTTACGTGATATTGTAAATATGTTAAAGTATGGCATTCCGGAAGAAAAATTGCTTGAGGATTATACGGAAGAAGAGATTGCGAAGGCAAAGGAACTGCGCGAAAATGGCGGTGCTTAGCTTGTGAAAATGGCAGGAATGAAGTAAATGAAAATAAGCAGGCAGATATACTTTTACCCGGCAATATATATTGCAAGGTTTCCTATGATACGTTCAGTAGTGCAAGAACATTTGCGGTGACGCTTTATGATAACAAAATTGCAGCTATTCACGGGATGCCGATGGGTGGCGTGCCAAATTCCTATGGAATGCCAAGAAGAATGGTAACACCGGAATGTAATCTGAAGTTCAGAGTGTCTCGTGCACTTTTCCAAAGACCGGATGCGGATAAAGATGGCAAGACAGAGATTTTTGTTCCCTCTGATGAAAGCGTATAGGTGATTGCTTGTAGCGGGGGCGTATGAAATTGCAATAAACAGTTTGCTGGAAGGATTGGAGTGACAAAATTATTGAAACATTACGAAGCTTATGTGGAGCGGAAGAAAAAAATATATTTAATCAGACATTCCATACCGGAGAAAATAGATTTAGAAACCGCCCTCATTCCGTTAGCGGCTGAGGGGGTGGTGCAGGCAAAAGCAAATCCAGAAAAGTTATCTATAAGGGCGAGGTCATTATGAACGGGAAATTTCAACCGTTAGGTTGTTTTGAAATAGAGTATGGTGCGGACTCGGTTGACGCTATTTCGTTTCATGAATAAAGCGAGCGGTAAAAAAGCGGGAGAATAGAAATGCTGAATTATCATAGAGTAACAGAAGAGGAAATGCATATTATAAGTAACTGGAAATATCCGGGAGAATATGCCATTTATAACAACATACCATACAGCGAACAGGTCAGGGAACACCGCGGCTTTGCGAATCCAGACAATCATCATTTTTCCTTTTATGATGACGAAGTTCTGGTGGGGTATATCAACCTTCGCGAAAAAGACAAGGAAATCTTTATCGGCGTTGGGGTAAATCCGGAATTATGCAATAGAGGATACGGACAAGTCATTGTGAAAATGGCTTGTGAAATAGTGAGGGATTTTTACCCAGATAAAACGCCCTGCATGGAGGTGCGAACATGGAATACCAGAGCAATCCGCTGTTACGAAAAAGCTGGATTTCATATTGCAGGAGAGGCAGAAACAAAAACTACGCCGATAGGTGAAGGGAAATTTTATAAAATGCTTCTATGATTTATGGGAACAGAAAAATGAGGAGGAATGATGCAGTTATTAAAGCTTATTCCGGTAGTACAGGGAATTGTAATACTCTTTGCATACTATCAATCACTGAAAGCAAAGGAGAAGATATACAGGGTATTAGACAATAGAGTTTTTTGGGGGCTTGCTGTACTTTTTAATCTGTGGGGGACTTTTTCAGACATTATTGTTATATCAGGGCGCCGCATCCGGGCAGTATGATATAGTCACGGATGAAAAACGGACGACAATTGTTATTTTTGTCATACAGAGCATCTTGATTTTGTTGGATATATTAGCGATTTATCTGCTATCGAAAAGGTAAAAGAAGCTTTCCGCAATGATCCTGTGGGTAATTAGCGGGGTTGCGTTTTTTTGCTTAGCCAAGTAGTGCTTGCAAGGACTTCATTTTTATGGTAATATTAAAAAAATCTTTTGCAGAGTTCTTCTGTAAAGGTCAGTAGTACATTTCATAGAATTCAGGCAGGGCTTCCTGCAACAATCAGAGGTAAGAAATGAATAGAGAAATATAGGAAGACGTTGCGGGAGCGAGCTGTTCCATAGTATAATAATGCTATAAAAATACCGTTGGTTTTCCTTG